>NC_022781.1:3355000-4555000 GCF_000496285.1 Bacillus toyonensis BCT-7112 | reverse complement strand
TCACAAAACCAAATTTATGGGCATTTTCAGAAAGCCACTGCCCTTCTTTCGTCTCTCCAAAAACTGTCTCTAACTGAAATTTAGCAGATTGCGATGTAATATCCATAGCTAGTCCAGTTTGATGTTCACTCGTACCAGGAATCGCGCTAGACATCGCAGTTTTCACTTCTCCATCTTGTTTTTTATACATCGTATTTAATGCCTTTTGTCGATCAAAAGATCTAAATCCAGAGACTGCAAAAAGGAAAATACGCTCTTTATCAGCTTGTTGAAACATGTCCTCAAGCGCACTAGCTGCCTCTTTCCTCATTTTTTTCTTTTCTTGATCCCCCTCACTAGAGTAACGTACTTTCGGAATAACTAAATCTGGCGGTCTATACCCATCTGGTAAACGCCTACTTTTATTCACAAGTACAAGCATCGAATTTGGATTACTAATTACCGCAATATCCCCATCCATATTCGCAATCGTTTCTTTCGCTTTCGGAAATATGTTATTTACATTCACTTCCTGTGCCTGCTTATCCTTATACATTTTATAATTGATTCCTGCTACTCCAACAATGAGTATCGCCGCTACGATACCAAGTAGTGTCCATCTTTTTTTCATATAACGA
Organism: Bacillus toyonensis BCT-7112; assembly: GCF_000496285.1. GTDB lineage: Bacteria > Bacillota > Bacilli > Bacillales > Bacillaceae_G > Bacillus_A > Bacillus_A toyonensis. The sequence continues at coordinate 4,554,383 of NC_022781.1, read as the reverse complement.
CCTCTTATTTTAATAATTTGGCCATTTCATACTCATCAATGTTTTGTCCATCGATAATAAGAGCAGCTTTTTTGACACCCTCTTTCTCAAAGCCAACTTTTCTATATAGTGCCTGAGCTCTTGTATTATGGGCCATTACCGTTAATTCTAAACGCCATACATCATGTAATCTTGCCCACTTCTCAACCTCTTTAAACAAGCTCGTTCCAATACCACGCCCACTACACTCTTGCAATATACCAATTACAATGGCTGCAACATGTCTCTTTCTTTGTATGTTATTTCCATTCACTAAAATAAATCCTACTATTTTCTCTTCCTCAATCGCTACAAATATTGTTGCTTTTTCATTCTGTATAAATCGATGAATCATTTGCTCTTGTTGCTCGGCTGTAGTTTTTCTTTCTCCTGGCTCGTATAACATAAATTTCGTTTCTTCATCTAATTGCTTACTTAATTGCAAAAATGATGCTGCATCTTCTACTTTGATCTCCCTAATCACTTAAATCACCCTACCTATTTCATTGTAAAAAATTTTCCTTGTAAAAAGATTTTCTCTATTATTGCGAAAATCCCTTTCTAATTCCCCTATTATAAATAGACAAATTTCGATATTACTATAGCAATTATAAATTATGTCTATAATGTGACATCTTATCATCCTCGTTTCATGACAAACAAAAAACGTAAGCTTTACACTTACGTTTTCCCCTAATTGATGTAGGCTGATAACCATTGCAATGCCTACCACTCATTCAAATTTCACTTTATCCATTCACTTTTTCCGCTTGCCAAAAATATTCACCAAATGCCTTAGCAAGTGCATCAATTGATCGATTTAATTCCTCCTCTGTATTATCTACCCCGCCAACTTCAATTAATATCGCTTGTCCTGATAGGTCTTGATTGTAAACTCCATTCCCTGTTTGGAATCCTTTTTGAATTACACCACGGCTCATTCCCGGATATTTCTTACTAATCGTCTCGTGTAACGCAGTTGCTAATTGTAAGTTTTTTTCATAGTTTTTGTTACCTTTTCCAATTACAAAAGCAAGCTTAGCATATGATTTATCTCCAATTGTTTTTGTTGTTACATTTTTTCGTGCACTATCACGGTGTAAATCGAAGAAGTATTGTAATTCTTTATTACCAGCCATCGCTTCTTGTACAATTTCCCGTGACATTTTGTAAGAACTATTACTATTTAACCCTTTACTAATTAACCTTTGACCAACGTCAGTCTTATCGTTAGTAGATCCGATTCCTTCGCTTTCTAATTGTTCACGAAATCGGTCGCCGACTATGGAAATATTCGTTACAGAACTTGTCGCTTTATTCGGGTTTGGATCATTCGTTAAGTTCAGTAACGGCAAATAAGATTCCCAGCTATGCGAATGATATATAAATGCAACTTGTCTTTTTCCAGTCGTTTGAGCTGGTTGTTTTTTCTCTTTATTCGTATCAGGCTTTGGCGCTTGTCCACCTTCTCCAGTCCGTTCTTTCACTACTTCTTCAAGAGGAACACTCGACTCTATCGGTAAGTTAGAATAATTTGTTCCCTCACCTGCGATAACGATTTCTGTATCGTACTTACCAAAGCCAGGAAGCTCTTTTCCGACAAAACTACGTACATCGTTAAAACGAATATTCGTAGCCATAGAAAAGAGAAACGAAGAGATTGAAAAATCTTGATTCAAATTTCGATACTCTTGTGTAAAATAATGATTTTCTTTTCCAAGAACATACATGTAGCCATTCATCGATAACTCATTTAACCAATTATATAAATACGTTGACTTTGTCTCTTTCATAGAGGTTACCATCATACTAATAAGAAAAAAAGTCGCTAGTACCGTAGTAATAATAAATAAAACTAACTTACGTACACTTGTAAACTTCACATAAAAAAAGCCTCGATTCATACTATCACCCTCTCTATTTCAAGTTATGTACAAGCTCTAGAGAATAGACCGTTTAAATTCCGGCTATATTGTTAATGAGGTGAAATGAATTGAAGCTATTAATAGGAATATTACCAATCGCTCTATCATTCATTTTTTATTTGTCCGCTAAACATCCAAAAGTCTCTATTGTGTTACATATTTCTGCGTACTTGGCACTGTATGTACTCGGTACAATTATTTCCATTAATGTATACGATGTTTTAATACAAGATTTAGTTTTCATGACGAGCATTCATGGAATTTTACTGAATCCATTTTTCCTTATTGCAGGAGCGTATATAGGAACATACACTTTGTACCTACTTTTGTCTCACATTATTATGAAAATAAAAAATGGAGCGTAACGAAATGCAGCCACCGTTCATTTGTCATACATGTAGAAAAAGAATTACACGAAAGAAAGACCTTATTACCACTACACGGTACTTCCATTTTTATTTATTTCACAACAGTTGTTTTAAGCAGCAACAACTCTTCATCCCACGTTTTATCCCTATGAATACACTTTTTTGTTTCTTTCTTATTATATACGGCCTTATTGTTGGTAGCATTCTTATGCTTACGGAACCGTCTATCATTTGGCTTATTTTTTTGCTGCCTATTTTATATCGATTTCTTTCATATTATTATGTTGAACGTTTTTTCTCTACATAACGAGTGGACTGTCCTTTAGGAATGCTTAAACATTCCCACTCATTTTCTTTTAACATTTTACCGATGTAAATAATCTGTCCAATATGCAAAGCATAATGAGAAATTTGCCTTTCAATTGCTTGCAGGACCGTATGTGCTTCACCACGAATGTATACCGTCTTCAATAGATGTTCCGGCATTATAGTATTCATCGTATTAAAAACGTATTCCCATCCTTCTTGCCACGCTGCAAGGGCTTCTTCCTTTGAAGAATAGCCTCCTTCAAATTCACCATCTCGGTCACGATCAACTTTTTCACCATCAGATGTTAAAAAATCCGTCCATCTGGAACGCATATTACCGTGCAAATGTTTCATTATAATCGCTATGCTATTTGTTTCTTCATGAGAAGACCATTGTATTTGTTCGTATGATAATTGAGAAAGTGCCCGTTCTCCTTGCTGCTTTGTTGTTTTGAAATTAGAAATGGCACATTGTAAATATTCTCGTCCGATATCCATATTGCCCCCCCACCTTCACACTAACTAATTTTCGTTCCATTTGGCAGTTCCATATTAGGCTGAAGCAACACAACATCTCCCGCTTCAGGAACTCCCCCTAATACAAGCACTTCTGATTTAAATCCAGCTACACGCTTTGGCGGAAAATTTACAACAGCAACAATTTGCTGACCAATTAAGTCTTCTGGATTATATCTCTTCGTAATTTGAGCACTTGACCGCTTGACCCCAAGCTCCCCAAAATCAATTTCTAGTTTAATCGCTGGTACTCTCGCTTCTTTAAATTCCTCTGCCTGTGTTACTGTTCCAATTCTTACATCAAAAGTTAAAAAATCTTCAAAATTAGCCATTTTATCATTCCTCCCATTTATTACTTAGACAAAATACAAAAATCCCCTTTAAAAAAAGAAAGGCGCCTAAGCACCTTTCTTTTGTAATTCACTTGATTCATTTGATTTATAGAAGAAGAAACCAAGAATTCCGCCAATACATGATGGGATTAACCATCCTATTCCTTCTTTATATAATGGTAACATTTGAAGTACATTAGAAATCGCATCAATTTTAATGTTCGCACTTTCTAAACCGTTAAAGAAACTAATTAACAACGCACCTAAAATCGCCCCAATGTAAATTGTATTACGCTTCCCTATCCATTTATGGAAATATGAAAGAACGATTAATACAATTGCAACTGGATAAATGATCATTAACACTGGTAATGTTACTGTGATTAATTGTGTTAACCCTAGGTTAGATACAATTAAACTAAATACACATACCATAGTTACAATCGTTTTATGCGAAAGTCTTGGGAATAAGTTTGTGAAGAAGCCAGCACACGCAGATGTTAATCCAACAGAAGTTGTTAAACAAGCGAGTATAATTACAAGTCCTAATAAAATTTTGCCACTTGTTCCATATAACTCATTTACAACATTCGTCAAAATAAGACCACCGTTCTCCGACACACCAAGTGATGTACTTGTAGATCCGAGATATGCAAGTGATAAATATATTAACGTTAAGCCTAATACAGCAATAATCCCTGATACAACTGTTATTTTTGCAATTTGTCCGCTCTCTTTTATCCCTTTTGAGCGAATAACTTGTACTACAACAATCCCAAACACAAGTGCACTAATCGCATCCATCGTTAAATATCCTTGAATAAATCCACCAAAGAAAGCATTCTCTTTATAAGCAGCTAAAGGTGCAGCCGGTTCTCCAATTGGATCAATAATTGCTTTCCCGACAATAACAGCAACAATTAATACTAATAATGGTGTAAGAAATTTTCCAAACCAATCGACTAATTTAGATGGATTTAATGATAAATACCACGTTATTCCGAAGAAAAATATAGTGAAAAGAAATAGCATGTACCACTCTGAAACCATTGCATCTGATAAAAACGGCTTCATACCCATTTCAAACGAAACGGCTCCCGTACGCGGGATTGCGAAAAATGGTCCAATTGCTAAATAACTAACCAATGGGAAAATAAATGCAAATATAGGGTGAACTCTAGAAGATAGCGCTTTCAAGTCCCCCTCTACAAACGCGACAGCTGTTACAGCTAATAGGGGTAATCCGACTCCCGTTACAAGGAATCCTATCGTAGCAATCCAAACATTCTCTCCTGCTTGTTGACCTAAAACTGGCGGGAAAATTAAATTTCCTGCTCCTAAAAATAATGCAAATAGCATTAAACCAATTGCTACCGTATCACCTGGCCTCAATCGTCCCTTCATACTCTTCATTTGCATAGCACTTTTTCATTGTTTATCTTTATTTTCACAATATGCTATGCATCCTCCTCTCTGCTCAAGATGATAAAATATGCCCCTTACAAAGCAGTGTCTTTCTCCATAATTTCTCCATTCCCCTTATTATTACTCTAATTATTAATCTCGTCATTATTTTTTGTTTTTGATTTTTTTGAATATTTAAATCATTAGAGTGTTATTACGTGGAGTATAGTTGTCAGACCTCTTTGTTTTTATCACACATATAGTAACATATTTAGTTGAAAAATAAAAACATATTTTCAAATTGATTTTTTTGAAAATCAAAATTATCTACATTTTATATTCTCTCACACAAATGTTATTCGAGCACTAGACTCATTCTAGATTATTATTTTAAAATAATTTCAAAAGCCATCTAACATATGTTAGATGGCTTTTGCATGTTACTCTATCGTTTCTACTTCACGTGGATTATTCATCTCTTCTACATACACAACTCTAAATCCATGATCTTCTAAATCTTTTTGAAGTGTTTCTAATTCACCATCTTCAAACTCTTCTCCTAATGTAAACATAATTCTACGAACTAATAGAGCATCATTATCAAAAGTCATTAAACTTTGAATACCAGTGTATTTCTTCAAAACTGTCGATAACTTTTGGATCGCTCCATTATAGTCTTGCGTTCCAATCATGACAGAATATTTACTAGAATGAACGCCCCATGCATCTTCTAATAACTCAAAAACTTTTTTATGCGTTAAAATTCCAAGGAAAATTCCTTTTTCGTCAACTACTGATAAATAAGGTAATTTTTTTATTGTAAAAAATACTTTAAAGAAAGATGAATCTTCTCTCACAAATCCTTCTTTATCGTTCAATAATTGTATTACACTTTCGTCAAGTGATCCTTTATATTCTAAAATATCTACTTTATATATATTCCCTAAAAATTTCTCTTTTTTTTCATCTAAAACTGGTACACAACGATACCCTGTTTTATTTAAATGCTCCAATGCTTCCCCTATCGTAATCGAACTTGAGCACAGTAAAACTTCCCTTTTCGGCACGTAATTCCCTTTAATCCTCATAAAAAGCCTCCTTATGTTAAAATACTTTCTGTGCCATAACTATATTATATATTCGGAAAAAAATAAATAATTTATTTTATTTTTCTGAAAATTATTCATTTTCTTGTCATAATTTATTCATGAATCCTTCACTTGCATATCTTCACTAGGAAAGCCTCTCTCTGAATGACTTAATGAAAAAGATATTGTAACTTTATTAGAAAAACGCTAAAATAAGAATAAGAATTTTCTGAATATTCAAAGAGTAGGTGGTTATATGTCTTTGTTACGCTCGCATATATGCAAATTTATAATTGGTGTCATTGTTATTTTTGTCATAAGTCCTATCCCAGCTCTTTTTATTACACATAATTATTCTTATCAAAATGGCTTAATAAGTATTTTCCAAAACTTCGATCAACTTTCTTCTATATCAATTCCAAAAATTGATTGGATGCATGAATCTATTTTTTTCTCAGCAAATCAGATGATACATACTTCTACTCATTCAACACCACTATTCCCTTACATATGGGAAATATATTTTTTATCAATTGTTCGTTTCACTTTCACTCTTGCAATTGGCTTCTTTATAAGTTTAGGAATCGGTCATCTATTTTTAAAAGCACCAAATTCAATTAAAAAGATCACTACTTTCCTACACTGGATACCGTACTCTTTTTGCACTGTATTTTTACAATGTTCTATCTTACTACTTCTTCTCTATATTGCAAACTTTATAAAGTTTTCTTATTTCTCATCTTTGATCATCGTATGTAGTACCTCTATGATTATCGTTATGCAAGCAATAAAGAAATGGCTCCCTTTCCTGTATAACACAAGTGAATATGAAATGAAAAATTCTGCTTTCCTTGTTGATACATTATTTTTAGCACTTACTTCGAATCATAAATCTATTTTAAGTTCTATTATTTTTTCCTTTTTAATTATGGAATGTACTTTTCACACGATCGGATTATTACAATTTATCGTTCAATTTGGTGGTACTGCACCTGTAATTGTCACAATCGGTTTACTACTATTGTATATCCCATACAGCGTCTTATCTTTTCTCCAAGCACTTTGGACAACAAACAACTCTAAACAACAAACATACACTATAACACGAAGTATCCCAAAACCGTAAAGTTACATAGCCCTCTATATTCTGAAAGTAGAGGGTTATTCCTTTTGTATCGAGGACAAAATAACAACAAACTCTAAAACTACACTATAAACATGCCAATATTTACCCTTTTCCTTTGACTATTCTTTTCATTTGGATTTATTATAAAAGTATAACATAATTGCAGGAGGTGACATCTTTATTTCAAACTTTGGAATAGAGAACACACTTGGACATATTAAATATTTTTCTCATCTTTGTACTTATTCTTATTTCGGGCTTTTTCGTTGCATCAGAATTCGCTGTTGTAAAAGTACGAAAAAGCCGAATTGACCAACTTGCAAATGAAGGTAATAAACAAGCTTTAGCTGCAAGAAGTGTCCTATCTAATTTAGATGTTTATTTATCAGCTTGTCAGCTCGGGATTACGATTACTTCTTTAGGGCTTGGTTGGCTTGGTGAACCGACTGTGGAACATATACTACGACCGCTTTTTGAAAAAATCAACATGACTGGAACAATGGCTAACACGTTATCTTTTATTATTGCTTTTAGCGTTATTACATTTTTCCACGTTGTATTAGGTGAATTAGTTCCAAAGTCTTTCGCAATTCAAAAAGCAGAAGCAATCACACTCAAATTTGCCAAACCACTTATTTTATTTGATAAAATTATGTATCCGTTCATTTGGCTACTCAATAGTGCAGCTATATTTTTCACAAAACTACTCGGTTTAGAGCCAGCGAAAGAAAATGAACTTGCTCATTCAGAAGAGGAATTACGACTCATTTTAGGTGAGAGTTTTAAAAGCGGAGAAATAAACCAAACCGAATATAAATATGTAAATAATATTTTTGAATTTGATGACCGGGTTGCAAAAGAAATCATGGTCCCTCGTACTGAAATGGTTTGCTTATCTACCGAAAATACTTTAGAAGAAAATATGGATATCGTCGCAACTGAAAAATATACACGCTATCCTATAATTGAAAAAGATAAAGATGACATCATCGGGATGATAAATACGAAAGAAATATTTCATGATCAAACAAAAGGTATTTATAAACCACTTGAATCTTATATACATCCCGTACTAACTGTATTTGAAACTGTTCCAATCCGTAAAACATTAGTACATCTTCAAAAGAATCGCGTTCAGATGGCAATCATTATGGATGAATATGGTGGTACTGCTGGGCTTTTAACAATGGAAGATATTCTTGAAGAAATTATTGGAGAAATTCAAGATGAATTTGACGCGGATGAATCACCTATGATTGAAAAGCGTACCCCGAAGCTTACTGTTTTAGATGGAAAAGTACTCATTTCTGAAGTAAATGATATGTTTGGCCTACATATTGATGATAGCGATTTAGATACAATTGGAGGCTGGCTCCTCTCTCAAGCGGTTGACTTAAATATTGAAGCTGGTTATTCTATTGAATATGCTGGGTTTCAATTTAAAGCATTAGAACTTGATGGACATCAAATCAAAAAAATTGCTGTACATAAATTAGATATTAAAAAGGAGTTATAAAGTGACTGTTTTCTTAACAATCTGTATCATTGCCTGTTTCATCATTTCATTTCTCGCCTTTATTTACCCTATTATCCCAGGTATCTTAGCTGTATGGGCTGGATATTTGATTTACCATTTTGGTATAAATGGCGGGGAACTAACAATTACTTTTTGGGTCATTCAAGCCATTTTCACCCTATTCATTTTCGTCGCTGATTTTATTGCTAATGGATATTTCCTAAAAAAATATGGAAGTTCAAAATGGGGCGAACGTGTCGGTATGATTTCTATCATTGTTGGATCGTTCTTCTTCCCACCTTTTGGTTTAATAATTATACCGTTCTTATCGGTATTTTTCACAGAGCTCATGCATAAAAAGACGCCAAAAGACGCCTTTCTAGTAGGAGTTGCTACTGTAGTTGGTTTTTTAAGCAGTACTGTAGCGAAAGCTATTCTCCAAATCATTATGATTATCATTTTCGTATGTTATATCATCTTTTAACCATCCCGCTTTTGGGATGGTTTTTTAATATGAAATACCAACTCGACTATTTTCATATATATTTTCATTGCATAAATCCCATGTAAAATGTGCTGTATCACCAACTGTAATTTTCGCTCCATCTTCTGGCAATATATGTTGTTCAGTGCGATATACCCCCGTTATCTCACCGTCTATTAAATGCGTCGGACAAACAATGGTCCAACATAAATCACTATTATGAAGCGCCTTATATGCAGCTAAATGATCCTCTGCTGCTGCTGTCGTTTTCCTTTTTGATTCCGATGATTGGAAACGATATACATTTGGATTTGTTCTCGCTTGTAAAATACCAGCTGTTCCTATCGTAATAATTTTCTTAACGCCTTCTTTTTCCATATACTTTATAATATTTGGCATACTCTTTGCTAATGTCCCATTTCCATCCGTTCCAAGAGCGCTAATTACGATATCACATCCTTCTATCGCTTTCTTTATATCGTTTTCGTTTAATATATTTCCTTCTATAACATGTAACCTGTCATGTTCTATTTCCATTCTATTTAAATCACGAACGAATGCCGTCACTTCGGATGAATCCTTTAATGCTAATTTCATTATTTCCGAACCTACTCTACCTGTCGCTCCCAATACACATACTTTCATTTGTTTACTCCTCTCTCATTCTTTCTCTATTTTTTCAATACTCTCAATCAATATACAACAAAAAAGCTCTCCTCATATATAAGAGGAAGCTTTTTTATTACTTTATTTCTTTTCTTTAGAATCAGTAGACTTCTCTGTTCCACTTGTTTCTTTATCCTTTTTCTCATCCTGTTGTGTTGTTGTGTCTTCTTCTTTCTTCTTGTCCTCACCTTTACTACAACCTACCATTAATAAAGAACTTGCAAGTGCCATAGCAGTTAATGATTTAACCCATTTGTTCATTTGCGTTTCCTCCCTTTGATAGAATATGTACAATCCCATATTACTCTCTATTTTTAAAGGAAAGATTGAAAAATAGTAAATATACGGTAAATGTTTGTAAATTTTCTAATAATAATTACATTTAGCCCTTTTCTCTGCATGAAAGTAAAAAACTAGGGCGACAACTATTCCGCCTTAGTTTTTTATGCAAATTTCTCGTTTTCATATATATGTGTAATTTTATATTCCTTCTTCACAACATATTGCCACACACTATAAGCGTAACGATTCATTTTCAGGAAACAGTTTTCTAAAAACGAACGAAATTCTGGATTTGCAACTTCCACTGCAACTTGAGCAAACTTTAATGCTAATCGTTTCAAATGTGAAATATAACAGATTGCAATTTGGATATCTTCTGTATATGTATTATCTATTTCCTTTTCCATTTCCATTTCAGACAAATGAAACGAAATTGGTTCATATGTTATATGCTGTACATTTTCTCCTTCTTGAAAATTCACTTGTTCATTATATGCTTGTAACATATACGGTAAATGGTGCTGTATTATATCCTTTAATTCTTCATCCCGGATTTTTTCAGTATACTCTCCTACTTTATAAATTAACATGTAACTATACTTCATTAATTCTTTCATACAGTCCATTAAAATTCCTCCTTTCCTTTTGTCTATATGCTATAAATATGACGCTAAAACATTCGCTATTCTTGCTAAAAACCAATCCCATTTACTAATTTCCTCAAAATCCTGTTCAGAAAATTGTTTTGATTTATGAAAATCCTCCTTTAATCGACTCCATACGTCAGCAACAACTGTTTTGTCATATATGAGACAGTTAGATTCGCAATTTAAATAAAAACTTCTATTATCAAAATTTGCTGTACCGATATCAACAATTTCTCCATCAATGATCGTTACTTTCCCATGAAAAAATCCATTGCGATATTGATAAATTTCCGCTCCAGCATGTAACATGTCTTTCAAATACGGATAAGCAGCTTGTTTTAACAATACGGCATCACTTTTAAATGGCACGAGAATTTTTACATTAACACCGCGATGTAATGCATCTTTTAACTCTTTCATCATTTCTTTACTTGGTACAAAATAAGGTGTAGCAATTATTAAAGACTTTTTAGACTGCTTTATAAGCACCCCATATTTCTGCCATAAACCTTTTCCATTTGAAAACAAATATTGATATTTTACATTTCCTTTTGCAGGTACACTTTCATGTGCAGGCATTTTTTCCCCGGTATCTTCTTTCCAATCTTTAGCAAATTTTCTTTCCATATCAGTTGCACCATTCCCATTGATACGTACATGATAATCACGCCATGGACCAAATTTCGGATTTTGTCCAAGGTATTCCTTTCCGATATTAAAACCACCGACGTATGATACCTTTCCATCTATCGTAACAATGCGTCTATGATTTCGTTGATGCAAAGAATAGAATATACTTTTCAGTTTAGGTTTTTTACTAAATGTAAACTGGACACCTTTTCTTTTTAATTGATTCAGTATCTTTTTCTTCAGCTTATATCCACCTATACGGTCGACTGACAACTTCACTTCTACCCCGCTAGATGCTTTTTTCTCTAATAACTGTAAAAACTCTCTGCTTATTTCATCTTTACCTACAATATAAAAATGAATATATATATACTTTTCCGCATTGTTTATATCCTCAAATAATCTCCTATATAACTCTTCTCCGTTCGTATATAGTTGAAATTCGCCTAATCGAACTTGTCCTAATTCATATTCACTAGCCATTTTTTTCCCCATTTCCACATCGATGTTCATCCATATGAATACACCTATAAAAAAAAGGATTAGAGCGAAAAAGTGCTTCATGGATAATTTCCTTTCTCCACTTACTGTTATTCCTATATCTTCCCTTTTTTTATACATAATCATTCAAGAAAAAATGTCCTTACATGATATATGTCCATATCAAACAACAGCTCATTTGCATATTGTATGTTGTATCTTAAAATAAAAGGAGGAAATAACAATGGGCTTCGCACATGGTAATGGATTTGCGCTTTTAGTCGTATTATTTATCCTCTTAATCATCGTCGGTGCTGCTTGCTTCTGCTAAGTAGTTATTGTCATATGATATGTGGATGAAAAAACTATAAAAGCGGACACCTATTTTTAGGTGTCCGCTTTTTATTTTAAAACCATTATCGTTTGTTATGGTAACCTTAACGGCTATATATTCAATTCAAAAAGTTAACAATGTGGCTACTTTCTTACTCTCTGCCTTACGAATATTACGTTGTTCCGCACGTAATACAGCAATACGATGTAATTCTTTCTCTTCTTCTGTTTCAGGAATAACTCGTGGTACAGGAACTGGATTATTTTCCTTACTAAGTGCAACAAATGTAACAAATGACGTTGCAGCTATACGCTTTTCACCTGAAATTAAGTCTTCAGCCACTACCTTCACAAAAACTTCCATTGAAGTTCTTCCCGTCCAAATTACAAAGGATTCATAACTAACGCAATCAGATGAACGAACAGGATGTAAGAAATCAACCCAATCCATAGACGCTGTGACACATTCTTTTCTTGCATGTCTCGTTGCTGAAATAGAAGCAACCATATCCATCTCCGCTAATATTTTTCCACCAAATAGTGTATTATGATCATTTAAATCCGTTGGAAATACTCGGCTCGTTTTAAACACTCTAGACTCATTAGCTGTTTTCCCCTTTACTTCAGTCATTGTTATCACTCCTTTGATTAATTATCCTGCTATTTGCGGGTAGTAAGACTCCCAGAAGAAATTAGGTGGAAGTCGGGCTGTCCGTATACTTTCAATGAGTTCAACTAACCATGTACTTGTTCACTACACTAAGTGAACTACACATTTAATATTAACAACATTCAGAACTTTTAGTCCATAAAAAAGAACCGATGTTATCAATCGGCTCCTCTAAATACATATTGTTCTTTCGGCTGCTCAACTTTATTCCATTTCGTTACTTCTAAAACAGGAATATTTGCATGGAACGGCTGATAAAACTCAGTTGTTATTTCTCCTTCGACTTGAATCCAGTCATCATTATTCCACTCTACCCCTTCTGGTTTTTTCACTAACATACCATATACACCAGAATCTGCTACACAGTGTATAATACCGAAACGGAATAAGAAGTATTGTTCTTTTTTAGAAGAATCATCTCTGAATACAAACCCTTTAAAAGATAATTTTTTCCCAGTAAACTCGCCAGGATAGTTATAAATCGTCTCCATACCCTTTAAGAAATCTTCATCTTTTAAAGTAATACTGTCTTTCGTAACAAACTCTTTCTTCCCTTTTTCCATTACACCACGGTATCCTTCTTTCCCGTAATAAATGCTCGTATCAGGTCTTAGAAATTGCCTTGTCATAAATGGATCTTTACTTTCTGCTTGCGCTACTGGAAAATGGAATCCCTTCGCCTTAACAATATCGGAATCTAATGTTGCAATTGGGAAAAACAATCCTGTAATGATTGGAAAACAGAATAATGTGTAAGAAAACACTTTTTTCCACCATGTATTCTCATCTTTCGAATGATCATGCCCGCAGTGACTATGATCGCAACCACAATTGTGCTGATCTTTTTCTTTTTGATGTTCTTTTTGGAAAACGATAATAATTTGAACAATCGTTAAAAACCCTAAAATAATGGCTGCTGTTGTTGATAAATAAGCATACTTCATATTGATATATTTCGTAATATTACCTGAAATATGAAGCTGTGCAATTAATATTGTGAAACCTAATAATATATATGCTCGAAACATAACCTACCACCCCATCGCATAAATGAGTAGTGAGCTTGCATAAACAACAAGAGTAACTGTAACTGTAACGACAATTACAAATTTTGTTTTAAATGTCGCAAGCATCATAAACATATTTTTAATATCCACCATCGGTCCATATACGAGAAACGCGACGAGTGATGCTGTTGAAAATGTACTTTGGAATGACGAAGCAATAAATGCATCTGCTTCTGAACAAAGTGATAATATAAAGGCAAGTCCCATCATTACAGCTGATGAAGAAAACGGCCCTTGTCCGATAGCAAGAAGTGTTGAAGTTTGTACAAACGTTTGAACCGCTGCTGCAATTAACGCACCTAGTACTAAGTATTTTCCCATTGAGAAGAATTCCTCAACTGCGTGCGTACATACCTCCCACATTTTTTTACGTAACGGACGCTTATGATTCACTTCTGGGAAGTGATCGTCTCGTAATTGATGTTCTTTAAACATAAATGATAATATAATTCCAACGATAATTGCTACGATAATCGCTACAATAGAACGATACCATACCATGTGCATACTACTTCCAAAAGCGACATATGTAGCAAATAGTACAACCGGATTAATAATCGGTCCAGTTAACATAAATGCAATCCCTGCGTATGGCGGAACGCCTTTTCCGATTAACCGTCTTACAATCGGAACAATTCCACATTCACATCCTGGAAACATCATGCCTAAAAAAGTAGCTAATAAAACTGACAGAAATCGGTTCTTCGGCATCCATTTTGCCACCATATCTTCTGTCACAAACATTTGAATGAATCCTGAAATAAATACACCAATTAGCACAAACGGAAGTGCCTCGATTAATATTGAGATAAAAATTGTATTCATTTGCAGGAATGCTTTCGGTAATTGAAACAATTCCATGATGTATTTCCTCCAACTTTTCTTTAACAATATGTAATTTTAACCCCATTTTATTAATTGGACAAGGCTTATACGGAATTCATAACCTTCATACACATTACATTTCACATGTTATATTCTATTCCAAAATTGAGATTTCATAGCAAAAAAGCTGCTCTAGCGTAGTTTTACAACTATGCTAGAGCAGCTTTTTTATTGTTAAAAGTAACGTTTCTTCCAAAAAACAAATGCCAATGTGAACGATAAAGTTACACATATAATGAGTACAATTACAAAACCATACGCTTCACCTTCAAATGGAACCTTTACGTTCATTCCAAAGAAACTAGAAACCATTGTTGGTAAAGATAAAATAATTGTAATAGACGTTAACAGTTTCATAACACTATTTAAATTATTTGATATAACGGAACTAAATGTATTCATCATTCCACTTAAAATGTGACTATATATTTCCGCCATTTCAATAGCCTGTTTATTTTCAATTAATACATCTTCTAATAGATCTTGATCGTCTTCATACATTTTTAAAAATGTACTGTTTCGCATTAATTTTTGAATTACAATTTTATTAGCCTTTAGTGATGTTGTAAAGTAAACTAAACTTTTTTCAAGGCCTAACAATGTAAAAATTTCTTTGTTTTTCATTGATTTATTTAATTGGTGCTCTAAATCGATTGTTTTTCGATTTATTTGCTTTAAGTATCTTAAATAATAAGTAGAAATCGTATATAAGAGCTGCAGTGCAAAGCGTGTCTTTTTAAACGTATAAAATTCTTTAATACGTTGATTAATAAAACGTTCAAAAATTGGATTCTCTTCTAAACAAATTGTAACGAAACAATCTGGCATTACAATCATACCTATTGGAATCGTGTCATAAATCGAATTCCCCTCTTCATCATGCCTAACTGTCGGAATATCGACGATGATTAAGGTATTATTGTCTTCCTTTTCAATACGAGAGCGTTCTTCATCATCCAAAGGGTCTTTAATGAAATCTAAGTCTACATTTAAAGTTTGTACTAAATACTGAATTTCTTCTTCAGTTGGATGAAGTACATTAATCCAGCAACCCTTTTGCATTTCCTCAATCTCTTGTAGTTTTCCGTTTCGGTCTGTTAAATACATATTTAACATACTATCACCCCGATTCTTTTTACATGTAGGAATCTACCTCTCTTACATAACAGTTTTTGAACCGCCATTCTCAGCATATGAAACATACGTTTAAATTTCAATAGAAAAATTATTTTGAAAACGCTTTTACGTGAAAAATATTATAAACGTAGAAAAAGACAGAGGATTCTCTGCCTTAAAAAGCTTATGTTGCCTTTATAACATATTTAGAAAGCATCCACAAGTTAAAACCAACTGAAATCGTATAGCCAGCGTAAGTTGAAATGATAAAACTTACATAATCGAAATACGGAAGCAATACAATATTTAATATTATCTTTACAATAATTCCGATTACTAAACCTAATACTGTTTTCTGTTGTTGATTAATTCCTTGCAGCATGGCAGCCGTTACAGTAAAGAGTGAAAATAGTATACACGCAGGAGCATAATATTGTAGAATAACACTCCCTATCTCCGGATCATTCCCCGTACTAAACAAAAGCGTATATATTGGTTTTGCTAACACCATCATTCCAATCGCCGCTGGTACCGTAATCCCTACTACTAATAGATTCGTCTTTGTAAAATGTTTATATAGTAACTTCGTATTCCCTGCTGTATAAGCTTTCGTCATCTCTGGAACGAGAGACATACTAAAAGCAGTCGCAACTGAAACTGGGATAAGTACAACCATTTGAACAAGACCAATAATCGCATTGATTTTTTCCGCTTCTCCTTGCATATATCCAATTTGTATAAGTAGTTTATTAATTGTAAATGTATCTATAGTCTGATACAAAGGAATAGCTAAACCAACCACGACGAAAGGAATAGAATATGTAAAGAGCTCCTTATACAACGAGAAGAAAGATTTCGTCGTTTGCGGTATACTTGCCATCTCTTTTTTCTTTAAATGCCTTCTCCTTCTTACATAATACGCAGTTAAAACAGCTAATCCACCTATTGCTCCCATGAAAGCACCAAACGTTGAAATACCAACTGCTAGCGATACAGAAGCTTTTAAAACATATAATACGACAAAACTTCCTATCAATATAGTTAAGACCCGAAAGAATTGCTCTACAACTACACTTAATGCAGAAGGTCCCATCGACTGAAATCCTTGAAAGAAGCCTCTTAATAAACTCATTACTGGTACAAGTATTAACGCAAAACTTACAATTTGAATGTTAGTAGCGACAGCAGTTACACTATTCCCCGTTTGATCACTTCCATCAACTACAAGTTCAGCTAAATGCGGGGCTAATACATACAGTGTGACACACGATACAACTCCCATTATTAACATAAAAACGATACCACTCTTTAGTACTCTTTTAACTGTATGATAATCATTTAGTTGATCATATTTTGATACCATCTTTGAAACAGCGAGCGGTAACCCCATCGTCGCTATACTCAGCATAATCGTATAAGGACGATATGCATACGCGTATAGAACGTACCCACTCGTACCAACCATTGCTGTAAATGGTATAATATATATAAACCCTAACATTTTAGATATCATCGTTGCCATCGTTAAAAATATCGTTCCACGTATAAACGGTGACCCTTTCATCACATTCCTCCGCTACGCTTTATTATTACACATTATGGACAACTCCTTTTGTTTAGAACCGAAACAAATAAAAAAGCCAATGAATCATCATTGACTTTAACGTGTTGTTTTTTTCTTTTTCAAATACTTTAAACCGAAGTATAGTGCAATAAAGAGCACAGCTCCTATAATTATGTAATGTGTATAATCAGATGCATACTCTTTAATATGACGCCAATTCCCACCAAGTTTTTCACCTAAGTATATAAATAGAATTGACCATGGAATAATCGCTACAACCGTATAAAGTGTAAATAGTTTTAATGGCATCTTAGCTAGTCCTGCTGGAATAGAGATCGCATGACGTACTACTGGAATAAAGCGTGCAGAAAATATTACGCCTGCTCCGTAACGTTTAAACCAACCTTCCGCTATGTCTAAATGGTGTTTATTAATAAGTAGATATTTCCCATATTTCTCTACAACCGGACGCCCTCCGTAGTATCCAAGCCAGTATAAAAAGATTTGCGCTAAAGTACCACCAATCGTTCCGGCGATAACTGCCCCCACAAAACTAATTTTACCATCCGCTACTAAAAAGCCAGCATACGAAAGTACAATTTCACTTGGGATTACTTCAATCATTAAAGCAAGAGCTACTCCAAAGTACCCTAAGCTTGCAAAAAATTGCAATAACTGATCTATTATATTTGCTAACATGTTCTTTTCTATCTCCTTTTTTCTTCACATACCATCCCATTATCACATAAAGATTGCAATCTGCCAATATCTTCATTTTAACAATATGTACAATTCAAGCAGCATTAATCTATTATTTTTTCTTTCTGTGGGTCTTTCATATAAGCAAACATTTCTTTAATTTGCTCTTCTGTATTTCTAGCAATTGATAAATCCGGCAATTCATCTTCACCAAAAAACTCTATTTCTTCTGTTTCAATACTAACCTTCTTTTCCCCACCAACAATATTACAACCAATAAAAATCTTATATACATGCGTTGCTGAAGGCGATGGTTGATGCTTTTCTTGATCAAATATAGCTAGTAGCTTAAAACGATCTACTTCATATCCTGTCTCTTCGAAAACCTCTTTTGCTGCTACTTCTGTTGGCGTATAACCAACATCAGCCCATCCACCTGGAAATGCCCATTTCCCATCACTTTTTTCCTTCACAAATAATAGCTTTTCATTTTGACAAATAACTGCTCGTATATCAACTTTTGGTGTTTGATAGCCCGTCTCACTTGCAAATAGTTTCGCTACTACTTCCCAATCTGTTTTTGTGTAATGTGACATCATCGAAATCGAAATGTCTCGTAATTGTTGGAAACGTTCTATATCGTACACATCTTTAGAATACGTTAAACCCGCTTGGGCTATAGATTGTATTTGTTTTACCCAATCAATCCATTTAATCGTCATCTCTACACAACCCCATTCTCTATCAAATACATATCATTTCACTTTTTTGGTACACCTTTATTATACAAAAAAAGAGATTGATAATGTTCCAATCTCTTTCAAAATTAATCCAATTCATGTAAGTGGTCTTGTATATACTTCCTTCTTTTATTTATATATTCATAAATCATATCAGCCTCTTGATCAAACGTTTCTAATTTTTCTTTCATATATGGATCTTGTAGTAAATATGGACGAATCAATTCACACAACGCTTCTACTTTCGGCCTCATAAACGAAACTGTAAATTGGTCTTCTAATATTTCTTCTAAAATACTTCGATACTGCTTTCTAAATACAGGTATGTCTAACAATCTTGCACTTAACGTGTTATACCCTTGAATGCGAATATATTCATGATTAAGCGGTCTCCCTTGTACATCTCGCCCCCAAGTTGCATCATAATCCCACGGTATAACTTCAAATAAATTTGTCTCATCGTTATGGTATAGTGCATAGTTATGAACGAAACCGTCAAAGTTTTGCGTGAAAATTACTCCAGCTAACCATCGTAAATATTTATCTACATGTAGAAACTTCCCAATTTCTTTTTCATAATCTTCCCTCGACAAAGTATTCGCTTGAAATACAAATTCACTTAGTTGTTCTTCACTATTTTTATTCGAATATTTAAATTCATAACCCGCAAAGAGCTCTGTCTTAACATCTTTATCTCGCTCACTCATTAATGAAAAATTCGCATCATCATCTATCGCATAATAAATAGAACCACTCGGTAATCCTCTATTTTTCAAAAAGTTTTCATCAACTGATTCTAACTGTAAATATACACCTTGAATTTGACCATTGATTTTTATAAATACATGTTGTGATTTTGGCGAAAGTACACCAATATCATGAAAAAAATCTAAAGATAATTTATTTCGTATGAGTGACGGATCCATAAACTCAGAATTCAAATGAAACTCTTTCGCGCCTTGAAATTTTTTCGGTTTATAAAATACAACATGATAAGACTTTTTCTCAAATTCGCGAATATGAGCACCCCGGTATACGATATCAATGTCATACTTCTTTTTTCCATAAGTTAATTTTGCTGGCACTGGACTATCTGACCAAATATCTTTTTTCAATTCCACTAAGTACATTGGATGAACAAAAAAATCATATGAAGGCAGCATGTTTTCTCATCCCTTCTCAGTTCTCTTCATTCAATGTATGCGCCTTGTCTTGTCCATACATCCGCTATCATCTATTTATATAAAATTACACTCTTGTCCTGTTCAGAACGTCGTCATATCTCATATCATGTTAAGGAAAAAGAATACCTTTTCACTTTAATACATGATAAGGAGGATTTCTATGAAACGTGATATTAGAAAAGCTGTTGAAGAAATCAAAAGTGCTGGGATGGAGGATTTCTTACATCAAGATCCAAGTACTTTTGAGTGCGATGATGATAAATTCTCTCATCATAAATGTACTACAGGATGTAAATGCACTACAGGAGGTAGATGTCCAAGAACAAGATGTACTCGCGTGAAACATTGTACGTTCGTTACAAAATGTACGCACGTAAAAAAATGGACATTTGTTACGAAATGTACTCGTGTTCGTGTTCAAAAATGGACATTCGTTACGAAAGTGACGCGTAGAAAAGAATGCGTTTTAGTTACAAAACGTACTCGTAGAAAACATTGTACTTTCGTTACAAAATGCATACGCTTTGAAAAGAAATTTTACTGGACAAAACGAAGTTTCTGTAAAAAATGCGAATTCTTCCCTCACGGACACGGTCACTCTTGCGATGATTCATGTGATCACGGTAGAGACTGTCACGATGACGGACACAAATGGAATGATTGCAAAGATAGCAGACACAAGTCTTCTTCTTGCAAGAATAAAAAATTCGATCACTTCTGGTATAAAAAACGTAATTGCTAGTTTTTTATGTCCACCAAAAAAGGCCGCGTTGCGGCCTTTTTTACGTTTACTGAAAATGACTTATATCTGCAAATTGTTTTACTTTACCAAGATCTTCATCAAATTCAATTACACTAAGACTCGCGCTATGCATAAATGGCTCTCCCCATACATGTTCAATTTCAAGACCTGCAAAATGTCCTACAAGTAGTTTCGCTGCTGCAGCATGAGTAACTATTAAAATGTTTTCTCCTTTATGCTTTTCTAAAAGAAAGTGTATCCCTTCAATTACTCTTTTATAAACGGCCGCAAAGTTTTCCCCTGATGTTGACTGAAAAAGATGTGGTTCATTCCAAAATAAATGTACTTCTTCTGGATATTGCATTTCCAAATCAGCAATTGTTTGCCCTTCCCATATCCCCATATTTATTTCATAGAAACGTTCATCTTCTATAATTGGAATATCGCGTTCCCCTTTAATCAATTCAGCAGTATGACGTGTTCTTTCGCTTGGACTACTATATATGGCATGGAGTGGTAAATCCTTCATACGCTCCCCTAATTGTTTCGCTTGTAACATACCATTTTCAGTTAAAGCTGAATTTTTCCGTCCTTGCATTCGCTTCGCTACATTCCATTCTGTTTCACCATGCCTTGTTACATATACAGTTGTTTTCATTTCCCATTCCCCCTTATCAATTTGGTCGTAATTCCCATGGTTCTATTTGCCCCACAATCCATTCATTGCAATTACTTTCAATCCCATTAATTACTCCATCTGATATTTCTTGATGAGTAAGCCACCTTCCGAATGTATCTTCTAAAATAAAACCTAATATAATTCTATGATACAGGCAAAGCGTACCACCTATTTTCCCTGCATTCATACGCGATGCTTTACTGCCTAAAATATGAAATAAACTGTATGTCTCTGACGAAAATTCTATCTCCTTACAAATGAGTGATAACGCATACTTTGCACTTGAATGTATCCATGCCACAACTAATGTTATGGGACCATTTCTCTCAATTGTACCTTTAATAGCTATCTTTACTTCGTCATTATTATGATAATCTAACGGAAGGCATGTGATATTTTCTGGTGCAGAACTTGCTCGCTTCACATATTCTAATTTCACTTCATCTCGTCCAATAATAGAAACATGGAATCCTTGCTCACAAAGCCACATAGAAACTTTCTTTAACATCCCTGTTCCCCCGATTACAAGTGCATGCAAATGCTCTTCCTCCCTAGTAAAATGTCATATGTGGTTTTTCTTCCCTATAATAATTTAGACGGTCTTGCAGTGTCCCTGAATGAAACTCGAACTTGTGACCGTCAGGATCAACAAAATATATAGACTCACAATCTCTCACATTACGTTCTCTTCCTTGTAAAATATGAACATTATTTTCTTCTAACCGATGTAACAGGCGTTCAAAATCTTTTTGTTCAACAGAAAATGCGAGGTGCGTATAAGATTGATGAATCTCCTTTCTTGGAATATGTGCCTCTTCGTTCAGTGCTATCCATACTCCACATATATTGAAATATGCAAGTTTTCTCCCTTTAACTAATAGTTCTCCTTCTAACACTCTTTCATAAAACAGAATAGAGTTTTCTAAATTTGATACTGAAAAACAAAGATGATTGATTCCTTTCAACACTCCACGTTCCTCCTTAAACAAACAAAAGATGAGCGAAAATTCACTCATCTTTTATTATACTATTTCTTTGTAATATATGCCCATTTATAACTGAAGTCGCCACCGAACGTATGGTTAGCAATACCATTTACATACGTCTTCTCTAAGTAAGCTGTACTTTGTTGGTACGTAGGAGAGATTGCAACATCTTGACCAATTAAGATTTTTTCAGCTTCTGCAAGTGCTTTCCAGCGTGCTGCGTCATCTTTTAGTAGTTCTCCTTTTGATTTCGCTACTAAATCATCATACTTCGGATTTGAATAATCCATTTCATTAAATGAACTTCCAGTAACGAACATATCAATATATGTCATTGGGTCTGGATAATCTGGACTCCATGCAGATAATGAGAATTCATATTGAAATTTCTTTTCTAAATCTAACTTCTGCTTATATGGTTGTTGCTTCAAATTCACTTTAATACCTGGTAAGTTTTTCTCTAATTCTTCTTTAATAAAGTCGCCCACTTTTTTACGACTACCGTTATCATCATTTAGTAATTCTACTGTAATTGTATCTTGACCAAGTTCTTTCTTCGCTTCTTCCCACAGTTTTTTTGCTTTCGCAGCATTATCTTTACTGTCACGGAAATTTTTATTTACAGTACGGAAGTCTTTTCCATCTGGTCCTGTCGTAAACTTTTCAGGTACTAAGAAATACGCTGGCAATGATCCATCATTCAAAATTACATCCGCAATTCCTTTTTTATCGTACGCTAAATCAATCGCCTCACGAACCTTTTGATTTTTAAACGTTGCATTTTTTTGATTAAAACGTAGGAAATACATACGTGGGTCTAGCTTCGTTTTAAATTCATCTGGTTTATTCTTTTTATATTTGTCTACAAACTCAGAACTTAAAATGACACGGTCTGCTTGATCACTATCATATAAATTTACCCCAGTACTTGTCTCTTTTACTATACCCACATTAATTTCTTGTAATTTTACAGCATCTTTATCCCAATAATTTGGGTTTTTCTTTAACTGGTAACTTTGTTCATGTTTCCATTCACTCATTGTAAATGGTCCATTGTACAATAATTTATCTGCTTCTAATCCGTATTTATCCCCTTGTTCTTTTACATACTTTTCATTTAATGGGAAGAATGTAGGGAACGAAGTAAGCTCAAGGAAATAAGGTGCTGGTTGCTCTAATTCTACTACCAACGTTTTATCATCCTTCGCTTTAACACCTAATTGATCCGACGGTACTTCTCCTTTATTTACTTTCTGTGCATTTTTCACATCAAATAAAATAAATGCATATTCTGCTGCTATTGCTTTATCTAATGTACGTTGCCATGCATATACAAAATCTTGCGCTCGAACTGGATCACCATTTGACCATTTTGCATCACGTAATTCAAATGTATATGTCTTTTTATCTTCACTAATCTTCACATCTTTGGCCATACCTGGAGTTGGTTTATTATCTTTATCTAGACGATATAATCCTTCCATTGCATTTACAAATACACGGAAAGATACAGAATCTGTTGATTTAGATGTATCCATTGAAGGAATTTCAGCTGTTTCTAGCAAATTTAAAACTTGTTTATCTGCCATTCCCTTACTTGATTCTTTCTTCGTTGTCGAAGCCTTCTCCCCATTCCCACATCCCGCAACCAGTACACTAGTCGATAACGCAAGTGCAGCAATTGTTGTTGTCTTTCTTTTCATTCTTCCTTCCCCCAATCTATATGTATAAGTTAAAACTTGTATAATATATTTTATTATACAAAAGATTCTGATTATTTTAAATATTTATTTTCATAAAAAGAAAAAAAGCGGTCAGAAATTGCTTTCCCTCCGCTTTGTTGAATAGTATTTACTTGTAAGCCATCCTCTATATCAAATGGATTTTGAACTTTAAATATTTCCTCCATTATTTTCAAAAACTCTTCTTCATTTTTAGATTCACCGTTAATCGTAAGTGAATATGGTTCCACTTCTCCCAATTTATAATCAACAATAAATTGAATTGTCACCTTTTTCCTTGGCATCTCAGGACTCTCCCCCTGAAATTCTACTAATTCTAATCCTTCCGTTCCACGATAGTATATCCATCCTGAATTTTGAAAATAATTTTCGAACGATTCACCAATTGAAAAGACTGGATATTCATAAAGCGAGCTTGTACGAACTTTTTGAATAATATCCTGATCAGTTGGGAAAAAGAAATGACTGAACAAAATACTAGCAACTGCTAACATTGTAACGATCGTTGCTCCCATTTTACTCGTTCCTCCACTATCACGAATGAGATAATTTTCAACCGATTCATCTTTAATTTCACGTGCCTTTATGCGGTATATACGTCTTTCTGCAAATTGATAATATAATCCATTCGCAAAAATCCCTAGCCCGAATAAGATAAAAACGAGTAATAAAAACGTAAGAGGCACCATATTAATGATTGGCAATGCTACGTTGAAGCCCATATAATATGAAAACGCATCACACACTACTAATAACAGTATAAATAGTGCAGCAGGTAAATAATACTTACGATAGCCAAGCCAACCTACATTAAAAATAGCAGCCCAACCATTCCAGCTCCATTTTGCAATTCGCTTATTTTCAAGCTCCCATTTTTTTTTGTAGTACGGATATTGTCTCCCTACATATTCTTCTAATTCTTTGTCTATTAGCGAGCTTCCTTCACCTTGTTTATTATGCAGTTTTTGCTGACAGTTTGCACAATTTAACTGTTCATTCGCACAAGGTTGCCCACAATTTATACATTCCAAAACAATCCCTCTTTCCATTCATACTTCATTTCAAAATACCTTCGTGTTTTAACAGCCACTCTTTCCTCCATAAACCACCCGCATACCCTACAAGCTTTCCACTCTTTCCTATTACACGGTGACACGGAACGATAATTGAAATGGGATTACGACTGTTTGCTCCTCCTATTGCTCGTACAGCTTTCGTATTACCAACTTTCTCCGCAATATCTAAATATGAAGCACTTACGCCATAAGGAATAGTGTAGAGCGCATCCCATACATTTTTTTGAAATGATGTTCCCTCTGCAGACAGTGGTACAGTAAACTCTTTTCTTTTTCCTTTAAAATATTCATCTAGCTCATTTATACATTGATCTATCATTTCATTTGTATTTTCTTCTTGTCGTTCATCAACAAATATAACAGACGTAATGCCTTCTTCGTTCGCTGTAATTTCTAGCAAACCTAATTCACTTTTATAATAAGCCTGGTACATATGTCATCCTCCAATTCAGTTCATATTAGTCATTGTAACACGAATAGACAAAATTTTTCGTATAAGCGTTTTATTAGAGAAACAAAAAAGAGAATGGTAAAATATAAGAAAATTCAATCAAGGAGGCTATTTGATGCATTCCAAACTTTTTTCACCCTACACAATTAAGGATGTTACACTAAAAAACCGTATCGTCATGTCGCCTATGTGTATGTATTCTTCGGAAAATGAGGATGGAAAAGTAACGAATTTCCACCTCGTTCATTATGGAACTAGGGCTGCCGGTCAAGTCGGTTTAGTTATGATTGAAGCAACAGCTGTGTTACCTGAAGGTCGCATTTCTAACAAAGATTTAGGTATTTGGGACGACAGTCTAATTGAAGGATTACATACAGCGACAACTTTTATACATGATAATGGTGCAAAAGCTGCCATTCAACTCGCTCACGCCGGAAGAAAAGCTGAGTTAGAAACAGATGCGTTAGCACCTTCAGCAATTCCATTTAATGAAACAATGAAAATACCACTGGAAATGAGTAAAGAGCAAATTAAAGACACCGCACTAGCTTTTCAGAAGGCTGCACTGCGTTCAAAACAAGCTGGATTTGACGTTATTGAAATACACGGCGCTCACGGTTATCTAATTAACGAATTTCTTTCTCCACTTTCCAATAAACGAACGGATGAATATGGCGGTTCATCTGAAAACCGCTATCGTTTCTTACGTGAAATCATCGAATCTATAAATGAAGTTTGGGACGGACCGTTATTTGTTCGTATTTCAGCAAATGATTATCATCCTGACGGGCTAACCGTTCAAGATTACGTTCAGTATTCAAAATGGATGAAAGAACAAGGAGTAGATTTAATCGATTGTAGTTCTGGTGCAGTTGTACCGACACATATTGATGTTTATCCTGGTTACCAAGTACAATATGCTAAACATATTAAAGAACATGCTAACATTGCAACTGGGGCAGTTGGATTGATTACGACTGGGGCACAGGCAGAGCAAATATTAAATAATAACGAAGCAGATTTAATTTTTATCGGACGTGAGTTACTTCGCAATCCGTACTTCCCAAGAATAGCGGCAAATGAACTTGGTTTTGAATTGCAAGAACCGTATCAATATAAGCGGGCTCCTGGGAAAATCAATATGAATAAATAAAACCGAGAAGCCATTCTTCTCGGTTTTATTTATTCTATCGTTGTAATTTCATTTGAATTATAAATGTGGAGACCAGATTCTTCTCGCAGCGCAGTTATATACATCCCTTTCGCCACATCTTTAGCTGAAATTGGTTTATACTTTTTGAAAGCCCCTTTAAATATAAAAGGAATAATTCGAGTTAACTTTTCAGCCATTCGTTCACCAAAACGAAACTCTTGTCGATTTCCAACTAATAAAGACGGCCTAAAAATATGAATACCACCAATCACTAACTTTTGCAATTCCTCTTCCATTTTCCCTTTTACTTGTGAATAAAAGAAAAATGATTTAGGATTTGCTCCCATCGAAGACACAACAAGGAAGTTTTGCACCCCTTGCTTTTCAGCTAAACAAGCAGCTCGTAACGTATATTCATAATCTACTTTTTTGAAATTCGCCTTTGTTTTTGCTTTTTTTATTGTTGTTCCTAGACAACTAAAAACATCATCTACTGCAAAAAATTCTTTATATTCTTCTAATGCCGAATAATCTACTTTCTTCTGCTGTAACTTCTCATGTTGCCATTGCATTGGTTCTCTTACAAAAATAGTAACCGAATCGTAGTAATCTGATTCAAGTAATAGACGCGTTATCTCTTGTCCAACTAAACCACTTGCACCAAGTACTAACGCTGTTCGCTTATTCATATATGCATATACCTCTTATTTTACTTTTCTCTCCTTCAGTGACATGCAACTTTTAGGAGTTTCCTTCTTTTTATTTTACCATAAGTAAAGCACTATGCGTATGCATAGTGCTTTACTTACTCTTTTTTCTTTTCTTTCTCTGGTAATTTCGTTATCGTTGATGCATTCCCTAAATTACTTATTAAGCGTCTTAAAAAGATTAAAACGAAAGATAATGGCAATACTACCGCTAATATCAATAAGATAGCTTCCATTAAATATCCCAAGCGCTCATCCCCCTCTTCACCTTCCTTTCAAATATATGAAAGCAGCGTTGTCACATATGCATGCATTCACAAAAATAATACATCTATATTTGACAACTTTATAACAAAATCAAATCGTAATGATTATTATTTATTGCAACTTTATGAAAGATGTATTATACTAAGTTCGCAAACTAAAACGTAATTATTCCGTTTTGTATTAAAATGATATTTTTCTTCTATAATTGAAGATATATCCGTAAAAAAAGAAAAGAGGAGAACTTCATGCCTAAAAGATTGACTATATTTTCATTCTTACTTATTTTCACTTTAATTTTTACTGGCTGCTCAAATAAAAAAGAAGGTACTGCCAAGAAAGATGGAAAGCTAACTGTTTATACAACCATCTTCCCTCTTGCAGATTTCGCAAAAAAAATTGGTGGCGACTATGTAACAGTAGAAGCAATTTACCCTCCTGGTGCCGATTCACATACATTTGAACCGAGTCAAAAACAAACAGTACAAGTTGCAAAAGCCGATTTATTCGTTTATAACGGTGCTGAATTAGAACCATTTGCTGAGAAGATGGAAAAAACATTACAAAAAGAAAATGTTAAAATTGTAAATGCATCAAAAGGAATTAAACTTCGTGCTTCTTCTGAAGAAGAACATCACGATCACGGAGATGGTCATAAAGAAGATGATCACCATCATGATAAAGACCCGCATGTTTGGATAGACCCTACTCTTGCGATGAAACAAGCTGAAAAAATCAAAAATGCTCTTGTGGAATTACAACCTGACCATAAACAAGAATTCGAGAAAAACTTTGCAGCACTTCAAACTAAATTTACCGATTTAGACGATCAATTTAAAGCTGCTGTAGCAAATGCGAAAACGAAAGAAATTTTAGTTTCTCATGCTGCTTATGGTTATTGGGAACAACGCTATGGTTTAAAACAGATTCCTATCGCCGGAATTTCAGCTTCTGATGAGCCATCTCAAAAAGAGCTTGCTGACATTACAAAAACAGTAAAAGAACACGGTCTAAAATATATTTTATTTGAAACTTTCTCTACGCCAAAAGTCGCATCAGTTATTCAAAAAGAAACTGGTACAACAGTTTTACGCTTAAATCACCTTGCTACTATTTCTGAAGATGATGCGAAGAACAATAAAGATTACTTTACTTTAATGGAAGAAAACGTAAACACATTGAAAGAAGCAACAAACTAATTTACTATATTTTCTAAGCAGCTGAATCTATTGTTCAGCTGCCTTTTTATGTATGTATCCTTGACTTGACCAAAATAACAAGTAAAATTATCCATATTAGCTTTAAGCTATACTCTTTTAGAAGGTGAGTTGGAATTATGAATCTTCACATTTGTGAAGTAACAGCAAAAAATTGGCGTTCAGTAGCTGCTTTAAACGTCGCAAAAAACCAGCAGCAATTTATTGAAAGTAATGCGTTTTCTTTAGCAGAATCATTATATGAAGGAAACGGGACGTCAGTAGGTTTATATGATGGAGAAACACTTGTTGGATACGCAATGTACGGTTGGTATTCAAAAAAACACGAAAGCATCTGGTTAGATCGTTTTATGATTGACCAACAACATCAAGGAAAAGGATACGCAAAGCGTTTCCTTCGCTTACTCATTCAATTTTTACAACAACAATTTACATGTAAAATAATTTACTTAAGTTTACATCCGGGCAACAAACTTGCCATGGGCCTATATGAATCATTTGGTTTCCATTTAAACGGGGATATTGATGATGAGGGTCCAGTTGTAGGTGTTGTAATGGAGTTACTAATAAACGAAAACACAAGCCTGTGAAAACAGGCTTGTTATTATATATTTATCAATGTTATTTTCTATTTTCCGTTTCTTTCCCTTATGTGTTTCGTTATTGAAATCTAGTACAATCTCAATAGAATGCTCATATAAAAATAAGCCTGCAGTTGACGCAGACTTATTTCACACACTCCCCAAAATGTTCTTGGAACCATTCTTTATTAATATCTTTACCGATAAATACGACTTCACTTACTCGCTTTTCACCCTCTTGCCACTCTCTATCATACGAAGCAGCAAATAATGTATGTACACCTTGGAACACGATACGTTTATCTACTCCATCGATAGATAAAATCCCTTTATAACGATATAAATACTCCCCTAGCTCTTGCACGACAGCTGACATCCACTCATTTAGTTTTTGTAAATCTAACGGACGCTCTTCACGTAGTACAAATGATTTTACACCTTCTAAATGATTATGCTCTTTATGAGGATAAATTTGTAACGTATCTTTCGTTTTAAACGTTTGAATTTGTAATAATGATGGTATATCTACCTCACAGTTAGTTGCCTCGATTAACTTTGCAGTGGGGTTAATACCTTGCAGTTCATGCAAAAGATTTTCCTTTTCACTTTCTTCAATTAAATCTAATTTATTCACCAACACTACATCAGCAAATGCAATTTGTTCCTTTGCTTCTAGTCCCTTTTCAAAATGTTTATGTATATGGTAACTATCTACTACCGTTACAACGCCATTAATTTGGTATGCAGATTGAATAACAGGATCTAAAAAAAATGTTTGAATAATCGGGCCTGGATTTGCAAGACCTGTTGTTTCAATTACTAAGCCTTCAAAGTCCATTTTCCCTTCTGCTTTTACGTCCAGTAATTGTTTTAACGCAACGAGTAAATCTTCACGTACAGTACAGCATAGACAACCGTTAGTCATTTCCATAATTTCTTCTTCAACATTCATAATCAACTGATTATCGATACCAATTTGTCCTATTTCATTTACAATCACCGCTAATTTCTTACCGTGATTTTCTGATAAAATACGATTTAATAAAGTCGTTTTCCCTGATCCAAGAAAACCAGTTAATATTGTTACTGGAATCATCCCTTACATCTCCTTATAGCTATATGTGTCTACATTATAGCATATAGAGAAAATCGTTTTTGTAGCAAAACATATTTATTGTTTGTACGCTCCTCAAACTATATAATAATATGTAGTAAGAAAGCCTTTTCAAAATAATAATCATACATCAAGGGGGTACTTATAATGGAACGAGTTCAAATGGCCGAAACACTAGAATTTTCTCGTATTATTCAAGGATTTTGGCGTTTAGCAGAATGGAATATGACGAAACAAGAGTTACTTTCTTTCATTGAAGAATGCATGGATATGGGGATTACTACTTTCGATCACGCTGATATTTATGGCGGATATACGTGTGAAGGGCTGTTTGGAGAAGCTTTACAACTAAAGCCTTCCTTACGAGAAAACATGCAAATTGTTACCAAGTGTGGAATCGCTCCCCCATCACCAAAATTTCCAGAGCGATATGTTGCTCACTACAATACAAGTACTGAACATATCATAAAGAGCGCGGAGGATTCATTACAAAACTTACATACAGATTATATTGATGTATTACTCATCCATCGTCCTGATCCATTTATGGATCCAAATGAAGTGGCAGAAGCGTTCTCACGCTTAAAACAAGAAGGAAAGGTTCGTCACTTCGGTGTATCTAACTTTTTACCTTCACAGTTTCATATGTTAAGTTCATATTTAGATTTCCCGCTCATTACAAATCAAATCGAGGTATCTGCGCTGCAGCTTGAGCACTTTGAAAAAGGTACGATTAATTTATGCCAAGAAAAACGAATCAATCCAATGATTTGGTCACCTCTTGCTGGTGGCGAAATCTTTACCGGTCAAACTGAACGTGCAGTACGTGTACGTGAAACTGTACAAAAAGTTGCTAATGAGCTAGGTGTTACTAGCATCGATACGGTTATGTATGCATGGCTACTTGCTCATCCAGCTAACATGATGCCAATCGTTGGCTCTGGGAAATTAGATCGTATAAAAACGGCCGCTCTTGCTACAAAAGTTAACTTAGATCGTCAACAATGGTTTACAATTTTTGAAAGCTCTAACGGTCATCCTGTACCATAATATGAAAAAGAAGAGCTGTTTCTTTACAGCTCTTCTTTTTCATATGTATTTCTAGTCATTGCAAATACACACATGTCCCTTAATCCATTTTCATCTACCGCAACACTGGCACTTTCTAAAATACCCTCTAATTTAAAACCTAATTTCTCAGGTATCGCTCTACTCTTTTTATTTAGAGCATCACAACGAATTTCTACGCGGTTTGCTTTCAGTTCAGAAAAAGCATAATCCGTTATACCTTTCGCAGCCTCTACCATATAGCCTTTTCCACTAAATCTCGAATCAATCCAATATCCGATTTCAAATTGAGGTATATCCCAATTAATACGATGTAATCCGGCAGATGCAATAAATTCACCTGTTTCTTTCGAAAATACTAGTAACCTTAAATCCTCACGTTGCAAAAATTGAATATGTGATTTTCTAATACTTTCTTCTACTTCTTGCTCTGTTTGCTCTTTTTGTGCAAACACCATCCAAGGTTTTAGTTCTTGTATTGAAGCTTGAATTGCATCGTATACAACTTTACCATCTCCTGGTTTCGGCATTCGAATAAAAAGCCTGTCAGTATAAAATTCAGAAGGAAAATCGAATAATAACGGTTTCACTGTAAACACTCCCTATTTTTCTTTTATATATAATAATATCCATCTCAAGTTATATAGTAAAGAATTTTCTGAATTAAAAACTTTTTACTCATTCACTTCCACCGCTACACGAACTCCAGACTCAATCGCACCTTGAATCCATCCGTGATATAACGTTGTATGATCTCCAGCAAAGAATATTTTCCCCTCTGGCTTTACAATCGCTGGTTGTAGCTCAGATTCTTGACCGGCTTGAAAAAGAGCAAATCCTCCAAGTGCATATGGATCCAATGTCCAACTTTTTGATATTCCAGACATAAATTCATCATATACTTGACCACCTAATATCGTTGCTAAGTTGTGTAATGTGTAATAAATACGATCACCCTTCGATAACCCATCCCATAGCAACGCATCATAAGACCATGTATAGCTTCCTAACATCATAGCTGGTCCTTTCTGTCCAATTCCATGGCTTGGATAATAGGCGTAACGAATTGGCAAATCTGTTATAATTCTGCCACCTAATTGCCCTTGTTCTTCCCAAAATCGACTTTTAAATTGAATGCCTATTTTCGTCGCAGGCATATAATGCAATTCACGAATTGCTTTCCACTTTTCATGAGATATAGAGTCAAATGGATCTACTTCCACAAAACGCATTGTCGAAAACGGAATTGTAACAATAACTAAATCCCCTGTAATACTACTATATTCAAAAGTTTCCTCGTTTCGATAGAAAGCTGTCACACCGTTATCGTGTTGATGTAGCTTCATTAATTTTTGATTATAAATAATATTTTCTTCTAATTGCGGTAAAAAAGATTTTGGTAATCTATCGTTTCCACCTATTATTTCACAAAATCCGCTCTCCTCTTGCATAATGTATAAAAAACGTAACGTCTCAACGAATGACCTTTCTAAAAAACCTTCTAAATCTAATAAAACACCAATCATCTCAATCGTTATTGGTGAAAAATACGTATTATATTGATAAGGATGGTACTTTAAAAATTGTCCTGTAGAGTATCTTCCAAAATCCTTTACTACAACATCCCAATTTTTCTCTGGGTTCTTTTTTATAAAATTTATAATGGGCTGTACCGCTAACAATAATAGTTCCTCAGACGTTTTCCCAACTTCATTCATTTCCACAGGATATCTTAAAATACTTGGATCTTTTTCATATTGTTTTAATGTCGTTTTCCGACCATTTACGTAGATGATATCTGTCTCATTCCTATTAATAAAAGGACTCACCTGTAACCCAAACTTTCTTATATATGCCATCGTTAACGTGTGCGAATATGGAATTCTCATCGCCCCAACATCTAAATATAATCCGGTATCTTCCATTCTAACTGTCTCTATGCGGCCGCCTACACGATTGTTTGCTTCAAAAATCTTCACTTCATGTCCTGCAGCCTTTAATAAAGATGCCGAAACTAATCCAGCCATGCCTGCCCCTACTACAATAATTTGTTTCGGACGTGTCGTCTTATTCAATCCCTTATTTATAACTTGTAACGTTTCATCCATCTTAGTGTTATACATTAAGTCTTTCTGCACAATTCCACCCCTTACTTCATAAAGTGAAACTATAATCAGTGGGGTGTTCTTCCCCCACTGATTATTAGTTGAACCAATCGGGCTTTTATGGGCAGTTAATCTCCCACCTAACTTCATTGCTCCAGCCCAATTTTGAGGTGGGAGTTTTACTGCCCGTTAATGCGGGATAAAATGCGCATTAGTGGTTTAGTGCATTTTATTCATAAATCCCCATAAACATAACACCATTGCAATTTGAATATTCACTAAAAGTACATAAGAGACAGATCTCACATTTCTTTATGCTTCGTATAATATAGCAACTCAACGAAGGAGTGGTTGAAAATGAAACAGATTTATGATTACGACGCTACAAAAAAACATCTAGAATTAAAGAAACAAAACTTATGTAAAAAACTTAGCAATAAGAGACTATCTGAAAAAGAACGTGAACAGCTAAAACATGAAATTGACAACTATGAATATATTTTAAACTTAGTCGAAATGAATCATTATGAACGGGGATTTTCTCGTTGAAAGCGGATATAATATTATCCGCTTTTCATTTTGAGCATTTCATTACGCATTTTTCGTAAGTAAATATATAATAGGATGTACATTAAGATTGAGAGGTATATTCTATGATCAAATTAAGTGTATTAGACCAATCACCTATTTCAGATGGTAGCACAGCAACCCAAGCTATTTCACATACAGTTACGCTTGCACAAGAAGTAGAAAAACTCGGATTCACACGTTTTTGGGTATCCGAGCATCATAATTCCGTAAGCTTAGCTGGTTCAAGTCCAGAAATACTTATTTCTCATATTGCAGCGAAAACGGGACATATTAGAGTTGGTTCGGGTGGTGTTATGTTACCGCATTATAGCCCATATAAAGTTGCCGAGAATTTCCGCGTTTTAGAAGCACTTTATCCAAACCGCATCGACCTTGGTGTTGGTAGAGCACCTGGTGGTATGCCAATAGCAACTCGTGCACTACAAGAAGGAAAAATGGTCTCACTTGATCAATACCCAGAACAAGTTGCAGATGTTGCAATGTATTTACATGATCAAGTACCAGAAAATCATCATTATGCAAATTTAAAGGCTACTCCAGTTATTCCAACATCACCTGAAATGTGGATGCTCGGTTCTAGCGGAGAGAGCGCTAAAATTGCGGCGCACAACGGAGCTTCTTTTGCATTTGCACAATTTATTAATGGCTTCGGAGGCCCAGAAGTTATGAGGGCTTACCAGGAACAATTTCAACCTTCCTATTTAGGAGATAAACCAAAATCAATTGTCGCGATTTTTGTTATTTGCGGAGAAACAAATGAAGAGGCAGAAAAAATTGCTTCTAGTTTAGATTTATCAATCTTATTACTAGAGCAAGGAAAACGAACAACTGGTACACCTTCTATCGAAACTGCTCAAAATTATTCATACAGTGCGTATGATTTATTCCGTATAAAAGAAAATCGTCAACGTATGATCGTAGGTGATCCGACTTCTGTGAAAGAAAAAATAGTAAATTTAAGTAAAGCGTACAATACTGACGAATTTATGGTTATCACGATTACTCATCAATTTGAACATAAATTAAATTCTTATCGCTTACTAGCAAATGCTTTTAATTTATAATTGTAAAAGGGAGATACATCAACGACGATGCATCTCCCTTTCTTACTACTTATTGTTTTTACTTCCTATATATTCAATAGCTTCTTTTAATAACTCATCAAAATGATTAGGATAATCATGATTTAAGTTAGGCACAATTTTATACTTATGTTCTATATTCTTATCTCTTAATAATCGTACAAATTGCTGCGTGCATTCGAAACAATCTTCATCTTGATCCCCGCATACTATATATCCCTTTATATGTTTATCCTGTAGTACTTCCAGCAACTCATTCCATTCTTCAATCTCTGGAAGCCACGGTGCCATAAAAATAAAACCATCTACATCTATATCTTTTTGTAAAATCGTAAGTAAAGCTACTCTTGCTCCAGCAGAAAAACCACCTATTATTACATTTTCTACTGTATGATTCTCTATAAATTTATCGTAATGCTCTTTTAATTCTTCTTTCCCTCTATGTATATCATCCCAAACAAACCCATCTGAAAATTGAATTTGCGAAGACTGTGGTAACGCTAACGTATAATCTTGTGTAATAACTGATTTCCAATATGGTTCTATTATTCCTATATTTTCTTGATCACCATGCATTGTAACTAGTAGATTTCCCTTTTCCTCGCTGTAAATATATTTCACATCTGCTCGTTCTGTTTTCTTTGCTACTTCTTCTCTTTCTTTACATAATTGAACCATTTTATGAAACTCTTCAAACTTATGTAGTGGTTTTAAATCGTCGTCGGAAATTAAATATTCATTTCCATACCAAAATCCATTCTCTATAATAGCTTCCTTCATTACATGCAAAGCTTCTTCTTCAAGTCCTGCTGCACTTGCTAGTGCATATTTAAAATTATATATTTGTGCCTCATTACCTATTACACCTTTAGCATGTTCCATTATATACGTATACGCTTCAAAACTTCCTTTATTTGCATAACAACGTAACGTTTCATTTAATAACTGGATGTAAGTCATACTATTTTTCATATACCAATCCCCCGAAACCGTTTATAATATTTATTTCTCGAACTTGTATATCATCCTTTGATCATGGTATGTACATTGTTATATTCAATAACTCAACCTAACCATACTTGATCCTCAGAATGATATTTAATAATTACCGTATGTATACGCATATTACATCACCTCTTCCTATCCAATACGTGTAGTATAAAACTAAATAGACAGAATAGTCAATATATTTTTAACCAAAAAAAGACAACAATATATTATTGTTGTTTTTTACATCTACCCGCTCTTTTGTTTTTTTCTATCCGGTTTACTTGAAACTAAATAATGTTTTTCTGAAATATATAAGTCTCTTTTTAATAGACGATTTAAGTACGGCCCTAGCTTCATTCCACATATAAGGCGATCTTCACTACCCTCAACAATTGGAAACATTTCTTTTTCTGTTACATATTGATCTACTGCCTTTTGTACGATATCAATTTCTTTAACTAGGTTTAAATTTTCTTCTGTATGTTCAAATACCTCAAGCGTTTCCTTCGTAATAAGAAAAACATTTGTCGGAAATACAGGCAAATACGGCTTTAACAAATCATAATTTACTGTATAATCATCATTTACTAATACTGTATATACGATATTAGCATTTGTCTCTAGAAACTTA
Source organism: Bacillus toyonensis BCT-7112 (assembly GCF_000496285.1). Lineage (GTDB taxonomy): Bacteria > Bacillota > Bacilli > Bacillales > Bacillaceae_G > Bacillus_A > Bacillus_A toyonensis. The sequence continues at coordinate 4,517,155 of NC_022781.1, read as the reverse complement.
GCCATCGCTTGTTCTAATTCATCTTTCGTAATTTCCCGTTCTTCTTTTCCAGTTCTGAAAAAGCGAAACATTGCATCGCCTCCCTTTTACTATATTATAGCATAAAAGAAAACTGAAAAATCACAAAAAATCCATTGAAAAAATTTTTCAATGGATTTTCCAAAATATATTTATTTTTATTTTAAGAATGCACTTAGCATCCATACATGCTGTTCTAATGTCGTGTGAATTGCTAGTAACATATCAGCTGATGTTTCATCGCCAGCTTCACCAGCAACTTCCATACCTTCTTTTAATTCTTGAATAAGTGCAGAGTAATCATTCACTAAAGTTTGCACCATTTCCTCAGCTGATTCCTTGCTTGTCCCCTCACTGACACTAGATGTTGCAAGATATTCTTTCATTGTCGCTAACGGTTTACCTTCTAACGCCAAAATACGTTCTGCTAACTCATCAATATACGTCCCTGCTTCATTATAAAACTCTTCAAATTTCTCATGTAATGTAAAGAAGTGTGGTCCTGTCACATACCAGTGATAATTATGTAGTTTCACATATAACACATTCCAGTTTGCTACCTGCTTGTTTAATACTTCAACAACATTTGTTTTCGTACTCATACAATCCACTCCTCTTATCGTTTTGTAATGCTTATCTTTTAATAACCTAATTACATTTTACCATACATTTCCTACCCTTTCGAATGATTGGCTCATATGTAACAAAGTTTTAACACCTTTAATATTTCCCTAATATCATACAATTCATGTATTTTTTCAACTACTTCATATGTCTAATCGTCCAAGCTGCTACATATGCATTATAGTAAGTCAAGCTCATCATAGAAGAAAGAGGGATAACATGGACAATCAACAATGGCAAGTAGCAAAGAAAGTTGCTGCTACTTATATCGGAACTGTCGTTGGAGCTGGATTTGCTACTGGACGAGAAATTGTTGAATTCTTTACAGTGAACGGATTATACGGAACAATTGGTATATGTGTAAGTGGATTTTTTTTTATTTGGCTCGGCACAAAGATGATGTTACTTTCATCACAAATCGGGGCATTTTCAGCGCAAGATTTTAACAAATATTTATTTGGAGATGTATTCGGAAATGTTGTAAATACATTATTACTACTCGTATTATTTGGTGTAACGAGCGTTATGCTATCAGGGGCTGGGGCGGTATTTGAAGAGCAACTTCGTTTACCAAGACAACTCGGTATTCTCATTACAGTTATCGCCTGTCTCATTATAGGTAGCCGCGGATTACAAGGTGTTTTTGAAGTAAATACACTTGTCGTACCTATTATGATGATATTTATTATAGGACTTGCTATTACAACCTTTTTCCACAGTACAACACCTATTAGTAATACTATTCCTGCAGAGAGCTGGAATATGAAGTGGATTACTAGCCCTATTACATATGTCGCTTTAAATCTTTCTCTCGCCCAAAGCGTTCTCGTCCCGTTAGCCGGTGAAGTAAAGGATCGAAAAGCCATTTTGTGGGGTGGAATTTTAGGTGGTGCAGGACTTTCTTTAATTTTATTATGCAGCCATTTAGCTATCTTATCAGTCGACCAATTTTATCAATACAATATCCCAATGGCTGAAGTCATAAGAAGATTTAATGCAACTTTTCACTTTTTCTTTGTTCTTATTATTTTCGGTGAAGTGTTTACAACTTTAGTTGGTAATGTGTTCGGGATGACAAAACAAATGCAATCTATCACTGGGTGGAAAAGTAACAATATTATTTTCTTCATTTTACTAATTAGTTATTGCTTTAGTTACATCGGTTACAGTGAACTACTCCACATTCTATATCCAATCATCGGATGGGTAAGTATCGTTCTCCTTCCAATCATTGCTTTTAAACAACTTCAAAAAACATAAAGAAAGCATCCATTTTATTGGATGCTTTCTTTATGTTCATTCACAATCATCACATATTTCCCAGTACGGTCCCATTTCCAATGCCAAATATGGCTTTAATTGCAATCGAATCATTCGACTAGGCATGCGCTCTAAAACGAATTGAATCCCTTCTTCATCCTCGTCTAATTCAATTTTTGAAATAGCAATTCTTTGCATAGTAGAAATAGGAATTCCATCTTTATATAAAGTGATTTTCACCTCATCATATTCATTAAAATACAATTCAATACTCATTTGATTTTTCAACATTTCATCAACAATTTCATATTTATCATTTTGTTCTTGGATTATATATTTCCAGCCACCTCTATCTTTTTTTGGAGCTGCTTGAAATAATGTCATCAAATCCTCGTATAGCATAAGATAACCCCTCTCTTACTAAAAAACGATGAGTATTTTATATACCCTTTATCTCTATCACTATCCATAGTCATTGTACCATATATCACCGTTCTTACCGTATTCATTTGCTTCATTAATACTTACAAAACACTTTATTCTATCTTCATTATTATGTATCTTAGTCCGTTACTTACTATTCTACTGTAAGTTTTATTCAACACCTATTTTTTATTTGCTCATAACAAAAAAGAAGAGTGATATATATCACTCTCCCTAAATAAATTTCCCTGTAGCTGCTATTGCTAATACTATAATTAAAATTGTAAATAATAATGAGACAATTAAACTAAAAATGGGTAATGCTTTCTTTTCATTCTTCTTAAAAAGTAACTTTAAACTAAGAAGGATGTTTACTGGTACGAGTATGAAATAGAAATATTTAACAATTTGCACCGAGCTATCCGAAAGTGTTTTTAAAATAAACACTTCAATTAGAAACACCAAAAAAAATGAAATACTTAGCCAAAATGAGACATAACTAAGCCAAGAATGTCTTTTTGTACCCCAATACACTCCCATAATAATCTCCTTTATTTGTATTCTATATGATTGTAATTATACACAAAGTTAACAAATACCTCTATTTTTCGACAAATAATATGAGAAATTCAGTTTTAAACATCATTAAGCTATTCTCCATCCTCATTCATTATAAGCATAAATTCATCGCAGTTATTGCGTAAAAAAAAGACTGCCCCAATAGCATTCTGCTATTGGGGCAGTCTTTCTCTTTTAAACTTTAAATCTTTCAATTAATCCTTGCAACTCTTCAGCCATTTGAGATAATGTACCAGCTGCGGAACCAATTTCCTCCATCGAAGCTAATTGTTCTTCAGCAGACGCTGCGACACTTTGTGTACTCGTCGCATTATTCTGTGCTGTCATTGCAATTTGCCCGACTGAAATAGATACTTCATTGGCACCTTTTGACATCCCATTAGCCGTTTCAACCATCGTTTTAATTTGATTAGCAATTTCATTTGTAGATTGTAAAATCTCAGCAAAATTTTGCTTCGTTTCATTTGCAATAACTAGTCCAGATTGAACTTCTTTATTTACATGACCCATAGATTTTACTGTCTTACTCATATCATCTTGTATTTCACATATTAATTTACTAATTTCACTGGAAGATACGCTAGATTGCTCTGCCAATTTACGTACTTCATCTGCAACGATCGCAAATCCTCTTCCGTGCTCACCAGCTCTTGCAGCTTCAATTGCAGCATTTAAAGCAAGAAGATTTGTTTGATCTGCAATATTTTGGATTACTTCTAATATTTCACCAATTTGCTTTGATTTATTATTTAATAACTGTATAACTGCATCGGATTGTGAAACAGATTCTGCAATAGACTGCATTTGATTAACTGTTTTCCCTACTAACTTTCCACCATCTTCTGCTTTTTCACGAGTATGAGTAGAAGCCGTATTAATAGATGATGAACTATTTGCTACATGCTGAATTCCTTCTGTTACATCAAACAGTAACATTGCACCATTTTCTACACTTGTTGTTTGCGTCGTTGCCCCACTTGATATTTCATCCATTGCCATTGTAATTTGTTCCGTTGCTTCACTCGCTTGTCTTACACTAGCAGTTAGCTCTTCTGATGCCGCTGCAACATGCCCGGCCGAATCATTAATTCTTCCAATTAACGTTCGTAGTGAATCTGTCATCTCATTAAATCCTTTTGCAAGTTGACCAATTTCATCGTTTGAATGAATTTCAATTGTTTGCGTTAAATCTCCTTCACTTATTTCTTTAGAAGTGGCAACTAATCTCTTTAAAGGTTTTGTAATAGAAAGCGTTACGAAATAAATAAGTGCCCCTCCTACAACTAGTGAAATAATCATAACAATTAACATATTATAAAATACAGGCTGAGCAGCTTCGATTATTTCATTTGAGTACATCGTTCCACCGATTTTCCAACCTGTTTTTAAATTTGTAGCAAATACCATTTTCTTTTCACTACCGTCATACGTGTATGAAAAAGCGCCCTGATTATCTTCGTAAATTCTCTTTGCCCAAGAATCAGCTGCTTTATCACCTGATTTTTCTTGCGGGTGAGCAATTATTTTTTGTTTTCCATCTAAAATGAAAGTATATCCTTTTTTACCAATATTGATTAACTTTGTTGTTTTCAATAAACTCTCTAAACTTAAATCTACCGCAACAACACCATTTTTATCTTCTGTTTGTTTCGCAATCGTTACGACAATATGTCCATTTCCTTTTGCCTTATACGGTTCAGTGACCACGATTCCACCTTGTTTACTCACTGCATCTTTATACCAAGAACGAGTTGTTGGATCATAATCTGCTGCCATTTGTATATTGGGTTCTTGCACAAATTTCTTATCATTGCCGGCAACATATACTTGTTCAATATCTTTATTTAAATTAATATACTGAGATAACACCTTTCTTAATTCATCTTGATTATCTCCTTGATACATATCACTATGAACCACTCGTGCAAAGTTATTTATTTCGTTAAATTTCGCCTCAATCATTTGATTGATTAAATTATCTAATATTTTTATATTATCGTGAGCACTACTCGTAATTTGTGATTCAAAATTCTTTTTAGCCGTTTGATAAGACATTCCTCCAATAATAGAGACAGCTGCAATTAAAATTACCAAAAATGAAATTAATAGCTTTTTTGCTACTTTTATATCTCGAAACCACCTTAACAGTTTACTCATTATAAACCTCCTACATTTAAATATTAAGTTTTAAGGATGAATAACTAATTATGAATATATCCCATTCCCTATCCTCTATTTTTACAATTCGTTTTTCATAAACACCTTGTAAAGTTTAAACAAATATTCCCCCTTTGTCTATATATATGAATAATATTATTATAAAATTTGCAAATACAAAAAACCAAAGGAATAGTCCTTTGGTTTTTTACATTTTTTTATGTTGTTTAGAAATCTTCTTCCACTTATCACGCTCAGCTCTTGCGAGAATAGCATCTTGTTTTCTCATAAAATACGCCAATTCTCTTTGCAACTTTTTATAGCTTTGCAAACGATTTATCTTCATTAGCCCGTTATCAATTGCTTTATGCACTGCGCATCCTGGTTCATTTTCATGTTTACAATCTCGGAAGCGGCATGTTTTTGCAAATTCTTCAATATCAGAAAATGTTGTCTGGATTGCATCGCTTCCTTCCCAAAGCTGTAACTCTCTCATGCCAGGAGTATCAATGACTAAGCCCCCACTCGGTAGTTGGAACAGTTCACGATGAGTTGTCGTATGTCGCCCTTTACTATCTTCCTCACGTATATCTCCCGTTTTCGCTATCTCAATTCCTACGAGTGCATTTAACAAAGTAGATTTTCCAACCCCTGATGAGCCGACTAAAGCAATTGTTTTTCCTGAAGCAACAAATTGTTGTAACGAGTCAATACCTCTATGCTCTAAACTATCGACGACGAAGATCGGAACACCAATTGCAACAGCTTCCGTTTCTACAATTTTTTGTTCCACATCTTCACATAAACTACTTTTTGTTAAAACAATAACAGGCATTGCACCACTTTCATACGCTAATAGTAAATAACGCTCCAACCTTCTTACGTTAAAATCATGGTTAAGTGCATTCACTAAAAATAAATAATCAACATTTGCTGCAATAATTTGTTCTTCAGTTCTATTACCAGCTTCTTGTCTTGAAAAAGAACTTCTTCTCGAAAAAATACGATGAATGATTGCCTTTTTCTCATTTTCTATTTTCTTTATATACACCCAATCACCAACTGCTGGGTAATCTCCTTTCGTTACCGCTTCATGTCGAAACTTCCCAGACAGTTCTGCCATATATTCACCGTCATTACAAATAATGCGATATATATGCTTATGCTCAAGTAAAATACGCCCTACTTCATAATTCTGCTCTACAGCTTGCTCTTCAAAAAATGAATCCCAGCCGAACGACTCTAAAATATTTTGATTCAAATCAATATCCTCCCTAGTTTGTACTAAGTGGAAGGATTGCGAACTATCTTATATAATATCGCCCTTTCCATCCACGTTTGTATTTAATTTATTATTCATTACAGTCATATTCGCCATAATACATCACTCCGATCTTATTTTAATTACTCTCATTATATGGAATATTAATTTAAAAAGCTACTTTATTTGACGTAATTTTCAAATAAATCTCTCTTTAACATTCTAATTTGTCCACGGTGATTAATTTCATCTTCTATCACATGAAACCAAAGATAGTGCTGGTTATACGCTACATCGTTAGGCCACTTTCTTTCTGACATTAGCCATGTATCATCTACTTTACTCAAATACTTTAGCGACTCTTCTCGAACACTTTGCAAAAGTTGTACATAATACTGTATTTCATGACCATGAATCGTTCTCCCAACTTCCCCTAAATACAGTGCATCTTCCCATATTTCTAATTCTTCTTTTGTAAAGTCACGATTTTGAAATGAAATAAGCTGATGGGCTTTTTCTATAGATGCCATATGTTTTAATAAGGCGCCAATTGAATTCCCACCACTCGGCATAATTAAATCTAATTGCTCAACTGATAGATTTTCTATTTCCTGTAATGTTACCGCCCTCGTATGCTCCAGCATACTCACTAATTCCCCTATATTTTTCGTATAACCATCTACACTTCTTATTCGATACTCTATATTCATATCACACACCTCTTTCTGTATTCATATTATTGTAAATATGATTCATATAATAGACTGAAATATATCAGAATTTTCTGTTATAATTAAATTGAATAAGATTTACCCAAACAAACTTTCTCAATATGCTTATATGAAATATGAAAAGGAATCAATATGAAAAAATCGAATCTTATTCACTAAAAGGAGTGGATTCGATGGAAATGTATCAATGGCTAACCGCAGTTCTCGTTGGTGGCATTACTGGCTTCGTTTCCCATCTAATCAATAACCAAGGTAAGTTATTGCTTCCACGCCGTTTGAAAACTTTTTTTCATTTTGGATTTTTAACTGATATTTTCACTGGTAGCCTAGCCGCACTTCTTGGACTCGTTTTATTCGATGTCACCGCAATAAAGGAAATTATAAAAGTCTCCATTGTGACTGCTATTTCCGGTCAAACTTTTTTACTTCACCAAGCTCTAGGTGGTGAGCAGGCTAAAAATACGCAAATTGGAAAAGCTGATGAGAAGATTCAAGAAATTGACAAATTATTACGACGTTAGTCTATACTTTCTTTAAAAATTATTGTTATAATGAAAAATATATATTTTCTATTGCGTCGTTTGTCAGAAGAAAGGGTGTTTCGTATGACAAAAAAGAAAATAGAAGATTTCTTAACAAACACCGAAAAAGAGGAACTGCTAGAAAACTATAAATGTTTACGAGAAGCCCGCACAAAAAGCGAAGCTAACTATTTTGGTGAAGAAGTAAACCATCTACTAAATAAAGCAAAACAACGAATTATTAAAGATGCAGGCATACATGATGAAAATGCAGCAACTGTTCAATCAAAGAGAAAAGCACTGTTTTAGTTATATTAGCTAAAACAGTGCTTTTTATTTACAAAGATTTTCACCATAAGCATTTTTCACATTACTTTCACATCTATTTCACAAATATAAGTAATCCTATATGTTAAACTAAGTATATCCTTTTCCGAGGAACTATATGCCGATATATAAATCCCTATCTTTATAGGGATTTTTTATTTTTATACTATATGCTGTTTATATAGTATAAAAGAAAAGGAGCTTAGCATGCGATCTTCCTCTTCCTCACTACTCTTCTAATATTAAATCGATTTCTTTCCTTGCACCTTCATTCAATGATACATCCACCGCTCTTACACTTTCCCTTAGTTGCTCTGCCCGCTTCCCGCCAGGAATAACAGTATCAATTCCTTTGTTGTTTAATAACCATGCTAACGCTAAATGAGGCAATTCAATATTATTTTCTTTAGCTACATCTTTTAACTTTTCAACTTTTTTAAAGTTACTCTTATATGTATTTTCTTCGAATAGATTTACACTTTGACGCCAATCCCCTTTATCCAACTCAAAATCTTCTGTATATTTACCACCTAATATCCCAAAGGCAAGAGGCCCATACGGTATAAATGAAATACCTTCTTCTATACAATACGGCAATAGTTCTTCCTCGGCAGTACGATTTAACATATTGTAAGGCGATTGTACAACATCAATATGACCATGTTGATTCGCTTCTTTTAATTGTTCTATGTTTACGTTAGATATCCCAATTGAACGGATTTTCCCTTCTTCTTTTAGACGAATAAGCTCTCCGATTGAATCTATGTAACTTGTTTCAGGATTTATAAAGTGTAAATAATATAAATCAATATAATCTGTCTGTAACCTTCTTAAACTATTTTCCACAGCATTTCTTAAATAGCTTGGTTCATTGTTAATATACGTTTCTCCATTTAATAACGGCTGAATTCCACCTTTTGTAGCAAGTACAAACTCGTGGCGTTTCTCTTTTAATACCTCTCCTATCAATTCCTCCGATCTACCAAAACCGTATGAATCCGCTGTATCAAAAAATGTAATTCCTTGCAGGATTGCTTCTTCTATTAATCGTTTTCCTTCTCCCTCATTCACATCAACATATAAATTATGCCCCCTACTGCATTTGTACCTAAACCCAACTTTGAAATATTTAGTCCAGCCTTTTGCAATTTTATATACTTCATTTTTTCTCCCCTTATATTTCTATTGTTCGAATATAATTGAACAATAGAAATATATCACTTTATATGCTATAGTGCAAATATATTAACTTATACAAGTAGGTGAAAAAATGCGTACACTCTATCATCCAAATCGAGAAGAAATTCAATTTTCTTCTGTCCTATATGCACTTAGCGACCAAATTCGTTTACAAATTGTAAATATGTTACTAGAGAAAAATGAGCAATCTTGTGGTGCGTTAAACATTCCAATCGCAAAATCAACTTTATCTCACCATTTCAAAGTTTTACGTGAATCAGGTGTCATGTATACACGTCTTGAAGGAACACAACGTTTCATTTCAATTCGTGAAGATGACTTAAATGCTAGATTCCCGGGTTTATTAAACGTTGTATTACATGCGACAGAACCATACTAAAAAACATCTCACTTACAAATGAGATGTTTTTTAGTATTTGTTATTCTTTTAATAGATCTATTAATCCATTCCCTTCAGATGTACGCTCATATCCTAAAGGTACAGTTCTTTTAATAAGTTGCGCGTAAATTTCTGGCTCTGATAACTTTCTGCCATATTCTCTTTCGCACTGCTTAATGAGAAGTGCTAATGCACCAGCGACATGCGGCGTCGCCATTGAAGTTCCACTTAATACAGCATATTTCCCCTCTGGATACGTAGATAATATTTCATCACCTGGCGCTACTAAATCAATTTCTTGATTTGAATTACTAAAACATGCGATTTTCCGCTCTAAATTGACAGCACCAACTTCAATTACTTCAGCATAAGCACCTGGGAAATCTAGTTCCTCCGTATTATCATCACAATCTCCATCATTTCCTGCAGCACATACAACGAGAACATCTTGATTTACTGCATTTTGAATAGCTTCATGTAATTCCGGAACGTCTTGCGGACCACCAAGTGACATTGAAATAACTCTGACTTCTTCTTTATTAGGTCCTCTCCAATTTACAGCGTAATGAATCGCCTCAATAATTTGCTCATAGCTACCAGAACCATCTCCCGCTAAAACCTTTAACACTAGCATTTTAGCAAGAGGTGCGACTCCTAAAACACCGACATCATTTTCAGTCGCTGCAATCGTCCCCGCTACATGAGTCCCATGGCCGTTATTATCAAGGTAAATGTTCGGATCTCCTTCATAATCTTTCGTGAAATTTCTCCCACCAATAATACGATCTTTTAAATCTATATGATTAATATCACAACCTGTATCTAATACGGCAACGACAACATCTTTTCCTTTCGCACTCTTCTCCCATACTTGTGGAGCGTTAATCAGTTGTACACCTGGTGGAATTTCATTTACTTGTTCAACCACCTTATTTACGGTAAACGGAATCAATTGTATACCTTTTTGTTTATTCGCTGTACTACTGTTCATCGTAATCCCTCCTGAAAATATATTATTTTCATTTCAGACCACTATTGAATAGGTTTACATTTAACATTCGTTTTAACTGTTCTATTTTCCTTCATTTTAAATGTTTCTCAATATAACTTACTAACATTTATCCCGTGCTTTGCAGGCAATAACAGTTCAAATCATTCAACGAATGTATAAAAATAAAAGGACCATTAAATGGCCCTTTTATAGTTTTTTTAAAGAATGATATATAATCTTTAAAATATTATAAATGAAAACTAAATCTCACTTTTTTTTAAAAATTTCTCTATTTCTTTTATTAAATGTTTCGCTCCATCTATACTAACAGTAATGTTTCCATTTGCTAATGATATGTTCTGGTCTGAAACATCACCTGTTATTTGACAAGCATTGTAAGGTTCATATTTTTGTAAAATGACTTTATCTTCATCTACGAAAATTTCAAGTGGTGATTTAATTTGTATCCCTAATACATCTCTTAATTCTTTAGGAATAACAATTCGTCCTAATTCGTCTACTTTTCGAATAACTCCTGTTGCTTTCATATTACTCCCCCCTTACTCTCTATTAATTTTCCACCTCGCTTTTTCCATTTTATCACTTTTTGGCAATACTTGTATCTTTTTAGAAAATTTTGTACTCAAGTTAAAAAAACACAGTTAACGAATACGTAATCTCTCTTTCAATTGTTTTAAATAACGAGATCGTATTATTAAGAAGTATACAACTTGAATTCCTACGAAAATACTTAATACAATTGTATTTTCTTTAAACAGTGAGTACTCAAACATCTGTCCTAACGCAGTTAACGCTACTGCCCCATGTAATGTTGCAACACCTATCGGAACGAAGAATAAAAGTGCCAATCGAATTGTAACTACTTTCGATAATTCCCCACTCGTTAAGCCAACTTTTCGAATCATTTCAAATAACCGAGTATCATCCTCCAAATCAGAAAATAAACGGAAGTAAAGGAAGCTTCCTGCACATACGAAAAATACAATACCAATAAAGAAACCTACAAATAAAATTGGTCCTGCGATTTGTAAACTTTGGTTTTGTTCGTACTCTTCTGCACTAAACGTTGCATGTTCTTCATAAGGCTTCATCTGACTCGTAAGTTCTTTACCAACCTCAATTTCATCTTTCATTCCTTCAGTTTTATACATATAATCTTTTGTTTCTATAAATCCACCTTGTAATGAATCATATTGATTATTAGGGATTACATAAACATTTCCTCTTAATATTTTCCCCAATGAAGACGAAGTAACTTTTTTCACTTTTAAATGTTCATTCATATTAGGTAAAGTAATTTCTTTTCTTTCTTTCATCGGTGGTCCTGGTATTTCGGCCGACAAAAATAAAACCTCTTTATTTGCTACAGTATTAAATGGTTCTCCTGTTAACTTTGCATATTCCTTATACTCTGATTCTTTTATAAAAATGGCGCTTCTTAATGACTGCTCCTCCGTTTTCTTCGATGAGATATTAGTTTTTGAAGCTGCTATATTATGTTTTTTTAGTCCCTCATCGATGATCTTTAGATGCTGTGATTCATTACTATTCCCTTGCTTAGAGTGGTAATGAAACGCAATTGGCCTCTCCATAATCCCTTTCGTCATTGATGCAAAGCCAACTAATGTACCTATTGCCGAAAATGCTACAGTTGAAATTATCGTTACAATAAAGAACATTCTTGCGTTATCTCTCATACGGTACGCTAAATCTGACAACGTAATAATATTTGTCTGTGTCCAATAGAAACGTTTACTTTTTTTACATAGCCGAATAATAAAGACACTCAACTGCTTGTACAGCAAATACGTACCAATAATGACTACCGTTGTAACCGGAATCATCATCACAAATACCATAGCACCATGTGACATAAGAGCGCCTGTATAACCAGTACTAAGCAATACTACTGCTAATATAGAAGAAATACTCGATGCTTTCGGTTCTGGCTTCGCCTCTGCTGATCCTCTAAACAATTTCATAATATTATTTTTACGAACCATTCCGGCACTAAATAATGAAATAATCATAAATAATATGAAAAACATAATACTCGTTACAACAACTGCTTTCATTGGAATGTAATAGGATAAGGAAATATCTAGTTTTAATATCATTGGGGCTACAAAAATTAATACTCCTGAAAACAACATACCTGAAAGAATCCCGAAAATAATTGCCCCTATTCCAATCATAATATTTTCAAAGAAGATAAGACGCTTTAATTGATATTTCGTCATACCAAGCATCATTAAAATTCCTAGTTCACGCTTTCTCGTTTTTAAAAACATTCCCATTGAATATAAAATAAAGAAGAATGTAAATACGTAAATAATAGACTGTGCAAACGACATACTTACAAATACATACTGTCCTAATTCTCCTGCACTTAATGCCGGATGAAACGCAAAAAACGAATATACAAAAAAGGCCATAATTGCAAATGCACTACTCAAAAAATATGCTGAATATGTCCGTCTATTTCGCGTTACATTCCGATATGCGAGTTCTCTAATGTTCATATTACTTCTCCGCCCTTCTACTAACTATGCTTTTATAGTAGTAAAGTAGGGAAATACCTTCCATCGATTCAAATGACAAAAACCTTACATTTTTGAAAGGTAAAAAAATTGCTTAAACGAAACAGTTTCATTATAATGACTACATTCATATTCATACACACACCCTATTGTATATTCGTTAGTTTTGCGAAATAATAAAGGATAGAAGTATGTACCAATATATACATAAAAATTTTTTATTTACCGCTTTAATATGAATAGGAGGAAAACATAATGACATTACAAGAACAGATTATGAAAGCATTACATGTTCAGCCTGTAATTGATCCGAAAGTAGAAATTCGTAAACGAGTTGATTTCTTAAAAGATTATGTAAAAAAAACAGGTGCGAAAGGATTTGTACTTGGAATTAGCGGCGGCCAAGACTCTACATTAGCAGGACGTTTAGCACAGCTTGCAGTTGAAGAAATTCGTAACGAAGGTGGTAACGCAACGTTTATCGCTGTACGTCTTCCTTACAAAGTGCAAAAGGATGAAGATGACGCACAATTAGCATTACAATTTATTCAAGCTGATCAATCAACTGCATTTGATATCGCTTCAACCGTTGATGCTTTTTCAAATCAATACGAGAACTTATTAGGTGAATCATTAACTGATTTCAATAAAGGTAACGTGAAAGCTCGTATCCGTATGGTTACACAATATGCAATTGGTGGACAAAAAGGTCTACTTGTTATCGGAACAGATCATGCTGCAGAAGCTGTAACAGGATTCTTTACAAAATTCGGAGATGGTGGTGCAGATTTATTACCATTAACGGGGTTAACTAAGCGCCAAGGACGTGCTTTATTACAAGAGTTAGGTGCAGATGAGCGTCTTTACTTAAAAATGCCCACAGCTGATTTATTAGATGAAAAGCCAGGTCAAGCTGATGAAACAGAATTAGGCATTACTTACGATCAATTAGATGATTATTTAGAAGGTAAATCAGTTCCAGCTGACGTTGCAGAAAAAATCGAAAAGCGTTACACAGTGAGTGAACATAAAAGACAAGTACCAGCGTCAATGTTTGATGATTGGTGGAAATAAAACATAAAAAAGAAGCTAATCTTTTAGCTTCTTTTTTATATGTTAGCGATATACCCCTACTCTTTTCTCCAATAAATCTTGCAAGCAATCTTCATGTTGTTTACAAAATAACGGAGGCATTTTGTCTAATGGGAAAAATTTTAAATCTAACGTCTCATCACCGTCTATTTTTTTATTCCCTCCAACTATTGAGCATGAAAAGCACATCACAATTGTCTGTGCTTTATCTCCATTTGGATATGTTTGAAAATATTTTGTATACACTCCAATAAGCTCATGTATTTTTACATCATACCCAGTTTCTTCTTTTATTTCTCGAATCGCAGTTTCCGCAGCCGACTCTCCTATCTCCATTGCGCCACCTGGAAAGCCCCAAGCATTAAAGTCTCCTCTTTTTTGCAGTAATACTTCTCCCTCTTTATTAAATACAAAACCACCCGCAAAGTTTAAGAAAACATAATCATGTCCTACTTTTTCACGTAATTCTTTTATATAATCGGCCATTCCCTTTCCCCTTTTCATACGTCTTCCATCGTTATCTCACTATTTGCCAGGCAGTAAGATCCCCACCTCAAAATGTAGCGGAAGCAAAGAAATTAGGTGGGATATCAACTGCTCGTAAAAGCCTTCGCTTTATTTCTTATTTATTTCTAGCAATTCAATAATTCGATCTAGCTTCTGATTCATATTGATAACATGTTGTTTTTTTGCAGCGCTACTTTGCAATAATCTTCTAATAAACAAAGTAAATGATAGGAAAAACAAAACGATAAGTCCGATTACTAAACAAGTATATATCAATATAAAAATATTACTTCCGAACAAATCCATTTAAATTCCACATCCTTCCTTTTTATTTTATCACACAATTCTGTTTTTAAAAACGATACATAATAAAAAGAGCACCTTTTACAGATGCTCTTCTTCATTACTTAATACGTAAATGTAATTGTCGCTAATGAATAACCTGCCATTGCACTATATGGTGCTACTTGATAAGATACACGCTTTGCACCTTTTGGCCAATTTATTTCATTTAATACTTTCTTTATATCTTGCATTGTTCCATCCATGGACTGCTTATATCGTACTTCTACCTTCTCTGGTTTACTAGCAAATTGTTGCTGCAACTTTTGCTTAAATTCATTATAATTTTCCGCTCCATATTGTGCAGATAAGTATTGTAAATTTGTTTCTTTTAACATTTGCTCATATACGACGGTTTTTGAACTACCAGCTTTTATTTTGTTTGTTAACTCACCAAAGTAACTTGTAGTTGCCGCTGGATATTTACTACGATCCCAGTCGTGGTCTTTACTTAATTGTTCGTCAGACATATTAAAATATGAATATGTTACACGTCCAGCTTTATCTGGTACTGGATCATCGAATGTAGTATCAAGGTGGTACCATTTGTTTTCAATGTTCACTAAATTCCAAGCATGAGCTTGTCCATTTCCTGTACCAGTTACAATATGATTTTGAATACCTGCTTCTTTTAGTAATTCATATGTTAATAATGTATACCCTTGGCAAACAGCAGAACGGTTCGCTAACGCTTCATATGCTGTATACGCTTGATAAGAAGTGTCGTATGATACATGTTTCACAACATAATCATGAATAGCTTTTACTTTTTCATGCGCATCCATTCCTGGCTTTACAATTGAACTTATAATTGCTTTCGCCTGAGATTTTACATATTGTGTTTGCTCTTTTGATTCACGGTATTTCACTTGTAGTGTAAACGAATAGTTCCCTGGCATCCCTTTAATAGAATATCTAGTAGAGGCTACATTATATTTTACATACTCATCAGCATCTACGATTTTATTAAACTCGCCGTACAATTGGTCCATAATCTTTCTAGCATCTCTATCTTTTGTTTTATATGTGATTGTAATATTTTCTTCACGATTATCAATCTGTTTTTTTAGTTCTTTTCTGAAATCATCTAATAACTTTGCATCTGATTGTGTCGTCACTACAGTTGGATTCGTAGCTGCATAAGATACAGTTGACGATTGTAAGCCTCCCATTACAATCGTTGAACAAAGTGCGGCAGCTGTCATATACTTACTTGTCTTTCCCATCTTGTCACTCCTTATATTCTATAACTATACGAAAAAGTATCGTATAGTTTCAGAGTATACAATACTTTTCAAAATAGGTCATATGAGATTATGCATATTAATTAATTCACATAAAAAAGGTTACTCTTTTAAAAAGAGCAACCTTTTTTATTAACAAGTTTGTAACACACAGCATGTATTTTCAAAACGTCGATTTTTCAAATTTTCATTACCAATACAGAAATATAGCATTCCTAACTCTCCCCAAACCATATTACAATTTTTATGATCTGAATCGATTTGGAATAAAAGCGTCATTTGCTGTGGATCTATCCCCATATATTCTCCTGTCTCATGTAGTACTTCCTCTTGTACAGAGAATGGCTCACCAAACATTTGATGGTTATCGTAGTTATCTGGGATTAGTTCTTCAAGTAATTGCAAGAAACGATCTGAATCGGCCTCATCTTCAATGAAAAGTTCTGGTAATTTATACGTCAGTTCAAAAGTAATTGCGCATTGATTATATTTCGCTTGCGTTTCATCCGCTCTTCGTAATTGCTCTACTGGAACATCATAATAAAGTACGCGCCCAGCTTCCATTGGATTCACATCTTCTTCAAAGTAATTTTCAATGCTAAAGAAATATAACATTCCTGCCTTAGGTAGATTGTGATTCATACGAACGTTTTGTAAATCATTTAGATTAAATTGCGCGATAAAATGTAACGGATTTCCTTTATACATTGGATATTCAAATGTATCCGGTAAATCAGGAGCTCCCCCCATTTTTGAACTACCAATCGCAACCGTTTCTTGCTGCTCAGGCACAACTTTTACACAAGGAAATACAGTATTAATAAGTTCCTCTTTTAAATGTGTCAGTCCATATTTATCAATTAACACTTCAATTTTGTTATCCATATATTCTCCTTACATCTCTATACTTATTTGTATCATAGCACAAAGATTATACTCCATATATCACAAAATCAACAAGCCTTCCAAAAAACGGGCTTATCCCTCATACGCGAACAAGTTTAAAAAAGCATAGTATACATTGTTCCTACAAACACGATAGTTCTTTATTCCTTCCAGTACATTTTCCCTTCGTTCATTTTCATTTTTAATTTAAGGAGGAATTCCACATGGGTTACGGATATAGTTGCGGCGGTTACGGTTACGGCGGTAGTTGTGGTGGATGTGGTTATGGAGGTTTCGCTTTATTAATCGTTTTATTTATCCTTCTAATCATCATCGGAGCTAGCTGTTGGGGCGGCTTTGTAGGCTGCTAGTAAACTTAAAAACTATTGTAAAAAAGCACGTATATTACGTGCTTTTTTTACATTTTCATTTTTAGAAAGGAAGTATGTGCAATGAAAATTGATGGTGTTTTTGAAGGAGGCGGTGTGCGTGGAATTGCACATGTAGGGGCAATTTGCGCGTTAGCTGAAAAAGGGTATGAATGGGAGCGTGTAGCTGGAACATCGGCTGGTGCTATTATTGCAGCTCTTTTAGCTGCTGGCTATTCTTGTTCAGAATTAAAAACAATTATAACTGATATTGATTATAACAAATTTATGAAGAAAACTTTCCTTGATAGAATCCCGTTTATCGGTAAAGGAATAAGTGCATGGTCTACTCTAGGTATTTATTCCAATGTAT
The DNA here is from genome assembly GCF_000496285.1 of Bacillus toyonensis BCT-7112. GTDB lineage: Bacteria > Bacillota > Bacilli > Bacillales > Bacillaceae_G > Bacillus_A > Bacillus_A toyonensis. The sequence continues at coordinate 4,499,312 of NC_022781.1, read as the reverse complement.
TTATAGAAGAATGGCTTGAAGAATTACTACGAAAAAAAGGAATTCACTTATTTACAGATTTACCTGATTTAAACAAACTTAAAATTATTGCTTCTGATATAAGCAACGGTAAAATGGTTGTCTTTCCCGATGACTTGCCAAACTACGGATTTTTAAATTATCGCTTCTCGATTGCTAAGGCAGTAAGAATGAGTAGTACCATTCCTTTCTTCTTTGAACCAGTAAAATGGAGAACACCAAAATGGAAACAACCTTGTTATATGGTTGATGGTGGGATTTTAAGCAATTATCCCATTTGGATTTTTGACTCCCCTACCTCACCTCGCTGGCCAACTTTTGGATTTCATTTTGTAAAAAATGAAATTCAAGCTGATCCCGCCCATTATAAAGAGCCCATTTCCATGTTCAAAGGACTATTTAAAACAATGATGCAAGCTCATGATTTACGGCATTTAGATAAAGAATCAAAAGCAAGAACAATTACAATTCCTACAGGGACGATTACAAGTACAAATTTTGAATTAACGAAAGAGGAAAAAGAATGGCTTTACAATTCTGGTTATAACTCCGCAAATAAGTTTTTACAATCTTGGAACTTCAGACAATATGTTGATGAATATAGAAATGGAAATCAACATCGCAAAACCAATCGATTTTTCCGTCAGCTTGACTCATAATATTATTATTTTCATACGAGATTTCTTGACGCTTTAATAATAAATAAGCCTAGTAATTTCATATATTACTAGGCTTATTTACCAACTACGTACCCCACACATTGCTTACGGATAAGTTAACCCTTTCGCTTCTTCCGCGGTAATTACTATGTAACGATTTCCCGTTCTTAATCCTAGCAGTTCTGCTTTTTCGACTGCGTCCTGCTTCGTCTCTGCATAAGCAGCTAAATATTTATCTCCATCGATAATTTGGCAAATTACATATTGTTTCATTACTTTCTCCTTTTACATTTTAATTAGTTGTGCAAGTTTTTTTATACCTATTTCAATTTCTTCTAACGTTGCATATGAATACGATAGTCGCAAAAATTGGTTTGCACTTCTATCATACAAAGTACCTGGATTTAATATAATCTTTTCTTGTAAAGCTTTGTCAAATAAGCTACGATTCGAAACGGGTACATTCATATGTAACCAAATATAAAAACCACCTGTCGGTTCATACCATGTTGCTATTTCACGACAATATTTCTCTAACATATGTAACATAAAATCTCTACGTTTCTTCAATTCATTTCTTACAAACTGTAAATGTTCATCATATAATCCATTTGTAAACCATTCTGCTGCAATTTGCTGGGATATAGAACTCGAACCATAATCTGTTTGCATTTTTATATCTGCCAACCTTTGAATTACTGATTCAGGTCCAACAATCCATCCAATTCTTAAACCTGGACTAATCACTTTAGACATACTCCCGATATATAGTACAATTCCGTTTTTATCATATGCTTTTAAAGGCTTTGAAACAGGCTCATCAAACCATAAGTCTTGATACACTGCGTCCTCTATAATAGGCAATCCAATTTCATTACATATCTCCATTACTTCTTTCCGCTTCTCTGCATTCATACTAAAGTTCGTCGGATTATGAAAAGACGGAATTGTATATAAAATAGATGCGTTAAATTGCTTCTTATATTTCGCAATATATGATGCATTTAATCCATTCTCATCCATTGGTATTCCAATTAAACGCATTCCTGCTGATTGAAAAACATTAAGCGAATATAAATAGGATGGTTTTTCTAGTAAAATCGATGCCCCTTTCGGAAGAAGCCCCATAGAAATAAGTTGCAACGCTTGAATTGCTCCTGAAACAATTAAAATAGAATTAGGAGATACATATACACCATGCCCTTTTAAGTAGCCCGCAATTTTCTCCCTTAAATAGAGATTTCCTTTCGGCTCTTCATACCCAAGTGGCACGTTTGATTGCAACAGCTTATTCATTATTAGTTTCATCTTTTTTTCAGGTAAGAGACTCGGCGCGAGTTCACCTGTTCCTAAACGAATTACATGCGGATAAAATTCAGCTTGATTAATATCTTGAATAGCAGGAAGGTTCGGATAATGAAGCCCTGTTTCTACATAAGACTGCCAATTAGGAGGCGGAGCATATGTTGAAGTGTTCTCATTATTATTTACAACAATCGTTCCCTTTCGGCCATTTCCCTCAATGTACCCTTTTACTGCTAGTTCATCGAAAGCCATTACAATTGTACTTCGATTCACACCAAATGTATGTGCCAAATCTCTTTGTGAAGGTAACTTTGTTCCAACAGTCCATTCTCCATTAACGATTCTTTCTTTTATATACGTTTCTATTTGTTTATACAAAGGAGACGCTAAAGACATATCAGGCTTCCAAACTAACCTTTCCATCATACATATCACCTTACATTCTTTTTGGTTGGTGACCTCCCCAACCATATGGATGGATACAAATTTTCATTTCTTCTATACAATATACACTATCATAATGAATTAAAGTAGGAGGTAATATAATGAGTGAAGCGATTATTCACGGTATCATCCTTGCATTTGGCCTTATCATTCCATTAGGTGTCCAAAATGTTTTCGTATTTAACCAAGGTGCGAGCCAACCTAATATTTGGAGGGCAGCCCCTGTAGTATTAACTGCTTCTCTATGTGATACGTTACTAATATTAATTGCAGTACAGGGTGTATCCCTTGTACTCCTTACTTTTTCTTGGCTAACGACGACATTATATACGATTGGATTTATCTTTCTCATATATATGGGCTTCGTTATTTGGAGAAGTAAGCCTTCCAAAGATGTAAAACAAGAAAAAAGCATGCCTTTAAAAAAACAAATTATTTTCGCTGTATCGGTTTCGTTATTAAATCCACATGCGATTTTAGATACGATCGGTGTAATTGGGACAAATTCTATTCAATATATAGGAAGGGAAAAATGGGCTTTTACATCTGCAACGATTATCATTTCTTGGATTTGGTTTATTAGCTTAGCTTTAGCTGGAAAGTTTTTAAAGAGGCTAGACTCAACTGGAAAGGCAATCGTATTATTAAACAAAATTTCAGGACTCGTCATATGGGGAGTCGCACTTTATATGTTAAAACAAGTTATTTTCCCTAACTAAATTAATAGGATTGCACGCTAATTATAGGCCATGCAATCCTATTTCAAATTATGCAGTCGGTTCTGGATTCTGTTTTATTGCCTTTTCATCTTTTGCTGGTTTAATCCAAATCATTGCTATAACGGCACCAATAACAGCGAAAATACTTGTCAAATAAAACACTTCATGGTCCGACCCTTTCATAAAAAATGAATATAGGGGTGGTCCAGCTGCTACACCGATAAATCGCATCGAACTATAAAATGACGTAACCGTGCCTCTCTGCTCCTTTTCAATCCCTTGTGTAATTAGGGCATCTAAACATGGGAGTGCCATACCAATTCCTACTCCCATAATAACGAGACATAGAAGTAGTAAATAGATCCCTTTTATAAATAAAGGGATTATAACTGATGTCGCAGCCAGTAAAAAGCCAATATAAATACACTTCTTCATAACATTTTGATTATCTCCAATTTTTTTACCAGCCATATATGAACTAATCGATAATACAAGCAAAGGAATAGCAAGTACACACCCTTTCCATATACCATGAATGTCATACTTTGACTCCAGTATAGTAGACAAATAAAAGAGAATTCCGAATAAAATAAGCATTATAATTGCACCTAGTGCAAAAATGGCAATTAACCATCTTCCCTTTTCTCGAAACGTAGAGATAATAGCTTGAATAAACTCTCTTAGTGGTGGTACTTCTCCTTCTTGTTTTTTTGCTTTTACTAGTACCAGTAATAAAACAATCGATACTACACATAAAACTGGAATCGCCCAAAATGGTAAGAACCATACAATGGCAGCTAGAGCAGATCCTAAAATAGGGCTGAGTACTTTTCCAAATGTATTTGATGTCTCAATGATTCCTAAACCTGCGCTAACCTGTTTTTCATCTTTGTATAAATCACCAACACACGGTATAACAACTGGCATTGCACCAGCAGCACCAATACCTTGAATCGCTCTACCGATAAGTATCCAAACGTAGGGATTATCAACTTTCCATGATACCCAACCAGTTACCGCTCCTCCGATAGCCGCAATCAGTAAACTCGGAACCATTACCATCTTCCGTCCCCATCTATCTGATAAATAACCAGCAATCGGTATAAGTAAAATTGCAACTATGGAGTAAATTGTAATAATCATGGATACTTGAAACGATGAAATATGTAATTTCTTTTCGATAGTCGGCAGTATTGGAATGAGCATTGAATTCCCTAATGTCATAACAAGTGGAACTGATGCAAGCGCAATTAAACAACAGTTTTCTTTTTTTAACATGTTGACTTCGGAACCTTTCATCATATATTTCTTACCATATAATAGCCCTGGTGGAACGTAATTTTTCATTCCACCAGGGCTATTACATCTTTACTACTTCCCATTCATAACGAAAGAAATTGGGTAAAATATAGTATTATTCCTATTGTTTGAATCCAGTTCGCTATATATCCATACCAATTAATTGAAAAAAAAAGAAAGGAAGAATCCTTCCTTTCTCCTATAACCTTCTACATTTAGCGAGTATATCCGCCACCAAGTTGTTGTTCTGCCATCGCTACAAGGCGTTTCGTGATTTCACCACCTACAGAACCGTTTGCACGTGAAGAAGTTTCAGCTCCAAGTTGTACACCAAACTCTTGTGCAATTTCATATTTCATTTGATCTAGAGCCGCTTGTGCTCCATGTGATGCTAATTGATTAGAATTACGATTTCTAGCCATTACCAATCACCTCCTTGATATATATATAAATTGTGCCAAATTCGAATTTAAATACATGGTAATTTTTGGTTATTTTTAACTATAAAAAAAGAGACTCTAAATAGAGACTCTTTTATCATTTTATATTACGAAGTTACTACCTCTAATCTTCTATCTGTTAATACTTTCATTTCTTCTTTTAATATATCTTTCGCGTTGTGTCCAAACCATTCTAGCGAAGCAAAATAGTCCGTATCTCGCACTTCCCGAATGATATCATCATAATTTACAATACCTTCAAATAATGGAACCATACCAATACGACTTCCCGCTGCGGCATATACATTATTAGGTTCAAATACATGTAAATAATCCGCTGACGATATATTCTTAAAATGGTAATGTTGTATCCACGGTCTTAGTCGATGAAAACTGTCTATTGGATCTGCACCAGACTCCCATATATGAAGAAAATCAAGGTTTATTTTCAAATTCGGATGGTCTACTTCTTCTAATAATTCCAAAGTAGACGGCAACGTGTCCGTTAACGTATTTGGATGTGTTTCTAAAAGTACATACATATCATGCTGAGCAAATAAATCACAAATCTTGTGAATTCTCTTTACATACTCTTGTCTCTCTTGTTTCGAGAAGTCTACACTCCCTTTTTGTCCGGCAAACGTACGAATTTTATTCGTATTAAACCAATTTGCTAACATTACGAGTTGTTCACATTTCCCCATCGTTTTTTCAAAATCTGCTGATAATGATATGTCTAAATAATCACTTATCATCGTAATTTCTAAGTTTTTATCCTTTAAAAAATTCAACTCTCGTTCTGTCGTTTCACGCTCTTGCACATACAAATTTTGTGCATGAGTTCCCCACAATTCAATTCCTTCAAAACCGTTTTCATATGCAAATTGAACAATATCAGTAAATGAAATTAATTGATGACGAAATGAAATGGTACATAGCGAATATTTCATAACTTTAAACTCCCCTATCTTAAATTCAGTTAGCTTTTTAAAGAGTTACGACAGACTGATTTGTTTTCATACCTTTCCATGATAGAAACTGTCTCTCTAATTCCTTCTTAATTTGCAGTTCAATTGCATTCATTTCATCCAGTTTTTCAATAATCGATACGAGCATACCCTTATTATTCGTCATTGCCATTTTAATTGCACGATACTGTACATTTGTAAATCCTTGTACAATATCCTCTACCCGATCACACCAATAATCAAACTCCTCTTCCGAGTATTGTAACGTTTCACGGAAGTATGCAAAGGCATGTTCATAACTATATTTACGAATTGCAAGTACTGGTATTTGTTTTACTGCTACTACAAGCTTAGAGAGCGAATACCCCTCTTCCTCATTTGCCATTTTTATAATTAAATTTTTTAATTCCATAGTCAGTTCATTATCATACTTTTTGAATGTCTCAGTGAAATAATTAGCTACCATTTCTTGCGTCGGCTCCTGAATCGCCTCTACATCAATGAAATAACCACCACCGAATGGATTATCTTGAACAGAGTGAATCACTTTTTCTCTTTCCATATTCCCTTCCCAACGAAAATCAGGATCTAACATGAACCATTCTTCTTCTTTCTCTGTCTTCGATATCATTAAATAATGCGGAAATGGTTTTTGGTGAAACTTATTTTCCCTCTCTGGTAATAAAGACATATCCACCATTACAATTACATAACGATTTTCCGGCTTATTTTCTACTAATTCTAAAAATGTTTCTACATTTCTATCTTTATCTTTTGCATGATCATACCATTCGTTCACTTTAATACCATACAGTTTTTCATACCAAAGTAAATAATTATCATGGTTAATGTTTTCGGAGTGATACGAAATAATTCCGCCTTCTGTTATATCAAAGTCTCCATCCCATAGTCCAAAATAAAATGGACGAAAATCTATATCACCACGTCTTTTTATAATTTCACAAAAACAGCTCACTAAACAGTGCACTTTAATTGAAGTCATACTCTCATCCACTTTCTCCAAGGTTAGTTATTCACATTTGATTCTTGTAACGGCTGTAACTCTTCCATAAAATCAAGTAAAGATCCTACAGTAAGAAACGCCTTTGGATCTACCTCATCCTCTGGGACACATAACTTCAAATCCATTTCTATGTATACGATAAGCTGCAACATCATTACCGAATCTATATATAAATCTTGATTTAAACGCATTGTTTCTTCTAAATGCGTTACATTTCTCAGTTCCATTTTTTCTGTCATAATTTTCAGCACTGCACTCTTTAACGTTTCACGTCTCATGTTGTAACCTCTCCCATCTCTAGTAACTTTCTACTTACTTTTCCAGTTTTATTTTTCGGAATTTCAGTTACACTTTCAATTTCATACGGAACTTTATAAGACGGTAAGTGCTGAATACACCATTCTCTTATTTGTACTGGGTCAATATGAGAGATTACTTTCGCTTTTACGATTTCTCCCATCACTGGATGTTTCCCTCGGTATACAATGGCTTCTTGAATACCTTCTAATCGAAGCATCGTTTCTTCCACCTCTATAGGAAACACTTTTAACCCTGAAACATTGATTACATCATCCATACGCCCCATAAAGTGAAGGCCACGCTCAGATTCATACCCTAAATCTTTCGTATAAATTTCCTTTCCAGCAATTTTCACTACGATTTCTTCAGGCTCATTTTCATCTGATCCTATGTTTATACTTACATGTGGAAGTGGTTTTCCTAAATCTAAATGACTCTCCATATCATGACATATACTAATACAACCAGCTTCAGAACATCCATATTGCTGCATCATGTACGTTGTCATTTCATTTAGTTTATAAAATAATGTTTCGGGCAAAGGTGATCCGGATGTCATAATTTTATGAAACTGGAACGTTCCTAGTGGAAAACTCCCCATAATATGTAGCATCAATGGTACTGCATATATGATATGTTTTTCTGTATTGCGAATAATATTTAATGCGAATTTAGGGTTTTTATTCGTAATAATTATAGGCTTACTTCCTCTTGTAATAGAAGATAACGTACCACATATTAATCCGTACGAATGTGAAACAGGAGCCATAACAATCGGTACTTCATCTTCTTCACAATTTAAAGCTTCATTATAAGCAACGATTTCAGTATCAACTTCCGTCCATGATCTGCAAATCAATTTCGGTTCTCCCGTGGTTCCTGAGCTATATTGCAATAAAGAAGGCTCTTGTAGTAATGAATTCACTACTTCTAATTTTGTAAATTCGCTACATTCTCCATATAAAAGTCCCGTACAATTTGCACGCCTTGCCATTTTAATAGCCGTATCTTTTGGTGTATCTTCATGTATAAGAAGTACAGATGATTTCTTTTCTTTTAAGAAAAACACAAGTGTAATAATATCAAATGGATCTTTCAGACAAAGTGCAAATCTATTTCCTTTTGCTGCTTGAAATTGTTCCATTTCCTCGTAAACTTGTAATCTCGATTCAAAATCATTTTTACTATACTCTTGTTTATTAACGATTAGCATAATTTCCCCCTGTAACAAATGATTTTTGTATGTTAAGTTGCTTTGCACTATACAATGGATTTGGAACTTCATGAACAAGCGATTCTACATCCAAATATAAACGACGCTTCGTTAATTGCTCCGCATAGAAAGTAGCTGTGTATAATTGAATGGATTCAAATCTCTCTTTCAAATGTGGATATTTTCTAAAATGATTTTCAATTTCTTCGACAATCAGCATCCAAAAACGTTCTTCTTTCCATTCATATTCATCCGCAAGTATGAAAGCTAACTCTCCTAGATTAAATAAGAAAAGTGCATCTAAAACCATCTCTTGCAAACATTCGATGCGATCCATTTCAAAGAAATCATTCATTTTTCCGTTCACATACGTTTTATGCATTTTTGTAAACTCAGGGCATTTGTCAATTTCTTTCAAGTATGGACGATAAAACTCAAGTCCTTCATGAAAGTCCTTTAATGCAACCCGGACAGGTAGCCCTTCTTTATGGACTAAAATCATATTTTGACCGTGTGATTCTAATGCGATCCCGTGCTCTACAACAAGATGTAAAACCGGTATTATCGCTTTTTGAATAAGTACTTGCAGCCAATTTTCTATTCCATATTTGTTTAACCATGCGTCAATAATTGGTGTACTATCTTTCTTTTTTGCATATAAGCCATTAAAGGGAACTGCATCCTCTTGTTTATCTACATATTTGTGAACGCTTTCACGCCAAATACATCCTAATGAACCATATGTAGCTTTCTTATTCGTATCATACGTTACGCTCGAGAATTCCTTTAATAAAATCAAGCGCGATTCATCCCTTAAATAAGGATCCTGACTTACGACATCACTTAACCAATTTGATATAGCTGGTGCACTCACAACCGAATGTGGTTTCAACGTACGGATAGTTGAAGTATTAAGTAAATTCATCGATAACTTAACATACGGCTTCTTTGGATTCGTCATATTTCTTAATGTTCTCATTGACTGTTGGGCGCAGTAATCATCCGATGATTCCCCTAAATAAATCACATATTTCCCCTGTATATGATCAGCATAATTAGGAATAATAAAGTTCTCCCACTGCCAAGGGTGGACTGGGATAAACAAATACTGTTTTGGATTACATCCCATATTTTGAATACGATTTATATATTCTTCTATTCTCTGCACACCAATTTCTTCTGTTAAAGTATTGCTATAAATCATTTCATTTTCATAACCTACAGTCGCATATTTCTTATGTGCTGCAATCCAGATGAGTTTTATTGGCTTCATGAATTCATATCCATATTGAAAATTGTCACGATATTGAAATCCAATGCGCGCTTTATAGCTAGGATGATACGGGTGACCGTCTATTAAATGGCTTTCAAACTCATCGTAAGATTTTCGAGTATATTCCTCCCTTTTATTTCTTTCATATTGTGCAATCGTGTCTTTAAATATTGTTTGTTCTAATTCGTGAATAAAAGAATCTAATCTAGTTCGTTCTACGTTAACAACCCGAAAAACTTCTTCTAAAAATTGCGACACAGATTGTATTTCTTGTTGTTCATCTTGCACTCGTATTAGTAACGAGTCTACAGCAATACGTCCAAATGTCATCCTTTCTCTTCCGTGGCATTGGTACGAAACATTTTTATTTTCTTCATCAAGTCCTTGTATAATAAAAAGAATTTGTTCTTCCTTCTCTACACGAACTGGCGTTATAATCCCCTCATAAATTAACGATTCTACTAACTGACGTAACACCCTTCTTCGCACTGAAATGTATTCTTCTGATTCAAGTGCCTTCAATATTTTCGTGTGATACATATCCACTTTCATAAACTCCTCCACTTATGACGAAATACCAAATTCCATTATTTGTATTACGTGAAATTTTAACGCTATTTATGAACGAACAGCCACTTCTCTAACGAGTGGATTATGCACTTGCACATAAATTGCTTGCTCTAATGGATTTGTTAATTCATCGACATCGAAAAATCTCGTTAATAAATTTGCTTTACATGCCAACTTATCCTCTTCCAACAATTCTCTTAAAAATGTAGAAGGTTCACGGTTATATGGAAGGAATGATTCCAATACAGACCTTAATTCAGAAAGTAGAATTTCCTCCTTAATTAATCCTGCCGTACCAAAACCGTTAATAAGTCCAAACATATGATTAAAAATTAAATAGTAACGAAACCTTTCATCTACAATATAATCGTCATATAAATTCCCAGTACGTTCTCCAATACCAGATAACTCATTATTAAGCATCTCTTTCATTGAATTACAGAAATAAAATCCTTGATTATCACGGAAATAATATTTTACTGGATAACCATCCTTCAACTGTACAACACTATTTTGTTGATGAGCTTCTAATGCAACTCCATACTGTAAATACATCCATACCATCGGCTTTAAAGAAATATTTACATACCGTCTAAACCACTCTAAACTTACTTCTTCACAGCTTCTATTTTCTAACTCTGCTATATGATGAATTATATTCGATAAACGAGTGCGCTCTCCAGGAATAGCATCTTGAACTAGTCCAGCAATTAATGTAGCATCATTTGCATGTTCACTATAGAAAGGGTTCTCGCGAATAATTACTTCAAATCCAGATTCTTGTGTTCCATAATTTAATGTAATAAAGGCTGGATCACAAATAAAATCAAAGCCTGGAAATCTTTCTCGTACTTCACCAATAGCCGTATTTAACATTTCCTTCCCTTCAAGGCCACTCTCAAGTTCTTTCAACTTATTAATGCGCATTGAATTTGTTACTTTCACTGGAAAGGAAAACTTAAGCATATATTTCGAATGAGGATGATATAGCGTCCTAAGTGATGATGTTGCCATATAACACTTACCTACTGGACCAATATATTCAAGCACTCCTTGATTTATCCACTCTTGTACATAAGGTTGATGTAATAACCATTCAGCCTGAAGCGGATGAATTGGAATTAATGAATATTCATCTTCCTTACAGTACTTCTCTATAAATTCCTCATTTACCATCTCATCTTTACTTAATTCTTCTTTTATAATCGTTGTTGTAGAATCTAATAATAATGATTTTTCATTTACTATACTTTTATGTGCGCGAAAATAATGAAGCTGGCATTCTCCTTTTAATTCTGGAGAATACATTGCACTTTTCCAATCCAATATACCTTGTCTACTCTTTGGGGTAGGATGAGTTAAATGCCCAAATAATAAAGATTGCTCCGCCTCTATAAAAGTTGTATGGAAACCATATAATGCAGATGTATCTTCTGCTCTCTCTTTTGTAAATTCTTCAATATTTTGACAACTACAAATAACTCGAAGCATAAGCTCAGCAGGATTAGTTCCTTCTCCATAGTTGATAGACATCTCTTTTATTAAAAATGTAATAACTGTAACATAATCTGCTTTTATAACAGTTTTAGTTTCTCCAATTTGATAATAAAACTGTTCTCCAAACAAATGGCGATCTGTTGCTGATTTATATATAACTTCTCCATACAAAGTAACATTCTGTGCCGATAGCCGACAACATAAATATGTGGGGACTACATTTCTATTTAACGTATTACTGAAGATACTTTCCATTCTTTCATCCTCTGTAATCCATTCCCCACTCCCTGTTTCTCTTAAATAACAGTTTAAAAAACTTTGTATTGTTGCATGTTCTGCGATTTGTTTCGCATGCTGCATACTGGTCCTCCTCTTTATATTAACGCTATCGAAATTTTATAAAACAACCAATGATTGAATATCATTATCAATTATGATTCTAATTGATTGTTATTATCAATTCAAGAGTATATTTCAGAATTTTTTTATCTGACAAAATTTTTTTCCTTTTCTATCATTTATTTCATCTAATTAAAGATACAATAGAAAAATTTTTACTCTCAAGTTAACTATTCATTATTTTTCACATTACTCGTTATTAATCGATTGAACAGAGTTAAACAAAAAGGTATACCAATTAAAGGTATACCTTTTAAAAACATAAAGTTTACATAATAATATTATTTATATTCCTCCAGCAATACGCTGTTTCTTCTACCTGTACTCTCTCTAAAAATTTCGTATCAATTTTTTCAGGATTATATTTTTCATAAAACTTTTTAGCGGGATTATTAGTAACGACCCAAACTAAAAGAGATTGCATACCATTTTTTATACATTCCGACAGTAACACTTGAAATAATTTTTGTCCTATTTTCATTCCTTGATACTGTTGTAACAGATAAATCGCATATAATTCCCCATCACAATTATATGTACCGCTTCTTTCAACTCCCCCATCAATGAATCCGATTATTTTTCCATTTAACGTTTCTGCTACAAATCTGAATTGGTAATTATCTTCTTTTTGAAAAATATTCTCCCACTGCTTTTTTCTTTGTTCAAATGTTACATTTTCTAAAATTTCGTTTTCGAATATCCCGGTATACGTTGTTTTCCAGCTTTCCACATGTATTTTTGCTATTGCTGCAATATCCGATTTTGTCGCCCTTCTAATGTGTATCTCCACCATTCTCATCCCCTTTAGAGAATAATTATAGCAAACTGTTTTTTTTACGCGTAAAAAAAGAGTGAATTTTCATCACCCTTTTTTATCTACTTTCAACTTCAACTGAAACAACTCGATCAATCTCTTTTAGTGAACTATATAACTCAGTTGTATATAAATCTTCTGGAGCTAAAATAACCATCTCCAATTGCTGAAATGCACCACTATCAATATCTTTAATTTTCACTCGTTTTACATGCATGCCTAATTTTTTAATTTGCTTAAATATACCATCTAATTCTTGGTGCTCTTTTACAGTAATTTTTATAGATAAGTCCTTTTGTCTTAATGAATACGGGCCTGCAATTTTCACAAGGTGAGGCAGTACGTTAATCGCTAAAATAATTAAAATCATGGCAACGGTCGCTTGTAAATAAAACCCTGCTCCAATTGCTATACCTAAAGCTGAAGCAGCCCACACCATAGAAGCTGTCGTTAATCCAGAAATAACGTCATTACTTCTTCGTAAAATGACACCTGCCCCAAGGAAACCGATTCCGCTCACAATTTGAGCAGCAAGACGCATTGGATCCATATTTGTATGACCTGGAACAGAATATACATGAACTGATTCAATTGAAACCATCGTAATTAAACAACTTGCTACAGAAATAACCATACTTGTTTTCACACCAAGCGGTTTATTCTTTAGCTGCCTATCTATCCCGATGAATAATCCTAAAAAGAGCGCTAAACCTAATTTGAGTAAAAATTCATATGACATGTTTCATTCTCCTTACTTTACAATGTTTCCCTTCGAATAATTCACTATAACTCTTTTATGATATCTATTCCAGTCTTTTCTATTCATTTAACGATAAAAGCCGAAAAAACATTTTTACATGTTTTTTCGGCTTTATATTCCGATTAAGAACTTTCTTTATTTCTGTTCTTTAATCTTAATCTGCGCATCTTTATAAAATGCTAATTTACTGTCATTATACTCTTTTGTATAATTGTTAAACTGCTCTTTCGACTTTTGTGCATCTCCATTTAACTCATTAAAAGTTTTAACTTTCTCACCAATCTCTTTTAATTTCGTTTCTTTTACCTTTAATTGTTCGTACAGTTCTTTTTCAGTCGCTAACGCCTTCGTGTAGTTTTCATTCATCTTTTGGAATGCATCGTAACGTTTTTTATACGACTCTTCAACTGCCTTTGCTTGCTTTTGCACTTTCTTATCTTCAAGTTTTTCTATATTACTTTGAACGGATTTCGTTTCCTTCTGCGCTTTTTCTAGCATTTCTTTTTCATTTTTCAATACTTTTTCACGGTCAGCTACATTTGCAGTCGCTTGTTCTATCTTTTTCATAACTGCGTCATTATGATCTTTACCTTCTTGTAAAATTTGAGAATATAGTTCTTGACCTTGCTTCTCTAAATCCTCTAATTTTTTCGCTTCATCAACTAAAGACTTTTCTTGTGTCGCTGCTGTTTCAAAAGCTGTATATAAATTTTCTTCTGGCTTTTCACCGAAACAACCTGTTAATACCCCTACTGATAACGCTCCAACTAATGCTACTTTTCCATACTTCAACATTCATTCCTCCATTACATACGGTTATCATGCCAGAAGTTCACTGGGAAGTGACTTTCTTCATGATAAGCTTCAAACTCATAACCCTTTTCTTTTAACCCCTTTAAAATTGCTGGCACAGCAGCGACTGATTGCGGGTGAATATCATGCATTAAAATTACTTCTTGTGGTTTTGTTGCATTTGTTAATACGTTTTGAGCAATTTGCGCTGCAGCTGCATCAACTTGCATTTTATTATATTTCCAATCTAATGAATCAATTGTCCAATCCCAAACTTTAAAACCGCCTTCTACCACTTTATTTCGAAGACCTTCATTTAATCCAGGCATCGAACCATATGGTGGACGTGTTAATTTAGGTGATTTTCCAATAATATTAGCAATTAAGCTTTGGTCTTCTTTCATCTCATTTACATATTCACCATTTTTATATAACTTTGCAAAATTATGTGTCATACTATGCATACCTACATAATGTCCCTCTGCATTTTCACGTTTCACTAAATCCGGAAACTCTTTTACATTCGCTCCAATTAAAAAGAATGTCGCCTTCGCATCATGCTGTTTTAACGTATTTAATAATTCAGCCGTATATTTGCCTGGTCCATCATCAAATGTAAGATAAGCAACTTTTCTTTCTTTTCCATTAAAACGACTTGGTGCCGTTTTATTCAATTCAACTTTTGATTGTTCACTTGCAAGCTGTACTACATTTTCTTGTTTTGCAACAGCCTTTGCTGGTGAAGTAATTGATTGAAACATAAAATACCCAATAGCTACTGCTGCAACCGCTATTAAAACGACTACTACTCGTTTCATATTAAAAGCTTTTTCCATTCTATCGAATTCCTCTCCCTATTAATCTTATATATAAATCACCCAATGTAATTATACATCTATTTATTTTATTGCACGATATAAAGTGAAACTTTAATCAGTGGGGAGTATTCATCCCCCACTGATTATTAACCTTCACCAATCGATTGTTTACGGGCAGTTAATTTCCCACCTACCTTCTTTGCTCTAGCCGAATTTTGAGGCGGGAATCTCACTACCCACAAATAGCGTGATAAATAGACTGTATATGTATTATAATGGGAGTTTTATCAAAATTGTTGTTCCTATTCCTTCTTTACTCACAATACTAAGTGTACCTCTATGAAGCTCCACCATTTTTTTTACGATAGCTAAGCCAAGACCTGCACCTGCAGCATGATTATTAATCTGGTAAAAAGACTGCTCTATATATGGTAAATGCTCTTTAGCAATTCCAATCCCTTCATCTTTCACCTTTATCACTGCTTGTCCTTCATTTTTAGTCGCTTCAATGTATACAGTACCATTTTCATGTGAATATTTAATTGCATTTTGAATAATATTCAAGAAAATTTGCTTTAGCCTATTTCGGTCTCCCAACAATTCAATTCGTTCTATAGTATTAATGAATTGAATTTGTTTCTTTTCAGCGTTAGGAGTTAATTGCCAAATCGTCTCCTCTAGTATATCGTACAATTGCACCTTTTGTTTATATAAATTAAAATGATTTGATTGTAATCTTGAAAAATCTAACAATTCTTCTACTAAATGAATCAATCGGTCTGTCTCACCGGAAATAATCCCCATACCTTGCTTGATTTCTTCTTCTGTTAAATGTTCTACTGTTTTAAGCGTCTCACTCCAACCTTTAATTCCTGTTAAAGGTGTTCGTATTTCATGAGAAATAGAAGCGATAAATTCATTTTTCATCTGTTCCGCTTTTTCTATTTTATCAGACATATAGTTTAAACTATGTGCTAATTCACCTAATTCACCAGGATAATCTTCTTTAATTTTATTTTTCAACGTTCCTTCTGCGATTTGTGAAGAAGCTTGAATGATAGATTCAATTGGCTCAACAAAAGAATTTGCCAAGCGTCTACTAATTGAGAAGACAATACATGAAATAACAATACCAACGGCAATAGTAAACATAATAATTTCAATAATCTTTGCATTCACATGTGTTAATACTGTCGTATATTTTAAAACACCGATTGTTTGTCCTTGATGTATAAGTGGGCTTAGCACTTCTAGTTGTTTTTCATTATCTTTCGTAGTAGTAACTTGATTATACATTTCACCTTCCAATAAAGATTGTGGGATATTCACTTTACCTTCTACTTTTTCACCACTTGAAGATTGTATAACCGAACTATGACGATCAATTAACTGTAATTCCGTTCCATCTAATTGAAAACTACTAATTATGTCACCACTATATTCTTGCAAACGAATAAAATATAATGAATTGTATTCTGAGAAAAATCGAGTACTCGTCTTCGCATGAGATTCTATATATTGCACAATACCATTATAATAATATCGATAAATTGAGACCGAAAATACTACCTCAAACAATACAAGCATAAGTGTAATGACCGTCATAAAATATAAAGTCACTTTCCGTTTCATCTTATACTTTCCTTCCACACATATCCTTTTCCCCACACTGTAAGGATAAATTCGGGTTCTGATGGATTACATTCTATCTTTTGGCGTAACCGTCTCATATTTACATCTACGACTTTCGTCTCGCCTACGTAATTCGTTCCCCAAATCATATTTAAAATTTCATCACGTGAAACCGGCTTTGAGGATTGATTCATTAAGTATTGTAAAATCATATACTCTGTAGGTGTTAAATCAACCAATTGTCCATCTCTATATAATCTTTCTTCTATAATATTTAACGAAAACGGACCAGACGTAATTGTATTCGTTTTTTCTTTATGCACTTCTATTCTTCTTAATAGAGATTGTATACGTGCAGTTAACTCTACTGGACTAAACGGTTTTGTAATATAATCATCTGCACCAATTCCTAGTCCTTGCACCACATCTCCATCTTGTACACGTGCGGTTAACATAATAATGCCCATTTTTTTATTTTCTTCCCGAATAGTTTTACAAACTTGAAAACCATCAATTCCTGGTAACATGACATCAAGTAACGCTACATCAACAGTGTGATCACATAAAATCTGTAACGCTTCTTCTCCAGTACTAGCTTCTAATACATAAAATCCAGCACGCTTTAAATTTAAGACAATAAAACTACGGATTGGCATTTCATCTTCTAAAACTAAAATTGTTGACATAATTTCCACCTCCCTACTCTTGTTGATAATCCGCTAGCGGTTTTATATATGCTTTCACTTTTTTAAACTTTGATCGCTTCGGCACTGCATATACGTGAGAAGCCGTTTTCACCGCTGCCTCGAATCCTTTTATTTTGAACCATTCTTTCCGCTTAAAAATTTGGACTTCAAGCCATATTTCATTTGTATTTACGCCCAAAAACTTTTGAGAATTTGATTCCTTCTGCTGATCTGGGATAGTAATTTTCCCAATCAACTCTTCAGGAATTTTCACAAAATACCCTTTTTCTATATCGATGTATCTTTCTTCTATAGGTTTCGTTCCATCTTCACTCCACTGTATGTAACGTTCAAAGAGCGGACTATCTCCATGTGACTTATCTTCCCAACCTTTTGGACGTACAGTACGAACAAATTCAATAATACCGTCTTCATTTACATCTTTACTTTCCACCACATATTCATTGAATAAATCTTCTTTCCCATCTATAGGTAGTACCTCATAATGATCCTTATCAAATTTTGCTACATAAGTTATACCTGAATGAGCCCCAATTCCTGCATCAATTACAATCGCCTTTAATGTTTTAGAAATATGGCCCATTTGTATTCTTTGAATACTATTTATAAATGGATCAAATGTAACTTCTGATATTGTCTTAAACTGCTCAATAAGCTCAACTGTCAACTTCTCATCTTTTTCATAAGTAACAAGGCTTATATCATTAAGACCATTTCTATTTAGATCCTCTATAAATAACTTCGTGTAACGCCGATTATAAATCTCCTTCATATCATCATTTTCTTCTGAAAAAGCATACATAACATGTTCTAACGATTCACGATTTACAGAGATTCCAATTAATAATTCTCGCTTCCCATTCCCTGTAAAATCACCGACTTCAACGATATCTATATCCTCACCATCAAATTTATGCGTGGACTTTATTTTCCACTTATAGCCGATTTCCTCATATACAGCTAAATATACGCTACGATCTTCATTCGGCAATTTATAAAATACGATGGCTTCTTTTTTATTATCTTGTTTAAAATCCATTGACCAAATCATTTGTTTATCTTTATTAGACTTTGGAGTAAGCAACCGATAATTAACAGGCAAATCTTTATCTATTTGCTCTTTTAGTTCATTAATCCACTTTTCATTTGCAGGAGCTCCCATTAAATTGGTTGGAGCTTCAGACATTTTACATCCAGTCAATATAAAGACGATTCCCATAATGCTTATCCATTTTTGCATATGTTATCTTTCCTTATAACAGTATTTATCTTTACTTTTTGCTTATCCAATAATCTCATACATATGAGTATAATTTTTCTAGAATAAAAAATCGTTACAGAAAAGTTACAAATCCATTTCCATAAAAAAAGATTGGCAAAGGCCAATCTTTTTACTTTTCATTTAGAACTGATTTTGGCGTTACACCTAGATGTTGATTCAGTTTATTTGAAATATCTTTCACATTTTTTTCATTTGGAATGTAATAATAAATACCACCAATACGTTTATCAGTACCTTCAATTTGCATCTTTTCCATTTGTAGATCCGATCCTGCCATGTTTTTCGTAATAGCAAGCATATCATCAAATGTTAAGTTTGTTTTCATGTTTTTATCAACTGCATCAAGTAGAGAGCCCATTTTGCTAATTGATTGAACAGACATTGCTTTTTTCGCAATTGCTTCTATTACAAGTTGTTGTCTCTGTCCGCGCATTGCATCACTATCAATTTTACGTGTTCTTGCAAGTGCAAGTGCCTGTTCTCCATTTAAATGTTGGAAACCTTTTTCTAAATGAATCATACCTGCTTGGTCTTTACTATCTTGCTCTGTGAACGTAACAGGTACATCAATATCAATACCACCTAGTGAATCTACAATTTGAACAAATGACTCAAAGTTAAACTTCACATAATAATCAACTGGAACATTTAAAAATCTTTCCACAGTATCTCGTGTACTTTCAACACCACCAAATACATGTGCATGCGTAATTTTATCTAATTTTTTTCTAGATGGAATATAAACACGTGAATCACGCGGAATACTAACTAATTTAACAGATTTATCATCTTTATTAATTGTTGCTAATAAAAGTGCATCCGTTCGAACCGCTTCACCATATTGACTTTTCCGCATTTCACTACCGTCTACACCCATAATTAAAATTGAGATATTATCCTTTAAAGGTTCCACTTCTTTATCACGTTTTGATGATTTATCAATTTGTGCATATGCATCACTTACAACCGCTTTTGCTTTATTATATATTAACGACCCATATCCTACTCCACCAAAAACAAGCAAGAACAATGGAATTATTATAAACCACTTTATTGACTTTCTTTTAGAACGCTTCTTATTACTTCTCGTATTTTGTTCTAATTCAGAGCTCATACCCATTCGCCTCTCTTTCTCTTTCCCTAGTATAATGTATGTCTAGTAATCTTCATATTGAATTTCCTTTCAATTACCTTACAAATTTGTAAGGTTACATTGTGGATTCAATATATATTCCATTTCACATTATACTCTCGTACTTATTTTTGGCAAGTCACTATTTACTAACTTCAAAAATTTAGCACTTCGCAACATTCGAAATTACAGATTTATCAACCTTTTCATTTCAAATAATCTGACTTTCAACTGAAAGAACGAACAAAATAGTGAGTCAAGTTAGTTATTAACTCTCTATTCATACAGTTATATTTCACATTATTGTTTCGCCAACGGCGTATACATGATTTTCTTCCCATTATTATAAATTAAAGCAGTCTTTGCTTTTAATTTCGTTTTTTCTATTTCCACATCTTCATTTGAGAAATTCACAATAATTTTAATATCTTTTCCATATGAAGTAGATTGTACTAGCTTATCTTCTGACAAGTATGCAAAGTTTGTCATTTCTTCTTTTACTGCCTTTTTATGAACTTCATTCCAAACTTTCAGATGCTCTGTAATTTCTTTTTTATGCTGATTCCACTCTACTTCATCTAAATGGTACAAAGGAGGAACATTATACAATAACTCATATAGCATACGGCTTCCTACCTCATCTTTCACTTTCAAACTTCCCCATTCCCAGTGATGCGTTGTAATGACGGAATCGTTGTATACTAATTTATATAAAGGAAGCGAATATACTGGATTTAAATATACTTGTTTATATTCTTCTTTCAATGGTACTTGTTTTGCATATTTTTCTGGAACATTTTGATTTGGTGAATAATATCCACCGACATAATACGGGCTTGTTTTGTTTTTCCGCATATCTTCATCGTCCCATTTAATAACTGGCGTTTCAATTCCATGAGCAAATGCAATCGTACTACTGGCAAAATCATTTCCGCCCTCAGAGCCAACTACCATACCTTTTTCTTGGGCAATATAATCCATTCGTTGTAATCTTGCTTTTAAATCTTGTTCCTGTGTCGTTACATGTTTTGATGAATAGTCATCATAAATTTCACCCGTTGCATCACAATCGATAAACCATGAATTATATTTAGGACCATTTTGCAATATATCGTTCATTCGTTCTTTTACACTAGGAAGTGATAATGTTGGATTTAGTTTTCGCCCTCTACCTAAAAACCCTTGCACCTTTTCTCCATTTTTCTTCGTTACAGTTGCCTCTTCATATAACGATGGATCATTAAAGGACGCTGTGTTCCAATTTTTATCACCTTTCTCATGAATGGAATGATAAGAATCATACGGACCAACTAAATATCCCATTTTCTTAGCTTCTGTAACAAAATTAGGTTGCATAAATCCTTGTTCCCAGTTCGGTAGACCAATCCAAGCTTTGTCTATCCCTTCTTCTTTCATTTCCTTTATTATATCCGTTCCATCTGCGTTTCCCCACTTACTTATATCTTCAACTGAATCACCAAGTACTGACTTTAATAAATGCTTATTTAAGCTATACAGTTCTGCTTTCGATAAGTGATCTATACCTTTTTTTAATAACTCACTAGCCTCCTGATCAACTTTCGGGAAAATATCCTCTTTATACAATTCCTTCATTGATAACACTTCGTTTACATAACGCAAAATAACATTTTTTTGATACTTATCAATGAAATCTTGTTTACTTACTTGCTCAAATACATTTAATTCCCCAGGCTCTGAACTATTTTTTTGAATAAGCTCTTTTATATGGCTAAACACTGGGCTATTTATTTGCTCTCTTAACTTCGGCCAATTTACATTACTTGCTGATAAACCATTTTGATTCCAAAAATAAAAATGAGCCGCTCCATAAAGTTTTTCAATTTCTTTATTTCTTCTTGCCTTTTCTTGTAATGTTTTAAATTCACCTTTTTCCATAATGTTATCCTTATACAGCTTAGCAATACTTACTGCATCAGTATTTGTGACATATAATTGAAAACCATATGTTTTATTTTTATTTATACTCGGGAATTCATGTATAAAATCAAACCCTATTTTCGGATCCGAATGAAATTTCACTTCATTATTAAATATATTATTCGCAATATATACAATGGAATATTTCGAACCATTTAATGCAAAAAACTTCATAGAAAATGATTCAGCAAATGAATATGCATCATCCTTTAAAAACTTCTTCCAATTCTCATCATTACTTGGAATTTGTTTACCTTCCCATAACGGAAGTGTATAATTTTCAGCCTGTACTTTCGGCCATGTAAAGCTTTCTGCACCAATCGATTCTACTTCAATATTTAAGTGGTCTTTTTTCTTTTCTAAGTTTACTTTTACTTTTTGATCTGGATATTCCCACGACATACGATCCTTATCTTTTTTTACATTCGACACCTTCATTATCGGCAGAGCTCGTGATGCCTGTTCCTTTACACCATCATGTTCTACAGTTAACGTGAAAGTCTCTGGATTTACATCGTAAGTAAAATCTTTATACGTCGCTTTCTTTATTTTAGACTCTTGTACAGCATTATTACCTTTTACATCACACCCGACTAAAGTCGAAAATGACATAGTTGTAAGAAGACATATCGCTATCATTTTTTTCATCTCCTGCACCTCCATCCCTGAATATACAGGGGATTTGTTACAGGAATATGGCAAAAAATAATAGAGCTAGCATAATGCTAACTCTATTATGAGTATAAAAAGTTCTCAAATAACTATAATTTATTTTTTAATATGTAATACAGCGGGACTTTAATCCTTGTTTTTTATTTTCACAAATAATGCAAATAAACAAATTAAAGTTTCGCTAGGCTTTCCTTAACTGAAAAAGTAAGTGTATATAATATATCCTAAAACTAACACTAAAATTAATATCCCTGTACCTTTCCAATTCATGCCCCCTGTCATATCACCAAGGCTACCTGATTCCGCTCTATTGAGCCCATCATTCAAAGAACCGGTAGGGTTATTTTTTAACTCACTTTGTCTTATGTGTTCTCTTTTTTCTTCTGGTGACTCTTTTGAACTCATATAATCACCTCCAAAATTAATACGCTCTTTACTGAATTATACAATACTCATTTTCATTTTATATGCTGATTTAAAATATATTTACAGCAAAAAAAAAAGCTAGCGATGCTAGCTTTTTTTATAATCCAATATGTTCTTCCTTATTTACAGAAATCCCTTTATGATCGATTTCAAGCTCACATACTTTCATAGCTGTAAATACTTTCGCTAATTGCTCAGCGATTTCTTGACGTTTCTCATACGGCGTTAATATAAAAATAGATGGTCCCGCACCGCTAAGTGCTGTGCCGTACGCACCGAATTCTTTTGCGCATTTACGAATAGATGGTAATAACGGTACGAGTTCTAAACGATATGGCTCGTGAAAATGATCTCTTTCCATCATTTCACCTACAACTTCCCACCGCTTTTGGCATAATGCTGCTACTAATACGTTGCTTATCGCACTAGCTTTAACTGCTTCATGAAACGGAAACATTTCTGGTAATACAGATCGACTTTCATCTGTATTTAGCTCTTCATTTGGAATAAGAGAAATTACGCCTAATTCCTTACTTTCAATCCTTACAACTGAAACATTCTTTCCATCAAGTGCTCCGATTACAGTTCCACCTAATATAGAAGCTGCAACATTATCTGGATGCCCTTCAAAATTTGTAGCAATTTGAACCTTTTGATCAGTCGTTAAGTTCAAATTAGCAAGTTGATTCGCAAGCTCTATTCCTGCTACAATCGCTGAGGCACTACTTCCTAGTCCTCTTGTTAGCGGAATATTACTAGTAACTTCTATTATATGGGGTGATAAAGACGGACATACTTTACATGCCGTGCTAACGATTAAATTTTTATCATCTGTCGGAATTGAATCTTCAAAGGAATGTATTACTTGCCATTTATCAGCTGTGCCCTTTACAACAACCTCTAAATACAATGACAAAGCTATTCCTACTGAATCAAATCCAGGTCCAACATTTGCTGTACTAGCAGGCACACGTACTCTCAATGGTATCACGACATAATCACCCCTTTTATATGTTCTTTAATTTGTTCTATATCATTTGAAACACTTGCAATATCTAATTTATTAGAAGAAATTGCGATATCAGGATCTTTCAAACCATTTCCAGTTAATACCGCAACTACTGTTTCTCCTTTTTTGATTTTTCCAGATTGAACATGTTTCATTACGCCAGCTAATGAAGCATTTGATCCTGGCTCAGCGAAAACCCCTTCCGTTTTTGCTAACAATCTATACGCATGTAATATTTCCTCATCTGATACCATATCTATCTCGCCTCGAGACTGCTCAGCAGCCTCTACTGCATATGACCAACTCGCTGGGTTACCGATACGTATAGCTGTTGCAATTGTTTCAGGTTCTTCAATTACATGTCCTTTTACAATTGCAGCTGCTCCTTCCGCTTCAAAGCCGTGAATTCTTGGCTTTTTGTAGCCTTTTTCTTTCTCATATTCACAGAACCCTTTCCAGTATGCTGTAATATTCCCTGCATTCCCAACAGGAATAGCGAGAACATCTGGCGCTTTTTGCAACTGGTCACAAATTTCAAACGCTGCTGTTTTTTGCCCTTCAATTCGATAAGGGTTCACTGAGTTTACTAATGTAATTGGCTCTTCTGCAGCAATGTTTCTTACAGCCTTAAGTGCATCATCAAAATTTCCTTCTATTGAAATGATTTCAGCTCCATAAGCGACTGCTTGCGCTAACTTTCCATGCGCAATCTTTCCTTCCGGGATTACGATAATACATTTCATTCCGAGGCGTGCCGCATATGCTGCAGCCGCTGCCGATGTATTACCTGTTGATGCACAAATGATTGCCTCAGAACCTTCTTCTTTCGCTTTAGCAACCGCCATTACCATACCACGATCTTTAAAAGAACCTGTTGGATTCGCTCCTTCATACTTACCATATAAGTGAATCCCTAATTGTTTTGATATATTTAATAATGGAATTAGAGGCGTATTCCCTTCCATTAAACTGACATCAGGTGTGTTTTCATTTACTGGTAAATAAGCAGCATACTGTTTTAATAGTCCTTTATACATATTGTTTTTCCTCCTCAATAATGTAATAACTGTTTATTTCACTTGCGACAGCTTCTATTGCTCCTAAAACTTTTTCGAATTGATATTTTGAAGTTTGATGTGTCACAACAACGACTTCTGCAAGCTCACGATTCAAAGGTAATTGAATCACTTCTTTTAAACTTACAGAATAATTAACGAAACATTCTGTTACTTTTTGCAACATCCCTGGCTCATCTTGTAATGAAATACGTAAGAAGTATTTCGAAACAACTTCTTCATCTCCTTGTAATTCATACGGCACTGGTTCTTTTAACGCACTTTTATTTTTCGGAACTTGATTCATATTTTTAACAATCGAAATAATATCACTTACTACAGCAGAGCCAGTCGGTAACTTCCCAGCTCCAGGTCCGTAAAACATCACTTCCCCTACTGCTTGACCGTGAACATACACTGCATTAAATTCATTATTTACATTTGATAACGGATGACGGCTTGGTAAAAGAGTCGGTTCTACACTTAAATGAATAGCTGCTCCTTGTTTCTCCGCTTTACCAATTAGTTTCATAGTAAATCCTAACTTTTCAGCCATTTGTAAATCTTCTTTTGCAACCTTTCGAATCCCTCTCACTTGCACATCATCTAATGAAACATTCATCGAAAACCCTAAATTCGCAAGGATCGCTACCTTTCTCGCCGCATCTAGTCCATCTACATCTGCTGTCGGATCTGATTCTGCGAATCCTAATTTTTGTGCTTCCTGTAAAGCCTCTTCATACGACCATCCATTTTGACTCATCTTTGTTAACATGTAATTTGTTGTTCCATTTACAATTCCCATTATTTTTTCAATTTGATCTGAAGCTAATCCGTCTGTTAATCCTCTTAACACTGGAATACCACCCGCTACACTTGCCTCATAACATAGATCACAATCATTTACGTTCGCTAATTGAAGAAGTTCCGCACCGTATACAGCCATTAAATCTTTATTTGCTGTTACGACATGCTTCTTATTTCGTAAAGCCTTCACAATATGCTGTTTTGCTTCTTCAATTCCGCCCATTACCTCTACTACAATATCAATATTTGAATCATTTAGAACTTCATCTGCATGACTTGTTACTGCAATTCCATCAATACAAACATCGCGTTCTTTTTCCAAATCACGTACAACGACTGTTTTTACTTTCACTTCGTATCCTGTATCAAGTGCGATTTTTTTATAATGTTCTTTCAAAATGTGGACAACACCACTTCCGACTGTACCTAATCCTAACACCCCAACATTAATAACGTTATGCATCTTCTAATCTCCTCCTACAATTTTATTTTTTATCTCTATCAATCACCTTGTTCTGCTTTTTAATCATGCAGGTGGTGGTTATTTCCGTACGTACGAATCGTTTCATGTTACAGCACCTCCTTTCAAAGTAATAAAGTGAAACTTTAATCAGTGGAGATTTTGTCCATTCCTCACTGATTATTAGTTGAACCAATCGGGCTTTTACGGACAGTTGATCTCCCATCTAACTCCCTCGCATCTGCCAAATTTTGAGATGGGAGTCTTACTGACCGTTAATGCGGGATAAAAAAACACACTCATCCCTAGGAAAGGGACGAATGTGTTTTCGTGGTTCCACCCTTGTTCCAATCTAGACGTATCTCCTCCTAGATTGCTCAAGTTCAGATAACGGCTGATACCGTCAATAATTACTAGATTACTCGTTCACTATTGAAGTTCAAAGGTGGTAAAATCATTTCTCGTGTTAGGAAGCTCACACCCTTGGCTTCCCTCTCTGTAAACCGTAAAAATGATTTCGTGTCCTTATCGTTACTTTTTCGTTCATGTTTATTTGTTAACTCATTATACTCGCATAAAAAACAAAATCAATAAAATTTTTTAATTATTTCAAATTTTCTATCTCTAAGGCCGTAAAAAAACACACTCATCCCTAGGAAAGGGACGAATGTGTTTTCGTGGTTCCACCCTTGTTCCAATCTAGACGTATTTCCTTCTAGATTGCTCAAGTTCAGATAACGGCTGATACCGTCAATAATTACTAGATTACTCGTTCACTATTGAAGTTCAAAGGTGGTAAAATCATTTCTCGTGTTAGGAAGCTCACACCCTTGACTTCCCTCTCTGTAAACCGTAAAAATGATTTCGTGTCCTTGTCATTACTTTTTCGTTCATGTCTATTTGTTAACTTATTATAGTTATCAAATTTTTAAAAAGCAAGCCTATTTTTATTAACTATTTTCAAGATCATTTTTTATTATATTTCACAATAATATTTTATACCGGCCAATCTATTTACCTATTTCGTAATTTCCCAACTTGTAAATTAATGTTTCACATAAAAGTATTCCATTCTAAAACGAGTAGATCTCTTCCTTTTAAAACTATACTAATAAAGGATTTTTAATACAATCTTTTCGTATAACTTTCTTCTAAAGAACGTGCAACATCTTCTTCTGAAGTATTCACTTTCGCATGCTCCAACAACATTTTTGCTGCTGAAGGTAACCCTTTTTTATTTAACCAAGATTCTGGATCCCACATCTTAGAACGAATAAAAGCTTTTGCACAATGAATGTAGCATTCTTCTATTTCAACAACAATTCCAAGTAACGGATTACGTCCATTCGCCTGCATCTCTTTCAAAATTTCTTCATCGTTTGTAATATATGCTTTACCGTTTATTCGGAGTGTTTCCCCAAGACCAGGAATAAAAAAGATTAACCCTACGTGCGGATTTGAAATAATATTTAAAATGGAGTCTATACGACGATTGCCCGGCCTTTCCGGAACGATAATTTTATTTTTATTCAATACATATACAAATCCAGGTGCATCCCCTCTTGGCGAAGCATCACACTCTCCTAATTTATTTGCAGTAGCTAATACTAGAAAAGGAGATTTAGACAGAAAATCTACACAATGATGATCAAGTGATGAAATAACTTTTTTCAAAGCTCGCTCACTTGGTTGCCCCAATATTTGTCGTAATTCTTCCTCTGTTGAAATAATCGATTTTATTTCCTTACTTTCTATCCCCATTTACAACCACCCCTTTTTTCTTTATTTTCCCAAAATTTAATACAAATATTGTATAATAAAATTTGCAGAAAGGGGAATTAAAATGACAGAGTGGTTAACGATATTTGATTCTGAAAAAAATACACTTGGAAAGAAATTACGTGATGAAGTGCATCGTGACGGTGATTGGCACGAAACATTCCATTGCTGGTTTATAGAAAAAGATGATGAAGATATGTTCTTATATTTTCAATTACGCTCTAAAAATAAAAAAGAAGCTCCGGGTATATGGGATATTACTTCAGCTGGACATATTATGCATGATGAAGATGTAGAAATTGGCGGCCTTCGTGAAATTGAAGAAGAATTGGGGCTTTCCTTTCAAAGGACTGATTTAGCATACAAAGGAATCTATAAAATAGATTATGAAATTTCAGATCTTACTGATCGTGAGTTTTGTCATATGTATTTTCACAACGTAATAAAGCCTCTTCCATTTGCACCAGGTGATGAAGTAGACGATGTGATGAAAGTACATGCAACTGCTTTTCTACAACTATTAAAAAGAGAGATTTCATCTTTTTCGGCTATTTCTGTTTTAAACAATAAACCAATTACAATAACAATTGAAGATATTTATCCGTATGATCTTACATACTATGAATTTGTTATAGAGCAAGGAAAAGAATTCTTAAAAAATAATAGTTTATAAATAAAATAGGACTCCTAGCATAATATTGCGCAGAGTCCTATTTTTTTACTATTGTTCAAGTATCTTCAATCTATTCTCTACTTGTATAAATAAACGAATGATTAATAACAGCATAACCACCATAATCGCTATTATTGTATGGGGATATCTAAACAGTATACTAATAACACTTCCAATTAATATCATGATGAATCCGTTTTTCTTCATCACTTCTGCACTATACTTGTTACCTGCATCCCATAACTTCTTATTTTTCATAGACCGTTTCGTACGATAACCATATGCTGCGTTAATATCTGTCGGTGGATTTTTTTGAAGAATACGTGCGGCAAGTATAAATATAATACCGATCAACATGCTTATTCCTATGTTTACTAGTGCATACAACAATTATATCCACCCCCTAATTTATACCTTCATTATACTATATAATCACCCAAGTTCCAATTATTAACATTTTCATTTTCTCTCTTTAGATGTCTGGAACATACTTGGAAGTGTTACAAAGCGCGCTCCTTTCGTTTTCAACTGTGGAATGATTTTGTCTAGCGCATCTACAGATCCTTGTAAATGCCCACCTGGAGTTGAATGCTGAAGTATGACACTACCTGGAAATGAATTCCCTAGCACATTATTTGTAATCGTATCAGCACTTACACCTTTCCAATCAACCGTATCAACACTCCACTGTACAATCATAAAATTTTGCTCTGTTGCCCACTTCAATTGATTTTCAAGTATTTCACCGTAAGGCGGACGTATAAACTTCGGTGCATAACCAGCTAACCGATTTAATATTTCTTCCGTTTTTATAATTTGATTATGGTACTCAGCCTCATTTACTTTCGCTAAATTTGGATGACTATACGTATGATTACCAATTACATGCCCTTCGTTTGCAATACGCTTTACTACATTCGGAAACTTTTCTGCATTTTCACCGAGCAAGAAAAAAGTAGCTTTCACATTATGTTGTTTTAACTTATCTAAAATTTTTGGCGTAAATACTAAATCTGGTCCATCATCAAATGTAAGAGCTACTTCCGCTTTATTGTATGGTCCTGAAAATGCATACGCATATTTTTCGACCCATGAAAATGGTGTCCATGATCCACGATCCTCTTCTTTCATTTGTGCTTCATAATTTTGAGGAACATGTAATGCGTATGGTAGCGCATTTACATAGTCTCCATAATAAAATGAATGATATGGCATATAAGCGTACGAAATATTGCGTTCTAGCCCTAAAGGAAATGGAACGAACATTTCTGGTGAATAAAAATAATACATGATAAAAACCTCCCTAAAATTTCATATGTGTTTCATCTGTACTTTGTTAGAGAAATTCTGATTCCTGAACAAAAATAAGACTGTCCGTAATTAGGACAGTCTTACTGATTTATATACTTAATAAATTACTTTACTATCTTTCGGTAATTTTCTTACATGCTTTAAATAGCTCGTCACTTTGTCATCATCATCTTGCGGATATTGATATTCATAAGTGTTAGCAATTTCGTTCGCAACTTTCCTAAATAAATTACCCATTATGAAAAATGAATCCCAAATATTTTCATACTCTGCATTTGAAAATGTCCTTTTAAACTGCTCCCAGACATCTTTTTCAACATATTGTTCGAAATACTTCCCAAACTTCCCAGCATTAGCTGTAAACTTTGTTTTCATACCAATATGCCACTCTAGCATTACAACTAACATATCTCGCATTGGGCCTTCAAGCATTCCTTTCGCATAAGTAAGCTCCTCGCGCCATAACCCTTTTCCTACATTTGTACTACACCACCAAAATTCATTACAGCAATCTAAAAACTCTTTTTCCGTAGGCTTTTTTACTAAGTAATCTTTATCGCTTGCTGGTGGGAATTCTCCCAGACAATTATCTTTATCAAGAAGCAGTTTACTTAAACTATCTTTTCCAACGAACTTTTTTATTAACTCAACTGGAACTAGTGTTAAATCAATCCGATTCCCATCCATGAACTGCATTAAATACGGAAACTTCCCGTCTTCATCTGCTGGAATTAATGACATTTCTTCCGGCATTTGTACAATCATTATTTCTCCAAATCTATGAATCCAATTATGATTAGATATAAAAGATTGTATATCATTCACAACATACATAATATCATAATCTTGAAAACAATCTTTTTTCACATTTGGATTTACACGCGATCCATTCATGATGACAGCTCGAATTCTTTCATCCTCTTTTGCTGTATTTATAATTAAGTCTAGCATTTCTTTTTCAGTTCTCATCTACTTATAGCCTCCAATTTTTTAATATATAATATAGCGTTATGTATACTGGAGGTCCACGAGCTAATCTCGTTATACACGATACATGTTATAATTTTCGAAACTTCTTTTTCATCCCTTTTTCCTTCTTACATCACTCTTTTACAACTGCCATCACAAACCCATCGTATCCCTTACTTCCTACAGTTTGAAGCGCTGTAGCACTAACACGTGGCTCAGCAGCTATTAATTCATAGAAACGGCGTATTCCTTGTACACGAGGATCGCTACTAGTATTGTCAATAACTTCTCCTTCACGTACTACGTTATCACCAATAATTACAGTACCCGGTCGTGATAGTTTTAGTGCCCATTCAAAATAAGCAGGGTTATTTTGTTTATCAGCATCTATGAAAATAAAATCAAAAGGTTCATACTGCTCATTTTTTATTTGTTGTAAAGAATCTAACGCTAATCCTGTTCGTATTTCAATTTTATCATTCAAATTAGCACGTTCAATATTGCTACGTGCAATTTCTGCATGTTTTTCATTTGCTTCCAATGTAACAACTTGTCCTCCAGATGGTAAGCCCCTTGCAATCCATATCGTGCTATATCCGCCTAGAGTACCAATTTCCAAAATGTTTCGAGCTCCTTGAATTTGTACTAATAGTTGCAAAAACTTCCCTTGCGTTGGCGATACATCATGTGCCGGTAAATTAGCTGCAGCGTTTGCTTGAAGGACCCTTTCTAATGTAGAATCTTTCGGTATTAATACATCACTCATATATTGATCAACAGCCGACCATTTCTCAATCGTACTCATGTATATACCATCCCCTTAAAGTTTTTTATGCTTTTCTACCATTCACACTTGATTATACCGAAAATTCCGTTTTATATACAAAAAATAAAGAAGGAACACCCACTCCATTACAGAATAGATGTCCCTTCTTTGTTAATACATGTAGCCCTTACGGATTAGTAGACCAAAGTCCTGCTGATTTAATAAATGTACGTTTATTTAATTTCAGCTGTGCTACGATAAACTCTGCAATATCTTCTGCTTGCATTACTTTATCAGGATTTCCATCAGTTAACCCTAAATCTACAGCCATATCAGTTGCTACTGTACTTGGAGTTAAAGCCGTTACACGAATGTTATGTTTACGAACTTCCATCGCTAACGATTCTGTTAAGCCAAGAACACCAAATTTAGAAGCACTATATGCACTTGTTACAGGCGCGCCTTTTTGTCCTGCTGTAGATGAAATATTAATAATATCACCAGATTGTTGTTCAATCATGCTTGGTAAAGCGGCACGAGTTGCATAGTATACACCCATTAAGTTTACTTGAATGATTTTTTCCCAATCAGCAACGTCTAATTCTAAAAACTTACCAAATTTAGAAATACCAGCGTTATTAATTAAAATATCGATAGACCCTAAACCGTTTTTTAACGTTTCAATTGCAGTCGTTACCTCTTCATACGAAGATACATCAGCAGTCGCAATAACAGCTTTTACGCCTTCTGCTTCCACTTCTTTCGCTACAGCTTTTAAGTTTTCTTCTGAACGAGCTAAAAGACCTACATTTACGCCTTCTTTCGCTAATGCGATCGCTACAGCACGACCAATACCTCTACCTGCTCCTGTAATTAAAGCATTTTTACCTTGTAATAATTCTGCCAAGTATAACACTCCTTAATCTTCTCTGTTGTTTATCATATTAAAAGTGTATCTATGTTTATGTAAAAAGGCAATGATGCACTTTCATGTGCGTAGGTTACTTGTAGGTAACCATAGTAGCTATATATGCCTTTTTAAAGAAAAATAGTGTTAGAAATCTTTCCACCTAACACTACTTTTCTTCATATTTAGGAATACACACAATAAATTCTGTACCATTTCCTTCCTCACTCTCGACTTTTATTTCTCCTTCATGAAGATCAAGTACTTTTTTTACAATAGCTAAACCTAAGCCACTTCCTCCATAGGCACGATTTCGTGAAGAATCCGCTTTATAAAAACGCTCAAAAATATGTTGTTTCTGTTCTTCTGATATACCAATTCCTGAATCACAGATACGCACTTCCACTACTGTCTCATGTTCCTTTAACTGAATAGTGATCGTACCACCGCTTGGAGTAAATTTAATGCTATTATGAATTAAATTAATCCACACTTGACTCATACTTTCTTGGTCTGCAGTTACATGGACTTTCTCTAAATCAAGATCTAATTCAATTTCTTTTTCAGCCCAGAGTGGTTCACTATTTAATACAATTTGCTTTAACTGTTGATCTAATCGATAGCTCACTCTTTCTGGTGTATACTCTTCGGATTCTAAAAGAGTTAGCTTCAATAAGTTTTGACTTAGTTTAGATAATCTCGTTGTTTCAGTTTCAATAATGGTAAGATAATGCTTTCTTTTTTCCTCAGAAAGATTATCATCTTGTAGTGCTCTAGCAAATCCTTTTATAGAAGTTAATGGTGACTGTATTTCATGAGAAACATTTGATACAAACTCTTGTCTCATTTTCTCCATCGTATTCAGTTCATCTGTCATATCATTTATACTTTTTACGAGCACGCCAATTTCTCCATCATACTTTTCTTCATTTCGTATTTTTACGGAGAAGTCTCCTTTTGCAATTTTTTGTATCGGTTCAATAATAGTCCAAATCATTGCCTCTCGTTTTGGCCTCATTAATATTCCAATTAATGTCCAAATAAGAATAATAAATACAAAACCGACCATATCACTAATTAGAAAGGCAACAAACGGCGATACATTTACGTCAAAAGCATTCAATAAACTAGTTGCTACATAAAATGCGATAGACCAAATGATAGTAAGAAAAGTAAAGAGAGCTAATACCGCTCCAAATACTTTCAGCATCTTCAACTTACTCATTCGTTTTCTTTTTCTCATTTACTTACCTCTAAGCGATACCCTAAACCTCTTATTGTTTTAATACTAAATTTCGACTTCTCTTCTTGAAACTTCTCACGTAACCGATTAATATGAACGTCTAGTGTACGTTCATTCCCTTCAAAATCATATCCCCATATTTCTTCAATTAATTGCTCTCTCGAACAAGTTCTTCCCGCCTTAGATCCTAATGTAAAAAGTAACTCGAATTCTTTTAGCGGTAACGTAACCGTTTGTTCCCCCAGTGTCACTTCAAACGTTTTACGGTTTAACAGTACATTTCCAACTTGAATCGATTGCGATACTGTAATTTGGTAACGTTTCAGTAACGCCTTTACTCTCACTACTAATTCTATAGGATCAAATGGTTTTACGAGATAATCATCTGTCCCAAGGTGAAATCCTTTTACTTTTTGTGATGTTTCTCCTTTGGCAGTTAGCATCAGAACCGGGATATCATAGTATTTTCTTAATTCAAAACATACATCAAATCCATCCATATTTGGCATCATGATATCAAGAATAACCATATCGACTTTTACTTCGTCCATTTTCCTAAGTGCATCTATGCCATCAATTGCCTCATATGTTTGAAAGCCTTCCCGCTCTAAAAAAACAGAAACGAGTTCTCTAATATGTGGATCGTCGTCTACTATTAAAATTTTAGGTATCAAAGGAACCATTTCCTTTCTACTAAGCATCTTTTATATTTTTTTAAAATGAATAATCAGCGGAGTACAACCTCCACTGATTATTCATTTTATAATGCACCCTCTTTAATTTTCAATTGTTGCGTTGCAAACTCACGATACATGTCATGTGTACGTAATAATTCATCGTGCGTACCGCTTCCTGTAAGGTTCCCTTTTTCAATAAAGATAATTTTATCCGCATCTACAACCGTAGAAAGCCTATGTGCAATAACTAAAGTTGTTCTGCCTTTCATTAAGTTATTTAATGCCTTTTGAACGACAGACTCGGATTTACTATCTAGACTTGAAGTTGCTTCATCTAACATAAGAATTTGCGGATTTCGAAGTAATGCTCGGGCAATCGCAATTCGCTGTCTTTGTCCTCCAGAAAGCTTCACACCGCGCTCTCCAACTTCTGTTGCATATCCATTTGGTAAATCATGAATAAATGCATCAACATATGCCATAGCTGCTACTTTTTCAATTTCTGCATCCGTCACTTCGCCCTCAACACCGTAACAAATATTATCACGAATCGTTCCATCGATTAACGGACTATCTTGTGATACATAACCAATTTGACGTCGCCATGACTGCAATGAATAGCTCGTAATTGATTCTTTTCCTAATTTAATAGCACCACCAGTTGGCTCATAAAAACGTTCTAATAATGAAAATAAAGTTGTTTTTCCGCTACCACTTGGACCTACAATCGCTGTTACTTTTCCAGATTCAATTGTGAAATCAATATTGTTCAATACTTTCTCATCTTCGTTATACTCAAAATGTACATTTTCAAGAACTATCGACTGCTTAGCATTCGAAACCTTCACACCAGTTTCATGATCTTCTACTTCATATTCTAAAATCGCATTAATTCTTTCCGTTGCACCAATTGCCTTTTGGAATTGTGTAAAGAACATAGATAACTGGCTCATTGGCATAATAATTTGAACTAAATATAAAATAAATGCTACAAGTTCACCTGTTGTTAATGCACCACTAGAAACTCGCATTCCACCATAGCCTACGATAATAACAAGCAGTGCCATTAAAACAAACGACATAACTGGTGAAATTAATGCTTGCACTTTTCCTTCTTTTAAACCAAATTGCAATAACTTTTGTATCCCTGTATTACCTGTCTCATATTCTCTTTTTTCTGTATTTGAAGATTTCACTAAACGAATTTCTGATAACACCTGTGTTAACACACTTGTAAAAGATGCTGTTTCATCTTGAAGCGCTTTTGAAATCTTATACATTTTTCGTCCAAGAGGAACTAAAATTAATACAGACAACGGAATAACCGTTAAGAGTAAAGCTGTCATTTTCCAATCTAAAACAAATAATACAATTAATGATCCAACAATTGAAATACCGCCTGTTAATAAATTTGACAAGTGCTCAGAAATTAATGTTTTCACAACACCTGTATCATTTGTCATACGGCTAATCGTATCGCCTGTTCTATTTTGATCATAATAAGATACTGGTAAAACAAGCACCTTTTTCCACAAACGTTCTCTCAGTCCAGCTACAATCTTCTGCCCAATATAATTTAGTAAATAAATAGACAATCCTGCAGCAATGGTTTGCATGACAAAGAAGGCAACTAGCCCAACAATTTGTCCTGTACTAATTGACGAAAGCGAAAAATTATCTACTAATCCTTTTGTTAACATCGGAATAAATAAACTCGCTCCTGTAGAAAGCAAACTCATTAACAATGCAAAAACAAGAATCCCTTTCGGAGGATTTGTATCTCGAATAAGGCGTAAAAACTGCCTCCAACTTCCTTTTTCTTCATTTCATTTCTAACTTCCATTCCTGTTCATCTCCTCGTGTTAAGCCAAACTGCTCTTTCTAAAACTAGAATACAGTACAAATGTAAACTGAATGTAAACACACTTTTTCTATTTTTACAAAATATACATAAAAACTCATCTTTACAACAGATATAAACATCTGATATTATTACCTGGTACTTAATATTATTGTATGTGAATTATAGATAACTAATTTAAAATACTATATAAATCTCCAGTTATTGAAAGGAGTATCCTTTTTGCAAACAAATATACATTCTGAAAAGGAAACAATCATTTTTATTCACGGCTTAGTTGGCAATCGTCGTGCCTTCAAAAAAGAGCATAAACGATTTTCTGCCTCCTACAACATTATAACTTATGACTTATTAGGTCACGGCGACGATAAAGGAGAAGCTATTGAATTTTCATTACAGCGCCTCGTAGATCAATTATTGAAATTATATGAAAAAGAAGGTATTACAGAGGCTCATATTTGCGCTTTAAGCTATGGCTGTTATATCTCCACTATTTTTGCACAAATGCACCCGGAAAAGGTATTAAGCATTTGTCATATTGGTGGACATTATAATAATCCATCCCTTTTATATAACGTATTTCAAAAATTTTGGGAGAAGCGAGGAGACGAATACTCTAAATGGCTCTCTCAATACGCAAATACTATTTTTCCAAGCGGCATATTAAAAGCGAATCCGTTCGCAGTCATTTCAAGAAATATTTACTACCGTTTCGGATTACAATTACATTCATCCATAATTGCCCAATCATTACGACACCGGTTAGAATTCGATTTAAAATCTAAATTAAAATCACTTCCCCACCCAATATTATGGGTAATGGGTGAACAAGATCATCTCTATAAATCTTGCCTATTTGATTTAAAATCTATTCTGCCAAACGTTCTATATAAGGAAATACCTTTAGCAGGACATGCTGCAAACTTATTTCGTCCTAACTATTTTCATGACTTATATGATCGATTTTTAAATGGAAAGTTAAAATAAAAACTACTAAACTTCCAATTTATTCAACTATAAAAAGGCTTCCCAAGTTTCCTTGGAAAGCCTTTTCTCTATACGAAAAGTATAAAATACTTTTTCTTAGTATGCTTTTGTGTAACCTAAAATGTGCTTGCTCCAGTAAGAGTTGCTTACAGAACTAATACGTACACCAGTTGCATCAGTTTCTGCACTAATGAACTGACCGTTTCCTAAGTAAACACCCATGTGAGAAGGACCTGATTTATAAGTATTTTGGAAGTATACTAAATCACCTGGTTGTGGATTACTAGTTTTTGTTTTAGAGCTCCAGTATCCAGCAACTGTTTGACGAGCGCCTTTATGACCAGTTTGATTTAATACGTAGTGAATGAATCCACTGCAGTCAAAACCAGCAGGTGTTGTACCAGCAGTTCTGTATGGTGAACCATTTAAAGATCTAGCGAATCCAGCGATTGAAGACGTATCTCCACCTGTAGGTGCTGTTGGTTTTTGTACTTGGTTAGAACCTTGGTTAGAACCTTGGTTAGAACCTTGGTTAGAACCTTGGTTACCACCAGTCACTCCACCTTTTACAAACTTAACATAGTCTGCACTTACGTAACCTGTGCGGCCATTATGGTTAATCTTGTACCAACCATTTTCTGCGCCAGTAACGTTTAATACTTTACCGTTTGTTACCCCACCAATTACAGCATTGTATGTAGCTGGGCCTGTACGTACTTTTAAAGCACCAGTGTTAACAACATAAGAACCACCAGTTTGAACTGTAGTAGTATTGTTGTTGTTTGTAGTTGGTTT
This sequence comes from Bacillus toyonensis BCT-7112, assembly GCF_000496285.1. Classification (GTDB taxonomy): domain Bacteria; phylum Bacillota; class Bacilli; order Bacillales; family Bacillaceae_G; genus Bacillus_A; species Bacillus_A toyonensis. The sequence continues at coordinate 4,460,891 of NC_022781.1, read as the reverse complement.
TTGTGTTTCGTTAGATACAGCAGAACCACCTTTTGTTACGAAGTCTTTGCTTACGTATCCAGTTCCACCGTTGAAGTTGATTTTAAACCAATCTTGTACTTCACCTACAACTTGTACTGTTTTCCCTTTATTTACAGAACCTAATGCTGTATGAGAAGTACTTGGGCCTGTACGTACGTTAAGTGAAGAAACGTTTACTGTGTAAGTACCTGTTCCTTGTTGAACAGTTGTTCCTTTGTTACCACCAGTTGTTACGAAGTCACCACTTACATAACCTGTTTGGCCGTTTACACTTACTTTGAACCAACCGTTTTCTTGTCCAATTACTTGTAGTACTTGACCTTGTTTTACTTTAGAAATAACGTTATGTCCTGTACCAGCACCTGAACGAACATTTAATACATCAGCAGTTACTGTGTATTTTAATTCAGAAGTTGTTTCTACTTTTTTTGTTTCAGTTACAGTCGTTTGAGTTTGTGTTTGAGTTTGTCCATTAATTTCTTTTAGCGCTTCGTTCGAAACTTGTGCATGAGCAGAATCCATACCTGGAACTGCAACACCTGCTACTGAAGCTGCTGCTAAACCTGCAATTACTTTTTTCATAAGTTGTCTTTACTTCCTTTCCCTACTATCCTCTTAAAAAAACATATAAACTTAATACTTTACAATATTATCAAAGTAAAATATTCATCAAGTTCCATTTTTTAACAAGAGTTTTATTTTTCACACGTATTTCATTTTAAATGCATGAAGTGAATTCCGTGTGAACTTCATGTGAACTTTATCATTAAACATAGTAATTTTGCAACGATTTTCTTCAAATTTCTTATGTATCGCATGAAAATTCGACATTCCATTCATTATCTCAATATAGAATACTTATTTTCTATCCAATAAAAAAATTTATTAACGAATACAAAACAAACTATGTGTTTTCTTGATAAAATGAATTACATGAAGCGTACTCTTATCATGGCAAAAATTACTTAATTAATCAATAGTATAATATTTTCAGAAAACTAATTTCCTATACGATCTATGTTTTTTAAATAATTTGACGAATTGTAAGATTTAGTTCTCAAAACCTCATTCTATGTTAAAGAAAATACACACTCCATTGACTATTTATTTTTTTACTAGCTATGGAATTTTTGAAATATTTCCGTTATTATTTATATAATCATATAATATGAAACTCTTATCAACAAAGAGATGTGCAATAGGAATTTAAGGACTGCCGACTTCCACCATTCCAAATTGTAGTCTTACTAGTAATGAACAAGGAGGTGCATTTGTGAAAAACATAATAGACGATCACATAAACAAAAATATAGAATTATACTACGCCTCTATTCAGTTCGTTTCATTTATAACATTACAAAAAATATCAACTATTGAAACACGTAAAAAAGAATTGAAAAATCAGATGAAAAATTGCCAACAAAAAAATCCTACTACTTATAAAGTGAAACTTTATAAGTAGTAAGGATTTTTTTGCATCTCCCACTAATTATTATCCTTCACCAATCGGGCGTTTGCGGGCCGTTAATGCGTGATAATAAAAGGTGAACAGGTCGTATCCCTGTTCACCTTTTATAATTTCTACCTTATTTATAAATTTTCACACGATTTTGTAATGGTTGGAACTCTTTTTCGCCAGCAAGTACTACTGGTTTACCAAATGGCATTTGCGCAGTGAGTTTCCAGTTTTCTGGAACATCCCATTCTTTTCTTACTTTTTCATCAATTAATGGATTATAATGTTGCAATGTAGCACCAAATCCTTCAATTTCTAAAGCTGTCCAAATTGCAAATTGTAACATCCCTGAGGATTGCTGTGACCAAGTTGGAAAGTTCTCTTTATATAGTGCAAATTTTTCTTGAAGCCCTTCCACTACTTCACTGTCTTCAAAGTATAAAACCGTTCCATAACCACTTTTAAATGCATTCATTTTTTCTTCTGTAGGTGCAAAGTTATTTTCAGGTACAATTTTCCGTAATGTTTCTTTCGTAAGATCCCATAATTTATCATGTTGTTCTCCTAACAAAACAACAACACGAGCACTTTGAGAATTAAAAGCTGAAGGTGTATGTTTTACAGCATGATAAATCACTTCTTGAATTTTCTCATCAGAAACTACTTGCTCTTTACTAATTGCATAAATAGATCTTCTGTCTTCAATTGCTGAGTAAAAATCTTTTGCCATCATAATTCCCTCCAATTTTCAATTGAGGCTATTTCATATGTATACATCATACAACGCCCCTTCAAACTTATTATTAATAAGTTTATAACTTTATACTATCAACAAACATTGATAAACTCAAATAATAACTCTCACATTTTTTACCTTTTTACTTCCCGTGTTTTAAATAAAAAAGCAGTTTATCGTTACTAAAAATAAGTAACAATAAACTGCCTTCCTCATGTAATGTTCTAACTTAGCATTTTACTTAATTAACTAATCCAAATGTATATGACATTAACTTATTCGTCTCTGTAAAACGTTTTGTTTTACTGGAAGTCCCCATGACTACTGTAATAATTCGAGTATCTCCTTGTTTTGCAGTACCTGTAAAACAGTACCCTGCACTATCTGTAAATCCTGTTTTTAATCCGTCTATTCCTTCTATATATAAACTTTTATTATTTTTGTTTAGCATGTCATTTGTACTGATAACATTAATATTATTAAATGCTAACTGACTTTGACGTAAGTGAGTCACTTCTAATATCTCCGGATAATCTTTTATAAGATGATACGCCAGTTTTGCTACATCGGCAGCTGTCATCTTAGTCTCACTTCCATCAGGCTCTTGTAGCCCTGATGCATTTGCGAATTTAGCATGTTCCGACATTTCTAACTGTTTCGCTTTTGCATTCATAAGTTGAACGAAATCTTTCTCCGTCTTTGCCATATGTTCTGCTAACGCCACCGCCGAATTATTTGCCGATTCAATCATTAATGCATGGTACAAGTCTTTCACAGTCAATGTGTCATTCACTTGGACTGGGATTCTCGCACCCTCTGTTTGCGCTGCTTTCTCACTCATTTTCACCGGATCTTCCCAGCGAACTTTCCCATTATGTACACTCTCTAATAAAAGGTACGCTGTCATCATCTTAGACATACTAGCTGGCGCAAAAGCTTCATTTTCGTTATGTTGATAAATAACATCTCCATTACTCGCATCGATAATCATAGCTGCTTTTGCATCAACTTTTGGTGGGATGTACTTTGACGGAACTACTTTTTCAGTTAACCCAGTTTTAGGTAGCTCTGCCACTTGTAAAGGTGGTCCCTCTACATTTGTTGTACTCTTTTGAGTTCCTTGGAATAAGAACCAACATATCCCTAAAATAATGACTAATAGGATTGTTACTCTTCCCCATTTCAACCGATTCATTTCAAAACTCCTTTAGCAAACCTTTTATACACTCACAGTCAACCATAACAACAATTCCTGCATATCGTCAAGGTAAAAAGTATATTTATTCATATACAACAATTATTATTTCAATCTATTTATGTTACACTATGAATACTGAAATATAAGAATATTCAATGATAAATTCATAAACAAACTATTTAATAGAAAGGATTCATACAAATGATACTTCCAAAACCATTAAAATACGGCGATACTATTGGGATTTATTCGCCCTCTTCACCAGCAACCTACACTTCCCCAAAAAGGTTTGAACGAGCAAAATCTTACTTGAAACAGAAAGGGTTTCATATATTGGAAGGTTCACTTACAAATCAATATGATTATTATCGTTCTGGCAGCATACAAGAGCGTGCTGATGAACTAAATGATTTGATAAGAAATCCAAATATTTCTTGTATCATGTCAACAATTGGTGGGATGAATTCCAATTCATTATTACCTTATATCGATTATGATACTTTTCGAAATAACCCTAAAATAATGATTGGATATTCCGACGTATCAGCTTTATTGCTAGGAATTTATGCAAAAACAGGAACTCCTACATTTTACGGTCCTGCACTCGTTCCTTCTTTTGGAGAATTTGAGCCTTTTGTAGATGACACATACAAATATTTTTCAGAAACATTACTAAACGATCAACCTCTTCCTTACAATATAAAGCAACCGTTATTTTGGTCAGATGAATTTATTAATTGGGAAGAAAAAATGAAAGAAAAAGAACTTAGACCAAATAATTGGATTTCTGTAACGAATGGACAAGCTACTGGGCGTATGATTGGCGGGAACTTAAATACAATACAAGGAATTTGGGGTAGTCCTTATATGCCACCTATTCAAGAAGGTGATATTCTATTTATTGAAGATAGCTCAAAAGATGCAGCTACTATTGAAAGAAGCTTTTCCTTACTTAAACTTAACGGAGTATTTGATAAAGTCTCTGGTATCATTCTTGGAAAACATGAGCAATTTGATGATTGCGGTACGAATCGAAAACCTTACGAAATACTATTAGAAGTACTACAAAATCAAAGAATCCCTTTTCTAGCTGACTTTGATTGTTGTCATATGCATCCAATGATCACTATGCCCATAGGTATTCCAATTAAGTTGGATGCGACCAATAAAACGATACATATTTTAGAAAAATGGACGGTCTAAGCACACTTATATTATAGGAAGAAAATATAATGAACTTACCGTTAGAAAACAATGAAAAGCTCCGTTTATGAAAAACGGAGCTTTTCATTATTGACCTAAATTTTGTATCTTATCTTTCAAATCTCGCACTTGATCCATCGTCTGCATAAGCTCAGAGTTTTTAAATTGCTCTACATCAATTTTCCCTTCCTCTACCTTCTTCATAGACGTATCAATTAATGTATTTAACTTTTCATTATATCCGACGATTTGTTGGTGAAGATCCTTCGCAACATCTGGTGGTGTTAATTCATTAAAAGCTGGTATATCTTGTTTAATTTCATTTAGCTTCGCTTCCAATTCTTTTCGGGCTTCTTTATCATTAACAGCCTTTTCCGCTAACGCTGGAGCTTCATTTGCAAATGCGCTTATTTCATTCACATAGTCTGTTGCCTTTTGAGCATAATCTAATGAGTTCTTTCCTTCCTCTACTATCGAACAACCTATTAAACCAATTGAAACTATCAATACTAATAAAATTGATTTTATTTTCATTTTAGACTCCCTTCGTCTTTATAATTGTCTGTAAGCTTCCCTTCATAACTTCTAGCTTAATTGCTTATAACCTTTTTTCAAATAGCAATTTACCCACTTACATGCCCTATTATTGTTACAACATCAATTTCTATATGTACGCTAATAATATCTTCAATTATATCCATATATCCTTGTCCTATAGCTGTTCCATAGTGTAATGACAGCCCCTTCTTTTCATAAACTGACTTTGGCACTGTAAAAATAAATCTCCTCAAGTTTCTTTCATCAGCTGGTTCCATAATTAAAACAATCCCATCCTCATCAAACATATACACTCGCCCTCCAACTTTACATTCACTATGGCTCAGTATTGCCTTGGTCAACTAAATTTAAAACCTAAAAATACGATACACGCTGCTCTATAATTAAAATAAGAAGCATTCATTCTTTTTTTAAAGAATGAACGCTTCTTCAAAACGTTGTTTTAAAGGTCCTTCCCCCCTGTAGATGGGGGATATCACTTCCCCTCAATACACATCTCTTGCCTATCATTTTCGGACAATATAGAGCATATCTGTTTCAGATAACCCAAATTTCTTAGCGCTTTTCATTCCTTGTTTTTCAGCTATGTTATACAGTTCCACCTTAAATCCTGCATTCATTAATCGTTGAATAAATCCTGATTGATTATAAATTCTTACATGATCTTCATGACCAAAAGCTAATTTTCTTAATTTCGGTGTTACAATTAATTCATTCTCTATAATAGAATCTACATTCATTACGATTGGCACTTGAATAATTCCCCATCCATTTGGCTTTAATATTCTATATAACTCTCGCATCGCTTTTTCATCATCGAAAACGCGTTCTAATACATGGTTACATAAAATCACATCAAATGTGTTATTTTCATATACAATTCTTGTAACATCTATTTCTTTCATTAACTGATCCTTCGGTTCAATATCTCCACATACATATGTAATGTTTTTATACTGACTAAACCATCCTCTTACCTTTGCTTCCGGTGCAATATGAAGTACAGTATCATTTCCACTTAATAAATCAGTTTCCATTTCAATATAAACACGATATAACCTTTCACGATCCATCGAATCACATACCGGACAAATCCCCGTATCTTTATTCCACATCTCGAATTTATATTTTGGAAAATCGTAATGTGCTGGCCAAGGGGAAAATTTTGCAAATTGTTGATTGCAATATTGACAATAACATACTTCTTTCTCAAATATACGAGTAACTACCTTATTTAGTGCCTTCTCTATCTTTCCATTATCAATTTCATTTACTTGCCCACCTCTTACTGCATCTTTCATTATGAACACCGCATTTTCCAAACAATAAGTCAAGCACTCTTTATAATCTTGCTCATCATTTAAAAATCCACTATTATATGCATCTATTATTAATTCAATCCATTCCTCAATTGTCATGAATATAAACTGCTTTTCCTTTTGATTTCGTCCACTATACTGTCTAAAATAACTAAGAGGTTCCTGTATATAAACGACTCTACCTTTCTTCATCATATCGAGCCATGTTGCAATGTCATGAATAGCAGAATAAGCTTTCCCCTTAAAACAACCAAACTCCCCTCCAAAAAACTTCCGATTAAACAGAACTGTTGTAGGTTCACCAACTACATTTTTCAAGTTTTTTAACATATAATTCCCTAATTCTTTCCCTTCAAAAAGTGTAGTTTCTTTGGCAATTTTCATATTCAATGTTGATGGTGGTAAAACCTTTCCATTCTCATCAATTAGTTCCCGATATGATGTCACAAACGAAATGTTTTCTATTCTAAAAAAACAATTCATCATTCTTTTAATCTTTTCAGGATGAAATAAGTCATCATCTAATAAAAAGTTTATATACTCTCCAGTTGCAAGTTCTATACATTTATTAAAGTTCTCAGCTTCTAATGGGGTTTCACTTTTAACATATGTAATGCATTCATATTCACGTAAATATGGTTGGATCATCGCGTGAACTTCAACGTTCGTACTGTCGTCAGAAATTATTATTTCAACATTTTCATATGTTTGATTCAAAGCACTTTTGAGAGCTAATTCCAAATAATGAGGTTTATTGTAGGCAGGAATAAGTATGCTAACTTTCGGTAAATGAGAGTTATAATTCATATATTGTTTTTTCTTTTCTATATTAATTTTCTTTAGCTTAATTTGTTGATAAAAATCTAATGTATATAATAGTGATGATGGAACTATTCTTCTTGCATAGTCTAGAAAATTAGTTATTGCTTTGTCTAGCTCTGTTTCATTAGCTAAAAAACCATATTTTTCTCCAACTATAATACTATGTGAAAAATCTTCTAATCCATCCATAAGTTTATTAGATTCATTTAACTGTTGACCTGGATGTAATCGGAAGTAACTAAGTGTCTCCGCTATATATACTGCTTTTCCTTTACTTAATAAGGATAACCATGAGGCGATATCTACGTTGCATAGATACCTCCTTTTATCAAACATACCATACGGTTCTTTCAAATCATTTTTACGAAATAATACCGTTGTAGGTTCTCCTATATAATTCTTTTGATTTACAATTACACTATTTGCTAATTCCACCCCATCTACTATTGTGTCATTTTCAAATAGACGTACTGTTGAATAAATATGTCTTAATTCGTTCTCTTCATCATCAATTACTTGGCGATGGGATGTTACGAGCTTAATTTCATGATTTAAATCATTGACATAATATTTCATCATTTTTTCAATTTTATTAACATGAAATATATCATCATCCATTAAAAAGTTAATATACTCGCCGTTCGCCTCATTACATAACATAAGTGCATTTTCAAATTGCCCTAGAGTTGAGCTATTTTTTATATAATTAATATTTGAATACTTACACAAATATTTTTGTAATACCTTTTCTGTTTCGTCATTCGTACTATCATCTCCAATAATAATTTCTATGTTAGGATATGTTTGTTCTAACACACTACATAATGCTTTTTCAAAGTAGTGAGGACGATTATAAGTAGGAATTAATACACTCACCAATGGCATTCGATCTATCGCCTCTTTACTTTTTTCAAAATGACCTCTCATCTTATTCCTCCACCTTTTCGCATATTATTTATATACGCGACACAAAATCACCTGACTAAAACCGTATGGAACCTTTATACTTTTATGCAAGCTCGTAACAAAATATCCTACTTTTCACTCCTATATATACACATTCAATAATACAGACATTTGATTTACAGCTTTCCATTCATAATGATTACCATCCTAAAACAGTATTGAGCCAAACAAATCTATACGTTGAAATGAATATATATTTCTTAACAAAAAATAGCTACACCATAAGGTGCAGCTATTTTTACGATAAGTACTTAATCAAATTATATTCCTTTATCTAGCTCATAAAGCATACGATATCTCTCATTTTCTTTAAGTAATTGCTCATGACTTCCTTGCATTACAATTTGACCACGATCAAGGAATATAACTTCATCTACATGTTCAATTCCTACAAGATGATGCGTAATCCAAATGACTGTATTTTCTTCCGTTGCAGAAAACATTGTTTCTATTAAAGATAACTCTGTCTTTGGATCTAACCCGATAGTAGGTTCATCAAATACAATAATCGGCGCTTCTTGCATAAGCGTTCTAGCAAAAGCAACCCTTTGTCTTTCTCCACCAGAAAATCTCTTCCCCATTTCATGCATTTTTGTTTGTAATCCATCTGGAAGAGAAGCGATATGCAAAGCTAATTGTGCTTTCTCTAAAGCGTTCCATATCTCTTCATCATTAGCCTCTGGTTTACCGATTCGCACATTGTTTCCAATTGTCGTATCGAACAAATGCGGTTTTTGATTTAATACGGAAATATATTTGGATAAAAGATTCGTATGCGCTTGTTCACCATTCAATAAAACTTGTCCATGTACCGGACTTAACGCCCCTGTTAACAATTTTAGTAAAGTAGATTTCCCTGTCCCACTTCTACCTAAAATGGCAATTTTTTTTCCTGCTTTTATTTGTAACGATATATCTTTTAATACAGTCTCGTTACTGTCTGGATAACTATACGATACATGATTCAGTTCAATATCTACATGTTTTGGTGCACCGTAATCCTTATCTTCATGCAAATCCATTTCATCATGTAAAACACTATCACTTTCTACACGATTCAGACGATGAGCAGATTCTACATAAGATGGGATTCGATCGATGGCATCTGAAATCGGAATAAGCGCATTCGTTACAGATAAAGTCATTAATACGAAGGCCGCGATAACTGTAGGTGCAATCTGTTCACTTGCCGCTTCATTCCCAGTCCATATAATCATTGAAATAACTACAATACCTACTACTAAATGAATGAGACTGTCTCGAATATGATACCAGCGTTTCAATCTCTTCTCTGTTTTTAACAATCGATCATTTTGCTCTACATACTCATTAATAAATTCATCTTTTCGACCACTTGCCTGCCAATCCGATAATCCAAAGACTGCGTCTGTTAGTTGTTGATACAAACGGCTTCTTCCCTGCTTTAAAGTAACATGATGTCGCCTCATCAATAGTAATGATACGAATGGAAGAAGAAAAACGATAATAGCTAACATACAACCAGCAATCAGTGCAAATACGAAGTCAAATGTACCGATAACAAGTACGAAAATGCTATATACAACTAGTGCTAATATACTAGGGAATATTGTACGTAAATATAGGTTTTGTAAATGCTCTATATCTTCGGATAGTACACCTAACACATCACCCGTTTGAAATCGGGAACGAAAAAATAACGCCTGTGGTTCTACTATTCTGTATAGTTTCGTTCTCATTCGTTCTAATATGCGTAGTACGACATCATGTCCCACTAAACGCTCTATATAATGGAAAACAGCTTGCCCTATACTAAACGCACGTGTTGCAACAATCGGAACATATACAGCCATTACATTTTCTGGTCTAAGAGCAGATTTAGAGATTAAATAACCTGAAATAAAAAGTAACATCGCACCTGAACTAACTCCAAGAAGCCCAAGGAAAATAGTTAAAGTCATTCTACCTTTATTTTGCTGTATATAAGGTTTAATCCAGTTACTCATTTCTCTCCCCTCTCTTCCCTATGAAAATGTAATGTCTCTTTCTTTAACAGTTCTTCATACGTTCCACTTTCTTTAATTTCCCCTTTATTTAAAATAAAAATATGATCCATTTGTTTCATCCAATGCAGACGATGTGTTGCAAGAAATACTAACTTACCTTCAAACAGACGTAACATCGATTGCTTTATTTCAAATTCAGTTTCAATATCAAGATGCGCCGTAGGTTCATCTAATAAAATGATTGGTTTTTTACTTAAAAGTGCACGCGCCATAGCGACACGTTGTTCTTGTCCGCCACTAAGCATACGTCCACCTTCTCCAATTCTTTCATCCATTCCATTTGGAAGAGATGCAATGAGTGAGCTAAGCCCTACATCATGAATAACTTTCTTCATTTCTTCATCCGTTGTATTTGTCTCGTAGAAACAAATATTATCTTTTAATGAAAGTGGGAAAATATATGGTTGCTGTGGAATATAAGCAATATTTTTTTGCCAATCTTCACGAGTAGATCCGTCAATTCCCACACCATTTACTAACACTTTCCCACCGGACGGATAGAGAAATCCTGCTAACACATCGATTAACGTTGATTTCCCTGCCCCACTTTCACCAATAATGCCTATAGCACCGTTACCTTGCCAAGCAAAGTCAATTCCCTCTAATATAGCCTTTTTAGATTCATCGTTATTTACTTTTACATCTTGTAATTTCAAGCTACTTGAAGAATTCCATACTATATCTACATTTGAATCTTTCTTTTCTATTTCTTTTTGTTGCTGTAGAATTCCCTCTATTTGTTCCATCGCAAGTTGGCCATCTAATGTAGCATGATAATTCGCTCCAACTTGCTTAATCGGTAGAAAATATTCCGGAGCTAAAATTAATATTGTAAGAGCAGGCAATAAAAGAATCGTTCCATCTATTAAACGAATTCCTAAACCTACTGCCACAAACGCAATTGATAAACTTGTAAAGAAATCTAATGCAAAAGAAGAAAGAAAAGCAACTCGCAAAGTACGCATCGTTGCTTTTCTATATCTTTTACTAACCTTTTCAATCTTTCCTTCGTGCTGTTTACTTTTCCCTAAATACTTTAATGTTTCTAACCCTTTTAACGTATCTACAAAATGATTAGAAAGTACACGATATGTTTCATATTGACTATCAGCCATTTTCTGCGCTGCTAATCCTAAAAGAATCATAAATATGATTACAATAGGAATCGTTACAACTAAAATGATTCCAGACTTAATATCCAGCGTAAAAACATATAGTACAATTAATCCCGGAACGATACTACTTCTAATCATTTTAGGGATTGTCAATTCAATATATGTTTTAAATTTTTCAATCCCTTCAATCGATAAGGTAACCAGATGACCTGTTCCGACAGTTTGAACATATCTTGGTCCTAACGTGAAATATGCCTCTATTAATTGCTTTCTTAGCAACGATCCTGTTTTTTCAGCGAAACGTTCCACTAAAATTTGTGATATTCGAACCAACATGTGGCGCGCTGCAAACATGACCCCAAAATAAACAGTTTCATTCAACACAGATTGCACTGTTTCTCCATTAAATAAAAACGTAATAGCTCTCGCTAAAAACACTGTTTGCGCAATAATACTAAAAGCTTCTAAAATACTAATAATCGTTAACGCTACATATAACATACGGCTACCGGGATAAGACGGAAGTCCTCTTTTTCTTTTCATTAGTACTCCAAATCGTTGTCTGACTTAACAGGTTGTCTAAATACATAATAACTCCATATTTGACTTCCGATAACGAAAGGCAAAATAGCAATCGCAAAGTAAGTCATAAGTTTTAATGCATAAGCTCCTGATGCTGCGTTGTAAATTGTCAAATCATTCATTGCTCCTAAAGAGCTAATCATAACACGTGGGAACATACCGATAAATACACTCGCACTTAGTAAAATGATTGTTAAACTCGTCATAAAGAAAGCCCAACCATCTCTTCTTCTTTTATTTAATAAAGTGGACGCTAATAGTGCTACAAAAGCTCCAATTGGTACCATAATCCATTCTGTACCATGGGCAGTGAAAATATCGGTTTTCCATAACCCTATACCAGCAAAAATAAGAAGTGTTATTAATGAAAATGGTGCAATTTTTATTGCAGCAATTCGTGCACGTTCTCTCAATTTACCCGTTGTACGTATTGTAAGGAATTGTAGTCCATGAACAATACATAGCAGAAGGAACATTACTCCTCCAAGTAACGCAAATGGATGAAGTAATTGCAAGAATCCACCTACAACATTTTTACTCTCATCGATAGGTACACCTACCATAAAGTTTGCAATCGCAACTCCCCAAAGGATCGGAGGTAGCATACTTCCAATAAACATACCCCAATCCCATGCACTCTTCCATTTATGATTATCTATTTTCGCCCGGAATTTAAAGGAAACACCTCTTAAAATTAAAGCAAGTAGCATAAATACAAAGGGAACATAAAAACCACTAAATAAAGTTGCATACCAGTGCGGAAATGCCGCAAACATAGCGCCACCAGCACAAACAAGCCATACTTCATTCGCGTGCCAGAACGGTCCTATTGTATTCAAGTAAACTCGTTTTTCAAAATCATTCTTTCCTAAAAACCTTGAAACCATTCCTACACCAAAATCGAAACCTTCCAGTACGAAGAATCCAACAAATAAGATTGCAATAACTAAAAACCACAACTCATTAAGAGATAACATACTCTTCCTCCTTATCAAATGGATCATGGCTTTGATAATCCTTTTTCGTTTTCTTATTCGTATGTCCCTTAATAGTACGAACAAATAAGTACACACAAATTCCACCCATAATTAAATACATTGATGTGAATGAAATAAGTGAGAATAATACTTCACCGAATGTTACATTGGGTGATACAGCATCTTCTGTTTTCATTACACCAAATACTACCCAAGGCTGACGACCCATTTCAGTCATAATCCATCCTACTGTATTACCGATGAACGGAAGAGAAATTGCATACACCATTACTTTTAAATACCACGTTTTTTCAGCTAAACGATCTTTTCTTGATAAGAACCATCCGTAAGCTCCTAGAAGTAACATGAATGTTCCACTCATTACCATTGCTCTAAAACTCCAAAACATCGTATGCACTGGAGGAATATAATCTCCAGGTCCGTATTTTTCTTCATATTGTTTTTGAATTTGATTCATCCCTTCAACTTGACCGCTAAACTTATCATACGACAATAGACTTAGCATATAAGGGATTTGAATTTCAAATGAATTTTCTTTCTTCTCTGTATCAATTTTCGCAAATACTGTAAATGGCGCTGGATCCTCACTCGTATTCCATAGCGCTTCAGCTGCAGCCATTTTCATTGGATGTGTCTTAATTAATTGTTGTGCTTGTGCATGACCGAAGAACAATACAAGCGCTGTTGTAATCGTTCCAACAATGATAGAAATTCGGAACGATTTTTTAAATACTACAGTTTCTTGTCCTTTTGTAATTTTCCATGCACTTACACCCGCAATAAAGAATGCACCTGTTGCAATTGCCGCTGTAATTGTATGCGGGAACTGTACCCATAATTGTGGATTTTGAATAATCGCTAAAAAGTCATTCATTTGCGCACGACCATCTGCTGCCATTTCATACCCTACAGGTGACTGCATAAATGCACTTGCAGTTAAAATCCAAAACGCTGATAACATTGTTCCAATTGAAAGGAGCCAAATACATAGTAAGTGAATTCGCTTCGGTAGTTTATCTTCACCGAATACCCATAAACCTAAAAATGTAGACTCAATGAAAAATGCTAGTAATCCTTCAATTGCAAGTGATGGACCAAATACATCACCTACGAAACGTGAATATGTGGACCAGTTCATACCAAACTGAAATTCTTGTAAAATACCTGTTACTACACCTACTGCAAAGTTAATAAGGAATAATTGCGTCCAAAACTTCGCCATCTTCTTATATACTTCTTGTCCTTTTACCACATACAACGTTTGCATTATTGCAATAATAAAAGCTAAACCAATTGACAGCGGAACAAAAAAGTAATGGAAAATCGTTGTTGATGCGAACTGTATTCGTGCCAATTCGAGCGTTTCCATACTAAAATCACTTCCTTCATAGTTTTTATAATTAAAATTAATTGAGCAATCTTAAAAAACTCAATTATTAAGAAATGCGAAAAGACAAAAACATCTTGTATGTATTGTCGAAAAATGCAAAATTTCAGTTTTTCAAACTATTGCAATGCTATTTTTATCTTTTCACTATTTCTGTAGTGTTTTGATTCGTTAATCGAATTGTATAATATACCTGCATAGTAAATTCAGGTTATTTTTGACGTATTATTGACATCATTTTGTCTGAAATATGTCTTTTGTCATTTTTTTGAATCAGATTTTTCTCATTAGCAGAATGTGTTTTTTCAATATACGGCTTACTTTTATATCTATAAAACAATCGTTTTTTCTTCATACACTTGACTTTCACCCGGAAAAATGTCCTCGAAACCACCCTGGATAAATGCTTATTTTTTGTCAAGAGAAAAATGTATTTTCAAAATTCAAACTCGAAATAATGTTATTCAAAAATAGAAAAATAGCTTCCCTCTCCCTCGACTAAAAGTTCATTTTTTTGTCATTTTTCCAGAACAAATAAAAAACTGAGAGTCAATTAGACTCTCAGTTTTTTTATTTATTTTGCTGTATGTTTTCTAACGGCTGGTAAAATTTCAGTAGCAATTAATTCAATATTTTTCTCAATTTTATCAAATGGTACACCGCCAAAATCAATTTGTGCCATAAAGCGTTGTTGGCCAAACAATTCATATTGGTAAAGCATTTTCTCAATGATTTGTTGTGGGCTACCAACCATTAAAGCATCACGGTAATCTATTGCATTTGTAAATTGCTGTTTCGGATACCCACCACCGCGCAGTGTAAGCATACCAGCATTAATATGAGGGTAATATTCACTAAGTGCATCTTGTGAATTTTTTGCCGTATAAAATAAACTCGTTGTCGCAACTGGTAAACTAGCTGGATCAAATCCACTTTGCTGAGCAGCCTCGCGGTAAGCATCTACTGACACTTTAAAGTTAATTGCTGGACCACCAAGTGTTGTTATCATCATTGGCACACCTGCACGTCCTGCTTTAATTGCACTAGCTGGCGGTCCACCAACCGCACGCCAAATTGGCAGGTTATTGTTTTTAGCTCTAGGAATAACTGAAGCATGCTCAAGTGGTGCTCTGAACTGCCCATTCCATGTGACATGTTCCTCTTTATTAATTTTTAATAAAAGATCCATCTTCTCTTCAAATAACTCTTCATAATCATTTACATCGTAACCAAGTAAACTATATCCTCCAATACGAGATCCACGACCAGCTACGATTTCAGCACGACCATTAGAAATCAAGTCAATGGTAGCGAAATCCTCATATACTCGAACTGGGTCAGATGTACTTAATATCGTTGCGGAACTTGCAATTTTTATATTTTTCGTAGCTTGCGCGGCCGCCCTAAAATAACTGTATGAGCTTGCGTTGTAAAATGTGTTTGATGACTTTCGCCGACAGCAAACACATCAAGCCCTGCCTCATCTGCTAACTTAGCTGTTTCAATTCGTTCGTGAATTCTTTTCTCTGGCGTAATTTTCTCCCCATTATGTGGATTTAAAACATGATCACCGATTGAATATAATCCAAACTCAATTCCTTTTCTTGTATCTATACGGTATTTTTCCATAGTTACTCTCCCCTTTAATAAAGTAGTATTAGTTTTTTTCTAAAAACGTTGGTAAGTCAAGTGTATCTCCGTATTACCTACGCCCTCACTTGATTAGTCAATTGATAGTATAAAAAAATTACTCTTGCGGTAATTCTTTTTTTTCACTATGCTTATGAACTTTCGTCATCAGCTCGTATAATATTTTCTGCTCTTCTTCATTTAATACATCATCAAAAAACGAAGATTGAAATGCAAGTTGCTCTGGCAATGCTCTCTCTAAAGCTGCTTCTCCTTGCTCTGTAAGACTAATTGTTTTTGTTTTCCAATCTTGTTTTCGCACAATATATCCTTCTTTTTCAAGACGAGTTAACATTCGAGAAATACCGCCTTGCGTAACAGTAACCTTTTCAGCTAACTCCATTTGTGTCAACGGCTGATATGTCCGTATTTGCAAAAGGACATCAAATTGGGCTGTCGTTAAATCAAACCGTTTTAAAAATTCATTTGACATTTGATTACTTTGATTCGTAAATCGTATTAAACGTAACCATATTAACGATCCTATCGTATTATCACGCATGTTTTATCACTTCCTAGCGTTTATCTTATTATCACTTTACTACGCAAGTGATGTTAATGCAAGTGATAATTACATTTTTTTATATAACTCAACTTACTTGAACTTAACCAAAGGTATTACTCGTGTAGTATTAGGTCTACTTACCATTCTCTACATCTCCATAAAAAAAGGATTAAGCTCCAACGCCTAATCCTTATCATGCATTTATTTTTGTTTTCCAAAACGGTATGTTTGAAATTCACACCATCTAACCTATTATTTTCTTTTATCGTACCGTAAATTCATTCAAGATTACCGTCTTCATGTAAAACTTGTATAGGTTTGCATAAGAGACCCTTGTTTACACCCATCGGGCTTTTACGGGATAAATTACTTAAGTTCCACTTTTACTTCCTCCTTAGACATAACATCAGGTCTATAAATTAATTGAAGATTTGAATCTTTTGACTATACTAATCTTCTATATGTGCCAAAAGATGAATATGGTCATCCATTTACGTATGTTGGATTTGTTACAGGATATTATTTTCAAGCTTATGGTGCAGATCGTATATACTTATTCTTCAATAAAGAATTAAGAAAAGCAGTAATTTGTTTTGAGTATACATAAGATAACCAAGAAAAATCCATTTTGAACCTTTTTACTTGAATCAAAATGGATTTTTTATAAATAATTAATCTATATTTCAATTCCACATCTACTGTGAAATGTGTAGAACTTCATATATTGTAATATCCTTCATTGCTTCAATTTCAGGCTTTTCTTCATAAAAATCAAAATGACTATATCCCCACTTATCTGGGTTATAGACTATTACATTCCCTATACAATTTTCTGTATTCTGGACATTCTGATTCGAAATATTAAATTGAGCCCCAATCAATGAATCCATTTGAGAAATACTCCCTACATATTCAACAACATATCTACTTTTTCTAAAGTCATTACTTACATTAACAACGAATGGAACACCTATATTTATTTGTTGCCACCCGAACGATTGTAAAATATTATCGTAATACCCTTCAAAGATAAATTTGTTCATCCCTTCATGACCATTCCAAATATATAAAGGTGCATAGCAATTATAGAAATTCCTGTCCTTACCTGCCTCAGTAATTAAATAGGCCTTAAAATTCAACTCTTGAAAACCATCTGTTTTATGACCATTCTTTTTTACCCTTTCTCTAATAATCCTTATATCATAATCCTTTGGCAAAAT
The DNA here is from genome assembly GCF_000496285.1 of Bacillus toyonensis BCT-7112. Classification (GTDB taxonomy): domain Bacteria; phylum Bacillota; class Bacilli; order Bacillales; family Bacillaceae_G; genus Bacillus_A; species Bacillus_A toyonensis. The sequence continues at coordinate 4,443,071 of NC_022781.1, read as the reverse complement.
AACCTTATATTGCATTCCAATCATGTTTATCACTCACTTTCAATCTTATATACATAATGATAAACCGATGGCTAACTAACGTAAAATAGGTATAAATTATGTTTGGTATCATTTATAATGATACCGTATAAGGGGCTGAAATGAATGGAAATAAATGATCTTATCATATTTAAAACTGTAGCGAATGAAGGCTCTATTAGTAAAGCTGCTAAAGAGCTAGGTTATGTGCAACCGAATATAACGGAGCGAATAAAAAAATTAGAACAAGAGTTAGAAACACCATTACTACATAGAGATAACAAAGGTGTTTCATTGTTACCTTCTGGTGACATTTTATTAGACTACACGAATAGAATATTAACTCTGTTAGAAGAAGCAAAAAATGAAATTAAAACGAGTGGTTCTTCTTATGTAATTGCGACATCACAATCTATTTTGACAAATTATTTAAGTATGCGCATTAAAGAAAATTTTAGGAGTTACCAACTATACATTGAAAGTAGTAGCCACTTACAAACACTGTTACAGCAACAAAAAGTTGATATGGTCATAACTTATGAGGATTATCCTGACGCAGCGTTTAAAAAAGTATTCACCACTTCAATTTCTGTAGGTTTATTAAAAGCGAAAGAAAAGTGTACCATTGACTATTCAAAAGAACTTTTCTTCGTTAGTAATGACAAGAAGTGCCCTTTTAGAAATAAGACAATACAATTTTTAAAAGAAAACAATCTATCTCAGCGCCAACTTCAACAGTTAGATTCTTATTCGCTTATGGAAGAATTTATCGTTGAGGGAAATGGGATAGCTTTTTTACCGATTAAAAATGATAAGTTAGTAACAATTGAAAATGTTCCAATAGAGAAATTAGCTGTTCATTTTTTTACGAATCGAAACTTTATTAAGCATACCCCTGATGAACTATTTGAGTAATAGAATGACTTTGTTTACAAACTTTTTTCAAAATAAAAACCCCTCTTGAACGTATATAAAAGAGGGGTTTTTTTTATATACAATTGATTTTTCACACGTTCTGCTCCACACCTGCGCTTTTCTCCTTCTTACTCCTTTTAACACTCTTCAACTGCTTAACCGTTCCAACTAATCCTTTCGGAAAAACTAGTAACACGATTATATACAATAACCCTAGAATAATCGTCCATCTTTCAAAAATCGGATACTCCGTCGCTAATTCTGATAAATAATATTTTAGTGATTCAATGATACCAGCTCCTGCAATGGCTCCGATTAACGTTCCAACCCCTCCAATCATTGTCATTAATAATGCATTTAACGTCATTTCAATTGAAAATACAGTGGTATTTACAAAGCGTAATGTGATGACGAATAGACCACCGCTAATCGCTGCAACTATTCCCGCCACTACACTTGCGATAATTTTATAATGAAGAACTTTATAACCAAGTGCTTCAACTCTTTGTTCATTTTGTGAAATTGCCTTTAATACTTTCCCAATTGAAGATTTGGTGAAAAGACGTAGCAAAATGAAAATATTGATTAAACATATAAACGTTACATAATAAAATGTAAAACGATCACGGAATATTTCTGGTACTCCAAATGTAAATCCATCTCCTCCGTGAGTTAGCCCACGCCATTTTTCAGCAAGTACGAAAAACAACTGTGAAATAGCGAGCGTTAACATTGCATAAAAATGACTTTTCAACCGTAAAGAAAGCAAGCCGATTATATAACTAACGATTGCTGAAACGATAATTGCCGCTATTATACCTATGAAAAAGTTTGTTATTGATACACCTTGTCGATCGAATAAAAGTGCTACCCCATATGCTCCTATTCCAAAGAACATACAGTGGCCGAACGATACAATTCCTGTATAACCAAGCAATATATCAAAACTCATTGCAAAAATAGCAAAGATGAAGATTTGAGTGAACAAAATTAACAAGCTCCGTGAATCATTTACGAACGGAAATACACTTAAACAAATGAGCATAAATACTCCGAAGTATACTTTAATTCGATTCGATGTGTTGTTCACCATTTCACCCCTTTTCACCAACAAGTCCAGTTGGCTTCACTATTAAGAAAAACAGTAACATTAACATATTGATTGCAAGTGATAAATCTGGCATGAAATATGCTGTAAAAGCTCCGGCTAATCCGACAATTAAAGAAGCGATTGCTGAACCTTGGACGCTACCTAACCCTCCAATTATTACTACAATGAAAGCTAAAATTGCATATTGCATACCCATTTCGGCGAAAACAACGCCTGAATATGGTGCAAATAAGAATCCACCTAACGCTGCCATTCCTGCTCCTAATAGAAAGACGAACGAAAATATAGCTTTCACGTTAATGCCGAGTGCTTGAACCATCTCCTTATCCATTACACCAGCGCGGATCATAAGACCTATCTTTGTTTTTTTGAGTAGTAATAGTAGAGCAATGTAAATTAGTATCCCAACTAAAATAACGAACAACCGGTATTTTATTAATATAACCCCTCCAAATGTATAGCTACCTTGTAACCATATCGGTAACTTTGCACTAATTGGATTCGGTCCCCAAAATATTTTTATACACTCACTAAGAACGAGCATTCCTCCGAGTGTAACGAGTAGCTGGCGAACATGGTTTCCATACACTGGCCTAATAAGAAATCGTTCTAAAATAAAACCAAGCAACATTCCCATAGCAACCGCTCCAACTAACGCTAACACATAACTACCTGTCATATTAAATAACCAAACGCCTGTAAAAGCTCCCCATGCAAATAAACCACCATGTGCAAAGTTTAAAACGCTCATTAGGCCGAAAATAAGTGAAAGACCTGATGCTAATAAAAAAATAAGCATCCCGGTTGAAACGCCGTTTACAAATAAGTTAATTAACACATCCACGTTCTATCCCCCCGTATCAATGTTAAGAAATACCTAAATATTTATGACATGTTTCTTTATCCTCTCGCAGTTCATTCATAAAACCTTTATGCACAATACGCCCATTATCCATAATGTAAAAATAATCACCGATTTGACTAGCCATCATAAAATTTTGTTCAACAAGTAAAACAGTCGTTTTCTCCTTCATTTTCAAAATTGCTACCATTAATTTTTCTATCATAATTGGTGATAGCCCCTTACTTGGCTCGTCAATAAGCAATAGTCCATCACTATTAATAAACGCTCTTGAAATAGCCAACATTTGTTTTTGTCCCCCGCTTAAAAGCCCACTTTTCTTATTCCAAAACTGCTTTAAATCAGGAAATAGCTCGAGCATCCAATCTATTTTCTCGTGAACTTCTTCTCCTTTTCCACTCGCAAGTGCGAACGTCTCTTCTACTGTTAAATCATGAAAAATCCCTTGATTTTCTGGTACATAGCCTATTCCTTTTCTTGAAATTAAATGTGTAGATAATCCATTGACCTGCGTACTATCATAATAAATCTCACCATTTGCTATCCGATGAAATCCCATAACCGATCGCAACGTTGTTGTTTTTCCCGCCCCGTTTCTTCCAAACAGTACAGTAATCGTCCCTTTCTCAACAGTGAGTGATACCCCTTGTAAAATATGAAACTGATCTAAATACGTCTCTATATTATTCACTTGTAATAGAGCCACTATATAATCCCCCTAAATAAGCACTTTGTACACGCTCATCTTTCATCATTTCTTCTGGTAACCCTTCCGCTAATAACTCGCCATGAAATAAAACGATAAGATGGTCCGACAAACCTAGTACCATATCCATTTTGTGTTCGATGAGTACGATTGTGCTCTCTGGATGTTTTTTAATATTTTCAATCACTTGTAAAATAGCCGGAACTTCCTCAACTGAAATACCCGCAGTTGGCTCATCAAGCAGTAATACATCTGTCTTTAATGCTAATAACATAGCAAGCTCTAACTTTCTTTTTTCCCCGTGAGCTAAATCTTTTGCTAATACCCCCTCTTTCTCATGAAGTAGCACTGTTTTTAAAAGACGTCTCGCCTCTCCAGTTTGCTGCTTTAACTTAGCTACATTCGGGAAAAAACTGTAATAATCTTGAACGAATGATTGAACACTTAAACGTACATTTTCAAGTACCGTTAACTCTGGGAATATATTTGTAAGCTGAAAAGAGCGCCCGATTCCTAATCTTGTTCGGTCTGAAATCGATAATTTTGTAATCTCTTTTCCTTTAAAATACACTTCACCTTTCGTCGGAGAAATTTGTCCACTTAGTAAGTTAAATAACGTTGTCTTGCCGGCACCATTCGGTCCAATAATTGAAATGAGCTTTCCCTTTTGTACCGTTAAATTAACATCTTTAATAACATGATGGTCACCAAAAGATACACAAAGATTTTTCGTCTCTAACAAATGTGTCACGAAATCCCTCCCTTTAAAGCTTTCAGTATGAAAGAAATACGTATAAAGAGGGTATCACCTCTTTATACAAAAACAACAGAAAATTCAGTCTATTTATTTTGAACTGGTGGTTCTGTCTCTTTCATCGTTAATTCTCGCTCTAACACTGGTACCGGATAATCAACACCATCTTGCTTTTTCAACGTGATAGAATATAGCGTCTGCATCGCTTGGTGGTCTTTCTCTCTAAATTTCATCTTTCCTTTCGGTGTATCAAATTCCATTCCTTCCATTTTCTTAATCAATGTATTTACATCTGTATCACCATTTGTTTTCTTTAATGCTTCCACAATGGAAATTGCCGCTGACATTCCTCCTGCTGTAAATAAATCTGGTACTGCACCATTAAATCTTTTTTTATGTTCTTCAACTAACCAGTCATTCACCTTATTTTTTGGAAGTGCATGATAATAAACAGAAAAACCTTGCATTCCTACTAATGCATCCATCGTTTTTAATGCTGGTATATCCGGTGCACCAGTAGAGACTTTAATACCTTGCGCTTCCACATTCATATCTTTCAACTGTTTCCAAGGTGAATTTGCCCCTGCCCAAACGATAAATAAGTAATCTGGTTTTGAGCTAATGATATTTTGAATATTTGCCGTAAAATCTGTTGAATTCGTGTCAGCGTATTGCTCGTTTACAATGTTTGCTCCTAATTTTTTCGCACCCGCTTTAAATGCCGCAATCCCTTCACGACCAAAAGCGTTATCTGGAGCAAACGTCGCAATCTTTACATCTTTTTTCGCAATTGCTGCTGCTCCTGCAATCGCATCTTGTGAGGAACTTCTTCCAGTTCTAAAAATATATTTATTCCAGTTCTTCCCGGTAATACTATCAGCAACTGCCGGTTCTACAACCATAATTTTTTCATATTCTTCAGCAAGTGGTAAAACCGCTAACGTATCACTTGAACTAGACGATCCGACTAAGAAATCAACTTTCTCTTCTTCTAATAATTTCGTAGCTTTCTTTACCGCTACATCGGCTTTCGTTTCCGTATCTTCTACTACAAACTTAATTTTTTTCCCTTCCACTTTTCCTGTTCCACCAGTTGCATAGTCTAACCCTAATTCAAATCCGTTCACTGTTTGCTTTCCATACGATTCTAATGGACCTGTTAATGATGCAAGAACCCCTACCTTAATCGTTTTTTCATCCTCTGTACTTGTTTTCTTTCCTGAACAAGCTGCCGTTATTAATAACGAACCTAAAACACAACCAGTAAACATCGTTTTTAGCCACTTACGTTTTTTCATCGACATTGTGATCCTCCCCATACTTTACTTTCTGATAGAATCAAACACGCCAAATTCCCCTGCCCGTAATCATGACTTTTAAACTATAAGATAGATAATGGAAAACTCTTGTAGTATCCTCTACATTCGGCACAAATCTATAATCACCTTCCTATTAAATGGAAATGGACATACAATCAATATATATTCCGTTATCCAATTGAAAATACTGTTTCATTACAGTATTCATCACGAAAAAAGCTGCAATAATTAACTTAAGTTAATTATTGCAGCCTACATAAAAAGCACTTAATTATTTTCTACCTTTTCTAACCCTTCAACCAATTGTTTCTTATCTAGCCCTTCCCCGATTACTACCAAGTTTGTCGGGAAACCAAAATCTTGCTCTAGTAAAGTTGGTACGCCAAACGAATATTGGAATAGATGAGGGTATTTATCTCCATGGAATTTCACAAAACCTTTCACTCGATAAATACTATCTGGTAAATTCGAAAGCCATTCATATAATTTGTCTTGATCAATCGATTTCGTAAATTGATACGTCATCGTTTGTATATGTAAATGCTGTTTAACATGAAGTGTCTCGTGTTCCCCAGCACTCACAAATTCAGCTTCTTCTATATCATCTAAAGATATATTACAATATTTTGTTTCAAACAATTTCGCATGATTATTTATTGCTTTCACTTCTTCAAGTACTTTGTTCTTATCTTCTTCTGTTAGTAAATCTGATTTATTAATAAGAAGGTGACTACTAAATTTCATTTGCTCATGCAGTAACTGTTGCACATTTGCACTTAATATACTTCGATTTAACCATCTTACTGCATCTAAAACGACTACAATTGATTTCACTTCTAAGAAAGGTGCTAAAATTGGTGATACACATGCATCTAACACTTCAATTGGATGTGCGACGCCTGTTGTTTCTATGTAAATTACATCTGGTCTTTCTTGCTGATATAATGAATGCAATTGTATTTCAAGTTCTTCCTTTAACGTACAACAAATACATCCTTTTAGTAATTCTCTTAACACATTCTCTTTACCAATAATATCTGTATCTACTGAGTATTCACCAATTTCATTCATTAAAACAGCAACTTTTCTATTCTTCTTCTTCTCCGCTACTAATAAATTTTGTAATAATGTTGATTTTCCACTACCTAAAAAACCACCTAATATATGAATTTCCACTTTATTCATTTGATCAACCATCCATTTCTTTATTTCAAACGTATTCAAAGCGTAATAATTACGATTTATATTTATCATTTTATTAAAAGAATAACAATTTGTAAATATATCTTCTATCTTCACTTTTCATTTACTTCATGAGCAACTCTAATTCCAGACTCAATCGCTCCCTGCATCCACCCATGTGTCAACGTTGTATGTTCTCCTGCAAAGTGTACGTTTCCAGCCGGCGACGCAATATAAGGAAATAATTCTAGCTCTTGGCCTGGTTCAAAAGCTGTAAATGCTCCGCAAGAATACGTATTCTTACTCCAGCTAAAAGATTCCCCTGTTATAAACTCACTATAGACTACATTCCCATATATTTGCGCTAAATTTTTCAATGCGTAACGAATACGCTCTCTATGCGGGAGACTATCCCATGTTAAAGCCTCATCCGCCCACGTATAACTTGCTATAACGATAGCTGCCCCTGGTGACTGAATGCCATAGCTCGGATAATATGTAAAACGTATCGGTAAATCCGTAATAGATTTCCCACCATACTGCCCGACTCTTTCCCAAAATCTACTTTTGAACTCTATCGCAATTTTAGTTGCAGCAATATAATTTAATTCACGAATTGCTCGTCTTTTAAAATAAGTGAATAAATGAAATGGCTGAACTTCTACAAATCGTAACGCCGAAAACGGAATTGTGATAATAGCAATATCACTTGTTATTGTAAATGGATCTAACGTTTGTTCATGTTTTACTTGCAGCATCACTTTATTATCTTCTTGTATTATTTTTTCTACTTTATAGGACATAAAAATATTATCCTTTAGCTGTGGTAAAAATGCATTTGGTAATGCATCCATCCCGCCCGTTATCTCGTAATATTTCGCCGTTGAAGTAAAAAAAATCATTTCCCGTAATACTTCAATTAAAGACATTCCCATATATGCTTCCATATCAAGAAGTACACCAATCATATCTATTGCTCCATCCGAATAATACTCCATTAAAAATAAACCAAGCGAATACGTTTTATACTTTTTTTCAACGATAAACCAGTTTTTATTAGGATCCTTCTTAATATAATTTAGTATTGGTTCTAATACTTCAAGCATTAGCTCTTCTGCCGTTTTTCCTCTTTCTTTATCCAAAACCGGATATTCAAGTATACTTGGATCATATTCAAACACATTCAATCTCGTTTGAATATGATTCGTATAAATGATATCTGCAAAAGTTTTATTTATAAAAAGGTTTAACGGTAGTTTAAATTTACGAATATACGCTAAAGTTAACTCATGCGTATCAGGAATTCTCATCGGTCCTGCATTAAAGTATAAACCCGCACTAAACGGTTCACGAATCGTATACACCCTGCCACCTATTCTGTTATTTGCTTCTATAATCGTTACTTCATGTCCAGCCTCTTTCAATAAAGAACCTGCAACTAATCCAGAAATCCCTGCACCGGCAACTGTAATTTGTTTGGGGTTATTCGTTTTGGCAAGCCCTTCATGAACAATTTGAAGCATTTGTTCCATCGATAATGGATTCCCCATACCATTTCCCCTTTTAAAAAGGATTTTACTGAATTATATTCAGTTAACTGAATTCCTATGTTTTGTTCGCAAATTTGAACGGATACATTTTCAAATACTTGAATATCTTTTATAAAATGTAATAAACTAGATATGAATTTATAGAAGTAGGACGTATTATCTTACATAATAAAATCAATGAAATTGCGAGGAATTGTGAAATGAAAAAAGGTATTAACCGTGTTGTATTAGTAGGAACAGGTGCAGTTGGATGTAGCTATGCTTACTGCATGATTAACCAAGCTGTAGCTGAAGAATTTGTTTTAGTTGATGTAAATGAAGCAAAAGCCGAAGGAGAAGCAATGGATTTAAGTCACGCTGTTCCATTTGCACCAGCTCCAACTAGAGTATGGAAAGGTAGCTACGAAGATTGTAAAGATGCTGATCTTGTAGTCATTACAGCTGGATTACCACAAAAGCCAGGTGAAACACGTTTAGATTTAGTTGAGAAAAACGCTAAAATCTTTAAACAAATCGTTCGCAGTATTATGGATAGCGGATTTGATGGCATCTTCTTAATCGCAACAAACCCTGTAGATATTTTAACGTACGTTACTTGGAAAGAATCTGGTTTACCAAAAGAACGAGTAATCGGTTCTGGTACAACGCTTGACTCTGCTCGTTTCCGCTATATGTTAGGTGAGTACTTCGACATTGGTCCACACAACATTCATGCTTATATTATCGGAGAACATGGTGATACAGAACTTCCAGTATGGAGTCACGTATCAGTTGGTATTCAAAAACTACAAACGCTTCTTGATAAAGACAACACATACACACAAGAAGATTTAGACAAAATTTTCATAAATGTTCGTGATGCAGCCTACCATATTATTGAGCGCAAAGGTGCAACTTATTATGGTATTGGTATGTCACTTCTACGTGTTACAAAAGCTATTTTAAACGACGAAAATAGCGTATTAACAGTTTCAGCATACTTAGAAGGTCAATACGGTCAAAAAGATGTTTATATCGGCGTACCTGCTGTTTTAAATCGTGGCGGTGTTCGTGAAATTTTAGAAGTAGAATTAAGTGAAGACGAAGAATTAAAATTCGATCACTCTGTTCAAGTGTTGAAAGAAACAATGGCTCCCGTTCTTTAATCGTATATTTCATTCAAAAAAGCAATCCAATTCATATTGGATTGCTTTTTTATATTTTTATTGTTCACCCTCAATCTAAACCGTAATATTATCCATAATAGAAAGGAGTGATTTTATGGATGATTCTTGGACAATTGTCATCCTCTTACTAGCTGTAGCGTCATTAATACTTTTTCTCTTTTTAATCATCAGAACGCTATTTCCAACTAAAAAATATGATAAGAATCTCGGGTTGATCCTTATTATTTTAAGCTTATTAGCAATACCGATAAGTATGTTCCTTATAGGAGGATGGGCAGGTATGGGGATTGGCATAATCGCGGTCCTTATTTTTGCTGCTGTTATTATAGCTTTAATTGCAAATAAATTTATAAAACTACCTCCTCCAAAAAAAAATAAGAAATAACCGATGTTTTCAAAAAAGACAACATCGGTTATTTCTATCACTTATTGCTTTTAATCAATTTATCATTATTTACGTCAAGTACATCTAATAAAAAGATAAAGATCGGTATCCCGATAATAAGCCCCCATATTCCGAGGAAGTGCTCTGAAAAGATGAGAATCATAAATGTATAAAAGACAGGCAAATTCGTTTTTGCAGACATAAATTTTGGATTTAAAAAATAACTTTCAAGAGCGTGAATCACTGTAATGAACACTAGTATGTACAAAACGTACATAACCCCACCTACGTTATAGGCAATGATACAAAGTGGAAACAGTGAAATGATTACGCCGGCAACAGGAATCAACCCTAATAAGAAAATCATAACAGCTAATACGAGAAGCTGTGGAAATCCTAAAACGATTAATGCAATGACAGTCAGGATACAATTTACAACTGCAATTAAAAATTGTGCTTCAATTACTTTACCGAACGACCTTGCAAACCTTTCACCAAAATATGCAATCTCCTCATAAAAAATCTTTAGTTTACTCTCTTTAAACTTAGAAGTAAATGTAATAATACGCTCTTTTTCTAATAAGAAAAATAAGCTTAATATTAGAGACAATAATATTTGTAAACTCACCTTTCCTATATTCGCTATCGATTGATAGATGACATCTACACCTTGTTCTATATATTTTGATACTTCCATTCCATTAATTGTCGAAAGTGCATATTTAATGATCTCATTATCCGGTGGATTTTGAAAAAACAGTTTAAATTGATAAATCAATTGTGAAATTTGTATCGTTAGCACAGGCAAATATTTATACAATGTCGTGCCGATAAAGGAAACTAATATTATATACAAACATGCGATAACAATTTTTCGATTCACTTTCAATTTCTTTGAAATAAAACGTTGAAACCGATCCATTAAAAATGTCAGTATAAACGTAATTAATATTAAATTGATCATACTTTTTAATCCGTATAATACAAACGCTAATATTATTAAAACGATAAACCGTTGAAACCCTCTACTTCGAAAAAAATTTTTCACTTCATTCATTAAGATTTAACCTCCCCCTTCTATGGATGTAAATTTGATATATTACAAAACGAACGTATTCATTGTAATACTATTACATTTTATGAACTTCTATAGACAATCTTTCTTACTAATTTGGAAGAATCCTTTTTTTCTTTTTTAATGTCTGATTTTTTATCTAATCCTTTCCTAAAAACTATTTTTAAATTCTATATTTTAGGAGAACGTCTATTTTTAGACTGTTGTTCATACGCATATCCAATATTGAAAAGTTCTTTTTCACCAAACTGCCTCCCGACAAATACAACACCTACTGGCTCTCCATTTTTATCATAGCCTGCTGGTACCGCTAATTCAGGATAACCAGCTACAGCTGATAAAAGAACTTCATCGTTATTAATCATGACTAAAGCGTCCAATCCTTTTTCTACTAAATATCTATCTAGCTCTTTCCTTGCATTTTCTTGACTCGTTTGAACTACTTTTTCAAATTCATCTTTCGTTATAGCAGATTTTTCAGAGCCCTCAATTAATGTTTGTCCATATTTCATTCTTCTTTTACTATCTTTTTTATTAAACGCTATAATCTCTTCTAACGATTTTACAGGCACATTTTTTTGCTTCGAAAGATAGTCGTTAACATTATGTTTGAACTCATATTCTAATGTTTGCAGATTATCTACACCCTCGCTACTTAACTGAATATCATCAGTCAATATCGCACCGGCATCTTGAATGTCTTTTCTAATCTTTTCTGCTACTGCTTTTCTATTTTCATCTTGTTGATCTACAGAAAAAAGAATCCCTATCTTTTTTCCTTTTAATCCATCTATTGATAAATCATTCGTATAATCTATTCTATCTCTATCTTTCATTTTTTCTGTCATAGCATCTTTTTCATCATAACCTACCATTGTATTAAATAACGTTGCCGCGTCTTTTACCGTTCTTGCCATTGGCCCTGCAGTATCAAGTGCTTCAGCTAATGGGATAATGCCAGCTCTGCTAACCATACCTAACGATGGACGTAACCCAACTACAGATTGCTGCGTCGCTGGTGCGACAATAGATCCCGTCGTTTCTGTCCCAATTGCAAGCGGTGCAAAATCTGCCGCAACCACTGTAGCAGACCCCGAACTGGATCCTGATGTATCAAATGTAATTGGACCGTACGGATTTAAATTTTGCCCTTTCTTCCCGCTATATCCACTTGGCATTGTAAAAGATAAATAATTCGCCCATTCAGACATATTTGCTTTACCTAAAACAAATGCCCCCTCTTCTTTCAACTTCTTCACAATCGTGGCATCTTCATCTGCAACCCAATCTTTTAATACAAAAGTGCCTGCGCTTGTCGGCATCACTTTTGCAGTTTGTACATTATCTTTTACGATGACAGGAATGCCGTATAAGTTCGATTTTTTATTTAACGACCTCTCTTTATCTAACTTTCGTGCTTGCTCTATTGCATTTGGATTAATCTCTGTAACAGCATTTAATGATATTCCATTTTGGTCATGTTCTTGTATTCTAAAGAGATAAATACTCGTTAATTCTTCATATGATAATTTTCCATCATCGACCATATTTTGAAGTTCATCCACAGTTGCATTTACAACTGCTTTTTCTTTTATCTTTACATTATCTATGTTGATCCCTTTAAGCTGGTTATGTATCGGCTTTAACACTCTGTCTTTATCATATACAATACGCTCTGGTTCCTTTGGAAAATAATTTTTATACACGTAATATCCACCGGCACATACCAATAGGACAATACCTCCGGCGATAGACAACGTTATCTTTACCCACTTTTTCATGTTGCTTCCTCCACTCTTACAGTTGCTCAGTTATATAAAAAAGAGAGTTACCTTTTACTTAACTCTCTCCAATCAAAATGTTAAATGAAAAAATGAATGATTTCAATCTAATCACTTCTTTTTTTGCATTTGCTTCGCTAACATTTCTTTCACTTGATTATACGTTAATCCTGAATTTTTATTTAAACGTTTTACTTCCTCGACATCAGTACCTACCACTGTATATTTTTTCTCGTCATTCATTTTCCTACTTCCTTTCTCACCTGACTATTTGTTATATTCCTTCCCTAAATGCTTATAAATTAACACTAATACAAAAAAGGAAGCTGTTTCTAAGCACAGCTTCCTTATCGTTACATATTGTATTTCTTAATAAAATTTCACTACATCTTCAGTAGGTAAGAATGTTCTTTCTGCTGGCTGTTCATTTGGTTCACCAAATGGCATTTGACCTACTAAGCTCCACTCTGCTGGAATGTTCCAAGTTTCTTTTACATCAGCATCTACGATTGGGTTGTAATGTTGCAGCGATGCGCCAATTCCTTCAGCAGATAATAGCATCCACACAGTATGTTGTAACATTGCATTACCTTGATGAGACCAGAATGGGAATTGATCTTTATATAACGGTGCATTTTCTTGCATTTTTTCTACAGTTGCTTGGTCTTCAAAGAATAAAACTGTACCTACACCTGTATGGAAACCTTTTAGTCTTTCTACAGTCGCTTCAAAGTTTTCTGCTGGTACGCGTGATCTAAGCGTTTCTTTTACGATATCCCAAAACTTTTCATGCTCTCCATCCATTAATACAACCATACGGCTACTTTGCATATTAAAAGATGTTGGTGCGTGTAAAGCTGTTTTTAACACTTCTTCAATTCTTTCTTTCGTAATCGCATCGTTTTTTGTTACTTTACGAATTGAACGACGGTTCACGATTGCTTCTTTTAAATTTGTTGTAGTTGCTGACATTTTAATTCCTCCAAATATTTGTTTTATTATTTATTTTGTTATTTCATAACAATCGAATTAGCAATATCCATCGGTATTACATTGCACACCTTCAAATGAATTTGTTTTATCCTTTTCAATTTCTTTATCAATGACCCTTTCTAGTGTTTCTTTACTAGCAAGCCCTTGAATGACTTCATCTCCAATCATGACAGTTGGAACAGCCATAATATTCGCTTCATCATATGCGTGCTGAATTGCTTCTTGATGCTTTTCTTTATATTTACGAGTTACTAAAGCATCTTTAAATTCCGCCTCAGGAAGTCCTACTTCTACCGCTAATTTTGTTAACACATCAATATCTTCAATGTTTTGCTCTTCTTGGAAAAATGCTGTGAATACGCGGTGATGATACTCATTACCTAGTCCACGTTCTTTCGCAAATTGACATCCTTCGAAAGCTAAATGCGTATATGGATGTGGGGAAACACGTGGCAAACGCATATCAATTCCTAACTTCTTCGCTGTCGGAAGAATGAAAGCATCCCATGAACCTAATTTTTCTGGCTCATTCCATGGGTCTATTTTTGAATATGGACTTGGACGTAATTCAAATGGCATCCATTCAATCTCTACATCTTTCTCTTTCACTACCTCATCTAATGGACCTTTTGCTAAAAAACAAAACGGACATATAAAGTCTGAGTATACTTTCATTTTTACAGTCATAATTTTTACACCTTACCTTTATAGTTGTAATCAATATAGTTACATCGATAATAAAAAAATATAGATAATATTTTAAGCATTCATTTTCTCTTGTAAAGATTCAAACAACTGCTCCATCGAAATATTTTTCAAAACTTCTTCCATCGCGGATTGTGCTTGAATTAATATAACTTCTAACACCACTTGAATATTCGCTCCAATTGGACAATCTGGATTTGGTTGCTCGTGAATATGAAATAGCTTGTCTTCTTCGACTACGTTCACTGCATGATACACATCTAACAATGTGATTTCATGTAAATCCTTTAATAATCCCGCACCACCTGGCCCGCGATTTACGTAAACAAATCCAGCTTGTTTCAAGTACGACATAATTTTACGGATTACTACCGGATTTGTATTTACACTTTCAGCCATATAGTCTGAAGTACAAAGTGAAGATGGATTGTTTTTCAAAATAGATAAAATATGAACAGCTATAGAAAAGCGGCTACTAATTTTCATCGTCATCACCACCTCGATGTAATCATTATAGTTACAACTAAAAAATAAGTCAATCCTTTTCACAGATTTTTTATAAGTAAATTAAAAAGTGTCCCATTATGATATATGAGACACCTCTTTTTATTCTGCAAATAGCGCTTGAAATTCTTCAATAAATAGCTGCACAGCGATTGAAGAATCCTTTAATGAAGGAGCAGCTAAAGCAATTTCTCTCCATACTTGTGGTTCCAATTCTCTCGTTTGCACATTTTTGGGTAAATTCGTTAAAGATAATTCAGCCAATATTGCAATGCCTAATCCTTCTTGAATCATATTTAAAGCTGTAGTAACTGTCGAAATTACATACTCAGCCCGAAGTGGTACGTTTGCTTGTTTAAACATATCAATAATGGGTGGTTCGTATCCACCCTTACATAATATGATCGGTTCATTCTCTAAATCACTAATTGTAATAGCGTCCTTCTTACAGAGAGGATGATCCTCTCTTAAGATAACAACCATTTTCCCCTTCGCTAATGGAACAATCTCCATATCTTTATTAGGCAAAATAACAATTCCTATATCAATAACCCTCGATACTAACCAATCTTCAACTTCTTTAATCGTTCCTTCACAAAGAACGACTTCTAAGTTCGGATACTTCTCCTTAAAAAGGTTTATCATTTTGGGTAAGAAATGTGCAGAAGCGCTCGGAAAACTCCCAATTCGAATCGTCCCAACTTCGTGTCCTTTCTCCATCGCAACTTCTTGCTCAATTTTCTCAATTCCATTCAATATTTCTCTAATATGAACAAGAATTCTCTCTCCTACGTCAGTAACAATTAAACCTTCTCTCTTATCACGTATAAGAATCGTAATATCTAATTCTGACTCAATACTTGAAATGGCATGACTGACAGCAGGCTGTGTCATATTAAGTGCTTTTGCTGCTTTCGTAAAACTACCTAATTCAACCGTTTTAATCAAAACTTGTAGTTGTGTAATGGTCATAACTAATCACTTATACCCCTTATAAAAAAGATTCATTTTATTTATCACAGTCGATATCATATCATAGTGAAATGAAATACAACAAGGAGGTCTTACCGTGACACAGCTTTCTCGAACAAAAACGGCCATAATCCTTACTTTTCTCGTTATTATGTGGGGAATTAATTGGCCTTTATCTAAATTTGCCTTGCATTATACACCACCTGTTTTATTTGCAGGCGTTAGAACCTTAATTGGGGGATTCATTTTACTTATTTTCGCATTACCGAAATACAAAGAGCTACATTTAAAAGAAACTTGGCATTTATACGTTATTTCTTCTGTACTTAACATCATTATCTTTTACGGACTACAAACTGTCGGTCTTCAATACATGCCCGCTGGATTATTTTCCGCAATTGTATTTCTACAGCCTGTTTTACTCGGCATTTTCTCGTGGATATGGCTTGAAGAATCAATGTATGGCTTAAAAATTTTCGGTTTAATTCTAGGATTTATTGGCGTGGGGGTTATTAGCTCTAGTAGCTTAACCGGCCATATTTCTATCATTGGAATCCTTCTCGCATTAGGTTGTGCGATTGGATGGGCACTGGGTACAGTATTTATTAAAAAAACCGGGCACCGCGTTAATGCTATTTGGATGGTAACACTTCAGCTTATTATTGGAGGTGTTTGCTTAGTTGGATTTGGATCAGAGTTTGAAAGCTGGTCTAGTATCGCTTGGAGTATGCCATTTGTTAGTGTGCTACTCTTTATTTCGTTCTTTGTTATTGCAATGGGATGGCTCGCTTACTTCACACTTGTTGGAGCTGGTGAAGCAAGTAAAGTTGGAGCTTACACGTTCCTTATCCCTCTTATCGCTATTATTGTAAGTTCAATTTTCTTACATGAGGCCATTACAATGAGCTTGTTTATCGGTCTATTATTTATTGTCGTGAGTATTTGCTTTGTAAATATAAAGCCGAAAACACTTGCTGTAGGGCAACAAGTTGAAGTGAAATAAATAAACGTGAAAAAGAGCCTACTATTTGTAGGCTCTTTTTTATACCTTACTTTTTACGACGTACTACAAAAACAAACGTACTTACCGAAGATACAATCGCTAAAACTGATAACACAATTGCTATTGTTTGCATATTACTTGTACTTTCATTCTTTCCCACACTAGATACTTCCCCATGTTCCCCAGTTAAGGACTTACCTTTTGCAATTGTAGTAACTGAATGCGGTTTTTCAGCTTTCTCATCGCCTGTCCATTCAACAATTTCTCCGTCTTTATATTGTTGATATGCATCCCAAGCTATCTTTTGTTCTTTATCTGGGTTTTTAGCAACGAAAGTAAATCGTTGGAACTGACCAGATAAAATCCCTTCTCCTGTTGCTTCCCATACTACAGTTTTAACTTTTCCAGCTGCATCTTTTTGCTCTTCCACTTTCCATCCTGACACTGGTTCATACTGTTGAAACTCGACGCCGGACGGTATTTTCAATGTAACTTTTGTCGTTGCTACATTCTTTTCAACTGGTACTTTTATCGTGTAAGTCTCCCAAGAGTTAACATCCGAAGTTGCTGGCTTCACAGTGACGTGCGCACTTACAGGTAACGAAAAAATTCCCATTGCAATTATTGTTGCGATCATTGTTGTTCCTAATTTTTTTATACGTTTCATTTTCTATTAGCTCCTTTTTATCTATACCTTCTCTTTATCTGCCGCCTACAATAAATTTATAATCCGTATCAAAGCTATCAAGAGATTTTGTTAATCCGTGAACTTGTATATTCCAGTTGCCTGTCATGTTAATATACATACCTTCCGCTTCATATTCTCCCGGTGAAATTGCTGAAACTTTAAATGACCCTTTGCCCATATTCATATCTAACGATTGAGTCGTCAATACAATTTGTTCCATATTAGTAACAGGCTGTCCATTTTCATCCTTCAAAGTAATATGAAATGTATTCTGTCCTACCTTATTGGGGCTTACATGTAAAGTAAGTTCATATCCATTATCTAATTGTTTACTCTCTGTAAAAGGTCCAGTAGGAGGCATCGGCGGTGTTTGTACGTTTGTCATAAAAGCTACGATTATGAAAACGATAATTCCAATGATCAACTCTACTTTCAGCGTAGCGCCTAATCCTTGTCGGGCTCGCATTTTCCCTTTCACATAATGAATAATTCCCAATATCCCCATGAAAACGAATAAAAGTATCTTTGCTAATAATGCTAATCCATACTTCGTATCAAATAGGGAATGAATCGTGGGAATAAAAAATGTACTGTTAAAAAGACCCGTTAATACAATGACTATGACAGCACCTGTTGCCCATGGTGAAAAACGCTTAATTGCATCCCAATACTTCGTCCACTTGTCATCCTCTTTACGTAAAAGAAGAATAATCGATGATAGACCGCCAACCCATAACGAAGCTGCGAATAAATGTAGAAAGTCCATAACGACAGCAATGTCTTTAAACTTCAAACCAAATGCGTGACTATTAAAGGCTTTCATAACGAGTAACCCAATAAAAAGTAATATTGGAATGCTCCATACTTTAAACGATGAAAGTTTCTCACGCTTCAACGCAAAATAAGTAACAATGATAAGCACACTAATAAGAGCCATTTGAGTGATCCATACATAACCAAAAACAGATAGTTGCAATGTTTCTTTTAATAATAGTGGATCAAATGCTTCTAACCACGAAACATCAGCATTTATTTTCGCTTGCAATGGTAGATTGCATAGTAAGCTAATGAATATACCTATTAATGATATCCATATTATTCTCTTACTCCTTGAGTGAACTTCTATTGCATCCCCTTTATATATAATAAGATTAAAGAATAGAACTCCTAAAAATAGTGAGAAACTTGTATATAGAACCCCGCGTTCCATAATCATATCGATTTGCGGGACATACCCCATCTCTTCTACTTGTACATCATCTGCTCCCGCTTCGGCTAACCCAATCTGGAACGGAATAACTCCTTGAATTGGATGTCCATCAGCTGAAATAGCTTTCCATTGAATAGAATAGAGACCGTCTTTAAGATTCTCTTTTACCCCTGCCTCTAATAGTTTTTTGTTTCTTTTATCAATATGAGCATCCTTTAAATCTACTCTTTTACCTGAGGTATCTCTTACAAACAATGTATTAAAATGTGAAACTTGTATATCCTCATCAAATTCGATTTTCACGACAGTTGGTGCTTTCTTCAACGTTTCATTTTCAACAGGATTTGATTTCACAACATATGCATGAGCAGACGCGCTTTTTGGTATCAATATAATAAGCACACATGCTATTACTAGCCATGCCCCTAACCTTCTCATTACTTTCACACTCATTTCACTTCTTTCTTCTTCATCGCTACACTTTCATTACTTTATACTTCCTAGTTTGATTTTCTGACGAAATATTAACCTGATTAAGTATAAATTTCCATGCTATATAATACTTACTTTCTCCCCGCTTTTAAACTACCAATATAATAGTAACTACCCTAATTAAAACAACTTATATTTTTAAAGTAGATTGTAATTATATCATAAAATATATTTATGTAAGTTCCTTAAGAAGAAAAGTTCTCGTGAATCATTTGTGAAGAAAATGTGAAATACATAAAGTGAAACTTTAATTAGCCCTCACTAATAGAGCTTTTACGGGCAGTAAGACTCCTACAAATAGCGAGATAAATTAAAAGGTGTTACGTAATAACGTAACACCTTTTAAAAAATATCCTTCTTCTATTTCTCTTCCGGATAATCACAATACTCAATAATCGTTCCTTCTGTATCCGCTGGGTTCAGGTAAATTAATCGTCTACCATGTTTATTCATTCGAAGTGTATGCTCTAATGTTCGAATACCTTGTTCTTTTAATTCTTCTAAAGCCACATCTAAATCATCGACACGATACGCAACGTGGTGAACACCTTTCCCTTTTTGTTTTATAAAGCGTGCTATTGGCGACGTCGTATTATTCGTCGGTGCAAGTAGTTCAATTCTATCTCCATCCACTTCTATAATAGCAACTTCACTTTCCACACCTGGTGCTTCACTTACGTAACGATCTATTAATTTCCCTGATAGAACCTGTTCATAAAAACGTATCGTACTATCTATATCACGAACTGCGATTCCGATATGATCAATTGTTTTTTTCATTTTATTTCCCCTACTACTTTATTTTTTACTCCTTATTAATAGTAACAAAAAAAGTTATAGAAACAAGTTCTATAACTTTTTCAATTAACTTATTTTCTTGTCCGCTCTAGTTGCAGGTTGAACTTGTTTTTTCACTTTTAAAACGCTAATGCCATATCCGATAAATCCACCGATAATCGCTGGGAAGATCCAGCCTAATCCTACTTCCTGCATCGGAAGGAATTTAGTGAACACTTGGCTTACTACTTCAATGTTAACTCCAGCTGCACTTAATCCATCGAATAAGCTGATGATAAATGTTATGATTAAACTCACTTGATAAACTTCAGCTCTTCCTTTAAATAGTGAATGGAAGAATGTTAAGAAAATCAATACAATTGCTAGTGGATAAATTGCTGTTAATACTGGAACAGAAACTGCGATTAATTGTGTTAATCCTACGTTTGCAACAATTGCACTAAATACACATAGCGTAATTGCAATTGCTTTGTAAGGAACATTTGGGAATAACTTATGGAAGAATGAAGAACATGCTGATACAAGTCCCACACTAGTTGTTAAACAAGCTACTGTAATCATTAATCCTAATAATACTCCGCCATATGATCCGAAATAGTAGTTAGAAACTTTCGCTAATACTTCTCCGCCGTTCTCTAAATGTCCAAGCTTTGCAACACTTGAAGCACCCATATAAGAAAGTGCTGTATAAATAATTGCTAAAATAGATGCTGCAATGATTGTCGCTTTTGCACAAACGACCATAATCTGTGTTTTCGTTTTCGCACCTTTTTCTTTAATTGCATTAATGATGATGATTCCGAATACGAATGATGCAAGCGTGTCCATTGTTAAGTATCCTTCTTGGAATCCTTTAAAGAATGCATGTGATGTATACCCTTCCACTGGTGCTTGCATATCTCCAATTGGATGAATAAAAGCAACGATTACTAAAATACCGATGAATGTCAATTTAATTGGCGTTAATATTTTTCCAACAATATCGACAATTTTCGCAGGATTTAGCGAAAAAAAACAAGTGATGCTAAAGAATATAATTGTGAAAAGAATTAAAGGTGTAGAACCTAATCCTTCTGGCATAAAAGGCTTAAGACCAATTTCATAAGAAACATTACCCGTTCTTGGTATTGCAAATAACGGACCGATCGCTAAGTATAAAACTGTTGTAAACACAATCCCGAATACTGGGTGAGCACGACTTGCTAATGACTGTAAATCATCTTTACCCGAAAAACCAAATGCTAGTACACCTAGTAATGGTAATCCAACACCTGTTACTAAAAATCCAGCGTTAGCAATCCATACATTCTCTCCTGCCGATTGACCTAGCATAGCTGGGAAAATTAAATTTCCGGCTCCAAAAAATAGTGCAAATAACATTAATCCAATAACTACTATGAACGAAAACGGTACTTTATTCGCCATAATATAACCCCCATTCAAATTTCCTTATCTCATTTTCCAATTTTAACTAATTGAATTTTCTGAATATTTAATTTAAGTATCAACTATTCTTGAACTCATTATAATTCGCTATATAATATTTTGCAATACTATTTTCAAACTTTTCTTTTATTTTATGAATATACATTTTTTAACATAGAATATAGACTAAAAAACCAACATGGTCATCCATGTTGGTTTTTCCATTTACTATCAGTAATTAAAATTTCGCAGCTACTTTTTTAACGTTTTCTATACCTTCTTCAACAATTTGTTGTGAGCGATCTGGATATTGATTGTGTCCTTCAATTACCACTGTTTCTGGATTTGTAATTCCCCAGAATCCAAGTACAGTTGTTACATAATTAACCGCCATTTCCATAGGAGCCATTTGCTCTGAAGAATAATCTGAACCACGAGCACCTAGTACAACTACTTTCTTATCACCAGCTAAACCTTCCGGACCATTTGCTGTATATTTAAACGTTTTTCCAGCTTGAGAAAGGTATGAAATATATGTGATTAATGGTGCGGGTACTGTGAAGTTCCATAATGGGAACGCAAATACAACTTTATCAGCTTCTAAAAACTGATTTAAATATTGATCTACTGTTGCTACAGCCTTCTCTTCTTCAGCTGTTAACTCCATTCCTTGACTACGTTTATATCCACCTGAAATTGCGATATTTCCGTAATAAGGAAGATCTAATGCAAATAAATCTAACTCTGTAATTTCTGTATTTGGGTTCGCTTCTTTATAAGTACTTACAAATGTTTCATACATTTTTGAACTAATTGCTTGCTCCGCTGGACGATCGTTCGCTTTTACAAATAATACTTTTGACATTGTTTTATTCTCCTCTACTTTCGTAATTTCTTCTTTTTTACCAAATAATGAGCTAAATAGTCCCATTTTCTTCACCTAATCTTTCTTTTCATATTCATTATTCATCATCATAAAAATTCTTATTCTAAGAAAAAGTTCCAATAGAGACCTTCATTTCAGGAATCTATAACTTTTTGTTATTTAATTACCTTATGTAAGTGATTGTAATATAGTCACTTACTTTAGTCAAGTAACTTTTAATAAAAAATAAAGTCTCGAATTGAAAATAATAATAAAACACCAAATACTACTTTATTACTTGTATAATTAACTTAGAGAGGGAAATTCATATTTAGAAAGGATTTATTCATGAGCACTATAGAAAAGATTCAAACTTTTATTATTCTATTTGCTGTTACATGCGGCATTGTACTCGGACAATTTAATATCATACATATGTATTCAGACAAATTTATTGTCCCCTTCTTATTTTTCATGTTATATGGATTATTCCTCAGCATCCCATTGAAAGAGATTAAAAACGGATTTCGCAATTTAAAATTTGCAGGAACAAGCCTTACCATTAATTTTTTATGGACGCCTTTCCTCGCTTGGGGATTAGGTGCATTATTTCTTTCAGATCACCCAGCACTTTGGGTTGGGTTTATAATGTTAATGGTTACTCCATGTACAGATTGGTACTTAATATTTACTGAAATAGCGAAAGGAAACGTAGCGCTTTCCACAGCGATTTTGCCTGTAAACTTAATTTTACAAGTATTATTGCTACCTGTTTATTTATTTTTATTTGCCGGTGTAATGAAGACTGTAGCGGTTTCTATTCTAATAGAAAGTATCGTAATCGTTATCGTCTTACCATTTTTACTTGCACATGCTACAAAATTCATTATGAATAAAATGAAAAACGCTGAAACACTCGAGAATAAAATCATTCCGTTTTTCAGCTCTGCTCAAATTGTATTTTTAAGTTTAGCAATTGTAGCGATGTTTGCATCACAAGGTAAATATTTACTCCAAAATATGAATGTTGTTTTATTATTACTCATTCCTGTTCTATTGTTCTTCATCATTAATTTTTTACTAGGACAATTTATCGGGCGCATCCTGCATTTATCTTATAAAGATACAGTAAGTTTAAGCTTAACAACATTAGCAAGAAACTCGCCTGTTGCGCTCGCTATTGCTGTGACTGCTTTTCCAGACGAGCCTCTTATCGCACTTGCACTCGTTATTGGACCGTTAATTGAGTTACCAGTACTTGCTTGTGTTTCACAAGTGTTGTTACTTATTAAGAAAAAACGGCAATACGCATAATAAAAAGCGTCCACGTTGGACGCTTTTTATTGTCGAGAAATTATATAAATGCAAAATTGAATTATCGGCTCTAAAAATTTTATACGTTATAGAAGATTGACTTTTCGTTACATTAACAGATCCTTTTTAATTAAAAAGGATAGGAAAAGTAAATATAACAAACGCTGCCCAAAGTCCGTAGATTGGCAAATACTTCGTAACGGCATCTTGGATAGGTAAAGGTCCGGATTTATTTTGTAGAAAACGCATATAAGAAAGCATAATCCAAATTAGATTTGCCCAAATCAGTATGTTGACTCCTAAAACAGCAAGTCTATTAGGCGTAATACCATAGGAAGAAAGTCTGAACACGATAGCTGACAAAGCCACACTGTCAATAATAAGTGCAAGAACAATTAAGACAAAATTTATATAATCTGAAATGTTCTTTTTCTCATCTGAGTCGCTCTCAACAATGGAAAATATAGTAACAGCCAATACAACAAGAAGTATTCCATTGAAGACCATCAAGAAATTGCGGTCCAAAAATGGATTTTTCCCAACCCATATAACCGTTATAAGATAGATCAACAAGGTGATCAGGACAAGCGGACTAAAGATTTTAGCTATATAGGGGGTAATATTTTTAGCAAACTTAAGATTCATTGATACTAAGTATGCAGCCACAATAGCGAGAGCGGCAGCACCAAATAAAACAACATTACTAAAATAGAACTCTCCTATATCCAAGTCAACAAAACTAAATAACCGCATGGTGAATACTGCTAGTATCATTCCGCTAACTGCCATGCTGGCATAAAGAATACAATATTCCAAATTAAATTTAATATAAGCTAACCTTGTACTGCCTTTTGAATATTCATTTCCTGTAAACGCAAGCCCTACCAATACCCATAAGAATATAGGAAGGTGTAAATAAGCAAGGATAATACTGTCTTTATCATTTAATGGCAGCATATTAAGATAAAGTCCAGAAATTAGGAACAACGCTGCAAGAGAATAAATAATACTTTTTTTCGGAGTATTATTGTAGACAAAATAGGCAGCAATAAAAGGGATTATACCAAAAGCCAGATTAATTGGAGCAATTGCTTCCTGTTCGACAAAGTGGAAAATGATTCTGGTGCTTAATCCGGCTAGAATTGCTAACATGCCCATGAATAAGAAACCCTTTTGAATCAAGGAGGACTTTCTTGTATTTCCCTTCTCCTTGAAATGTAATCTTTCATACCAAATACCCAAAACCTGAGAATCCGGATTTTGTTCCCATGCTTGTGAGAATGACTTTTTAAAAGCTTTCGGGTCTTTTCTATACATTCTCTCCAACTCATGAGGGTTATCCATATTTTCAATAATCAAATTGTGACTGTTCATATTTTTACCTCCTCTAAAAAAACAACGTTGTTACCTTTTCGATAAAAAGCAACTCGATTTTTTATTCTGATTTTGATTTTAATATAAATTTTATCGTTTTACAATAAAATTTTATTATTTTAGATAATATTTTTGTTGTATATTTTATTCCAAGCAAAAACAAAAAGCATTCCTCATTCAAAGAAATGCTCTATAACTTTTTATAGACATCGGTGTAAGCTACAGTCAGTTTTGAAACTTCCTCAAGTAAAGAACTTTTTATCCCGGCTCAATTTTTCGTAAGATGTCTTTATTACTTGATTGAAGGCTATTTTTGCTTTGTTCATATCTCCTAATCAACCATTTCCCAAAATTGAGATGCTACTTTGGAAATTCTTTGGTCTTTTAATTTTACTATTACAGGTTCTATATGAAAATCAAATTGTTTCAATTCAAAAAGCGTTGTATGTTCTAAAAATGATGATGTGTAATCCATTCTTGGAATAACGGATAATCCTAGTCCTCTACTAACAAGTGCTACAACCATCCGTATATCTTTACACTCGATAATGATATTTGGCTTGACCTGATGTTCATCAAACACCTTGAAAAGGTCTTCATTGAAAGAGAGCCCTTCCATTGCTCCTAGCATAATGAATGGGAACCTGGCAATCTGTTCAATCGTCACATGCTGTGATGAAAACGATGTTGCCCAACTTGATGGAATAATCACAGCGGTTGGTTGTTTTTTTAATATTTTCATCTCATATTGTTCACTATTGCCCAATCGTAAAAGTAAGGCAACATCAATTTCTCTTTGTTCTAGTTTTTTTAATAATTCTTCTGAATTTCCAGTTACTATTTTTATTTTGACATTAGGGTATTGTGTTCTAAACATACTAACATAGTCAATGAGCATATTCGAACATGTAGACGATACACCGATACTTACTGTTCCGCCTATACCTTGTTCAATTTCTTGAATTTGCTGCTTTACATCTTGAATTTGCATTAACATTTTATTGGCATATTGGTATAGTATTTCACCTGTTGCTGTAAGCTCCCATTTTTGACGATATCGATGAATTAAAGTTGTGCCAAGATCAGTTTCAAGCTTTTTTAATAATTGGCTAAGCGGGGGCTGCGCGATATGGAGCACTTCTGCTGCTTTAGAAATGCTTCCTTGTTTCACAATTTCTTTAAAGTAATATAATTGCCTGAAATCCATTGTATCTCTCCGTCATATGTTTTTTGATATGATTAGTTTATCATATATATTTTTTTCATATGTCGAATTTGGCGTTATATTTAATTCTATAGCTATAGTCTTTATATTGATAATATTAACTAGAAAGTGAGAGATACTATGAATCATTGGAACAGAACCTTGAAGCGCATCTTCTTATACGTGCTCGGGTTATTTTTTATGTCGATTGGCATTAGCATGTCGATTCAAGCAGGATTTGGTGTATCGCCTGTGTCATCATTAGCATATGCAAGTACGCTAACGATTGGTTTATCGATTGGTGTGACAATGGCGCTTGCAAATGTTTTATACATTATCATTCAAGTGATATTAAGTAAACGAATGGAGTTAAATGAATTTGTGAGTCAATTCATTATTTCGTTTTTATTTGGTTTTTTCATGGATGCAACGCTCTTCCTTGTCCAACTTTTCCCTGCACCTGAAACTCTCCTTGCTCGAAGTATATATTTGATTGTTAGTTTATTTGTTATAGCAGTCGGTTTAATGGGCTATACAACAGCGAAACTGCCATTAATGCCGTATGATGCATTAACTTATGCAATTAGTGAAAAATTTAATTTAAAATTCGGTAAAGCAAAAATTTTGAGCGATTTAATAAACATTTGTGTAGCTGGTGCACTTTGTATAATTTTCATTCAATCATTAGGCTCAATAGGAATTGGCACACTAATTGCCGCCTATTTTATCGGCAAAATTTTAGGGTGGATGATACCGTATTATCAACCACCTCTCCAACAATGGGTATTTAAAACAGAAAAGGCTGCCCAAGGAATCATAATAAAGTACAGGAAAAATAGATGAATCAAATTCCTCAGCCGAAATCAAATAATGAATTTTGCACCTTATCAAGTGCCAGTCCACATTAGGAATGGCACTTCTTTATTACTCCCTTTTCTTTGACCTTCTATCACTTTGGTTAAATGATAAAACAAACATTATATTAAAACTAACCTGCCGTTTAGTTAAAGAAAGATCTTTAAACTTTTTTATATTTTAAAAGACTTTATTGTAAATTAAATAACTTTATTGCTACTTAACGCTATTTCATACCATCTTTTCAAACAATTATTTCAAATAAATTTTAGTGCTAGTATACAAAACCCTGTAAATATAAAATAAAAAAGCATGACATAAAATTGTCATGCTTTTTCTTTTCTATCTATATTTCCAAATCGAATATAGAACATTTTACTCGGGAAAGAGCTTTGTCACTTGTTGAAACTACTTAATTCTCAAACACAAAATTAATCTTATTATCTTTCCACTCTAACTTCGCATCAAACGTTTTCTCGCCCTTTTTAAAGCCTTTAATTAAATCGGTCTTCTCACCTTTTAAGAGCTTTGTCATATTCTTTTGCGAAATTGTTTTACTTAATATTTTCTTCGAGATGGTAAAGTCACATTGTGTTGTATTGTAATTGGAACAACCGTAAAACGTAGATTTATCAATTACATCACCATCGCATTTTTTACAACTTCCAACCTTTTTACCTGTCGTAAATTTTGATCCTTTTCGCTCAATCGATTCAACATGTAATCCAGTGAAATCCCATTTCTCCGACATTTCTACCGCATCTTCAATAATTTTAGCTGATAGCTTTTTCGTTTGTTCCATAAATGTAGCTGGTGAAGCGGTACCTTCTCCGATCTCTGCAAGACGTTGTTCCCATTTTGCAGTCATTTCCGGTGAAGCTAGTATTTTGTCGCCGATTGCTGTAATTAATACTTTTCCCTTATCAGTCGCATACACTTGGTTTTTCTGCACATCTATATATTTACGGTCTTTCAGCATCGTAATGATGCCGGCACGAGTCGCTTCCGTACCTAAACCTTCTGTTTTCTTTAATACTTTCTCCAGCTCTTCATTCTCTAAATACTTACCTGCCGTTTTCATTAACGTAATAAGTTGTCCTTCTGTATAACGCTTCGGTGGCTGTGTTTTTCCTTCTTTCACTTTCACCTTTACAACTTTTCCTTGGTCACCTTCAGCTACAATTGGAAGAATCGTTTCGTCATCTTTATCGTCTTGGAAAATAACTTTACGCCAACCTTCTTGTATTTGCTGTTTTCCTTTCGAAATGAACGCAGCACGTTCGTCTACAAGAGTTGTAATTGTTGTGTAGTCAAAGATTGCTACTTCATAATGCGCCGCAATAAGTCGTCTTACGATCATATCGTAAATTTTCTTTTCATCGCCTGATAATTTGCTTGGATTGGTAACTTGTTCTGTCGGTATAATTGCGTAGTGATCTGTAACTTTCTTTTCATTCACATAACGCTTATTGTTCATAATCGATTCAACCGGAGCCGGTAATAAACCTTTATATTCATCAAACTGACTTAATTTCTGTAAAATATCAGGGAACGTCGCTGCTTCTCCTTGTGTAACATAGTTAGAATCCGAACGTGGATAAGAAACTATCCCTTTTTGATATAGTGCTTGCGTTATATCAAGCGTCTTTTTCGGCGAAAATTTAAAAGCTTTATTTGCTGTCGCTTGCAGTGCTGATAAATTAAATAAAAGCGGCGGCTGAAACTCTTTACGCTCCGTTTTCATTTCTTTCACTTCTGCCGGTTTCCCTTGACAAAAAGCCGCAATTTTATTCGCCATATCAGGGTCTTTTAAGCGGGATTCATTATCCTTCTCCCATTTCCCATCATATTTCTTCCCTTCAATATTAAAGGTTGCGAACACTTCCCAAAACGGCTCTGACTTAAAGTCTTCAATTTCTTTCTCACGCTTTACGATTAATGCGAGTGTCGGTGTTTGTACACGTCCGGCGGAAAACACATCATTCATTCCCTTTTTCTTTAGCAAAATGCTAAAAACACGCGATGCATTCATACCAACAACCCAGTCGGCGCAAGATCTTGTATATGCTTCGTAATACGTATTAATCGTATCTGCTTCATCTAGTAAATTTTTAAATCCTTGATAAATGGCTTGCTTCGTTAAAGATGAAATCCAAAGACGTTTCATCGGCTTTTGCACGTTACAAAGATTAATAATGTTTCGTACAATTAATTCCCCTTCGCGCCCAGCATCGCCTGCGTGAATAATTTCTGTTACCCCCGGATTATGTAACAGCTGTTTCACTACATTAAATTGCTTATATTTTGACTTTGTTACTTCAAATTGAAAACGTTCTGGAATCATCGGTAACGTATTAAGTGACCATTTTTTCCACTCCGCATGATAATGTTCTGGATTACATAACTGCGTCAAATGACCAATTGCCCATGTACAGTACGCTCCATTTGGAAATAACTCATTTGCTTCTACTTCTAAATATCCATCTTTTCGGCGATATTTAAACTGTGAAACAAGAGCCAAACCTTGATCTGGTTTCTCGGCAATAATTAATTTCATTGTATAACTCCCTATCTGTATTCCAGTGTTACTTTCATTGTATATATGTTTAGAAGCGATGATAAAACAACAATCTTATTTATCATTCGCGGGTCGCTCCCAAAAATGGGATAACTATAATATTATACGCTTTTTCTTTATTGCTTCACAATAGGGAGAGTTGCATTATCCAAGTATCCTCTCTTAATTCGTCTTTCGTAACATGGTAATTGGTATTTCTAGATTTCATGATTTTATAAATAATTCTAAATCTATTCACATCTAAATTAGCTACTACATTTCAAAAGATGAGATATCTTCTCTTTTCTATATGTCCTTGAAGTAAAAAAATGTGATTTGATATTACGATTAGTTCTCATATAAGAATCCGTCTCGCTCCAAACATAATTATGTTTGGAGCGAGACGGATTCATTTACTCAAGATTTTAAAATATGGGTTGAGGACTCTCCTAATCTATCCCATGCTGTGAATGCTCAATTAAAAGTAACAAAATTACATTTTTTAAATATCATACTTTTATTTCAAAGTTATACATGTTTAGTAAACCTTATGATCCGATACACAATTATTGCAGTAATCGAAATAATAAGAGCGGTTATCAAGCCAGATTCTCCAATCCAAATCTCTAATTGATATCCTGTAGTTGCACGTGCAAAAGGCCCTTGAATAATAGCATTCCAAGTGGTGTGGATGATAACCGACGGCCAAACACTACCTGTGATAAGTCGTAAATAAGCTGTAATATAACTGAATGGTACAATACAAAAATAGATGCCAAGTACAGAGTGAAAGACAGATGTTCCCTCTACATATAGACCAACAATAACAATTGGGACATGCCATGTTGCCCATATTAATCCACCAATAAGGATTGGATGTGAAAATTCCGCATCGACTAGCCTTGTGAGCATATAACCCCGCCAACCCATCTCTTCTCCCATAACTGGGATTAAGTTAAGCAAGCTTCCTAAAATTCCGCTCAATACTACTATAAAAATGAAACGTAATGGTATCGGTAGATACTGAAGTCCAAGTATATTGTAGATAGGTTCTAGCATACCACCTTGTGGGAGCTGAAACCTCGCAAATCCGCTAAACCAGGCAATCGAATATGTAATTCCACATATTATCATAGGTATTATCAGGGCCAAAGCAATCCCCTTCCATATCTTTAAGTTATCTAGACTAAAAGATACATCTTTAAAGCCTTCTCGCAGTATGATACGAGTTAGAATAGAAGAAATTGCAGGAGTAAACATATATACCACAATTAGCGGCATGCTTTTCGTAATCATTATTACTACATTTAAAAGAATAGAAATAATGAACAAAATACTTAAAAACAGTTGAAGTCCTTTTTTAGCACGTTGGACTTTATCCATATTGTGGAATGATTTTGCATGTAATATCATTGTAATCCGTCCTTCCCCTTTTATTAATTTGTTTATCTAATCAACTTCCTGTCATTTCGAGAAATACAACACAGAATGAAGATGTTTTTTCATATTGATTAATCAATCCCCCCCTCTTAAATTCATAATCTAGCCTTACTTACGATTCAATCATGTAATTATTCTTCATAAGTTGTCATAACCGATAGTACGAAACTGTAATGTTTAACCTATGACCTGTGTCAAATAATCTTGTGACAATATGTAACTAGAAAATATGATATGGAATAAATAAAAATTGAATTACGGCAATTGATTCGTGCAAGTACATGAATCAATCTTGCTTTTGAAAATAATTCAATTGAGGTGAAAAAAATGAATAAAAAAAGAGGTATTGTGGAATGGTTGCAATGGTTAGTACAGCTATATTAGTCGCAGGAGGTGGAGAAGTAGGAAAAGCACAAACGGTTGCAGTTGAAGATTCAGCTCAATCAATCCAAAAAAATATCGTTAAATCAATACAATCACAGGCGCATCCATTAAAAACGATAGAACCGTCAAAACCATTTGAGGATTTAAAACCACTTAAGAAAATGATTGGGAGCGCACAATATGTAGGATTAGGAGAGAATACTCATGGAAGCTCTGAAATTTTCACTATGAAGTTTCGACTTGTGAAATATTTGGTTACTGAGATGGGTTTTACAAATTTCACAATGGAAGAAGATTGGGGAAACGGATTAAAGTTAAATGAATATATACAAACAGGAAAAGGAAACCCTAGGGAGTTTTTGAAATTGTTATATCCTACTGATGAAATTATTGCCATGATTGAGTGGATGAAAGATTATAATGCTGATCCATCCAATAAAAAGAAAATCCAATTTATCGGACTTGACTTAAAAACAATGGACCAAAGTGTCTTTAATAAAGTAATTGATTATGTAAAGCAGCATCGACCAGATTTGCGGGCAGAAGTAGAAGAAAACTATAAAGATCTTTCTTCTTTCACTGGAAGTATACAGGAATATATGAATCTTTCTCCTGAAATGAAAGCAAAGTTCAAGGCAAACGCTGAGAAAGTAGCCCAATTACTAAAAGATGAGAAGGAACAGACAAACAAAGATGTAGGTTCATCCGAGTACATCTGGGTAAAAGCAACAGCGAATGCAATAGAGAAATTTACCACAATGCTGCTTTCTAATGACTACCCAAATGTAATAAAGCTACACGAGCAATACTTGGCCGATCATGCAATGTGGGCACAAGAGACATTTGGTGGTAAAACTATGGTATGGGCACACAATATTCATATGGCTAAAGGAATTATCGATGAGAAATTATACCCTGATGCTGCGGGGCAGTTTTTGAAGGAACGTTTAGACAATAATTATGTCACAATTGGTAGTACAACTACGGAGGGAAATTTCACTTTATACAGCGAATATAATCCTTCCACCGGAGGTAAGATTGCAACAGATACTATTCCACAAAATGTAAAAAGTTTCAATTACACCCTCGGAAAAGTACCATATAAAATGTTTTTATTGGATAACCGTCACCTTAAAGGACACGCAGAGAAATGGGTTAGAGCAAAAAGGCCATTACTAAGTATAGGGGGACAACTCCTCCCAGACGGTTCGTTATACTTTGATACTTCATTGCTTGAGCAATTCGATATTATTTTTCATATCCGAAAAACAAGTCCATCTCATATTAAATAAGAGTACAAAACAATCCCTTCTTGCAGATCTAAGAACGGGATTGTTTTGTAGAGGATTAATAAAATCGTCTTGTTTTTAACTAGGAATAGGCTAATCCCCCCTTTTATCATCATGTAAAAATGTCATATGACATTTTTACACTGGTGAGTTTGACAAAAAAAGCAGTATGATGCGGTTATTACATAGATAGGAGCGATGCACTTTATGAGATTAAGATTTATCCAGAATGGTTATTTTTTATTACTAACTTTCATTACAGGTTTGTTTTATTTTTGTTTTTACTTAATAGCTCTGCTATTCAGTTTCACCCTTTCATTTACGGTAGTTGGGATTCCACTAGTTATACGTGTACTACAAACTACCACACCCTTTATCCAATTCGAGCGCATACAAACGAAAATTTATACTGATATTTCGACAGACTCTTACGATAGAAGTGTAACAACGGATACATCGGACTGGGCTCAAGTGAAATTAGGACTTACGGATCGCCGCACTTGGTCTGCTGTCTTTTGGTTAATGCAGAAATTTGTGATTGGCATTTTCAGTCTCATTAGTGCAATCATTTTTTATGTAATGCCACTTATGTTCCTGTTAGCACCACTATTGTATCGATACATCGATATGAATATTATTCTCATACAGATAGATACTTTTCCAAAGTCACTCCTTGTAATGTTTATGGGTATAATGTTTACCGCCATAAGTATTAAAATAGTAGATGGTTTAACGAAAAAGTTTGGAGGTTATACACGCAGTATGATTCAACAACTAAATCGATAGAAATTTGTAGTCTACGAATAGTAGGCAGTTTAAACTTAAAAATATAACAATGCAAGAAGGATTATTCTATAATATAGGAAATGAGAAAGAAGGCTACTTAGGGGGTAAATGAATTGTTTGATATGGTTAAATATTGGTTTTGGTATGATTGGATTATGTTAGGAATCCGTCTACTTGTTAGTGTGTCTACCATCCTAGCAACATTAAATTTTCAGGATGGTTTAACATTACCACTTTGGATTATTATTCTTTGGGAAATTATTGCCTTCTCTATTCCATGGGTGGCCTTGCTGTTCAATTACAAATATTACTTATTCACAGAAATATTGCTATATGGTGGACTATGTATATATTTAACCTCTTTATTTCCAGAAGCTTACAATATTTTTCTTATATCGGTGTTTCTTATCGCAGCAAATAGTAAGCATTTGTCCTATTATTGGACAGCTCCAACAACAGTTTTTGTAATAACCGGGATTTTCTATGCAGTTGCGCCAAGTAATAGCTATTGGATTATGGTCACCTACTACGGATTCGCTTATGTAATGGGATTCGCTTTCCATTTATTAATCATCAATCATAAACAAAATGAAGTAATTCGTAAACAAAACGCGGTACTTGAGCAATATATGTCTCAGATCGAACGCATCACACTGGCCGAGGAACGAAACAGGCTCTCTAGTGAGCTGCATGATACAGTAGGTCACGCCTATACTTCCATTATTATGGGGATGGAAACGTTGCGAACCGATCTTGCTACCGAAATGGGTGTACAGAGGCTAGATTCCCTGCTTGAAATGGGACGTAAAAGCATCGAGGACGTGAGAGGTTACCTACATCAAATGGATCCTCAGTGTCAATCGCCTTCCTTGATTCAATCTCTACAAAATCTTGGAGCTGAATTTCAGGAGCACGCTCAGGTGGATGTAAGCTTCCGAACATTCGGAGATGAATATCAACTGTCTCGACAAGCGAAGATAGCATTCATTCGTTGTTTACAAGAGTCCCTTACGAATGCGGTACGTCATGGTCAAGGGACTGAAATAATAGTTTCATTGCAGTTTGAACAACAATATACGAGATTAGAAGTGCAAGATAATGGAAAGGGAAATGTAGAATGGCAGGAAGGCTTCGGTATGAATACGATGAAAGAGCGGGCAATGAATTTGCAAGGTCAATTGTCTGTATATACAAAGCCAGAGGAAGGAATGCTTGTTACATGTACCATACCGCGACAAACTGAAATAAAAGATGGACTTATTCGTTTGTTAATTGTCGACGATCAGCCATTTGTTCGGGAAAGTTTGAGTACACTACTCGACAGGTATGAAGATATAAATGTAGTCGGTTTGGCTGAAGATGGCGATCAAGCCATCGACTTGTGTGGGCGCCTTCAACCTCACGTTGTACTCATGGATTTAGATATGCAGCAAATGGATGGAGTCGAAGCGACAAAAAAAATTAAGCAACAATGGCCACATATCCGCGTATTGATTTTTACAACGTTTCAGGATACGAAACAGGCGTTAGACTCGCTTCGTAACGGTGCGGATGGTTTTTTACTTAAATCCATTGAAACGTTAGAGCTAGCTAATACGATCCGACTTATTCATGGCGGTGGGACGCTGATTGATCAGGGTATGTCTCACAAAATATTTGAGCAGTTTGATGAGCAAAACGAGACACCACAATCAAAAGCAACTGCTTATGAACTAACAGCCAGAGAGATAGAAATATTGCAACTAGTAGCAAAAGGACTTCGATACAATACGATAGCTTCAAGGCTATATTTATCGAATGGTACGGTCAGAAACTATGCTTCCTCGGCTTACACAAAGTTAGGAGTACGTAACAAGGAAGAAGCTGTCCAGAAGGCTCTAGAAATTGGAATTATCGAATGAGAAAACGGTTTGTTATTTCTTTAGAGCTAGCTAAGCTGTAGTTACAAGATGCAGTAAGAAATAAGACTATAAATCTAATTTTCCATCATTTTTGGTAGGCAATTTTGAATAAGTTTATCCTGTTTTCAAATCTTTAAATAGCCTTACTACATTCAATATGTAGTAAGGCTATTATATTCTATATCAAAATTAAGCATCTTTATTATTACTATATCGAAACTAGTTTCACGTCTTTTCACCAGAAGCCAAACAATACTTCTCATACCTATTAAAGATCTTTATCTGTTTTTATGTTAGAGATTGAAGAGATGAAATAATATCTTTGTTCATTCTTTGGCTTCTTTTTGTAAAGAATAATAAATAAGTAGCAAGTACTCTTTTATGACATAAATCGCTTTATATTCGCTCCATTCTCGTTTCTTCTTTTGGAGGAGTAATTGGCGTATTTGAAACATGGCGGAGGCACAAAGAAGGGTGCTAATTTTATTTCGATCTTCCTTGCACCCAAGTAGCAATATCATTTATTACATACTCAGGGATATTAGCAGGACTATAATATTCATCCGGTTTACTTAATTCTCCATCTCCTTCTGTAAAGAAGTGATTTAACTTTGGATATAGTCGATAATCAACGTTATCTCGTTCTTTTAATTGCTCTTTCCATAGAGGAATTTCGATTTTTGATTGAACTTGATAGTCTCTTTCTCCTTGAATAATTAGAAGCGGTGTCTTTTGTTCTTTTGACATTTCTGCTGCTTTAACTTTACGAATAGAATCCCAAAATACTGCTGATCCTAAATAAAAACCTTTTGGAGGATTCTGACTAGAGAAGTTGGGATCATTTAATAATTCAAATTGCGATTTGTAAAATTTATATTCATCCGGTTTCATTGCTCCAATAGAAAAAAGATACTCAAATTGATCTAAAACAACATCTTGAATCGTACGGGCTGGTCCTCCCATCACAATCGCCCCAGCAATATTTTGATTTTGGTCTTTTTCAATCATTTTCGGAAGCATCATTCCACCTTGACTATGACCAAGAATATAAATTTGATTCTTATCTATCAGAGATTCATTTTTAAGAAAATGAGTCACAAGAAGAGCATCATCTGTTGTCTCTTTGTCCACTGTATAAAAAGGACTGGATTGTGTTTTCAATCCATGTTCATAAGTTCGTTTATTATAGCGAAGGACAGCAATTCCTTTCGAGGCAAGACCTTCAGCTAAATCACGAAATGGTTTTAAAGCAAACGCTGTTTCATCCTGATCGGTTGCTCCAGATCCTTGAACAAGAATAACCGCTGGGAAAGGACCCTTCCCCTTCGGAACAGACAATGTTCCTGATAATGGAAACGCACCACTTCCAACCACTACTTCTTTATCAACAAAGGATTCAGGCTTACTATATGACGGACGCTCTGCAACTGGACTAAACGACATACTAAGTTGAAAATCATCTATTTTTCCAGATGGATCTAGCTTAATTAATAAAGGTACTGTAAATTGTTCAAAAACTAATTTAATCTCTACATTTGTATGAACAGAATTTGTCTCTTTTTGTGTTACCTCTCCAATCTCCTTAAAAGAACCTGCTTGTAATTGCGCAGGGAGTTCCTTCCAATAACTCTTCAGCCATTCTTCGGATATTACTTTCTGTAATGATCGAGAAGTTAAATCAATTGCAGATTTATAGTCTTCTGTATCCATATAACGGATAAATGAAAGGGTAGTAGCTATAACAGGATTTTCACTTTCAGGATTGTCTATTTTTTTTATATTGTTGTTTGTTTCCTTTAATGTCGAAATAAATTGGTGATTGAACGGATTTTTATATGTACAAGGATATAAGCTTGATTTTAATACATCCGTATTCCGTCCCTCATACAAACTTGAATCATTCACAAAATTTTCAGGTGAAATTACTTCCTCCGCATATGAAACTGAAGGAATAGCTATTGTACAAATTGCACTAACAAGTAATAACCTATTCCCTATCCTTCTTTTCGTGCTCATATTTATTGATTCTCCTTTCGAAATTAAATTTTTTTATACAGCTTGCCCTGTACTATAAGAAAAATTAAAATTATCAAAGAGATTAATAGTCTACTTTACAATCCCCCCTAACAAATTAAAAAGCTACTATTAACAAACTTCAATAAAAAATGCCTTCTCCCTCTTTTTTTGACTGGATTTTTGAGTGGCATGGAAGGACCAAGCTGAATCACATGTAGCCGACCAAAGGTATACAGGTAAACCGGCATCCAAATTAAAATTTTTATGATTTATAAAAATAAAAATTCCTACTTTTGAATAATAAACGTAATCATTTGTATTACAGAAAAGGATAGATAAGGCTAAAATGCCTTTATCTATCCTTTTCTATCACATATAATGTGAAGGTTTTTTGTTTTGGGGTTAATTTGTTTTCTTAGCTTGATAGCGATGGGGTACCACCAAATGTCCATCAAATTAAGAACTTGCTTTACCCCAAAATATTTTTCATAAAAATTGTTTTTTGAACCAGAAAAGTATATTTTCAACTATAAAAACTATGACAAAATTTATCCGTTTTCCTTTTTATCTACTTGCTAAATTCAGCAAGCAAAATATTTTTAAAAGGGTCAGGACTATCAGCTTTAAGGCTGTTCAAATTGATGGCCAATGTATGCTTGCCTCCAAGTGTGCCCCCAGCAAAAGTTAAAAATCCAGGAATGCTTCCTCCATGCCCCCATATCGATACACCGTTTGAAAGCTTCATTTTGAAAATTCCAAGCCCGGAATCGCCAAGTTCATCTGTTCCTGTAGGGACTGTTGTAAGCATTTGCTTTAGTTGCTGTTCTTTCAGTAATTTGCCCCCAAGTAAATAAGTGAAGAATTTGTTTAAATCATCAGCTGTAGAAATCATATCTCCGGCCGAGCTCCCCATACTTGGGTTATAATAAGTAACATCTTTTGGCTCACTTGCTCCGTCTAATTGGATATATCCACGGGCATGCTTGGTTCCTGGAATAACGCTTGAATTTCCGGGTAAGAATGTATTCGATAATTCAAGTGGTTCAATAATTCGATTTTCAATTTCTTCCGCATAGCTGTTCCCAGTTACTTTTTCAATAATAATCCCTAGTAATACGTATCCTGTATTTGAATACGACCAGCTCTTTCCTGGAGCAAAATCTGGAGGCATGGATATTCCCATCTTTACTAATTCTTCAGCAGTATAAGATTTTTTTGTATCCATGATATTAAAATCCTTTGACGTTGTGTAATTAGCAATACCACTTGTGTGGTTCAATAATTGCCGGATAGTAATCTATTTATCATCATATCCATTTCCTTGAATGACACCAGGCAACCATTTTTCAATGGAATCGTCTAGATTCAAGCGGTTTTCTCCCGCTAATTGAAGTATAACTGTTGCAGTGAACGTCTTTGTCACGCTGCCAATTCGAAATCGAAAATCTGTTTTCATTGGTTTCTTGGTACTTAGATCCGCTACCCCAGCTGCATAACTCCATGTTTTTCCGCCCTCAGAAGTTTTAGCAAGTATCCCTGGATATCCAAGTTTCAATGTATCCCGCATTGCCTCTTTGACGGAATTTCGATCTCTTTGGTTGCTTGTTGGTAACGAACTAGATAGATTTTGAGTGAGCTCCGCTTTTACACTTGAGGTTGGAGTTGTATAAAACAGGGAACCTCCAATTATTAAAAGGGCTAAACCTGTAAATGTAATTTGACGATGCTTTTTCATCAAAATATTCCTCTCCCCTATTCATATTGTATAAATGTTTATTTTCTGTTTGGAACTAATCACACAGCTTTCTTCTTAACCAACTGCAAAAGGACGACATTGTATTTGTAATCACTCTTATATCCGTTATTCTACAAACGGCTTTCTGACCTAAAAAATAGTCTATCCTTTGTTTGAGATGTATGTTAACTTTTGTAATGTCTCGTTTCCTCCATACAGGTCTTATTAATCGATTTGTTTCCCTATATAAATATATGGTCTTTCTCCTCTCACTCTCCTTTATATTTTAATCATACACAATGAAAATCTCTTTTTTCTTACCTCTTCCTTACAAATTCCTTACGTTCAAAATCACTTTTATAATTGATTATTTATTATTTTAATAACATTTAGTTGTATTAATTTGATAGGAATTTGACAGCGCACAAAAGTTTCTTTATTCCAAAAAATAAATTTAAATACATATTACTATTTAATATTCAATATCTTACCTATACATGTTCTAACATTATTCCTTATCATCTATATGTATTATTTTTCATAACAGCTTTCACGCTAAAAATAAGACATTTCATCATGATGACGATTAAGTATTTTTGAATTATGTTAAGTATGAGCATGAAAAATCTTTAACAAAACATCAGTTATTCTATTTCCTAAGAGATGAACATCGTGATGTAGCAATCCTTTCTTTTTTTCTTGGTAGTGGTATTCGTGTAAGTGAATTGGCCGATCTTCGTATGGAAGATATAAACTTAAAAGAAAGGCTAATTGATGTAATACGAAAAGGAAACAAAGAAGACTCTGTATGGATTACCCCAATTGCATTAAATGCCCTTGAAAAGTATATGGAAATTAGAGATAACAAATATGTTCTAGGAAAAGAATTAAAAAATGTGTTTTTATCAAAGTATAAACATACTGCACAGCCTCTTTCCGTTAGGGCTATCCAAGATATAGTAGAAAAATATACTAAGGAATATGGAAAAAAATGTATCCTCATAAATTAAGACACACATTGGCAAATAAATTATATATGGAAGACAAAAATTCGTTACAAGTGATGCAACAACTTGGGCATACCAGCCAAGATACGGCCTTATTATACACACAGCTTGGAGAAACAACTATTAAAGATAGCTTAGGCAGAATAGGAAAAAATAAATAATAAAAGTTCAGCAATGCAAACTTGCTGAACTTTCATTATTTTCTCTGTTAGAGTAGTGGTTTAAAATGTCATGCATTATTCATTACATATTTAATTTTATTATATAAAAAATACATAGTTAAAATTCTACTTTAATTAGTATATAAAAACGGTCTCTTGTTAGATTAGATAAATGAAAATTTTAGATTCCTACAATTGTTGTTTACGTTAAATGTGAATTTAACGTAAACTCGGGAAAATGGGGATTAACCCCTTCCCCCATCTGTTGTAGAAAGACATGAAACTCCAAACTATTTAAACAAGAAAGTTTAAACTAAAATTTTTTAGATTTACAGAAATAAACTCATCAAAAGTCAGCTCTTTTTTCATTTTTTTGGTGTTCACTCTTTTAAGTTGATAGCGATGTGGTGATACCCGTTTAGAACGATATCTTTGCCCTAAAAAAAATCGAACCATAAATTTGCCGGCAAGCTTATGGTTCGATTTAAATTATTTACTTTTAGTAACTACTCAGCCCCTCTATGAAAAAAGCCAGAAAAGCATCTTTTTAAATGGGCGAGAGGGACTGGCCATGCATAGAGGCAGTCAGTGCCTTTTCCTGCCACGCGCAAAGCTTTAAAACAAAGAAAGGCAGCGAGGTGTAGGTCCATTTTTATCTTCATCGCTGGAATTATACTCCTTACCAAACTTCTAAATAAAATGTATAGCTGAGTAGTTACCTTATTTTTCAAAAGAACATTCTGACTATTTCTTTTTCACTTCTTCTACAAATTCCCATGTCTCTCCGTTATCTTTTGATTGATAAAGTGCACTACTATCGCCATTGTAGTCTCCATCTGCCCCTTGTCCAACTAACATATTAAAAACCCCATCTTTCTCATATGGCATACTAGGAGAATCAAAAGGACTTATTGCGGACTGTGTATAATCTAATTTCACTTCATGCGGCGGATATTCTACCTTTTTAAAAGATACCCCCCCATCATCTGTGCGATATAACTCTCCCTCATTACCAGAAGGTCTAACTGCTCCTAAAAAACCAAGTTTATCATTTATAAAAGTGATTCCTGATACACTACCAATCCCCCTATTAAATGGGTCTGGATTAATAACCTCCCATGTTTCCCCTTCATCACTAGTCCTGCTTAATGAATAAAAGGCGCTCCCTAATGCTTTATCTGTCATATTTAGTTTATAACCAACTTCTTTCGATAGGAAAAACTGTTCTTTTTCATTCTTTAAATCTTGTTGTTCCTTCTCTTTAAGCCTATCTTCTTTTGGAGGCGTCTTTGATTTACTCCAACTTGCGTCACTTATTAAATTATATCTAGCAGGGACTAGCTCTTTCTCTTTTCCAGGGACAAATATAGATACAGTATATCCAATGATATCAGAAGCTGCTTCTTTAAGACTCTGCCCCTTACCATCCTCAGTAATATTAATAATTCCCTCTGTATTGGATCCCCAATTTCTTTTTCCATAATAAATCAACCCATACTTACTTTCATTCCATTTTTTGACCGTTTGCTTAACTGGAATCGCCTTAACCGTTTTAATTAAAGGTTCTACTAATTTATCATCATTATAATCAGGCTTTGCGTATCCGTCTCGTATTATAGTAATATCTTCTGATTTCTTCTCATTATAAGAGATTAAATAAGTTTCTTCTTTCCCATCAACATTTTTCCCATAAACAAATGTATCAAACGCTGTAATTGTTCCATCTGAATGAAATGTAAGATCAAAATCAGTTGCCATATACAATTTCTTTGGCAAAGGATATTTTTTATTTATATCTTCAAAAATACCTTCTACTCCAGATTTATATATATTATTATGTTTAAGTTTAACTGACCTTTCATGTTTTAACTTTTCTACAAACCATGCCAATTTGCCATTGTAATTTATTGCACTTTTATAAATCTGCATCCCATAAAATGATGTAATTGCAACAATAATGATAATAGAAATGGATCTCCATGCTATTGAATTAGTTAATTTTTTAGATTCATATTCTCTATTTTTTATCACCCGCATTGTAGTAAATGTAGTTATGGATATAAAAAGTACTATACATAATAACAAAATGTAAATATTATAATTCATTCTTCCGTACTGACAGTATAAGGCCAACTCATAACAAAAAATCCCGTATACAATTATTAGTATTGGATTTGTTACTAATGACAGAAGTATCCTTTTTGTATTTTCTCTAAATATAGAAACCACTCCTAATTACATGAATTACTAATATTAAGTATACTTTATTGTAAAGTAACAAAAAAGCTATTTAATCTTGCCGCCAAAAATACAATAGACATCCGTCTATGTAAATGGTAGATGTCTATTAAAGCCGTTTAAAAATTTAGTTGTTTCATAGACAATGGACTTTTGATTGAATACTAAAGTTGCTTCATTTGAGAGCTAAATATTGAAAATGAACCCTCATATATTAATTCATTCCCCTCAATGATATTTATCTTTCAGATTTTGTTGATGCTTTGTATAAAAAAGATTCTAAAAAGGTAATTGTAATTGAATTAGAGAAAACATGCGAAGGTTGGGAAATTAGTAAATCATAGATAAAAACGTCCTATATTTTAATAGGACGTTTTTTCTTCTATAAATAATGTAGTTGAGATGTATTGTACTCATAACTATAAATGTTTTTTAATTATGGACATTATACAAGTCGACCAATTCTCCAATATCTAAAAAGGACGGTTTAACTACTTACTTACTTATATCTATCTATCTATAATTCATTAAACCTACTTCTCCTCATACCATGGGTTTAAATGAATTAGTACTTCATATATTTCTGGGTTCTGATTTATAATAGTGGTTTTTATATCCCTACAAATATCATGTCCTTGCTGGATGCTTAAATGTGCCGGAACACTAATTCTAATATCAATTAATACATAGTGACCATGATCACGTGCGCGCATTCTATCAATTCTTTTTACAAAAGGATGGGCCTGAATTACTCTCTTATATTCACTACATTTCTCGGTAGGAATACCACCTTCCATTAATATATATATTGCTTCTTTCCCCATACTAATCGCTAACTTTAATACGAAAAAAGAAACAATAATACCGGCTAAAGGATCCCCATAAGCTGCATATGGAATGGAATAGATATTGTTTATCAAAGCAATACCAATTCCAATTACAGCTGCAATTGAGGCATAAACATCAGCAAGATGATCATAAGCAGTTGCTATAAGCCCGTTGCTTCTTGTTTTTCGACCAATTCGTATTGTGTATACATATAAAATTTGCTTCCATATTAATGAAATAATCGCTGCTATAAAAGCAATTATATGGGGTTCTGTCGCTGGTTCAAATAATGACTTTATCGATTCATAAGCCATAAATAAAGCCGCTAAAATTAAAATCACAGCTACAATTCCTGATGATATAACTTCTGCTTTACCATGTCCATAAGGATGATCTTCATCAGCTGGCTGGTTTGAAATTTTCATTGATCCCAATGAGGCTACGGATGCTACAACATCGGCAGCATTATGAATCCCATCGGCTAATAATACCTGACTTTTGAAAAGTAAACCGACTATAATTTTGATGAGAGTCAGAAATATATTGCTAATTACACTAATCCATGCTGCCAATAAGGACGTTTTTGGGTTAGCATTCATAGTTATCCCCACCTTAACTTTACTCTTGTTTCAAAATATTATTGTTTAATTCAATTGTTTAGTTATAAGTCTATATCTCATCATTTTAATTTCTTTCATACATTACCAAATAATAAGTATGTGGGT
The DNA here is from genome assembly GCF_000496285.1 of Bacillus toyonensis BCT-7112. GTDB lineage: Bacteria > Bacillota > Bacilli > Bacillales > Bacillaceae_G > Bacillus_A > Bacillus_A toyonensis. Next base: position 4,398,778 of record NC_022781.1, on the reverse strand, counting down.
CTATACAAACATTTTCTCCTATCAGTAAAGGTTAAAAGCATAACTTACTTTGTTCTTTTATCCTTATTTGTTATGAAGTGTAAAAAAGAGTGACACAAAATGCCATATGCCTTTTATTATTCCTTTTACGTTTAGTATTGGAGTTACTTTAACATCCTTAAAATAGTAATTATGATTGAATAAAAAGACGAGAGTTGGAAATTAGGAAATCATAGAAAAAACGATTTATAAGATGTAATATTGAACCTAAAATAATTAAAGATAAATAAGATATACTACACGATGACGCATGTTGTTTAACAATGTAGTTTTAAGGTGTATTATCCCTTTGCTTGATACACCTATTGTTTATGTTTTTTATCACCCTTTTATCATTACAAACATCAAAGCGACTAATGTGTTGCTTTGATGTTTGATGAAATGTCTTCAGGTATGATTTCTAATTCACTCTGCACATTAATCTTTACTCATCTGATCACAACAATTATTTTTACAGGTTGTCCATTTCACATAGCTGTAGCAAATACTATAAGATTAAAAGCATATAATTGAATATGAGTGTAAGCTGTATACATTATTTATCCTTCTTTTAACTTCTTGGAGATTTTCCATATGATTGAGTATCTCTATACGCTTTTCTTTAATGAATGTTAAATGATAAAACTTTCAATTTTATTACACTCTTTGTATGTTAGTTTTTAAACTTTAATTAAACCTTCATTTATTTAAGAATTTATAAATCAGTTGAAATATTTGCATCAAATTCATCTGATTTTTTAGTATCTATTTTTTCCCCATCTATTGTCACCCTTATTTCTTGTTTTTGGTTTGCTGTTACTATCCAAGCATTCGGTAAATAACGATCTTCATGGGATAATGTAGAAGGTGAATTTATAACCTTTCCTCCTAAATATAGCGTAGCAGAAGAACCTCCATCCATAGCCATTGCATTTATTGCTCCTTTTTCATATAGAATATCTTGACACTCTTTTAACGTAGCTCCTATGCTATGTGTCTGCCTACCGTCAATCACTAGAAACATTATTGTGCCATCTTCTTTTTGCGCCATAATACTTCGGGGAGCAGAGCCCCAACCACCGTCTCCTTCTGTAATCATTTTTTCTCCATTAACAATTAACTGTGGCATAAATCCTGCTGCTGAAACGACTTGTTTATCCAAAAGTTGTTGGGTAGAATAATTCCCTGTTATCATTTGTCCAAACTTTGTTAAGCCCGTAATAATTGTAGGGGTATTTTTATCTATATTTGTATCAATTGCTTTCCCATTTTCTATTACTATTCCAGTTGCAATATTTCCTCCACCCCTTCCTGTTTCATCGGCAAATCCACTTGCATTCACAGCAACAAGTGCATGATTACGTTTTGCCATTACGCTAATTTTTTCTCCTCTTTTATCGCCCTGTGTTCCTTGATGGCTAACAAGTTTAACATTGAAAGGGTTACTAATAGTGACTAATTTTCCTTCGAAAAGAAAGCGACTATCTTTGTTACTTTTAATCGTTTCTACGTCAATTTTTATTGGCTGATTTTTTAATTCTTCTAATCTTTTTCCTGCTATTTTTTTATAAATATTCTCATCACTATTTAACCATTTTGGATGATTAATTCTATCTTGTAATTTATCTAGTTCCTTTTGGGATAGGAATGTATATTTCGCATATTGTGGATGCTGAGAAGTTAGTATACTCCCAGCAATTGTTACACGAAAATCTCGGCCATAGTTAGTACCAAATAATATTCCTATGCCAATAAGCATGAAAATAGAAAGAAGGAGCAAAATTCGTTTGAAGATTTTTCTTAGATGTTTCATAGTTTTATCCTCCGGCATTAATTACATTCAATGAATCCTTTAAAATATTATTTACCTAAAGACAAAAGTGTTTGTTCTCCTTATTCCCGAGTTCCCCACTATGTCTTAGCAAGCAAGGCAAAATACTTATTCTACATTTCGTATTTATTTCAGTGTATATTTACAAATTTAATAACGTTTTTGCAACCAAGAAATATATTACTAATCCTGTTCCGTCAACAAATGTTGTAATAAATGGACCAGAAACGACTGCAGGATCTAATTTAAATTTTCTCAAAATTAAAGGTAAAACAGCTGCGACAAGCGAAGCCCAAATAACAATAAATAATAAAGTGATTGCTACAACTTGTGCAACTTCTGTTCCAACCCCTAACATATAAGCACGAATGAGCCCAGCTACCCCAAGTGCAAGTCCGAGAAGCATACCAATTGCAAATTCCTTTTTCATTACACGGAAAATGTCTTTAAATTTCACCTCTCCAATACCGATTGCACGAGTAATTGTTGCTACAACCTGTGTTCCTGTATTCCCTCCAGTACCTACTAATAATGGAACAAAGAAAGCAAGGGCAACTACTGTTTCAATTTCGTCTTCAAAATACTTTAGTACTGTACCTGTATATGCTTCAGCAACAAAAAGAAGCAATAACCATGGTAGGCGTTTAAAGAAAATGCTCCAAATACTAGATTCAAAGTAAGATTGATTTAATGGTTCACTTCCACCTAACTTTTGGATATCTTCTGTAGCCTCTGCTTCCATAACATTCATTACGTCATCAAATGTTATAATACCAATCATTTCATTATTTGCTGTTGTTACGGGTATTGCCGCTAAATTATAATTCAGTAGCTTTTTTACAACTTCTTGCTGATCAACCTCAGCGGGTACTGAAATCACCTCTCGAATCATGATATTAGATAATATCTCTTCATCTGCTGCTAGTAATAATTCATGTATGGAAACGATTCCCTTAAGATAACCATGACTATCAAGAACATAAATATAAGAAATTGATTCTACATTTTCAGAATGTTCCCTAATGTACTTCAATGTCATTTTTACTGACCAATTCCCTCTAACTGCAACATAATCACTTGTGACAAGACTTCCTGCCGTTTCAGGTTTGAAAGCCATTAACTTTTTTACATTATGTTTTGTAATTTTATTTAGATACGCCATTAATTGAGCTTGTTTTTCCGGATGAACCGCAAGAAGTAGATCTACTGTTTCATCAATCGGTTGTAAATTTAGTAATTTTTTAGCTTTGTTTTCAGATAAGTGAATTAAGATATTATATTTTTCTTCTATACTCAAATGTTGAAGAATTTTTGAGCTTTTTAATACAGGAATCTTATCTAGTAATATGACTTGATCTTCAATTGAAAACCGTTTTATTTCTTGCGCAACATCATACGACGGATGACGTAAAACTTTATCTGCATCCAAATCATTTTGGGTTACAAGTAATTCATTTAATAATTTCTTCATGTTAACTCCTCCTCATATTGCTAAGGGAGACTCTAGAGTTTCATGAGTGGTTTTGTATTATTTTATCTGTCTAAAATTTTGATTAGAGCATTAATAGTTACATTGCAAGCAATTTATTAAGAACTACCTCCTTTTTGAATATAGACAAGATAAAAATAAATAACATTAAACAAAAAACCTTACTCAAAAAGGAGTAAGGTTTTTTTTACAATACAAATAAATGATTATTAAGACAGCTCTGCAAAAATCCCAGAGGTGCCTTTCTATCAAATCGTATACCACTCCCTCGTTGAGTTTTAGCACTGTATAGCATAGGTTTTTATAACCAGCTACATTAAAAAGGGCCTTAATCCGACCGTTCCTGTTGACCCATTGGCGTCTCTCGACATTTTTGGGCAGCAGCGTTTCTCTATACAGGAGCCTCACCTAACAAAGATTATTGAATTACTTCAAAATTTAAACCAGAATTTAATATTTGTCAACTAACTTTCGATTTGATTCATAAAAAATTCTTTTTTAGAGAAATGTAATTAGATTCTATTACAAATTTGAAATTTAAATACAATTAATTCAAAAAAACGTTATAAAACATATGAAATTTCGTATAAGAAACGTATTGTTTATGATTAATTTGTAACTTTATAGCAGAAGTTACATCATTAGTCATACCGTACTTCAAAAGAACATTCTTCAAAAAATCTTATTTTATGATTAATATCTTCTTTACTGTTTATCAAATTTATATGGTTAAACTACTTAATCAAATTATACATTCCAAGTCGCAAATATGTATCTATATGAGACAATTAAATACAATTTCTCAAATCATTTCTCAAAGATTTATAAAGCAATAAAGAATATAAAGTTAGCAATACGTTTACTTGACAAGCAAAAAAAAAGTATTTATGCTGGCTACACGAAACTAACACATAAAATTTATATTGCTAAACCTGTTAGGTGAGGCTCCTATACAAACACAGGCTATTGCCCAAAAATGTCGAAAGACGCCAATGGGTAGAACAGGAATTGTCGGATTAAGGCTCTTCTTAAGATAGCTAAGTAATGAATTTCCATTACTTTACGTTGTATAGTGCCAAAGCTCTACTAGGGGGAGAAAAGCTTTATTTAGTCATGCCATTTTGAAATCCCCCTAGTATGTAACTAGGGGGATTTTTACGTAAGAAAACAGGGTGTAAGCGATAGGATCTCTCAAAACAAAAATACTATTTATTAATTGGTGAGAACAAGATTCTATTCATTAGCAAATGTAATATTAAGTGTTAATGTAAATCAGGAGGATATAAAAATGAAAAAAATATTAAAACTCGATTATCTATTGCTCCTCCCTCTATTCATAACATGTACTTTAGGTATTATCATGATGTATAGCGCGAGCTCCATTGTAGCTGTTCAACATTACGGTTATAACAGTAGGCACTTTGTCGATTCTCAATTAACAAAGCTATTTTTAGGAACAATTGGGCTAATAGTTTGTGCTATTCTCCCATATGAAATATGGAAAAAACGAATAGTCTCAACCTGTATTATGATTGGGGGAATTTTTTTGTTAATTATGGTTTTATGGAAAGGAAAGGTCGTAAATAATGCTCAATCTTGGATCTTTGGAATACAGCCAGCTGAATTTCTTAAATTAGGAACAATACTTGTAACAGCCCGTTTTTTTGCATTGCGACAAGGACCAGTTAAACAAACTTGGTTTGGGGGCGGAAAACTTTTATTTTTTTAGCTACAATTTTTTTCCTAATCTATAAACAGCCAAACTTAGGATCTGCTCTTTTAATATTAGGTATAGGTTGTAGCATATTTCTTTGCTCGGGAATAAATATAAATCTATTAATTAAAAGAACTATACTCGGTTCTATTTTTTGGTTACCTATTTTATATTTTTTGATTCAATTTAGTTTGTCAGAAGTTCAAAAGACACGTATTACTACGATTCTCAATCCCTTTGTTGATGCACAAGGGAATGGATATCAGCTTGTAAATTCTTTTATTGCCATTGGCTCAGGAGGAATTATTGGACGTGGATTCGGAAATAGCATTCAAAAAACTGGTTATCTCCCAGAACCACATACTGATTTTATAATGGCAATCGTTTCTGAAGAATTAGGATTTATTGGTGTATTCATTATAATGACCGGAGTATTAGCTATAGTTCTTCGCTCACTAAAAATTGCACAGCTATGTGAAGATCCCTTTGGAAGTTTTATAGCAATTGGTATAGGCTGTATGATTGGTATGCAATCTGTTGTTAATTTAGGCGGTATTACGGGAATACTTCCTCTTACGGGTACCCCATTTCCATTTGTAAGTTTTGGTGGAAGTTCTTTAATGGTTAATTTAATAGCAATAGGAATACTACTTAATATTTCAATTTTCAATAAAATTAAGTTTGATAATCATAATATATGATTATCAATATAAGATTCTATTTTTAATGGATGAATTCTTTCTCGTTTTGGACAGACTGATTCCGTAAATCAATCTGTTGTTTTTTCATTAGAATTATTGCTAAACAATAAAATAAACACAGTAAAAAAAATATAACATTGTAAAAATCCGTGGCAAGGGATGAAGCATTCATAATGGCTGAGAAAATATATATATAATTGGCTGGTCTCAATTCTTAAAATTCTTTTTATTATATAGATAAGCATAAAAATATTAGGAAGTTAATAGTAATATATATCAGATAGAAATTATTAAATCAAAAGAAAAAGCAATCATTGAAAATATAAAGCATTAAAGACAAGGCAAAAGATACACGAAACAAAGAATACGGATGCAAAAAATGAATCAATTTACGTATAGAGTACATTTAAAATACAGTTTTCAAGAGAAAACATTTAAGTAAAGCTTTACTACAGATTGGCGGGCAACCTGTAACAGACGAAACACCTCCTATTGTTAGAATGCCTACAAAAGCAAATAAAACCTGTTGTTTGGATTTATTTTCCTTTCATTTAGTTATTGTACTAGTAATTTATTCCATTTCAAAGATAGTGATGGCTACTATCATTCTTCTAGGAATACAGAATTATTAATGCATTCATTTTTGGATATTTATCAGTTCCAAGTTAACAATTCTAAATAAAATTACCCTTTAGGAAATTAAAGTGGAATGATATTTGCCAACAGGAAATTTTGCTAAGAAAGGACAGGGAATAAGACTATTGGTAGAGCTTTTACTGGAATTAATTGTGAGATTAACGTAAATTGCAAGAGTACGCTCGTAAAATTATGATATATATAAATCAAATCGGAGTGAATACGATATGAGAGCGGTCGCGAAAAAAGTAAAAATAATACGTTTGCAGGATGAATATTGTAAAAATTGTAAATATCAAACGGATGTAGAACAGTATTGTATTGAACAATGCGACATAGGAAAAAAACTTATTACGCTGGGTAAAAAAGAATTTAGAAAGAGATCGACAAAAGTAAAAACGATAGAAGAAAAATGGGATGAAAAGTGCAAACAAGCAATAATTTTATATAATCAAGGAGTAAATTATCCAGATATTGCAAAGGAAATGGGGTGCCACGTGAGTAATTTGTATAAAGAGCTCAAAAAACGTGGATGGTTACAAATGTAAAATCATGAAATAAATCCCCAAACAAGTTATACGATTGGAACATCCTTTGTATTTGATATGAACTGTATACTTGCTTATTTTCAGCAATTACAAAACAAACTATTTCATTTATATGTTCTAATTTTTGATTATCTAAAATTGGTATTTCACACCTTCTCATTTTTGAGGAAGAAGTCTTCTTTCGGAAAACGATAAAATTTTAACATTAAATTTCTGGGTTATAATTTCTAAAAAGAAAAACACCCGTTCTGATTAAGGACGAGTGTTTTCTTTTTAGGTTATCTGACAGGGATAAACTTCCATGAGCTAGGTTTTTGTTTTTTTTCACCTAGTACAATCCAATTTTTCTTTGCATTTATATTCTCATAATTTAATGGATAGTCATCTGTAAAAATATTATATTCTGTAGGATTATCCAGGTTAATTTTAATTTTAAAATCAGCTAAACTATCAGATTTTTGAGCAAGGTGAATCCAACTAGAATAATTGGACCAATTTAAATATTGGAATTGGTCGTAATTTGAGTGCTTCATGCGAAGATATATACTCTCTCCGTGGTGTAGCTTTGCATCATTTTCTTTGTAGAATTCAAACTCTATAGGTGTACCAAATAAAGCATTGTTTTCTTTATTTGCAAGTGTGACATAATCGTAACGATTTGCTAAATACCATTCAAAAGTTAGACCTTGATAAGGAGATTCACTTGGTACGATATAATAGTTTTTCCCTGCTTCTATGACATTTCCTTCAATATCATAGATTAATGCAGTCTCTATACTTGGAGCTTTCACATTTTTAGTAAAAGTTTTAAACCAAAGATTTAAGAAACCTGCTGTATTACGCTGAGCTTCTCCTAAGCTCCGCTGCACAGCTGGGGTAACCATTTCTTGCCACAATTGTGCCTTACCACTATTATAATACTTAAATGTTTTATCATTAGTAATATTTTGGATTTCAGTTTTAGCTACTCGAGCTGCATAATCAATCCATTCTTCAGGTGTAGATAGAGAATTGTTATAATTCCCTCCAGTATTGACTGCAAATTGATTTTGAATGGTTGTAACATAATTTTCAAAGTAGCTATGATATTTTATAGCTCTCGTATCAATTGCGGTAAAATTTGCTGCATGCATAGGTTGAGTAGCATCTGTAAAGTAGTGCGTGGCTACTCCTAAGTAATAGAAAGCTTTTTCATAGTCCTTATTTCGTAAATGTTCTCCAGATTCATAAAAGTATTTCTTACCTTGTGTAAGAGCCGTTGGATTTGTTTCTCCTCTATAATTTTCTTTAGTATCAGGATCATAAAAATGAGATTTCCATCCGCCTTTAAAAACGCCACCTATTCCTGTACCACCATCGTTAAACTCTGCATTATAATCTGCATCATATAATCCTTTAGAAAATAAATCTTTATATTGTGGATAATTTAAAAAGTCCACAGCCTGCTTATTTGCTTCAATATTAGATTCTGTTTTCATAATTTCAATAGCTTGTTTTGCAATCCATAAATGTGTACTTTTATCAGAATGATACGGAGCTTCTGCAGACCATCTTGCAGTAATAGGATCATTCTCATTTAAATCAATTTGATCGAGATGAGCATAGCTACTTTGAGGACATACTCCTAAAATAGTTAAAGTCACTCCAGCTATACATAGTGTTGATACGATTTTTTTCATTTTATATTCCTTTCTAAATATAAAGATTCTTATGCGGATATTCATCTTAATAACCACAGTTAAATAGCTCTAATAAAAGAACAATGAGCAAAGGCTAACTGCTTAATTTTTGTCTTAAAGGAATACCACCACACATCGATCAAATTAAAAGTTTTAAATTGATCCTAAACAATAATTTTCCTTCTCTACCTCTAGTTATATATAAAAGCACGTCTTATTTAAACATATTTTTTTATGTAATTTTGCATATCCAAATATAGGGGATGAAATAACCTTCCATATATAAATGGATAGCATGTTCCATCCCTTCATGTTTCTTCCCACACTTACGAGGACAACCCCGCTGTCCCCCTTTTTTAACAATGTCTAATCCGACTCTTTGCTTTTCTTTCAATAACTCTCGTTCCCATTCAGCAACACCTTCAATAATATGAAGGAGCATTTTTCCAGTTGCTATTCTTGTATCAAAATTATAATCCAGACTAACTATATGAACATTTCGCTTTTCCAAGTTTTGAGCGAGTTCTAACATGTGTTTTAAATTTTTAGCTAATCGATTCATCCGAGCTTCAACAACTATATCTCCTTCTTGAGTTCCACCACACACCTATCAAGCTAAGAAAATATAACTACTCCCAGAACTAGATTTTGTCCTAATATGTAATAAAAAGCTCTTTTTTCATTTTGGGGTTGATTTGTTTTCTTAAGTTAATGGGCATGGAGTATCGCTACATGCCCATCGACCTAAGATTTTAAAGTACCTCTAGAACGAAAATTTTATGCACCGTTGACTACTAATCTAAAATGTACATCCCTTTTGTTTACTAGTGGTTCACTTATCTAACCTAAAGATAAGTATGTGGTCCTTTTACAATTTGAATTTCTTTTTAAGCTTCTTATATTTTCTATATGAACGTCTAACAATGTTTAACATGAAATACGGTATTTTAACAGGGAGAGGCAATTTATAAATGAAAGGCAAGTAAAATGTAAAATATGCCTTTTCTAGATCTCTCCACTTACTATCTTCTTTTGTTTTTAAGAAATCAGATACATCGACTACATATCCCCTTCCGTTTTCCATCATCACATTTTTCCCGTGAACATCACAAGGAGTTAATCCTTGTTCTCTTGCATACTCTAAAGCTTCATTGATATCGAGGATTACCTGCTTAGGAATTTTAATCCCCTTATGAATAGCATCGTATAAGGTAATTTCTTTTAAACGTTTCAATACTATGAAATTTTCTCCTTTATATATAAGCCTCGAATAAGAAGGATGATTTCCGATTCTTCGGTATACTTCTGACTCTTTTTCAATTCCTTCTCCTTTTCGCGCATAAACTTTCACTACCCAACCTTTGTGTTCTTTGTGCATAAATACTGCAGCATAATTACCTGTCCCTAAACACTTCCAAAGTCTAGGAATATCTTTAACTACTACAGGCTCGAATTCATCCTCACTTCTTATGCTTACCTCTTTTAATAATTCGTCCTTTATCAATCCCACAAAACTATTTATACTCATCATTTCCACTCCGTTTTTGCTAAAAGGGGTCCCACCCCATCGCTATTAAGCTAAGAAAATACAACTACTCCAGAACGAGATTTTGTCCTAACTTGTAATAAAAATAAATCCTATTGCTATAAAAGACAACAATTTTTCGTTCTTGGAACATCATAAATATTAACTTTATAACAGTGGGCTAGTTTAAAATTGCATCAAAAACCTAATTGAAATTAAATCAGGAATGTTATTTTAACCTGCTAATTTGCAGATGAACTATTTTTTATTTCATAACAATCCACCAATATTTCTTTTAAATATTCCTTATATTTGGAGCGTAGCATTTCCGGAGGAATTATTTTAATTTCTTTATCGAAAGACAAAAAATACTGAACCAGAAAATCCATCTCCTTTTCTCCAAAAGTCACAATAATGTATTTGTTTTGTTATTCTTCTTGAAGAGACATGTTATCGTAAATGCGTTTATAGAATTGTTCAACCCCTTTCTCACTAACTTTAAAAGAAAAAGGTCGTTGTGTATTGAATTGTTTTCTATATAACGAACTAATTGTCTCTTCAGTAAAAGGAATGCTTTCCTCATCTTCATACTTTGTATATTGAATATAGTCACAACGGAAATTTCGAAATTCTTTTTTGTCTAAATCCCAACTAAAGCAATACCAATTTCTATTTGTAATTAATAATCTTAAGTGTTAAATGATTCAATGATTGTTACCATAGCTACAATCATTGATTTCTATTACCTTTTTATTCAGTATTGCAGAGAAGAGTTCTCCTAAAAAGTGCGATTCCTTTTTTTGATTTATTCCTACAAATTGGATAACTTGATCTGCCTCATGAACTATCTCTTTTTGCCTCTTTGGGGTCCCATATCAAAAAAAGAAAATTGTACGTTTGGACACATTTTAGACACAAAACATCCGATTCCTTGTACGGTAGGGGATCGGATGTTTATTTTACTGTTTTATATCGTGTACAATTTCTCGCTTACGAGGTCTGTGTAGCAACCGAACCAAATCTTACTTTAAGTATTAGTGGATATCAAAAATAGTAATAACTAATCCAGATTAACATCCATCCGATTCACAATTACATATACCAATATGTTAAATGGCTAAATAATACAAACGGTATGAAGTGAATTTCTACTCTTTTCATACCGTTTTACATTTGTTTATAAGTTTCATACGAAATTCGTGGAAAGATGGCAGCATCCCTTTTATAACCAGGGCTCAAAAGTTACTATACCTGACAAGGGAAATATTAATGTAACGCTAGTTCCTCTATTCACTTCAGATTCAATGCCAATTTTCAATCCTAATTTTGAACACAGTTTTTCGCATAGATACAAGCCCATTCCTGTACTTTTGCTGAATCTTCTTCCATTCTCTCCAGTAAATCCTTTCTCAAAAACTCTATTTATATCTTTAGTTACTATCCCTACTCCATTATCCTCTATAGTTAGTATTACTGAGTTAGTTTTCTTAATTGAGTATATACGTATCATTTGTTCTTTGTTATTTGAGTACTTTATAGAATTTCCTATTATTTGATTAATAATAAATTCAACCCATTTTCCATCACTATATACAATCTCATCAATATCTTGTATATCTAATTTTATTCTCTTATGAATAAAATCTCTATAATTTCTTCTAATTACAGTTTTTACTACATCATCAAGGTTGATACGTACAGATTTTAAATTCGGATGGTTTGCTAGCGTTTCGTTAAAGTGTTGGTCGTACGCTTTATAGGAAAAGCCCTAATTTACTTCTTCATATTCCTTCATATTTTTATAAAAGGTGTTTTTCTTTAGTTCTAACATTTCCATAAATATAACAACAGTTATTTCTCTATTCTTCCATTTTGAATGAGTTTCCTCTATGTATGTATAATTATATGTTTTATATCACTTTAAAGGATATTTCTACATTTCTATTAAAAAATCTTTAATGGGCGCCAAACTTTAAAATAAAAGTCATAATTAATCCAAAAATAAAGGAAGACATACAAGAGGTACCGCCCATGCATATCAACTTAAGAAATTGATTGTTCCCCAAAACAAAAAAACACTACATTCTCATAAATCACTGTTGTAGTGATATGAATTTTTCGTTTTGGGATACTTTAAAATATTAGCTTGATAGGTATGGGACAGCAGTCTAATATGCTTGAATTATAATCAGTGTAAGCAGCTAAAAAAGTAATTGCTGGAATAGAAGTTAAGCATATGATCAAAAAAGGACAAACTCTCCAAGGTGAGAAATTTGTCCAAAACCATAATCTATTTGATTTCACAATATAAAATTCAATTCCGCTAGCAATCTTTCTTTTTTCATATCTCACGATTTTCACATGAGAACCCAAAATAGTGGATTAGAATAATGATTTAATACTTGCTAGTACAGTAAGGATACCTATAATAATGACAAATACATTGCTCGCTTTCCCTTTGTATTTAGCTAGTACCGGTACTTTATAGATTGCATACATCGGTAATAGACATAAGATAGCAGCTACTAACGGACCGCTAAGAGCATCAATAAGTCCAAGAATACTTGGATTTGCATAAGCAACATACCAGCATGTTAATACGACAAAAGTAAGGATGATTGTCTTAACTGTTTTTTCTCCTATATCTTTCCCGCGTGTTTGACTGGACTTGATAATCATGTCACGCATTACTTCATATGCTCCTATATAGTGTCCAAGGAAAGACTTTGTTATGGCCGTAAAAGCAATGATAGGAGCTGCAATAGTAATTACAGGCGAATTAAGCTCATTAGCAAGATATGATAGGATTGATAAGTTCTGTTCTTTTGCCATCATGAGATCATTTGGAGTCAAACTTAAGGTACTGCTCCAAACAAAGAACATAACAACAGAGAATGTCATAATATAACAAACCTTTTGTATTTGAGCACACTTGGCATCAGTAGCTTCTATTCCATAGGTAGCTCTTTGTTTCATAACAAATGATGAAATCATTGGAGAATGATTAAACGAGAATACAATGATTGGTAGAATCATCAATATCGTTCCAAAATATCCTGTTCCTGTTGAAGCAGTAGAAACATTTGAAAAACTAAGCATTGACGTATTCCACTGTGGAATCAAAGATATTGCGATAAAAAGTAAAGAAGCTATGAAAGGATATACGAGCATGCTCATTATTTTCACAGTGATATCTTGACCAAAATTTAGTATAGCGATAAGACCAAGTACTAATACGAGCGATAAAATGGCTCTTGGAGGCTCTGGCATATGCAATTGATGCACGATAAAACTACTTGCAGTATTTGTAAGTGCAACCGAATACATCAGCACGATCGTATAAATTGAAACAAAATATACTATGTTAAAAATAATACTTGCCTTATTTCCGAAATACTCTCTTATTGTCCCTGTAATCCCCTCATCAGCAGAATTAGAAGCATAAATCATTTTAGCAAGCGCCCTGTGTGAGTAATACATTACGGGATATGCCAGTATGGTAATTAGTAGTAATGATAATAAACCACCTGAACCTGCATTAATAGGTAAAAAGAGTACTCCTGCTCCAATTGCTGTTCCAAAAAGGCTCAATGCCCAGGTAGTATCCTGCTTATTCCACTTTTTAGGATCTGGATATTTATCATTTTTTACTGCTACAGTATTATCAGCTTGAAATTCTATGTTTTTTGCAGTATTCCCATTCATATAATACTTCCTCCTTGTGTCCTATTCTTACGTCTCTTTTTAGACTTAGGAATATAGATCGTTCTTGAAAAATGAATTACTTAAAAAGTGCGCCACATCGTTTATCCTTCTTCTCAGTTAATCAAAATCAAAAATTCCACTAGTCATCAACCAGATGGGTTTGTTACCACTTACAAAATGTTTCAATTATATAGTAGTATATTTTAGTGGTAATTCCCCCAATATACAGATATCCTTAGGCAAACAATAGAGAATAAATTTGTTACACTTTTCACAATATATCCGATAACTATTTATTGATTTGATTGTTTCTCTCCAAAGATTTTATTTTTAATGGAAATCCCTGTAGGTGTAGCGGCAATTCCGCCTAAACCTGTCTCTCTTAACTCGCGAGGCATCTGTCTTCCAACTCTATACATCGCTTCAATAACTTCGTCAGCATTGATGATATTGTTTACGCCGGCTAATCCGATATCCGCTGCTGCTAAAGCATTTGCCGTTCCAATGGCGTTTCTCTTTACACAAGGAATTTCTACCAAACCAGCGACCGGATCACACACTAAACCGAGTAAATTTTGTAATGCGGTTGAGAAAGCTTCAGAAGATTGTTGTGGTGTTCCTCCGGCAGCTTCTACCGCTGCTGCAGCCGCCATTGCTGAGGCACTGCCCACTTCAGCTTGACATCCTCCGTACGCTCCTGAAATACAAGCGTTGTTTGCGACTATCGTTCCAAATAACGCTGAAGTGAATAGAAAATGAATCATATCTTCATGACTTAACTGCAACGTATCTTTAATACTAAATAAGACTCCCGGGATTGTCCCACTCGCACCTGCTGTTGGAGTTGCACAAATAGCCCCTAATGCAGCATTTACTTCATTAACACCGATAGCACTTTGAATCCCTAACACCATCAAATCGCCAGAAAGTGTTTTCCTATTTTCTCGATAATTTTTAATCTTAACAGCATCACCTCCGGTTAAACCGGTTGGAGAAAATACCCCGTCGCCCTCGATACTTTTATTTATGGCATTTTCCATAGTCGCTAAATTTCGTTCCATTTTACTCCAAACTTCTTCATAAGAAGTTTTAGTTTGTTTGATTTCCTGTTCCATTGCTAATTCATAAATTGGCTTTTGGCTTTTATTAGCTGTATCCACAATTTCTTTTATGGTCATATACATTTTTTTCACTCCTTAATGGAACTAAAGAATAATAAGGTTAGCTATATTACTTAAATTTCCCAATTCCTTCTGCGCATTACCAGGCAATAGAGAATCCAAAGCGAATGCATATAAATATTTCTTGTTATCTTCTAAACTATGAAAGTTGTTAATTTCCACATCATATTGTTTAAAGATCCTTCGTAAGACAAATTCAAAGTCAGCTCTTTCAGAAATCGCAATAATAACTGGCAATGGCCCCTGCAGATCTAAGCTAAATCCGTCAATTTCAACATGTTTGACTTCAATCAATCCACCACCGACCGAAATACCCATCGTTCTAATACTTCGACTTTCATCCTCTAAATGTACATCTGCCGTATTTGGATGACCAGCAGGACTATCACCCGCTTTTTCAATAAAGGTAATGTCAATTCCTTTAGATTCTGCTATTTTAATAGCATCTGGCACTTTGCTGTCATCGGCAGCAAATCCCAATATCCCAGCAATAATTGCAAAATCAGTTCCGTGACCTTTATGGGTTTCAGCAAATGATTCATAATACTTTACCACAACTTTTTTTGGAAGACCTTGAAATAATTTATTGGCAACTGTTCCAATAGCCAAGGCACCTGCAGTATGTGAACTTGAAGGACCTATCATTATTGGCCCAATCACATCAAAACAACTTTTGTATTTAACAATCTTTTTTTCTTTAATAGATGCTACATTCATATTCATATAAACACCCCCATAATTTGTTATTTTTAATTGCAGTTGAATCTAAGTTATTAAAATGACTGATTCAAAACAAGACCTCATTGAATGCGTTTTCATTCTCGTGTCAAATACACTTCCTTTTAATCACATACCTTTCTTAGAGTAATCATGTCAGTATGTCCAATTTTAAAAGATTACTTGCAATGTCATTAGAATTTTTGCAAAAAACTAGGTTTGATACTTTCTCTAAAGGTAATAAATTCTCTCTCGACGCCCTCATTATAGCTTGTATATTTATGAGCTCAATATTTTTTTATTTTTAGAAAGATTGAATAAACAGAATCTTGAATGAGTAATAGATTACACTTAGCATGTAGCAATTGTGTCCTTTGTTTGAAGCTGTATTAGTTACTAGAAAAGCAAAAATAACACAGAGTTCCTTTCATTAACACATTGATTATATTGGAAAGTCATTATAATGATACTTATATTGTCCTTTGTTAAAACATCTAATTTTGGAAATGAAAGCTGTTGCAATAAATAATAAATGTAGATGACAATGAATCCATTAATGAAACATAAAATCATTTATTGATATTAATAATTAATTTTGTATTAATATACATTTTCAGAAAAAAGAAACTTCTTTTTATACTCTTAACTTGAAGTACTACTTTGACAATATTCACTAATTTACACCATCGATATCTACAGTTATGGAAACCCTAATTAGATTTAAAAAGAGAGAAGAACATTTGTGAGCTCTTCTCTCTTTTTTATTTACTTAAGATTACTATTCAAATTGCTTATTGCAATTACTTTAGCCTGACTTTTATATTATAAATCTAATTTCCATACTACTTCACAAGCTGATAAAAGGAAAAAAGTATCGATTCCGTCAAAATTAAATTATAAAAGAGCTTTGTTTTCCTGTAACAAATTATTTATCCTGCTATTCATTGGCAATACACTTCCACACTTAATAAATGTTCACTTTATATCCGTTTGCAATATTTGCACATACCACACCTCCGATAATAATAAGCAATTGTAGCGCCAAACAGAGCTAATCCCCAAATTGGCCATAATAGCTCTGGACCTTCCAATGCCCATCCCCTATGATCTAGCCCCCTTTATTAATAAACCCTCGGATGTACATCAAACCAGCTGAAGTAACCATTATGGAAACAAGTGAAGCACACAAAAAACAACTCCAAAATCCAGTTTTATTGTATATTTTGGAGTTACTTGACGTTTACCTTACAAACACAAGTAGAACAGTTCAAATCAATTGAACTGTTCTACTAAGGTTATTTCATTTTTTTAACCTAATTCCATTTTGACAAATTAAATTGCAGCTTCAACAGCCACTGCTATCACAAAAACTAAATCACTATATATTTTATGTTTAACTAGTTTTATTGATTATAAGAATATTCATTTTGGTTTTGCAACACCCTCAACGTGAATACATGTACTTTTTCATACGGATATTACTTACCTCTGTAGGTTCATAATCTCTGTATGCCTAAGTAAGTGTTTTAAAGCAGTTACATCAAAACATTAATTTTAATGTTTAATGATTTTTGATATTTCCTGATATTCCCATGTTTTTGAGCTACCCGACTGGATTTTTTTTGCTAATTCATTAGCATAGTTTGTTGTTGCCGGCGCAAATTTATTACGATCCCACTGATGATTTCTAGCGATTTGTTCATCAGACAGATTATAATATGAATAAGTTACTCGTCCTTGCACATCTGGAATTGGATCATCAAAAGTTGTATCAAGATGGTACCATTTCCCTTCAATTTTCACTTGATTCCAAGCATGTGGTTGTCCATTTCCAGTTCCGGTTACAATATGAGTTTCTATTCCAGCCTCTTTTAACAATTGATACGTTAATAATGCATACCCTTGACAAACAGCAGAGCGGTTTGCTAAAGCTTCATATGCTGTATAAGCTTGGAAAGAAGTATCATAAGAAACATGCTTTACGACATAATCATGGATTACTTTTACTTTTTCGTGTTCATCCATACCAGCTTTGATAATGGAATTAATAATTGATTTCGCTTGCGCCTTTACATAGTCCGTTTGTCCTTTGGATTCACGATATGTAATCTTTACTGTAAACGTGTAATTTCCTGGAATACCACGAACGGAATATTGCGTATGCGAAATATTATGATTCAAATATTCGTTAGATTCGACTGCCTTGTCATATTCTTTAACAAGTGTATTTAGAACCTCATTAATATTAGAGTTTTGGGATTTATATGTCATCGTTATATTTTCTTTTTGATTATTAATATGAGTTTTTATTTCATTTTGAAATGCGTCTAATAGTTTCCCGTCAGGTCGTGAATTATTATTTGCAGATGTAGTATTTGGATTCCAAACACCATTACTTTCAAGGTAGTACTGTTTACCATTATCTTGGATCCAGCCTGTTTGCATCGCCCCACTTCCATTGAAGTAGTACCATGCTCCATTTACCTGCTGCCAATTTGTTTGCATCGCTCCGCTTCCATTGAAGTAATACCATACTCCGTTTACCTGCTGCCAATTTGTTTGCATCGCTCCGCTTCCGTTGAAGTAATACCATACTCCGTTTACCTGCTGCCAACCTGTTTGCATCGCTCCACTTCCGTTGAAGTAATACCATACTCCGTTTACCTGCTGCCAACCTGTTTGCATCGCTCCGCTTCCATTGAAGTAATACCATGCTCCGTTTACCTGTTGCCAACCTGTTTGCATCGCTCCGCTTCCGTTAAAGTAATACCATGCTCCGTTTACCTGTTGCCAACCTGTTTGCATCGCTCCGCTTCCGTTAAAGTAATACCATGCTCCGTTTACCTGCTGCCAACCTGTTTGCTTCACACCGTTTACATTATAGTAATTCCATACTGATCCAGTTTGTTTCCAACCTGTATCAGCACTTGTATAAGTAGCTACTGTTGATCCCATCACTGTGAGACCGACTGCCATAGCTAAAACTTTTATATTCTGTTTCATAAATCTAATATTCCCCTTCTCTCGAGCTATTTATCTATCAAACATTAACAATGAGGGCGTTGCAAAACTAAAATAAATACTCAATATTATAAAGTGACACTTTCATTAGTAGATATTACTCTCCTCACTGATTGTTAGTTGATTCAATCGGGATTTTACGAGCAGTTAATGTGGGATAAATTAGACCAACTAGCCAAAAGATGACGATGCAACTCTTTGTCTTTCCGCTTATGAAACACATAATACATAGCCTCTTTGTTATAAGAGTTATCTTAGTCAATATTAGCGATTAAATCAAGATTTGGCATTTATTTATCTATATAAACATATTAAACATATGGTACGTGAAATTTTTTTAACGGCGCATTATGGGGTAATTCAGGTCAAATGTTATGTTAATTATACGGAATTCAGATTTATTAACCATTTTGTTGTCACTTCTGTATACTGAGTACCTGTTATAATAAGAGGTTCTTTACATTCGGGACGTTTGCTTTTTGCAATATTGACTTGATGATCTATGTCTTTCAAACAGCTTTTAATATTTAGGATTTTTTGAGAATCATATTGTTAGCGATAATAGAATGTATGTAATTACGAACATTTATGTGTTGAAACGAAAATGAACGAATATTCAAAAATTAACTTTCATATTTATAATAAATAAAGAGCACTTTTTAATGTTTTAAAAGTACTTTTAATTTGATGTTGATGTGACGTAACCTTAAGTAGTTAGAAATTAAAAAAGGTCCCTTAATAATGTTAAAGGGACCTTACTCACACAAATAATCTGTAAATCAATTCATTTTTGATATACAGATCATTTGTATGATAATTTTTATAAATAATTGCTAAATAGTGAATTTACATAAATGCTTTTAGAAGTTCTTGAACTAATGGGATTGCTCCACCTATAAATTTTAAAACTGCCATTGCGATTTCCATATTATTCTCTCCTCTTTTTTCGTATTAAGATGTGGTTAATCTTTATACTCTCATTATAGTAAGCGCTTACAATTATAACAATACATTTCTGTATGCAATATTGCATATTTATACGTTTAGACAAAATTAGACCTCTATTAGTCATTCTTTAATGGTACCATAACGAGGTGAGAGTCTTTAAGGGTTCTCCTTAATAGGAGGAAATATGGAAAGAGTGCAAGAGATTGACAGTAATCTAAAATTTAAGGGTTGGGTTAAACAGGTATTAGCTGTAGGAGGAATGTTAGGGTTCTGCTACTTAGTCCTGTATGTTTTCTGTTTCTTAGTTACTATGTAAATATTATACAACTAAACTAGTAGAGTCTTGCCTAGAGAGGTAAGGCTCTTTTGTTTTGTATGAGATGAGCAAACTACATACAATACCTCTCAGGTTTGTCAGATTACTCTGTATGGCGCCTTTTTTCTCTATGTTCTAGGAACATTAACTCCTATCATTGAAAGGTAAATAAACTTCTATTTAAAATTTTTTTATCTTTGAAAAGGACTTACATCTTATTAATAGATTTGAATCATTTTTGCATATTATATTTATATTACCATATAAATATAATATATTAAAAATAATTTAAATGCAAGAATACTAGTAAGGGTACCGCAAGTATTTTTCAAAATAACGTAAGCTATGCGGAAAAATAAAATAAGCTGCCCATATGGACAGTTCATTTACATAATTATCGTTATCGGAATTTAACCCTCTAATATTCATTCTAGAAAGTATCCTAGCCAAAAACGGATGTTTAGTCGCTTTGTTTGAATTATGATTTTAGTAAGGAGTTTTGCTTTATCGCATACAGACAAAGCATTATCTTTATTTTCAATCGGATTTTCCCTGTCTTTTGATAAATCATATAGGTAGTTTAATGTCTTAATAAATCCTTTTAATGAAGATGCTATTATCCTTGGATTCCATTCACCTTCGCCATGTTCCGCAGTATATATTGGTAAATATCTTCTACTCATATCTACAAAGATAGGGTTTCCATATTCCTCCTCGTGCCCTATGACAAACCAAGACTGTCTCCAATCTCCTTTATTATCTATGCTATACCCCAATTGTTCCTTTTCTAATGCACTATTACTATAAATTATTAATCCACTATATCCAATAGATAGTTCTTTTTCTTTAAATGTGTCTAATAAATTATATAATTCGTTAATTTGTAATTTCATCAGTAGCGAGTACAAGGAAGAATCCTAACCTCGCAAGGGAACCTCCTGTTTTGTTCCGAAATGCTGACGGTATAACATATATATATAAAGACACCCTAAGGTACCTTCCTTCGACTTAAACCATCTTAATTTTAATAATATGTATTGAACTCACACCAAATATTATTGTATCAAGCTGGTGTATAGCGATTATTGGTAAACCGTTTTGAAAATTTGCGTTTTGTTGTTACTATCCCATGCCCATCAAGCTAATATTTTGAAGTATCCCCAAAACGAAAATTTTCTTCGTTTTGGGGAACTACCAATTTCTTAAGTTGATGGGCATGTATGGTGACCCCTATTAGAGAAATTTACTAGGTTATGGCTTTGACTCGGTTTTTCTAAAGAATACATCAGGATTATTCTGTCCGTTCAAAATATTTCGATTGTCACCCCAAGCATGGAGCAATGAATGGCCTGGACCTGTAATAACTTGATTGTATTCACCCATATAACAAGAAAATACTCTTGGATCAAAATTCACGAAAACCCCGCCGCTTGGTATATGATTATTAGGCACTTGAGAAAATGCAGTGCTAACCATACTTTCTTTACCTACTTTACCAACACCCTTATGAAAAGAGAAAGTTTTCATAAACACACCAAACGTTCCATTACCTATGCCGCCAACATTATTAGGATCATTAAAGCGGTTATATTGAACATGAGCTCCCTCTTTATTGACAGCTACTGATGGAAAGAATGAAAGGGGCAAATTATTGGAGATATTCACTTGAGTCCAGTTATTTCCTCCGTTTTGACTATAGGCTAAAAAGACATCGATAAAGATTGTACCTCCAATATTTCTACGTTGATTCCATACTACATAAATCGTACCATCTGGTCCTATACCTGCTTGAGGGATCTCAAACATCCTGATCACCCGTTGCTGCTCTGTTAATATAACAGGACGGAGTTCATTGGCTGGTCCGCATGGTACAACATCCGTAGCCGCTGCTGCAAATAGGCCAGCAGAGACTTGTACATTTATTGGGAAGGTATTTCCTCCATCGATTGACTTAGCCATACGAATGGAACGGTTCGCAGTATTTAGCTGAGCAAATGTGCCTGGCAAACGACTTTCATAAAAAACATATATATTCCCCGCTTTATCCACTACCGGAAAGGCTCCAAACACTGCATTAGCCCCAGCGACAATCGTTTGACTTGGAATAATAGGAGTTAATGTTACACCTGTTCCAAATTTTGAAAAACGAATTTTTGTACCTACATTAGGAGGGCCAAAGTCAGTCCATACAACATATAAAGCCTCATTTCCTGGATTATCAGCATCAGGACCTACTGTAATCCACGCTTTATCTTGATTTCCTGAATCACTAGCAGCTGGAGTCTGCCCTCGCCCAACAACTTGAGGAAGGTTCATAGTTATTGTTTTGTTTGGACTGATCGTTCCGGTTGAAACAGTGATTACACCTTCTTGCCTGCCTCCAATCAATTCATCCCCAATTTGTGAATAATAAAATACTCCATTTCTATCAACTGCTAAAGATGGATCACCAAAATTTTGACCTCCAGGATTGGCTGGTATTGACCCACCATCGGTCCAATTTTTACCTAAATCTTTTGAAAAGGAAAACCCTGAATAACTTGATGCCCCAGCTACCCCTGTGGCATTATTGGTATCATTAAATCCATACAAAATAAAATCTTTAAAACGCGCAAGGCTTGTCTCGCTTTGAGTTATATTTGGAAAACTAGCGATATCAACAGCAGGGTTATTCACTTGAACTTCTTTATCATTTGGTTTTGGTTTTGGCGGCATTTGATCACCCTTTCTATTATTTTTTTCAATATATAATATAAAAAAAACGAAAGAGTGCTTAGACTATTTAATAGATTTAAGTTTTTTTTGGAAGAGTCATTTAATCAATTAATTAGTCTTTAAACAAACCGAAAAAACCTTGCTGCTTTTGTTTCTGTACATCTCTAATGTTTTCAAGCAGGAGTGTTGGTCATATAAACATTGGTACCACTAAGTCGTTTACTACGAGGAGAATATTTCATTCCTTTCTTTTTTTCTCGTACAACGTGATTAATGCTGTCAACATACAAAAAAGAGTCCTGATTGATCAGGACTCTTTTTTGAACTTTTACAAAAGTAAACTTTTAAACACCTAATTAAAATTCTATTATCTATTTTACCACTTGGACAGATACTGGCTTCCAACCCTGATTCTCTACCCAATCAATATCAACCTTATATTTTTTATTACTTTGTTTATCTCGTATATTACCGTAAGCTTTATTATTACCATTATTCCCAATAAACTCGAAAATCAATTGGCCCTCTGGAACATCAACAGCATAAGAAATTGCTTCTTTCATCTCATTCCAATCTACTGTTCCTTCTTTAAATTTCATTTCAGGTTTTGTTCCTTGCTTTGTACCAATTGGCTTCCAAGAAGGATTAGTTTGAGAACCCTTTTCTTGAGATACCGATTTTTCTGCTTTTTGTTTCTCTTCTAACAGTGCTGCTTCTTTCTCTTCATTTTTCTTCTCTTCTAACAGTGCTGCTTCTCTCTCTTCACGTTTCTTCTCTTCTAACAGTGCCGCTTCTCTCTCCTCACGTTCCTTCTCTTCTAACTGCGCTGCTTCTTTCTCTTCACGTTTCTTCTCTTCTAACTGCGTTGCTTCTTTCTCTTTACGTTTCTTCTCTTCTATCTTTGTTGCTTTCTTTTCTTGAGCAATTGCTTTCTTTGATGTATCAGAAGGGGAAAACAACTGGTATGTCACTATACCAACTGTCACTAATACCAAAGTAAATGCAATATTAAAAATCACCTTTTTACGACGATTTTGTTGTTTTTCTTGAAACCTGCTTACTTGTCCCATTTTTTAAACCTCCGAGTTTATTTTCTCTTCTAATCTTTATGCATTTCTTATAATTCTTAATATTTTTATTAAACGATGGAAATGAATTACAATTCCCATACAAGATTTCATATCATAATAAAATTTGTGTTTTTTCAAGCATCTGACATATGTTATTCAAAAATATTTTAATACATTAAAAATTGATAAGCATCTGTTCGTAAGAAACCTTCAATTTTATTCAAAGGTGATTCCAATTACGTCCACATTAGATCTCCTGTAGAAATCTTTTTAACAATTAAGCCTCTTCTTCCCTTATTTATAATTTTCAAATTAAACTGCCCCCTATGGTACAATAAAGATGTGTTGTTTTCTACTGGGGTATGTCGTAAAATCAAAAGGGATTTTATCTCTTTTACCTTTCTCTCAGAGTAACTTTCACCACTAGGAAACTCTATTATTCCTAATGTAATCTTTAATTCGCTTTCATCAAAAATCCAATCCTTATTAAGTTCCCTTATCTTTTGTATAAAGCTTCTTTTGGTTTTTCCTATATAGATTAATGTTTCATTCTTAGCATATACTCTAGAGATTGCAAATATTCCCTTCTTAAAAGCTTCTTCTCTATTATAAAAATCATTTAAACTATACAATCCATACCACTTAATATGTACTGTTTCTATTAACCTCACCTCATTTTTAGATAATATTATAATTTCTGAATGTTCAAATTATTATGGATACATAGCCTTGATTACTTGAATTATAAATAGTGCTTTTCAATAATACATTTTATTATTACTAATTTCAATAATGAATATGTATATATCATCATGAATTTCCTATCATTTGTTTCGTCAAGTAGGGGTAGCGTCAGGAAAATGCGCATTTACAACGTTAAGGAAATCCCCATATTAAAAAGCCCCATTTATCAACATTTATATTGAGGAATTAGGTTCTTTTCATTATTCCGTTAAAGCGCTCCTTTAATTGAATAACCAAAATCTCACCTCACTCATAATATCACTTAATTCTTATTAAACTAACGCACCTCGTTAGTTTAAATGTAATTCTTCACAAATTCTTAGCAGGTTTAGTTAAAAATCTTTTTTATATAAACAAAAGAACTGAGCGAAAAATAACGCTCAGTTCTTTTACAAACATCCCATTTCATAAATGTGCGATCATATTATTTTCGTACAGCTTCAAATGTAATGAGTTGGCTATCTGTTGATGGTTGCTTTTTGAAAGTATAATCGGCAGAACAAGTAATATCAGTTTTACATGAATCATTGAATCAGTAGCTTTACATAGAGATTTTTTAGATTCCACTGATGATCCTTGCAGTTATCACACTAAAACAGTTTCTTCAGTATATTCTATAAAATTTTAAATACAACAATTCCTTATGAAGCATCATCTACTAAGATAACCATCATTTTTTGAGAATTATATTGAACTTACCTTTTTAAATTGTGCAGATAATTTGCAGATATATATTAGCATAAGTACTCTCCATTCGAACATATGATGAAGTGAATGATAGGACAGGGAGGTATCATGATGTTTGCTTATACGTTAACTGCCTTAACACTTTGTTGTATCTCAATTATTATTACATCATATATTTCTAAACGTAAGGGTACCCTAATGGAGTATATGGTATTTATTATGTCTTTTAGTATGAGTATCGGTTTAAGTATAGGTTTTTATTTAGGTATTCTCTTTAAAGGGGAATTACTATATTCTACTTTGCTTGCTATTTTGATTAGTGGTTGTATCGGTCTTTTAGTCGGTCTACGTTTTCACCTATATACTGCCTTAGAAGGAATGTTCTCTGGATTAATGGCAAGTATGATGGGAGCAATGATTACAGAAATGCTAAATGCGCAACAAGCTCATAGTATACTATTCATTAGCCTTTTACTTTCTATAACGATAACTATGTCATGTATAATTCAGCTTTTATCAGAAACCTTTACTACTTATATCCATCGTCGGTTTCTATTATTACTCTCCATTGGCGTAGTAATTATCCTGACTGTATTCATAACGTTCCCAGAGCATGTCCCGCCAACCTCTTCCACAGAAGAACAACATAAACATTAGCAGCTATAATCGATTCCCTCTAATATTTCATTATATTAGAGGGGATCGATTTCATTAATTTTATTTCTTAACAGATGAAGATTAAAAACACTTTGAATCGCTAGTCCAAAATTTCTACATCTATATAATTGATAACACATTAATTTCATAGATATTCAATTCTCTTTGCTTGAGAAGGTATACCATTCCATCTTGAAATAATAAATTTTAACTTAACCAATATATGTTTTTGGATCCATAGCATTGCTCTTCTGTGCATTCCATTCACCTTTATGGATTTCAAAATGTAAGTGCTGTCCTTCAGATTGTCCTGTATTCCCCATTATGCCAAGTTGTTGTCCTCGCTTCACTTTTTGACCAGCAGAAACAGAACGACTCTTTAAATGAGCATATACAGTCGTATATGTTTGTCCGTTAATATTGTGAGAAATAAACACAACATTACCATAGCTTGTAGAATAATAAGAGCGAGTGACTACACCTTCTGCGGCGGCAACAACCGGCACTATTCCTGAAGCAGCAATATCTAATCCGTGATGCATTTGCCCACCACGTTTCTCAAATCCAGAAGTATATCTTCCTACAGCTGATTGAATAAATTCATTTGTTGTATTTATCTCTTGGGATTGTCGCTGCTCCTCTGCATCAGTCTCACTTGCTTTTGATAGGAATTTACTTGATACATAACCGTTTTTACCGTTGTAATTAATTTTTTTCCATCCATTTTGTTCAAATAGAACTTGTACTTTTATTCCTTTTGATAAAGCACCGATTACACCATGATTTGTACCAGCACCGCTTCTTACATTTAACACGCTTACGTTAACATAGTAGTCATCAACTGTTGCTCCAGTAGATGGATTACTTGTTTCAGGTTTTGGTGGTGTACCTCTTTTAACAAATTTTACATATTCACTGCTTACATAACCAGTTCTTCCATTATGATTAATTTTCAACCAGCCATTTTCAACGCCAGTTACTTGCAATGTTCGTCCGTTTAATACACCACCAATTACACTATGGTATGTAGCAGGACCTGTACGCACACGTAAAGATGTAGCGTCTACAATGTATATACCGTCAGCCTGAACCGTAACATTATTTTGTTGTTCATTTGCATTAGAGCCACTCTTTGAAATGTAATCTTTACTAATATAGGCGTCTTGTCCTTTATAGTTAATTTTGAACCAATTTTGTACTTCACCAGTCACTCGAACTACTTGTCCTTTATACATAGAGCCTAAAATCGTATGGGAAGTACTTGGACCTGTACGAACGCGGAGGGAGGATACGTTAACTTTGTAATCCCCACTCGCTACTTGAAATTTCCCATTGTTATTGTCGCTTCCATTTGAGCCACTGTCTTTCACAAATTGACTGCTTACATAACCCACTTTTCCATTATGGTTAATTTTCAACCAGCCGTTATCTTCTCCAATAACTTGTAAAACTTTCCCTTCATACACGCGCCCCATTATTGCACTAGATGTATTTGGCTGTGTGCGAACACGTAATACATTAGCAGTTACAATTTTACTACGACTCTTACCTATATTCGTCTTTGCTAGTACGCCATTTTTCGAAATAAATTCACTACTCACGTAGCCAATTTTTCCGTTATGATTGACTTTCAACCAACTGTTTTCTTCTCCAATAACTTGTAAAACTTCCCCTTCATACACGCGTCCCATAATTGCACTAGACGTATTTGGCTGTGTGCGGACACGTAGAACATTCGTATTTACTGTTACTTGATTTTCATATTTTACTACATCAATAGTTTGCTCATGCTTCGTGTCTTTTTGTATAACAGTATTTTTCGCTTGAGCAGTACTAATAAATACACTTCCTGTAACAGAAGCTACTGCTACACTAGCTAAAATTTTTTTCATAAGTATAAAACACCTTCCTACAAACATATTCAAGTATCATTATGTTTTTATGTTAACTTCCATTTCTTTTCATTCTAACTATTCAGGAAAAGTATCCTTTTATTATCCACCATCTATACCTAGTAATAAAAGAAACTTAAATCCATTACACTTTGAAAATTCTCTCATTGCTTCAATCTAACACTACACAATGTAGTTTTAATTTCCAAAAAAAATAGCTACTAATAATCACCTATAATTAATACTACAAAAATAAAAAAATCATAATTTAGGCCTTCTTCATTTAACTTATACTTTTGCTTAAATATACCTGCTCTCCTTTCACACTACGAATTGTAGTATAAAATAAAAGAAAGGTCAAATATAAGTATTTAGCCTTTTGTAACTACAATACATTACATTTATCCATTTCTAATCTAATCATAAATAATTATGTTTTTTAATCTCTAAATAACCAAAAAACATTTTCACCTTGTAAACTCTTCCTACAGGATAGCTCTCTTATTGTCTAAACTTTTATAAAAATAATATTCCCAATTCACAACATGACATATAAAAGCAGCAATCTACTAAGATAACTGCTTTACATTATGATAAACTACATGAATTTCACATTATTCCGGCTTATTAGGAATATTAGGGTTTGGAACATAATCAGATGTGTAATCTGTATATTTTACTTCCGTTACCATCCCTGCTGAAGCATGGTGTAGATCGTGACAGTGGAACATCCACTCACCCGGATTGTCTGCTACAAAGGCTACTTCATATTCTTCTCCTAGTTTCAGATTTAATGTGTCTTTAACAATTGGAGAACCTTCAATCGGTTTTCCATCTTTACTTAATACTTGGAAGAAATGACCGTGCAAATGCATCGGGTGATCGTCTCTTTTAGAGCGATTTACTAATTTCACTTTTACTAAGTCACCCTTTTTCACTAGAATTGGATCAATATCTGGAAATACTTTTCCGTTAATTGTATAAACCATTTCATTTCCATTCATTTTCGTATTCAAGTCCATATTATATGTGGCAGTATACTGCTGCTCTAGTGTGAAATTACCTAATTTTTTCTCACCATATTTCGTCATATCTAATTTCGGTAGTTTTTCTTTTTCATTTGCTCTGTCTTTCATCTCTTTACTACCTTCATATTCAATAATGATTTTCATTCCTTTTGCACTTTTATTTGCTGAATGGTCTTCAACATACCATTTCCCAGGATTGTTAGCAGTAAATTCAACATCATAACGTTCACCCGGTGCGATTGAAATTACCTTATCCTTTATAGCTTTTGGATCGTTTATTGGTTGACCATCTGTCGCAACTACTTTTATATCATGACCGTGAACGTGTATATCATGTGATAGATAACCAGTATCAACGAGTCGAAGACGAACTTTATCACCCTTTTTCAATTTTAACGGCTCTACTAAATCACCGCTTTTACCATTGATTGTGAATAAGTTATACATACCCATATCATGACCTTCCATCTTCATATTTCCATGGTCCATTCCTGCCATATTACCAGAGTCTTTTTTATCACTCCCCATGTTCATACCTGAATGATCCATGCCTTTCATATCATCATTCTTTTTTGCATTTTCATTATCCTTAGATTTATTACCTTTTTGCGCTTTTGTCATTTCTTTTAACTGCTTATTAATTTCTTCTTTATCTGTTATCCATTCATCTAACATTAACGTGTAATCTTTATCATACTTTTCATTTGTATCCTCTACAATAAGAGCACCATATAAGCCTCTATCTAGTTGATTTACAGAATCTTGATGTGAATGATACCAATACGTTCCTGGTACGTTCGCTTCAAATTCATAGGTGAAACTTTTTCCTGATTCAACCGCATCTTGTGTCACGCCTGGAATTCCATCCATGTTATTTGGGACAGGATACCCATGCCAATGAATAGATACTGGTGCAGGTAATTCATTTTTTAATGTCACTTTAACCTTTTCACCTTTTTTCACCCTAATTTCCGGACCCGGGGATGAACCATTAAATGTCCAGACTGGAACAATAACACCGCTACTTAGCTTTTGTTTTTCTTCTTTCGCTACTAAAGTAACTTCTGGCCCTTTTACAACTTTCAATGGCTTTGTAGCCGTTTCAGTCTGTGTTGTTTTTTTATCATTCATATTTTTATGATCATTTGTTTTATTTGTGGTCGCAGAACATGCAGCAATTAAAGATATTACGGAGACTGTAACTGCTGTTAATACAAATCCCTTCATAGAAAATCCCTCCTTTTTCTTTTTCAAGATTATTATAGAAGATAATTTTCAAGAAAATATGGAGATATAAAATGAGCAAAATAAAAAGGCACCCAAAATTGAGCGCCTCTTCTAACTATTATTTTGTAACAACTTCATCTTCTTTTACATTTACATTATTGTTACTCATAAACCCTTCAATCTCTTCAACTGTTCTAATGATATCTTTTGACAAATTTTCATAGCCATCTTTTGTTACAAGGATATCATCTTCAATACGAATACCAATTGATTCTTCTTCAATATATAGACCTGGTTCAATCGTAATAACCATACCTTCTTCTAATACTCTTTCTTTGTATGTTCCAACATCGTGAGTATCTAAACCAAGAAAGTGACTGACACCATGATAATAATATTTAGATAGTTCCTCATCTTCTTGAATTAAACCAATAGCTTTACACTCTTCTGCTAGTACCTTTTTTGTATGCTCATTTAATGCAGCAAAATTTAAGCCTGGCTTAATAATCTCTGTTGTTTCTTTCAATGCTTTTAATACAATATTATAGATTTGTTTTTGGCGACTAGAGAATGTTCCATTTGCCGGGAAAGTATAACTAATATCAGCGTTATAATAGTCTTTTTGAGCGCCTAAATCTAGCAGTACTAAATCACCATTTTGAATTTGTGCATCATTATCTTCATAATGAAGAACTGTTGCATTTTTCCCACTTGCCAAAATTGTATTGAACGCATGATGCTTAATCCCAGATGACTTCAGTGTGAAATCAAACTGAGCTTCTAATTCATATTCCATCATGTCTGCTTTTGCATGCTTTAACACATTGTAAATACCGTCTTTCGTTACAGCAATTGCTTCTTTAATGATTTCAATTTCTTCCTCTGTTTTAAACACTCGTAATTCACAAATTTCCGGGTATACATTACCAATTGTTATGTGTGGGTACTGTTCTCTTACATGTTTAGCAAACGCTAACGTTTTCGTCTCAGTACCCTTCCACTCACGACGCTCTAAATCTAAATACACATGTTGCGCATTTTCTGCGAAAAGTGTATGTGCCATTGTCTTCTCAAAGCTATCTATATATACAACTTTTTGTATGCCTGAAATTCGTTCTGCATCTTCTTTAGAAACTGTTTTACCGACCCATTTTTCCATTACTGGATCTGATTTTTCAATGAAAAGAGTTTCTTCCACACCATTTCCAAACTTTTTCAACATGAAAATAACATTGGGCTCATCGATTCCCGTTAAATAGTAAAAATTTCGATTCGGCACAAATTTATAATGGGCATCTGCTGACATATGAGGTGCTTGTCCAGCAAATAAAATCGTAATCGATTCATCATGTAATGTTTTCGCTAATCGTTCTCTATTTTGAGCAAAAAATGTTGATTTCATAATAATCCCCCTAGCGTTCTATGTATAATTTTGAAACTGATTATCCAATATAATTCATTCTATTATTGTTATAATTTTTCGTCAATTAATAATGTTTATATAGAAGATAAACTTTCATTACTAGGCATCTAATCACTCCACAATTTCTTGACATTTATTCCATATACTTAATATCTCATATATATATAAGAAAGGAGCCTACAAACGTGAAACATTACGTAGGACTAGCCATTACTTCATTATTTATCATTACAGGATGCTCTAATAACGTAGAAACACCACCAGTAAAAAAAGAAACAGTTCAATCTCAGCCCCAAAATAAAGATAACGCAAATACGATTCCGCAAAACTTCTATAAAGAAATTACATCTGGAAAAATAGCGCACATTCACGGAATTGGCTATGCAGGAAATATGCCTGGTATTTCTATCGCAACTCATAGTGGTATAAAAGTTTATCAAAATGGAAAATGGTTTGAAACTGCTACACAGTTACACGATTATATGGGCTTTCAGGCAACTAAAAATGGATTTTTTGCTAGTGGGCACCCAGAACCAGGTGCAAATTTAAAAAATCCTTTAGGATTAATGAAAAGTTCTGATGGCGGCAATAACCTTGAAAAGCTAGCATTCTATGGAGAATCTGATTTTCATAACCTTGCTGTCGGATATAATACAGAAACGATTTATTTATATAACGAGCGTCCAAATTCTAAATTACAACAAGGTTTTTATTTCAGTACAAACAACGGACAAGAATGGAAAAATAGTAAGTTAAAAGGCCTTTCAAGTACAATCCATACATTTTCAGTACATCCGGATCAAGCGAGTGTAGTCGCAGTAAGTGCTAAAGATGGTATTTATTTATCTACAGATTACGGGAATACATTTGAACTATTCTCTACATCACTTGAATCGACAGCAGTTACATTAAGTAATGAAGATGTTTTTTACGCCCCTATCAATAAGCAAATGATAACGAAGAAATCAATTGCTACAAATGAAGAAACAAACTTACAGATTCCATCTTTAGATTCTAAAGATACAATTATGTATATATCACAAAACCCTCAAAATTCATCTGAAATAGTATTTGCTACAATGCAAGCAAATGTATTCCTTTCCACAGATAACGGTAAAACGTGGAAACAGATTACAAAAAATGGCTTATTACAATTTAATTAGAAAGGTGAATATAACGTGTTTTCAACAATTAGCGAGTGGAGTTATCAACTCATGTCTCCTTTAATGGATGTCACGAATGCTACGAAATCAATTCCTCTTTTATTTGCGTTTTTATTAGGCATAGTAGGTACCCTTGCTCCATGCCAATTAACAGGAAACATTAGCGCCATTACAATCTATGGCAATCAATCTTTACAAAAGGGACATATCTGGAAACATATATTGTTATTCATTTTAGGAAAAATAATAGCTTTTACGACGCTTGGACTATTAGTATGGGTGTTAGGAAAAGAAATTCAGCAAATATTAACTTTGTATTTCCCATGGTTACGTAAACTGATCGGACCTTTATTAATAATAATGGGGTTAATATTATCAGGTATTATAAAAGGTAGAAACTTCTTCTCTACCATCTTCCCTATCACATCTATACGAAAACAAAATGAAGTCAGCTCATTTTTGCTTGGGTTTTTCTTTTCGTTAGCTTTCTGCCCTACTATGTTTGTGCTATTTTTCGGAACATTAATACCACTCTCTTTAACATCTAATTACGGGTATTTATTTCCTACCTTTTTCTCTATAGGAACTGCTCTACCTGTCGTTGTATTACTGTCCATTATCTCCTACCTAGGCTTAAATGGAACACTACTTAAAAAGAGCCGAAAAATAGGGGGAAATATTCAGCGTATAGCTGGTGTACTTCTCGTTTTAATCGGACTTTATGATACCGCCCTATATTGGTAATACATACAAAAGGTAAGCTTCAGTGAAATGAGCTTACCTTTTGTATCATTTTATTCATTTTTCTTTTGTTGTAATTGTGTTAACAAATTCGTAACAAACGCGAGAAACAATGGATCTTTCTCTTTTTTAGGCGACCACTGCATAATGAGTTGCCGCGGGATTTCAATGTCTATCGGTTGCACGATAAAGTCATGAATAATTTGTTTATGAAGTCCTGATAACGGAACGATCGTTATACCGTTAACTTGTAAAGTAAGTGCTAATGCCGAGCTAATTGACTCTGACTCCATCACTTTATTCACTGTTATTTCGTTTTTCATTAAGTATGGTTCAAGTACTTCTTTACAACCAGAAAGTGGCATAATAAAAGGATAATTTTTCAATTCTTTACTAGTAAGATTAGGTGGAATATTCTTTGAAGAAACGATAACATAAGGATCTTCACCAATAACTTCATAGTGAAATCCTGGTATTAGATTTTCTTTTATAGAAATAGAAAAATCAGCACTTCCAGCAGACAGCCAATTTAAAACTTCTTGATAGCTTCCCTCTCTAACTGCAAGCACGTACTGACTTTGATCAATATTACCTAATTGGATACACTCTGCCAAACAATATACAGTAACGGAAGGGTACGTAGCTAATACAATCTTATACAAACTTTTATTCTTCAAGTGTAAAGCTGTTTCTTCAAGATTTTCATACTCCATTAGAAGTCGTTCTACACAAACTAAAAATTCTTTTCCATTT
The DNA here is from genome assembly GCF_000496285.1 of Bacillus toyonensis BCT-7112. GTDB lineage: Bacteria > Bacillota > Bacilli > Bacillales > Bacillaceae_G > Bacillus_A > Bacillus_A toyonensis. The sequence continues at coordinate 4,364,649 of NC_022781.1, read as the reverse complement.
TCAGTTAACATCGTTCCTTGTCTAGAGCGCTCAAATAAAGTTAAAGCATATCGTTTCTCTAGTTTGTTTATAATATGCGTTATTGCTGGCTGTGTCATATGTAATTCCTTAGCTGCTAAACTAATCCTGTTCAACCGAGCCACATATTTAAAAACTTTAAAATCAAAGACGTTCATTCTGTTCTCCTTATATAAAAGATATTTATATCATCTATAAATAACCTTCATTATATTTATCAAACTACTTCCTATACACTAAGTATACACTATCAATTTTACAAAAAAATAAAGCATATAAACATTAGAGGAGTGTTGATTAAATGAGTACTTACGTTTTAGTACATGGAGCATGGCAAGGTGAATGGGCATGGGAATTAGTAAAACCTCAACTAGAGGCTTTAGGTCACACTGTTATTACACTAGACTTACCTGGAAGTGGGAAAGATACAACTCCTTCACAAAATATAACGTTAGATTCCTATGTTGATGCAGTAACAGCTACTATAAATCAACAAACTGAAAAAGTTATTGTTGTTGGACATAGTATGGGTGGAATTGTGATCACTCAAACCGCTGAACTTATACCGAATAAAATCGATAAATTAGTATATCTTTGTGCATTCTTACCACAAAACGGAGAAAGCCTTGGCAGTAAATTAGATGGTGAAGCTGGTCCACAATTCTCAATAAATGAGAACGACATGACAGCTGAACTTATACCTAATCTAATTGAAAAAACATTTTTAAATGCTACCGAAAATGAAGAAATTAAAGAAGCATCTTCCAAAAAAATGCGTCCTCAGCCACTAGGACCATTTCAACAACAGCTAAAAATTTCTGAAGAAAACTTCGGAACTGTAGATCGCATTTATATTGAAACAACTCTAGATAGAGCGATTCCAATTGATTTTCAGCGCCGAATGAATACAGAAACTCCATGCTCGAAGATTATTACTTTAGAAGCTGATCATTCTCCCTTCTTTTCAAAAGCAACAGAACTTGTGAATTGTTTACATGCGTTAAGCTAAATTTCATTTAATGAAAATAGACACCCGCGGGTGTCTATTTATTATGCTAACTAAGAATTGTATGTTCTTCTCTACATTTGCATTCCCTTTTGCTTCATCTCCCACTTTTTATACAGTAATACTGCACCAAATAAGAATACCCCCGCAACAAATGAACCTACTGGTAACATCTTTATCATTTCATCTGGAAATACGAGCGGCAGTAATGGAAATGCATATGCTGCTGGAATACGTACACCAACTATTTTTAATAAAATAAGCATTAAAATCATATTTAATAAAGTGACTATAATCCATGAGTCGATTGCAAAGTACAATAACGTTCCAACAGTTGGAGATGTAGTTAATACTACTATTTGTTTACATGCCATTTTTTCATTGTACATCGGTTTTTGAAGTGATTCATACACAACAACTAATATTGGCGGAATAACCGCTAATTGTTCATGACCAGTGATCCAGCATATACTTATCCAAATGAAATTTAGTATTAGAAATACAGCCATATATTTATATTGGATGTTAACTTTTCTCTCAATACCGCTATTCAATTTAAAAACAAGGACACCAACCATTAAAATAAATGTTAAAACGAAGACTGAGATAACAAATGACCATTCAGTCGCATTTGTCACTAAAGGTAATAAACCTGTCGCAATAGATGGTGCTAAATTTGATTGTATAATACGTAAAAACAGCATCATAAATATAAGTGTTACGCTTACTTTTGCTATATAAGCTAAATCCATTTGATTCACCATAAAACCAATACCAGCTGTTACTGACGGTGCAATAAAGATTTTTTCTGGCTGCCTTAACCAACCTGGCTCACGATACGCCCATAAAGCAATTGCCATCGCTGCTATTTCCGGCAAAATGACTTCCGGATCATTTAATAACACACCCGCTGTTACCATAGCTAAAATAAAGAAAATAGCAATCGTATATGAGATGATTGTTTCTTTTTTTGAAATTACTGCATTCATTATTACATACTCCCTTTACTTACTACTCTCACAATGTAAAACAAAAATTCAATATACCCTACTAAGGTATTGTATATTAATATCTTTTCCATTTCAAGTATTTGTAATTTTTTCATTTTTCATCACCCATTACACTTACAAAAAAAGGATTTTTATAGGCGTTGACACTCATTGAAAGATAGGTTACAATAACTATACATTAGTAAGTAACTAATGTAATTAAATGTAACTTGAGGTGAAAACAAATGAAAAACATTTTATTCCGTATTAACGAATTATCAAAAAAAGAAAAAACATCTGGATTAACAGTTGATGAAAAACAAGAACAACAAATGTTACGTCAAAACTATACAAAAACATTTCGTGGAAGTTTAGATTCCATTTTATTAAACACAAAAATTGTCGATTCAAATGGTTTTAATGTTACACCAGTTGCATTACAAGATGCTCAAATTCGTTTGAAATTAAGCAAATGAAATTAAAGCTAAAGAAACAATTGTATAAAACATAAAAGAGCTGGACTTTTCATAATGAAATTCCAGCTCTTTTTCTACTTAATATTGTTGTTTTTGCAATGTAACATACGAGCGATACATTGCAATTCTCCACGACACAATCATCGCAAATGCGAGTAAGAAAAACATCCCGCTTAATTGCGCCAAATCAAGTGTTTGGCTTAAATATGATTTTAATGCGACTCGTACAGCTAATAAACCAATTAAAATAAATATAAATGCTTTTGACGGTTTCATATATATATGTTCGCCTCTTACTTCGAACTTAGTTGTTTTAATAAGAAATATAGAGAAAATAAGTCCTGCGATAATTGCCTCTACTATTTCTAACGATGTTAATCGGAATTCCGGTAAGAAGAACATCATGGCGCCAGTACTCATAAAAATTGGCGGCAAAATAATTTTCTTTTTCGTAACCGGCTTTTTCGCTGACTTAAAGCGAAGAAACATAACACCAACGGCCATACAAACTGCTACGATACTTGATAAAAGTGCTACACTCATACTCTCCACTCCTATCTATTTAATAGACTTTTTGAGTAAAATCATAAACCAAACGAAACCGATACTTATAATAACATGACCTAATCCAGCCATATGGCTTAAACCGTTAAAGTCAGTTCCATTTACTTGTAGAAGACCTCTACATACCATTGTTACGATAGTAATAATTAATCCTGTATTATATACAACAAACCAGGCATGAAAACTTTTTGTTTCTTGTATTTGAAATACTTTAACTAAAGCAACAGCGACTAAAAAGAATATGAATCCAAGCACTAGTACGTGTGTATGTACTAATTGCAACATAGTGGAACCTTTAATTCCTTGTGCTTTCGTATACTTTCGCGCAAATACTCCTGATAATAAACCAATAATTAAGTAAATGAATGCTGCATTATATAATTTCTTCATTCTATTCCTCCTGCTGTAAATTTTCCATATTCGCTGCAATCATTTTACGCAAAGTTTATGAACGGAATATGAACAAAATATTACATTCTATTTTTAAAGAACAAAAAAGCCATTCCACAATTATTAATTGCGGAATGGCTTTTCAACTTATTTTAAATCATCAATTGTGAAAGCACCAGGCAGTAACTGCTCAACAGTCACTTCTTTTTCGTCACCTTTTACATTCGTTAGTAAAACTCGCATTTTCGGATCACAAAATTCAGCAATCACTTGTCTACAAGCACCACATGGTGAAATAGGTCCGTCAGTTTCTCCTGTAATGACTAAGTAACTAAAGTCGCGCTCCCCTTCTGATACTGCTTTGAATATTGCTGTTCTTTCTGCACAGTTACATAAACCGTAAGAAGCATTTTCTATATTACAACCAGTATAGATTTTACCTTCTTTTGTAACTAATGCAGCACCAACCGGAAATTTTGAATACGGAATATACGCTTTCGATAACATCTTATTTGCTTCTTCAATATATTTTTTCTTATCCATATTATTTCCTCCTCAAAGTAAATGTAATGTTGATTAGTCAGTAATAACAGTATGAACTAATTTAGGAGCCACTGCTGTTTCAGCGATAGAAATATTTTCATAAATTTTTGCTTTTACATCTTCTACATTTTCACGATTTGCGTAGATCGTTACGAATGGCTCGCCTTCTTTTACTGCATCGCCAACTTTTTTACGTAACATTAAACCTACAGCTAAATCGATTTCATCTTCTTTCGTTGCACGGCCTGCACCAAGTAACATTGCAGCGATACCGATTTCATCTGCAACAATGTTTGAAATCACGCCTGAAGTTTTAGCAGGTACATCAATTATATACTTCGCTTGTGGCATTTTTTCTGGATTGTCTACAATTGAGCTATCTCCACCTTGATTGCTTAAGAACTCTTTAAACTTCTCAGTTGCTTTTCCGTTTTTCATAACTTCAATTAACATTTCACGAGCTTCTTCTAACGTATTTGCTTTTTTCGCAAGTACGACCATTTGACTTCCTAATACAAGTACTAATTCTGTTAAATCTTCTGGCCCTTCACCTTTTAACGTATCAATTGCTTCTTTCACTTCTAGGGCATTACCAATCGCAAAGCCAAGAGGTTGTGACATATCTGAAATAACAGCCATTGTTTGACGTCCTACATTATTTCCGATGCGTACCATTGCATGTGCTAATTCTTTTGCATCTTCTTCCGTTTTCATAAATGCACCTGCACCGGTTTTTACATCAAGTACGATTGCGTCAGCACCAGCTGCAATTTTTTTACTCATAATTGAACTTGCGATTAGAGGAATTGAATTTACTGTTCCTGTTACATCACGTAATGCATAAATCTTTTTATCAGCAGGTGTTAAGTTTCCTGTTTGTCCGATAACAGCTACTTTGTCACGGTTTACAATATCAATGAACTGCTCTTTCGTAATTTCAACGTGGAATCCTTCCACTGCTTCTAATTTGTCAATTGTTCCGCCCGTATGTCCTAAACCACGACCTGACATTTTTGCTACTGGTACATCTAAAGCAGCAACTAATGGTCCTAATACTAATGTAGTTGTATCACCAACACCGCCAGTTGAATGCTTATCTACTTTAATGCCTTCAATTGCTGATAAGTCGATCGTTTCTCCAGACTCCACCATTGCCATCGTTAAATCTGCACGTTCACGATCTGTCATATCTTTAAAGAAGATTGCCATTGCAAGTGCACTCACTTGATAATCAGGAATACTTCCGTCTGTATATCCATTAATAAAGAATTTGATTTCTTCAGTCGTTAATTCTTTGCCGTCACGTTTTTTTGCAATAATATCTACCATTCTCATTACAATCACCATTCCTTTTTATATGATATGAATCTATTAAAATAATAAGCCAACGATTGTTGCTGATAAGAAACTTACTAGCGTTGCACCGAAAAGTAATTTCAAACCAAATCTTGCGACTACATTCCCCTGCTTTTCATTTAAGCTCTTAACTGCCCCTGCAATAATTCCAATTGAAGAGAAGTTTGCAAATGAAACTAAGAATACAGATATAATCGCTGTCGTTCTGTCTGAGAAATTAAAGTTCCCTTGCGCTAAATCTGTCATAGCGACAAATTCATTCGATACAAGTTTTGTTGCCATAATATTACCGGCATTAACTGCTTCATGCCATGGAACACCCATAATAAATGCAAATGGTGCAAATACATAACCAAGAATTTCTTGGAATGAAATACCGATTACACCTTTAAATACTGCATTAATGAATGCGATAAGAGCAACGAAACCAACTAACATAGCTGCTACTGTAATCGCAACTTTAAATCCATCGATAATGTATTCCCCTAATACTTCAAAGAAAGTCTTCTTCTCTTCTTCTTGCACTTCTAACATATCTTCTTCTTCAGTAACTTCATACGGGTTAATGATAGAAGCAATGATAAAGCCACCGAATAAGTTAAGCACTAAAGCGGTTACAACATATTGCGGTTTTAATAACACCATGTATGATCCAACGATAGACATAGAAACTGTAGACATTGCAGATGCACATAATGTGTACATTCTTTTCTCTGGCAATAATCCTAGTTGTTTCTTAACTGAAATAAACACTTCAGACTGTCCTAAAATCGCAGAAGCTACCGCGTTATATGATTCTAGTTTACCCATTCCATTTACTTTACTTAATGCTAGACCGATAGATTTCACAATAATAGGTAATACTTTAATATGTTGCAAAATACCTATTAAAGCTGATATAAATACGATTGGCATTAATACACTTAAAAAGAATGAAAACTCTTTTTGATTTACTAATCCACCAAATACGAAATTCACACCATCAGCGGCATATTTTAATAATTCCCCAAAACCATCTGCTATTCCGCTAATTAATATATTCCCTACACTTGTATTTAATAGTAAAAACCCCAAAATGAATTGTAATATAACCATCGTTATGATTGGACGATATTTGACTTTCTTTCTATCATTACTAGCAAGCCAAGCGATACCTAAAATCAATACGAGGCCAAAAACACCGATTAAGTATTTCATAAGCCGTCTCCTCCCATTCGTATCCGCTTACATTCTTTTCAATTGTTAAAGCAATAGATACACTATACTTTGTGTATCTATCGCTTTTCACACTTTATTAATTAGTAGTTATCTGTAGCACCTTTTGCATCGTTTAATACGATTGCAACACTAGCGCTTGCTCCAACACGAGAAGCTCCAGCAGCTACCATTTTATCTGCATCTTCACGTGTACGAACTCCGCCAGATGCTTTTACACCAACGTTTGGTCCTACCGTTTTACGCATTAATGCGATATCTTCAGCAGTTGCTCCGCCAGTTGAGAATCCAGTTGAAGTTTTTACGAAATCAGCGCCAGCTTTTACTGATAATTCACAAGCACGAACTTTTTCTTCGTCTGTTAGAAGGCAAGTTTCAATGATTACTTTTACAAGAGCTTTTCCTTTTGCTGCTTGTACTACTTCATAAATATCTTTTTCAACGAACTCATTGTCGCCATCTTTTAAAGCACCTACGTTGATTACCATATCAACTTCAGTTGCACCTTTTGCGATAGCATCTTTTGTTTCGAATGCTTTTGTTTCAGTAGTGCTTGCTCCTAATGGGAAACCGATTACAGTACAAACGTCTACATCATGTCCAGCTAATTCTTCAGCAGCTAGCTTTACCCATGTAGGATTAATACAAACAGAAGCGAATTTATATTCCTTTGCTTCCTCGATTACTTTCATAACATCTTCTTTTGTAGAATTAGCTTTTAAAATTGTATGGTCAATTAACTTTGCAATATTCATTATTATCACTCCTCATATCTTTTAACAACTTCATTCTAACTCTTAGTTGAACAAATGTAAATACACTTTTGAAATTTTGTTCATTCTTTTTTAAAAGGAATTTTCTTGTAGTAAATAAAGCGCATTCTAACTAAGAAACAATTCACATTTAAAATCAAAACTTTTATATTAACAATGGTAGTATGTATCTCAATATCCATAATTATTTTTAAAAAGGCAATTTGTATTCAAAAAACACTCCCATAATTCATACATAACAAAATAAAAGGCTTTCTCAAAATTAACATCTTGAGAAAGCCTTTTATTTCTAACCTTTTTGATAATGTAACAGTTCTTTTGCTGTATGCTGATCAATAATTAATACATTTGCATACCCGCCACGTAACGCACCATCAATTGCTTGTATTTTTCTATTACCACCTGCAACTAAAATAGAACGTTTCTTTAATTTAAGTTCCTCTAACTCAATTCCAATGGTACGCTTATTAATTTCTTCACTACTAATATTTCCGTCTCCGTCAAAGAAACGTGAACAAATGTCACCGACAGCTTGTTTTTTCAGAATGTTCGTTTCATCCTTATCTAAATATCCTAATCGGAATAATAACGCTTCATCACGCACTGTTCCGACAGTGAAAACTGCAATATTTGCTTGTTTCCCCATTTCAATAATGTGATGAATATGTCGATCCTGCTCTACTAATTCTTTTGTCACCGCATTATCAAATATAACTGGGAGCGGTAAATTTCTTGGTGTCGTTTGAAAAGCCTCTGCAAATAAAGCAATGGTCTCATTCGCATATGTATTTACACTCGAATGACTAATACCACCTTTTAGCTGGACAACTTCTACACCTTTCACATGTTGTGGTACGATTTTCCTAGCAATTTCATACATCGTCATTCCCCAGCTTACACCGACGATATCACCGTTTTTCACTGTCTTTTCCATGTACTCAGCCGCATATTTACTAATATACTCAGTAATCGTTGCATATTCTGGCACTGGAGAAAATACTACATGCGCCTCTAACAAGTTGTACTTTTCTTTCAATAAATTCCCAACGTTATCTAAATCAGCAAATGGATCGGCTATACTAATTTGAACAAATCCTTTTTCTTTCGCGTACTTTAATAATCTAGAAATCGTCGGTCTTGAAATATTTAATTTGTTAGCAATTTCTTGCTGACTATAATCGGATTGATAATATAATCTTGCAACTTCAACGCTTAATTGTTGTTTATCTTTTTCCATAATAACTTATTACAAACCCTTTCCTGTATTTCCCTTTCGTTACAAGCATTATACAGCTTTATGCAAAAAAATTCGACTACCGAATTTTTACTAACTGAACTTCTACTTCACTTAGTATATACAATGAAACCTTTTTGTGTAGATTTACAAACTCAATATAGATACACTTGAAACATATAAATCGATTTATATGTAATTCATTCTTTTTTCTTTTTCTGTAGTAACGATAACAAAGCCGTTCAATAAGAAACATGAAACATCGTCTAAAAACTATTCAAATACCCCTCATAAACTGAAGATACTGTTTATGAGGGGTATTCATTCAATTTAATTCTATAAAAATTGGATGGAAACAATGCAAGTTCTCACTTATTTAGAATAAGAGAAAAGATGATGTTTTATTTGTTCAATAAAATAATGATGGTGTATATTATCGTTAGATACTCGACTTGCCATAATAGCTCCCTCCATTGAAGATGCAAGAAAAGAAGCGAGCGATATAATATCTAAATCTTCTTTAAGTTCTTGTTTCTCTATTCCTTCCTTTATGAGAGAGGCCATTAACATTACTGTATCATCATAACCTTTTGCTGCTGCTTTTTGTAATTCTGGAAATACTCCAGTACTTTCAATTGCGCTATTAAGTAATGGACAGCCTCCAGCAATAGGGGGGTTATTAGCTGCATCTTGATATACAAGGAATATTGCAAGGATTTTATCGATTGCTGTCTTTTTATTTTCCATCGCTTTATGAAAATGGTTCCACATAATCTCACCACTTTTGTCGTAGGCAGCAAGGACAATTTCTTCTTTATTTTTGAATCTACGATAAATAGCTCCTTTAGATAGTTCAGTAGCTGTCATTATATCCTGAATGGATGTATAAGTTATTCCATTAGTATTAAATAAATATAAAGATGTTTCAATAATCTTTTCTTTTACCTTATCAACTTTAGTCATGCTTTGTGGTCCTCCTAATAAAACGAACTTAATATTCAAGGTGATTTTTACTATGATTTTTTTGAATTTTTATTGTAAGTATAAATAAGTTTGAAGCAAAAATATCTTATCAATCCCTATCTTATAGGAACCTAAAACAATACAGTTTGAGGTTCATTAAATTATGTTATCTATAACATTCGAATGAATTTTCTGTTAATAACAATGTGAACAATCGGTTAATTCAGTCATATTATACAACTAATTCTATTTAAAACCATAGAAGAAGTAAAAATATATAGTTAATTTTAATGTATAGACATATAACTATTATATATAATTTTTATTAATATGTTTAGCTAAAGGGATGAGCTACTCCCACTTTCATTTCATTCTATAAAAGGGTAATCATTAATGATTGCTGTAATTTGATTGTAAATAAACAACCGATATATAAATATACTCGGTTTTTACTATTTTGATTTTGTTAATAATTTGTAAAAAGGGTTTAAAAAACTAGAAACTTATAGTATCATTAGATTCCGAACCGAACCGTTCGGTTCGGAATCTTGTATAAATTAGAAGGAGAACCTTATGCAGAAAGAAAAATCAAAGATTCTAAGTAATTTAATTATGGAGGTAATAAGGTGAACTTTATTAAAATGAATCAAAAAGAACTTATTATGCTACTAGTTTATCCAATGTTTACACTATTTCAAATTGGCTTGTTCATATTATTTGGCATATCACTTTTAACTAATGTCAATTTAGTTGAATCAGAATTTGCTCTTGGTGCCATGAGCTTGACTATACCTACTATTCTAGGAGTAATGTTCTTTAGGAAAGAAATTATTCAAAGTTTTACTTATTTTAAAGAGAAGACAATTTTGAAAATAGTAAGTATTCCTATAGTGGTTTTATTTATGGTAATTGTGGAAAATTCTATTATGCATTTTCTAAATACAGGTCAGCCAGAGAACCAAGAACAGGTCCTTACACAAGGGGCAGAGATTCCTATTATATTCACATTGCTCCTATTTGGAATTATGGGTCCAGTAATTGAAGAAATTATGTTTCGCCATATATTATTAAATCGTTTTTCGCATTATGTTGGTACTGCTATTGCATCTATCATTTCAATTATAATTTTTACAGTACTTCATACGAACCAGCTTTCGGATATTGCTATTTATTTACCTGGATCGGTAATTCTTACTGCGGCTTATCTTATTTCTAACAGATCCATTGCATATGTTATGGCGATACATGTGTTAAATAATTCTATTGCTTTCATTCAAATGTACATGTCATAGTGAGACATATGTTAAACAATGGCATTACTTTCATTCTAAACTAGACTTGTTTCTGTTGCAGAGTTAAAAAATAGAAATAGATATTAATAAATGGGGAGTGCAATTTAGATAGTGACTAATGATTTGTGTAATTCCTTGCACGTCAAAAAAACACAGTTTGGATGTAAACTGTGGTTTTTTTTATATAGGGGACCCACATCACAATTAAACTAAGAAAAGCAAATATCCTGAGATAAGAAAATTGGTATGAAGGTGTGAAATCAATTATAAAATGGTAGCTTTAGAATAAATGAAACGAGAAATTACCGTCATTGTTTATTTCTCATTTCATTTACATATTTATTTTTGGAAAAATAACCTAACTCCAAATACTAATAATACTGTGCCAGTAATACCCTCTATTGTACGGTTCACTTTTTCTTTTCTTAAAAAAGTTCTTAATTGACGTATTAGCGTGATATAAAGCAAATACCATATTGCTGTCAAAGTCGTAAATGTGAGTCCTAACAAAAGAAATTGGAAGAAATGACTTTGATTGCTCACAATAAATTGGGGTAAAAAACTTAGGAAAAATACAGCAGTTTTTGGGTTTAAAATTGCCGTAGTAAATCCTTGTCTAAAACTTTTAATTGCTCCAATATCTTTATAGTCCATTTCTACTGAACCTGACATATCTTCTTTTCTAGAAAAAGCACTTTTAATTGACTTCACAGCTAAGTACATTAAATAAAAAGCCCCAGCATATTTTATAAATGTAAATAACATAGCAAATTTCATTAGGATGGCAGAGAGTCCTAGCGTAGCCATTATTGTATGAATCATCATTCCAGATATCGTTCCTAAGACGGTCTTTATCCCACCATTTTTACCATGCGAGATAGTATTTTTTGTAACTAAGGCAAAACCAGGACCAGGCATAATTATGATTAGCATTGCTGTAAGGATAAATAATAAATAATTTTCCATGTTCTAATATTTCCTTTCTAATTTTTAGTTTTGCTTACAGTATAGCTTTTTTCATTAAAACATTACATATAAAAGGCTTGATCAGAAGTTTATCTGGGTTATTAGTATCAATTTGGCTAAACATTATCCCAAAGCCATATTGATAACACACATGGCAAACTTATATATCAAACGACAAGTTCAACTCTCACAAAAAACAGGATAAAAAAATAAACAGCAGAACTAGTCCACTGTTTATTTCGCCACACCTTCATGTAATTTTTCTGTATAATCTTTTACATCTTTCCAGCTATCTTTTGCTGTATATAAATCTTCTTTTATAAACGTAAACTCTTCCGGACTAATTCCTTTTACGTTTTGTAGTAAATTATTATATTTTGCACCTACTGTATACCATTGATTTGATATGTTTTGTAGTGCTGTAATTGCTGCATCAATTGTTTCTGTCATATTTGTTGTTTTATTTTTCACATCTGTCAAAATTGCGACTTCTGCTTGTGCGCCAGAAATTCTATCTTTTAAATTGGCTATTTCTCTTTCTGCATTTGCGATATCTTTTTTCGCAATCGCAATCATCGGTCCGCCAGCAAGACATGTTATTAACGCTACGCAAAGTACACCACCAGCAATAACCATATCATTACTCTTTTTAATCGAATCATTATATGTATTTATTTGTTGCTCTAATGCTGGAATACCAGCATTCGTACTCGCCAAAATCGAAGTTAATTGATTTGTATCTTCTTTAAAACTGTTTGTATCTTTCGCCATTCTATCGCGAAATGCTTTTAAATTCCCTAATAAAATATCTACTTCATTTTGATTTTTTAAAATGTCCGCATACAACTTTTCTAAATCCGCTTTTAATTTACCGCTATCCTTTTGATTAATCGCTACTAGCATGCTATTATAGTACGCTTGAAAAGTATTATTGTAATTAATAATATTTTGATCCGTTTTCATAATTTGAGGCTTCATATTATTTAACCAATACGCTGCATTAATTTTTGCATCTCTTTGGTGCTGAACCATATTTCCTTTAAACTCACTATTAATTGAACTTATTTTACTCAAATCAGTCTCTTGCTGATTTTGAATTAATTTTGCATATGAATCCATTGCAAATATGCTCGATGTCGTTTGCGCCATTACATCTTGGAAACCTGCTGGTCCAAGAGAATAATTTTTCGCATTTTCTTGCAATGTTTTTACGTTTTGTTCCGCTGCAAAAGGATGTAAAGGAAACGCGTTACTTGTTGCGAATCCAGCAATCATTATCGTTAAAAGACATTTTTTATAGAATTTATTACGCATAATTATCACCTATTCTTTTTATGAAGATATGAAACGTTAGAGGTAAAAAAAGCTCCTGCTCACTACTGAACAGGAGCTCTCTATTATTTAAAAATCATTTATCTGTACGTAATGCTGTAACAGTTCAATTACTATTATGCTTTTTTCGTATCTACTACTTTAATATCCTCAGCATAAATCTTTTCTGCATAGTCCTTAATGTTTTTCCAGCTATCTTTCGCAATGTTTAAATCTTCTTTAATGAAAACAAGATCGTTTGGACTAATTGAATCTACATTTTGAAGTAAAGAATTGTATTTTGATCCCATTGTGTACCATTGGTTTGAAATATTTTGTAACGCTGTAATTGCAGTATCAATTGTATTTGTTAAATACTCTGTTTGTGTTTTAATGTTCGTTAATCCTGCTACTTCTAATTGCGCAGTTGTAACTTGTCCTGTTATCTTTTGAATTTCTGCTTGTGCATTATCAAGCTCTTTCTTCGCTAAAACAATACCAGCTGTACCACCACCTACAGCTGCCGCACCACCTGCAATTAACGCGACTCCTAGCGGCGTTCCTGCACCAGTTGCAATAACTACTGCACCACCGATAATTGCAATTGGTCCTAACGCTGTAGCAACTGATGAACCGATAATAATTGCATTATATTTACTAATTGCTTCATTGTACGTTGTAATTTGATTTTGCAATAGCGGAATTCCAGCGTCTTGACTAGCTAAGATAGATGTAATTTGATTTGCATCTCCCTTGAAGTTTTGCGTATCTGACGTCATTTTATTGCGGAATTTCTTCAAGTCTTCTACTAATTGATCTACTTGTGCTTTATTTTCATTAATACTACTTGATAATCTAGTTAAGCCTTTCGTAAGAGTCGCTTTATCTTTTGCATCTACCGCAGCAACTAAAGTATCATAATAGTTTTGGAATTTCGTATTGTAATTAATGATATTTTGATTCGTTGAAATAAGCTGTGGCTTTAATACATCTAACCATTGCTTCGCATTTCCTCTAGCTGTATCTTGGTGCTGAATCACTTTCCCTTTTAAAGCCGCATCAACAGACGATACATTACCAAAGTTAACATTACCTTGTTTAATAATTGTTAAAGCGTACAGATCCATTACTAAAGCGTTTGAACCTGTTCTTTCCATTGCATCTTTTAGGCCTTCTGGTCCTAATGAGTATTCCTCATAGTCATTATAAGCTTTTGCTACAGCATGAACTGGAGCTTGTTTCACTGTACTTTCAGCTGCATACGTATGGGCCGGCATAATATTCCCTGCTGCAAATACTGCCATAAGTGCTGATAGAGCCATTACTTTATAAGGTTTTTTTGTCATTTTTCTTCTCTCCCTATATCGCTAATTATTTTTCTGTTTAATGTACTTCAACGTTTGTAACATAATCTTCAAATTGATTTGTTTGCTTATTCATTTCATCACTTACTTTTTTAAGTTGATTGAAATGTTTTTGAAGTAAACTACTGTCTGTATACGTGCCTTCTTCAATATTTGTTTGAATTTGGATCATATTATTATTGAAAACTTTCCAATCCGCTAATAACGTTTCTAAAGTTGCGATTTGGCGATCAATTAGTTCTGTAAAGCTACTTACTTGATCTTCAACGAATGTAATTTGAGTCGCCTCTGATTCAGTCTGTGATAACTTTTGAATAAGTGGTAATAGCTCTTTTTGCTTTTGTTGAATACGAAGAGCTGCTTCCCTCGTTTGACTATCTGCAGCATTTACAATTTCATTACTTAAAGTACCGATAGAAACAAAGTCGATTGTTTTCGTTTGTGCAGTTTGATTTGTAATTGTAAATACTTGTTTACCGATATTAATAGAACCTTTAATGATTTCTTGCGGTCTATTCAAAATAGTAGTTAGTTCAGCTTGAATTTCCCCTTGAATTCTTTTAATATTTTCTCTTAATTTCACAATATCCCCATTTGATCCTTGCAGTGTTTTTATTGCTTCATCAGCTTTAATCGATAAGTTATTGCTATCTTTGTCTAATACTGTTTTAAATCGATTTAACTCTAATAAATCTTGCTCCATACTCTCTTGGATGCTTTGTACTTGCAGTTGTAATTTTCCATATGCATTTGTAAAATCTGCTTTTGCTTGTTCATCTTCATTTACGTTTCCTGCTAGTTCATAGAGCTTACTATAATAACTATTAAATCTAGTACTATATCTCATCATCTCTTGATTTAAATCGATTAACTTCGGATTATATTCATCGATCCACTCTCTTACATTTGCCTTTGCAAACTTTTGATGATTCGTCAAACTACTCATCGCATTCACCTTAATGTCTGGCTGTTGTAAAATAACTAATCCGTATGCTTGTATAAGCGGTGACTGTGATCCTAACATTCTAATTGAATTGGATAATGTATTTGGAGCAATTACATTTTGTGCATATACTGCTTTCACTTCTGTTTGCCCCCCCTTAGCGTAAGCGCTTACAGGAATGAAGCAACTCGTAGATACTGCTGTAACCAATAACCCTGTAATTAAAGTCTTTTTCACTTTAACTCCTCCTATGTATTAGCAACTATTACTATCGCATTTTATTATTCTATTTTCTTGCAATTAATTTGAGATGGTTAAAATAGAGAACATTCTCACCGTGATTCGTGTACGAACCATCTCTCCTAACTTTTTTCTACAGTACTTACTTATTGTTATAAAACATTTCATACCTTTTCATATGTGCTTAGTATGAATAGATTTGTATAAAATTTCTATTCTATTGCAATTTTCACATTCATACAGTGAATATATTACATAAAAATATTATTCATTTTAAACTAATTCACGTATAAAAGTATGAAATTTCGTTTTGTTTTCAAGTAAGTTTTGTACTGTAAGGTCATTTAAACACAGCTATTTATATAACGTAAAGAAGTATTTTCATTCCCTTTATTTTCAAGCTCTCATGTCCTTATCCCAAAATAAAATTCGTTTCACTTTCCCGATTAAAATATCCATATATCACAACAGAAAACACTACTTACTCACAATGGATAAAATTATATTAATATAATTTTTAGTTAAATATGCAATAATGCATAGCGTATACACAAAAAGGATAGCTTCACTTTCGTGAAACTATCCTTAAAAAATCTTCTTACTTTTTCAAATGATATGGAACTGTCGTAATAACAACATTTCTCTTATAGAGTAAATACGCACGTATGAGTAAACTTGATTGATTATGAAGAATGTTATGCCAGCCTTTTTTCGGAATAAACTGTGGTATAACGACCGTAACTCGATAATTTGATTCACTCGCTTTATATTGCACTGTATCAATGAACTTAGTTAGCGGCTGAATAATACTTCTATAATGAGAATGCAATGTAACAAGCCTTACTTCAGGTTGCCACTTCTTCCATTTCTCTTCAAATTTCTTTTCCTCTTCTCTGTCAAAAGCAACATATACAGCGATAACTTGATCTGCAGAAAGAGCCTTCGCATAGTTCAATGAATTTTCTACTACATGAGTCATACCAGCTACAGGCACGAGAATTACATTCCCCTCAATCGGAATAAGAGGCTCACAAGTTTTTAAACTTAATTGATCACCGACTGCATCATAATGCTTCTTAATTCGATGGAACAAGAAGATAATAGCAGGTAAGAAAATAAGGATCGACCAAACTTGAGCGAATTTAGTTAAAAAGAACATGCTCATAACGATAAAACTAATGACTGCACCAATTAAATTAACCGTTAATCTTAAAGCCCATCCTTCAGGTTTTTCACGAAGCCATTTTAATACCATACCCGTTTGAGAAAGTGTAAATGGAATAAACACACCTACTGCATATAGCGGAATTAAATGTTCTGTTTGACCTTGGAAAGCTACAATTAAAATAATCGAAGCAATTCCAAGTATAATAATACCGTTTGAGTAACCAAGACGGTCTCCTCTAATCGTAAACATTCTCGGTATGAATTTATCTTTTGCAAGGTTAACTGCTAATAATGGAAATGCAGAATACCCTGTGTTAGCAGCAAGAATTAATATTAAAGCTGTTGTGCCTTGTATGAAATAGTACATGAAATTACGTCCAAATGTTTGTTCAGCAATTTGAGAAACAACAGTTACTTCTTTACTCGGTGTAATTCCGTAATAATAAGCTAAAAATACAATTCCTGAAAATAACACAGCAAGTAATGCGCCCATCGCAAGCAAAGTTTTTGCTGCATTGTTTGGTGCAGGATCTTTAAAATTTGGAATTGCGTTTGAAATCGCTTCAACACCTGTTAAAGCCGAACTACCTGATGCAAATGCTCTTAACAGTAAGAACAAACTAATTCCCGCAACCGGCGTTCCAATCGGCGTGTGTAAGGTCGGTGAAACGTGACCAGTTAAAATATTGTATATCCCTACACCAATTAATATAAATAGTGCTAAAACGAATAAATAAACAGGATATGCTAAAACGGAAGCTGACTCTGTTACACCTCTTAAATTTAATATGGTTATAAATATAACAAATATAATCGCAATGATTACATTATGTGCATGTAAGCTAGGAAAAGCAGATGTTAACGCATCTGTACCTGCTGATACACTTACTGCAACAGTTAAAATATAATCCACTAATAAAGACCCTCCAGCTATTAAGCCTGGATTCATCCCTAAGTTTTCTTTTGATACAACATATGCGCCCCCGCCATGTGGGTAGGCAAAAATAATTTGACGATAAGATAAAATAAGAGCTGTCAATAATACTAATACCCCAATAGCGATCGGAATGGAATACCAATACGCAATCGCTCCAAGACCTGCTAAAGCGATTAAAATTTGCTCTGGTCCGTATGCAACTGATGACAATGCGTCAGAAGATAGAATGGCTAGCGCCTTCGTTTTATTAAGCTTTTGCTCTCCTAACTCAGTTGATTTTAACGGCCTTCCAATTAAAAATCTTTTAATAGATGAAACCACAGCTGTCCACTCTCCAATAATTTTGTACGAACGATTCTGCTTGTTACAGCCAGCAAACTATTTCTTCAGAAAACAAAAAATGTCTACAAGCCATAGCGAAATAGACTTGTAGACATTATTTTTTTTGTCGCACAAGCTCCACCTTCCTTCTCAATATAACGCTTACGAGGTTAGCTGTCGGATTCGGGCCTATGAGTAGCCCTACCTTTTTTTAAGGATTCACCCCATCGGATTATGTACTAATCCGTAAGAACGGGTCCCCCGTACCATGCGGTTTCAGCGATTTAGAAAATTGAAACTGTGGATTATAATACTCCTTTATTTTCAAAATGTAAACAAAAATTTTTAAAAAGAAAAAATTTAAAATGATTGCGCATAATCCGCTGATAAATATACATAATGAATACTAAAAAACCCTTAAAGGAGACCCGTATGTCTAAAAAGAAGAAACCGCTTTTTTCCGATTCATATTTAGATGCAGTAGCAAATGAAATTAATCAGTTATATGGTAAACGTGAACAGGAAATAAACTTGACAGAAAGAATTAAAAGAAACAAATAATTTGTCATACGCAAATAAAAAAGATAGCAATACACTTATATATTGCTATCTTTTTTATTATTTCATACATCTAATTCTATTACGGGTTTGTTAAATGTCATTTCTTCATACACCTTCAAATTTTGATATACCACTCCTAGTAATGGTGCTTCTAAAGAAAATTGTTCTGCTACATCTAGTAAGTATCCTTGCAAATGCTTCCCTTCAATAAACGAACCTTTTTCCATATCACGCTGCATAGAGGACTTCATATCATAAGAAATTTTATCAATCGTTTTCATATGTTCCTGGGCAATATTATCTTTAACTGGAGCTCCTAATACCCTCATAATTTGCACAGATTCCTCAAATAAATTTCGGATAAATTCACGTCCACCTTCACTTTCACGAATTGGTCCTATCGGTGCACGCATTAATGTTGTAACGCCTGACATGACAGTAATAAATAAATATTTATGCCACATATCTTGCATAATATTTTCACTTAAAACAAAGCTAGCTTTCGTACCTATAAATGCTTTCGTAATACGCTTTATTCTCTCTGAATCTTGAGGCTTAATTTCTCCAAATACAAGTCTGTTGGCAGCACTAGTTTGTACAATTTCTCCTTGATCGTTTAACGTCGTCTCAATAAAGCATAAACCGCCCATTACTTTTTCCCCGCCGAATTCTTTTTGTAATAGCGATAAATGAGCGATACCATTTAACAATGGAATGATTACAGTATTTTCGCCAACAAACGGCTTCAAATCTTGAATTGCCTCGTTTAAGTGATACGCCTTTGTTGAAAATAAAATCACATCAAATGGAGAAGTTCTATCTTCTTTCGTTATCAATTTCGGTTGAAAGGAAAAATCTCCATTCACACTACGAATAACAAGTCCTTTTTCCTCTAATTGTTGTTTTCTTTTGCTGCGAACGAGAAATGTAACATCTTCTCCCTTTTCTACTAATCGGCCACCAAAAAATCCACCGACGCCACCAGCTCCTAATACTAAAATGCGCATACAACATCCCCTTTTCCTCACACAATTATACTAGTTTTAGTATACATAACATTATACATGTCCCTTGTTAAATTGGCTGAATTTTCATTCTTAATCTATTGAAAAAACAAGGTTATTTTCAAGAAAAATTGGGCATGTTGTTTCTATAGCTTATACGGAAAGGAAACAATGTAAATGGAGGCAATACAAACAATCGAAGAAAAAGATGTAACAACAGCTATATTTCAATTTATATTCCCGTTTTCGTTTAAAACTGGATATGAACAAAATATGTTCCCTTTCTTACAAAAAAATAATTTCCGTCCTTTTCGACTTGATCATCTTGAAGATGAAAATACATATTACGGGCAGTTTCAAGTTTCACATCAAAATATGGAAGCATACTATCTTTCATTTACGAATAAAATTCTTTTTCCTCATTCAGAACATCAAAAGGGACTACAGCGCTATTCTAAAGACCTTAATTTAAATGGACATTTAACAACAAATCTTATTTCCGTTCCATTCAAGATACATTCTATTGATGTAACCCTTTGTCCTTATGAGCTTGGCTTCTTAACAATTCGAACAGAAGTCAAAACCGCCCCAAACATGACATTATCAGAAGCCATCGAATTTGCTTCTCGCTTCCGTGTGCTTGAAACTAGAAATGATACAACCGAGACCATTTGTATTGAATGTGATGGAAAAAAATATTCACAAGTAGAAAAACTTATATTCGGCGATTTATATCATGGCTTAACAGACTTCTTTGAGAATAAGAGGTTGCGGAGTTCATACTTTCAAACATTCCCCTTCTTTGAAGACCAACGAATGTATGTACAAACCTTATTATCTATTAACAAAAAGTCAGACCTTCATGTAGTTGATGTATATCGAGCTTCCAGTCTTTCCGGATTAACAG
Organism: Bacillus toyonensis BCT-7112; assembly: GCF_000496285.1. Classification (GTDB taxonomy): domain Bacteria; phylum Bacillota; class Bacilli; order Bacillales; family Bacillaceae_G; genus Bacillus_A; species Bacillus_A toyonensis. The sequence goes on along the minus strand of NC_022781.1, from coordinate 4,344,109 downwards.
ACGATGGTAAGCCGTATATTAGTGCAAATAATGTTCCTTATATTCACGATTATTTAACAAAGCATTCTTATCAAAGATGGGCTCCTAACCGTTATTTTATTATGGAAGAACATATTTTCACATGTATAACAAATGAAGGTGAACAAGAAGTCACTAAACTTGCTAGTCAAATGTACGGAGAATTTTATTACGCTTTATTATTAAACCTATTTCATAAAGTTGTTTTATTAAAGATGGCGAATGCTTATGCTGAGCTAAATATTGAACAAGATACAAATGAAATAGAGAAATTAATTTATTCAATCAATTCGTTTACAGCCAATTATTTTTCTTTAGAATTAGTATCTCAATCACAAAGTGAAGATATTTTCTTCCGCTTAAGAAAACTTTTTAACATTGAAATTTTATACTCGAACGCGAAACAAAATCTTGATAGTTTGTTTAAATATCAAGAAAATGTCGCCGCTAAAAAAGATAGCCTTTTATTATTAATTTTAACGCTCTACTCTGTAGTAGGCCAAATGTTAGGTTTTACTATGATTGACCTTTTAAGAAATACAGATTCAAACAAAATATCATCTCCTCTTGAATTTTTTGCACTGTTAATAGCAATTAGCGGTATAGTCATTTCCTTTATTTTAGGTGTACAAAGTTTATACCAATGGGGTATACAGCATCGAAGAAGACAAGCGTGGGTAAAACAAACTGTACTTTCTGCTGTGAAAGAAAAAGAGGATAAAAATTAAAGACGATTCTTTTTAAATTACAAATACATGATGCGTTTCAGTAAATGAAATTTTTATCAGCGATTTTTTAAATATATGGACTTACCGACAAAAATCGACAAAAGACAGAACCTAACAATATAAAAAGGGTGCTCCAAAATAAAGTTTGGAGTACCCTTTTTTATTACACGAATTCAACTTACTTACCTGCTTCGATTTTCTCTAATGCAGCAGCTACTTGTTCTTCCGTTAATTCATGTTGTATTACGTAGCGGTTACGTGGGCTTACACGACATTCATGAGAACATGCACGTAAATGTTTTGCTTCGTTTTCTTCAGAACATAAAATTTTCTTGTTACATTCTGGATTTGAACAGTTTACATAGCGCTCACAAGGTTCACCTGTAAAGTGGTCTTTACCAACAATAACATGTTCTTTTTGGTTTACTGGTACAGCAATACGCTCATCAAATACGTAACATTGTCCATCCCATAGCTCGCCTTGTACTTCTGGATCTTTTCCGTACGTTACAATTCCGCCGTGAAGCTGACTTACATCTTCATAGCCTTCACGAACTAACCAACCAGAAAACTTCTCACATCGAATTCCGCCTGTACAGTAAGTTAAAATCTTTTTACCCTCAAGTGTTTCTTTGTTTTCTCTAATCCAATCTGGTAATTCACGGAATGATTCAATATCTGGTTTAATTGCACCTTTAAAATGCCCTAAATCGAACTCATAATCATTTCGTGCATCAATAATAACTGTATCTTCTTGTTTCATCGCCTCATAAAAATCTTTTGGCTCTAAATATTTTCCAGTTATTTCTTTTGGATTAATATCGTCTTCTAGACGAAGTGTAACTAATTCTGGACGCGGACGTACGTGCATTTTCTTGAATGCATGGCCTTCTTCTTCATCTATTTTAAACACGATTCCATCAAAACGTGGATCATTGTTCATTGCTTCCATGTATTTCTCTGTTTGTTCTACAGTTCCAGAACAAGTTCCGTTAATACCTTCTTTTGCTACAAGGATTCTACCTTTTAATTCAAGTGAATTACAAAATTCTAAATGCTCTGCAGCGAATTCTTCAGGGTTTTCAATTGTTGTGTACATGTAATAAAGTAATACTCTATATGGTTTTGTAGTTGCCAATGTATTTCTACCACCTATCTAATTTTTAAAATCATGTATAAGTTAACGTTCATATCAAAACATATATAATAAGAAAATGTATCCAAAGTTTTATGCATCCCATTTTCTTCTCTTTATACTATTTTCTATAAGTTAACAAAAATAAAAAACAAGATTACACACCAAAACACTATGGTTATGTTGCAATCCCAATATATTATATATCATACAAATCCATTTCCATCAATTAATATGCTGTATAATAGGCTTTTTGTTCACATAAATTTCAAAAACAGTCCTTTAATTTATTATCTTCTCCTTTATTCAGCGCCCATAAACTTCCAAAATATTTTTGTATTTCCACACCATTAATTGTACAAAGTCATATAATTTGCATTAAGGAAACTTTTATGTTCAAATGAAATCAACACATAACATATATAAATGTATTGAAATAATGAGTAAGAATAAATACAATAATTTCATCAAGTTAAGATTTCAAAGGGGAACACTACTATGAATAAAGATATATCAAAAGACGAACAAATCCCTTCTCAAAGTACAACTGTTCAATCAGCACATTTAGCGCTAAGCGGACAAACGAAAGGCTTAAAAAGACTATTACCATTCTTAGGGCCTGCTTTCATCGCTTCAGTCGCTTATATTGATCCTGGAAATTTCGCAACGAATATTGCTGCTGGTTCACAATATGGTTATTTATTACTTTGGGTAATTCTCGCTTCTAATTTAATGGCTGTATTAATTCAAACTTTATCAGCTAAATTAGGAATTGCTACTGGGAGAAACCTTCCAGAGATAGCTCGTGAAAATTTCCCGAGACCTGTTTCCATCGGTTTATGGATTCAAGGTGAACTTGTTATTATGGCAACTGATTTAGCTGAATTTATTGGAGCAGCACTCGGATTGTACTTGTTATTCGGAATTCCAATGTTACCAGCAGCTTTAATTACAGCAGCTGGATCGTTTATTATTCTTGAATTTCAACGCAGAGGCTTTCGTCCATTAGAAGCAATCATAACAGGGATGATTTTTATCGTTGTTATCGCTTTTGGTGTCCAGGTCTTTTATGCAAAACCGGAATTAAGCCCTCTTCTTTCAGGACTATTTATCCCAAAATTCCAAGGCGTGGATAGTATTCTTTTAGCAGCTGGTATTTTAGGTGCGACAGTTATGCCACACGCAATATATTTACATTCCGCCTTAACACAGCGCCGTGTAGTCGGAACAAATGATGAACAAAAGAAAAAGATTTTCCGTTTCGAATTCATTGATATCATTATTGCAATGGTTATCGCTGGAGCCATTAATGCGAGTATGTTAATTGTAGCAGCTGCTTTATTCTTTAAAAACGGCTTGCACGTTGAAGACCTTGACGTCGCTTTCAACCAATTCAGTAATTTAGTCGGTCCTGCATCCGCTGCTTTATTTGGAATCGGACTTTTATCAGCAGGATTATCTAGCTCGTCTGTCGGTACAATGTCTGGTGACATTATTATGCAAGGATTCATTCGCATGCATATTCCGTTATATTTACGCCGATTTATAACAATGATTCCACCTCTAGTTATAATTGCTCTAGGTGTAAACCCAACTTATGCTCTCGTTATGAGCCAAGTTGTCTTATCGTTTGGTATTGCCTTTGCATTAGTACCGCTTATTATGTTTACAAGTAGTAAAAAGATTATGGGGGCACTCGTTAACCACCGTATAACAACTTTCATCGCTTGGATAATTGCTGCACTCGTTATCGTTTTAAATATTTTCTTACTGTATCAAACATTTATAGGGTAATGAAAAAGGGTATTCCAATCAAAAATGGAATACCCTTTTTAGTAAAATAATTCTCTTCTAATTACCTTTTACGTATGTACCTCTTTCCGGCATCAGCGCACCTTTTTTAGTTCGAAAATAAAGTGGCAAGCCTTCCGTATAAAACATACTCACCTCGGATGGATTCTCTCTTTGATGATGGATGTGTAAATGCGGCTCACTTGAACTTCCAGAGTTACCAACTTGGGCAAGAACGAAGCCTTCGTTTACATGTTGTCCTTCTTTAACTTTAATTGACCCTTTCTTTAAGTGAGCGAGAATCAAAAATGTCCCTGTTTCATCTAACCGTAAATAAATATGATTCCCGGCCATTGACTGAAAATCATCTGATCCCAGAACTAAATCTTTTTCATCATTATTAACTGATACAACTGTTCCAGAAGCTGGCGCCATTACTGTCGCTCCATATATTCCATAATCCTCTAACTTACTACTTTTCACTTCAGCAGGTGGAATGAGAATATCATATGCCCATCTTTCATTTGGTTTTATCACATGATAATTCTTCTCTAGGCGATCACCACCCCATCCTACTAACGCCCGCTCATTCAAAGGAAAACGAACGACTATTTTAGGACTCGTAGACTGTACATCTGCTGGGTATGCAATTCTCCCAATGTTAGCGAACCACCCGACAGGCCAAGCTCCAATGATAGAGAACAGAACTATTAAAAGTAGCATTCTATCTATTCGCTTTCTAAAGATGCCTTTCCAAGCAAACATTACTACTGAGCCTATCAAAACAAAAATCGAAACTACGCTAAATGCTTGTATCCACCACCAAACAACGACTGATATAATACCATGAGCTAAATAAACTACACTCCAACTTATAATTAAAAAAGAAACTATAATTGCTAACAAACTTTTCTTCCACATGCTGTATCCCTACTCTCATATCTTTGTTCTCAATGATACGAAGTAAAAATTACGGCATATGAAAGAAATACTTACGACTTTCTTACTTTTTTATACTGTGGTAATTTCACAGTGAAAATTGTTTCTTTATCGTTACTACATACAGTTATATCTCCTTTATGGAGCTGAGCTATACTTCTCGAAATTGCAAGTCCCATTCCTTTCCCACCCGTATGAGAGCTACGTGATTTTTCACCACGATAAAACTTCTCAAAAACGTAAGGAAGACTCTTTGTCGGAATACATTGTCCAAAATTTTTAATTTCTACTTCAACATTCCTTTCTCTTTGGGAAATTTGAATTGAAATTTCTTTTCCATCTTTCCCGTACATAATGCTATTACTAATTATATTTTCAAATAGTCTCACTATAAGCGCTACATCAACTTTTACATATAGCTCTTCATTACTTTTAATATAAAAACTCATATTGGCATCATCTAACTGTGGTAAAAAATCAATCATGACCTGTTCAATTAATGCTTTCATATCTACTACATTTTTATGTAATTCAATCTCTCTATAGTTTATTTGACAGTATTCTAATAAATCTTCAACTTGATTTTTTAATTCATAACTTTTTCGCTTTAATATGCTTACATATTGTCCACATTCTTCTCCATGTGAATGAAGCTTATTTCCTAGTAAGTCCGCATAACCAATTAGAGATGTTACAGGCGTTCGTAAGTCATGTGAAATATTACTAATCATTTCATTTTTCATTTCCTGTGATTTTTTTTCATTTTCAATAGACTCTTTTAAACTTTTGGCCATTCTATTGACATTCGTCGCTAACTCACCAATCTCATCGCTTTTCGAAATAGGTATATGTATTTCCAAATTACCATTGCTTATTTCCTTCACATTCTTATTGATCTCATTCAATCTTTTTATAGTTGTCTTTGTCAGTAATGCAAAATATATAGTGGTTAACAGCAGAAAAAACATAAAATAAAAAACGAATATTTCTCTTCTAGCGCGACAACGTCACTATATATACTTCCAAATAAAATTTGAACTAATATGATACTTACCGTAGCTAACAGAATGCTACATATAAATGCAAAAAAGAATTTAGCTCTAATTCCTTGTAATGATTTAATCTCCAATTTTATACCCGACTCCCCAAACATTTTGTATAAACCTCGGTTCTTTTGGATTCTCTTCAATTTTATTTCTTAATCTCGCAATATGAACCATTACCGTATTATTACTTTCATAGGCCCTTTCATTCCAAACACTTTCATATATTTCTTCAATCGTAAACACACGGTTCTTTGCAGCTGCCATTAAGTGCAAAATATCATATTCAGTTTTTGTAACATTAATTGTTTGTCCATATATCTTTACTACTCTAGAAATTTCATCTATTTCTAAACCTTTAATGTTTATTTTCTTTTCCATTACTTGGACAGCAATTTGATTAAAATATGTATACCTTCTTAATTGAGCTTTCACTCTTGCTATAAATTCAATTGTACTAAACGGCTTCACAATATAATCATCTGCCCCAGTACTAAATCCAATTACTTTATCTACATCCGATGATTTTGCGCTTAAAAACATAATTGGTAAACTATATTTCTCTCTAATCCTTCTACACAGTTCTATACCATCCATTTGAGGCATCATAATATCAAGAATAGCAAGTTGAATACTGTTATTATTTATTATCTCTAATGCCTCTTCTCCGTTATGAGCACTAAAAACAGTAAAATCTTCTTGCGTTAAATTCACATTAATAAATTGAACAATATCTAGATCATCATCTACAATTAATATTGAGTTTTTCTCCATTTCTAAACCTCTTTTTTGAAATATATTCCACATCCCATTTTAACATAAATCAAACCTACCCTTTCATCTTGAATAATCTTTATTTTCAGTTTAAATTATATAATAACAAATGCATTCTAGTTTCATAAGAAATGGAGTGAAAATATGTTTCCTATATTAAAAACTGACCGACTCATTTTGCGAGAACTTACGGAAAAAGATGCACCGGGTATACTACAATGCTTTTCTAATACTGATGTACTGCGCTATTATGGCCAAAAACCATTACAGAATGTAGATCAAGTAAAGCAAATTATTAATAATTTCAAGTTGAGTTACAATGCAAGAAACGGTATAAAATGGGGCATCGAATTAAAAGATAAAAAAGAACTCATTGGAACAATTGGTTTTCACGATTGGTCTTCTGAGCATAAACGAGCAAATATAAGTTATGCCTTTCTCCCTGAACACTGGGGAAATGGCTATGCTACGGAAGCAGTTTCTGAGGTTATATCATACGGTTTCCACACGCTTCATTTAAAACGTATTGGTGCAATTGTCTTTCTTGAAAATGAAGCTTCAAATAAGGTGCTATTAAAATTAGGTTTTGAAAAAGAAGGCGTTCTAAAAAATTATATGTATCAAGATGATATTCCATATGATACGAATTTTTATGCTTTATTAAAATCGGTTTAATAGAATTTATGTGTGAAGAATTCGTATCCGTACAACGGATCCAAATAGTAGATTTTTAATGAGGGATGGAAAAAAACGATCGGTTTTCATTTCTTAGATTATCGTACGATTGATGCGAAGTACAATACATTATAAAATCTAAAAAAACGGGAAATGAGCAAACTTTTACTCATTTCCCGTTTTTACGTTCTTTTTCTGTTTTCGCAATGCTTTTGGAATGTATACACAGAAAGGTTCGCTTTCCATGTAATCCCCCGTCATCGCATATGCTCTAGAACGAGATCCCCCACAAACATATCGAAACTCACAAACACCGCACTTTCCTTTATACTTGTCCGGATTACGAAGGTTTTGAAAAACAGGAGAGTTTCGATAGATTTCAGCTAGTGCTGTCGTTCTAATATTCCCGGTTTTAATAGGCAATAATCCACTTGGATATACATCTCCAATATGAGAAATAAATACAAAACCGTTTCCGTCATTCACCCCTTTTGGAGCACGACCAAGCCCATCAATTCGCCCTGTCGTCCCATTCATCAATACATCCTGATATTGAATGATCTGATTTGTCTTGTTATTTTCTTTCATTTTTTCTTGAAGCACAACCCGTCTATAGTGCTGACCAGCTGTTGTTTTAATATCAAAAGAAACCTTTTTACTAAGCTTATATAGCCAATGGAATACCCTTTCATGTTGGGCTGGTGAAATCATATCTTTTTCCTTACCTCGTCCTGTTGGAACTAAGAAAAATATACTCCAAAGTACACATTTTAATTCTTCTATTAACATTGCCATTTCTTTAAGTACATCCACATTATATTTAGAAACAACAGTATTAATTTGAATAGGAATTTTTAATTCATGCAAATAACGAATGGAATTCATTGTTAATTGAAATGATCCTTCTGTCCCTCTAAAATGATCGTGTATTTCAGCTGTTGGTCCATCTAAACTAAATGCCCATCTAGCAAGTCCCACTTCTTTTGCTTTTTGAATCGTTTCTTTCGTCACGTTTGGAGTGGCACTTGGCGTCATAGAAACTCGAACACCTTTTTTCACTGCATATTCCGCGATATCATATACATCTGGACGCATTAATGGATCTCCACCAGTAAATACAAGCATTGGATTTTCCATTTCATATATATCATCAATTAGCTTTCTTCCTTCTTCGAATGTTAGCTCTAGAGGATGACGATGATACTGTGCTTCTGCACGACAATGCAGACATTTTAATTGACATGCCCTTGTTAACTCCCATATCACAATAAACGGATTTTCATTAAAATCACGATTAATCAAGATTAACCCTCCCATCAATTGATATTCTAATTGTAAAGTTATATATGTATTTATGGTGTGAGATGTATCACAAATAAAAATCTTCAGTCATAATAATGCCCCTATACTGCTATTAATCTAATGTTTCTACCTTCCTCTTCAACAATCACAAAAGCTCTTTGTTAAAAATATAAACACCCCTTTAGACTAAATGATCTAAAAGGGCAAAGCTTCACAACTTTTTATAAACATCGCGGCTTTCTTCAACAGATTTTTTTTAGTTAGAAGACTTAAATTGTAAAAGGTCATAAAAAATAAAGGACGATACATATTATGCATGAATAATATGTATCGCCCTTTTAATTGTTGTTCAACAATCGCTCCCGTTTGTTGAAGATCTTAATTAGTACATGATAATCTACAATTCAAATAGGCACTTCGATTAAAGTCCCTTTATGTCCGGTTGTTTAGACATTTCCTAGATAGCTTCGCGTCATGTTTTGAAGAACAATTTTTCCATTCTTACTATGTTTTTCGAATAACTCTGACAGGAGAAAAACAAATTTTTTATATTCTTCTTCATCCTTTTTCGGAGCATAGGACGCTGATAAATTCCTTCCCAAAAAACCTTCATAATCAAAAAGTAAATCATTTTGATACTCTTTAAACTCATACTTTCCATCCTTAAAAAAGGTGTTAAATACTTCGGGAGTTTCCTCTATTCCATCGCTAAACCCTTTGAAAGTCGGGCAGGTTTTCTGGCAAATTTCTGCATTCTCTTTCATAATCGAACTAGTTAAATCTCTACTATTCCAAACGAGAGCAACATTTGCCTTTTGTTTCAAGATTCGTTGGCATTCCATTTTGAAAGCTGCTTTATCAAACCAATGAAATGCTTGAGCAACAGTTACTAAATCCACACTATGCTCTTTTAAAGTGGTATTTTCAGCTGTTGCTTTTATTGATTGAAAACGAGCATATAGTTTTAACGATTGCTCAGCCATCTTTCTCATGTCATCATTTGGCTCAACTCCAATAACCTTTAAACCTCTTTCAAGCAACTGGTGGCTAAATATCCCCGTACCTGAACCAATATCAGCCACAATTCGGTCCTCTTTCAGTTGGTTAGCCGAAAACAAATAATCAATATATGCATTAGGGTAATCGGGGCGATATTTCGCATATATATCGGCCTTGTCGTTAAAATTTTCTGTTGTTCTCAAAGTACTACCTTCTTCCCCACGATATTATGTACAGAAATAGGAATTAAATAATTAATTCCAGCTTCAATCTCTAAGTCTACAACTTAAGAATACAGCCAAATGGATCTACCTTAGTTCCAATATGAATCCCCGTTAATATACCCTAATTTTTTAATAACTGACCAGTTTCTCAGTATTAAAAGTAAGAAATTGAGCTTTTTTCTTAGCTATTTAATTTCGTTTACTACTAACTTCTTTTTACTTAAATAAACTGCTCAATCTGATTTTTTTGCAACTTTTTGTGAATACGTAACAACAATTACGCATTCATCTTTTTTATGTGCTGGCAACAACCCTAAAGGGTTTCCCAACACTCTGTAAAAAAACCTTACTTTTAAAAGTAAGGTTTTTTTATTTACTTCTTATCAACATAAGCATTCTTATAAGTATAAACGCCACCAAATTGATGTTTTGCAATTCCTTTTACATAATCCTTTTGTACATAAGCTGAACCAAGATGATAAAGCGGTGCCACGGCAGCGTCTTCTAATAAGACCTGCTCAGCCTCTCGCAACGCTTCCCATCGTTTCTCCGGATCAAGTACAAAATCATTTTTCGCTTTCCTTATTAAATCATCGTAATGAGAATTCGAGTAACTCATTTTATTATTCGGATTCCCCGTCGTAAATAACTCTAAATAATTAATTGGGTCTTTATAGTCAGGTCCCCAATTTGCCATCGTTATATCGTAATCACCTGTTTGTTCTAACTGTAACTTTTGCTTAAATGGCTGCTGTTTAATTTGTAACGTTAATCCATTCAAATTCTTTTCTAAATCACCTTTTATATATTCTGCCATACGTTTTGCATTATCTTGTTCAAACGTTAAAAACCCGAGGTTTACTTGCTCTACTCCAAGCTCTTTTTTCGCTTCTTCCCAAATCTTTTGCGCATTTTGCAAATCATATGAAGAAATATTTCCGTTTTCTTTTCTAAAATCTTTGCCAGTCTCTTCATTCATATGACCAACTGGTACAAGTCCATTTGCAGGTTTTGCCCCGTTATTAATAAAGTGAGCAACAAAATCATCTTTATTTAATGCTAATGAGATAGATTGACGTACTTTTTTATTGGCTAACGCATTATTTTTCTCATTAAAACGTAGCATAGCGATTCCAGGATCACTTGACATATGTAATTCCTTATTCCCTTTATACTTGTCTACAACTTGAGAATTAATAGGTACTCGATCCAAATCGCCGGCCTCATATAAATTTACAGCCGTCATTGTATCCTTTACAATATGAAAATTTATTTCGTCTAATTTCACTTTCTTTTGATCCCAATATGTAGCATTCTTCTTTAATTGGAACTCTTGTTCATGTTTCCATTTTTCTAATACAAATGGGCCGTTATATATGAGATTACTAGGTTCCAATCCGTATTTATTTCCTTGTTCTTTCAAAAATGATTCATGCTGTGGTAAGTATATAGGCAGTGCTAACAACTGTAAAAAATACGGAATTGGCTGTTCAAGTTCAACCTCTAACTTATAATCATTTATAACTTTAACCCCAAGTTCATCAAGTGACATTGTTCCCTTATTTATTTCTTTCGCATTTTTCACATGAAAGAACATGTCCGCATATTGAGATGCCGTTTGCGGGTTAACTGCACGTTTCCATGCAAATATAAAGTCATTTGCTGTTACATTGTCTCCATTTGACCATTTTGCATCTTTACGCAAATCAAATGTATATTTTTTACCATCTTCACTTCTTTTAAACGATTTTGCTACTGCTGGAATAGGATGATCTTGATCATCTAGCACATACAACCCTTCAAATATGTTTTGCATAACGTGTGATGATGTCCCATCCATCGTTTTTGCAGTATCAAGTGAAGGAATTTCTTCTGATACTGTTACATTTAACACTTGTTTTTTAGCCTCTGCATCACTTTTATTCGCTTTATTATTACAAGCTGTTAAAAATAAAGATGTAATAATTGCCATTACCATTAAATGGCTCTTTTTTCGCTTCATGAATTGTTCTCCTTAAAAATAAAATATTATAAACGTTATATATTATAACAGAAATATTAACAGAAAGATGCGACATTATATTGAATATTTATTCGCTCAAGAAAAAAGCTGTCCTTTTTAAAAAAGGACAGCTTTTTCAAACAACTTGCACATACCTATCTTTGTAAACCTCGTTTATAACGACTTGCTTCAAATATAATACGCTCTTCATCTAACGTTTTACATTCACCATTCCAAACGACACGTTTTCCGTTAATAATTACATCACTTATATCTTTTCCACTAGCTGCATATACAAGGTGTGATAACACTTCATCAGCTGGTTGTAAATGCGGTTTATTAGACGGATCAATCGCAATAAAATCAGCACACTTTCCAACCTCAAGTGATCCAGTTGGTTTCATACCAATTACTTCTGCAGCTCCTTTTGTCGCTAGAGAAAGAGCAGTTTCTACTGGCAATGCTGTTGCGTCTTGATGAATACCTTTTTGTAATAAAGTTGCAATGCGCATTTCTTCAAACATATCTAAATTATTATTAGACGCAACACTATCTGTTGCAATCCCTACTTTAATTCCTGCTTCTAGCATCGCTTTCACATTCGCTATACCAGAACCTAGTTTTAAATTACTATTCGGATTATGAGCTACTCGAACATCATGTTCTGCTAAAAATGCACGCTCATTTTCATTTAATACTACACCATGCGCAATAACTGTTGGGCGTTTAAACAATCCGCAACTTGCTGCATATTCTACCGGACGTTTTCCGTACTGCGCTTCAATATCACGTACTTCACGCTCTGTTTCCGAAAGGTGAATATGAACCATAGTTTGATTTTCTACTGCAATACGTGCGCACTCTTCTAACAGTTCTGTGGAACATGTATATGGACTATGTGGTGCAACCATCGTAGTTAACATTCCACTTTCGTTATAATAACGCTTCACATATTTCTCAGCTTCTTCAATTGCTTTCTTTTCATCTTCTTTCGTTCCAAAGCTAAATAAAGTTCTTGAAACAGCAGCGCGCATTCCACTCCTTGATACCGTTTCCATAATTGCATCTTGATCTACTCCAATTGGATTAAACATATCAGAGAATGATGTCGTACCACTTTTCACCATTTCAAGTAATCCTAATTCCGTACTAGCGACCGCAAGCTCTGGAGTAAACTGACTTTCAAGTGGCCAAATTCTCGTCTCAAGCCACGGCTGTAATAACATATCATCGCCAATACCTCTTAAAAGGCTCATTACAACGTGTGTATGTGTATTTACAAGCCCTGGTAAAACCCACTTTCCTTTCATGTCAATTACTTCATCTACTTCAAAATCATTAGCGAATTCTCCGCTCTTTACATCTATAATTTGATCATTTTCTACAATGATATATCCATTTTCTATCACTTCGTTTTGTTCATTCATCGTTACAATTGTAGCGTTTACATAAGTTGTTTTCAAAAGTATTTCCCCTTTCAACTCTATGAAGTTCCCTTTAATAAGTTACCACCATTATAGTAACTTATTAAAGATTAAGAGTCAAAAGATAATTTGAATTCTTTCGTTATTTTTCCCTTCAAAATGCTATATTGTTTTTCATTTGTATCTGCAAATGCTTCTTCCCGATTTGATTCCACATCCAAATAATTCAGGTTTTCATTGAATTGAGCCTCTGTAAAATCAAACCTCTGTCCATCTATAAAGTTATAAAAATGCCACACGCCCCCTATTTTTGTCTTTTTAATTTTCCCTCCACATATATCTTGAACGACTAGAGCCGTTACACCACACTGTCCCTTTGCTGGATTTTCAATTGTCCACTTTGAACTTGTTTCAATCGACCACGATTTTATTAGTGCTTCATATATTCTTTTTTCCTTTACATCATCCATTCTAATCTTCCCCTACTATTAGTAGTTTTACACATCATATTTCAAAAGAGGCAGTAAACGACCCTTAAAGACAGTTGATGGTGTCTCTCCTATTAACTGTGCTCCCATTTTCAAGTAATATCCTTTTGCATTCGGATCACTATCAATCGTAAAACTTTTTAATCCTAGTTCATTGGCTTTTTCTATTACATACTCCCAAAGTATTTTCCCGTAACCTTTTCCTTTGTAATCAGGATGAATGTACAAAAAATCGAGAGCTTTATCATTACGTAAAAATGAGAAAAAACCAATCTTCGCATTATCGTTTTCTAAAACATATACAAAATTATTTTTTATGTATTCTTCTGTAATTGTTAAATCTTCCTTACAAGCAAATATGAATTCTTCACTATAATCCCACGTTGCTTTTGATTGTAGTGCGAATTCACTTAATTCATTTGCTTCTGCTAATGCAGCTTCTCGTATTTGCATAGTTTATTTATCCTCTCTTTTATTACTTGTAGTTCTATTTTCACATTCCATAGTAAAATACGATACTTTACAATTATTCTATAAATATCTTTACTATCCCTCGCTGCAATACTTACATCTCCACGCATTTAGTTCATAAAATAAAAGCGAACACTCACTACAGAGCAGTATTACACGTGCTTCTTATAGTTCAGTACTCGCTTTTTCTCAAAGTAGAGCTATGTCTTTTACAACGATTCTAGTAACTTTTTAACAAAATGAATGGAATGATGTGAAGCTGAAACACAATTATCTTCAAATACTTCAATACCAGACGCTTCTTCTGTATCTGTTATAGATCTAAACTGCTATAAATGGAATCGTATTGGCATAACAAACGTGAGCTATACTTGCTGTTTCCATATCTACACAAAGTGGGTTGTATGTAGAAATTATTTCTGTACGGCCACTCTCACTTATAAAAGCCTCTCCAGTAACTATCTTTCCGAAATAATCATTTTGGGTAAATTGATTGTTCTCGATTACTGCTCGGCTTAATTCAAGAAGTTTACTATCCGTTTTAAAATATACACTTTCCATCCATGGATGATATTCAGTTAATATTCCTTCATCCACGTCGTGATACGCAATTTCTGTTGAAATGACTGTATCTCCAATTTTTAATACTTTATCGATTGCTCCTGCAACACCTGTTACAATAATATGCGTCACATTAAACTTATCTATTAATATTTGAGCTGCAATAGCTGCATTAACTTTACATACACCACAATATAATGCAACAACTTCTACATTTTCATATGTCCCACTATGAAACGTTAACATCGCAAGATTCGTTATTTTTTTATTAGACATATCTTCAATAAAAGGCATAATTTCATCTTCTGATGGCCCAATAATTCCAAATTTCATACACTCGTCTCCTCACTAAATTTATATATAAAACTTATATAGGCATTCAATCGATCTTCAAATATATATAGCCGCTACGCAAACTCCATTAGCGACTATCCGTACTATCTATAAATATAAGCCCGAACTACAAACAGTTTGGGCTTAGCTTTCATTCTCATTTATTATGCGCATCTAACCAAGAAATTAAATCTTTAAACACTTCATCTCTATTCACTTCATGGAACATTTCATGTCTTCCATTTTCATATAAACGTAGTGTAACATCTTTCACACCACATTTTTTATAGTTTTCATAAACTTCTTTTACACCTTTTCCCATATCTCCAACAGGATCACGATCACCAGAGAATATATGTATTGGAAGATGTTTTGGCGTCTTCTTGTATTCTTCTAGTTTATTTACTTCTAATACACCAGAAAACAGTTCTCTATAAAAACTCGTCGTACAAATGAATCCACATAACGGATCCGCGATATATTTATCAACTTGATTTATATCTGAAGATAACCAATCAAATTTCGTACGATTTGGCTTAAAGTTCGAATTGAAGTTTCCGAAAGATAAAAAGTTTAGCACTGGACTTTTCGTTTTTGCCCCACGCAATTTCATTTCGATTGTTGCTACTTTATGACCAATAGCCCCTAAAAGCCCTGGATTTCCACCTGTTCCTGAAATCAGAAATCCATCATATAGTTCACCCCTAAGTTGTACAGCACGTCTTGATAAAAAAGAACCCATACTATGTCCTAGTAAAAACAAAGGACTTGACTGCTCTTCTTTTATCCTTTCTGAAACAAAGATAACATCCGATACAACTTGATTCCACCCTATATTTGGTTCAAAATGACCATAATCTTCTTCTTTTTTTACTGTTTTCCCATGTCCTTTATGATCATGCGCATAAACACCATACCCTGCTTCCAATAAAGCATCTACAAATTCTGTATACACCCCTGCATGCTCTGTCATGCCATGTGCAATTTGAATAATTCCTCTCGGATCTCCTTCTGGTAACCACTTACGCAAATAAATTTCCGATCCATCCAATGCCGTAACGAAACTTTCCTGTACGTTCATTTCGTCAGCCCCCAACTCTATTATGTATCTCAAAATAATGAATATCCGTTCATTATTCTTATTATGTATTATATGCAATTGCTTTCATTATGACAAATACTGTACTTTTCCGATTAGCTATCAAACTATTATGTTGACGAATAACCAATAAAATTATATAGTTACTTACATAAAGTAATTATTATATTTTTAGGAGGTTTCTATTATGATGCCATCACTATTTTTAGCACATGGTTCACCAATGCTTGCTATTCAAGATACAGACTATACACGATTTTTAAAAACACTTGGAGAAACATATAAACCGAAAGCAATTGTTATTTTCACTGCTCACTGGGAAAGTGAAGTATTAACGATTTCCTCATCAGATAACGAGTACGAAACAATTTATGATTTTGGAGGTTTTCCCCCTGAGTTATACGAAATCAAATATCGTGCGAAAGGCTCTTCTAGCATTGCATCTATGTTAGAAACAAAATTTAAGAACAAAGGTATTTCAGTCCATCATAATATGACGAGAGGTTTAGATCATGGTTCATGGACACTCCTGCACCGCATGTATCCAGAAGCAAATATTCCTGTCGTGCAAATATCAGTAAATCCATTCCTTTCTGCAAAAGAACAATTTGAAATTGGAGAAGCACTTAAAGGACTTGGACAAGAAGATATTTTAGTAATCGGGAGTGGCGTTACCGTTCATAATTTACGAGCACTGAAATGGAATCAAACTACACCTGAAAAATGGGCAATTGAATTTGATGATTGGATTATGAAACATATGCAGAATAACGATAAAGATGCATTGTTTAATTGGGAGAAAAATGCGCCTCATGCACAATTAGCAGTACCAAGAGCAGAACATTTTGTTCCTTTATTTATCGCTATGGGCAGTGGTGAAAGTGACGGAAAAGTCATTCACCGTAGTTACGAGCTTGGTACATTAAGTTATCTTTGCCTTCAATTTTAAAGAAAAAGGATGAAGCATTCATTGCTTCATCCTTTTTTCTATTTCATTCACTTAGTTAACTAACTTCCAAATGTTGTTTCTCTGATACCTCTTCGTTCTTATTATGAAAATAAACCCAAATGCATGCAATAAATAATAGTGATGATGTAGAGAAGAAAACATATTGGAAGCCTGCATGAGCTGCAATTTGCCCCCCAAGCACTGGACCAATCATATTTCCTAAAAACTGAAACGACTGATTATATCCAAATATTCGTCCCGTTACATGGGTTGGCGTATGTTGTTTTAGTAGAGTTTGTACGGAAGGTAATAATCCTGCTTGTGCGATACCTAATAAAAATCGAAGAATTAATAGTTGCCAAGCTGAGGTTACAAATGCTTGCGGGATAAAGATAATCCCTGCAGCAAACAATGCTACTACTAATGTTTTTTGAGGACCGATATGATCTGATAATCTTCCTAATTTAGGCGCTGCCAAAATAACTGCTAATCCTGTCGCAGACATAACTGCCCCTGCAATCATTTCGATATGATCTGTTCCTGGTCCTTCCAAATTCTTTACGTACAATGTAATAATAGGTTGAATTGACATATTGGCAAGTTGAATAATAAATGTTGTTACAAATAAACTAATAATTACATGCTTTGCTGGGACCATCGTCCATACTTTTTTTTGCTGTACCTTTTTTGCTTGAGCAGAGTGATTTTCTTCATGTAGGAAGAAAAAGACGATGAGGAAGGAAAGGAATAAGAAAGCTCCTGTAACAAGAAAGACATGACGCATTCCAATTAACTCAGACAAATAACCGCCTAGTAATGGTCCGAGTAATGAGCCACTCACGCCCCCGGTTGAAATTGTGGAAATTGCCCAACCTGAATGCTCTTCCGGAGTTTCTGCTGCAATAAATGTCATTGCGGTTGAAAGGAAACCAGATACTGCTCCCATCAAAAATCTAAGTGCGACTAGTTGATACACATCCGTTACAAACCCCATAAGCGTCATAATAACCGCCATACCAAGGCTAGCACGTATAAGCATCAATTTCCGTCCATGTATATCACCAAGCTTTCCCCATATTGGTGATACAATCGCACCCATTAAAAATGTTACACCAAATGCAAGTCCCGACCACTGTGCAATACTCGAAGTGCCAGTCACTCCTAACTCCTCAATATAAAAAGATAAAAAAGGAATTACTAAACTCATACCGGCTGCAGTGGTAAAACAACCTAGCCAACAAATCATTAAATTTCGTTTCCAGCTGGCCATTTTCACACCTTCTTTCATTCGATACCCATTCTACACCTTTTCTTGTAAAAAGTTTAGTAATTTGATTTAGACGTAATATTCATTACAAAAGCCGCTATTTCCTAGCAAAAACCATGTAAATTCCACATTTTTCTCATAATAAAACCAACTCCCCTATATGGAGTTGGTCAATTATCTTCTAGCGGTATTAAACGAGCATTGCAACTTCTCTCATAAAACTCAATCGGACCTGCTTGTCCAATAATTGCATATTCATATCCGTCTTGCTTCATATTATATAAACAATGATGCAACAATTCTTTCCCTACACCTTTCACACGATTTCGTTTCGCTGTCCCCATCGGACCAAATAGTCCTTTCTTTCCCCTGACTACATCATAACAAGCGAAACCTACTATCGCTTCGCCCTGCTTTGCAATATAAATAGGTACCTTTTCTTTATATGTCCGAAATCCATAATCTATCGACTGTAACCAGCGTTCACCAAATTTCCACGTAACAAAACGTACTAATGTTTCAAAATCAGCAGAGCTAGCTCTTCTAACATTACAAGATAATTTATTATAAATGGGATCAAAGCATTTTAAATCCACCGCCAAATCTCTTGGTTCAGCTATAATACGTAACACATCTTTTTGTATTTCTTTGTTTATAACTTTTTCACTCACTATACCTAAACGAAATAATGCATATATTACATGTCCTTCATTTATTAATACTTGCTGAAAACGTTCCATACGTTTCTTCGCTATTTGCAAAATTTCTAGCGTTTTATTAGCTAATTTATATTGTTCTATTTTTATGTACTCTATTTCATATTGTTCTTGTAAAGAAAGTTCTTCTAAAAAATCCGTGCCAACTTTACGAAACAAATACATATATAACTCTGCGCACACTCCTGTACCTTCTTTACACATGCCGATAAAAAGATGAACTGGTTGAATTATATTATATTTAGTCTCTTTTGCTGCAATCTCCAGTATTTTATGAACACGTTTTGTAAATTGGAATTCCCCCATATGTATCTCCATCCTCAACTACTTTACTAACAAACCGTAACCATAAATAATTGAAACAATTACTCCAACTACCAATATACCTGGAAGTAAATTCGCTACTTTAATTTTAATAAATCCAAGTAAGTTTAATCCAATGGCGAATATCATAATGCCGCCCGTAGCTGTCATTTCCACTATAAATTGATTCATTAATTCTTTCGGGACAAAACTATTAATTTGTGTTGCAAAAATGGCAATAGCACCTTCATATAAAATAACTGGAATCGCTGAAAATACTACGCCGATTCCTAGAGTTGTCGTTAATATAATCGAAATGAATCCATCGATAATCGCCTTTGTGAATAAAATATTATGATTTCCGCGAATTCCACTGTCCAATGCACCAAGTATCCCCATCGCGCCAATTGCAAAAATAAGCGTCGCTGTTACAAACCCTTCTGATATACTCCCTTTCCCCTTCGATCCAACTTTATTTTCTAACCAATCTCCTAACAGTTTTAACTTTTCTTCTAATTGTAACCATTCCCCAATTACAGTACCAATAACTAAACTTAGAATCACAACAAGAAAGTTTTCACTTTTTAATGCCATTTGAAGGCCAAGTACAGTAACCGCTAAACCGATTGCATGCATAATTGTTCCCTTCATACTTTCTGGAATCTTACTAAATAATTTACCAAGTAAAGTACCGAATATAATACAAATGCCATTTACAACTGCCCCTAATATAACCATTTCTCATTCTTCACCTTTCGAATTCTTTATTTCTATATTTTGGTTTACACATTGATTTACAAGTTATCTATATGTTAACTTAATATTGAGAATATTAACAAATGAATTTCACTACTATAACCCGTTTTTTTGTAACTATACATATTTCGATAACTACCTTTAGTGGATTCATTTTAATCTAAATGCGGAAGTTTTCAATAACGGGATAAACTCAAAAGGAAGGTATATATGAAAACTTTACTAAAACGATTTCTGTTAATAGCCTTTTGTATTACACCAATTGTTGTATTAATCAACTACTCTTTTATTTCAAAAGCGAAAGACAAACCCGATTTGCAAAGCAAATCTAGTAAAACAGTTACAAAAAGCAAAAAGAAAATAGAAGACCCGGAAATTACACTCACTTTCTCTGGTGATACAATGTTCGATTGGCAATTACGTCCTATTATCGAAAAAAACGGGGCTGATTATCCATTCCAACATGTAAAAGAAGAAATAACAAAAGCAGATATTTCCTTTGTTAATTTAGAGTCGGCCTTTACAACGAGAGAAAAGAAAGCACCTGGGCAATTGTTTTGGATTAAAAGTGATCCATCTACACTACAAGCCATTAAAAACACTGGATATGACATCGTAAATATTGGGAATAACCATACACTTGATTATGGGCAAGATGGATTATTAGACACTATCTCTCACGTAGAAAAATTAAAGTTCCCTTACATCGGGGCCGGAAAAAATGCAAAAGATGCATATACTGCACGAGAAATGACCGTAAAAGGGAAAAAGTTCAAATTTCTTTCCTTCGTTCGATTTATGCCTGATTCTAATTGGGTAGCTGGTGACAATAAACCTGGCGTTGCGAACGGATATGATTTAAATCTTGTAACTAAAACAATTAAGGAGCAAAAACAAGATGCAGACTATTTAATCGTCTATATGCATTGGGGCGTTGAAAAATCAAATCGTCCAGTAGAATACCAAAAACAATATGTACCTAAAATGGTTGAAGCAGGTGCTGACGCTATTGTCGGAAGTCACCCGCATTGGTTACAAGGGTTTGAGTATTATAATAAAGTTCCTATTGCTTACTCATTAGGTAACTTTTTGTTCCCGAGTTATGTGAATGGAAAAAGTGCAGAAACTGGCGTCTTAACTTTAGCTTTTAAAGGAAAGGATATCCAAATGTCATTTAACCCTTACATCATTCGTAATAACCAAGTTTCCCCAGTAAATGAAGAAGAAAAGAAAAAAGCTCTACAATATTTACAAACGGTTTCAACTGATGTAGAAATTGATAGTACTGGAAAAATAATAAACACACGTAACTAAACAGCACGAAATCTATTTCTCTGTAACAAATACTACAGAATAGTCGATAGACATACTGAAAGACTTGTTAGAAAACGTTCTTAGAATATTTATAGCCATCCTGCTTTTATGCTCCTTTTTTCTGTTAGACTACTAAAAAAATAAAGGGAGAAAGAAAACTTTCTCCCTTTGAATTTTCATTGTACATAATCATTCGTATCGCGATATATTTTTGGTTAACTAGCTTTCTCCTTCATGAATTTGGAGAGTATTTCGTTTAACTATAAAAAGATAGAACAAGTAGCATTTTCCTTGCTTGTATCTATCTTTTTTTATTTTTTCTACTAAATAAGCAAATCAAACAAAACAGGATTTTTATTAAGCTCCACAAATTGAATATTATTTTCTTTAAAACGAGTAATTAATTGCTCATAATCTTCTTTATGTTTTAATTCTACCCCGACCAGCGCTGGACCATTTTCTTTATTATGTTTCTTAATATACTCAAAGCGCGTAATGTCATCTTCTGGTCCTAATCCTTTATCAAGAAATTCTCTTAGCGCACCTGAACGCTGTGGAAATTCAATGATGAAATAATGCTTTAACCCTTCGTAAATGAGAGAACGTTCTTTCATTTCTTGCATTCTATCAATATCATTATTTCCACCACTTAGCGTACATACAACTGTTTTACCTTTTATTTCATCCCTGTATAAATCAAGTGCTGCAATAGAGAGTGCACCAGCCGGTTCAGCTACAATTGCATTTTTCTTATACAGTTCTAAAATCGTCGTACAAACCTTTCCCTCTGGTACTAAAACAATGTCATCAATGACATCTTTACAAGTTTCAAATGTTAACTTCCCTACTTTTTTGACAGCTGCTCCATCAACAAAACTATCTATTTTCTCTAATGCTACATTTTCGTTTTGAAGGAAAGCCTCTTTCATAGATGCAGCCCCCATCGGTTCTACACCAATTACCTTTGTAGCTGGACTAACACCTTTCACATATGTACCTACACCCGATGCTAACCCACCGCCGCCAATTGCTGTAAAGAGATAATCAACTGCCTTATCCATATCGTGCATAATTTCAACAGCTACTGTTCCTTGCCCTGCAATTACATACGGATCATCAAACGGATGCACAAATGTCATCCTATTTTCCTCACAATAGCGCTGCGCTTCTTGAAAAGCACCATCAAATGTATCGCCAACTAACATGATTTCTGCAAAGCTACCACCAAAAAATTGAACTTGTGATACTTTCTGTTTTGGTGTCGTTGTTGGCATAAAGATTTTCGATGGAATATTTAATAAATTACACGTATACGCAACTCCTTGTGCGTGATTGCCAGCACTTGCACAAACAACACCATTTTGTAATTGTTCTTTCGACAAACTTTGAATTAAATTGTATGCACCGCGAATTTTGAAAGACCGAATTACTTGCAAATCTTCTCGTTTAATATACACCTCACATTCGTATTTTTCAGATAAAACCTTATCACGTTGCAAGGGCGTTTTCATGACGATATCCTTCATACAGTTATGAGCCATAAGGATATCTTCAATCTTCACTCTCTCCTTCACATTTTGCACCATTTTCTATCATCCTTATCTCTTTTATTTTGACTCAATCAAAATTCGGCACCTTTAGAACTGCACCTGTATTCGCCGATGTTACCATCTGAGAATATCGTCCAAGCCAGCCCGTTTTCACTTTCGGTTCTGGTCGTTTCCATTCTTTTTACGTTTTTCTAATTCCTCATCACTCACTCTTACTTCTAGCAAGCGTTCCTCAACATCAATACATACAATATCCCCTTGTTCAAGTAGTGCGATTGTTCCACCCGCAGCTGCTTCTGGTGAAATATGCCCTACCGAAATGCCACGTGAAGCTCCAGAGAAACGTCCGTCCGTTAATAATGCAACCTCAGCACCTAATCCCATTCCAGCGATTGCTGATGTTGGTGCTAACATTTCAGGCATACCCGGTCCGCCTCTTGGCCCTTCATAACGAATGACAACTACATCTCCTTTTTTCACTTTCCCAAGCATAATGCCAGCCAATGCCTCATCTTGTGAATTAAAAATAACGCAAGGTCCTTCAAATCGTTTTACTTCGGTTGCCCCGCTTTTAATAACCGCTCCATCTTTCGCTAGATTTCCTTTTAAAATACGTAAGCCCCCCTCTTCACTATGAGGGTTTTCAAGAGAATGAATCACTTCCTTATCTTTAATCTCTGCATGAGCAATGTTTTCTCTTAATGTTTGCCCAGTAGCCGTAATACGGTCTAAATGAAGTACCCCTTCTTTTCTGCTCATCTCTTTCAAGATTGCACTAATTCCGCCCGCTCGATCAATATCTTCCATATGCCAGTTAGAAGCTGGACTTACTTTACATAAATGCGGTACACGTCTTGAAACAGCATCAATACGGCTCATATCATAATCTAGCCCTGCCTCTTGTGCGAGTGCTAGCGTGTGTAATACTGTATTCGTTGATCCACCCATCGCCATATCAAGTGCAAAAGCATCGTCAATTGCTTCTTCTGTTACAATATCACGCGGTTTAATATCTCTTTCAATTAAAATTTTCAGTTTCTCTGCTGCTTGTTTAATTAACTCTTCACGTCTTGGATCAATTGCTAAAATACTACCGTTTCCAGGAAGGGCTAAACCTAATACTTCACATAAACAGTTCATAGAGTTCGCTGTAAACATGCCGGAACAAGAGCCACAAGATGGACAGCCATGATCTTCAATATCTTTTAATTCTTCTTCTGAAATTTTCCCAGATTGATAAGCTCCTACCCCTTCAAAAACAGAACTAAGGTCAACAACTTCCCCCTTAGATGTTTTCCCAGCTGCCATCGGTCCACCTGAAACAAACACAGTCGGAATGTTAATACGAAGAGCTGCCATCATCATACCTGGCGTAATTTTGTCACAGTTTGGGATACAAATCATGCCGTCAAACCAATGTGCATTTACAACCGTTTCTACTGAATCTGCAATAATTTCACGACTCGGTAGCGAATAACGCATACCGATATGTCCCATCGCAATACCATCGTCTACTCCAATTGTATTGAATTCGAATGGTACCATACCTGCTGCACGAACGGCTTCTTTTACAAGTTTCCCAAACTCGTTCAAGTGCTTATGCCCTGGAATAATTTCAATAAAAGAATTACAAATCGCAATAAACGGCTTATCAAAATCCTCATCTTTCAAACCAGTTGCTTTTAATAAACTTCGATGTGGCGCTTTATCAAAACCTTTTTTAATCATGTCGCTTCTCATCTTGTCAAATCCCCTCTTACGTATTTTTCACTTATATTCTCTTAATCTATTTCTTTACTAACGTTTTCTTTTCTGGTTCCTTAATCCAGCTCATCATTTCACGAAGCTCTGTTCCTACTTTTTCTAACTGATGATTTTGTTCTGCTTTTTTCATCGCGTTGTATGTTGGACGACCTGCTTGGTTTTCTAAAATCCATTTTTTCGCGAATTCACCTTGCTGAATTTCTGTAAGTACTCGTTTCATCTCTTTCTTCGTTTCATCTGTAACAATTCTTGATCCTGTTACATAATCTCCAAACTCTGCCGTATCTGAAATAGAATGGCGCATGTTCGTTAATCCACCTTCGTACATTAAATCAACAATTAACTTTAATTCATGCAAACATTCAAAGTATGCAATTTCAGGACGATATCCGCCTTCAGTTAACGTTTCAAAACCAGCTTTTACAAGTGCAGTTACTCCGCCGCAAAGCACAGCTTGCTCACCGAATAAGTCTGTCTCTGTTTCTTCCTGGAATGTCGTTTCAATTACACCTGCACGTGTACAACCTACACCTTTTGCATATGCAAGAGCTACATGTAATGCCGTGCCGGTTGCATCTTGATGCACTGCAACTAATGCCGGAACACCATTTCCTTCTTGGAATACACGGCGAACGAGATGACCTGGGCTTTTTGGTGCGACCATCGCTACGTCTACGTAACTTGGCGGATTAATTTGTCCGAAGTGAATATTAAATCCATGTGAGAAAAGTAACATTTGCCCTTCACGAAGATTCTCTTCTACTTCTGTTTTATAAACATGTGCTTGTTGTTCATCCGGCAATAACATTTGTACAACTTGTGCGGTTCGAACCGCTTCTGAAACGGACATTACTTCAAACCCATCAGCTTTCGCTACTTCATATGACTTACCAGGACGAATGCCAACTACAACTTCCACACCAGAATCACGTAAATTTTGTGCTTGGGCATGACCTTGAGATCCATATCCGACTACCGCAACTGTCTTCCCTTGTAATAACTCTACTTTTGCATCTTGCTCATAATACGTTTTCATATTCCATACACTCCTTATAATTTGTTTACTTGTAGTACATTGATTAATTTTTTCAGCTGACTGATGAGTAATGTTGCTTCTTGTTCTGTACAAACTGTTGTTAACTCCATTTCATTTTCATTTAAATTTAATGAAGAAATATAATAACCACGCCGAGCAAAAATTCCACTTATGCGTAATAAGACGTTTGGGTCGTTATGGATAACTAGTGAAAAAGTATGACTCATTCTTCCCACCTCTTCATCATCATTTCATTATTCCCTTTGTTTGGCGGAACCATCGGAAATACGTTTTCACCTTCTTCTACACAAAAATCAACTACGACAGGACCTTCGTGCGCAAAAGCTTCTAACATCACTTTTTTCGCCTCTGTTGCATTTGTTGCTCTTAGCCCCCTCACTCCATATGCTTCTGCTACTTTTACAAAATCAGGTGATCCAATTTTTGATTCTGATAAACGATTCTCATAAAACATTTCTTGCCATTGCCTTACCATCCCTAAAAATTTGTTGTTTATTATAAATACTTTTACAGGTATGTTATTTTCTGCAATTGTTTGCAGTTCCTGAATATTCATTTGAAAAGAAGCATCGCCCGCAATACAGATGACAAGTTCTTCTTCTTTAGCAAGCTGGGCACCAATAGCTGCTGGGAAACCAAATCCCATTGTTCCTAATCCACCTGAGGTAAGAAAAGTACGAGGTTTTCTCGCTTTATAGAAGTGAGCAGCCCACATTTGATGCTGTCCTACTTCTGTCGTGACAATTGCTTCACCGTTCGTTAATTCACTTACTAGACTAATAACATGCTGTGGTTTTAACTCACCTTCTTTTTGATTGTAGGAAAGAGGATATTCCTCCTTCCATTCCTCTATTTTCGTAAGCCATTCATTTGTTTGTGTACGAATTGGCATATGCAACAACATTTGTAACGCTTTTTTCACATCTCCAACAATCGGATATTCCACAGTTACATTTTTATGGAACTCCGAAGGATCTATATCAATATGTACCTTTTTCGAATGCGGAGAAAAGAGTTCTAATTTTCCTGTTACACGATCATCAAAGCGAACACCTAAAGCAAGTAGTAAGTCACATTCTGTTACTGCCATATTTGCAGCGTACGTACCATGCATACCGAGCATTCCTAAAAACAATGGATCTCCCGGCGGATATGCACCTAGTCCCATTAAAGTTGAAACGACAGGAATACGATTCTCTCTTGCAAACTTGATGAGTTCTTCAGATCCACCTGAATGAATGACACCTCCTCCAATATATAGAAGGGGACGCTTTGCTTTTGAAATTGCTTTAGCCACCTTTCTCAGTTTCATACTGTCTGGTACAACTTCCGGTTTATATCCTATAATGTTAACTTCTTCATTAAAGAAACTTGTCACATTTGCATTTTGAATATCTTTTGGAATATCAATTAATACCGGTCCCGGTCGCCCACTATTAGCGATGTAAAAAGCTTCTTGCACGATACGTGATAAGTGATTTACTTCACGAACTTGGTAATTATGCTTCGTAACAGATACAGTAATTCCGACAACATCAGCTTCTTGAAATCCATCTTTACCAATTAAAGGCGTTGCAACTTGCCCTGTAATAACAACTAAAGGAATCGAATCCATATAAGCATCTGCTAAGCCCGTAACTAAATTCGTCGCTCCTGGGCCAGAGGTAGCAAAGACTACCCCGACCTTTCCAGAAGCTCTCGCATACCCTTCAGCCGCATGAATGGCAGCTTGCTCATGACGAGTTAAAACGTGCTTCAATCCACTTCCATATAACGCATCGTATACTGGCAAAATCGCTCCGCCCGGATAACCGAAAACAGTCGTTACACCTAATTTTTTCAAGCATTGAATAACGTGTCCGGCACCTGTCACTTCTTCGCACTGTAATTTCTCACATGTTGTATACTGTTCCTCCATTTCGATTAACTCCTCTCCCTTTCTACGCTAAACTTTCCGCCAGTCCTGGAACACGTACTCCTCTTTCTCTCGTCAATTTTTTAAACTCTTCAGTTAATCGTTTCGTTACACTTCCTGGTTTCCCATCTCCAATTTCTCTAGAATCAACTTTTACAACTGGGATTAACTCTGCTGCCGTTCCTGTTAAAAACACTTCATCTGCTACATATACGTCATGGCGAGTAAATGGCCTTTCCTCATACGAGATATTAAGACGCTCACATAACTCGATAACACTATTTCTCGTAATACCTTCTAGCGCCCCTAAATACGAAGGAGGTGTTAGCACTTTTCCATCTTTCACAATGAAAACATTATCTCCAGACCCTTCACAAACATATCCTTGTTGGTTAAGCATAAGCGCCTCGAGTACGCCTGCTTGCGCTGCTTCAATTTTTACAAGTACATTATTTAAATAGTTCATTGACTTAATACGTGGATCTAATGCATCTGGCGTATTACGTCTTGATGCTACAGATACAACGCTTAGTCCATTATCATAAAATTCCTGAGGGAATAACTTTAATTGTTCTGCAATAATAATTACGCTCGGTTTCACGCAAGTCCTCGGGTCAAGCCCTAAATCCCCTTTTCCTCTTGAAACAATTAATCTAATGTAGGCATCAGCGTATTCATTTTTTTGAAGTGTCTGTAAAACGGCCTCTTCCATTTCTTCTACCGGCATTGGAATCGTCAGTAAAATAGATTTCGCCGATTCATATAATCGTTTCACATGTTCTTTTAGACAAAATACATTTCCTCCGTAACTACGAATCCCTTCAAATACACCGTCTCCATATAAAAAACCGTGATCATATACTGAAACAACTGCCTTTTCTTTTTCTACAAATTCCCCATTCATATAAATGTACTGGTTACCCATCTCACATCGCTCCTCTTTTTTTCTCTCTATTTTTGCAATCTATTTCTACATCGATTGCTGAGATAAGTATTTTAACAGAATATTCAGTATATAAATCTTAAAAATATACTCATCTCAACAATCGATTACGTACATACTTGTAGCAATCCATTGCTGAGACGAGGGAATCGTGGTACCACTCAGCTTCCTTACACTTCTCACGAAATATAAGCTTTGCAAGTCCAATTAGACTTTTGTTTTTCTATCGGAAACAATTCCGCTACTTTTTACTAGTTTTCAAAAGTAGTGCTCCGAGGTGATTTTCAATGATTCGATTGTTACTACCCTCACAGCCTTGGGGCAGCTCTCTGAAACAATCTATATCATTTACTCTCCTCTTCCACGCATTCTTTTATTCTATTTTTATAAAAGAAAAACTCTCGCCTCAGCAATCAACTACTACAACTTAGTAGCTTTGATTGCTGAGGCGAGAGTTTCGCGTTACCACTCAGCTTCCTTATACTTCTCGCGAAATATAAGCTCTGTAGGTCCAATCAGACCCCCGTCCTTTTACCGGAGACGATGCCGCCGCCCTCTACTCAGTTTCCCTTTCGCAAGCGATGCTCCGAGGTGATCTTCAATGATTCGATTGCTACTACTCTCACAGCCTAGGAGTAGCTCTCTGAAACGATCATAATCATCTACTTTCCTCTTCTTTGCATATACAACATATAAAGTTAGAAAATTCTTAATTAACTTTTATTTGTTACACGTATTATAGGACGCGGTTCTTTTCATTGTCAACATGTTTTTTAGAAAAAAATAAAATTCATTCTATTTACTAGAAATCTATTTATTTTTTCTCAAAACAAAATCGGAATGAACTTCTTACACATACTCATATATTACTTAAGTATGTTCGCATTACTACATAAAGAAAAACTACTGACAAACATATAAAATTTATGGGGAGATGAGAATAATATGTTAAAAGGAAAAGTAGCGTTAGTTACAGGAGCAAGCCGAGGAATTGGACGTGCTATTGCTAAACGTTTAGCAAATGACGGTGCATTGGTTGCTGTTCATTACGGTAATCGAAAAGATGACGCTGAAGAAACTGTTCATGAAATTCGATCAAATGGTGGCCAAGCTTTTTCTATCGGCGCAAATTTAGAATCCTTACACGGTGTAGAAAACCTTTATAACGCTTTAGATACTGAATTACAAAAGCGCACTGGTGAAACACAATTTGATATTTTAATAAACAATGCCGGCATTGGTCCTGGTGCTTTTATTGAAGAAACAACTGAACAATTTTTTGATAGAATTGTTTCAGTAAATGCAAAAGCACCATTCTTTATCATTCAACAAGCACTGCCACGTTTACGTGACAATAGCCGAATTATTAATATTTCATCCGCTGCGACCCGCATTTCTTTACCTGATTTCGTTGCATACAGTATGACGAAAGGCGCTATTAATACAATGACTTTTACGCTAGCAAAACAGCTTGGAGCACGAGGAATAACGGTGAATGCAATACTTCCAGGATTTATTAAAACAGATATGAATGCAGAACTCTTGAGCGACCCGATGATGAAGCAGTACGCTACTACTATTTCCGCTTTCAATCGCTTAGGTGAAGTAGAAGACATTGCCGATACTGCTGCATTTCTCGCTTCTCCAGACAGCCGCTGGGTTACTGGACAATTAATTGATGTGAGCGGAGGATCTTGTTTATAAAAAACATATATTTTCAAATCTTTTTTATTGCGCAATAAAACAATTTATATAATACTATATAAAACATATACATTTAGGAGGATTACAGCAATGTCCGAAAAAACATACGAACTCGCAACCTTCGCAGGCGGTTGCTTTTGGTGCATGGTAAAACCATTTGATGAACTTCCAGGTATTCATAAAGTGCTTTCTGGCTATGCAGGAGGTCATATAGAAAATCCAACATATGAACAAGTAAAAGCTGGAACATCTGGACATTTAGAAGTTGTTCAAATTACATTCGATCCTTCTATTTTTCCTTATCAGAAATTACTAGACTTATATTGGCCACAAATCGATCCAACTGATGATGGCGGACAATTTTTTGACCGTGGTCCATCTTATCGTACCGCTATTTTTTATCATAACGAAACACAAAAAGCGCTTACTGAAAAATCAAAACAAGCTCTTACTGAAAGCGGAATGTTTAAAGATCCAATCGTAACTGAAATTCGCCCGGCTGCACCTTTTTTTGAAGCAGAGGAATACCACCAACATTTCTATAAAAAGAACCCAGAGAAATATGCTACTGAGCAAAAAGAATCTGGCCGTGCAGACTTTATAAAAGAAAATTGGCAAAAAAAATAATAAAAATGCATCGTGCTTTCTTTACAAGTACGATGCATTTTTATCTTTGAAACAGGTACCATACAATTACAAAACCAATCGCTGTTAATGTCCAAAGTATTATTTCGTTTTTCACTCTATTCTTTTTATTTGTCATTTCATCTCCTCCTAATAGTTATTAAACATATTCAAGATTTCCTTTGTTTAATTGTCCACTTGATGAACTTAAATACATCCGTACAAATTCTTATAACAAGAGTACCAATGATTGCAATTGAAATTACTAACATCTGTCCAAAACTAAAGAAGTTGTATATGTTATATAGAGTACGATACATACAAGTAGAAGATTTGGTAAAAAAAGCAAAAATCTTTTAAGCATTTCTTCACCTCTTCTTATGCTTTTAAACTACGTCTCCTACTGTAACTGTGAAATAAAACTTGTTCAAAAATGTCATATAAACCCTCATTTAACGAAAAAAAATAAGAATCCATTTTGAAAAGGATTCTTATCTTATTCAACAAAATTAAGGTTTATTATATTCCACATATCTTATTCCATACTTACTCCCGAAATAGAATAATATTACTGGATATTTATTAGCATTTTAATATTTTGATTGCCCTACAAATATTAAGACGAATAAAACGGTTGAATCATCCAGTCGTAAAAAACTAATTACCCGGCAGGAGAATACCGCTCCAGCTACCTACATCGCATTGGCCAAATTCATTATTACCTACCGCTACCACCGTTCCGTCTGATTTAAGTCCGACCGTATGTGCACAACCAGCCGCTATTGCTACAATATCTCGCCAATCACTTACATTACATTGGCCATACTCATTCCAACCTACTGCCGCCACCGTTCCGTCTGATTTAAGACCGATTGTATGATTCGTACCAGCTGCTATTGCTACAATACCCCTCCAACCACTCACGTCACACTGGTTATGTTTACCATTCCCCACTGCCGTCACCGTTCCGTCTCGTTTAAGACCAACAGTATGAAGATAACCCGCTGTGACCGATACAATACCTCGCCAGCTGCTTATATTGCATTGGCCATATCGATTATTCCCCACTGCCGTCACTGTACCGTCCAATTTAAGACCGACTGTATGCCAGTCACCCGCCGCAACCGCCACAATATCTCGCCAGCCACTTACATTGCATTCTCCTTCTTTATTTCGGCCCACCGCCACTACCGTACCATCCAATTTAAGGCCAATAGTACGACGCCATCCCGCCGCAACCGAGACAATATTATGCCAATCGTGTACATTACATTGGTCATGCTTATTCCAACCCACAGCTACCACAGTACTGTCACATGCAAGACCGATTGTATGTGCATTACCCGTGTTCGTCGCCATATGAACATTACCCGCTGCGACTGCTTCAATATCACACCAGCTGCTTACATTGCATTCTCCTTCTTTATTTCGCCCCACTGCTACTACCGTGCCATCCAATTTAAGAGCAACGGTATGACCACGACCTGCCGCTATCGTATCTTTAGGCCACCGTTTCGCTTTTAACATTTCTTCTTTCGGTGAAATGTAATTCATGTTTTTCCTCCTTGCATATAAGCAACTGTATCCAAATAGATATTTTTATCTAATTTCATTATAAATGACCCGACTTTTTTTATAAATTTAC
This sequence comes from Bacillus toyonensis BCT-7112, assembly GCF_000496285.1. GTDB lineage: Bacteria > Bacillota > Bacilli > Bacillales > Bacillaceae_G > Bacillus_A > Bacillus_A toyonensis. The sequence goes on along the minus strand of NC_022781.1, from coordinate 4,311,596 downwards.
AGCTACAAAAGAAGCCTATTATTACTTCTTCAAAAAATAAAAACCTCCAGTTTAAATACTAGAGGTTCCTTCTTTATTTCTTCAATCGTTCAATAAAATCATTCAATTTATCAAGTGACTTCATATTCTGATTACAAGCTACACCGTCTTTGCAAATATAGTTTCCCTTTTTAACGAAAGTTCCTGGTACATCACCTTTAATTTCCACTAAAAACATTCCTACTTCTTCATGCCCATGACATAATGAACAAATGCTTTTTTTATTTAAACTTTGAAAAGTTCCTTGCAGACCAACAAACTTATTTTTATCATTTTTCGCTATAATAAATTTCCTACTGGATCCTTTATCAATCCAGCTTAAATAGGATAATTCTTTCATATCCAGTTCTTCCATATCAGGAAGTTTTAACTTTTTCGCCTTAGGAAATAATTTTTTTAATGTTTGCGCTGTAACTTCCTGAAACGGAATGACATACGGATTTATTTTCATTAAAAACGATTCTGCATCTTCTCTATTTTGAACTGTTAATACCGTATCGATTAACTCTTTCTGTTCATCCGTTAAATTCTCAAATACATGTATTATTTTTTCAATCGCAAGTGATTTTAATGCTTGAATTACACCTCTATCATTTGCCGTTGCGTGCCCATTTGCTAAAATATAAGCTTGTGATTTTATAAAATTATATTGATCACTTCTAATAAAAGCTTCCATCTTTATCACTCCATACAAATTGTTGATCTAGTCTTATTGTATACAATGATTCAGTTTTTTGATATGTAAAAGATAACTTAGAAACAAACATTACATACATCGCCTATTCTCTATCGCTGCATTTCCTGACAAAAGAAACCATCGTCTGTTTTCCATTCTGCATATAATACGTCTTCAAATTTAGTAATTCCTTTTTGCTTTATTTGTTTATAAAGCCATCCTTCATCAAAACCTGCTTCCCTCAAATTATCCTTAACTACTTTCCCATCACTAATTAATGAAATCGGTAAGTATACAGGCTTATGTTTTAAACTTAAATCATTTATAGTAGGAGATTCATATTTACTTTTTTTCAATACACTTATGTTTCCGTTAGGTTCCAATATCATATACTCAACTTCTCGAATTGAAAATATATCTTTTTGTTGCCTAAGCATTTGTTGTAATTGGTTTATATCCAAATGATTTACGCTTAATTGTTCACGATCAATCTTTCCATTACGAATAATAATTGAAGGATATCCTTCAAAAAACCTTCTTGTTCCCCTTATTTTTTGTGTTATCACTTCTATAGTATAAATTAAAATTACCCAAACAAATACTGAATACAAAATAGACCATACTTTAATTTTAGGATCATATATTGAATTTCCAACGAGCTCACCTAGGACGATTGCAGAAATAAAATCAAAGGGCGTTAGCTGAGATATTTGTGTTTTCCCTAATATTTTTGTAGCAATTAATAGAACAAAAAAACCAACTAAAAGCTCTATCGTTATTTGTCCAATATGATTCATATATGTTCACCTTTCTACTTTTCAAGTGCTCTGTATACCATTTAATAAAAAAAACGGCACATTTTTTCTATTATCATGCCCGTTCACACCTCATATATCCAATACATATAAAACAAAAAGAGTCTGATTCAAAGTAATATATGAATCAGACTCTTTTCCTCTTATTTAGAATACACAATCTTTTTAATCGTTTCCCCAGAAAGAAAATATTCTTCTGCAAGTTGATGAATAGCAATTCCGCTTTTAAATGCTGCTTTAATCGCGTTATTTCTTTCATCTAATTGTTTTCTTCCTCCAGATCGTGTACCCCATTTATAATGTTTCGTTTCTTGTTTTGGAATGTAAATTGTTTCACCTTGTATATACTTTTGAATTTCAGCAATTAAACTTTCTGGTAAAACTGCCGCAGCCTTTACGTATTTCATTTCTGCTCGCCCCTTATTTTTTATGGTTCATTTCAATAAGGTGCAAAGCCAAATATAAAAAATGATACGAGCTCATTTAGGCGATTGTATATTACTTGTCTACCTCACGCAAAGTATCGCCATTTCCATACTTGGCTTTGCATGAGACGTTGCAGTGTCTGGCAATTGAATTATAATCGCCATATAAACACCTCCTAATATACCTTTTGCATTTTATTATATGATAAATTTCCTCTCCTTGCATCCACACCCTTCTTAAAGCACGAAATTACTTAGTTTGATATAATACTTTTTAATCAAATCAAAAATCATTGTGAGGTTACATTATGAAGAAAAAAATTATCATTACAATCGTTACACTATTCTTTATTATCACAGTATTATTCGGAACATACAAATTGATGAACGCAAGAAACTTTCAATTATTTGGAGATTTAACACAACGCGTAGAAACAAATGAAAAAGTAATCGCTTTAACTTTTGATGATGGCCCTACTAACAATGTAAAACAAATATTACCTTTACTGGATAAATACAACGCTAAAGCTACTTTCTTTTTAATTGGAAATGAACTAGAGAAAAATCTATCATTAGGAGAAGCTATCACGCAATCTGGGCACCAACTTGGAAACCATACATATTCTCATAATAGAATGGTTTTCAAAACACCTTCTTTTATTAAAGATGAAATAGAAAAAACGAATTCATTAATCCGGCAAACAGGATTTACAGACGAAATTGATTTTAGACCCCCTAACGGAAAAAAATTAATTGGGCTACCCTATTATTTAAATAAAAATAATATCGAAACGATTACGTGGGATCTTGAGCCTGATACTTTTTATAAATCTACAGCTGATAAAATTGACTACGTTAATAAAAATGTAAAACCAGGTTCTATCATTTTATTACACCCTATGTATGATAAATCTAATGAAAATTTACAGACCATTGAAGGTATTTTAGACTCTTTATCTAAAGAGGGATATCAATTCGTCACAGTAAATGAACTGCAAAAAAGAGCAAAATAAGGTGAAACTTTAATCAGTGGGGGGTGCCCATCCCCCACTTAACTTCTTCGCTTTCGCTGAGTTTTGAGGTGGGGGTCTTACTGCCCGGCAAATAAAAGGATAAAAAAGGTAGCGTATCATATAACGATACGCTACCTTTTTTGTTAAATAATTCCAAGTACATTTAGGAATACGATAATAATCGCAATTGGTGCGATATAGCGAAGTAAGAATAACCATAATACGAATAGTTTATAGCCTTTATTTTTACTTACACCAAGCTCTTTCATTAATACATCTTTCTTCATTTTTAAAGGAACAAAGATAGAAACTAATAGAACACCAAGCGGCATTAATACGTTACTAACTGCATAGTCCGATAAATCAAAAATAGTCTTTCCAAAAATCTTCAGATCACTTAATATACCAAATGATAATGCTGATGGTACTCCAACAACGAAGATTAATAATCCAACGATTAAAGCCATTTTTTCACGTTTCCCTTTACCTTTTGCAGTTAAAGATGCAACGCTAATTTCTAACATCGAAATTGCTGATGTAATAGTAGCAAAGAAGAATAGTAATAAGAAAACGATGAAGAATAATTTTCCGAACGCCATTTTACTGAAAATAGCTGGCAATACGATAAACAATAATCCTGGTCCTTGAGATGGTTCCATTCCAAATGCGAATACAACCGGGAATATCGCAAGTCCTGCAAGTAATGTAATAACGAGCGTTAAAGCTACAATAGAAAATGCTGAACGCGGTAAACTTTCTTCTTTCGGTAAGTATGAGCTATACGTTACCATAACGGCTACACCGACAGATAATGAGAAGAACGATTGCCCCATCGCATATAAAATAATTTCTGACGTTACGTTTGAGAAATCAGGTTGTAAGAAGAAGCGAACTCCTTCACCAGCACCGTCTAATGTAAGTGCACGAACAATTAAGACAAAGAATAAAACGAATAGTGCTGGCATGAAATATTTATTTACTTTTTCAACACCATTTTGTACACCTTTACTTACGATGAAAATAGTAATAAGGATGAATAATAGTTGTGATCCGACTGCTAAATACGGATTGGAAATGATTTCACCGAACGTAGCTTCGTACGCCCCATTTCCTTCCCATAGTCTACCTGTAATTGCATTCCATAAATATAATAAAATCCATCCTCCTACAACACTGTAGAAAGAAAGTAATATGAAACATGTTACAATTCCTAATTTACCTAACCACGGCCATAACGTTTTCGGTGCGATTTCTCTATACGCATCAACGGCCTCTTTTTGTGTACTTCTCCCAATAACGAATTCGGCTAATAATAGCGGTAAACCAATTAATAATGTGAAACCGATGAAAATAAGGAAGAATGCGCCGCCTCCTCCGATGCCGGCCATATATGGGAATTTCCAAATCGCCCCAAGACCAATTGCTGAACCTGCTGCAGCTAATACGAAACCTAATTTCGATGTCCATTGCTGTGAATTCATCTGTTAATCTCCTCTCTTTATCTTTTTCTGTTTTATAATTTGGTGTTTATATTGTTCTATCAATACTTTTTTCTAATACGTTCACTTCCTCCCTAATAAAAAAACGTCCCTACGTAAATACGTAGGGACGACAAAAATATCGCGGTACCACCCTAGTTATGAAGATACAACAAAAGTAAGACCTAAATAAAAACGTCCCTACGTAAATACGTAGGGACGATAAAATATCGCGGTACCACCCTAGTTATGAAGCCACAGCAAAGTTAGGACCTAAATAAAAAACGTCCCTACGTAAATACGTAGGGACGATAAATATCGCGGTACCACCCTAGTTGTGAAAAAATCTTCACCACTTTATTTGATAACGGTATAAACTACCGTCTTCCATTTCCTCATAATGTGAGATTTATGAAAGATGCTCCAGGACGAACTTCATGAATAATCTATATACTGATTCACACCAACCATCAGCTCTCTGAAATAGGGAGATTTTCATTACTATACCCTTTCATTGCCCAAATATTATTTTCCGAATTGATTACTATCATTTTTATCACACATTAAAAATAGTGTCAACTTATATTTTAAGTTTTTATGTCTTATATTCTATTTAAAAATTTGAAATATGACTTTTGTATGAATAGTATTTGAACTTATATGGTTTATACTGTATTAACTTCTCTAACAGGTTTATAGTAGTATACGGTAAAGTGAAACTTTAATCAGCGGAGGATGCCCCACTGATTAAAGTTTCACCAATTTTGCGTTTACTCGTAGTAGCAGGGCTTCCACTTAACTTCTTTCTCCAGCCTCATTTTGAGGTAGGAGTCTTACTGCCCTCAAAGAGCGAGATACATGCAAGGCAACATGAGTAGGAGGAACAAATTTTGTCTACTTCAAAAGTTTTAAAAGGTACTGCTTTACTAAGCGGTGCAACAATGATTTCACGTATTTTAGGTTTTATATACTTCTTCCCTTTTCAATTATTAGTTGGAACACAAGGGGTCGCTTTATACGGATATGCATATACTTGGTATGGTATTTTATTAAGCTTTTCAACTGCCGGTATTCCTATTGCCGTCTCCAAATTTGTTGCAAAACATAATGCACTCGGTGATTATAGTACAAGTAAAAAATTGTATAGCTCGAGCATAAAATTAATGCTATTTATGGGCTTTTTAGGATTTTTAATTTTATTTATTGGAGCGCCTTACATATCACAATTTATTATTCGCTCTAAAACGCCAAATCCACAATTTATCGCTGACGTAACACTTACAATGCGGGCATTAAGTTTCGCACTTATTATCGTACCGGCTATGAGTGTTACACGCGGCTATTTCCAAGGTTTTCAACATATGAAACCAAGTGCTGTTTCTCAAGTCGTAGAACAAATCGCACGCGTTGTTTTCATTTTAGTTGGTAGCTTCATCGTTTCCAAAATATTAGGAGGTTCCGTAGCCTCTTCTGTTGCTGTTGCTACATTCGGTGCTGTTATCGGGGCACTTGCCAGCGTCTCTATTTTAATGCTGTACTGGAAAAAGTATAACGGATTAAAGCCTCCTGAAGGTGAATTAAAGTCAAGGGCATCCGATATTCCATTACGAAATATTTATATGGAATTACTTCGATATGCAATCCCAATTGTATTTGTGGGTATTGCAATTCCACTCTATACGTTAGTAGATCAATATACCGTAGCTGATGTCCTTAGAGCGATGGGAGAGCCTTTAGAAACCGCGAATGCAGTTTTCGCTTATATAACGAACTATGCACAAAAGTTAATTATGATTCCGGCTTCACTTGCAACTGGATTCTCATTAACAATTATTCCGGCTATAACGAAATCATTTACAAGCGGAAAACTAGAAGAATTACAAGAACAAATTTCAAAGATATTCCAAGTATTGTTATTCTTCACTATCCCAGCTGCATTTGGTCTTGCTAGCATCGCTTACGATGCATTTCGAATGATTTATGTAGATCCTAAAATTGCACTTGATGGATCACAATATTTAATTTCATTTGCACCTTCTGCTATATTAGGTGCGATTTTCACAGTTTCTGCAGCTATATTACAAGGCATTGATTATCAAAGAAAAACAATGATTGCATTCTCAATCGGTATTCTTGTGAAGATTGTAGTAAACATACCACTTTTACACTTATTCGGTGGACACGGTGCTGTACTTGGAACAATTCTCGGATACCTCGTTTCGAATATTATTATGTTGTATTGCATCATTAAGTTTGCGAAATTTAAAATTGGTGAAACGGTGAAAACAGTATTTCTTATTACGATATACTCCGCAGCAATGTCTGCTGTTGTAATTGCATTAAAAGCAATTATAAGCTGGATTATTCCTGGCCAATCTTATATCGAATCACTGCTCATTGTATTTATATGTGGTGCGGCAGGAGGGCTTGTTTACCTTTTATTCGTATTAACGAGTGGACTCGCTTCACATATTCTTGGTAATCGTATTCAACGTTTACCTGTACTAGGAAAATTAGTAAAATAAAAAAACAAAAGATGTAACTCGTTGTTACATCTTTTGTTTTTACTTTGCATATTGAATGCGTTTTTGTTGCTCCGCAATATTTAATTCTGGAGTATATTGTTTTACTAAATGTAATACCTCTCCCATTAACAATTCTAACTCTTTCACACTATTCTCTGGATGTCCTATTAAAATATTCGCCATACGCTCATATAAATTTTCAGGCTTAATCCCCATTCGTTCCACATTATATGGCATCCATTTAAATGCAGGATGATGCACGTACATGCGGTTCAGACCAAATAAGACTCCAAATATATTTCTTTGAACTTCACAAATAACATCATATAGCATAAGCCAATCTTTTCGTTTTAAAAGAGCCTCTCGATTATGCCAACGATTGCTTAACCAAAGGTTTTCTGCAATCATTTTTTGCGCCAATTCTTCTGGATACGCTTCAACTCTATCTTTTAGAGTATGTACTTTCACTTCTCCATACAAACTCACACCATCATGAATGGATGATACAATACATTGTTTCTCATAATTGATATCATACCGCTCTACAACTTCTGAAATAATTTTTTCTACGGTCACTGTTAAAAAATTACTAATCTCTAGTTTAATTCCTTCTTTCGTCAAATACGTCTCCGACCATTCTTCTTCCTCGTAAGGATAATATGATAAAATTTTTCCACCAATATGATTAATAGGCTCTTTACGATCCTCATCCTCTGGTGGTTCCGACCATAAAATATGTAATTCAATATCTGAATGTTCATCCTCTAATTTTCTAGCTACTGAACCTGCTAAAATAATAGCTTCGATTTTCGGGTTTTTTCTATAAATCTCCGACATTTCTATCGCTTTCTCTCTTAATCCCATTTCATTCCCCCCTAAAACTGCAGCACTCCCCTTACTCTTCATTTATCTATTTCGATATTGCATATTATATTACCTTTTCAAATTCACACTTAATCAAATTTCTACCCAATAACGCTGAACAACTTTACCAGTACGAGAAGAAACTACCTCATTTTCTAACACACCGCCAACCTTTTGAATCGTTTTAGCAGAACCGATATTGGATTTATCGCAAGTTATTAATACTTTCTGCAATCCTAATTTTTGCGCTTCAGTTAATGCAAGCTTTAGTTGTTTCGTAGCGTAACCGTGGCGACGTTTATTCGGATGGACACTATATCCAATATGACCGCTTTCCCGTAATAATTCTGGATTTAATCTATGTCTAATATTCACAAAACCTATAAGTTCCCCTTTTTCAAAACTTAAAAACTGACTAGATGGCACTCGATTCGCTTGTAAGTTTTCTCCTACTTCTTGTATACTCACTTTTTCAAACCATTCAGCTAGGGAATCAAAATTTTGTAAAGAGCTACTACCGTGTGGTTGTTCTCCTGCATGTAAAAAAGCCTCCCGATACTCTATAATTTGTTCACTATATTTATGCGTTGGTTTTAATAGTTTCATCGTGCTTTCCCCCTCTTAATCCCCTAAAACAAACCCCTTAATAGCTCTATTTCACCATTAAGGGGTTTCTATCATTTTTATTCAAATAACCCCATACTCAAATAACGTTCACCAGTATCAGGTGCAATACATAAAACTTTTTTACCAGCGCCTAGGCGCTTCGCTATCATAATTGCTGCGTACACAGAAGCTCCTGAAGACGGCCCTACTAATAAGCCTTCTTGTCTAGCTAAGTTTCTCATTGTCGTTAAAGCCTCTTCGTCTGCAATTTGAATAATTTCGTTATACACTTCTGTATTTAAGTTTTTCGGAATAAATCCTGGACTTGTTCCTACTAGTTTATGAGGACCTGGTACACCACCTGATAAAACGGGAGATCCTTTCGGTTCCACTACTGCAATATATAAGTTTGGTAATTTCTCTTTTAACGTTTCACCAGTCCCTGTAATCGTTCCGCCTGTTCCTGCCGTTGCAACAAAAGCATCAAGCTCTCCATCCATTTGTTCGTAAATTTCAAGTGCAGTCGTATAACGGTGAATATTCGGATTAGCTGGATTTTCAAATTGTTGCGGGATAAAACTATTCGGTATTTGTTTTTGCAGTTCTAACGCCTTCGCAATTGCTCCTGGCATTCTTTGTTCTGCTGGTGTTAAAACTACTTCTGCCCCGTATGCTTTCAATAAATTAATACGCTCTTTTGACATATTGTCTGGCATAATTAAAATCGCTTTATACCCTTTAGCAGCTGCGTTCATCGCTAAACCAATTCCTGTATTCCCACTTGTCGGTTCAATAATTGTATCCCCTGGTTTAATGAGACCATTTTCTTCTGCAACATGAAGTAAATTATAAGCAGCACGGTCTTTCACACTACGTGATGGGTTAAACATTTCTAGTTTCACATACACATCCGCTGCGTCTTCCGGAATAAATTTAGATAATCGGACGACAGGTGTATCTCCTATTAATTCTGTTACGTTTTCACATAATTTCATAGTACATCCCCTATTCTATCGTTTTCTTATCACTTGGTAATAACCATGAAGTAAGTCCAATTAACGGTAAACAACTACATAATATCATAATGAACTGAAGGCTATATATATCAGCTAACTTTCCTAGTACTACAGCACCTAGAGCACCAAGGCCGAACGCAAGACCTACAATTAGACCTGATACCATCCCTACTTTTCCCGGAACAAGCTCTTGCGCGTATACAACAATTACACTAAAACTACTTGAACTAATAAAACCGATACATAAAAATAAAGGTACGACCCACACAAGTGAGACATGTGGTAATAACAGTGCAAGTGGCGCTGAACCTAACATTGAAAATACGATGATGTTTTTCTTACCAAATCGATCTGCTAACGGTCCTCCGAAGAAAGTTCCTAACACACCAGCAATCATAAATGCGAATACGAAATACTGGGCATTTTTTATAGATAAATCATAATGCTCAATTAAGTAAAATTGATAGAAATTCCCGATACCGGCACCGTACCAAGAGCGCACAAAAGTAAGAAAAACAAGAAGTATAATAACGAATTTAATGTGTGTACTTACAATTGCATTTTCCGCCTCAAGTGCAGCTCTCTTCTTCCTTCTTACAGCGCCGGTTGCTAATTCATTTTTGTACCAATTCGATACGAAAATTAATAATATAATTCCTACTGCTGCAAATGCTGTAAAACCTAAAGAACCAATTTGACCAAGCGGAACGAAAATTAGCGCTGTAAAAATGGGAGCTAAGGAATTCCCCGTGTTTCCCCCAACTTGATAAATCGCTTGCGCTAACCCTCGTTTTGCACCTGCCGCCATATACGCAACACGAGCGCCTTCTGGATGAAAGACTGCAGAACCTAAGCCAATAAATAAAACAGAAATAATAACAATAATAAAGTTTGGTGCAAACGCGAGTCCAATCATTCCAAGCATACTCGAAAACATGCCGAGTGGTAATAAAAATGGTGACGGCTTCTTATCTGAATACATACCAAACACCGGTTGCATAATCGATGACGTCATATTTAACGCAAACGCAATCCACCCTACTTGCATATAGGATAAATTCATCGTTTTTTCCAAAATAGGAAACAACGCCGGCACAACTGCTTGCATCGAATCATTTAAAAAATGTCCGAAGCTAATCGCAAATAATATTCGGTATATTGTCGGTGTTTCTACAGTTTTTTTTTGTGAAACTGCCTGCATATGTGAATCTCCCCTTTCTGTACAAAATATTTATTAAAGTAGGTGTAATAAATTCTGACTTTTGAAACATTTCCATTCTATACTGCTTTCATTTCTTTTTCCAGAAATATAACTTAACTTCCGTCATTGGCTTGCATCCTTGTAACTTTCAGCGGTAAAACATTACAGAAAAAGGCAACCCAATCACATACTGGGTTGCCTCTCAAATTAAATCGCAAAACGCTTATACTTTTCGTAATCACTCGTCTTACATTCTAGTTCAATTTTTGTACCTTCGTTCTCATAACTCGTAGATAAAACGTGCGCATGATTGTTGAAATACGAAACTACCTGTCCTTGGTCATATGGAATTAACATTTCACACTTCGTATACTCTTTATAAATATACGAGCGAATCATTTCTACAAGCTCTTCAATTCCAACATGCTTCTTCGCAGATAAATACACGCGGTCTTCTTGTACTTTTGGAATTTCAACATCTATCATATCTGATTTGTTATATGCATATATCGTTGGAATATTTTCTACTCCAATTTTCTTTAACGTTTCATTTGTAATATCAATTAATTGTTCATAATTTGGATTTGCGTAATCTACAACGTGAATAAGTAAGTCTGCTTCTGCTACTTCTTCTAACGTTGAACGGAACGCTTTCACAAGATGATGTGGTAATTTACTTACAAATCCAACCGTATCCGTTAATAAAAATGATTTATTATCTGGTAAATCAATATTTCGTACAGATGTTTCTAATGTCGCGAATAACATATCTTTTTCAAATACTTGTTTTTCTTCCGTACCATTATAAATTTCCAGCATTGCATTCATCGTCGTTGATTTTCCTGCGTTCGTATAGCCTACTAATGCTACAACTGGTACTTCATTTTTCTTACGTTGCTTTCGCTGCGTTTGACGCTGAGCAACAAGCGCTTCTAAATCTTTATTTAAAACTGAAATTTGCTCTTCAATTTTACGACGATCTAACTCTAATTTCTTCTCACCGACACCTTTATTTTTCGTACCAACGCCGCCGCTCTGTCTTCCTAATGATTCACGAAGACCGATTAAACGAGGCATCATATACTGAAGATGCGCTACTTCTACTTGCAGCTGCGCTTCTTTCGTTTTCGCACGTTGCGCAAAAATATCTAAAATTAAAATGGTACGATCAATAACTTTACAGTCTAAATCTTCCTCTAAATTTCGAATTTGTGAAGGAGATAATTCGTCATTAAAGATTACCATATTCGCATCTACTTCATTTACATAGGCTGCTACTTCTTCAATCTTTCCTTTTCCAATATAATGTGATGGATTTACTCGTTGTAAATTTTGCGTCACTTGCCCGATTACCTCTACATCACAAGCTTCTGCAAGATTCGTTAACTCTTCCATAGAATATATAAAATCATCTTCATTTCCTAAATTCACTCCAACTAAAACTGCTCTTTGTAATAATTCTTCCATATATTTATTCCTCCATTTCGATTACGTAAAATAAAAAACACAGGTCGCTGCCTGTGTTTTCGTAAACGGATAAGGGTTCACCAAAGAAATAGAAGAAAGTTATACTTTCATCCTATCTCATAGTCAATAAGTCTCAAGATCATATACGAATCCACAACAAGTGTTCACCTATACGATCCCAATCTAATTTTAAAGGCAAAACAAAAAGAGGGCGTATTCGTCCCTCCCTCTTTTTCACATATAAGCTTAATAAAGGGTTCCTTTAAAATAGGCAGACCAATCCCGTTCACTCTGTACACAGACAGAGCCTTTGAGCGCTATTCAATTATCGGCACAAAGTATTGAGACGTAATCTGATTAAGATCAAAGGAAGCCCCTCCGTTCATTTTAAGTTATATAAAGTGTAGCATAAGTAATTCGCTTTCACAAGGTTAACCCCCCTATAGAAACAGAAAGAAAATCTTTATATTTTTACTTTAATCGTCATTTTTTGCGTGTTCTTCTCACAAAAAAACTAACAACAGCAATGATCAATAGCAGACCTATGGATATGATAGCAACTTGCCACCAACTGAAACCACTCACCATTCCACCTTTTAAATTCACTTTCTTCGTCGGAACAGACTCTTTTGCAATATGACTTAAAGCCGCTTTGTCCACCCCTGCCTCATCCAATCTCTTCGTTCCACTACAACTATGTGTGTGTAATTGTTTTTCTGATCCCCTTTGAGAAGAAAACACTAAGTACTCTCCTCCCTCTACAAAGTGAAACACACAATCACCACCATTTGTATATACGATAATTTGCGAAGAAGTTGTCCCTTTCCATATTTTCTTCACTTCAAATAATACTTCAATCCCAATCCCTTCTTTCCTTCCAATCTCAATTACTTTCCCCTCAAACACTACATCATTTTTTTGAAATGCATCTTCTGCTGTTACATTAATACAATCACAGGCATGAGATTTCTCTGGAAAAATAATAAGAATAAAGCTACAAATAATGACAACAGGCAACATGCGCAAAATTCTTTTCAAGGAGCCCCACTCCCTTCATTATCAATTTCAATAGCTTCTCGTATATTATTTTTACGCTACTCGTCAAATTCCTCTAGAGTAAATTAAACGGTATCGTTTCCATACAATAAAAGTCTTTATTGACATTTTTATAACCTGATATTAGTATCAGGTTATAAAAATAAGTTAGGAGATGTCCCTATGAATTCTAAATCTCGTATTACCGCAATTGGTACTTATGTTCCAAATCAAATATTGTCTAATAACGATTTAGAAAAAATGGTCCATACGAATGATGAATGGATTGTGCAAAGAACAGGCATGAAAGAAAGAAGAATTGCTAACGAAGACGAATACTCCTCACACTTAGCCATTAAAGCAGTCGAAAATTTGTGTACAACATATAAGAAAAACTTAGAAGATATTGACTGTATCATCGTTGCTACAACTACTGCTGACTATGTTTTTCCTAGTGTCGCTTGCCAAATACAACAATACTTCAACATACCTCATACACTAGCTTTTGATTTAAATGCGACTTGCGCTGGTTTCACATACGGACTGCATGTCGGTAATAGCTTAATCACTTCTGGATCACATCAAAAAGTACTCGTCATAGCGACAGAGACATTATCTAAAGTTACTGATTACACCGATAGAACGACCTGTATTTTGTTCGGTGATGGCGCTGGAGCTATTTTATTAGAAAGAGATGAAAACAAACCAAGCTTTATTGCTGCTCACATGGGAACAAACGGTGACGGTGGTATTCATCTATACAGAACAAACTTATCTACTACTATGAATGGCACACCACTACAAACAAATGAAAAAATCGTTCAAAACGGAAGAGAAGTATATAAATGGGCTGTACGAACAGTACCATACGGCATAAAAGAACTATTACATACTGCAAATTTGCAAATAGATGATATAGACTGGTTCATACCACATAGTGCTAACTTAAGAATGATTGAATCTATTTGCGAAAAATCAAAAATATCTATTCAAAAAACATTAACGAGTGTGGAAGATATGGGGAATACATCTTCCGTCTCTATTCCACTCGCTTTAGATTTAGCTAGAAAAAAAGGAAGATTAAATAACGGAGATACACTTTTGCTATACGGATTTGGCGGTGGACTTACGCATTTAGGGCTTATTGTGGAGTGGGATTTAAGTTAAGTATTGAAAAAGAGGTTCTAATTAGTAACTAGAACCTCTTTCTCATTTAATTTCTCGCCCCTTTTCGAGACCATATCACAATAGGAATAAGCAATAATGCTAGCACTCCTCCCGCTAATGATAATGCGGCATAACTGGAATTCGCTACTATCATACCTGACATCGCTCCACCAGAAGCCCCAGCTAACGCAACAAATACATCTATTTTGCCTTGTGTTTTTGCACGTGTAGAAGGTATAGTTGCATCAACAATTTGAGCTGTGCCACTTATTAAACCGAGGTTCCAACCTAACCCAAGTAAAGACAGAGCAACAATTAATAATAGTAAAGAATCACTCGGCGCCATCGCAGCTATGACACCCGCCGCTAATAAAATTATTCCACCAGCTATACTCATCGTAGTTCGTCCGATTTTATCAATTAACATTCCTGTAACGAGAGACGGAAGATACATTGCACCTACATGAAAACCAATTACAAGCCCTACTGCACTTAAACCATGACCATGATGCCCCATATGAACTGGCGTCATCGTCATAATCGCAACCATCACTATTTGAGTAAGTATCATAACGATTGCTCCAACTGTAATACCTCGTTTGTTTTCTTTCACTTCTTCTGTTACTGGTTGCCCTTTATATGTATGTTCTCGTTTATATGTTTCTATTATGTTAGCAATAATTAATGGATCTGGACGAAGCATAATAAAAAGGACAAGACCCGCCAGTATAAATGCCGCTGCTGATAATATAAACGGACCTGCAAGGTTAGGAATTCCGATTGAATGGGCAAAATCTCCCATTACGCCTACTAAGTTCGGTCCTGCAACTGCACCGAAAGTCGTCATAACCATCGTAATACTAATAGCAGTTGCTCGTTGTCTCTTATCTGCTAAATCGGTACCAGCATAACGAGCTTGTAGATTCGTCGCTGTACCTGCACCATATATGAGTAAAGAGACTAGTAATAAAATAATACTATTTGTTAAAGCAGCCAATACAACTCCAATAGCCCCTAGCCCCCCTACTATAAACCCTGTTGCAAGTCCTATTCGGCGACCATATTTTTGCGATAACTTCCCAACAAAGAAAGCCGCTACCGCAGACCCCATTGTAAACATAGCAGCCGGTAATCCTGCATATGCATCTGTCCCAAGCATTTGCTGCGCAAGAAGTGCACCTACTGTAATTCCAGCAGCTAATCCCGCTCCACCGAACATTTGTGAAATACTTACGATTATTAATGTTCGTTTATATAATTTTTGTTGCTCTTCTTCTGTGTACATACGATTACGTATTGAAGCATCTGCTATCTCTATCATTTCCTCACCCTCTCTATAAAACTAATACCTCTTGTTAATGTACTATAGAACAACAAAATCCCAAAATTTAAAATGCTACAGTTTATTTATTAATGTAAAGAACCCCACGGTTTATGTTTCGCTCATTACCGAGGGGCTCCCAAAATCACAGGGTAGATCTTCCTATATTTTACATTAAAACTTTCGACTATTTTACAACTACATCTTGATTATTTTCAAAGCCCTCTGCCTTACCTTCTTTCATTTCATAATAATAAGAAGGTAATTCTATACCATGCTCTAAGAAATAATCCTCAATTAATGAAATAATCACTTTCAATGTTTTCAAACGTGCATATAATTTATCATTACTCGCGATAATTTGCCACTTCGCATTTGGCTTACTTGTTTTTTCAAACATGTCTTCCATTGCTTCAACATACTCATCCCATTTTTCACGATTACGCCAATCTTCGTCTGTAATTTTCCATCTTTTCAAAGGATTTTTCTCTCTATCTTTAAACCTCTTTAACTGCTCCTCTTTACTTATATGGTAGAAGAACTTCCCTATTATGTAATGGTCATCTGTTAGTAGTTTTTCAAAATCATTAATCTCATCATATGCTCTCATCCACTCTTCCTTTGTAGCAAATCCTTCCACACGCTCAACTAACACACGACCATACCATGAGCGATCAAAAATAGTAATTTGCCCGTACTGTGGAATTTTGCGCCAGAAACGTTGCAAATAATGGTAACGTTTTTCATGAGGTGCAGGCGCTCCAATTGGATTTACTTGGAACCCACGCGGGTCAAGATGTTCCGTCACCCGCTTAATTGCCCCACCTTTACCAGCCGCATCCCAACCTTCCATAACGAGCATAACCGCAATTTTTTCTTCTTTTAAAATTTGCTGTAATGCTAATAAGCGCCTTTGATATTTTTCGAGTTTCTTATTGTACTTAGATTTTGATTCAATTTTTTTCGTTAAATCTACTTTAGCAAGATGCCCATTTTCCATAAAACAAATCCCCCTTGTTGTATGATAATATTATTTTAACATATTTTTGGTAAATTTTTCATATTACAAAAAACTGTGCAGGAAAATCTCTACACAGTTTTTCACTCTAACTTTACATCTACCTCGATATTCCCTTTTCTATTGCTCACAGCTTTCATAAAGAATATAGCAATTAAAACAACTGTAATAACCGTGCCTGCAATAGGAGATATGTTTAGTGGAATGTTATAAGCAATTTTCACATTTTACAATCGAATGATTGGGGGCATCCCCCTTCTAGTGAAAAATAAGCAAATACTGTAAAGCCAATGATTACTACTGAAAATTATGTAGTTACAACTCCTATTGGTATTATAAGCAGCGTAACATTTGAACTTTCTCTTACAGAACTGACAATTGAATATATACCTAAAATAAGACTAAGTATCGCAACACTTATATACACAATTACTGCATACCAAGGATTAAAGTCTAATAAGAGTCCAGAAATAACTATATACAAAAATAATAGTTGCAGAAAAACACTGCTCCCCATACTTATTAATATTCTCAACATACACTTCCCCTTATGTTCGCTATTTCATTTTTTCCGATTACATTTGATGTGTATTAGCATATGGATCAAATGTAATAATTCTTAACAATCACCCTTATATTAAATGGTATATCCTCTTATAAAGAGAAGATAATAACAAATAAATCCGTTACAGAATGGGAGTTCTCAAAAATGAAACGAAAAATATTCTCTCTCTTTGTGCTTATTTGTGTAGTACTACCAATGCAAGCTAGCGCTTACACATTTCAATCGCTACCAATTGTGTTAAAGTCTAAACAATGGTATATCGAAATTGATAAATCTCATAACTCAAACGAACAAATAATCCGGTCAAAACAAGGTGTATATGATACGTATAGTTTACTCGTAAAAAATATCGGTACTGATGTTTCAAATGTATCTGTAGAAATACTTGATAACACGCCTACATCTAAAGCTACCTTTACACCTACTACATCTGATGAAAACATTTCAAAAAGTCATACAAGCTTTGACTACATGGTATTTCCATTAGATTTTAATAGCCATAATTTTAAAGTCGTTATTACTTGGGAAGAAAAGAATTTCTCTTACAATGGTCATCCGGTAAATGAGGGTAAAAAAATGAAACAAACATTTGTATTTAATGAAGATTAAGCCTTATTTTAAGTATGGCTTAGTCTTTTTTTATGAAATCCGATTGGATTGCTTCTGTCACTTCTTTTGCAATTGCCATTTTCGTTGCTTTCTTGCAAATACATGTTTCCCATATATGTACAGAAGACTCTTCATTAGAAAGATGCTTCAATAATATGAACCGTTCATACTCTATTTTATTATCAACAGGAGTCACAATATATACAGTAAAATTCTTCGTATTAAATACCTGTTATTTTACAACATATTCGCCTTGTAGTTCCGATTCTAAAAATTCGTTGAAGCAATCTACAACCATATAAGATAACTCCTTTCATTATTCATCCAAATTTTTAATCAAACTTACGAATACTTGGGACAGATAGCGCTATTACAATTGTAAAGATTACGAATAATGCTAGCATTAATATAGTTACCTCTCCGCCTATTACATTCGCTAACCAACCAACAACTACATATCCTAATGGTAATAAAGCAAAAGAACCTAACATATCAAGGCTTGCTACTCTTCCGAAAGCTTCTTCCGGTACGAGCTCTTGTAAACTCGTTTCCCAAATGAGTCCAAATATCATCATACCGAATCCTTCAATTGCCATTAAGAATATTAAAGCAGGCGCCCAAGAAATAAAAGGCATAACTAATAGAGCGAAGCCGCTAATTAAAACACCTCCATAGGCCAGTAACCCTCTCTTGTGCCACCGCTCTTTCCCACCAAATATTAATGCGGCAATTACAGCACCGCCACCAGAAGATGCCATTCCCAGTCCGTAAACGTAAGCTTCAAAATGATGATGAATATTAAATAACCATGGAATTAATACGACGATAATGCCGGCATAACAAATATTTACGAAAGAAAAAACGAAGATTGTAATCCAAAGCCACGGATGACTTTTTAAAACTAAAACACCCTCCATAAACTCCTTTTTATAATCGACCTTACTCTTTTCAATCGATTTTATTTTTTTAAACTTAATTTCTTTTAAAAATAATAAACATAAAAATGATAATAAGTACGTTGCTGCATCTAATCCAAATCCTATCCCAGCAGATGCAACTGAAACGATTAATCCACCAAGTGCTGGTCCAATTAACCGTATGCCTTGATTACTCATTTGCGTTAATGCATTAGCTACATTGCGAATTTCAGGTACGAATACTTTCGCCCTCACGGCAGAATATGCTGGCTGAAATATCCCTTCCATAAGTCCATATACGGCAACGAGGACATATAACAGCCTAATCGTTAACAAATCCGTAAATATAAGTGATGCAAGTAATAGCATTACTATACAGCGGATTATATCCGTAAATAACATTAATTTTACTCGATCAATTCGATCTACAACTAACCCTGCAAACGGTAAAGCAAGAATATTAGGTAGCATATACATTGCCATAGTCATCCCCATTACAACTGTTGAACCAGTTAGTGAGTAAACAACGACTGGCAAAATAACCATTGTTATAGAACTCCCTAAAGTTGAAAGCAATTGTCCAATCCACAAAAACTTAAAATGCCGTGATACTTTAACTGGCAACAGTAATTTTCCGACATATCCTAAACCTTTTTTGGTTTGTATTTCTCCCTGCATTTTCCTCACCTCTTTTCACTTAACTATAAACTCTATAATAAACATCTGAAAAATATTAATATTCTATTTTAAATTATAATATGAAACTACTATATATATGGTAAAATTATCAAAAAAAATACAAGGGAGAAAATATGGTCATGCCTTCCAATTCACCTAACATCGAGCACCAGATCTATACAATGTGTATGATCCAGCGTAACAATGAAATTTTACTTTTAAAACGTCCCAATCATCGAGGCTTTCCTGGCTATATAGCTCCTGGCGGAAAAGTAGATTTTCCAGAAAGTATCGTCCAAGCTGCTATACGAGAAGTAAAAGAAGAAACTGGACTACACGTTTCTAATTTAACTTTTAAAGGGGTAGACGAATATGTAAATCCTAAGGGGCATGTTCGATATATGGTATTCAACTATTGGACCGACTCATTTGAAGGCGAGCTTCTTATTAATCCTCCTGAGGGTGAATTAGTATGGGTGCCAATCGATACAGCACTCAATCTTCCTATGCAAGATTGGTTTAAAGAAAGATTCCCATTATTTTTTGAAAAAGGTACGTTTGAAATTCAACGTGTTTGGGACCGAGACTTAGATAAACAAGTCGCTATGACAATTACCCATACGTAAAAAAGCTTGGAATCCTTCCAAGCTTTTCTTACTTCACCTCTATTTTCTTAATCTCATAATCAATTTCTAAAAACTTAACTCCGAATATCCACATTTTATGGTGAGCAGTTAGCATGTGACCCTTTCCCTCTTTAATGATAAAAATCTCTGTTAACGGTAAACGGATTGTAAAGAAACCAGTATGTAAATAAATCCCCTCATCTCCCTTACTATTTTCTCTCAACTTACTAGTAATGATTAAATCATTGCTATCATTACATACTTTTAAAATACCTGTCATATTCGAATAAGGTAAAGGCAATGCAATATTCATATATGTCTCGTTCTTATGCGTATGTTTTGAATACAGAGCCAAAAAAATAGACTCTCCTGCTTCATTTTCCCTTAGCCAAGCCCTTACATTCTCTCTCCCATCTTTCTCATCATTTACACCTATGATAGAACCATACATTGTTTCCCACTTATCGCCCATCCCTAAATGTATTTGTCCTACTCGTTTACTCATTTTCGTATAACAAAATGCAAATGGACGGAACCAACGAGCCCATTTAATATTCGATTGTAACTCATACGCTGCTGTATTTTCATAAAAACGAATTATACTTAAAGGAACCTTCGTCACGTCAAATGACTCACTATGAAAATCATTTATTTTATCAACTAAACCGTTGTATTCCTTACTATCTACTAAATTTCCATTCTGTAAAAATGTCCCACCAATTCTCACGCTTCCTCTTAATCTACTCATTGGTTTCCCATAGTACTTATAATTTGGAGCACTCTTTTCAATCATCCAACCTACAAATGCTGGTAATGCTACTCCAATACCATTTACCACACCGTGAATCCAAACCATTTGAGCAATTGTAATCGTCAGTACTTGTTTTAAATTTCCGTATGAATATATGAGTGAGAACATAATTGTAACCATGAGCGTACTAGACGAAATGATTAAGAGAACCTTTGCACGAATAGCATTAAATTTCGCTTTCCAAACGTAAATACCATATCCATAAATAGCACATAAATATATCACAACTGCAAAAAATTCAAATATCCTCAAATATGTAATTCCTATTGCAACTGTCATAGGTGAAATCATGATGATAAACATAATAGCATCATACACTTTACTTCTCTTTTCTCTTTTTCTCCCTATTAAACCAGCTGATAATGGCAATAAAAACGCCGAATAATGAAAATGTGCAGCTGTGAGTAAAACAATGTCAGAGCTAAAATGCATAATTGAAAGTTTTGCTACTGAAGCAAAAAACCAAAAACCACCTAAAAACAAATAAATAAACGCACTATCTATGACGGTCTCCTCTAACGGCTTCCATCCTCTTTCTAGCAATCTACTTACACCAAATAACGCAACAATTCCTGTATATACAAACCAAACTAGCGCAAATAAATAGTGATTTGTGACGAAAGCTAGCATTGCGCAAATTGCTGCGATTGGATATAAAAACGATACGAATTTATAAAATAATAAATACGATCCATTTCTTGTTCTTTTATCAATAATACAAAAAGACATCGGTATAAATAATAAAACAGATAATAATATAATTGCTTCAACAGGATTTATATTCGACCACTCACATATTAGAAAAACAACATAACAAGCAAGCCCAAATATTATATTTTTCATATCGTTTATTCCCTTTCTACAAATGTTCCCTTGTATGAAAAAAGCGAACCAATTAACGGGTTTCGTACTTGTACATGAATTCGAAAACATTTCAGTGCTTCATCATAACTTTCAAAAATTTTTGCTTCTCCGTATAAAAATTTCGGTAACGGAATTTTTCTCCCTAACATATAAAACCATTGTTTTTTTGAAGAAATATGCATTCCACCTGCCTCGTCAATATGAAAATTCAATGTAGAAACAAGTATATGCGGCTCACCAAAATAATCTACGATTTCATGTTTCTCCTCATCCAGCTGCATAACGGCGTTAAAATATCTTTTCTTATTATGAAAATAAAAAGTACGATTCCACCGTACAGATTCATTTCCATGTTCATCCCGCTCAGCGTAATTATGTATCGTAAACGGAACTTCTTGCCCTCGCTCAGAAAAAAACATTCGGAACTTGGCTGCAATTTTTAATATCATTTTAACGAAAAAAGAACCTCCGTAAATTTCATCCATCTTCCCTTCTCCGACG
This sequence comes from Bacillus toyonensis BCT-7112, assembly GCF_000496285.1. GTDB lineage: Bacteria > Bacillota > Bacilli > Bacillales > Bacillaceae_G > Bacillus_A > Bacillus_A toyonensis. Next base: position 4,289,359 of record NC_022781.1, on the reverse strand, counting down.
AAGCTATTTTCTTCTGTAACCTCATAGCGTTTCTGTAATTTCGGATGAAGTTTTTTATAAGAATCCCCTAATAGTCTTTCATAAATATTAGTCATACACTTATCCCTTTCTCGTCCTCTTACAATTGTTTGCGCTTGGCAAATCAAAGCTATTCAAATAACCGACAATCGATAATCCGATTAGAAGAAGATTTAATGTGATTGGATTAAACGGCCCTGTAAAGCTTGCGATATTCGTCCATCCTGCTGCTATCGTTAAAGCTATTAACATAACAATATGCATTATAAATATTTTTCGTTTTGGAAGTGGAAGTACCCATATGGCACCAAAAATAATTTCTAATATCCCAATCATTTTAAGTATAAATACACTGCTTTCATTCGACCCAATGAGTGAAAGCATCTTCACTTCTTCTGGATGGCTAAAAATTATTTTCGGGACAATTCCTTGATATATCCATACAAAAGCAAATAAAAAACATACGAGCCAATACGTCATTGTTCTTCTAATTAGTAACCTAGGATGAAGCCCCTTTTCTAACCATAATTTTAAGGCATCAAAACTCCAAGCAGTCGCCCAACCTAATAATGGACGAAACATATATGAATCAATCACATTTCCTATACGACCATATCTCGTATCATAATCATATTGCGTTTCAAAATGAATACACTCTTTATGCGGTGTATACTTCCAATAACCACGCCCTATTCGTATAAGTGATAATGTATTGTCTGTCCAAAATTTCAAAGAAGAAATCCGTTCACCAGTTTCTTTTCTTATTTCACCTATCGATTCCCCTTCTCCGCCTATTTCAAGCCCAAATCCTATCTTTGTTTTATATAAAAACTTCTGTGGTTCTCCCTCTTTTTTCTCTAAATACGAAATTTCAGTAAAACGAGCATCCCATTCTGTATGTAGGTCTGGTTCTTGCGTATATTCCCATAATTTCTCTATTGTCGTTTTCATTTCTGTTGCAACATAAATAGGCCTTTTTCTTTTCATACTCCGACCTCCTACACTCTATATTTTTAATGTACATGTAATATATGTATTTTGCTACATTTTTCACAAACTTTATCTCTAAAAAGAAAGAATTTTGAAAATACATATAAAACACTTGATTCCCTGAATAATTTAAATTATTATAAAACAAATGTTACCAACAACTTCATAAATCAAACACTCTCGCCTAAAACGTGAGATAGAGGTTGCAATACTTATGAGTATTCTAATGGAGACACAGAGATGTCTATGAAATTGGATGAAAGGAAGTGTTGCCGAAATTGATAAATTTCTCTGCATTTATCAATTGGGGCTGTTTTCGAATAGAAACAGAACTGTCATATGTACAGACATGTACGTATGAAGAGCTATCTACAAAAAAGAGATATCATTTTCATGGTATTCCTTTTTTGGCGGTTTTTTTATTAGCTCCGTTTTCTGTTTCCCTTTTCCTGTAACAGCACCATCCTCACTTATTTGAGATGGTGTTTTTTGTTTTTCTCTCTGGTAACTACAGGAATATTGGGATTTATATATGTCCTAATCTATTCTTAAAAATGGACGAAAGAAGGAATTCGTAATGGAAACGATTGTACAAAAATTTGGTGGTACTTCTGTCGGAAGTGTTGAGCGCATTCAACATGTGGCAAATTTAATTATTGAAGAATATGAACGAGGACATAGTATCGTCTCTGTCGTTTCAGCAATGGGGAAAAGCACAGATGAACTTGTAGCACTTGCTAACGCTATTGCGGAAAATCCGAGTAAACGTGAAATGGATATGCTTCTATCTACAGGAGAACAAGTAACTATTTCATTATTAACAATGGTACTACAAGCAAAAGGTTATAACGCAATTTCATTAACAGGATGGCAAGCTGGTATTACGACAGAATCTGTACACAGTAGTGCACGGATTACTGACATTAACGTTGAGCGTATTCAGTCTTATCTTACTGAAGGCACGATTGTTATCGTAGCTGGTTTCCAAGGAATCAGTGAAAAAAATGAAATTACAACGCTTGGACGTGGTGGCTCTGATACGACAGCTGTTGCATTAGCAGCGGCACTAAAAGCGAAAAAATGTGATATTTATACGGATGTAACAGGCGTATACACGACGGATCCACGAGTTGTAAAGACAGCTTACAAATTAGATGAAATTTCTTATGATGAAATGTTAGAACTGGCAAACCTCGGCGCCGGCGTATTACATCCACGTGCTGTTGAATTTGCCAAAAATCATCATGTCGTTTTAGAAGTTCGCTCAAGTATGGAACAAGAAAACGGAACAATTGTAAAAGGAGAATGTAACATGGAACAACAATCAATCGTTAAAGGTATTGCTTTTGAAGATAATATTACACGTGTCACAGTGAAAGGATTGGAACAAGGTTCACTTTCAATAATTTTCTCTACGTTAGCTAACGCACATATTAATGTAGATATTATTATTCAAAGTATTACAAATGAAGGAACTGTTCATCTTTCCTTCTCTATCCATTCTAATGACTTACAAGAAACACTAGAAGTATTGGAACAGAACCAAGAAGATCTTCACTATGAGTCTGTAGAACATGAAAATCATTTAGCAAAAGTATCAATTGTAGGATCTGGTATGGTATCTAATCCAGGTGTTGCTGCGAATATGTTCACTACTTTAAAAGAAGAAGATATTCATATTAAAATGGTAAGTACATCTGAAATTAAAGTGTCTGTCGTTATTGACCGCCTTCATTTAGTAACAGGTGTGGAAGCACTTCATCAATCATTTATGGCGAAAATTGAGCCTTTAGTGCAAATGAGCTAATTTAATATTTTTATTGCAACTTACAAAAACATATTAATCTATTTCTTTCCTATATAAATAAAAAGCTGTTTGCATAGATTTCAAGACTCTACGCAAACAGCTTTTTAATATATTATCGATATCCAAAAATCATTATAAAACAATGAAATTATTCTTTAAACTCTTTCCTAGGAAATATAGTTGACTCTTCTTACTTCTTATCACACATATCGTTTCTCTCTTTCCCTTGAAAAAATGATCTATATTCATTGAAAATAATTTTCTTCACATCCGAGTAAAAGACCATCATGAATAGTGCAATTCCTAATACAACCACCTGTATTTTTTCATACTCAATGAACGCACTCATAATGAGCAAACCACATCCAATATAAAAACCAAACTCATTCTCTTTCTCAAAATCCGCCTCTTCTTCATCAATATGTATTTTCTCTTTAAAGCTTTGATTCCCTTTTATTAACTCATCTAGCGTAACGTTGTACATTTCGCTCAGTAAAATTAAATTATCAATGTCAGGGTAACTTTTATCATTTTCCCACTTATAAACCGCTTGCCTCGTCACACCAATTTTTTTAGCAACATCCTCTTGCGAAAACTCCTTTGATTCTCTTAGTTTTTTTAGCTGTTCTCCTATACTCATAACGTCCCCTCCTTTAGCAAATTATTACATAAAGGGAGATAAAAAAGAAAGAAACTATTAGTAACACGCACTGTAAACCACTAGTTTACACAATAAAAAAAGGGAGAGTAACTCTATTTTCAAGCTACTCTCCCTCTCACTTATATTAATTAAAACAGATGAATGTTTTCTTTCTTACAAGCTTCACGTAAATCGTCAGGCCATACAGAAGATTGAACTTCACCGATATGTGCTTTGCGTAAAAAGTACATGCACATTCTTGATTGTCCAATACCACCACCAATTGTTAATGGTAGTACATCTTCTAAAATACCTTTATGGAAATCATACTCACGTTTGAAATCATCACCCGTTTTTGTTAACTGTTCATCAAGTGATTTACTATCAACACGAATTCCCATTGATGATAATTCGAATGAAGCTTGTAATACTGGGTGCCAGAATAAAATGTCACCGTTTAATTTCCAATCATCATAATCGGCTGCGCGTCCGTCATGCTTTTCACCTGAACGAAGTGCATCACCAATTCCGATAATGAAGACTGCACCGTGTTCTTTTGCAATTGCATGTTCACGGTCTTTCGGCGTTAATTCTGGATATTTATCTTCTAGCTCTTGGGAAGTAATGAAAACAACTTCTTCTGGTAAATACTTTCCAAGGAACGGATATTTTTCAAATAAGTGATCTTCCAAATCTTTGAATATTCCATAAATTGTCCGTACTGTTTCTTGTAAGTAATCTACAGTGCGCCATTCTTTTTGAACGATTTTTTCCCAATCCCATTGGTCGACGTAAATGGAATGTGTTGCATCAAGTTCTTCATCACGACGAATCGCGTTCATGTTTGTATATAAACCTTCACCAGCTTCATATCCATATTCATGTAGTGCAAATCGTTTCCACTTTGCTAGTGAATGAACAATTTCTAATTCTTCTCCTGAATGTAACATATCAAATTCAATTGGACGTTCTACACCGTTTAGATGATCGTTTAATCCTGATTTTTTTGTTACGAATAATGGTGCAGATACGCGGAATAGTTCAAGACGTTTTGCTAATTGGTCTTCGAAAAATGTTTTAACTTCCTTAATTGCGATTTGAGTCTCTCTTACTGTCATTAATGATTGATACATGGTGGTTTCCCCCTAAAATGTTTGGATGTTGTGAAAAGAAGCCAACAAAAAAAGCCCTTCTTCCCCAAAAAACTGGGACGAAAGGCTTTGGTTCCGCGGTACCACCCAAATTAGCAACAGAGGTTGCTCACTTATACAGTACGGAGATGAAGATCTCGATACTGTTCTTCTTGTAACGGCGAAGTGCCCGGCTAAGTCTACTTTCCTATAAAGGGTTTCGGTTAGCAACTCCAGGAGGTTCTTCATAATAGGCTTCGTATCAGGCTCACACCACCCCTGACTCGCTTAGACTACGTCCTACTACTACTCGTCCTTTCATAGTCGTTTTGTTGTCACATCTCTGAAACATTTTATTAATGATTATTCTATACAAAAAATAAAGAAAGTCAACAAAAAGTTTTAAAATATTTTTCAATTCTATATTTTACGGCTTTATTGATTGTTGTTAATTTAACATCTTTACTTCTTCTGCCTCGTCAATCCAAAAAATGTTTCACTAACCGAAACTAACGTATACACAACAATTAGTGTAATCGTTCGAAATATAGAATCCGCAGTATTTCTTATTATTTTCATTTTCTTTGTAATTCCTTTCAGTTTACTTGCAATTTCATGATATACTATAGCATTCAAGCAGTTTGTTTTTACTTAAAGCAAACATAGTCATTTATCAAGAGTATTTTCTAATTCATTGACTATTATCAAACAAGATTTTTATATAACGGAGTGATCATATGAGCAAAACGAAAGCGAAACCGAAAAAAGGTGTAGGACAAGGTACAGGAAGTAAAGGATGGAACCGTTGGCAATCAAGTGCAAAGAAAAAGAAAGCAGCAAAGCCATATAAAAGTAAAGGCACAAAGAAGTAATTTAAATACCATTTGATTTCTTTACTTTGTTCAAAACAAAATATAATTATTAAAACAAAAAACTATGCTCTCATAAATTTGAAAGCATAGCTTTTTTTATTTTAAATCATAAGAATTTCTCGAATTTCTTCCTCAGTTATGGAGGATAATTTCCCTTCTCCTGGCTCAATTACTTCAGCAATTAAATTTTTCTTCGTTTCTTGTAGTTCATGCATTTTCTCTTCAATTGTTCCGTGGGCTACTAACTTAATAACTTGCACCGTATTTTTTTGTCCCATTCTATATGCTCTATCTGCTGCTTGTTGTTCAACAGCTGGATTCCACCATAAATCATATAATATCACTGTATCTGCACCAGTTAAGTTAAGACCCGTACCACCAGCTTTTAAAGAAATAAGAAACAAATCGCCTTCACCTTCGTTAAACCGATTGCATAGCTCTACACGTTCCTGCGCTGGTGTACTCCCGTCTAAATAAAAGTATGGAATCGCTTGACGATTTAACTCACGACCAATAATGGAAAGCATCTTCGTAAATTGAGAAAAGATCAAAATTCTCTTCCCAGTACTTCTACATTCTTCTAAAATCTCTAACAGTTGTTCAAATTTAGCTGAACTGCCTTTGTAATCATCAACGAATAAAGCAGGATGATTACAAATTTGTCGTAATCTCGTTAAACCAGCTAATATTCTAATTTTATTTTTACGTAACGTATCTTTGTCTAAATGTTTTAACGTTTCTTCCCTTAATTTCGCTAAATAAGCTGCATACAATCTCTTTTGGTCTGGTAATAACTCCGATGACTGTAAATGCTCTATTTTATCTGGCAACTCATTTAATACGTCCTCTTTTAATCGTCTTAATACGAATGGTTTCACTCGCTTCGCTATATCCTCACGCCTTAAATCACCGAACTCTTTTCTTCCTGGTAATAATTCTGGGAAGACGACATGGAAGATAGACCATAGCTCTTCTAACGAATTTTCTACAGGTGTTCCTGTTAATCCGAAACGATACTCCGCTTGAATCGTTTTCACCGCTTTTGCAGTTTGCGTTGTAGGGTTTTTAAACGCTTGTGCTTCATCAAGAAATAGTGTATGAAACGGCCTTTCATACAACCTTATATCTCTTCTCAGCAATGGATATGACGTAATTATGACATCAAATTCTGCTATATCTTTTAAAATTTTCCGGCGCTCTATTTGATTTCCATCTGCAATAACTGCTCTAATATGCGGGGCGAATTTTTTCAATTCACTCAGCCAATTATAGACGAGGGACGACGGAGAGACTACTAATATAGGCATGTTTTTCTCTCGAATTTCAGGCAAAACAGAGTCTATAAAAGCAATGCTTTGCAGTGTTTTCCCGAGTCCCATATCGTCTGCTAAAATGCCTCCAAAACGGTAATAGGCGAGTGTTTTCATCCACTCGAATCCATACACTTGATACTCTCGCATTTCTGCCTGTAAAGTATTTGGCACAGCAAATTTCAATTTTTTCGGGTTTTGAATATTTTCTACTAGCTCTTGAACAGAATCATCCAAACTTAAAACATTACCTTCGTGAAGTCCGTTCATCCATTTTACACTCCGGATAAGCGGAACATTCACTTCTTCCCCATGTAAAAATTCTTTCCGAATACTCGTTTCTTTTACAAATTGATTAATTTCATTAAACTCTTTACTCTCCAGTGATAATAAAGAACCGTTCGCTAATCGGTAATATTTCCGTTTCTCTTCAAGAGCTACTAATACTCCTTTAATTTCCGCCTCCGGTATTCCTTTTATATCAAAACGAAATGACAACCAGTCTATCCTCTCTTTTCGTCTAACTCTAATAAGAGGAGCTGTATCTCCTTTATGAATTCGTAATTTGATTGCTGTCGTCGCATAAATATCAAGTAAACCTTTTAATGTTGGAACGACGTGATATAAAAAATTGTACTCAGCTTCTTCATTATGCATAAAGTAACCGCCTTCCGTTTTCGCAAAGGCACTTTCACTCATAATATCTAAAATCTCTTTTTCCTTTTTCTCATCACGATTAAAAACAGACGGCTGTCCATCCTCTTCTAACGGATTAATTATGACGTTTCCATAGTGAAATTCAAGACCTGCTAACAAGCGATTTTTCACTCTATCTAAATATAATTTCGCTTTTAATACGGGTGTTTCAACACGATCTGATACTACCTCATCAATTCGTACAGTTCCTAGCTTCATTAAACCTGGTACAACTTTTGCTACAAAATATTCCATCTTATCTGCCGGAATGTATAATTGGTTACTACTAGAGCGATTCATCATTTTTTGTAATTCGATAAGCCGCTTGCAATCCTCAGCGTTCAACTGATACAGTTTCCCTCCAAATAGAGCATAACTATACGTATCCATTACCTCAACTCGTTGTAAGCCATCAATATAAAGCGTAAACCCACTGTTACTCCCTTTATTAAACTCAAAATGTAATGGAAGGAGTCCTTTTGAAATTTGTAAACCATGAAAAGATTGTCCATTTTGATTCAGTCTCACACACTCAACTTTAGAAAGTAAAGAAAGCATATCCCCCCAAGACGCTGGCGGTATTAAAATCATGCTATCATCTTGTTTTGCATGTACTTCTAGCGTATCCTCATACATTTTTTCATTATGATGAATTTTAATAAGTTGCTGAATAATCGCATCTGTATCTTGTTTAAAGCTATGTACATCTGGTGTATATGTAAACTCATTGGAACAATTAAAAAGTTCTCTTCTCTCCACCTTAAAAAGAAATTCTCTAATCTGATTTACGAAATACGTTTTGGCAAGTTTCAGCTGCATTCCTAGAAGCGCTCCACCTTGTTTCGTAACTACTGGTGTACAAATAAATTCAACATGAAGTATTTCACGTGTATCAAAACGATGTTGTTTACTTTTCGGTCTCAGTGGCTTGTCTGCAAACAACTGAAACATCCCACTTGTTAATTGATCATTCCCGCTCATGTGTTCACTACTAGCTGGGCGCATTCCACCCGTTTGCTGATTATAATTTATTTGTATCAATACTGCTGCAACATGTTGACAGTACGTTTGAAAAGACGCTAATGACGGACAACTACATTTCGCAACAACATCACCCTTTTTAATTTTTTCGACTGTAACATGAAAATCTTCGTTTCCTTTTACTGTCGCCTCGCAAATTTCTTTATTTTCATCATAATGATTTATTATTACTTTATTTGATTTATAATAAGCTTCGCCTCTTTTATATGAGGTCTCTCCGCACACTTCTTTAATAATCGATTTATTTAACGTAAAACTCATTGCTTTGACACTTCCTTACTGTAAAACCATTTTCTCTTACTTAACATTTTACATGCTTCACGAGAAAATATAAAATGTTGGTTTAACAAAAAAGATACTTATTTATAAACGCCTCAGACTGTAAGCAAATAGAGTTTCAGCACTTGTCCCTAAACTCTTAAAACCGCCTATTATACAGGCGGTTCTGAAAGGTTCCAGCATAGTATTTAAATATTTTCTACATTTTTCATGTAAAAGTTTTACTGGCCATCGCATCAATAATTTAAAAGATATGATTTTATGAAGAAGAGTGATAAAGGTTTTTCACACACACACCGTAGAGATGGATGTGCATATTTTGATGCAGGGGGCTTACTGTCTATAATAAGAGGATAAAGTAGATAATTTACATATTTTCATGCGTGCCCTTATATAAGACTGTTATTGCGGCTAGTATAAGGATGATCCCCATACAAGCAGGTGCGGCATGCCCAAGTGAAACATAAATTTGACCTCCAATAATCGGCCCAATCATTCTTGCTAAAGCTTGAATAGATTGACTACCTCCTTGAATCCTTCCTTGTTCACTAGAATCGACAGACTTCGAGAGCATCCCATTGAATGAAGGTCCAAAGATGGAATCACCAAAACCATATATAAACATTCCAGCGATAAGAAACGGATAAAATGAGAACAAAGCTGATGCTGCAATAAGACTATAACCTATAATCTCCGAAACCATTCCGAGAATTGCTATCTGTTTATCAGTAAGTTTTGTCAAAAGTTTTGGCATTATAAAACTTTGTGAAATGATATCTTGGAATCCCATAATTGAAAACATAAGTCCGATTAACGCAGGCTTCCAACTAAAAGTATCCATTGTAAATTGTGAAAAAATTGCCTGTAAAGATCCATTTGGTATCCAAAGTAAGAATGCTGAGACAAGTAGCCATTTTAAATTTTTCATGGAAAGTATATTTGCAAGTTGTGTAAATGGATTCAATCTTACAAAGGTAATCTCTTTCAATCTTTTATTTTTGTCAAGGCTCTCAGGCATATATAAGATTCCATAAACAACATTTAATAAAGTTATGATTACTCCAAAATACATAGGTACAGAATAACCAAACTTGGCAAGATATCCACCTATAGTTGGTCCAATAACAGTGCCTACTCCTACAACCGCACTTACCCATCCGAAGTATTTCGTTCTTTGTTCTGGAGGAATAATATCTGCAAAATATGCGAAGATAGTGCTTATGCTCCCTCCTGTTATACCTTCTATTATGCGCCCAGCAAATAGTATCCATAGAGCTCCTCCTATGCCAAAAACTAAGTACCCGATTGCGGAACCGAAAAGGCATACTAAAAGTAATGGACGACGACCATATTTATCACTCAAAGCTCCAAGTGCGGGAGCCGCAAAAAATACGCAGACTGCATAAACAGAAGTTAATAGCGTAACGAAGACCGCTTGTTCTGCCGAATTACTTGTATACGGCTGCACTAAAAATGGAACGACAGGTATTATAATGCTGAATCCTATTCCACAAAGAAACACAGAGATAAGACCGAATAGTAAGGCGTGTTTATCTATGACTCTTTCCGTATTATGTTCATTATGTGATCTGAATTTGGACATTTACATTCTCACCCCAACAGTTATTTTTGTTTCCTTATCAACAAAACAATAACTCCATTTTGTTTCCCTGTCAACAAAATTACAACAATAAAAAAGGCAATCCATCCTTGGACTGCCTTTCGTTTCATTTTTATTTTTTAAATAGATTACGACTTAATATGTACACCTTGTTTCTTTATTTCTGTATCTAAATGTCTACTATACTTTTCCACAAAGCTAAGTATACTATCAAATTCTTCCTCGGTTACTTGATCAAACACAACTTTATCCCGTTCTTCAAACTCTTTGTGCAGATCCTCATGTATTTTATAAATTACTTTCCCTTGTTCAGTAAGCCTAAAATAGATTTCTTTCTTATTATCCGACTTCTGATAACTTTCGATAAGGCCTTTTTTTATAAGTTTTTTTGTTATTCTACTTATGGCACCGCGAGTCATATAAAAGGACTCCGCAAGTTTTGTCACGTTAGAATCTACATTTTTTTCAATGTATTCGATACAATGTACTTCAGAAGAATTATACCCCTTAAGACTGTCTTCCATCTTATCCTTATTAAGCCAAACAATCTTATTATATAAGTCCCTGAAACCCACTATGATCTTTTCTTCTTTATTCATGCCCTGTCCTCCTCCCCGTTGGTGCATTAACCATATTATATTTATTTTTTGCTTCTATTCCAACTCTAATGAAAAAAGAGAGTCAAAAGCGTGTTGAGCACCAAGAAACTCAATGTCATTTGAACAAGACTTTGTCTACAATCTGAAACACTTATCTCTTTTCATTCTATCTCCATCAACCGTTTTGCCTCAAAATACAACACTTGAATAAACTTCTTCGTGTTAATACGTATATGACCAGAAGCCGCTACTTCATCTTTCGTCATTTCTGTCATCCGTTTTCTAACTATAGTAAAATCAAAAAATTTCGGAGCATAGCTTTCAAATTTCGGATTCGAAAAGTCTGTTAACCCGAGGGAAGCTAAGTGATTTAACGATTGATAAATCGCCCTTCTTACCCTTTGCTCAGATGCTTTCTTCTCTTTATCAATATCCGTATCTAAAGCTACATCCCCTAATTTCCTTATTGTAATATGATGGAAAATATCTTTTAATGCAGGAAATCCAAATTCAAATGTTTGTGCCTTTTCCTGCCCATATAAATATTCCAACATACTAAGCAAGTCTTTGCTTCCGTTCTCTCCCGCAATACCGAGTTCTGATAATAAATAGCGCCCTGAATCCGCTATTTTCTTCCCTTCTTGTATTGGCTCATTTCGAACTTGCGGCTGTTCCCACTTAAAAACGTTATTCAATGATTTTTGAATATCATGTATAGAACGCTCCAAACGAATACGCTCCATTACTTTTCGTACAACAGATACAACTTCAATTTTATTCAGTGGCTTTGTAATATAATATTCTACTCCAAGTGTATACGCCTCACCTATAAGTTGCTTCGATTCAACTTGAGAAATCATAATGATCTTCCCAGTAAAAGCGGACGCAATATGACGAACTGTTTCAATTCCGTCTCGCATTGGCATTAATAAATCAATAAACAAAATATCTACTTTTTTAAAATTCAGTTGGTCCGCTTCAATAAAAGCTCCGTCTTCCGACTCTCCAATTACTTCCCCAAGATCTCCATCTTCAATAATTTGCGAAAGCATAGAACGGAAAACTTCATCATCATCTACGATATAATAAAACAACATTATTCCCCTTCCCGCTTTAAACTGCACTCCGGTAAACAAACGATAAACTTACACCCGCCGCCAGTTTCTCGTTCTTCTAATCTCACTTCTCCACCTAGCTCTGTTACCATTTCGTTTATGTAAGAAAGTCCAATACCTGTTGACGGTGTTCCCGTTTGATCATACTTTGAAGTAAACCCTGGCTTAAATACTAATTTCTTATACTTCTGTGCAATACCAGGACCATCGTCAATTACTTCAAAGAATATATGTTTATCTCGTTTATATAGCTTTATACTAATGAGACCTCTATCCTCAATTGCTTCCACTGCATTTGCAACTAAATTATTAAAAATTGATAGAACTGTATACACGTGATATGCAGCGTGCTCACCTTCTATATGTTTAGAAAAACGTATATCTTTTCCTAGCATTTCAGCATACTTCTCATTTATTCTTACAATTATTTCCGCTAATTCATGTCCTTCTACATACTCAGCCACATTTTTATCTAATAACAGTTTAGATAACCCTGCAAAAATCCTTTGATTATCCTTTTTTATTTCATGCACTTCTCCTGCTATTTTTAAAGCTGTTTTGCTATTTAAGTCATCGTTCGCTTGTAAGTTTCGATATAGTTGATATGCTTCCTGTGTAATTAACTCAGCATTTTGTAACGTTTTTTTCAAATGGACAGATTCCACATATAAATTAGAGAGATACATTAACATATTTTCATTTTCTTTTCGAACTTGGGATTCTTTTAATTTCGTTTCATATAAATTCATCATATTTAAAAAACCGAGCGCAAAGAAACTACGGAAAATAGCTATAATGATTAGTTTATTCACTTCAGAAACTGTTATCGTTGTGCCTAGTACGAGCATATGATAAAACGCAAGTTCTGACATACTTGCAATAATTTCAATTGAAATTCCAAGGCACCCAATAACAATTGGCTTCTGATGAAACTTATTTACCCTACAAAACGAAAAGAGGCTTCCATAAATAAAATAATAAAAGAACACAGGATAGCGCAAATAAAATGATTCTGTCATATGGAATGAACCTTGCAATACCCAGTCAAGACTTACACGGAATAAAACTACAGATATACCGACGAGAACACCTGCAGCTGCTGCTGGTATTCTTCTTAAAAATAATAATAAAAAGAAGAAAAGCGGTGTCCCGAAGCTAACACGAAACATATCATTAAAAGGATGAAAATTAAGCTCTCCAGCAATTGGGACAACTACCATTAATATAATTAAAAGATACATATCTTTCTTCCATAATTGATTCCAATTCAAAGCTGCCACTTCCTATATATTTTTCAAAATGTATAAGTATAGCCCGTTTATTATTATAAACGGGCTTTTTCTCTATATACTAACCTTTTCTACCGCTTTTATTTGACGATACTCAGGCTTCCACATTGCTTCTTTCACTGCAATCTTAATATCGTTATCACTTAAGTTTTCTCTAGCAACACCTTCTGCAACTGCAACTTTCGCTACTTCAATTGCAACTAGTTCAGAGATATTACGTAACTCTTCAACTTCTGGCAAAATAGGTGCTCCTGGCTGACTTGTATCTACCATACTTGCAACTGCTTCAGCTGCTGCTGCGAACATTCCATCCGTCATGACGCTTGCACGAACAACAATTGTACCAAGACCTAGTCCCGGGAAAATAAGTGCGTTATTTGACTGTCCAATCACATACGTTACACCGTTATATGTAACTGGTTCAAACGGACTTCCTGTTGCAACTAACGCTCTTCCTTCTGTCCACTCGATTAAATCTGCTGGTTTCGCTTCCGCAAGTGGTGTTGGATTCGACATTGGTAAAATAATTGGTCTTTCTACGTGAGAAGCCATTTCTTTAATAATCTCTTCTTTAAATGCGCCCGCAACTGTTGATGTTCCAATTAAAATTGTCGGTTTTACATGTTTCACAACTTCAGCAAGCCCGATCACATCATTTTGTTTCCAATCACTTACTTCCGCTTCTTTTCTTGCATATGGAATTTGGAAATCAAGAAGACCTTCCATATTATCTGTAACTAATCCGTTACGGTCAATACACCAGAAACGATTATGAGATTCTTCATCTGATAAGCCGACGCGAACCATTGCATCTCTTACTTGATCTGCGATACCGATTCCAGCCGTACCAGCACCAAACACAACAACACGGTGCTCACTTAGCGGTACACCAGAAGCTTTTACTGCCGATAATACAGCAGCAAGTGAAACTGCCCCTGTACCTTGAATATCATCATTAAATGTACAAACGTCATGACGATATTTATCTAAAATTTTTCGTGCATTTCGAGAACTGAAGTCTTCCCAATGTAGAAGCGCCTTCGGGAATTGTTTATTTACCGCTTGAACAAACGTATCAATAAATTCATCGTACGCTTCACCTGTTATACGAGGATGACGATTTCCAATATAAAATGGATTGTTTAATAATTCCTCACGATTTGTACCTACATCTAAAATTACCGGTAATACACGGCTAGGATCGATTCCAACTGCGGCCGTATATACAGCTAATTTCCCGATTGCGATGTTAATTCCACCAACACCCCAATCACCAATTCCTAATATACCTTCTCCATCCGTTACAACGACTAAATCAATGTTTTCAGCTGTTGCACCGATATTGGCAAATGCATCTTCAATACCTGATGGATCGTTAATTGATAAATAAATACCACGTGGTTTACGGTATTCATGACTATACCTTTGAATTGCTACACCTACAGTTGGTGTATATACAATCGGTAACATTTCACGTAAATGATCTGTTAATATACGATAAAATAATACTTCATTTCGATCATGTAACGCCGTTAAGTATACATTTTTTAATAAATCATCCGGCTGAGAACTAAATTGTTCATATGCTCGGCGTGCTTGTTCTTCTAATGTTAAAACAGCTGGCGGTAATAAACCTTTTAAACCTAACTCTTCTCTTTCCTCTTGTGTGAAAGCTACCCCTTTATTTAAAAGTGGTGTTGATAATACTTCTGCTCCTCTTAATGTTGTTTCTAATGCACCATTAGAAGCCACTGTAAACTTACTCATAACATCCCTACCTCTATTCATATATAGCATTTCTATATTGTAAACAAAAAAGAGGGGATTGTCCCCCTCTTCTTTTAATTTTTCTTTAAAAGAGTTGCTCCTGCAATCCCTGGATGTGTCATTTCGAATGGATCTAGAATTAACTCTAAATCTTCTTGTGACAATACACCATTTTTTACACAAAGTTCACGAACGGATTGACCTGTTGCAATTGCTTCTTTCGCAACACGAGCTGCTGCTTCATAACCGATATGAGGGTTCACGGCTGTAATAATTCCTACACTTTTCTCAACGTACTCTTTTAAACGATCTTCATTCGCTTCAATTCCTTTTAAGCAATTATCTGTAAAGGCACGGAAACCATTATTCATAATGCTAATAGATTGAAGTAAGTTGAAAACAAGTACTGGTTCCATAACATTTAATTCTAATTGTCCTGCTTCTGAAGCAAGACAAATTGTATGATCGTTACCAATAACTTGGAACGCAATTTGGTTAATAACTTCTGGCATAACAGGGTTTACTTTCCCTGGCATAATAGAAGAACCTGGTTGACGAGCTGGTAACATAATTTCTGCTAAACCAACACGTGGACCTGATGCCATTAAGCGAAGGTCATTCGCAATTTTAGACATATTCATCATACATACTTTTAGTGCTGCAGATACTTCTGTGTACGCATCAGTATTTTGCGTCGCGTCCACTAAATCTTCTGCACCAACAAGCGGTAATTCACTAATTGTAGCAAGATGTTTTACAACTGCTTCAATATACTCTGGATCTGCATTTAAGCCTGTACCAACTGCAGTTGCTCCCATATTTACTTCATATAAATGTTGACGTGATTGCTTAATACGTTTCATATCACGTTCTAGTACGCGAGAATACGCTTTAAACTCTTGTCCAAGACGAATTGGTACAGCATCTTGTAAATGCGTACGACCCATTTTAATAACATGGTCGAATTGTTCTGCTTTTAATTCAAATACATCATGCATATAACCCATCGTTTGTAATAAGCCTTCTAATGCATTTAATGTCGCGATATGAATCGCCGTTGGGAATGCATCGTTTGTTGATTGTGCCATATTTACATGGCTATTTGGACTAATATAATGATAGTCTCCCTTTTCCATTCCTAATAATTCAAGAGCACGATTGGCAATGACTTCATTTGCATTCATGTTCATTGAAGTACCCGCACCGCCCTGAATTGGGTCGACGATGAAATGATCGTGCCATTTTCCATCTAGAATTTCTTGAGCAGCTTCTGCGATCGCGCCGCCTTTATTCAATTCCAATCTACCTACATCTGTATTTGCAAGTGCTGCTGCTTTTTTTACAACTGCGAATGCTTGAATTAAACCTTCATGAATTTTGTAACCTGTAATTGGGAAGTTTTCTACTGCACGCATTGTTTGTACGCCGTAGTATGCATAATTTGGTACTTCTTTTTCACCTAAAAAATCTTTTTCAATTCGCACACCATTTTTAACTTCAGTTAATGTTGCCATGATTATTCACTCCTTAACGATTTCTTATGCTGCTTTTGTTTCTTTGACTGTTTCTACATATTGTTTTGCTTTCTCATTATCGAATTCGCCTTCCCACTTCGACATAACAATGGCCGCTAATGCATTTCCTAATACATTGACAGATGAGCGAATCATATCTAAAATGCGGTCAATTCCCGCAATTAACGCGATACCTTCTAGTGGTAACCCCATTGAACCTAACGTTGCTAATACAACAACGAACGATGCACCTGGAACTCCCGCCATACCTTTGGATGTTAACATGAGAACGAATAATAACGTTATTTGCTCCGTCAGTGACATGTGTACACCATACATTTGTGCAACAAACAATGCCGCTAACGCTTGATAAATAGCCGATCCAGTCAAGTTAAATGTATAACCTGTCGGAATTACGAAAGAGGCAACTGCCTTTGGACAACCGAACTCTTCCATTTTTCTCATTATATTAGGTAAAACAGCTTCTGAACTTGCTGTCGTAAATGAAAGAATAAGTTCTTCTTTTAAAATTTTTATTAATGTAAAAATGTTTACGCCAACCATTCGTGCATTAATACCTAATACAATCACAACGAATAGTATAACAGTTACGTATACAGCTAGCACTAGTTTTCCTAACGGAAGTAGTGTTGCTACACCAAATTTTGCAACCGTAACAGCAATTAATGCGAATACACCGAATGGTGCAAACTTCATAACTTGATTTGTAACCCAAAACATTGCTTCGAGTACACCTTCAAAAAAGTTAAAGACAGGCTTTCCTTTTTCTCCAATTGCCGCAACTCCTAAACCAAATAACACGGAGAAGAATATAATCGGTAATAAGTCACCTTGTGAGATAGATTCAAATACGTTTTTCGGTACAATATGAACAATCGTTTCAGCAAATCCTTTCTTCTCTGTTGCATCTGCAGTTTGTTTATAAGAAGAAATATCACTTTGCTGTAAATTGCTCATATCAACGCCAGTACCTGGTTGGAATATATTCGCTGCAAGTAATCCCATTAAAATAGCAATCGTCGTAATAATTTCGAAATAAAGAATTGTCTTACCGCCCAGTTTCCCAAGCTTTTTCATATCTCCCACGCCAGCTACCGCAACAATTAATGCTGAAATAACAATTGGTACTACAATCATCTTAATTAAATGAATAAATATATCCCCAATTGGTGTGATATAAGAAATCGCCGTTTTATTGCCATAAAAGACTGCCCCTACTACAATCCCTAAAACAAGCGCGACAAAAATTTGTGTTGCCAATCCGAATTTTTTCATTTATGTTCATCCCCTTCATGCGAACGCTTTCAATTTGAATTTATAAAAGCTACTCACACATCATATAAGCGAACCTACAAAATCATACAAAAACCTACAAGTTTGTCACAAAAAATTCAAATATTTTTCTTCTATTTTTCATTGACACCATTTTGTTAAAAAACGATAAAATATACTTGATAAGTAATCAGATTGTTTCGTATAATCAAAAAGATATATACTTAAAACAAATCGAAATGAAAAGGAGTGGATAGTATGAAAAACTACACAAAGCAATTCGTCCTATCTTCTTCTTTTCTTTTTCATTTTCTTAAAAAGGAACAAAGGCATTCGCCTTTGTTCCTTTTTTATTGCGATCTATATAGGGGGAATTGTTATGAGGCCATATAAAAGAGTTTTAATAAAACTAAGCGGCGGCGCTCTTGCCGATCAAACTGGAAATAGCTTTAACTCCAAACGATTAGAACATATCGCAAACGAAATTTTATCCATTGTTGATTTAGGTATCGAAGTATCCATCGTTATCGGTGGCGGTAACATTTTCAGAGGTCATCTAGCTGAAGAATGGGGAATTGATCGTGTAGAAGCTGATAATATCGGTACGTTAGGTACGATCATTAATAGCTTAATGCTCCGCGGTGTTTTAACTAGTAAAACAAATAAAGAAGTACGCGTTATGACTTCCATCCCTTTTAACGCAGTAGCTGAACCATATATTCGCTTGCGTGCAGTCCATCATTTAGATAACGGTTATGTCGTTATTTTTGGAGGCGGTAACGGGCAACCTTTCGTTACGACAGATTACCCAAGTGTACAGAGAGCAATCGAAATGAATAGTGACGCCATATTAGTCGCAAAACAAGGAGTAGACGGTGTCTTTACAAGTGACCCAAAACATAACAAATCAGCGAAAATGTATCGAAAGCTGAACTATAACGATGTTGTTAGACAAAACATACAAGTCATGGACCAAGCCGCTTTATTGCTTGCTCGGGACTACAATTTACCAGCACATGTCTTTAACTTCGATGAGCCTGGGGTGATGAAGAAAATATGTTTAGGGGAACATGTGGGGACGTTGATTAATGATGATGTTTCGATGCTTGTGCATGAATAATAGTTATTTCTCATGAAAAGGGTGTCTATAAAAGACACCCTTTTCATTAACCTTTATAAATAAAAATCAGCCAATCCCCCCAACTTCTCCTTACAACGCTCCCAAAATGATAACTTCTCAAAAAATTCTTTCGTCATTTCTTTCGAATCATGAAAATCTTGCGTTAACGCCTCATTCACTTCTGAGACGATAGATCCACCATGAATATACAAATTCATCTCATCATTAATATAGAAGCTACGTGCAGTAAAGTTCGTTGTACCGATAACAGTTAATTCATTATCAATTAACATTAACTTCCCATGAAACATTCCTTTTTTATACCCATATACAGTAATCCCATTATTAACAGCTTGACGTATGTATGGATACGCCGCTTCTTTTATAAGAGGTAGATCTGGTTTATATGACCAAAGTATTTTTACTGTAACACCACGCTTTTGTGCTGCGATTAAAGCATTCATGGATTCTTTATTTTTTGCTATAAAATACGGCGTTGCAATTACAATGGAGTGTTGAGCTTGTTTTATGAGCTCTATATATTTTTCAGCAACGTAATGCCCATTGTAACTAGTCATAGTATGTAATGTATTCCCTTTACTAGCTTTATTCGTACTCCTCTTTATATCTTCTTTCGTATCTCGTTTCCAATCTAAAGCGAATTGCTGTTCTAAATCTTTTGCTCCTTCTCCTTTAAGCCGTACATGATAATCACGCCAATATCCAAATCGCTTATCTTTCCCTAAGTACTCATCTCCTATATTAAATCCGCCTGTATAGCCAATCTCCCCATCAATCGTCGTAATACGGCGATGATTACGATGATGAAGAGAATAAAACCCGAATGGTAATTCAGGTTTTCTACTATATGTAAAATGCACACCACTTTCCTGCAATTCATTTTTCATCTTTCTTTCAAATGATAAATCATTAATGCGATCAACCGATAAATAGACGTTTACTCCTTCTTTCGCCTTCTCTTTTAATAAGTTTAAAAAAATATGACTACTTTTATCATCCGACAAAATGAAAAAATAAGTGTAGATGGAGCTTTTCGCTTTTTTAATATCTTCAAATAGCTGCTCATATAATGACTTCCCTTCTACATATAATTGAAAGTCACTATAATGAGGTGTATACTCTGTCGGCATGTTTTTCCCAGCTTCCATTTTCCTACCTAGGGTAACATCGATATGCATCCAAATTAAAATAAAAACGAAAATAGCAATAATAATAGAAGTAACTCGTAATATTTTTTTAATCATTTTGATTTCCTTCCGATCATTTTCTTTCCACCCTTCTATTTTGTCATTCAAGTTTAGATTTCATGCTTCATACAAAAAAGGATGCGACTTAACGTCACACCCATTTCACATTAAACAAAATTCCTCGCATCATTATTTCTTCCAAACTTATAAATTGCAATTAAGAAAAATGCTATTGCGAAGGCGAATAAGATTAAAATATTCAAATACAACTCAGAGAATGGAATACCTTGCTGTAGTTTTGCTATCGTATCTAGTAACCAGCGCTGCGGTAGGAAATCAGCTACTTTTTGTACCGCTTTTGGCATAATGTCATATGGAAAATAACATCCAGCAAGCAAACATGTTGGTACTATCACTAGATTTTGCATTGCATTTGAAGCAGCCGAACTTTTTGAAAAAGACACAATGACTAATGATAAACCAATTGCAATTAAAGCGAATATCATAAGCACACCAATCATTACTATGAAAGGCATATTAATATTTGTATGAAAAACATTCGTCATAAATAATACTGCAATGACACTTTGCAATGTTAGTATCATCATATTTACCGCGACGTTGGACAATATAAATTTCTTTCCATCAATTGGTGTTGATAATAATCTAAAATACGTTCTATTCTCTTTTTCTTTTAAAATAAATCCTGATAAGTTCACTGCTGAAAACAGCATAAACATAATAAGGTAACCCATCGTTTGGTTTGTCATATCTTTATTTTTCGAAGTATCTTCTAGCGTCTCAGTTTTCATTTTAAATGAACTTTTTTGATACCCTGCGTACATACTATCAAATGTACTTTGATCTGTTCCTGCTACTTTACTAATAGCTGCTACATTATCAATATAGTTATATAAATATGATTTTATAAATGCTGTTACTTGATCACCTTTAATCGATGCAATCTCGATATGATTAGGTTTCCCTTCTCGAACACTTTTTGAAAAACCAGAATGTAATGTAATAACTCCATCAAGTTTTTTGGAAGTGAGTTTATCTTCTACTTCCGACTCCTTAACCTTACTCACTTTCACATGATTTAATCCTTCTAAAAACTTTATCGTATCATTTGCTATCGGCTCATTTTCTTTATTTACAATCCCGATATTTAACGTACCTTGCCCCGCATTTCCGTATATCGAAAAAGAGATGAGCGTTCCGATTATCGGCAAACTAATAATAATGAATAATCCTTTTTTATTTTTCAAAAGGACAGATAGTGTTTTTTGTATGAGCCATAAAATATCTTTCATACTATAGCCCCTCCCGTCTACGTAATGCAATAATTGCAATTAATAAAAAGAGTGCTGAAATCCCAAGATTTAAACATATTACCGGCAGTGCCGCTCCTACATCGTTTGCATAAATAATTTTCATGACAGCTGTGTTTGCCCACGTTAATGGTGATAAGTTCGTAACGAAATTTTCTTCTACTACGAAGTATGCACCACCAAAAATAGAAGCTAACTGTATAACAACAAGAATAATTGCTCTCGATGATTCAGCTGTTTTCGTAATATACCCGATCCCTAAACCGAAGCTAATTGCTAGAAAGACTTGTGTTAACAAAATAATAAATATAATTCCAAGATGGTCGCCCCAATTCGCTTGAAATACAAATTTGCTAAATAACATGACAAGTAATACGCAAAGGGCGTTTGCTACTAGGCTACCAAGTACTTTTCCAATGAATATTTCAGCCTTACTTATAGGCGCAGCAATGAGACGATCTCCTGTTTTACGTATTCGTTCTCCTCGAATTAAAGAACTCGCTCCCATCCCAGCATATAGTGCGATCATCGTCGTCATTACAACCGCATAGTAATCCATAGAACCTGGCTTTTTCGCAGCTTGTAAAGATGTTTCTTTTATATAATCATTATGATTCCCATTTGAAATAACTGCGCTCACCTTACTAGGATCTACTTTTGCCACTTCGGTTGCTACATTGTACTTATCAACAAATGTTGTAAGCATACCTTCCACAATACTTCCCTCAATACTACTTTTGTCACTTCCGTAAAACTTTGCACCATCTTTATTTAATTCTACATAAGCAGCATATTTATTTTGCTTCACTGCCTCTTTCCCATCTATACCTTCAGAAGCTTTTTTAAAATGAATACCCGATTTATCGACTTCTTTCGTAAATGCTTCAAACGATTGAGAAAATGTGCTACTCGCTTCATCTTTATATAGCACTTGTATATCCTTAATCGATTGACTATCACTATTAAATGCATTCGTTAACGCTGTCCCTAGCACAAGCATAAGCACAATAGGAAATGCTAACATAAAAACTAAAGTTCTTACGTCCCTGAAATCTCTTTTAATATGCATAACTGCAATATTGAAGATGTTCAATTGATGAACCTCCCTTTACCTTTTCTTCATTTACCTTTTATTTATCTCGTAAGTTTCTTCCAGTCAACGTAAGGAATACTGTTTCTAAGTTTGGAGCCTGTTCCTCTAACGAACGGATTTCAATGTCATGATTAATGAAATGCTGAATAATTTTATTTAAATTGTTTAATCCTGCATCCGAGTTTACTTTAATTACGTTCTCTTCAATTTGAACAGCTTTCACACCGTTTATCTCTTTTAACTGCTCTACATCTAATTTTTCTACCGACTTTACTTCAATCCAAATATCTTTCGTGTCGGTAATAATTGCTTTTAACTGTTCTTTCGTTCCTTCTGCAATCACTTTACCGTGATCTACAATTGCTATTTTCGTACAAATCTCTTCTACTTCTTCCATGTAGTGGCTCGTGTAAATAATGGTACTTCCCATTTCATTTAATTTTCGAACAGACTGGAGAATATAGTTTCTTGACTGTGGATCAATTCCAACTGTCGGCTCATCCATAATAATTAACTTCGGTCTATGAGCGATCGCACAAGCGATATTCAGTCTTCGTTTCATCCCGCCAGAAAAGTTTTTCGGGTAATTTTTATGTTTATCACTAAGCCCCACAAATTGAAGTGCTTCCTCTACTCTCGCTTTTAATTCAGCTCCTCTTAACCCGTAAAGTCCAGCAAAGAATTTCACATTTTCATAGGCATTTAACTCTTCATAAATTGCAATATCTTGCGGAACGATACCAATATTCATCTTCGCAAACCGATTATGCTTCTTTATATTTTTTCCTAATATGCTAATTTCACCTTCATTACTTCTTAACAACCCAGCAATCATATTTATCGTTGTACTTTTACCAGCACCATTTGATCCTAAAAATCCAAATATCTCTCCTTCTTTAATAGATAAAGACATATTATCAACTGCGATGAAATCACCAAATTTTTTCGTTAAATTTTTAATTTCTAATGTATTCATCATTTCACCCCTATTTCGGTTTCTCTGCTATTTATTATAAACAAAAAAAATGAACCTGCTCAGTGCAGAAGTTCATTCTTTTCACATGAGATTATTCACTTTTTTCATATGAGATGATTCATCTTCGTCCCATTCTTTTATATCGGCAGCAACATTGTTACTGAAAAACCACTTGTCCCATCTACAATAATTTTTCCGTTTACTGATGCCGTTCGCTCCTCCATCCCCATAATTCCGAGACCTTTCTTAACGAGAGCTGCACCTTTTCCGTTATCCTTCACTTGTACTTTCACCATCTTGTTAAGTACATGAATATCTATGGAAATGACTGTCGCATCAGCATATTTCATTGCGTTTGTAAGTGCCTCTGTAACATTTTCACCGATAATTTTCCACTGAATAGGAGAAATCATATCTAAGTTACCTTTATATACGAAAGGAATATTTACATCATGCTTACCGGCAAATTCCTCTATGAATAATTTCATACGATGGATACCAATTTGCTCAGTTGGTGGCTTCATATTTTTTAATGTAATGCGAATACTTTCAATTCCATCTTTTGAAATGTGAATTGCATTTTGTAATAACTCGGCAGATTTTTCTTTATCTATTTCCATTAACCTCTTTGCTGCTTCCATTTGAATTAGTGCACCCGTCATCGAGTGGCCAATTTTATCATGAATTTCTTGTGATAGCCGGTTTCTCTCTTCTAACTTAAATGTGTATTCTGATTGCTTTATGTACTCTTTATTTTCATGTAAGCTTTTCGTCAGCCGCTGCATATCTTTTCGCATCTTATCATTTTGTGATTCAAGCTTTAATACACGCGATATATACCGTTCTGCCATAGTTAATACAATGAAAGAAAATGCAACAATTAATCCATATGTCATTCGAATACTTTCATCTGTAAAGATAATAGGAATCATCATAACGATAAAGAGCTGCCATTTCTTCTCTATATATCGAAATACAAGTTCATATAAATTCAATGGTAAAAACAAAATAAAAAGCGGATGAATCTTCCATGTAAATAACATAACTACGCCAATTGACACAGAAGTTAATATGTTTTTGTACGTATCTTTTTTAAATATAGAAATCAGTACGTTTACAGAAAGATATAAAAGCAAAGTAAATATAATCCATGGTAAGTTCGCGACATTTAAATAAATGTAACTAAACACAATATATATAAAAACAATTAATTTACTTACAATTAACCAAAATTCCATATCATTAATCTACTTTCCCTGTTAAGTAATAAATCGCAATTTGTGTGCGATGTTCTAGTCCAGTTTTCCCTAAAACCGATGTAATATAATTTGCGATTGTTCCCTCTGATATGAAAAGCTGCTTTGAAATTTCTTTATTCGAGAAACCTTTCGCAATTAATGCGATAATACTAAGCTCCCTTTCTGTAAAAAGACTCTTATCTATTTTACATTCTTCCTCTTTACTTTCCATTAAATTAGATTTAATTTTATCAAGTACTACATCTTGCATAACAGTTTGACCGTTATACACTCCTTTTATCGCATCACGAATACGTTCCGGATCATTATTTTTTAATAAATAACCTTTTGCTCCGTTTTTTACTGCGTCCAATATATATTCATCATCATCAAACGTCGTTAAAATAAGCGGCTTCGTTTTCGTCTCTTCACAAATTAACTTTGTCGCCTCTACCCCGTTCATGTTTGGCATGCGGACATCTAAAAGCACAATATCGACTTCATGTTTCTTACAATATGCTACAGCTTCTTTTCCATCATTTACAGTATCTAACACTTCAAACTCTTCGTATGTATTTAAAATAATTTTCATGCCTTCTCTAATAAAAGAATTATCATCTGCTATTAATATTTTAATTTTCATGTTTGTTAGTATGGACGTCCTCCTACTAACATTCACATCCTTTCTCCGCGTAACATTTCCTCTTTGCTCATTATATACTCCTTTTTACCATTTTTTCACACCTTTTTCATATAGCCTCCTTTCTAAAAATATATTATTCTTTTTTTACAACATGTGTAGGGTGACTTATCATTTCTTACGTCTATATAATAGAATGCGTCAAAAAGGAGGGAGAGACCCATTGAGGAAAAACAATTAATTGAAAAAGCACAGCAAGGAAGCGAACATGCTTTTCGTATCCTTGTACAAACGTATCGTCATTATATTTTTCAAGTTATCTTTTCTATTTTAAGACATGAAGAAGATGCGAAAGATGTTACACAAGAAGTATTCGTAAAAATTCACGCCTCTCTCCCAAATTATCAATTTCGCGGATTAAAAACGTGGATGGCGCGTATTGCCACCAATCACGCTATTGATTATAAAAGGAAGAAAGCTAGAGAACACGAAGAACTCTCCTTATGTAAAGAAACTGAGGAAAATATAAAATCCTCTCATAACATTGAAGCTTTACTATTGACGAAAGAGCAAAAATTACTCATTGCTCAAAAACTAAGAGAACTTCCTGAAAATTACCGTGATGTCGTTCTCTCGCATTATTTAGAAGAAAAAAGTTATCAAGAAATTGCTTTGCAGGAAAACATCGAAGTGAAAACAGTCGAAATGAAACTGTATCGGGCAAGAAAATGGATTAAAAAACATTGGAAGGAGGAAGAGTTTCTATGATGCATTATTCAAAAGAAGATTGGCGCAATTATACATTAGATTTTATAGAAAGCAATGAACGTGAATCTATGGAAGAACATCTTTTTGAATGTGATTATTGTTTAGCACTTTATATGGAAAGTATTGATGAACAACATGAAAACCTTCCAATGATAAATGATGATTCATTTACGAACGAAGTTATGACGCAAATTAATTTTGAAACACTACAGTCTAATGAATATATAAAAACAAACTCACTAAAACGCACAATTATTCACTACATAATTGCGACTGCGGCTACAATTATTTTTATGGTAAGTGGTTTATTCCAATATATTTTTACAGCGACATCAAATTTCGAGAAATCTTCAAAACATAACGAGTCTTCTATCTCACAACAAATTGTAAACAAATCGGTAGACACATCAACAAAGGACGGAGGTTCAAAGCATGAATAAAAACCCCTTTTTAGCACTTGTATTAGGGCTAATTCCTGGGCTTGGACATTTATATTTAAAGAAGTTTGGACGATTTATTTTATATAGCGGAGGGGCTGTATTTCTATTTATCTTTGCAGCATTTTGCACAATAGCATTAGGAGAGCGTGATATTGCTTTTTTTTCTCTATTTTTACTAGTCGTGTTATGGGCGATCAATTTATTAGATTTAGTTATCACTATTATTAATCAATCGAAAAAACAAGCGGCCGGAGAATTTACAGAGTCCTCTAAAGAGAGCGAACGATTTTATATCATTCTTCTATCAATTATCCCTGGACTTGGTCATTTTCAATTAGGACTTATGCAACGTGGACTTACATTTTTAGTAGCTTGTACAGGAATTGGAAGTATGATCATTTTCGTTGCCCTTTTAACATCTCAAGAAAGTTTCCTTATCTTTCTCGTAACGTTACCTGTTTTATGGATTTATAATTTCTTCGATGTTGTTCAGCAACTCCAGAAAAAAGAACGCGGAGAGCAACTAGATGACCGTACTATTTTCGAAGAGTTTGAAGAGCATCGAGAACAAGGAAAGAAAAATAAAACATTCGCTTCCATTTTAGCAATGTTTCCTGGAGCAGGACATATGTATTTAGGCTTACAGCGCCGTGGTCTTCAGCTTATGGCAGCCTTTTTACTTTCCATATATTTACTCGACTTATTAAGACTTTCAGCGTTTTTATTTTTAGTACCCATCATTTGGTTCTATAGCTTTTTTGATGCGTTACAGCAAACTGCAAAATACGGAAAAGAACGTGTTAATGACGAACCTATCATAGATTATTTTATAAATCATCAAAGATGGATCGGTATCGGATTAATTGTATTAGGTGGTTATTATTTATTAGATCAAACAGTCCTTCCTATTTTGAATGACTATTTTGCAACTATATTTAATATTCATCTTAGCGAACTATATTATCGCTATTTCCAAACGTCTATCGTTGCTCTCCTTTTAATTGGCGGCGGCTTTAAATTGTTACTTGGAAATAAAGAAAATAAAGGTGGTACAAACGAATGAGAACATGGCGCGTTGGAACATTCTCAATGGGGCTTTCCATTATTACATTAGGTTGCTTCTTACTATTTTCAGTCATTAAAGGCACCCAAGTATTGGATACATTAACAGCATGGTGGCCTGTTTTACTTATTATACTTGGCGCTGAAATTTTACTATACCTTCTATTTTCTAAAAAGGAACAATCATTTATTAAATATGATATTTTTAGTATTTTCTTTATCGGCGTTTTAGGAAGTGTTGGAATTGCTTTTTACTGTTTATTATCTACTGGATTACTAGACGAAGTTCGTCATTCTATGAATACAACGAGGCAAACGAGTAATATTCCAGACGGACCACTTGATATACCTGAATCTATCAAAAAAATCGTAGTAGATGCAGGACATCAGCCTCTAACGATAGAGGGAAATAATACAAATCAAATTCATCTTTTGGGAACGTATGAAATGACGACGAAAGCAAATGAAAAACTCAATTTAAAACGAGATGATTTCCTTTCCGTTCAAACGGCTGGAGAAACGATGCATATCACATTAAAATCATTACCTGTTCAGCATACGTTA
Source organism: Bacillus toyonensis BCT-7112 (assembly GCF_000496285.1). Taxonomy (GTDB): domain Bacteria; phylum Bacillota; class Bacilli; order Bacillales; family Bacillaceae_G; genus Bacillus_A; species Bacillus_A toyonensis. Next base: position 4,260,938 of record NC_022781.1, on the reverse strand, counting down.
TTTAACTCGGCACCACAGGTGAAACCAACGCTTGTTCTTCCGCAAAATAAAAATGTGGAAATCCGTGCTTCAAATAACGAACTATCTCTTTATCCAGGTCAATTACAAAATAATTGGTTTGTACAAGAAAGCTCAAGAGTGTCTGTCCATCTTGCAAAAGAGAGTGATGTATCTTTAACAGCAGTAACAAATCAAAAAGAAACACATGGAAACACACCTTGGGAACAAGTTGAAGATTTAACGAAAAAAGAAAATAATACTTCAGAAGAAAATCCAGAATTAATCGACCGAGAACATTGGTATAAAAATTCGATTAAAACTGGAAATGGAACGTACAAATTAAATATTGAGAAAGCTTATAATTTGAATATGAACGTTATCGAAAAATAAGAAAAACCTTCCACAAATGTGGAAGGTTTTTCTCATATAATCGCTTTAATTCCTTCTAAAATTAAGCCAATCATAAATCCGCAAACAGCCCCGTTCACTCGGATCCACTGCAAATCTTTACCGACGTTATTTTCGATCATTTCAATTAATGTTTTATCGTCTAGTTTATCAAGGTTTTCTTGTACAAGTTTTCCAATTTTCGAATGATTCTTTTCAACAAGTGTGACAACTTGCTTTTGTAACCAATCTTCTATTTTTTGAACCGTCACTTCGTCTTCTTTTATTTTATTCATTTGCGTTTGTAAAAATGGAATAACATATGTATCAGCAAATTCTTCTTTGTTTACAAAGGTAACTGCTCTTTGTTGTACTTGCTCCAGCATCTCTTTTATTTTGTCAGTAGCATCCCAATTCGCAATCCACTTTTCTTTCCAATTTTCTAATTCCTGTAGTAAAGCTTCATTTTCTTTTACATTTATAATTTCTTGGCGAATTTTTGATAAGATAAGTTGTCTTGTGCCATTATCTGCATCTTGTAAGCTGTTAATATTGCTAATAATAAATTTCTGCAAAATGCCGCCAATTTTATCTTCATCTACAATATTCATAAACGATTTCAAAGTAAACTGTAAGAATCCATCTACTTTTATGTTTTCCATCGCCTTCATACCTAAGCTTCCAAGCTGGTAACGAGCTTCATCTTGCGCTGTCCAATCTTTCACTTTTACTAATATGTAATCAAGTGTCTTTTCATCATATTCTTGCACAACTAATTGATCAACAAGCACTTGTAAGATGTTACTCGTATTAATTGTATGCAAATATGTTTTAAGTTCTTTTTCAATAATAACAGCTAACTTTTCTGTATCTATTGAAACAATCGCTTTCTCAGCAATCGTTACAATTCCCTTTTTCACAGCATCAGACTGCATTTCTCTCTCAGCAATTTGTAGCACCATTTGCGCTAACTGCATTTCTTTTACTTTATTCGTAATACTTTCTTTCGTCAGCCACTCATTTTCTAACGTATGAATGAGCCCTTTCGTTACTCGTTTACGGTTTTTAGGTAACAAAGCTGTATGCGGAATTGGGATTCCCATCGGATGACGAAATAATGCTGTAACCGCGAACCAATCCGCAAGTCCGCCAACTAATCCAGCTTCAAATCCCCCTTGTATAATCTCTCCAGCTATCGTTCCTTGAAAAGGGATAGAAGCAGCAAAGCCTACTCCCATAACCCCAAGCGAAATACCCGCTATATATTTAGTCTGTAATGACATCGTATACACACATCCTCTTATTATGTAAAATAAAGCTGTTTTGTTATATTTATTCGATATTAGTAATCCTTCATATCTATACTATAAAGAACTATTGTGAAAATAACAAAGATTTTTATGTACATGAAAAAATGAGGCTACAACTAGCCTCATTTTTCTTATATTGTTAATTCCAAACCTTTCTTATAATACCCATTCATCACATCTTCTGGAACCATGCTCCCACCAGTTCCCCACACAATATGAGTACCTTTTTTCACCGTCTCTGTTAACTGTTGCTTTTGTAAATACTCGTTTTCATTTTTACATACATTCACTGGCCCAACCATACCAGCTAATGCAGAAGGCTCTAAATTAATATTTTCCTTATCAGCCAGTTCTTTTAATAATCTATATAACTCTTCATCACTTACTGTGTAATTTCCGTTCAAAAATGGTTCTATCGTTTTACCGACAAATCCAGACGGTCTTCCTACTGCCAGTCCGTCCGCGTCTGTTATATTATCAATCCCGATATCTTGAACGGCGATTTTATCATGAAGTCCTGTCATTAACCCGAGTAACATACATGGAGAATGTGTTGGCTCTGCAAAGAAACAATGGACGTTGTTTTTATACAATAACTTTAAACCAAATGCTACCCCGCCAGGTCCCCCACCTACTCCACACGGAAGATAAACGAATAAAGGATGTTCTTCATCTACTATAATCTCTAACTCTTCTAATTGCTTTTGTAAACGAGATGCTGCTACTGCGTATCCTAAAAATAAATCATGTGAGTTTTCATCATCTACAAAATAACAGCTAGGATCTGCATCTGCTTGCTGACGCCCCTCTTCTACTGCTTTACTATAATCAGCTTCATATTCAATAACATTTACACCTTTATTTCTTAATAAATCTTTTTTCCATTCTTTTGCGTCTGCTGACATATGGACAGTTACGTTAAAACCTAGTTTCGCACTCATAATCCCAATACTTAGCCCTAAATTACCTGTAGAACCTACCGCAATTGAGTATTTTGCAAAAAACTCTCTACATGTGTCACTATCTAAAATAGAATAATTATCTTCCTCTGTTAACATTCCATGCTGCAGAGCTAATTGTTCAGCATGTTTCAACACTTCATAAATCCCGCCCCTAGCTTTAATTGATCCTGATATCGGAAGATGACTATCACATTTTAATAGTAATTTTCCTAGTATAAGTTGCCCGTAATTTTTCTCTAAAGACTGTTTCATTGAAGGTATTTTTACTAAAGGTGATTCTATAATACCATTCGTTTCTTTCGTTTCAGGAAAAACTTTCGCAATATATGGTGCAAAACGCTTTAATCTCTCTTCCGCGTCTTTGACATCTTCTTCATTAAGTGGTGAAGCTGTTATTGCTGTTTCATATTTTTCTATATTCGGGTTTATCCAAAATATTTCTTCTGTTGCAATAAGCTTGTTAACTAATGGATACTCTGCTTTTAATACCTCTATTTCCTTCATTCCGTTTCCTCCTCATATCCTTGTAGCTTGCTATACAATAAATTATAATTAAATTAATTTTAATATAGTTTAACATAAATTATTCATTTTAGTTAATTTTAATTTAATTTATTTAAATATAATTTAATAATCATTAAGGAGAATGTTTTATGGAAAATATAGATATTGGTAAAAAGATTGAAAAGCAAAGAAAAGAAAAAGGTTTAACTAGTAAACAACTAGCAAATATGGCTGAAATTACACCATCTATGTTAAGTCAAATTGAGCGTGGTTCTGCTAACCCTTCCATTCAAACGTTAAAGGTACTCGCAAAGGCACTGGATGTTCCAACATTTAGTTTTCTACTTGAAGAAACAAATACAGACGATTTAATCGTGCGCTCTCATAAACGAAAAAAAATGATTATCGATAATTTATCATATGAAATGCTATCGCCTGATTTCACAGGTAATTTAGCAACAGCAATTATGACTGTTCCCCCAAATACTTCTTCATCAGATAATATTCTAGAACATAAAGGTGAAGAATTAGCATTTGTATTAGACGGAACAATTACATTGTATTTAAATGAAGAAGAGTACACATTAGAAACTGGTGATAGTGTAAAAATACCTGCTTATTTAAAGCATAAATGGGTAAATCAATTCGAGAAAAATGCAATTGTCTTATTTTCTGTTACCCCGCCGATTTTTTAATATATAAAATAAAAATAGCCACGCACGGATACTCTCCGTACATGGCTATTTTTATTTTTTCGGCATGAACAAAATGCCTAAACTAATAACACAAAAACTAAGTATTTGCTGTATTGACAGGCCAAATAGAACCGAGTTTTGTTCACTAATAAGCGAAATAACAATATGAGCAGTCCCCTCACAAATTAGAAAAACACTTATATTTTTTCCAGTTCCTAATCTTTCATTTTTCATCCATAACAAACCAATTACACAAAGGGCGAGGATGATCTCGTATGCGAAAATAGGATGATATAAAAATTTAGATTCATATATTTTCATTCCCCATGGTAGTGTCGTTTGTACACCTACTTCTCGATGGAATAGAAAATAAAAGATACTGCTCACGCACAATGCAAAAGGCAATGCATCAAGTAAAATATGAAGCAAAAATTGCTCCTTTTTACTTTTCCAAACAATGTATGCACTCGCAATTATGCCCCCTATTAAAATGTGCTGCATGCTTCCTACAGCTAGTAATGCTTGCAATGGCGACCTAAAAGCCCATACTGGATTTAAAATTGCCGGTGCAAATTTCCATACAAATACGATAATAAGAAACGCATTTGTTACAGCATCCATCATTTTTTCATACGGTACATTTTGATGCTTCATCTTTCGTTTCATCAGCATAAATCCAAATAGACTTCCAATTATAAGAGATACGGGTTGTAACCTCATGATCCACTCCATCGCTGCAAAATCCCCTCTTAACCCTCAATTAATTTTTGAAATTTCTTTTCTAATTGATCTGGAGGTAATACCCCTCGTACATGATCTACTATAATTCCATCTTTATTAACAAAAAATGTCGTTGGTAAAGAAAATACTTTATAATCTAATCCAGCTACTCCATCCATATCTAGAAGAACTGGAAACTCAAATCCATAGCGATCCGCAAATGCAGTTGCTTCTTGTACTGGGTCACTAACAGTTGCATTTACTGCAAAGATTTCAATATCCTTTTTATATTTGTCATAAAAACGAACTAAGTCAGGTGCCTCCATTTCACATGGTCCACACCACGATGCCCAAAAATTAATAATATATGGTTTTCCCTTCGCATCATTTAGCGAATACAACTTTCCATCTAATCCTTTTAATGTTATATTTGGTGCTTTAAACCCTATTTGTGGTAATACTTCTTTCTCTTTTAACTCCGCTTGTTTCGCTTTTCTTTCCTTTTCTTCTTTCTTTGAATTATAAAAGTTAACACCCGCCCAAACGAGTGCTCCTACTAATATAATAGCAATTAGTTTCTTCACTTTTCTTCCTCCTCATTTTTTAAAATCCTGTAAATCCACCAAATAGGCGAATAAAGAACGCTGTAATTTTCGTCATTTGATTTGTATACAATAAAACACCTGTTACAATCATCATTACGCCGCCAATTTTCATCATGACATTGGCATATGTAACAATCCATTTTACCTTCCCAATAAAGAATGCCATCACGAAAAATGGAACCGCAAACCCAAGAGTATACGCTGTAATATAAAGAAGTGCCCCTTCAGGATTCGTCGCGCCAAGCATGAGTACAGCTGAAAATATCGGCCCAACACATGGCGTCCATCCCGCTGCATATGTCATACCGACTAATATCGAACGAATATATCCAGTCGATTTACTTCTATACTGCACCTTTTTCTCTGCCATAAGCCACTTAGGCTGAAACAATCCAGTCATAAATAACCCCATCAAAACAATAAAAACCCCACCAATTTGTTGAATCAATTTTTGGTTAGATGAGAATGTTATTCCAATCCAGCTTACCGACAAACCTAACGCATAAAATATAACCGAAAATCCAATCATAAAAAATACGGTATGTATAATCGCTGATTTTTGCATAATCCCACGATTCTCTTTTAAATCTTGAATTGAAACACCTGTAATATAAGATAAATAAGATGGATATAGAGGTAAAGAGCATGGCGATATAAATGACAATACTCCCGCCCCAGCTACAAGCCAAATTGTTAAATCTGCTGCGTTCATTTTATTCCCCCTAAAAACACTACACCTAGTAGTGTTAATTGTTAAAAAAAGAGGCTATATGCACTCTCCGACAATAAGTACAATCGACATACAGAATAAACCTAGCGTTACATATACCGAATTTGTATGTAACGGGATAGTAAGCTTCACAACTTTTTCATTTAACACTTGCTCAATTCGTAAATTTATTGCTGTTTTTGCAAATGAAGCTGTCACACATCGATTTTCCATTGTCTTTATTTTAATTAATTTTAATAACGCGCTACCTAACTCGAATGAGGATTTCATTTTTTGCATCGCATATTTATCTGCTGCTAACTCTTGATACGTATGGTATCGCTGTAGCAGCCCTTTTAATATCGGGATGTACAACATTCCTTCTGCTAATAACGTAAAACAAAATAATTTTAGTGGATCCCGATTGTTTTGATGATATTCTTCATGAAAAACAATCGCATCAATTTCTTCCTCTGAAAACGTGTGAATTATCCCTTCTGACATGACAACTTTCGGACGAAATAATCCAATTGTAAATGCTGCAATTTCCTCGGTCGGTAATATATATATTTGTTTTCCTTTTCTAATAAAAGGTACAAGTATTTTTTGTAATTTTTTACTATAGAAAAATTGCCGCCAAACTCTTTTGCACACTATCAGTACAGTAAGTAATAATAATCCAGCTATTATGATACGAATCAACGATAGTTCTTTCATATGTTTTTCTAACTGAAACAAGCAAAACTTTGAAAGAAAGAACGCCTTATTTTGAAAAAGAAATGGATATGTAACGTAATACGTTAACATACAAAAAAAGAGAGTACTAACAATTACTGCTAACAATACGATTTTACGCATTTGCCATTTCATTTTATCGATCCTCTTTTTTTAACTGACTCAATTTATCTTCTAATTTTTTTAGTAAAGTCGGATCAGCCTGCTCTAACTCATCTAACATATGATTTACAACTAAATCTCCAAATTCCCCCATTAATTCCTGCGTCATTTTCTTCGTTTGATTGGATAAGAATTCTTCTTTTGTTTGTACAGCATGATATATGCCACTTCTTCTCACAGTCTGTTTTTCTAAGTGTAGTTTCTCTACTAACCTGTTCATAACTGTCATAACAGTATTAAAGTTCACCGGTGATTCTTCACTTAATTTCTGCTGTACTTCTTTAATGGTAATACCTTCAGTGGACCAAACAATCTCCATTATTTTCGCTTCAAGTGGTCCAAAGAAGTGATTTAACCCTTGCTCATTTAACTTATAATTTTGAGTAAACATAGTATGGCTCCTTTCACACTACAGATTGTAGTACAAATTAAATGAAAGGTCAAACACGAATGATATAAACTGCTATCCACTAATTATGAATATCCATTCATTGTAAACCTAACTTCTCTCCAAATGTATCAAATAGATACTGCTCTAATATTTGTACACTAAACTTCTCATTACGCCCAAGTGCAAATAATTCCCGATTTTTCGCTACGATAGTGTCTAACGGAATAGCTACATTATCCACTATTTTTGTAATTTCAATTATATTACTTTTCACATTGACTTCCGTTTTAAATTCAACATTCTCCAATACTATATGTGAACGTCTTCCTGATGCAAAAAAAGTAAAGTTAGGATTTTTAACGACGCCAATTTCACTCTCTAATGCATATAAATAATGAAAAATTATATCTCTATGTCCATCTTTTATTACTTTTTCATCCTTCTCATCATCTAAGTATTCTTTCAACTTCGTTGTAAATTCAAATCGAAAATCCACTTTTTTCACGCTCCTTTTTTCATTCTATACCGAATAAATATATTAATATAATTTTACCATATTGTAATACAAGTTCCTATAAAAAGTAAAAAATACGTTTGTAAAATCCCTAGTATTTCCGACGCCTTTATAAAATATATACACTCATTCAATATTAATTAATGAGTCGTTATATCCATTTAACCATATTGTTTCCATATTTTGAAACAATAGTATGCAATATTATATATCAATAAACTGTTTCTAATTCATCACTCTATATAATCATCATTCCCTTTACTATTCCAATATATTTAAACTGTATTTTCTCTTTATTCATTACATTAGAGAAGGAATGTAACTCTCTTCTATCGAATTTTTACATAACAAAAATGATTAGGTGGTGCTTTACTATGAAATTAGCTGTCATTGGTGGTGGTGATTTACAAGATTTAAATCACTTTCATATTAATGAACGACTTATAGAATTAACAAATAAACAGTACCCAAAAATATTATTCATTCCAACAGCTAGTCATGATGATGAAAGCTATATAAAATTATTTTTAGACACGTTTGAAAACCAATTCCATTGTGATGTACAAATTTTACGTACAATAACCGATATGCCTTCTAAATATGAAATAGATGAGATGATTCATTCAGCCGATTTCATTTACCTTGGTGGTGGAAACTATGTTGAAATGCTTACACAATGGAAAGAACATAAACTAGATGAGAAATTACTATTGGCTCTCGAGCAAGGAACACTCATTGCAGGGTATAGTGCTGGTGCTATGTGTTGGTTCACATCTAGTATCCGATCAGATTATGAAGGTTCTGGTTATGTAGAAAGTAACGGCTGGGGGATTGTTAACAAAAGGTTTTGCCCACATTATAATCAATTAAATAGAATGAATGCTTTTCATTCCTTTTTACAAAATCACCAAGGTAATATAGAGGGGATTGCACTAGAAGATGATTGCGCTTTATATATTACAGAAGAATCCTTTGAAATTATCGGTGCACCAGAAAAAGCGTGGGAGTTTTATATGAGTGATAAAAAACTTATTAGACAACATTTTGATATCACTTTAAAAAGCTATTTATAAAGTGAAACTTTAATCAGTGGGGGTTTTCTTCATCCCCACTAATTATTAGCCCTCATCAATCAGGCTTTTGCGAGATAAACATACGCTTCAAAAAAATGTCCCTAAGTATAATAACTTAGGGACATTTTCACTATTTAACTAACTAATCGTGTAATTCGTTTCTTCTGCCATGAAAGCTTATAATATGCATACTGTAATATGAGACTAACAATAAATGCTGCTGGGTATCCAATCCATATCCCTTCAATTCCAAGGCTTGTATGGTAAGAAAGATAATATGCTACTGGTACTTCAACTAGCCAAATTGATACAACACCAATAACAGTTGGCCATAATACTGTACCACTCGCTCGCATTGTCGCACTAATAATTTGTGCATGACCGAAAATTAAATAACTCCATAATGTAATCATAACTAAACTATGAGCAATATCAATTGTAGTTTGACTCGTTAAAAATAGTGATAAAATGTCTCTTGAGAACAAGTAAATAAGAGATATTAACATACCACCGATAACATAGTTCATAATAATTCCAGCCTTTACAACTTTCTGCAATCGATCAAATTGATTTGCACCAATTGATTGTGCCGCAAAAATAGAGACTGTAATGCCAAGGCTAACGGCTGGCATTTGTACATAACTGGCAACTTGATTCACGACGCCATAAGCAGCTGTTGCATCCGAACCATAACGATTTACAAACGCGATTACCGCAATTTCAGATAATGAAACTAATATCATATTAATACTCGCTGGAATACCGAGTCGTAGCAATAGCTTTAACAACTCACCATCCATTCGAAGGTATTTCCTTACCGTTCCATCTAGTTGTAGTGGATGATTTTTCTTCTTTAAATACACTAGCATGACAATAAACGTAATAACTGTCGATATAACAGAAGCATATGCTGCTCCATACACATCTAATTTCGGAGCTCCTAACCAGCCAAAAATAAGAATTGGTAATAAGATCATATTTAGCGCTGTACTTACAATTAAAAAGTAAAATGGCGTTTTAGAATCTCCTGTCCCTCTCATAAATGTTGTGTATGCAAAATATAAAAATAATACTGGCATCGATATAAATAAAATTCTTGCATAATGTACACTTATTTCAATTATATTTTCTGGCGTTCCCATTAGACGCATAATATCCATTGCAAAAATACTGCCTATTATCGCCAATGCAACTCCGATAATAAACGTAAATGTAAGTGTCGTACCAACGATAGCTTTTAAACGATCTTCATTTTTAGCGCCAAACGCCTGACCAATTAAAATAGAACTACCCGACCCAATTCCAATTACGAATGAAACGAGTAGGAAAAATAACGGAAAGAATGCTGATATAGCTGCTAAATCATTGACACCAAGCCATCTCCCTACTACGACCATACCAAATAATTGTCCAACTGATTGAAGTACATTACTTAATAATAACGGTACTAAAAACATAGACATCGATTTCCAAATCGGTTTACTCTCACTTTCTAACTTATGTGACTCCACACCTTCTTTATTGTTATCTGTAGGTGGTTTCAAATTACATTTCTCCTTTTATTAAAAATCTTTTTTCCATCTCTATCTCTTTGTATAGTTGTTATAATGATTTGCTTCTATTCATTTTCTTTCCGCATTATTATAACTTCACCCAATATTGACTTCCATCTACTGTTCTATCTAAAAATCCATATTCAATTAAATATCTTCTTAAAGTCACGAAATCTGGATATACATTTTCTAAAATTGTATTCACTTCTTTTTCGGAATACTTTTGATTACTATCAAACTTTTTCACTAAGTGACGTAATATAATTAATTTACGCTTTTGCTTCTTCGGAAATTTAGAAAGCGGCCCATCTAATCCATCTATAAAATGAGTTTTTAATACTTCATCATTTTCTTCTTCCGTAATATTATATCGATCATCCACCATCGTTGCTGTTCTATGAATTGGTACAAATTTCGTTTGTACCTTCGATTTTTCTTCTGATAATTCCATTAACGCTAAAAATACTTTTGCTTGCTTCATCTTCTCTCGCAATGTAAAACGATGATTACGAATCGTCGATGTGCTACCGCCGTCCATCTCTTTTACAATTTCTTTATCATTCAGTCCCATATGGAAAAACTGAACCATCTTCTTTTGTAAATCGGTTAAACCAGTAAACTTCTTATCAAGATTTAATAAATAATCAAACATAGACGTATGCTCACTATGCATATGCAATTGGACAAACTTCTCTGCTTCATACAAAACTTGATTATGTTGATAAATAACTCCTTTAATAAACGCTTCTCCACATGCTAAACAAATATACTCCTCTGCTTCCTCATCAAACACATACCCTTTTTTCAATTCCTCTACCGACGCATCCCAAAACTTCTCTGAAATATCGTTCACACTAAACACTCCTTCAAAATGTTTATTTAAAAACAAACAAATTACAATTACGTTTATTATCACTTCATCATCTTAACATACAGAAATCAGACATTTCAATGTTTCGTTTACCTATTTTGCAAACTTTTATAAAATCATCTATAAATTTCTCAAATAACCGCTAACTATAATGAAATTATTATTCCATGGAGAAACTGTAATAACTTAATTAAAGTGATATCCGAAATGAAACAAACCCTCTATTTACCCCCTATCAAATATTCCATTTTAACTACAAAAAAGGCGCTTCCTTTTATGGAAGCACCCTTTCATCTTTTATATTTTTTGTAAACAACCTCTACTAAAACTTTACTTGTCTCTATAAATACATGTTTTCGGTTTCCATCCTCAACCATTTTATTTGAACAGCCACTCATAATCATTATACAACTAAATATGACTAGCGCTACATTTCTATTCTTATAAGCCACTTCATGCCACTCCACTATAAAAAAACTTCATTTACATTTATCCTATCAAAAAATTTTACACGAATAACAAACCCAAAAAATATGCAATCTTGCATATTTTCGCGTTTCATTAAGATATTGTGATTTAATTTATTTAAAGAACACTTTTATCGAGGTGACTTACTTGAAATTTAAAGCAAAAAAAAATCCATTTCACGTCATTTTCATTATATTATTTATAATTATTTTTTTCATTTCACTATTCTTCCAAAATGAAAATTCTATTTTTTTTACTCTTATGATGCTGTTAAATATCGTGAATCTTTCTTCATTCTATTTTTCACACTATAATATAACGAAATCATCAATTGTTGTAAAACACGGTTTCATACTGCGCACTGAAATTCCATTTGAAGACATTCGTCACATTAAATACTCTGGCAAAAAACTCCGTTCAGAAAAATGGACTCGACAGCAATTAGAAATTGATTACAATTTATTTGATGCCGTGAAAACTTTCGTACCACAAGACGAAGAAAAATTCATTTCACTCTTAAAAGAGAACTGCCCACATATAAAAGTAATCCATTCGACCACTACCAAATAATATTTCAGAACTTACAGTTGTGCAGTTGAAGAAAACATAAAAAGGGATTAAAATTTATATGTGAGAAAGAAGCCCAGATTCGAAATTTCGAATCTGGGCTTCTTCTATTATTCTTTTGGAGCGATCATTTTTTTCGGATCTACAATTTCGTCAAATTGCTCTTCTGTTAATAATCCCGATTGCAATGCTGCCTCTTTTAAAGTTAAACCATCTTTATGAGCATGTTTTGCAATTTTCGCTGCATTTTCATACCCAATATGAGGGTTTAATGCTGTAACAAGCATTAATGAACGATTCACGTTTTCGTTAATTACTTCTTCATCCGCTTCAATACCAACTGCACAATTATCATTAAACGAAACAATTGCATCCGCTAATAAGTGCGCTGATTGTAAGAAGTTATAAGCAATAACTGGTTTAAATACGTTTAACTCAAAATTCCCTTGGCTCGCAGCAAATCCGATTGTTGTATCATTTCCCATCACTTGCGCCACAACCATTGTTAACGCCTCACTTTGTGTTGGGTTTACTTTACCTGGCATAATCGAGCTTCCTGGCTCATTTGCTGGAATAATAATTTCTCCAAGACCACTACGTGGACCACTTGCAAGCCAACGTACATCGTTAGCAATCTTCATTAAATCAGCCGCTAATGCCTTTAATGCACCATGAGTATATACAACTTCATCATGGCTCGTTAATGCATGGAACTTATTTGGTGCAGAAATAAAGTTCTTACCTGTAAATTGGCTAATTTCCTCAGATACCATATCACCAAATTTAGGATGAGCATTAATACCCGTTCCAACTGCAGTACCACCAATTGCTAACTCTTTCATATATGTATTGCTCTCAGCAATCATACGCTCAGTTTTTTCAAGCATACGGTGCCATCCACTAATTTCTTGTCCCAAAGTTAACGGTGTTGCATCTTGTAAATGTGTACGACCGATTTTTATAATATGTTCAAATGCAGTTGCTTTCTCTGCTAAAGTTTCTTTTAACTTCGTAATTGCTGGTAATACGTGATTTTCTACCGCAATTACACATGCTACATGAAGCGCTGTTGGAAATGTATCGTTTGAACTTTGAGACATGTTCACATCATCATTCGGATGAATATGTACGTCAGATCCCTTTTCTTTCAAAATTTGATTCCCGCGGTTTGCAATTACTTCATTCACATTCATGTTAGATTGTGTACCACTACCCGTTTGCCATACGACAAGTGGAAAATGCTCATTCCATTTCCCTTCAATCACTTCATCAGCAGCTTCCACAATTGCTTTTGCTTTCTCTTCTGATAACTTCCCTAGTTTTTGATTGCTAAGGGCCGCACTTTTCTTTAAAATCGCAAATGCTTTTACAATTTCAAGCGGCATTTGCTCTGTTCCAATTGGGAAGTTCTCTTTACTTCTTTGTGTTTGCGCTGCCCATAATTTATCAGCCGGAACTTTTATTTCTCCTAATGTGTCTCTTTCAATTCTGTACTCCATTTTTTCATCCCCTTGAAAATTTAATACCTACATTTCTTATATTAACAGACTTCCCTTCAAATGATAAGGATTCTCACTCGTATATATAAATATTTGATATTTATTTTTTAAAATTCCTCTTGACCTAAACTTAAGTTTAGGCTGTATCCTTTCCATTGTGACCTACTAAAAAGATACTGGAGGAATTCAATATGAAAAAATACGCTTTTGTAACAGGTGCAAATAAAGGAATTGGATATGAACTCGTTCGCCAATTAGCAGAGAAAGGCTATCACGTATTTTTAGGTGCTCGCAATGAACAACTTGGTCAAGAAGCTGTGAAATCTTTAAATATTTCCAACGTTTCTTATGTTCAAGTAGATATTTCAAATTCACAATCCATTCAAAAAGCAATGAAAAAAATGTATGAAACGACTGATCACTTAGATTTACTAATCAATAACGCAGGTATAGCACTAGACTTCAATACGCTACCTAGCAAATTAAATATTGAAACTTTACGTCAAGGATTTGAAATTAACTTTTTTGGAACTTTCCAAATGATGCAAGCCTTTTTACCATCATTAAAGAAGTCAAACAACAGCAAAATAATAAATGTAACAACTGACATGGCTTCACAAACAATGTTCGCTAATGGTGAAACACATCCAATTAATGCTTTAGGATATAATTCTTCAACAACAGCTATTAACGCTTTAACATTAGCTTTTAGCAAAGAATTTGGTACTAACGGTCCAGCAGTTTTCGGGGTAACACCTGGTTTTACAACTACCGACCTTAATGGAAATGCACCTGGTGGCCATACAACCAATGAAAGTGCTAAGATTATTATTAAATATGCATTAAGTGCAACAAACTATAATGGTAAAATATTAAATAAAAACGGAATTATACCCTGGTAACAAGAGGATGAATCGCATGTATTATACAATTGGTCAAGTCGCCAAAATGCACCACTTAACTATTTCTCAAATACATTATTACGATCGACAAGGACTGTTCCCTTTTCTTCAAAGAAATGAAAAAGGAGATCGAGTTTTTAACGAAGAAGCACTCAAATATTTAGAGATGATTTTATGTTTAAAAGAAACTGGTATGCCTATTCAAAAAATAAAACAATTTATTGACTGGTCCATGGATGGAGAATCTACTATCCTTCAACGATTAGAATTAATGAAACAACAAAAGATAAATGTTTTACAGCACATTCAAGATACTGAAAAGAACTTAAAAAAGATACAACAAAAAATCACTAAATATGAGCATGAAATAACCTCAATAGCTCAAAATACAAAATAAAAAAATCACCTTCTACAATGTGTAGAAGGTGATTTTTCATTTATGATGCTTGCTTTCCTTTATCCGCATCATCTACATACCAAATGAACTTGCCTGTATATCCGTAAATAACTGCTAAAATTAACGATACAAAACTTAACCACATAAATGGAATATATGATAACGTTGCTACCCCTAAAATACCAGCCATAAAAATACCATTATCCGACCATGGAACCATACCTGAAGTTAACGTTCCACCTACTTCTGAGTTACGTGCTAATACACGACGGTCTATTTTTAGTTTATCATAGCTATCTTCCATAATTTTCGGCGTTAAAATAAGTGATACGTACATCGCACAACCAAATACGTTCGCTAAAAATGCAACGATTAATGTAGACAACGTTACATTACCTGCAGAATTTAATTTCTTCTCAAATTTCGATACGATTACTTTAAGAACACCTAGCTTTTCAAGTAATCCACCAAAACCTAAGCCAAATATAATAACGGCTACTGAGCCAAGCATACCGTTAATTCCACCACGGTTTAATAACTTATCGACAAACTCAACACCAGATTGAATTGAGAATCCATTATAAGCTGTTCCAATTGCCTCCCCAAAGTTCATCCCTTGGAAAAGAGTTGCCCAAATTGCACCGATTAAAGCTCCCATTGCAATTGTTGGCATCGACGGTTTCTTCATTGCTAATAGAACGATAACAATGACCGCTGGAACAAGCATCCATATTTTAATATCAAATTGCTTTAATAAAGCTTCTTTTAAAAACTCTACTCGGTTCAAATCTACATTATCCCCGCCGTACATCCAGCCAGCTACAGTAAACATAATACTAGTAATAATATACGCTGGAACGTCTAATACAAGCATAGCTCGAACGTGAGCAATAACATCTACTTTTGCCATAGAAGCTGCAAGAACTGTACTATCAGAAAGTGGTGATAATTTATCTCCGAAATAAGCTCCCGAAAGAACTGCACCAGCAACAAGCGGAAGTGGTAATCCAAGCCCTTCACCAATCGCCATCATAGCTATACCAGCTGTTCCAACTGTTCCCCATGATGTTCCGGTCGCAATAGAAGTTATAGAACAAATAATTAAAGTTGCCAGTAAGAATATGCTTGGGTGGATAAATTCTAATCCATAATAAATTAATGTTGGTACAACCCCACCAGCAATCCATGTTCCAATTAAAGCCCCTACTGCAACTAAAATAAGAATAGCTTCTAATCCATTAGAAATTCCTTTTGTAATTGCATCTTGCAATTCTTGATAACGAAATCCTAACCTTAATCCAAGCGCAATAACTAAAAACCATGAAATAAACAGCGCTAATTGAATTGGGAGATCAAAAATCGTTTGGAAGGAAAAGACGACAGCAAGAAATAGCATTAAAAGAACGATAATTTCTGGTATCGATGGTAATCTTACACTTTTCATTTTTTTCTCTCCTTACAAGTCGATAACATGATGTATGTCGTCTTACATGTATGTAGTATACAATTAGCGAAGACAAAACAAAATTTTCATATTATTTCGATTTATTTTTCCAGTATAATATATTGGACACCTTTTCTATTGTAAAAGTAGATGTTACTTTTCGCAATGGAAAATATAAAAAATGTTACATTTTTATTTAGATAGAATAATCTAAGAATAACTTTTTTAATATTTGCCACAATAAGATTTTTTACTATTATCTTCACCTTTTAAGGACTACCATTTTTCTCCCCAAAAAAAGCACACATCATTAAAATGATGCATGCTCCACTTTTATTTATACAAATTTTGTATTTCTTCTTTATTTTTAAGTATCTCCGAAAACTTATCACTACACCCTTTTGGAAATAATACTCCGAGTCCGTATGAATGTCCAAACTGAAAATGAGGGTGCTTCGCCTTGATCTCATCCCAAAACTTATACACGCCAAAATCACCACTTCTCACTTCAATATCATGAAATAATACAATACCGTTTTTGGAAACTTTAGGTAACCACGTTTTATAATCATGAGAAACAGCTTCATACGTATGATAGCCATCAATATGCAAAAGATTTATCGTTTCATCTTGAAACTGATCTATAGCATCATCAAAAGTAGACCGAATTAATTTTCCTATATTAAGGTAGTTAGCGCTCACAACTTTTTCTACTATTTGAAAAACCCCTTCTCCATATGGACCTGTATGCCCATCTCCAGCCCAGGTATCTACAGCAAAACATTTTGTAGTTAACCCACCATCTTTTACTCCCTGACAAAAACTGAAGAAGGAAGCACCTAGATGTGTACCTAACTCAACTAAAGTTGCTGGTTTTTCAAATCGTACTAAGTCATATGCGAAATTTAAATGCCCACTCCACGCAGATTGTGACCGAATAATAGGACTAAATTTTTCAAAGTCAAACGATGGTTTATGAGTAACCCAGTTCATTGCATATCTCCTTATACACATATTTTTAACAAACCAAATTACTCTTATCTTTATTTTTTTTTCATTGCGATTATGATTATATTTCATAAAAATATGCAGAATTTATTCTTTTGAAATTCAATTAAAGATTCATTGTCTCGCCTTCACTTTAAGCCGGATGATTGTCAAAATGATTCCTAATACAGCAAAATTTTTATGGTATATTCCAACCTTAAATCGTAATCATTATGATTTATTATTGATTTTTCCTTTCCCATCATTTATTATAAAACGTAATTATTACGATTTGAAGGAGAGATTATTTCATGAAAAAAGTACCTATCACTGTATTAAGTGGTTTTTTAGGATCTGGAAAAACTACCTTACTACATCACATTTTGACTAATAAGAACAACTTAAAAGTAGCTGTTATCGTTAATGATATGAGCGAAGTAAACATTGATGCGTCCCTTATAAAAAAAGGTGGTTTTTCACGCACAGAGGAAAAACTAGTAGAAATTCAAAATGGTTGTATTTGTTGTACACTACGAGAAGATTTAATGATAGAAGTGAATCGTCTTGTTGAAAATGGTGATATTGACTATATAGTTATTGAATCTTCTGGTATAAGTGAGCCTATTCCAGTTGCCCAAACCTTTACTTATACAGATGAAGTTCTTAACATTGATTTAACGAAAAATTGTCACCTCGATACGATGGTTACAGTTGTAGATGCACATAGATTTTGGGATGATTTTGCAGATGGAGAAAGTTTGCTAGACCGAAAACAGGCAATCGATGAAACTGATACTCGGGAAGTTATTGATTTATTAATAGATCAAATTGAGTTTGCAAATGTAATTATTCTTAATAAGATAGACCTACTAGAAAAAGAAGATGTGATAGAACTCCATCATTTACTAAAGAAATTAAATCCTAGCGCCAAGGTTATTGAATCTTCATTTAGCAAAGTACCATTGCAAGAAGTTTTAAACACAAATTTATTTAATTATGAAGAGGCCAGTCAATCGGCTGGCTGGATGCAAGAATTAAATAGTGACCATCATACACCTGAAACGGAAGAATACGGTATTCATTCCTTTGTGTACCGTCGTAAATATCCTTTTCATCCTGAACGCTTTATGAATTGGCTAGAAAAATGGCCATTAGATGTTGTAAGAGCGAAAGGATTTTTCTGGCTCGCCTCTCGTAATACTATGATAGGGCTTCTATCACAAGCTGGTTCCTCTATTACAATTCAAGGTGCTGGTGAATGGATAGCGGCATTACCTGAGGCGGAAAAAAATCAAATCATTACAGAAGAACCAGAAGTATTGAAAAACTGGGATGAACAATATGGAGATCGAATAACTGAACTCGTATTTATCGGAATTGACATGGATCGTTCTTTAATTGAACAATCATTAGATAGTTGTCTATTAACAGAAAAAGAAATGAAACAAGATTGGAATAACTTTGTTGATCCTATTCCAGCTTTTACTTATACTTCATAACAAAGTGAAAAAAGGCTTCCGTAGCATGGAGCCTTTTTTCACTTTGTAGTACTCTTATTTAACATATTTGCTTTCATAAGAAACACCATTGTACCGAAAACAATTAAGGTAGCATATCCGACACCAACTACATCACCTATTTTTTCTAAGCCAAACGGTAATAGTATAGTAGCAACTCCGACTATATAGGAAAATACTCCTGAAAGCTTCGCTAATTTATTTTTATCTCCAACAAACGTTTCTTCTTGATATCCTGCCAACAAAAACAATCTCTTTTTCACATGTATTTGATACCCTAAAAAAATGATAAGTAATCCAACAAATAAACAAACCAAAAATCCTGCTAGCATTTCAATACCACCCTCTCTACAATATTTTACCACGTACAAAAAAAATTTCGTCTCCATTATTAATAACTTTTCATCTAATTAGAAGTTTCAGTTTATTGATGCTCTTTTTTGTGATATATTGCATATTGTATCCAATATATATTTTTGGAAGGAGGATTATATGTCTTATGGATCCAAATCGATTAAAAGGAATTATAATGGTCATAATCGGTGCTTGTTTATGGGGCTTGTCCGGAACAGCTGCGCAACAACTTTTTCAATATGAAAATGTTTCAACCGAATGGTTAGTTACGATCCGTTTGCTTATATCTGGGGTTATTCTACTCATTATTTCATCATTCGGAACGAGAAAAAAAGAGATTTTTGCCATCTGGAAGCAAAAATCCGACGCTAGTAAAATGATTTTGTTCGGTCTTTTCGGCATGCTTGCTGTACAGTATACGTACTTCGCCTCTATTAAAGAAGGAAACGCTGCTGTTGCAACTTTGTTACAATATTTAGCCCCTATATTTATCACTGTATACTTACTTTTCAAATGGAACGTTCGTCCATCAAAAATTGATTATATTTCAATTACACTCTCATTAGTAGGGACTTTTCTCTTATTAACAAACGGGTCTATGTATAACTTAGCTGTATCTACACCAGCTATCATTTGGGGCATTTTATCTGGACTATCTCTTGCATTTTATAGTTTGTATTCAAAAAAATTGTTAGAAAAGTGGTCTTCATCTGTTATCGTTGGCTGGGGTATGATTATTGGGGGTATTGGTGTAACGATTTTACACTTTGTTTCCACAAACGAATTCATTTTATTATCCACTATAAAGTATGTAAAACTAAGTACCCTCCCGCTCATTACATTTGTAGTCATTTTCGGGACACTCATAGCATTTTATTTGTACTTAGATAGTATAAGATACCTTACGCCGAAAGAAACAACGTTATTTGGTTGTACAGAGCCGCTCGCAGCTATTATTTCTTCCGTACTTATTTTGCACGTACCGTTTCAATCTTTTCAGTTATTAGGTGCTTTTTGTGTCATTGTAATGGTGCTTATATTAAGCCAAAAGCCGGATGAAGGAAAACCGAAGCTAAAACTTATGAGTAGAAAAAAACAAAACATACAATGAAAGGATTGAATTATTTATGCCTGTCCCTCAAAATTATAAAAAACCTGGAAGAGTTTCCGCAAAGTCACTCGTTTTAACCCAACTACAAGATTGGATTATAGAAGGTGTATTACAACCAGATGAAAAAATTAATGATGGGGAATTGGCGGAAGCACTAGGTGTAAGCAGAACACCAGTTAGAGAAGCTTTACAAATTTTAGAGCTTTCTGGGCTAGTAGAAATGATTCCCGGTCAAAAAACGAAAATTGCTCCTATTAAATTAGAAGACGTATCTATCATTTATGAGACGCTGGCCGGTCTTCACTCAATTATAGGAAAACAAGCACTTCAAAAAGTTACAGATGCTGATATTAAACTACTTTCCGAGATAAATGATACTTTTCAACAATCTATACATGAAAAAGATTCAAAAAAAGCTTTAAAACTAGATATACAATTTCACAATACAATTACTTCTATTGCTAAAAACCGATATATTGAACCTTTTCTAGAAAATATGCAGCTTCACGTTTTACGACTTGAATATTTGTTTTTCCAAAACTTTGTACCTGCAAGTCAATCTATTAAAGAACATCACTCTATCATTCAAGCACTTCAAAAGCAGGACGAAAAACAAATGGAACAAATGATGGCTCAAAACTGGCTCCGTCCCATGAAAGAAATACAAAAAATGATTTCTATGAAAGAATAAGAAAGCTGGTTACACAAAAATGTAACCAGCTCCCTCTTTACTAATCTATATGCTATGCCTGAATATTCGCGTAATCTTCAATATCTTCGTACTCTTTTTCCAATTCCTCTAAAGATAGCTCGTATAATTGTCTGTCGCGAATCTTAAACACCCCTGCTCCAATTAACTCATCAATTAAATGCCTCTTACGATTTTCAACAGCAAAACGGAGTTGACTACTCATCTTTTAAAAAACTCCTTTCTACGATCATTGAAAATGATAATCTTTATCAATTACCACTTTTGATTATAAAAGATGATTCTTAATAAGTAAAGTAATCTTATGAAATATTTACCTTACAAAGTATTTGTGGCCACATTATATATATGTATGCCCTGCGAAAAATGTTATGACACTTTTTCTGATCCTTTTTCTTTCATACTTTGCAAGTTGTCTCGCTATGATAAAACTCACCTTCCATTTCTACTTGGATGGTGACATGTTCTACATGAAACTTCTCCTTTAATACATCCGTAGCCTCTTTTAATACACTTTGCGTTTCATTACCTTTTATAATTAGGTGGCAAGTTAATACTTGAAAATCCGATGTGACAGACCATATGTGCAAATCATGAACTTCTTTTACAATCGCAATCGTTAATAATGTATTTTTCACCTCATCCATATCTATGTGCTGCGGTGCACCTTCCATTAATATATGGACTGTATCACGTGTTACACGCCACCCACTAATAACGACTAAAATAGACACAAGAATACTAGCAATTGCGTCTGCAACATTCCATCCTAAAAATTTAATAAGTAACGCAGCAATAATCGCTCCAACTGACCCTAATAGATCACCTAGTACGTGTAAGAAAGCACTTCTTAAGTTCAAATTACCTTTCACATCTCCGCCTCTCATTAATATCCAAGCTGATAAAATATTAATAAGCAAACCAAGTACAGCAATAATGAGCATCCCATTACTAGCAATCTCAACTGGTTCTTTAAAACGACGAATTGCTTCAATAAAAATGTATATAGAAATGACGATAAGAACGACACCGTTACATAATGCCGCTAACATTTCGACGCGCTTATACCCGTATGTTTTTGCAGTCGTCGCTGCTTTTTCTCCAAGCTTAAACGCAAGTAAACTTAAAGCCAAGGATACTGCATCACTTAACATATGCCCCGCGTCAGATAATAGTGCTAAACTATTTGTTACAAATCCGCCAATAACTTCAGCAACCATAAAGCTTGTTGTTAGTAAGAATGCAAGTAGTAACGCCTTTTTATTTTTAGAATGCCCGTGATCATGTGAATGTCCCATACTTATACTCCTTTAAGTGCCATATCTGTATGTTAGTATGAAACAAACTCCCCATCTTTATCCCGAATTGACCGCCCGTAACCCCCGCTTCCTCTGTATACACACTTCGCTACTTTTTAAACAATCCCTTTTTCTCAAATAAAAACAAGACTACTTCTTTTTTATTTTCATATTGTTTACTATTGAAAGAAATTTTAAGGAGGTTACGAAAATGAAACGTTTATTTCTCTGTATGGAGCGTGAACTTGTTGTAGTGAAAGAACAAGATGGTAACTACGAAACGACTTGTCACTTGCAAAATATGCAACCTACCTGTATTGCCGTTGATCCGTTCCAACAAAATCGTATATATTGCGGAACATTTGGACGAGGTTTATGGTTAAGCGACGATGGCGGAGATTCGTGGAGACCAATTGGGGATTCCTATCGCTACTTTGATTTCCCTAAAGAAGATGGTATTTTACACTCCTCTATCACTTCTATAACGATAAGCCCTAATGAACAAGTTAACGAATATGGAGTCGTTTATGTAGGGACTGAACCGAGCGCTTTATTCCGTTCAGAAAACGGTGGTGAAACATGGACGGAACTTAAAAATATGAAATCATTATTATCTTCTTATACGTGGGCTTTCCCGCCTAGACCTTTTACCCATCACGTACGCTGGATCACAGTTGATCCAAACAATCCAAATACAATTCACGTTTCAATCGAAGCTGGTGCTGTTATTCAAAGTAACGATAAAGGGCATACATGGATTGATAAAAAATTCGGTGCTCCTATCGACGCCCATCAATTACTCATGCACCCCGAAGCCCCCAATCGCCTTTATGCATCATGTGGTGACGGATTTATGGGCGGACCTGATCGTGCCTATCTTGAAAGTTATAACAGTGGAAACAGCTGGATCTCATGTAGTGAAGGACTTGAGCATCATTATTTATACAGCATGGCTATCGATCCAGCTGATTGCGATACTGTTCTCGTTTCTGCTGCGCCAAGTGCCGATCTCGCTCATCACCGTATTCCTTATGAATCTTATATATATCGAAAAACGAAAGATACTCCTTTTGAGCAAGTACAGCAAGGACTACCGTCTGCAATCGGTACAGTCATTTCGATGTTTGCGACAAATCCAGCAGAACCACATACGTTTTACACTTTAAATAACAATGGCGTCTTTCAATCCAATGATAGCGGCGAATCGTGGGAACAACTAAACATTCCGTGGAAAGATGAGTATAAAACGCAGCATCCGCATGCTTTACTCATAACTAGTTTTTAACGAAAAAGAGACTGCCTAATGTTTTTAGGCAGTCTCTCTTTTATTTCTTTAAATCAATTACAATATCATCTAACACAATACCCTTATTGCCTCCCAGTTTTCGAGACACGAAACTCTCCTTTACTTGTCCTCCAACTATTGTTACCGAACCATAATTTTCAGGAGTGTGAATTCTTAAATTAACGTGAGGCGTTATTATTAGCTTGGTTGCATTCTCATTGAGTTGTTGGAATGTTTTACTCCAATTAAAATTATAAGAATCCTCACCTGAGCCTCCATTTCCTTCCCCAGAATACTGATTACCTAAATCATCCCTCACTTCTAAATCGATATCCACTCCATCCCATACACCCCTTATTTCTTGAGATACTTCTTGATTGTAGTATAAAATAAACGACATTGGTGTTATTTCCATTCTCTCCATATTTACTTTTACACCATCTTTTTCTGTACTACCTCTAATCAATTGCTCTTTATTTTCTATTCCTCTTAGATTAATATTAAAATTCCAATCCCCTTTTATCGTTTCTTCTGTTTCTAAAATGTCTATACTTTTTATACTCCATTCAATGTTCACTGTAGTTTCTTTACTACTAACTAGATCGCTGCTTGTTTTTATTAAACCTGTATATTTTCTATCAGCGACTTTAGTAATTTCATTGCTTCCTGATTGGGCACCTGCTCCTTTAATAGTTAAAAAATCCAATGTACTTGGATTTTTGCCTAAATCTCTGTTACTTTCTATAGAGTAGTTTATTGATACTGTCTTCCCATCGAAAATCGCATCATTTACCGTTATCTTAATTCCATTGCTTTCTTTTATCATATTTAGTACTATAGCGTATTGTTTATAATTATTATGAAGCTCCGCCGTCTTCTCTACGTCAGCTTTATAATTTTCATATAACCCTGTTCTACCATTATCTAAAAATCGGAATATGTCCCCTACTATTGGTAGTCCTCCAGCGTATGTAGGAAATCCGATGCCAAGCATGGCAACCGATACGCCGACTAAAATAGATGCTGCAGCAACACCTTTTTTCCAACTTTTCATCTTTTTCTTCGTACGTATCGACTGTTTTAAGTTACGCTTCACTTTTTCTTTTTCAATTTCAGAAGTCCCAATTTCCTCAAGTTCTTTTTCATCTATATCAATATCATTTAATAGTTCATAAATATCTTTCATATTGCACTACCTCCAAAACTAATATTCGTAGCATTTTGTTGTAGTTTCTTTTTCCCACGGTACACGCGATTATCGATCGCTGCCCGAGTTAACCCTAACTTGTCTCCTATTTCTTCTGTCTTCATACCGAGAAGATATTTCATAATGAATACTTTTTGATCTAACGGTTCCAATTGATTAATAAGATTCAATAATTCTTCCCTATCTTCCATAACGATTAATTCGTCTTCTGCCGATTTTTTGGTACTAATATGAAACTCATCTGAAATGATTTCTACTTTTTTATTCGCTTTTCGGTAATAATCAATTGCTTTAAACTTTGCAATTGCCGCAATCCATTTTTTAAAGTCACTCGGCTCTCCATGAAATTTATTTGCGTTATTCCAAATGGAAAGAAATATATCATTTATGCATTCCTCCATCAATCCATCATTTTGAACTGGAAGAAGAACTTTATGCGTGATCCCCTTTATGAGTGGTAAGTATGTATCAACAACAAATTCTAAGGCATCTTCTTTTTGCCGCTGTAATCTTTTTATAAAATTTTTCTCATTTGATTTCATGTAGCGATTCCCCTTATTTTTTTGTAAAAGCTTTTACACCCTATATAACGTCCTGAAAAATGTTTTCTCTCATCTTTTTTATTATTTTTTTATGTAATGGAATACTTTTCCTCAGCCATTGTCTCATATAACTTTGCATTTGAAGAAAATTTTCTCAAGTCTACAGTTTAATTCATGTAGTACACTATTTATGTAGTCATTCTTTAACTTAGTGTACATTTTATTTTGTTAATCTACTTTTAATTATTTTAAATTAGGAGATGAGATGTGTATGTGTGGAATTACAGGCTGGGTAGATTGGAAGAAGGACCTTTCCAATGAACATGTTGTTTTAGAAAAGATAGCGAATAGTATTGAGCATCGTGGTCCGGATGCTGAAGGATTTTGGTTTTCACCTAGAGCGGCTTTTGCACACCGGCGATTAATTGTAATTGATCCAGAAGGCGGGACACAACCAAAAACATTCCGTGCTGGTGATTATACGTATGCTCTTACTTATAATGGAGAAATTTATAATTTCCGTGAGCTGAGAGAGCAACTTCAAAAATGTGGACATGCATTTGAAACTCATTCAGATACAGAAGTGTTACTACATGCTTATTTAGAATGGAAAGAAGACTGCGTACAACATTTAAATGGAATTTTCGCTTTCGCCTTATGGGATGATCAGAAACAACAATTATTTTTAGCACGCGATCATTTAGGTGTAAAACCACTTTTTTATACAGAAAGAAATGACAGTATTATTTTCGGTTCTGAAATTAAAGCATTATTAGCGCATCCATCTGTCCCTGCTGAAGTTGATGCGGATGGAATAAATGAAATATTTGGATTAGGGTTATTTCGAACTCCAGGATGTGGTGTGTTTAAGCATATTCAAGAAGTACGTGCTGGACATTCTATAACATTTACACGTGATAAAAAAGTAGTTACGAAGTATTGGAACTTAGAAAGTAAGATCCATACAGACTCTATAGAAGATACATCTTCTCATATTTTATCTATTTTACAAGATACAGTAAAAAGACAATTAATTGCCGATGTTCCACTCGTTTGTATGTTATCAGGCGGATTAGATTCTAGTGGTATTACTGCACTTGCGGGGAAAGAATTTGCAGAGGAACACAAAACACTTCACACATATTCAATCGACTTTTTAAATAGCGCGAAAGATTTCGAACTGACATTTGCTCGAACTGGTCTAGATGCTCCTTGGGTAAAACGTGTTTCTGAACATGTAGGGACGTCGCATCATGACATTATTGTGAATGCTGAAGAATTAGCAAATCACTTATTCGTTCCCCTTCATGCGAAAGACTTACCAAGTGCAGGCGAAATGGAAACTTCACTATATTTACTATTTTGCGAAATGAAAAAAGATGCAACTGTAGCTTTATCCGGGGAATCTGCCGATGAAGTATTCGGTGGGTATCCTTGGTTTCATCAAGAAGAACTATTATATGTAGATAAGTTTCCATGGTTAACAAACTGGAAAAACACATCTTCTCTATTATTAAACGACGTATCAAAGCAATGTAATCCTGAGCATTATATTCATACACGATTCCATGAAGCTGTTCTTGAAGTACCTACTCTTGAAGGGGAAAGTAAAAAATCCGCGAAACAACGCCAAATGTTTTATTTATTTTTAACGAGATTTCTCCCGTTCTTACTTGATCGTAAAGACCGTATGAGCATGGCTGTAGGATTTGAAGTTCGTGTACCGTTTTGCGATTATAGATTAGTTGAATATTTATGGAACGTTCCTTTCAACATAAAAAGTATTGATAATATTGAAAAAGGCATTTTACGTAGAGCACTAAAACCAGCTTTACCTGACGATATACGAAATAGAAGAAAAAGCGCTTATCCAACTTCACAAGACCCACACTACTTACAAACGATTCGTAATTTAACACTTGATATGTGTAGTAATAAAAACAATCCTATTTTCTCACTCATTAACCATTCCATTCTACTTTCAATTGCTGATCAAAGTAATAAAGAGATTAACACTTTTGAAGCGAGGAGTGCTATGGAGTATATGCTACAAGTAAATGAATGGTTGAAAACGTATCATATTCATATTGCTTAACAAAAAGGAGTTCAAGGACAACAAACCTTGAACTCCTTTTTATTATGAATTAGCGCATTGTCTATTTTCAGTATCGATAGACCATCCGATAATGGTGGCACAATCTCTACCTTTCCACTGCAGTACATTTGTTAATACCGGCTCAATCTGTAAGCTATTTCCGTCGTGTAATATTTCTACTAAAGATTGATCATCATCAAACCTTCGTTTATCACACTCTAAAATACCGTCCGTTGCCATTACAATGTGATTCGTACCTTTTTCTAATCCCCTCACACCTGAAGTAAAACAAGGTGTATTTGCTGCGAAAATATTTTTCCTGCCAATATATTCGTAATTCTTCCGTTTATTTAATCGTCCTTTTCCATTCTTCGTTTGCTCAGAATGGAATAAGTATGCGAAACAATCACCAACTGATAGCCAATATAAGAACTCGCCTTTTCGCAAACAAATTAAACATGCAAGTTCTTCATCATTTTGATCACATTTTTCAATAAATAACTCATCTGTGAATAAGGCTAATAAGTACATATGTGTATGATGAAAAGCTAAATGTATTGGGTATGAAAATAATTCTTTTAGTTTCTCTTTTCTTTCTGAAATTGCTTCTATTATATAATTGATATTTTTCGTTTTATGATGTGTATCAAAAATCATAACAAATTCAAATTGTAATTCAGGATCCCACCAAGCAAGCACCGCATCTCCTCTTTCATATGCATCACTTTCTTGATTTCCACCGTATACGCCGACTGAAAGAGGACCACATTTTTCAACATGTATTTCATCTACATACATCTGTTCATGACTAATCCATTTAAATGTATTCACAGCTATCATCCTCTCTCTTGCTAAATGTATACCTTTACACATAGATTACCTTATATTTCAATAAAAATAAACTTTTTCAATATTTTTTATCCAAATAAAAGGATTTTATTTCTGTATTAACGAATATATCTTATTATACGATATAAAAATAGGGGGATTTATTATTATGAAAGACATCAATCAACATTGGGAGAGTATTTATTATCACTTACGATGTGAATATGAGGACAACCTTTCCCACCAAGCAATTCGTATTTTACAAATCGTTTCCCGTGAGAAAAATATAACAATTGGAAAAGTTGCTTCTGAGCTTAGTCTCTCTCATAACACAGCATCTGAACACGTAAAGCGCCTTATTCAAAAGGATTTCCTCCTTAAAGAGAGAAATAAACAAGATGAAAGGGTCGTAAATCTTACATTAACAACCGAAGGAATGGAAGTATTAGAAAAGCATACTTTACTAGATAAAGAAAAGATAAAAATATTAGAATCACAGTTATCAAAAGAAGAACAACAATTAATTGAAAAAGCCTTTTCTTTATTAGCGAAGGAGGCAAAATATGCATTTCCTCGTTAAAGTTATCGTTTCGGCACTTATTATCGGTATCATTACTGAAGTCGCTAAACATTATAGTACGATAGACGGCTTTATCGCTGCCCTTCCTCTTGTCAGTTTACTTAGTCTATTTTGGATTTCTTTCGAAGGTGGTAACAAACAAGAATTGAGTCAATTTGCTTTAGGTGTATTATATGGATTTCCTGCATCAGCACTACTACTATTTATCGTCTATATTAGTTTAAAAAATTCATTTGCACTTAGTACATCTGTCCTACTCGGTATAGGTGCTTGGTGTATCGTTTTTGCTTGCCAAAAATTATTTCAAACTTAGGAGGAATTATTATTCATAAATTTGTAGAGATATTGGGACAAAATATAGAAGTATATATAAAAGGAAGTAGTAAACAAACTATAGTCATTCAAACTGGAATGACTTGCTCCTTTTATGATTGGCTTCCCATTATGAAAAAGCTTTCCGAGCACTTTACAGTCGTTTCATACCATCGCCCAGGTTACGGAAAAAGTGAGTTGGGAATGTATCCGCGTACTACGATACAAGTAGCAAAAGAACTACATATGTTACTAGACAAACTATATATTCATGAGCCAATCATTCTAATCGGTCATTCCTATGGAGGATTATGTGCACAACATTTTGCGATGTTACATGAAGATAGGCTACAAGCAATTCTTTTAGTTGATTCTACTTCCATGAACTTACACCGATTAGACGAACTTCATTTACCGATTTCTGATCAAACTGATTCTGATGATATGTGGCTTCAAAAATATAATACGTACTCCAAAATGGATGTCGACACACTTTATAATGAACAAAAACCTATGCTCGTCAACAAACCAAAACATTATATAGAATTCTCTACATCACCCTCATTATATAAAGCGACGGTTTCTGAACTATCCGAGTGGAAAAACTGTGCTCGTTCAATAAAAGAGCTAGATATAATATTAGAAATACCATTAATCGTTATCGGTAGAGATCCTCATTATTCTATTACTCAAATGATTGAGGGCGGCATGCCAAAAGAGGAAGCAACACAACTTGAATCGACGTGGCAAAAACTAATTCGTGAACAATTTCACCTCTCTATAAACAGTCAATATATTCTAGCTGAACATGCTAGTCACGGAATAGAAAATGATCGACCAGATATTATCATTGAAGCTATTCACTCATTACACACAAAAAAAGGAAGCAACTAAAGCTGCTTCCTTACTTATCTATTCATAATCTTCTTCATCATCAATTTCTTCATAATACGAATACCCATTGCTTACATATATAGGACCATTCGCAACATCAATACGTAGTACCCATGCCCATGGCACAGCTAAACGTTTATGTAATGCTCGCCAAAAGTTCATCGATTTTCTTTCATACTCCTGGAACTCCTGAAGTAACTCTTTATAGGAGGAACCGTCTAACTGAATATTTGCTTCTAACAAACGAGAATGGGCACAGTACTGTAACTCTAGCTCAGCAGCAATTTCCATTTCTTCTTCCGTTGCCATACCAATAATTGTTCCATCTGCTGGTGCAATTTCATATACGTTGTGAACTTCAATAAGCCCTTCTTTCTCTTTCTCAAACATGTAAACAGCCTCCTTTAACATATATTTTTTATGTTACAAAGTCATACTTCTACAATAACTTCTCTCTTTCCTCTTTTTTTGATAAACTTTTACAAAATATTTATCCGATGACCTGCTTCCTCTATTCTTTCAGCAGAAATGAAACGATTATTATCAAAAGTTAATTTGTACACGTCAGGCATTTGAATTGTTTTCCAAAACTGAAAATCATATTTCGAATCAAAATAATTCATAAGTAACACCATAATATTCCCATGAGTACCTATTACAATATTCTTCCCTTTATATTTTTCCAATATATTTTGCATGCATAATATAGCACGCTTTTGTGCTACATCATTTGATTCTCCGCCTTCATATGCAAAAGTCCAATCTTCCCACACATTCTCAATGGCATCATTAAAATCTTCTACTGGCTCTGAACTTAATAACCTTTCCCGTAAATCTTCTTCTATTTGTATCGATACATTATATGTATTCGCAATTCCTTGTACAGTTTGAATTGCTCTTTTGTACGGGCTAGAGATCACAACATCAATATGTCCATCTTTTAATAAGCGTGTTACATTTTCTGCATCACAGTGTCCCTTTTCAGATAAAGGCCGTTCACGTTCTTCTTTTGTATATGTTGAGTGGGCATGGCGAACGAAATATATTGTCGTCATTCTTCAACTTCCTTTCTTATTTTCAATCTATATTCAATGGCATAATTAGAAAATCCTGTATCATTTATAGAAAAGAGTGCTTTTTAAAAAGCACTCTTTTGTTTACATAATAAAATTATTTCATTATAATTTATTTCTAAATTCCTTACTTGTTATAAAATCTTGAATAAAATAATCTATGTTATTTCTAAGTTTTTGATATGTAACTTGATCATCTATATCGTTAAACATAATTACAACTTCCACCTTATTGCCGTTTTTATCCGTAGTATACAAACTTTTTGTCAATACGAATGCGGTAGAACCACCCTTTTGTCCAGCATATTCAAACTTACTATTTTTAACTGTTCCGTTAAAAACATTCTCAATTTCATCTTGCATTGATTTTGGAAAATAATTTCTACTATTTATTTTCCCCATTATACTCATATAATCTTTAGCGTTTGCACCCACTAATCGATCTGACCAAATTCGCTGAAATTCCATATCTACCTTTAATGGGATATCCCGTTTTTTCCATTCTTCTTCATCTTTCATCCATTCATGTATTTGTAACACATGTTTATTATACTCATCCTTTGACATGTTACGTATCGTTTCTAAAGATTGATTTTCTGGCTCATGAAGCTCTTTTTCTACATACCCTCTCATATATAGTGAAGCAGTATACGAAGAGAACTTGTCATGACTAGTAAGCTCTAACTCTTTTATACTTTCATTTACTCTTTCTATTCCAAGCTTTTCTAACAAATATGTTGTATTTGCATTCGAACTATAATGAATCATCCCTTTAGCGACTTCTTCCAAAGCGATTTGTCCATTTTTCACTAACTCTCTCGCTTTAGCATCTTCTAACCAGTTAGGATGCGCTCCACCATCAGTGTTTTTAACGTAATATTTTTCTAGCTCCTGCAATGAAATTTGTTCATCTCGACTTATTTTCCCTTCTGATACTTGCTTAGCAAATTCAACTGCTATTACGATTTTCGCCGTACTCGCCAATGGTAATTTTTTATTTGCATTTATAGAAGTTAATACTTCTCCATTTCTTTTAATAAATAATGAACATGTTTCATCGTCTTTATGTTCTTTTATGTACTTTAATACGTAATCAGGATCTTCTTTTGACAAATAGTACTTCATAATGACAAAGAAAGCTATAACAGCTACTAGAATCACTCCTGCAACAATTCCTATAATCTTAAATATGTTCACAATATACCCCCTCTAATAAAGTGAAACTATAATCAGTGGGGTTCTTCATCCCCCACTGATTATTAGTTAAACCAATCGGCGTTTACGGGCAGCCCGACTCTCACCTAACATCTTCGCTCCAGCCGAATTTTAAGGTGGGAGTTTTACTGCCCGTTAATGCCAGATACATTCCCTTCTATATAATTATTATAACAAATTTAATTACAAAATTATACAAAACAGAATAACTCTTCCTAAAAAAGAAAGAGTTACTCTATTTCACATGAAGTTATTTGTCCATTTAACGTAACGACTATATTTGAGTCGTCACTTTCTTTAACTTCTTTTAGCCGTTTGGAGTTAGGTGGACCAATTACAACCGACTCCTTAATTGGCGAAAGGTCCTTCTCTAATTTCTCTGCACTTACACCGTATGCAGCTTGAAATACTTCTGGTGGTGTTAATCTAAGTATGTCTGATCCTTCTGCTGTTTCAAACTGATCGTTATTGAAGAACAAATGTAATTGTACTTCCTCTGTTATGGCTGTGATCCAATGCCACCATCCCATTGGAATAAAGACTGTTTGCCCCGCTTTTACATGATAATTTTGCAATTGATTCGTTTCAGGATTTAAAATGGATGTAACTGCTTCTCCTGATACAACAACATCTAATTCCCATGCATTCGGATGCCAATGCGGTTCTCGCATATGTCCCTTCGTCATAAATAAATCAACAAATGCTCCTCCAATCATTGCTGGTAACTGCGTTGAAGTAACTTCATATGCAACGTTTTTCTCATCCCTTTTAAAAAAGACATTTTTTCTTGAATCAAAGAAAAGGTTTGGAGTTCCTGAGCTTTTCTTTAAATTTTTATTATCTGGAACATAACCTGACGTACTCATATCATCCCTCTTTTCCGCTCCTAACATTTTGTACTTAACGATGTATCGTATGGAAAAAATAGATGATATGTGCCTATTCAGCACATAATAAAAAAACATGCTTTCATTAGGAAAACATGTTTTGTGATAGCCTTCACATTGTTTAGTTAAATAATAACTCTTTTACTTACCATGATGTAACATTAAATCACTAAGTTCTTCTTCAATGTGATTTAATTTCGCAACGCCTTCTTTCCATTTATGAATATAACGTGAAACTCCAACGAAAAATAAAACAATAATTGTAGAAAGAATAATACCATACACGATTGCTACAGTACTCATAGTTACACTTCCTTATAATTAGTAATGTGGTTATTAGTTATATTTTTATTATAAACCTTTTTCTTTTAAAATACTTCGATTTCAACTTTTTGTAACAAAATTGATTTTTCTAATATTTCGTTCGTAAAAATGGCATATTTTTCACAAATTATACAAAACTTCACCATATGTACTATTACCATATGAGTTATATTATTAAATAGAATAAAGGGGATGATATACTATGACGACTTGGTTTATTGTACTGTTAGTTGTATTTGGGGCATTTAAAATTATCGTTTCTAGCCTTCCTAACTCTGTTATTGAATCCATTATTAGCAAGTACGAAACACATCCACAACTTGAAGAAGAGAATGTGACTGTTACTATTAATGGGAAGAGCGTAGAAGACGAAAAAAAGTCTCAAATCATTCATGATTTTAATGAAGGTTTATTTTTAGATCGCTATTATGCACCGCCTCACAATGAAGGCACTCCTTTAATTATCAATGCAAAACGTGGCAAAAAGGATTTTACATTTTATATTTATAGTCACGAGGAGCATGTTGATGTTGTAAAACAACATAAAAAGAAGGTAGTTGCTTATAGTTTACGCTCTAAAAATCTTCAAAATAGTGATATGTTCGTGTCAGCTGACTTAGCTTAATACTCATATATTAGAAAAAGGAATCCACGAAATATGGATTCCTTTTTTCTCATTTACTGAAAAATAAGCTCTGTCTTCAAACTATCTTTCGGTAACAACCATCCTTTTTTCTCTATACTCGCCATTAATAATTCTCTTTGTTTTGTCGCAATACTTTCCTCATTTGTTTTAAACGACACTTCTATTACGAAGTCATCTTCTATCTTCCCAGTATTACTTAATGGCCAAATTTCAATATTCGTTTTTATATTTTCAAATTCACCTGTATATCGTTTCATTAATACAGGACCGTAAATGTGAGAATCCCTTAACATTTCTTCTCCCCAATTCGTATACAACCATTTGTTCATTTTCCCTGGTAACTTTTCTATTAACATATTTTGAGAAGCTTGTTCATTTGGTAAATCAAGTACCCCATATCCTTTAGCACTGTAACTTTTCTTATTTGAAATACTTAACGTTTTCTTCCCAAATCCCCAATCTATTTCCGCCTCATAACTATCAGTTTTACTATCAAATCCTTCTTTTTTAGCTACTTCTAGTGCATCTTGAATTACACCATTTTGAATAGGATATCTTTTTTTATATGTTAGCTCAAAATCTTTACTAAATTCTTTCTTTCGAATTCTCGCAAACCAACCTTCGTTACTTAAACTTTTATTCGCCGTATCTAAAAATTGCACTTGTATTCTTTCATCATTTGTACCAGCTTGGAAATGTTCTAGTACCTCTTGCTTCATCTCTTTGTTATAACCTAATAC
The DNA here is from genome assembly GCF_000496285.1 of Bacillus toyonensis BCT-7112. Classification (GTDB taxonomy): domain Bacteria; phylum Bacillota; class Bacilli; order Bacillales; family Bacillaceae_G; genus Bacillus_A; species Bacillus_A toyonensis. Next base: position 4,225,866 of record NC_022781.1, on the reverse strand, counting down.
TTGTTCTGGCTTTAATAATAACTTCACTTCAAAACTAGGTTTCATTGGACTAGCAGCAAACCCTTCCATCACGTTATAAAGGAAACAACAAAAGAAAATGCTTACGAATACAAATACTTTTTTCATATACCTATCCCCTTTACATTTTAAATGACTTCTATACGTTCCATTGCAAGTGAATATATATTTTCATATCCTGCTGTACTTAGCTTTTGTTGTAATCGATCCGTATCCTCTTTATGAGCGTGCACTAACAAAGTATGTTCCGGTAATAATATATTTAACATTGCCTTAACATCACCCATACTTTGATGAACTTTATACGGAACTCGATTCACCCTACATGTATTCCTTACATGCTCTTTCATAACTTTTTCTGCAAAACTCTCTTTCGCAATATGTCCTGTAAAAATAATGGAATTCCGTTCTTCATGCCGAAGTTGTTCATAGTATAACTGTGCGCGTTTCGTTTGCATATTCGCATCACTCATTACAACTATTCCGTAACTATTTTGTATACTAATGTCATGATCCATAACGATTATGTTTCTTTTTAAACTCTCCATAACCCATCGAAGTTCTTCATTATTTTTTATCCAATCTTTATATAGGAACATCTCTTCAAATCCAGCCAAAATTTCTTTATCTACTATAAGCGGAAATTCTTTATATCGTTCATATAAATACAATACTATATCTTGCGCCCTACCAAGTTGCGGCAGCGGTAGTAATGCTACTCCTTTATTTTTCATAACTCGTTCAATTTCTGCACATAGATCGTCTAATCTTTCATTTTGCGAAACATCATCAGTGTGGTAAGCGGCATCTACAATTGCAATTTTTATATTGCTTCGCAACTTCTCAGGTAAATTAGCTCGTAGTATATTAGATTCTGCGGAATAATCACCAGAATAAAATACGTATGTATTACACATATCCACTAAAAACCAAACCGCTCCTAATACATGCCCACTATACCCCCATTGAAACCGCAATGTAGGAGTAATCTGTATCCATTCATTTGGATTACTAATCTCATCAATACATACATAGTTTAAATCTTTTACATTTTGATCGTTATAAGGTACATTCCACCCTTGCGAAAGATTGTAGTTTCTCCATTTTTCAAAATAAGCCGGAAGTTGTTCCTTTGTATAACGAGTTGTCCAAATTTTTTTCTTATATCCATACTTCGCTAATAAAGGTAAACCCATCGTATGATCTTCATGAATATGCGATAAAAATACCGCCTCTAAAAATGGAACGACTTCTCTTTCTATTTTTGGATAACTATCTTCATACGATCGATTAATGCCACAATCAAATACGATTTTTGTCTCTTTATTTTTTACAAAATAGCAGGAACGACCGTACTCTCCTGCTCCTCCCCATACTTCTACCCTCATCATGCGACCCCTTTTCTTTTTTGCTCCATATGTTGCAGAAGTAATAAGCATAGTGTTGTAAGTCCAACAGAAACAACTGCCATCGCCATTCCTATAGATACTTCCCCCTGTTCAAATTGAGCAAAAATAAACGTTGCTGACGTTTCTACTGATGGAGGTAATACGAGAAGCGATGCTACTAACTCTCGTATTGAAATCGTAAATGTCATCGCCCATCCAGCAAGAATACCAGGAATAATAAGAGGCAATATTATTTTCCTAAAAATATAAATATAATTCCCGGAAAAAATACTTCCTGCCTGCACAAGAGAGTCATCAATTTGTCCGAGCGATGATTTTACATACTGCACTGTATAAGGTAAAAAAAGAACAACATACGTTACGATAACCATAACAGGTGTATTGTAAATGGACATAGGCATATATGGTGAATTCCAAAATAAAATAAGACCTACAACCATCACTATTCCTGGTACCATATTCGGTAACATACCGCACATATCAAGCCATTTTTCAGAAGACTTCTTCCCCTTTCGAATCATAAGTGCTAAAAAGACTCCAATCATTACAGCAACAACCGCTGTTACGAGCGAAAAAAGAAAACTGTTCCATAAAGCTTCTAATCCTGGAGAACCCATTGTAAACAATGCTTCATAATGACTTATTGTAAAGTTATTTACATGTAATCCACCGCCTCTTAATTTCGACAATGAAGCAATTAGTATAGAAAAGTATGGGATACCAATTGATACGATTAGCAAACTAATCACATAAACCCATGCTACAACGCGCGCAAATATAGACAAAGTATACCTTTTAGATTTCACACCTTTTCCACTAACCATTGCATATGAATACTTTCGATTCAATACATTTTGCATATACCAAATGAGCATACATGCACTAAGTAATAAAGAAGATAATGCTGTTGCACTACTAAAATCAATCGGCCAACTCGAAATAAATTTATGGATTTCTGATGTTAACACGTGGAATCCTATTCTACGCCCAAATGTAGCTGGTGTTCCAAATTCAGCAATCGTCTTTACGAAAATGAGTAAAGCACCCATGACATAGCTTGATACTAATAACGGCAATATTATTTTTCGTAAACGATAGAAAAAGCTCCCACCATGAACTGCTGCCGCTTCTTCTTTACTACTCCCAATCTGAAGTAACGTGTTTTTCAACATGAAATAAAGGAATGGGAATAAATGCAGACTCATAATTAAGACCATACCTCCTAAACTAAAAAACGATGATGAAATCGTCTTTAGCATCGGAAAAAATTGTTCAAAATAGCCCTTAGGTTGCATGAACAAAATCCATCCCATCGATCCGATATAAGGCGGGGTCATAAATGGAATCATAAAAACAATATCTAACTTACTATACTTTCCTACATCTGTTTTACTCATAATGAACGCCAATGGAAATGCAAATATTGTAGCTCCTATTACAACGAGTACACCTAGCAGCATCGAATTCAGAAAAATCCCAGCTAATCCGCCACTCTGCATGACTTCAAAAGGCTTTAAAAAATTCCAACTGCTATTTTCATATACACTAGAAAATAAAATGAGAAAAAGCGGAATGACGATTAACATCGCCACAAGTAACAACGCTACTGTCATTCCAACTTGTCTTACTGACACGAATCGATTTACCATGTAATCACCATCTTATTGAAATACTTTCTTAAATTGTTTTCCTATTGCATCTTGTTCTTTCTCAACTGTTTTCCAGTCAATATGTAATACTGGAATCTCTTCTACATTCGGTCTATTTTCAGCTTTTATATCTTTTCTACCTGGCAATAAATACGCTTTAGAAACTTGTTTTTGTACATCATCTGATAATAAATAATCAATAAACTCTTTTGCACCTTCTACATTTTTACTACCCTTCATAATGCCTGCTGCACGTGGACTAATAACTGTTCCGCTTTTTGGATATACGATATCAACCGGTTCACCCTTAGCTTTTGCACTGTACGTCATATAATCAACACCCGCAATTACCATATCTTTCGCACCTGTTACAACTGGGTCTAACGCTTCTTGGTTTGCCCCCGCTACTGTACCTTCATTTTTCTTAAGTTGTTCAAATAATTTCCATCCATCTTGTCCATTCTTTTTCACATATCCTGTTACAAAATCTAAAGCTGAACCTGAAAGTGCTGGATCTGGAAGATTCACTTTTCCTTTCCATTCTCCTTTCGTTATATCGCTCCAATCTTCAGGTGCTGTTTTCACATTTTTTGTGTTGTACACAATTCCTAATGCGGAAGCACTATATCCGAAATAATGTCCTTTATCATCTGACCATTCAGAACGTAGCTTATCAGCTTGTTTCGCTTCTTTATAAGGTAACGTTTGACCATCTTTCTTTAGTCCTTCCATCGCTGGTAAAGAAGCGAGTACGACAACGTCAACGACTGGATTTTTCTTTTCAGCTTCCATTCTCGCTAAAATCTTACCTGTTGTTCCTTGAAACATTTCCACTTTTATACCGGTTTTCTTTTCAAAGTCCTTTTGAATTTTTTCTGCTAATCCTTTCGGTCCTGCACTATATACAACAATTTTCTTTTCATTAGAATTTTTATTTTTTGCATCTGCACTACCTGTCTTTGAACTACAACCTGTTACTACAGCTGAAAATAGTAAAGTACATACAAATAAAGACTTAAGCGAACTGAATTTCTTCATACGACTCTCCCCCTATATGATGAATACATTTTTTTGGTACATATAACGATACCGGTTTACCGACGCTTAGCTTACTATTGTGATAAGCTGTCCATACACCGAGTGTCCCCATGTTTACTTTCACTTCATAACGTTCTCCTACATATGTAACGTGCTGAATTTCACCTGTATACGTATCGCACACTTCATTTTTTGCCCAGTTCACGTGCTCTGGACGAACCATTTGTTTATTCTCTACAAGCCAATTTGCCTTACCAACAAACTTTGCAACAAATTCATGAGACGGCTTCACATAAATATCTTCTGGCGTTCCTTTTTGTAATACTTCTCCTTGTTTCATGACAATAATTTGATCTGACATTGACATAGCTTCCGTTTGATCATGCGTTACATACAATGCCGTTAAGCCAATAGAATGAACGATATCCATAAGCTCTAAGCGCATTTCTTCACGCAAAATTGCATCGAGTGCACTAAGCGGTTCATCAAACAAAATAAAATGAGGTTTTGTTACAATTGCTCTAGCAAATGCAACACGTTGCTGCTGTCCACCAGAAAGTTCGTGTGGATATCTTTTCTCCATACCTTGTAAACGAACTCGTTTTATCGCATCTTCTACCTTTTCTCGTAAATGATTCGTTTGCTTTGTAGCCCTTAATCCAAATGCAACATTTTCAAACACAGTCATATGCGGCCATAAAGCAAAATCTTGAAATACCATACCGATATTCCGTTCATGAGGAGATGTTTTTATTTTTTTCGCACCAGAATACATACACTTATCTCCAAAATATATTTCACCTTTATCCGGCTCTTCAAGCCCTGCAATCATTCTAAGTAAAGTCGTTTTTCCGCATCCAGAAGGTCCTAAAAGTGTGGTAAATTCCCCTTGTTTCATGACAATTTGCAGTGGTTTTAACGCCTGTGTTTGTCCAAATGTCTTTTCTAATCCGTGAATTTTAATATCCATTGTTTCACCTCTCTCCCCTCATTCTTAACCTGCTTTCATTCTATATGGAGGATTTATACTGAATGTTAATGTACTGTAAAGATTAAATTAAAAAACTTCTAATAAACTATTTATTTCTATAGATTTTTTCTATAGTTAAAATAAAAAAGGCGGGCAATTCATAATGAATATCTTAAAATTAGAAATTGTAGTGCTTATTAAGAAATACAAAAAGCTTACGATTGTTGCAGAAAAACTTGGCGTGAAACAACCTACTATTACATTTCATATAAAAAGCTTAGAAGAGGAACTCGGTGTGTCTTTATTTGAATTACGTTCCGGAAGGTATTTCTTAACAGAGGCTGGCGAGGCATTGCATCATTATGCTTGTAAAATAGATGCACTTATGAAAGAAGCTAGGCGGGTCACACAAGAGTTTAAAGATTTTCATAAAGGTGCTATAACAATCGGTGCTAGTTATGTACCAGCGACTTATCTTTTACCAGAAGTTGTTCACCAATTTCAATGCGAATTTCCTAATATAAAAATAACACTCATGGTAAAACCAGCTCCTGAAATTCGAATCATGCTACAAAATCATGAAATTGATCTCGGAGTAATTTCTGCTGCACCATTTGATGAACCACTTTTAAAACAAACGAATGTAATGCCTGATACACTTGTTCTCGCTTTTTCCAAAGAACATCATTTTGCTAAAAAGACAAATGTATCATTACAAGATATCGAAAAAGAACGTATATTATTGCATCGTAATCCATCTACAACGAGAGATTTACTTACACAATGGACACTAGCACATAACATCACATTCCAATCTGAAATTGAACTAGATTCATTAGAAACGATGAAACAAATTTTAAAATACGGGAATGGCGTCGCTTTTATTTCTAAACTTGCTATTGAACAAGAAATACAGCGAAATGAGCTATGCTATATACCAATTCCAAGATTTGAATTTCAGCGTAACATTTATACGATTCATCATGAGGACAGATGGAATTCTAAAATCATTTCTTTTTTACTACATAGCATCCTTTCTTTCGCAGCCAAAAATTAAAAGGCTGTCGTTATACACGACAGCCTCTTAAACTAAAACTCTATTTATTTTTCTTCGCCTCAATTTTTGCTTGTGCCTCTTCAGCCTTATCTAATGCTTCTGAAACTTTTTTCTCTTTTTCTTTCACTTCATCTATACTATCGACAGCTTTAATAAGTTTATCGATTCCTTCTTCTTCTACTTTTCTCCGCTTTGCCACTCTTTCATTTACTTTCTCTTCCACATCTTTTGCTTTTTGAAGCATATTCTCTGCATTTGATTTTACAGATTTTTCAAGTTCATCATCTTTTTTCTTTTGTAACACTTCATTTGCAATATCTTTCGCTTCTAAATACTTACCGTCTTTTAATGCTGTTGCTCCGTGATCCATTATCTCGGCAATTTCTTTATATGATTTCGCTTCATTTCCTGATTTCTCTTTTTCTGCTTTTTCGAACCACATTGTTGCATCACTATATTTTTCATCTTTCAATGATTGCATACCTGTTTCAATATACGTGTCATAATTGCTACATCCAGCCATTACAACTAACAGAAAAAGCATAACAAAACTTATTTTTTTCATGATGTTTTCTCCTTTTCTTTGTCTGCTCACTTTACTGTAACATACATGAAAAAGAGTTTCAAAAACTAAAATACTAATTTGGTCATTTTTTATCATTAAGTCAAATTTTCTTTTAGGCTGACACATCCACTTGCTTTTTTGCTACATGCTTCTTCACTCCAACTAAAACAACTAACAATAATCCTCCGCCTATTGTCATCATAACAATGCTAGTCGGTAACATATCTAATAATAATCCATATACAATCATACCAAGCGGTGCAATGGCAGTAGCAATTGTTTCAAGCAAACCGAAAACGCGGCCTAAATAACTTGGATCTGTCGTCTTTTGCAAATGTACTTGCATCGGGATATTTACAGCCATCATTGATATACCCGTTAAAATCATAAAAGCAATATAGTACATAAAACTTACTACTTTCGGAATGGTAACTAACAATGGGAAGACTGTACATAAACTTAAACCCGCAAATAAAAACAGCCCAATATAAACAGAGCGAAACGGATTATTCACTTCTTTACGTACTGATAATGCAATCGCACCAATTAGCATCCCGACTGCTAACATTCCCTCTACAACACCGAGTTGCTTCGAGGATAAATGCAGGTTTTGAATAATAATAAATGGTAGTGAAACGAACAGTGCACTTGCAAAAAAGTTTACCCATAGCCCTATTTTCATTAAACCATATATTTCATGCTGTCTTTTTATATATGAAAAACCTTCTTTTATACTCATCAAGAAATGCTCTTTACTTTCAACCATTTCTTTTTTATATAAATCAAATACGATAAATAATTGTACAATTACCGCTAAAAAGAATGTAATACTATTTAACAGAAAGAACGACTTAATTGAAAAGAAACCAAATACAACTCCGCCAATAATTGGTGCTAAAATATTCGATAATGATGCTGCAGTCTGGTTCAAAGCACTCGCTTTTTGAATACGCTCCTCATCTACTAAATTAGGAATAGACGAAGTTAATGCTACAGAATAAAAACTTGCACAAATTGATAATAATGCCGCTGATACATAAATAAACAGTAGTGATGGCCCAAAAGTAGTTGCAAGAATAAACATAATAAGCATCGTTAAACTACTTAATAAATCTGTGCCAATGACAAGCCATTTTCGATTGACGCGGTCAGCTACAGCACCTGCAATTGGGCCACAGATCATTCTTGGTATTGATCCGCAAATAAGAGTAGTTGCAAACCCCATTCCTGAACCAGTTGTCTTTAATACGTATAACCCCATTGCAAACGTATAAATACCCGCCCCTAACAAGGACGTCATTTTTCCAATCATCATTAAAATAATATTTCTCGTTGCAATCTTCATTTTCCAATCATGTTGACCTATACTTACATCCCCCATTATGACACTCTCCCCTTAAAAGTTAAATTGTGTTAAACTTATTATATAATCAACTTTCCAATTTTTACAATAAAAAGTTTAATTGTGTTTAACTTTTAAATTATAAAGGAGCATATAATGGCTACTCTCGGTGCAAAAATTAAAACGTTACGAAAAGAAAAAAAGCTTACTCAAACTGATTTAGCAGGTTCAGAACTGACAAAAAGTATGCTAAGCCAAATTGAAAACGGAAAAGCTACACCTTCCATGAAAACATTACAATATATTGCTGAAAAACTTGGATGCGAAACGAGTTTTTTACTAGAAGATGATGATGTGGAAACGATAGAACTCATTCAACAAATGGAACAACTAATAAAAGCAAATAAGTACGATGAAGTATATGAGATCTTACTACCTATCGTTCAAAAAGAGCTACCTCCTACTTTGAATACCGCTCGTTTATATAAACAATTTGTAACAGCTGCGGCTAAAATGAAAGATTACAATATTGAACATTACGTGGAAAAGGCTACTTCTATTTTTGAAAAATATACGTTATACCGGGAAAGTACGGAAACAAAATTAAAATTATCCTTTACGATATTCACACGTAAAAAGTATGCTGAATGTTTACAACTCATTGCTAGCATCCGAAATGACTATGAAGAGAAACATTTAGAAATGGATCTCATTATACATATCGAGTTATATTTATATGAGGCGATTATTTTTCTTGCATATGGTAATTACGAACAATGTGAAAGTGTCATTTTAGATGCACTTGCATTTTCAAAAAAACATCAAGTGTATTATAAAACAGATGAATTTTACCGTATTTTATCTTACCAAAAAGTCCTAACGGCTGATAAAGAACAATATTTACATTACATAAAAAAATCAGAGCAATTTGCCATTTTTACAGAAGATACTTTATCTGCAGCGGTTATTAATCTTTTAAAAGCTTACTACTACAACACAATTACTCATGAATATACTATTGCATTAGAACATGTAGAACAATTTCGAGAAAAACTAAAAGATGAGCGAATTTTTCAAGATGATGGATCGTATTATCTTGAAAAAGGAAAAGCTTTGTATGGTTTAAAACAATACGAAGAAGCTTTAAAAACATTACAACGTGCTATCATACCAGATTATATAAACCATCCACTTGATCACGCACGGCTTACAACAGCTGGGGCATATCGTGCTCTTTGTTATGTCAAACTTAATGATAAAAAAAGAGCTCTTGAAGAAGTAACAGAAGCATATGAAATCGTACAGTCCTATCCTGATTCCATCTTCACTTCATTTATTAAAGAAACATTACAAATAATACAAAAACTTTAAGAATGTCTCGAAATGGTATATTATTCCTCTTTTTTAGCAAAGATAATAATGATGGGAGGAATATAAATGAATATTCAACGTGCAAAAGAGCTTTCTGTGTCAGCGGAACATGCCAATGTCAGTTTTCAAGGCATGCCTGTTATGATTCAACACGTCGACGAAAGCAACGAAACCGCCCGCATATATGAAGTAAAAAATCCAGGTCGCGAATTAACTGTTCCAGTTAATAGCTTAGAGGAAATATAAGAAACGCCACTTCAATTTTTTGAAGTGGCGTTTTTCTTTCTTTAGATTATTTATTATAAATTTCTTCTATCTTCTATTTTACATGGGATGAAAAAATTAGAATTTTCTACTTCTTTTCTTTTTGTGACCTGCTAAAATACAAACTATGGATGAATTATTCGTACTATACATTAAGGAGGAAAGACAATGAAATCTGATTTAGAAAAAAACAAACCTTATTATGCAGTTATATTCACTTCTAATTTATCAAATGATACAACAGATTATAGTACCGTTGCCGAAACAATGGAGGAACTTGCGAAACAGCAACCTGGATTTTTAGGTGTAGAAAGTGCACGAGATAATTCGGGCCTCGGCATTACAATCTCTTATTGGGAATCACTTGAAGCAATTGAAAATTGGAAAAAGAACGCCTTACATAAAGAAGCGAAAAAAAGAGGCCGTGAGCAATGGTATGAAAACTTCCACTTGCGTATTTGCCTTGTAGAGAAAGAATACAAGTTTCAAAGAGAAATTTTGTAATGATGAAGAAAAAATTAGCTCTCGTTGTTTCACATGAAATATATGGTGTAAATGATCATATGCATCATGTAATTGACCACTTCACTTCATCTCAAATAGATGTATTCTGCCCGAATCTTCTAAAATTACAACAGGCATTTCATTATAATAATGAAGAAAAAGCATACCAATATTTTATGAACCACATTGGATTTGATGGTGGAAAAAAGCAAATTGAGGAACTCATTCATAGCCTTTCCAATCGTTACGCACATATTGGACTTATCGGCTTTAGCGTTGGAGCTACCATCTCATGGCTATGTAGTAACAATCCAAAACTAGATTTTATTATTGGATGTTACGGCTCTCGTATACGTGATTATGTTCACATGAAGCCTGCATGCGCTACATTACTCATTTTTCCTGAAAAAGAAATTAGTTTTTCAGTATCCTCCTTAACGAAAACATTACAGCAACAAGATAATCCTTTATTAGAAATAAAACAACTACAAGGTGAGCATGGATTTTTAAATCCATACACTGAAAAATATAACGAACACTCTACAAAACAAGTATACAATTTAATAGATTCATTTCTTATGAATGCACTCTTATAAAGGAGGTTCTAATGCCCCTTACATTACTCTTACTTATTTTCATAATCATTGCCTTTATATCAGCGCTAACTCTCATTTTTATAACAGTTAAAAATGAGAAATTTTTAAAACGTCCCTATTCACAATCCATTATCGTTTGTATTTTATTTTTGACAAATTTGGTACTATATGTAACAACTTTTTATTCGTTACTCCCCAAGAAAATGAGTGAGTTCATATTTTTACCCATTTGGTTTTTCCTTTGCATTTTAGGATTTATCGTCTTCTGGCGCGAATGGAGAAATAATCGTGTGTTCTCGATATGTATCGGTTTTCTTTCTTTTATTAGTTTTCTATTCGGAGTGTTGTTGTTAGTTCTTTCAGGAATGTAAAAGAAAAGGAAGAAAAGCACGACATCAACTTTTCTTCCTTCTATCTTTACCTTTAGACTTCACTGTCACTGATTCACAAGGTGTATAATAAATTTGAGGTGTCGCCTTATCAACAAACATCATAAACGTAATAAAGCCGATAATAAAGAAAATAAACAACGTTAACAATATTGCTCCTATCGTTAAAAGTATCATAACACCACCCCTATATATTTCTTATTATTACACCTTTCGCTATTATATAAGCCGAATCCTTTCTAGAAAAAGAAACGTAACAAAATAATCACAATCACTCCAGTTAATACGGTTCCTAATAGACTACGAGTATAGATTGCGACAAGAAATGTTGGAATTGCGGCGATAAGATAATCCCACTGCATCGTCTCATGCATAAATAATACTTGTGCTAAAAGTGCTGCTAATATCGCAATTGGTATGTAATTTAACCATTTTAAACCCCAGTCTGGAATTTGTATTTTACTAAATACGAGAAGAGGCAAAATACGCGGAACGAGTGTGACAGCTCCTGCCGCTAGTAATAGTAATAATACATCTAATCTCATTTCCATTTTTCAATCAGCACTCCAATCGTCGCAGCTAGTAATGTTGCAATAATAACTGCTATACTATCTGGCATAAATAAGTGTGAAACGTATGCGATAATAATCGCTACAATTGCTACACTGAGATGAATTGCTAGTTTCGGTTTACTACTTATTAGCTGAAGTACAAATAATCCGATAAACATCGCTGGTAATGCATAATCCATCCCGTACGTATGAGGGTCTGGTATCCACTCACCAAAAAGCCCCCCGATAACTGTAGCAAGAATCCAATTTAAATACGCTGTTACATTAAGGCCCATCATCCATTTCTCGCCTAAATATCCTTTTTGCGCTGCTTGTTGCACTGCAACGCCGAAAGTTTCATCTGTAATTTGCGAACCAATTATTACATTTTTAAAAAGAGGTATCTTCGTGAAGTAAGGCGCAAGTGCCGCACTCATTAATAAGTGACGTAAATTAACAAAGAACACGGTAAAAATAATTGCTGAAGCTGGGGCACCTGCTGCATACATCCCCGCTAATATAAACTGAGCAGAACCTGCGTAAATTAACGTGGACATAAAGGCGATTTCTATGACCGAAAAACCTGCTGTTTTCGCAATAACACCAGCTGCTATACCAATGCTCAAATATCCAAATACAGTTGGTAAACAATCCTTTACACCTTGCTGAAATGAATCATCGCTCTGCAGTGTCATATGTGCTTGAGCTTTATTCACCATTATCTCCCTCCATTTCTTCCATCGTGCGTTTGCCTGTTACGACATGAACTAAATCTATGTTTTCACGCCATAATGTATCTAATTTATCAGCTCCAAACTCCTTCGTAATCTCTTCCACCATAATATCGTGCCGAACATACTCTGTAGCGACGAGTACTAAAGCTGGATCATACGTTGTCACCGCCCATGAAGTGCTATCATTTGAAAAGTTAGCAATTAATACTTCTTCCCCATCACGCGCGATAACAGTTAAATGACCTCCCATTCTCTTTTCAACGACGTGAGGTGTCATATAATTATGATGAAATGTCGCTCCTATTTTTGTTTCTGGAGCACCAAATAAAATGGAAAAAATATGTACGCCTTCCTCTTCCTTTTGATGAATGAACGGCTCAATCTCGTGCACTTGATCTTCCCATACTGAAATCCATAGCTCTTCTTTTGCTCTATTAATTATATTGCATATTTCTTTCAAAACACGATCATTTGAGCGAATATGCGAAATTACATCAATTTGCCGCTCTTGTTCTAAACAATTTAATTTCTGGTCTAAAAATGCAAAGGACTTTTCAAAGTCTTTTCGCATTCGATCCATTAATTCCGTAGCTGACACTGGTACATATTTCACTGGTTCAGAAGGAACGATATGCACCGCTCCTTTATCCATCAACTTGCCAAGTACTTCATAAATCATCGAACGAGGTACCCCTGTTTGTTTACTCACTTCGTATCCTGTTACTGGGGAATGTTTTAATAATCCAATGTACGCTTTGCATTCATATTGGGAAAAACCTAGCTTTTGTAACTCTTTTATTATTTCATCCATCGGTAACCCCTCACAATCTACATAGCTCTCATTTGAAAACGATGCATTCATTTTATATTAGTAGTTATTACTATACCTACTAATATAAAAAAAGAAGACCTATAAAGTCAATTGATAATTCTGAAATTTTAACAAAAAAGAAAAAGCCTTCTTATGAAAGGCATTTTCTACATAGTATTCTACTTATTTTAACAGCAAAGTATTTAATGAAGTCCCCTCTAAATGTTCACGCAAAGTTGAACCTGTATATTCTTCCCTAAATATACCCGCCTTCACAAATAACGGAATAACTTCACTAAAGAATAGATCCAATGATTTCTGAGGCCCACCTGGAATTGCAATAAATCCATCTAGTGCTCCTGCTTCAAATCTTTCCATAATTTGCTGGAATACATCTTGTGGTGTACCAATCGCAACCCAATGAGCAGAACAAACAACTTCTGGTCGTTCTAGTATTTGTTCAACAGTTGGTTCATTTTTAATGATGAAATTCCGTAATAATTCGGCATGTGTTTTACTACGTACAGTTTGCTCTCTACTTGGCAACATATCTTCCTTTATCTTACTTTCTAGTAAAATTCCTCTAGCATCTAATCCGAGTACCATTTCAAGTAAAGCCAATCTCTTCTCCATTGTGAGATGTTGATGAGCTTGCCTATGCATCTCTAGCGCTTCTTCATATGTATCACCGATAAAGAAATACAATCCAGGTAATACCCGTACATCATCTTGCTTTCGGCCATGCTTTTCTGCTCTTCTTCTTAAATTTTGACGAAGTTCGATTCCTGATTCTATATCTGGCATCGCGGCGAAAATCGCATCCGCAACAGAAGCAGCGAAATTCCGGCCAGCCTCTGAAGCACCCGCTTGAAATAATGGCATTTCTCCTGAAATATGCTGCGGAATATTAAGTGGCCCTTTCACCTCAAAGTATTCACCACTGTGCTCAATAGGCTTTACCATCTCTCTAATGACTTCAGTGTTATCTACTTTCAAAACTTCATAAGGATGGCTTCTCCAAAGTTTCCTTACTAACTCTGTACATTCTGCAGCTTTCGCATATCGTTCCTCAGATGGCGGCATCCCTGTCTCACCAAAGTTTTCTGCACCATCAATGGATGTGACAATATTCCAACCTACTCGGCCATTACTAATCCAATTTAAAGATTGTAATTGCCTCGCAAGTATGTATGGTGGATAAAACGATGTGGAGGCAGTCGTAACCACTCCAATTTTTTCTGTTGCATACGCAATAGCAGTAAATAATAATGTCGGATCTAACATTACATTCCCCTTATTACGAGCGATTAAATCCGGGTGCGCCACTAAATAATCTGCTTTAAAAACAAAATCTAACTTAGCCTCTTCTGCCTGTAGTGCCAACTCTACTTGTTCATCTATCCCTGAATTAAACATACTCTCTTGTTCTTTCTTTCTAGAAATTAAACATAATCCAATGCAAAGTTTCTTTTTAGTAGACATAAATACACCTTCCCCTTCGTTTTTAATTCACCTAGTTAAACAATTGATACGACCATCACAACTTCCATTCTTATTAAACAACATAAAATGATAATGATTATCATTTTATGTTGTAACTGTAATAAAAGCAACCAAAAAAAGACTCCCCTTAACGGGAAGTCTCCTTTATCTCAATATTTCATTCGCTTCTTTTTCATAAATTTTATCAAATGAAGTCATAATACGCTGAGATGCTTGAATCATTTTTTGACTCGACATAAGATCTGCCATCTCTTTCGTCATATCTACATTTGAATTTTCTAGCATATGATTTTTTACTATTCCTGTTCCATTCGGTAAATTAGCAATATTTCCTTCTGCTAGTGTAAAGCTTTTGTTTTCACGCTGCACGAGACGAGCATTTGTTTCTGCATCTACTGTTTTTGTTTGCAACTGTGCAATTACGATTCTCTTAATATCTGGTTTTTGCAAAGTTCCCTCGTTAATTTCTCTATAAATTTCTCCATTATTAGATACGAAGAAATTCACATTTTCAGGAATACGAATACGTTCATTATTTACATCCATAACATATGCACCAGACGATGTTTGCAAATAACGATCACTATTTAATGTGAAGCTTCCATCTCTCGTTAAAAACGTTTCATCATTTTTAGATGTAACGAAAAATGATGATGTGCCTGCCGCACCGTCATCTAAAAAGAAATCTGTAGCACTATTTGTAATTTGTACATTTCCTTGTACTAAGTTCACATGCGTCGCAGCTGGTACTACAGCGTAATCGACCGAACCGATATTTGTCATAGCCCCATCTCCGCGGCGATATGTGTCTTGTACATCAAATACTTTAGAAGTCATATTTTCTGCTTTAAATCCTGTCGTTTGGGCATTTGCAACGTTATTCGAATGAACATTAATACGCTGCATGTAATTCATCATTCCCATAGAACCTATATAAAGACCGTTCATATTCCTTTGAATAAGGCAACCGCCTTATTCTTCACCTCTTTTCTTACGATGTTTGTAACATTTGTTTCGCTAAATGTTCAGCTGTAGCGATATGTATATGTTGCTTTACGTCTTGTCCGTCTGTCATTAATACAATTGGAGCTGATGAAACTGCTGGAATTTTCAACAATTCGCCACTACTTGCTGTTTCATCAAATTTCGTAAACACGATACCATCTATATGAATATCTTTAAAGTTCGTAATAATTTCAATCATATCTTTACTTTTCATAGAAGCTGATAACGTTAAACAAATATAATCTGGTTCTACTTGTCCCATCGTTTCAATCATTTCTTCTACTGTATCTGACGTACGATAATTTTTTCCGGCTGTATCAATTAAAATATAATCGACGCGTGCTTCTTCTTTAAAATACGTAAGTGCTCTTGTCATTGCCGCTTCATCACGCACAGCGATTACTTCTGATCCAATTGTCTTTACGTAATCTTGCAGTTGCTGTACTGTCCCAATGCGAGAGTGATCCGTCGTAATAAAGCCAACCGTTTTTTTCTTACCGTGAAATTGCCATGCCATTTTCGCAAGCGTCGTCGTTTTCCCAACGCCAGTTGGACCGATTAATGCAATTGTTTGTACTTCTTTTTCAAATACATTTTCAGTGTTGAAGTGAGATCTCATATCTTCTAATATATACCCGATTACTTCCTCTTCTGTAATCATCGTTGCATTTTCAAACTTCACTTTTAACTTTTCAGCATATGCATGAATGAAATATTGTTCTACATCGTTTTGTTCTAGCATCCGAATTACTTTTTGAATAATAAACGGTACAGATTCTTGATTTTCTTTCTTTGCAACTACTTCTTTTTTCTTCGCCGGAACGACTTGTTTCACAACTTTTTGCTTTTTCGTTACTTTCGTTTCTTCCGTCTGTTTCACCACGACGATTCCTTTTTCAAACAGCTTTAATAGTTTCTCTTTTTTTCTTGCCCATTCTTCACTATTTCCTGTTTGCATTGCCGCGTATGACATAGAAGTCGTTACGTTTTCTAAATTGTGCAGTACTGATTGAATTCCATTCGCCTTCACAATTTGTTCTGAAGGATCATTCACAACATCCATTAATTGTTCATGAAATTGTGCTGTTCCTTCATTCACTTCTTCCTGTTTATCCTCTGGAAAAGCAACTAACATTTCATAATCCTTTTTCCAAAAAAACGGGATATTTCGTTTTACACTTTCATCGACAACGTAATAATAATCTGTACCATATTGGTCAAATAACTTTCGATACAATTCATTTTTCGAAGCTGCTTTTATTCGCATTAACGCTTCTTTCTTTTCTGTACTTTCCATTACTTCACCCCCTACTATTCAATATAGGCAATTTGATCTACAACAATTTCTGGTGCTAATTCGCTAATACACAGTACTTGTGCTTCCACTTGATAACGTTCTAGCAGTCTTACAATCGCAAATCTGAAATCTTTTCTACGCGTTAATAACACTGGCTCTCTTCCCATTAAACGGGCTTGTTTAAAGACGCGCTGTACTTGCTCAATGACACGTGTTTCTAAATCTAAATCCCAGTTTAATAAGTAACCTTGATAGGAATTGTTCACAACATCCGCATCTAGCTCTATTGAATCAGAGAAAAGCGCCGCATAAATTTTCCCGTCCGGATTTTTCGCATTTTCACAAATAACTTTTGAAATACATTCACGGACGAATGCCGTTACACCATCAACATGATTTTGATACACTTCTTTTCCGTCAATAATACCTTCAATAATCGTTGGTAAATCACGGATTGAAATACCTTCTTTTAGAAGTTGTTTAATAACATTTTGAACGAGTGATAAATCGATTTCTTTCTTCTTAATCTCTTCTAATAAAACGCCATTATCATTTTCAAGCGAGTTAATTAAGTCTTTCACATGTTGACGCTGAATTAACTCATGAAGATTACGTCTAACGACAACATCTAAATGTGTAATTAATATACTAAGTGGCTCTAACACTTGATAGCCTTTCATTTGCGCATCTTGCACCATATGCTCTAAGATCCAATATCCATCTTCACCGAAGATTGGATCTTTCGCTGGTTCTGCATCTAGATCAGCCATTACGTTCGGTGTTTTTAGTGCTAATAAATAACCTGATTTTAAAACACCTTCAGCCGCCTTCGCACCTTTAATACGAATAATGTAACGACCACGTGGTCTAAAACTCGTATTATCTTTAAAGTTAATGCCAGGAACGTTAATACCAAGGTCAGTAATAATCGATTTCCTCATAAGAACAACTTTATCACGAGCTGTTTCCCCATTAATTTTCTGCTTTACAAGTGCCGCTAAATCTAAACCGAGTTCTACAATAATCGGATATTTATCTGTAAAGACTCCAAATGAATCTTCCACTTGTTGTAATTGCTCATCCTCGCCTTGAATCATTTCTAATTCTTTTTGGAGCTCGTCTTCTTTCTCTTTCTTTATTCGCTTTTTATTGCGAATTCCTAAGAAGATAATTGTTCCACCAACGAGAGCAAACGGTAGGAATGGTAGCGGAGTAAAAATACCCATTGCGATAAACAAACCACCGAGCGCATATACAACAACTTCATGCGCTAATAACTCTTTAAAGATTCCTTCTGTTACCGTATCCGGTGAACCATCAAATACACGCGTTACGATAATACCTGTTGAAATCGCAAGCATTAACGAACCGATTTGGTTTACGATTCCGTCACCGACAGTTAACTGTGTATAATGAAGAGCCGCATCTGCAAAGCTCATTCCTTGCTGCATCATTCCGACAATTAAACCGAAGATGATATTTACGAATAAAATGACAATCCCGAAAATAACGTCCCCTTTAATGAACTTCCCGGCACCATCCATCGCCCCGTAAAACTCTGTTTCCATATTTAATTTTTTTCGTTTTGCTTGTGCATCTTTTTCTGAAATAATACGCTGGTTTAAATCCGCATCGATAGACATTTGTTTCCCTGGTAAAGAATCAAGTGTAAAACGAGCTGCTACTTCAGCTGTACGAGATGCACCGTTTGCAACGATAAACTGGAAAATGATTAAAACGATAAAAATAACGATACCAATTAATAAGTTTCCGCCAATTACGAACTGACCGAACTCTTCAATAACATGACCCGCATTTCCGTCTGTTAAAATCGCTCGCGTCGTCGAAACGTTAATCGATACGCGGAAAATCCCGATTAATAACAACATCGTCGGAAATGACTTTAATTCATCCCACTCGTTAATACTTGTCGCTCGCATATAAATAAGTACTGACATACTTAGTAGAAAAACGATAACGATATCAAGTACAAATGGTGGAAGTGGAATTAGGAGCGCCACAACGAATGACGCTGCTAAAAAGATAGAAAAATAGGTTCTTGCAGAATCCATCTTAAACAAAGAGATCCCCTCCAAACGCGCTATTATACTTCAAGTTCATTCGTTTGAATTAAATAGCGCATAACTTCAATTACAGCTACGTATAAATCTTCTGGAATCGTCTCATCTTCCTCGACTTGATAATATAAAGACCGAGCGAGCGGACGGTTTTCCACCATCGGTATTTCTTGTTCACGGGCAAGCGTCCGTATATATAATGCGAGCTCATCTTCCCCTTTTGCAACGACAATTGGCGCCGCATCAACTTGTTTATTGTAACGAAGTACGACTGAAATATGCGTCGGGTTATTTACAATAAACGTTGCACCATCCATCTTTTTCGCAATAGTCCCTTGCAAGATGGCATGCATAAAGTTTTTTCGTTTCCCCTTTACTTGTGGGTCCCCTTCATTATCTTTATGCTCTTGTTTTACTTCTTCTTTTTTCATCTTAATATCTTGCTCGTACTCCCACTTTTGATAAATGAAATCAATAATAGAAAGAACGATTAAAATAATTAAAATAGCTAAAAAGATAAATTTAATTTGCCTAATAATTTCAGTAAGTGACGCAGTCCAGTTAAATCCAATCATACTCACGATCTTCTCTAAATTCTTTTTAAAAAGAACGTACGCAACGTAACCGATTAATCCCATATAAAACAGTGATTTCAAAATATCTACTAAACTTTTACGACTAAACAGTCTCGTAAAATAGTTTTTCGGATTAATACGTGATGCTTTCGGCTTTATGACTTTAGAAGAAAATAAGAAACCGACTTGAATCATATAATTGAATAAATGAAAAGCATATACGAGTATTAATATAGGAGCTGATACTTTTAGTAGCAAAATCCCCATTAAATAAAAATACTCGGTCGAATCTGTACTTTTTCCGATTTGATCAAACAGCACCGCTACAGAATTGGCAATCTCAAACCCTAGCCAATCTCCGAAAAAATAAACGACAACTGCTAATACGAGAATAGAAAATAAATTATTTAAATCTTTACTCCGGGCGATATTCCCTTCTTCACGCGATTTTTTACGCTTCTGCGGGGTGGCCTTTTCTGTTTTATTATCCTTTGCCATACGCGTCCCCCTACTTCGTTAAGAAAAAGTTAAATAGTGTCGTATACTCTTCCAGTAATACATCTGTCATATTTTTAAACACATAACCGAGCATTGGTACGCTCATTGCAATAAATAAAATACCACATGTAATTTTAATGACGAATGCATTCATAAAAATATTTAATTGCGGTGCATTTTTTGCGATTAAAATTAGGACGAAATTAATAATGAATAAGCTTCCCATAAGCGGTAAAGCAATTTCGACCGCTGATGTAATCGCAAATAATAACGTTGCGAGTAGACTATCTAAAAAACTAGTCGTCAACAATTTTGAAATCGCCTCTGTATATTGAAACGACTTTAAAATCGTGGCAACGAAATAGTTAATGCCGCCAAGTGAAATAAAAATAATGAGAAAAAATATATCGAAAATTGTTGATAGTAAAGTAGACTGCGACCCTGCGTTTACATCAAACAAACTTGCCTGTGATAAACCGATATCAAAGTCTAAAATATGTCCGGCCATTTTCGGAATGTTCCACAGCATTTCTACAATTTTTGCAAGGGATAATCCAATTACAATTTGCGTTGCTGCATAAGCTGCGACGTCCCAAACTGTCTTTATGTGAGAGACATCAACTTGATCGGCCACTGTAATCGAAAGACCAAGTCCAAATGTAACCTTTGCCATTGCAGGAATCGACCGTCCTGAAAAGAAAGGTAAAAAATATAAAAATGAAGTAATACGGCAAAACGCAAAAAACGTCGCCGCCCATAATTCCATATTCATTTCAGTTCACCTATCTTAGTACGAACGCAATAGCGATGGAATTTTATCAAATAAATCTAAAATAAGCGTCGTTAACTCTTGAAACATCCACGGACCTAAAATGATAATAACGAGTACAATACTCGCCATTTTCGGTAAAAACGTCAGCGTTTGCTCTTGAATTTGCATCATCGCCATAATGACAGCGATGATAATAACGACAATCATACTTACACCGGCAACCGGCATTAAAATCATAACCCCTTTATAAAAAAAGGTTTGAAAAATATCTATAATTGGTGACGTATTCATTTATATGACTCCTATCACATAGCATCAAACACTTCAGGCGACCGTTTTAAACATTATATCGACGATTTTTGTATATCCACCTAAATATACGAAAACGAGTATTTTAAACGGTAAACTTAAAATCATCGGCGGTACCATCATCATCCCGAGGTACATTAAAAGTGTACTAATAATCAAATCTATAAATACAAACGCTAAATAAATGAACATCCCCGTTAATAATCCTTTTTGAATTTGCGTTAACGTAAAGGATGGTACGAGCGTAAATAATGAAAGATCTTTCAAATCTTTCGGCAACTCTTCACCGCGTACTTTCAGCATCATTTTTAAATCATGCTTATATGTATGTTTCGCCATATAATCTTTCATAATCGGAGCTGTCGTCTCCGCAGCTTGACTTACTGTTATTTGTTCTTTCGTCATCGGATCCCACACATCACTCTTTAACTGACCTAGCACCGGTTGCATCGTAAATAGTGATAAAAACAAAGCAAGTCCAACAAGCACTTGGTTTGGTGGT
The DNA here is from genome assembly GCF_000496285.1 of Bacillus toyonensis BCT-7112. Taxonomy (GTDB): domain Bacteria; phylum Bacillota; class Bacilli; order Bacillales; family Bacillaceae_G; genus Bacillus_A; species Bacillus_A toyonensis. Next base: position 4,204,059 of record NC_022781.1, on the reverse strand, counting down.
AAGTTCATTACCCCAAGTCCTTGACGAGTTATTCCAAGAACGATCATAAAATAAGTAAAATGCGTAAATAAAAGAACGATAGAAGAAGATAATGATAGAAGGGTAACGAGTACAAATAACTGTACACTTGAATTACTCGTAAACTCTTTTCCATTTTCGAAATTAATAAAACCGTTCGGGGCTGCATACGCTGGATTTACAAAAATAATTGAAAAAACGATAGAAAATACGAAAATAACGGCTAATACTGATAACTGTTTCTTTATTCTCATGATGGATCCTCTACTTTTTTCGTTTCACTCTTCACCGCGTCTTCTAGCGCTTGTTGAAACTGATTTCCTGTTCCTGTTAATTGCACAGACTGCACACCGTTATTACTAATAACAGTGAATACTTGCTTGCCATCCACTTCAAATAAAAAAGCACTCGTTTGATGATTTAAATATACACCGTCTTTTACTTGAATATGGCCATTTTCACCTTGCTTAAAAAACTGCTGTTTGCGCGTCTTTTTCGTCATATAATATGCACCGTAACCGAGTGCACCAAACAGTAAAACGACTTGAAATAAGGTCGTCATATACGACATATGACTCCTCCTCTACTCTTTATCTTGCATTTGACTTTGCGCCTTCATAAGCGCAGCTTGCTTCTTATCAGCTTCAATTTCAGAAATAATAATGCCGAACTTCTCGTCCATTACGATTGCTTCACCGATGCCGACCTTCATATTACTTAAATACACATCTACTTTATGTCCTAAGTTTTTCTCTACTTCAAGAACATCGCCAACTTTTAACTGCTTCACATCACCGAGCGTAATAGATGACTTCCCAAGCTTTACACCAAGTTCAATCGAAATATCTGAAACAGTATCTATATGTGCTTTACTCATTTCATTTCGTTTTCCCGCAAAATCTTCTAATCCCATTAAGGACACAGGAGATACTTCATGCTTCATATGGATCCTCCTACTCTACAAAACTTTTAAATAGGAGCGCCTTACGCGTTCCATCTTTCCCAATAAAACAATTAAATTTATGCTTTCCATCTACATAACCAAGTAATTCATCCGAAACTTTCGTATGAAGCGGAATAATATCGCCTTCTTCAATTTGTTCAATGTCACTCATTGTCATTTTCTGCTCACCAATCGCAACATGAACAGGTTTGTACACTTGATTTACTTTCACTTCCACTTCAGACGTATACTTTTTACGTTTATCTGAAGAATGTTCGACAATATTTTCAGACGTTAATTTATCCATAATTTCTTCAACAGATAAGAACGGAATCCCGATACGCACCGTCGTATTCCAAAAATCTGTTTTCATATTTACGTTCAGTAATGAAATTATATCGCTCGCTGTCGTAATCTTTAATGCATTCGGATCTGTCTCCGTCGTTACAAACTTCGGTTCAATCGCAACAACACTTTCAAATGATTGCTCTAAATTTTTACAAAGAAGCAAGAATATATTATCAAGCGTTAAAAACTCAAACGCCGTTAGCGGTCTGCGCATCGTAAAGTTACGCTTACTATCCCCACCAAGCCAACATTCATGAATATAAATAACAAATGCTAAATCAATCTCAATAACAATTTCTCCAAGCTCTGGTAAACCGAGATCAATTACGCAATATAAATAATAATCTTTCGGCATTTTCTCCACATACTCACTCGTAAATGGAACTTGCTCAACTGTTGAAGGCTCTAGCTCAATCGGAATACGCATACGCGCTGACAACGTCTGTGACGTCTGTTTTCCAAACGTAGAAGCAATCGCTTGCAAACTACGTAAATGCTCCACACCGAACTTCTCTGGTCTATTAAAATCATACTCTTGAAATTTCTCTTGCTTCCCTGCTTCTTGTGCAAAAGCTGGCATTTCCTCGCCTTCATTTACCGCCTTCAGCAGGGCATCAATTTGCTCTTGGCTTAATTTTTCGCCACTCATGACAATCCCCTTCCCTACCTTTTCAATTCAACGATTTCAACGTACATCTTCCCGTTTTTCGTCAAAATCTTTCCGGTTCCAATCTCTTCATTCTCAAGCATAAGACGCACCGTATTTTTCGTTGAATTTTCAAGACGATACAATGTACCTTTCGTAATATGAAGCAGATCTTCAATTTTCTTTTTCGTATTTCCGATTTCAAAATAGATTGTTAACGGAATATCATCTTGTAATTTCAAATCTAGCCAACTCCCATATCATGTTCACGAAAATTTCATGTTCTCTCTATATATGAAATTTCTTATTTTGAAACGTCGATATTTAATATTTTTTTAATATATCCTTGCGTTTCTTTAAACGGTGGTACGCCTCCGTACTTTCTCACATTACCAGGACCAGCATTATAAGAAGCAAGCGCCAATACTAAGTCACCGTTATTTTTCTTTAAATAACCGCTTAACTCTTTCACGCCGCCCTCAATACTTTCAGCTGGTGAAAATGGATTTTTTATACCCATCTCTTTCACATTCGCTGGCATAAGCTGCATAAGCCCCATCGCACCTGCATGTGACACCGTTTTCGGATTAAAATCAGATTCTACTTCAATCATTTTTTGAATTAACGTTTTCGGAATTCCGTATGTACGACTTACGCGATCAATAATATCCTCATACTTCCCTTCATTGGAAGAACGTATTTTTTGAATATTATACTTCTTCGTTAATCCCCACGTATCAACAGCCTCATTTTTCGTTTCTGGGAAACGTCGTTCAAACTCTTTTTGTGCGACTTGCACTTCATCTGCTTTCTTCGTTTCAGCCTTTTCCTCAGGCTTACTCGCTTCCTCTACTTTATGAATAGATTGTTCCGGTTTAGTAACAACCGTTTCTATTTTCGTAGATTGTACCGGCTGACTCATCTCTTCTATATTTGCCGGTTGCGTAGTACCCTTCGTCTCCTTCGCAGGTTCACTCTGCAACTTCTCTTGAAAACGACTACTAACGAATGCTTGTGGACTACTTAGCTTTTGCTGAATTTGTCCTTTTTTATATGCAAGCACTTCTTTTACTATATTTCCAATTACCATAATATCACCTTTTCGGTAAACAAAGATAATCTAATATTAGAGTTTTTTTTTAAAGTTTGCAATAATCCTTTTAATAATTATGTAATAAAAAAATGAATATATTGTTAAACTGTTATTTTTTTATATTTATTAATTCGAATTTTTAGTTGACACCTGTTGTAGCAAGGATTACAATAAATCTCGAAATTGATTTTTTCGCATATTACCGTTTTTCAATTTGCAGAAAAGTCAATATAAAAAAATGGGGGTTTCTTAACATGAGAATTAATACAAACATTAACAGCATGCGTACGCAAGAGTACATGCGCCAAAACCAAGCTAAAATGAGCAACGCTATGGACCGTTTATCAAGCGGTAAACGTATCAACAACGCTTCTGACGATGCAGCAGGTCTTGCAATCGCAACTCGTATGCGTGCTCGTGAAAGTGGATTAGGTGTTGCTGCTAACAACACACAAGACGGTATTTCATTAATCCGTACAGCTGATTCAGCAATGAACTCAGTATCTAACATCTTACTTCGTATGCGTGACCTTGCAAACCAATCTGCAAATGGTACAAATACATCTGAGAACCAAGCAGCTCTAGATAAAGAATTCGGCGCATTAAAAGAGCAAATCAATTACATCTCTACTAACACTGAATTTAATGATAAAAAATTATTAGATGGTTCTAATGAAACTATTGCAATTCAAACATTAGATAACGCTGATGAAGGTAAGAAAATTGATATTAAATTAGCAAACGTTTCTACACAATCACTAAGTATTGATAAACTAACAATTGGTGGCGCATCACAAAAAACAATTGATGATGTTGCAGGCAAATTTACTGCACTTAATACAACAACTACTACTGACAAAGCTGATATTCAAAAAGAAGTTGATGCTGCTATGAAGGAATTCGATAAAGTTAAAGGATCTATGTCTGCAGCAGATGCTAAAGCCGTTACTGACAAATTAGCAGACTACAATAATGCCGCAGATACAGATGTAGCTAAAGCTGCTGCAGCTAAAGCCTTAGGCGGTGCGTTCGATAAAACAAAAGTAACTGTTGCTAATCCTAATGCTGCTGTCGCTGCAATTGACTCTGCACTAGAAAACATTGCATCTAACCGCGCAACTCTAGGTGCTACATTAAACCGTCTTGACTTTAACGTAAATAACCTGAAGAGCCAATCTTCTTCTATGGCTTCAGCTGCTTCTCAAATCGAAGACGCTGACATGGCGAAAGAAATGTCTGAAATGACTAAGTTCAAAATCTTGAACGAAGCTGGTATCAGCATGCTTTCTCAAGCAAACCAAACACCACAAATGGTTTCTAAATTATTACAATAAGCCATTTGAGCTAGTTTCCTGAATAAACCTCTCTGCTTGCGGAGAGGTTTATTTTTCTATATAAATAAATTATTTGTAAAACGCTTCTTTTTTTAGATGGACGGGAGCATCCGCGATATGTAGAAGCGGTCAGTGCCTATTTTGATCCCCTCTTATGTTAAAAGAACAACAGCAAATGAGCATAAGCCTTTTTATCTATCCATAGCCGTTTATTAGCTTTAGAACACTAACTATATCAATCTATAAGGAGTGTCTATTATGCGTATTGGTACGAATGTTTTAAGTATGAATGCTAGGCAATCACTATATGAGAATGAAAAACGTATGAATATTGCGATGGAGCATTTGGCGACTGGTAAGAAGTTAAACCATGCTTCTGATAATCCAGCTAATGTTGCAATTGTGACTCGTATGCATGCACGAGCGAGTGGTATGCGTGTGGCGATTCGTAATAATGAGGATGCGCTATCAATGCTTCGGACAGCGGAAGCTGCTCTTCAAACTGTGACGAATATTTTACAGCGTATGCGTGATTTAGCTGTTCAGTCTGCGAACGATACAAATTCAAATAAAAACCGTGATTCGTTAAATAAAGAGTTTCAATCTTTAACAGAGCAAGTTGGCTATATTGGTGCGACAACTGAGTTTAATGATTTATTTGTATTTGATGGACAAAGCCGTCCTATTACGTTAGACGATATCGGTCATACAGTACATATGACGAACCATATCCCCCCTTCCCCTACACAACATGACATCAAGATTTCAACAGAACAAGAAGCAAGAGCAGCGATCCGTAAAATTGAAGAAGCCTTGCAAAATGTATCACTTCATCGTGCTGATCTTGGGGCTATGATAAATCGTTTACACTTTAATATTGAAAATTTAAATAGTCAAAGTATGGCCCTAACAGATGCTTCTTCTCGAATTGAAGACGCGGATATGGCGCAGGAAATGAGCGATTTTTTAAAGTTTAAATTATTAACTAAAGTTGCGCTCAGTATGGTTTCACAGGCTAATCAAATTCCGCAAATGGTTTCTAAATTACTACAATCTTAAAAATTTGTCTTCCCTCTTTGAAACGATTCCACACAAAATAAAAGGGAAATACATATAAACTATGTATCTCCCTTTTATTTTGTACCCAAATTTTATTACTGTGTTACAGTCATAACTTGTCCACTACGATCAACCATAATTTTCATTTTCCCGTCTTGTGCGTTATATAACCCTAATTTATGCAAATCTTGTTTACATTCTTTTACGAAGTAAGGCAATGTGCGAATTTGATCGATATCAGAGCTCGTAATGAAATGAATTAAATGATGCGTCATTTCTTTTATATCATGAACAAGCTCTTCCTTTTCTCGCTTTAGTCTTTCATTTTCAGCTCGTAATACATGCAATTCGCTTTCAAGACCACGTACATCCTTTTCATTTTCCGAACGCCCAGCAGCCATGCTTGAAAGCTTATAAATGCCTTCCATAAACTGATGGAGTTCATCTTCTTTTCTTTCACTACATTGACTAATTGTTTCAAAATTATCAACGATACCAGATATAACTGTTACAAGGCTTTTTTCATTCTCTGTATTTTGAACTTCTTTTCTTACTTCTTGCTTGTTTTCCTTTTTTATTTCAACGATTTGTTCTTTTATGGGTGTATATTTTCGCTTTCGTCCTGGTTTTTGCTTTTCAATATTTTCAAACGGTATTTCGCATTTTTTCAATTTATAGTATGTGTTTTGCAATTGACTTTCTGTTTTCGGAAAAAGATTTAGTTCATTTTTACTAACGTATTTTGAAATATTTAAAATGTTTAAACCGTGACGTTGACAAAATTGATACACTTCATACAGTAACTCTAGCTCAGACTTCAGCCATGTAATTGTTGATTTTTCATAAGCTCGCATACCGCCATGTTTTTCTATATCTATTTGGAATAAAACCATTCTATTATATAAATCGACTAACTCTTCATACTCCACTCGGAATTGTTTCTCTATTTTTTTAAATTCCGTTTCTAATTTCATATCATTCATTTTATTATTTGACATGTTTTGTAAAAGTTTTAATACATTGATTGCTGTGTGGTGATACATAATCTGTGCCACTCCCCCTCATCCTTTCACAATTCTCATCTGACTCCCATGTCTTTTAAGAAATAGCAATTTTTACATATCCATATTATAACATTTCGAAATTGTCTGTCAAATAATTAACATACAAAAACGTATGGAAAGTGTAAAAAAGAAAGAGTATTTTTTAATTAATATGCAATTATACATATTAATTACATATAATTATATTATATGGTATTTTTAATATATTTTCACCGAAAAAGTTTGCGCTACCACGAAATATTACTAACATAAACCAAAATATGTTCTCTTATATTTTTAAACAAAAAAACGTTACTTATTAATTAAACCAATTGAAAATCTCGAAATAGAGACGATTCTTACAACCACAAATACTCCTTCTACCTGTACAGCGTATAGAATACTAAAAAGGAACTAGCCAGTACTACTATACATGGCTAGTTCCTTTTTCCCCACTAATAGAAGAAAGTTTCCAACCCTCAGTCGAAAGCTCTCTTCTCCTGCTTACTTGAAACCACTCCATATCTTTGGTCTTACATCGTACAGAGCTCTATTAGGCACTGACCGCTTCCAAACTTCGCTAGAGGTTCTATTCCAGCAAAAAAAACGCTTTTTAAAACTCTTTTACAACACTAACTTATCAACTAAACCAATTAACTCTTGAATATCTGGCTTACTTACTTGAGCATTTGCTCCTACAGCTTCACCTTTATGGAATAATTCATTTGTAATTAATGAAGAGAAAATAATGACCGGTAAACGATTCATTATTTCACCATCCTTAACCACTTTCGTTAAATGATGTCCATCCATTTTTGGCATTTCAATATCAGTAATTAGCAAGTGAATGTGTTCAAACATTTTTTCCCCTTGCTCTTTCGCTAATTTTTCAATTTGTGCTAACGCTTCCGCACCATTGCTGAAGAAGTTCATTTTCGTATATCCAGCTGATGATAAAGTTTCTTCTAGTATTTGGCGAAGCATTGCTGAATCTTCTGCAATATAAATAACTTTTTCAGCACGATCTGTTTTTTGTTCTAAGCCTGAAAGTGATTTATTGTCATAACCAGTACCGCTAATTTCACATACAATTTTTTCATAGTCTAATAGTAAAATAATTTTCCCATCTAGTTTTACAATGCCAGATGTCGTTTCTTCTAGTCCCATTGATAAGGAAGCTGGTTCATCAATTTGTTCCCATGAAATACGTTGAATACGATGTACTTCGTCAACGCGGAAAATAACTTTCATTTGGTTTAATTCTGAGATGATGAATTTCGTTTGATCAAGTGGCTTTGTTGATTTTAAATTAAGAGCCGTTGCTAAGTTAATAACAGGTAAAATTTCACCACGTACTTGAACAACACCTTCAACTGCATGATGAGATTCTGGCACAGTTGTAACAGGGAATGGATTAATGATTTCACGTACTTTCATTACATTGATACTAAATAGATTTTCACCAACAGTATATGTGACAATCTCTAATTCATTTGTTCCACTTTCTAATAAAATACTTTGTGCTTGTGACATAAAGGTGTCGCTCCCCTTCCATTAATTCCGTATATTTAATTATTAAGCTTTATAAAAGAGAAAAAGTCAACTACCTATATGAAAAATATAGATAGTCGAACAATTTATTTACGCTTAATCTTGTATAAATGAAGCAAGTGCCTCTAATAACACTTCTTGTGCCCCTACAATTTCTGTCGGCATTGCTTCCCATTTTTTTGAAAGTTCCGTTTCTACTCTCATTCTTAACTCTTGATTCATTTCTTCGAGTACATATTGTTTCGTCGCTATATCAACATCAAGTAACGCGAGTGCATATAGTTCTGGATCGTTTATTTTTTTAAATAATTGTTTTAATATAGCCGGCGCTATATGTTTTAATTTTTCAATATGAATTTCCTTATCCGAAAATAGTAGCTCGTATTGAATAAACGCAACATTTTCTTTAATTACTTTAAAATAGCAATTATTTTTTTTATCATTCACAAAATAACCGTTCGGATCTGCGATAATACTCTCTACTTTACGAATTAGATCTGGCAAACTACTCGCCGCCATTACAGTCCGCTGCTCAACCTCACTTGGCGAAATGAATGTAACGCGATACTTATTCTGCGCCATCCTCCTCACCTCTCCTTTTATAAAAATGTATCCCCACAAACTATCCAAAAGGCACTGGTTTGCTATGAGACAATTATCTTATCTCCAACCAACCATCACAGTACCTCTCCATAGCACTACTCTTACAACTACAAGCCCCTCAGAACCATAGTTGTTATCCATACTATACTACAATTCGCTTATCTCTTATTAAACTACCTTGGTAACACTTCATACCGCTGTTTCCACAACGTTCGAGCACCCTTATAAGCACTTAAACCCTACCACATCTCTCAAACCATTAAAAGGGCTTTTAAGAGCTTTTAAGTAACTCGATATTATTGAACCAAAACGCAATTTGCTGATCCGTTATCCCTGATAACGTAACAAAAAACTCACGGCACTTCATCTCGTCCTTAAACAGTTGATACTTCCAAACTCCATCACTACCAACACTTACGAAATAAAACTCATGAATACGGCCAATGATGGCTTCCTTTTCACCAAATGAATACGGAGGCACTTGCTTAATTTCAAATTGATCCGGTAAATATACATGCTCTTCTCGTTCCATTTTTAGCACTTGCTCGGCAAGTTCACGTTTATTTTCGAAAAAAGGCAATTGTAAAACTCGCTCTTGTCTTGTCATACGAATAAAAAACCCTTTCTACTACATTACAAGTTTTCTTTATAATATATTATCGAATTAAGTTTACAACTTCATTTAATACTTCATCTGACACTTTAATTACTTTCGCATTTCCTTGGAATCCACGTTGATACAGCATTAAGTCAACGAACTCAACAGATAAATCTACGTTGGCCCCTTCTTGCGCGCCACCACGTACTTTACCTGCACCGTTTTGACCAGATGCACCAAGTGCTAAAATACCTGTTGTATTCGTCGCTGTATAGTTACCATTACCTGTTTTCATTAGACCGCCTTCGTTCGGGAACATCGCAACAGCTAATTGGCCAGCAGATTTCATACTTCCATCAGAATATTTTACCATTACATATCCACCGTCAGCAATGAAGCAATCTTTAACCGTCGCTGCTGCTCTACCATCTACGTCTGTTACTGATAATGTTTTATCTGTTGGATGGTTTGTTAAATGACTTAAGTCTAAATTTATAGAGCCGCCATCAAATGGAATATTGGCTCTTTGCTCTTTCGGATTAGGATTTCCAACAGCATCAAATGTCATATTACCACCTGCACCTTGAACATCCTTAAACTCTGTTTCTTTTTTCGAGTCATTACGCATCTGTACTTTATATGTATAATTATGTTCGCTCGTTTGTTTAAACTCTACACGCATTGTCCATGTATTCCCCGCATTATCATATACAGGTAAATCTTGTGTAATTTGTTTTTCACCAGTTGGAATATTCCCTTTAATTGTCCCTTTCGATGTTCGAATACCACCAATTGCTGTTCCCATTGGAATTTGCAACGGTCCTGGGATTCCAGATAAATCAACTTCACCAGTTGCTTCATTTGCAGGATATGCAAATACATATTGACCTTCAGTATTCGTAATATAGTAATCTGAGGATATCCCAAACGTACCTTTACGAGTAAATTCCATATTTCCGCCTTTTGAATCACCTACAACGAAGAAACCATTACCTTCCATTGCTGCTTGTGTTTTACCACCAGTTAACGTAATTGTACCATCACTATAATCTGTAACCGTACCACTCATTTTCACACCGTTACCAATACTTTTCGGATTCGTTCCTGCGTATTTACCGTCACCTTTTGCACCAATCGAATTGTTATATAGTAAATCATCAAACATTGCTTTTTGTTTTTTATAACCAACTGTTTGTGCATTAGCAATATTATTTGAAGTTACACTTAATGCATTTTGTGTTGCATTCATTCCTGTAATACTTGTATATAACGCTTTAATCATAACGTATGGACACTCCTCATGAATTTGTAGTTTTTACTTCTTCAGTTGTTTTTTGCTCTTCTTTCTTGACATCCTCTGGATTCGTTTCTCCAATCGGTTTATCAGACACTCTCTCAACGAAACGAAGAGATACGACTTTATTATTAATAATGAGCTGTACATCATTATTCTCTGCAAGGCGAACCGTCTCTACTTGACCAGTTACTTTGTTTCCGTCGCCGTCAACACCTCTTACGTACTTCCCTAAAAACTTCATACCGCCATCAAGCGCTGTCGAATACATCGTCGTTCTTAAAGAGTCAACTGCTTTTGTCATATTTTGCACTTGCTCCATAAGAGATAACTGCGCTGTCTGGTTCATCATTTGATTCATATCCATTGCATTAAATGGATCTTGATGTTGGAAACTTGATAAAAACAATTTTAGGAAGTCATCTTTCCCCATTACCCCAGGAGTCTTTTGTGCTCCTGCTGAAACTCCGTTTGTTTGTTGAACTGGCGATTGTACACCATTCACAGATGCGTTTTTTGCTTGCGCTCCTGCTTGTAACGGAATATGATTTGTACTCGTTGTATTTAACCCAACTGTTGGCACGCTTTATTCCTCCAATAATCCCGCAAATTCTTTTGATTGTTGTTTCTCATGTTGCGTACTTGCTAATTTCTGCTTTTGTCTTTGTTCTTGTTCTCACTGTTCTTTACGGTTTTCATCTTTATCCGAATAGCTAATTTGAATATTAATTTCTTTTTCTTTTAGCTTTAGCCTCAATTCATCAAAAATGATTTCAACACGTTTTTTTGCATCGTGTTTTTCCATTTCTACATGCACATCAATTTGGTCGCCATGCTTTTTCATAAATACAGTTAACGTTCCAAATTTTTCTGGATTTAGCTGGAATAAAACACGTTCTTGTTTCACTACAAATTTTTGCAATGCTTCTACTTGCGCTTCCATTTTCTTTCCTAAGTCAGGTAATGTAACCTTCTCAGCGCCACTATTTGATTTTCCGATTTGATCAGTACTCGTCGCTTTATTTAATAACTCCGCACCCGTGGAACTCGAATCACTTAACGAATCGACTTCTGGCAACTCTACCTTCACATCATCGCTCTCTGATTTCAGAAGATCTACATCTTTAGACTCTTCTTGTTTTTTTGCAATATTACAAGTTTCTGTCTCTACAACTTTCAAAGCCTGCATCATTTGCTCTGGCATCTTCACTTTGTCTAACACCATTTGCATTGTATCTTCTAAACATATAGCATTTTTAATATTCATATTTGAAAGGAGCTCTTGTAATTGTTGTAATTCACCTGCGGGTAATTCGTTAAGTTTTATATTTCCATATTCTTTATACAGCTCTTGTATTTTTTGTATGTATTGATATAACAATTCTGGTTGCACACGTAATTGCTCAATTGCAACCATTTGCTCAGATACAGCTAATAACAACTGTTCTGTCTCTTTTTTTTCTTCTTTCTTTACACTTGGTTCTTCTTTCGTTACCGATGGTTTAGAAAGATTATATTCTTTTTTCTCTTCTTTTGGTGCTTCTTCTCGTTTCGTTTTCTCCGTTTTCGGCTGCTGTTTATTTTCCATTCTCAACGTACGATCAAATGAAGAATTTTCATTTTTCGATTGTATTTCTAGCCCTTTTTCTTTTTGCGGAGGTAAACTTTGTTGCACCGGTAATACAGACTGTATCACTACATTCACCTCATCCATTCATACACATTTTTAAATCAAGAAGCATTTTTTCTTCTAGCTTTTCTTGCACTTTTGCAAGCTTCTTACAATCTTCTTGATACATTTCATCAATGACACGTTCTTTTTCTTTTACTTGCTCTAAAAGGCTTTCATTTTTTTGAATAAAACCTTCTGTTTTTTTTATTTTTCGATTCCATTCTTCTATTCTTTCAGGTGAAAACGTATGTGAAGAAAGCATGCCAGCCATAATACGTTGACCAGTTTGTACGACTTTGCTACGTGATTTCACAACGTATAAATCATATTCTTTTTTTTGTTCTATTTTTCTTTTTTCAGCTGTTAGTTCGTACACTTCTTTTAAAATATGTTCTTTTTCTTGATTTATTTGCAATTTTATCGTGTCGTACTGCTGTTTATCCACCTGTTTTCATAGCCCCTTCCTATTATAACGCTCTCTTTTTCTATTATATAGTTTTTTTCCAAAAAAATCTGTGAAATATTAAAAAACAAAAAATAAGACCCCTTTAGTAGAGGCCTTATACTATATGGTGTATCGCTTGAACGATATCATCAAATTGGAAACTATCCGATCGACCTTGCTTTAAAAACGTATTTATATCTTCTACTTTATTTTTACATTCAAAAATATAAGCATTTTCTTCATTTTCTTGAATCGTCCCTAATTTAAAGTACAATTCATTTTCTTTATAAATAGATAAGATTTTTCTCATTTCATTTGCAAGTTGCCAATGGTTAGGCGACACAATTTCTTCCATAATCCTACTTACTGAATCTAACACTGAAATGGCAGGATAATGACTAAGCGTAGCAAGCTCACGCTTTAATACAATATGTCCATCTAAAATACCACGTGCTAAATCTGGTACAGGACCGTTTAAATCGTCTCCATCAACGAGTACGGTATAAATACCTGTTATAGATCCTTTTTGTGTTTTACCGGATCGCTCTAACAACTTCTTCATATAACTTTCCATTAACAGTGTTTTACCACCAATCGGTAACTCTTTCACTGCAATATCAACACTTCGGCGCGCATCAGCAAAACGAGTAACTGAATCCATCATGAGTAGTACGTTATTGCCTTGATCACGGAAATATTCAGCAATGGATGTGGCAAGCTTTGCCGCGCGAAGTTGCATCAGATGGCTTTCATCTGACGTCGCTACAACAACAACGCTTTTCCTCATACCTTCCTCGCCTAATTCTTTTCGAATAAAGTCTTTTACTTCTCGGCCACGTTCTCCTACTAAACTAATAACGTTAATATCAGCTTTTGCATTTTTTGCAATCATTCCAAGTAAAGTAGATTTACCAACACCTGATCCAGCGAAAATACCAATCTTTTGACCGATACCAATTGTTAGCATAGAATCAATTGATTTTATTCCCGTTTCAAATACATCAGTAATCTCTTCACGCTCAAATGCATGAATAGGGGGGGCATCTAATTTTATTTTCTGTAGTGGAATGTTTTCAGCGTTCTCATTTAACACTTCACCATTCGCACTTAACACCTTTCCAAGTAAATGATCACCACGAGGTACAACAACATCTTCTGCAATTAATGTAACTGAATCCCCGTAACATACTTTTTCTGTCTGTCCAAATGGGAGTAACATATTATTCTCTTTTTCAATCGCAATTACTTCACATAAAACATTATGTTCTCCAACGAAACAAACATCGCCAATTTTTGCTTTCGGCCCTTTCGCTACGAAAAACTGTTCTTGTACACTATGAACTTTACCAATTTTCGTATAAAACGGTGTGTCGATAAACGTATTCCACTTATTCTGTTCATTTATGAGCTTGTTGTTCATACATTTTGCTCCTCAAACAACTTCTCTTCTTCCCATTTCTGACGAAGCTTCGCAAATATAGGTGCAAATTTAAATTCAAAAAACTCTTTCTCTTCCTCCAAAACAAATTCACCGAACTGCAGGGAGAAATCATATTTCCATTCTACTAATTGTAGTAACCAATACTCTTTCGTATTTTCCTTCTCTTCTTGAATACGTTCAAACGTTTCTGGATGTACTGTTATTATTAATTTTTCAAATGAAGTAGGCAACGTTTGAACGATGCCAGTTAAAATTGGTAACACATCAAGTAATCGCGAATCTACCGCTTGGTTTACGATTTTTTCTGCTAGATGAAAAGATTGATCCCACAATAACTCTGTCCATTCGTATGCTGTTTCCTGTTGTTCTTTTTGAAACTGCATACGTGCTACTTCCATCTGTTCCATTTGTTCATGAATATGCATTTGAAATTGTTCTTTATCTTGTACTAGCTGCTGACGCTCTCGTTCTAGCATTTGCTGCCCTTGTCTTAACTGATTCATTTCCATATGTAACGATTCTTGCTGGGCGCGAAGCTCTGCATGATCAGCTTGTAATTCTTCCTCTTCTATTTGGACTGAAGCTGGTTTTGGAAATTGTAATTCATACGTTTCTTCAGAAAAAGAAACAGAATTCTTCGGAATTCTGTTTTTAAATAAGGACATCCCCTTCACCTCTTTGAACGATAATTCTTCCTTCTTTTTCTAGCTTTTTAACTGTACCTGTAATCGTTTGCTGCGCTTTTTCAGCATCCGTCATCTTAAGCGGTCCTAAGCCATCTAATTCTTCTAGAATCATCTCTTTACGGTTTGAAGACATACATGTAAATAATTTCTCTTTAATTTCTTCTTTTGCAATTTTAAGTGCTTTCGCAAGAACACCGTTATCTGAAATTTCTTCCAATACACGGCGAAGCGCAAGATCTTCAAGACCAAGTAAATCTTCAAAGACAAACATATTTTCTTTAATTTTCTCAGATAACTCATAATCGACTTCATCCAGCTTTTGAAAGACTGTTTTTTCAACACCTCGTGAAACATTATTTAAAATGTTCACGATCGTTTTCAAGCCATCTGTTTTATTAATTGCACTAAATGCCATATTATTTAATTTCGCTTTTAACAACTCACCAATTTGATTAATTAATTCACCATCAACTTGTTCTAGTTTTGCAATACCCATTACCGTCTCTACTCGTTTATGATCTGGCAATCTCTCAATTAATTGAGAAGCAAGTTGCGGTTTAATGTAAGAAGCAATTATCGCAATCGTCTGTGGTGATTCATCATTGAGCACTGTAAGAAGTGGTTCTAAATCTGTAAGTGAATTTAAGAACTCAAACGGATTATCTTTGTTATACCAAAGATCTTCCAATAATTTTTCCAGCTCGTCTTCGGGCATGTTTTTAAATATGCGACGAATGTACTCTTTATCTGGAGTGACTAAGTTTAATTCTTTTACATTTAATTCATATAAGAACTCCCCTAGCACATTTTCTAACGTTTCTGGTTTATATACACGAAACTTCGCAATTTCACGAAGTAATACTTCTTTTTCCTCAGCTGTCATATATTCAATGACTTTTGCTGCCACCCCTTCGTCTAATGTACGAATGAGGATGGCAGCTTTTTCTTTGGAGGAGATTTCATCTAACATCGTTGTTCCTCCCTTACTGTCCGTTTAACCATTTTTTAATTACTTTTGCAGTACCTTCTACATGTTCTTTCGTAGCTTCCTGCACTTGATCATCTAACGTTGGTTCTTTCGGTCCTTCTGGTTCCGGTGTTGGCTCTGGCACTATTTTTTCTTCAGGAATTTCCAGAATACTTTCATTACTTGCGGCAATTTCCTCTTCGGCTAAGTATTCTTCATATTCCTCTTCTTCTCTCTTTTTCTTACGTCTTGCTAAGAAGAACCATACTAGACCAATTAGTGCTAACAAGCCAGCTGTAATTCCACCGAATAACCACCAGTTCATACCACTTTTTTCCGGCTCTTTCTCTTTTTCAACTTTCGGCTGGTCGAACTGAACAGTTACAACGTTAACTTGACCGTTTGTAAAGTTTCCATTCGGATCAACTTGAAGCCCAGCTGCTGTGCCAATCGCTTCTTTGAAAGTCGTCATATCAATTTTTCGTTTTACTAACGTATCATTATCTACCCATACAACAACATTTGTTTTCGTTAATTCTGGATGTTTCTTAATTGTTTCAACTGTTTTATCTATTTCATAGTTTTCAATTTTGTTACCATTTTTATTATCATAGACAACTTTACCGTTTTGATTATTGTTCGTACCGTAGTTTGGCACGTCACCGTTCGCTGTAATACCAGCACCTTGCTTCGTATCTGCTCCTTCTTGTGCAGTAGAGCTTTCCTCTTGCTCTTGTTTACTACGAAGCACACCTTTATCACCATATTTTTCTGATTGACGTGTAACCTCATCGTAGTTTACAGAAACTTTCGTATTTACTTTATATTCATTTGACTTAAACATCGTCATTAACGTTGCGTCAATATCTTGCTTTAACTTACCTTCAATTTGATGCTGCATCTCTACTTCTTTTTCATAAGAAGAGGAACTGTTAGAATGCGCTTCATCTGCTCCTTTTGAGATGATACCTTTTTTACTATCAATAACACTTACTTCTTCTGCTTTCACGCCAGGAACTGCCGCACTAATCATTTGCTGTATACCAGCAACTTGATCAGCTGTTAATAATTGTCCACGCTTCACACCAACAGTAATCGCCGCTGTTCCCTTTGCTTTTTCTTCATCAAAAATTGTTTCTTTTTCAGGTAATGTAATTTGAACATTTGCCGTTTCAACCGTCGCAAAATTTCGTACAATATCTTGCTCCAATTGTTTTTTCGTACCGACAATTTGCTTCATTTTTTTATCTTGCTCACTTGACCCGAGCGAGCTTTCTAATAATATTTCCTCGCCGCTCTTAGAATTAAACGGTAAGCCCATTCCATTCATTTCTTTTCGAACCCATGGAGCATCATTCTTTTGCACACGAATTGAACCATCGGCCGCTAATTGGTAATCGACACCTAACTTCGATAATTCTGCTGTAATCTCTTGCTTATCTGCATCATTTAAATTTTGATATACAACAACATATTTATCTGGCAAGGTGAAGTATAAAAGTGCTCCTGTTACAACCGCTAAAAGCGCAGCACCGATTACTAACTTATGCCACGTTTTTAACGATTGGATAACATTTTTTATCTTTTCCATTTAAACACACCCGTCCACTTTCCTAAATTTGCATATTAATTAGTGACTTATAATTTTCAATAAGATTATCACGTACGAGAGCAGCCGTTTTCATTTGAGATTCAGCTTTTTTTTGCTGAATTAAAACGTCATGTGTTTCTCCTACCCCTTTTGTTAATAAATCATATACTGCTGTTTGCGCATTATTTTGCGTTTGATTCATATCTTCCAATAAATCAATAAACTTTTTTCCCGGAGCTACAGAAGTTTCCGAAGTTTTCGGTGCACCAATTGACTGAATTGCTCCAAATGGCTGTGTATGTAACATTGGTTGAATTTTCATATCCCTATCTTCCCCCTTATCCTCGTCCAATTTCTAAATCTTTATCGAGCATTTTTTTGTTCGCATTTAATACACTTGTATTTGCTTCATACATTTTTTGAGCAACCATAACATTCGTCATTTCAGCAGTTACATCAATATTTGGATAACGTACATATCCTTCTTCATTTGCATGCGGATGCGTCGGATCATACACTAAGTTTTCCGTTTTGTCTGCTTCAATACTTTTTATTTTCACTCCGTTAGTAGGAGCCCCGTCTAACATACTTGCAAAACTATTATTTGATTCTAGCACCACACTACGACGCTCATATAAATCTGCCCCCGGAGCGGCTGTCGTATTCGCATTTACAATATTGTTTGAAGTAACTTCCATCCACTTTCTCGCTGTCGTTAGTCCTGAGCCACTTGCATTCATTGCCTGAAACATCGTTGTCTCTCCTTCTACCTTTAACGTCCACGTGCCGCTTGGTTAATTGCGTATTGTGTATTAATTGCATTAATTGAAATACCGTATAACTGATTTGCTTTCATTAAATCTAGCATTTCTGTCGTTACATCCACACTATTTCCATCTTGATTCTTTTGCATTGATTTCGTTTGAATCTTTGCATACGTATTTTTCATATTTACTGTCGGTAAGTGCATTTCATTCGTTTGATATAAATCTGGATTGCTCTTTAAATCAGCCGCATTGTTCTTATATAACGCACTGCTCTTACTCATCTGCTCAGCAAATGTTACATCTTGTGCTTTATAGCCAGGTGTATTCGCATTTGCAATATTACTAGAAACAGTATTTCGTTTCGTTACTAAATAGTTCATATAATGGCTTACATCACTCACTAAATCTGGCATATTCCACACCCTTCCTTTTCTACCTTAATGATCCACTGATGGAAGTTTCACTTCATTATTTATTTTATTATATGTATTTATTAAAATATTAACTATTATGTACCCTTACATATTTTATTCCATTTTTCCATTGTTGTCTTTAGAAAAATACAAAAATATAAAAAAGAATACAAAAAACTGTATACAGACAGTGATCCGTGAACTATTTTCATATATGAACTACACATTAAAGTTCATTTTTATATTATTTAGATTACTACTATTTTTTCATTACAGTCATAAAATGAAACCTCAATCAGCGGAACTATTTACTTAAACAAAGGAATGGATCCCCTTTAAAAAGGGGAAATCCATTTGTAAACTGTATTATTAATATTTACCGTAAAATGAATTAGCTTTCATTCGTCCATCATTTGTCATAATCATTTCTTCCAAAATCTTTTGCTTATCTCGAATATGCTGCGCTGCCTTAATAATGAATGGACTTACTTCTGCTGCAACTTGCGCACGCGTTTCTTCATCCAATGTCATCATCCAGCGATTTAACATCTCACTCTTCTCAGCAAACTCTCCATCTGACACTTGCAATTCACCGATTTCATTAAAACAGCCGACAAACGTCCGATAAATATCATTGTTCATTTTCAAGTGCTCCGCGGTAACCGTCTATTAAATCTTGTAACACTTTCACAATCGCATCCATGTCTTTTGCTTCACGCGTTACTTTCATCGTCTGAATTTGAATACTAATCCAATCGTATAAACCATAAAGACTATCATATAAGTCTTTCGTAATTTCAGGGTTCAATTGAAGCTTCAATTCTTCAAAAATACGTTCTAACTTTTCAAGAAGCGCGTCTCCTTCTTGTAGTTTAAAAGTATGTAAAAGCTCTTCTAAATTACGAAACTCTACAATACATCTTTCATAGATAAAAATTGTATTTTTAATCGGATTACTCGTCATAATATCATTTTGCATATAACGTTGCCATGCTTGCATACCATCACTTCCTTAACTTTCATTAATCATCACTTTTTTGTTTTGTCATTGCTTTAATTGTTTTTAGCTGGCTATCAAGCGCCGCTAATGTACTTTCTAATTTTTGATACTTCTTCACAATTTCATCTTGCTTTTGCAAGTTTTGCGTCTCGATATCTTTAATCTTTTTATCTAAATCACTTACACGTGAGTCAATATTTTTTACTCTCTCACCGACTACACCTTTATCACCAAATAGTTTATCAAGTGGCTCTTCCATCATTTTTCCTAAACCGTTAGAACTAAAGAAAAATTGCTTCGCTGCATCAGGTTTTTCTTTTAATGCTTGTGTTAATTTTTCATCATTAACTTCCATCGTTCCATCTTGCTTTAATTGAATACCAAATGTGAATAAATAATTACCATCTTGAGAAAATGTTACGACATTGTTCATCGCTTGACGTACACTTTGCATAATGGCTTGACCTTGGAAAGCCCCACCTTTTCCGGCAAAGATATCTACCGTACTAACAGCTTTATTATAATCCGCAACCATCTTCTTAATAACATTCGATGCATCTGTTACGTTTGAGTCATTTACTGTAAATTTTAGGTCTATACCTTTTGTTTTTGGATCTGGTGTTGTGCCAGCATCTGGTGTCCCTTCCACTTTTGGCTCAGTTACCTTTAATAATTCAATTTTCACGCCTGGAAGAGCCTCAATTGTATTGGTAAAGCTTTCAGCTGTGATACCATTAATACTATATTTAGCATTTTGCGCTTCATTGATTACATTAAGCGCTACTCCATCCGCATTAGCTAAACCAATATCTTGAAATAGTGTAGATGTGTTCCCCTCAAACTTAATTACTCCATCTGTTCCTTCTTTTTTCGAGGTCATGAAAATTTTATTTCCAAGTGTATAAGCTGATACGCCATAATCTCCATCATTAATCTTATTAATTAAATCTTTATATGTCATATCAGTTGTTACTTTTAATTCTTTACCGCCTAGTTTTAATGTTTCATCTTTAGGAAGCTTTGCATTTATATCTGTAATGTCATTTGAAGCTATTTGATGACGCTGCGCTAGCTGTGTAATTGTCATATTAAAAGTTCCTGCAATCGCACCACCATCAGCTTTTACATTTATATAACCGTCTTGTGTTGTCGTTACTTTTTTTTCATTCCCTTTAAAAGCCGCTAAGTTTTTAAATGTTTGTGTGAAAGAACTAAATTCTGATTTTAAACTTGTATATAATAATTTATCATTTGTAAGGTCGTTCTTTTCTTTCGTATACGGTGTTTTCCTCATATCTAACGCATTCATTTCTAATTCGACGAAGTTTGAAGTATCGATCATATTATTTCCGAGATTCCAAATTTGTTGTCTACCACCAATACCTGTCATCGTTGTTCCTGCCATTTTTCTCACTCCTTATAGATTACATGTAGTCTAAAATACTCGTTTTACTCATCGTGCTAACTGCTTTAAGCGTCGCTTCATACGTCGCATTTATATACGCTAAGTCAGAAATTGCTACCGCTAAATCGACATCCTCAATTTCTTTACGATTTTCTTGAAGCGCTAAATTTTGCTCGCTTAAAATTGTTTTAAATGTTTCCATTGTGTTCATTGTCGAACCAACTTCAGTTGTACGGTTAATGATGCCATCTAAGTTTTTCTTATTTTCTCCTAATAACGGTTGTAACGCTTTTTGGTCACCTTTTTGCATCGCTTCGCTCATCTGTTTTAACGTTTTTATAACCGGAGATAATAATGCTTCTCCGTTACGAAACGCTTTTAATTCATAACCGTCATTTAGTTGCCAATTTACATCATTTTTTCCACCTTGGTATGTACCATCTTCTGTAAATGGTTGCTTCTCCGCACTATCACCACCGAAAATATAACGACCTTGCTCTTTCGTATTCGCTAAATATACAACTTGTTTTAAAATTTGATCAATCTCTGCACCGATGGCTTTCAATTCTTTTTCACCATTTGGCTCATTTAATGCCTGCACCGTTAATTGATCTGCTCTCGTTAAAGATTTAAAAATACCTTGTAAAGTATTCTCAGTTTGTGTTAATACATTTTTCGAATCGGCTAAATCTTTTTGCATTTGTTCCATATTTGCCAATGAATGTTGAATTGCAAATGATTTACTTGCTGCAAGTGGGTCTTCACTCATAAGAAGGTTTTTCTTCCCCGAAGTTACTTGATTTCGATGATATTGCTGTTGCACGTTCAAATCCATTAACTGATTCTTTGCCCAGCTTGCATTTTGAAATGTAGATACTCTCATCTCTCTCTTCTCCTTTATCTATATTTGAATTGGTGTTAAGAAGAATCCACAGCTTCCTATCGCTATCCTCTTAACTCACTTAACCTACAACCATTTTATATTTCTAGTCTTACATCGATTGGGCCAATGATAGGCATTGAACGCCTCTCCCATCCGTAGGTCCTCTTTCTAACCATAAAAAAGAGGGGATTTCTTTTCTAATTCACATTATCTAATAATCGAAAATAGACTATCAAACACTTCATTCATCGTAGTAATCGCTTTAGAGTTCGCCACGAAATATTTTTGGAAGGCCATTAAATTTACCATTTCCTCTTCCATATTTACCCCTTCGACGCTCATCTTCTCTTGCTGAATACCTTCTAATAAGTCTCCATGAATTTTTTGATAAGCATTCACTGCACTTTTATCAGAAGCTACACCTACTATGAATTGGTCTAATGCTTGTTTATTAGAAAGGCCTTCTTTATAATCGCCATCTGTAATTGCTGCTAGTTTATTTGCTGTTTCAGCAGATATTTTCATTTTCGAAATGTCTTTTGCAAATTCTGGATTTAATTTCATATCTTTCGCATAATCGCCAACGAAGAAATCTTTTCCCATCACTGTATTCACTTGATTTTTCACTGAACTCATTAAACCTTCAAGGTTTTTTTTATATTCAACAATCTTCGCTTTCGTATCAATCGCTGATTTTATTGCTCCGCTAGTTACAGAGATTTCTGAACCGTAAATCTCAACTGACATTGGGTCTTTTTCTTTATTTAATTGAAGGGGATATGTATCTTGTCCACTTACTGTTAAAACACCATTCATTCTAACGCTTGCAATATTAGGATTCATAGATTCATAAGATACTTCTATATTGGCATACTTAGACATCTCTGTAACGATGCGATCTCGTTCGTCTAACAGTTGATTCGGTACTTGTGTGCCTGCTTGTCCAATTTTTTTATTCGCTTCTGCTAAACTTGCGGCAAGACGATTAAATTCATTAACATGTGCTTCAATATCTTCTGTCGTCTGTGCTTCCACTGTATCTAAGTTTTTCGCAAGACGATTTACTTGGCTTGTGAACTTCCCAGTTTCAGAAATTAATGTATCGTAGTAATTTGGTTGTTCTGGATTTTTTGCCACTTCACGAAAAGCATTAAAGAAGCCGTCCATTAAACTAGATAATGAATTTTTTCCTGTCGTCCCTACCATAGACTCTACTCGTGATAACGTTGAATTCATGTAATTATAGTAAGAGAGTTGTGATAATTGATCATTAAACTGTTTCGTCTTCACTTCATCAGTAATACGATCGACACCTAACGTTTGTACACCGTATCCAATTCTCTGTTCTGGCGTATGACCATTGCTTGCTCCAACAGATCCGTAATTCACCATTTGACGCACATAACCCGGTGTATGAATGTTAGACAAGTTTTGTTTCGTTGTTTGTAACCCCATTTGAGCCGCTAACATACCTGATAGCGGTGTATTATAATCAGATAATCTCATAAAGCTTCACTTCTCCTTTACAATAGTTCATTCATAAAGATTTGCGAATTATTGTTTCGCTCCAAATTATATTCAGAAACGGAATCCACAATACTTTCTGTAGTTTTTAATAGTACGTTTAAGTAATATTGATTTTTTAAAAGAATCATTTTTACATTCTCTTCTAATTCAACTAAGTTTTTTTGTATTTTTTCCATTTTTTCAATTTCTTCATGGGAAAAATACGAAAATAATGCACTCACGCGAGATGGCTCAACGCCCTTTTCTTTACAAAACTGAACAACCATTTCTTCAAATGCGCTCGATAATCCTTTTAAACCATCAATGTACTGCAATTGCTCTACTTGCAACTTTTGAACTGCATTTACATTTTTATGTTTTAAATTCTCATATATTTGTTCTCCAAGCGTTTGAATGTTTTCATATGCTTTTTGAATAATAACGAGCTTCTCATATAATTGTATGTACATATAGCTTCCTTCCTTTTACAAGACTAAATTTACAATTAAACCGTGGATTTCTCCAATTTGATTTAACATTTCTAAATGTCCAGTTTTTGTATTAATTAAGTTCATCACATCTTCTAATTCATTTAATCCCATTTCTGCTTGTTTCACAATCGTCATTTTCTGTGAATATCCGTAACGCGGATGACGAGACATAACGTCTTTATATTGCAATACATTATCTACGTAAAAATTCAAAAATGATTTCACTGTATTTTTGTATTCCATGACATTATCAAGCGTTAATTCCATTTCAATTTTCTCTTTTATTTCTCCAATATTATCGACAAACGCTTCCATTTGTTCTAGCAATTTATCTTTTTTCGGATCTGCATGCAAATTATCCGAAAATGCAAGTCCTGTCCTGACATTTGCTTCTTTCGGCATTTGAGTAGCAGGCGGTATATGCGATAAAATTGGATTATGCGAGATAGAACGTAGCATATATATCACCTATTTATTTTTTTATTTCTTCCTAAACTTAATCGTAAAATCCAGTTATTTATAATTATACTCTGAACAGTAATATTTTGCAGTTATTTTTTATAAAAGATATGTTACAATTTAGCATGAGGTGGCACAATTCTATGAATATTTTTCTTTGTGGTTCAAATCAATTAACAGCATTAGATCAAGATGAAATTAAAAAATTTCTAACTGACTATGCTCACAAACATAAAATTTACATATTATGTTATAAATCTATCGAAAATGAAGTTCTTCGTTTTTTCATTGAAAACGAAAGACTCGCTCAAAATTTATGCCTTTACACGCTACAACCGTTACAAGCATTAACAGATGAATTTCAAGAAGTCGTTCATTACTTAAAAAAACACGGAGCCGAGTATGTTGCTTTTGATCATCCTTCCGACTCCATTTATCGATCAGATTTTATGTTTTTTGTAAAACAAATTATTGAAGATACCGATTTAGTTCTCTGTTTTTATAACGGGGACAAACATACATCTGTCATTCCCATTGACGTTGCAAAAGAAGCAGGTATTGGTGCTGTTATTTATGATTTACCGGGTTTACATGACAAACAGATGAAAAAAAGCTTTGAACAAAAAATTCGTATGATGTAAAGGGGGAGGCACAATATCGTTATTGTGCCCATTGTAAATATGATAATTGAACAAGATTATGATCATTTTATCGCGAGTTTTAAACAACAATACAATATGGATATCGCTTCGTATAAACAGGATAGAATGCGCCGTAGAATCGATGCTTTCATTTCAAGAAAAGGATTTGACAACTACGCAAATTTCTTAAATCATTTACGTGCTGATCAAAATTTATTTTTAAGTTTTATTGACTATATTACAATTAACGTTTCAGAGTTTTTCAGAAATAAAGAACGTTGGCAAACGTTAGAGACGAAAGCACTGCCAAAATTACTTGAACAAAATAACGGGAAATTAAAAGTATGGAGTGCTGCTTGCGCTGCTGGTGAAGAACCATATACACTCTCTTTAATTTTATCGAAACATCTTTCTCCATTTCGCTATGAAATTCAAGCAACAGATCTTGATTTTCATATTTTAGAAACTGCGAAACGCGGTCAATATACAGAACGTTCTTTAAAAGAATTACCTATCGATTTGAAAGAGCGTCATTTCACAAAAGAGAATGATACATATTCATTGCATCAAAACATTAAGCAAAACGTTTCGTTCAAACAACACGACCTCTTAATGCAGTCATTCGATACAAATTACGATTTAATTATATGTCGTAATGTAATGATATACTTTACAGAAGAAGCAAGAGTAAAGCTTTATGAAAAGTTTAGTCGTTCTTTACGAAAAGGCGGTGTACTATTTGTTGGTAGTACAGAACAAATTTTAACACCCGAACGTTACAACCTTCAGCGGTTCGATACATTCTTCTATGAAAAAATATAAAGTGAAACTTTAATCAGCACATACCAATCGGGCTTTTACGGGATTAAAAAGGTCGTCACAATGAAGTGACGACCTTTTTATATAACTCGAATTAAAATGATACCAACAATCCATATAAAAAGAAAAAGAAACGTCATAGACCATTTATGTTCTTGCATTGTATGTTTCAACGCCTGTGACAATTGTGTCATATTCATTTCTGCGAGCGCTCTCCATACACTGACATCCCGATCTTTTGCCGTGCGGTCTGTAACGCTAATTAAAATGGTTTCGTTAGACAACTTCGTTATATAAGCAGTAATAACCGTTACCATTAAATTTATATTTCCTTCTGAAGAATCACTCTCCACTCTAGAGATAAGTGCACTTACATCTAATAACGGAATATGTACCTTTCTACCAAATGATAGTTGTACTTCAGCGAAATCATATGTTCCATCTAATAAAGGAAGATCTTTTATATGCGCCTGCTTAACAAGTCCTTGTAAACTTCTAATTACTTGTTCAAATATTTTTTCTGTTTGCTTACCTTCTCCAGATAACGTATGTAACTTTTTAAAGAGTTGTAACATTGTATCCATCTCTTTAGAAAGTATTTCCTTCATAATCTTTCCATCGCCTAAACTTGCAAGTAAAATGCCTATTTCATTATTTTTCGAAATGATTTTAGACTGCCCACTAAACACTAAATTACTATGCTTTCGTTCTTTCTGAATTTCATGTTCCGAAATAGCTGCAGGCTGTTTTAATGGTTGTAGCGTCTTATTTTCAACTGTCGTACGGTTAATTTCCATTTAAATGCCTCCACTACTACGAAATGATTAGCCCCATTCTTTATTACTCTTTAAAACTAAAAATAGTACAAATAAACCTGACATAATAGTAAACACATTAGAAGCTTGTACTCCTTGTTCACTTCTTTCTTCTTTCTTATCTTCTGGCTCTGTTTTCTTTTTCGAAACGTCTTGCTTGTCATTTTTACCTGTTTTCTCTTTTTGAGCCTTTACATTACTTACTTCCTTATTATCTGCCAATGGGTCTTTTATAACGTGAGGGAATTCCTCTTTCTCTTTCAATGTTTCTTGTATAAACTCATTTACTTTCTCGTCTTGCTTCGGAATTTGAACAACTGGAAGTTTTTCTTCTGGAAGCACGATCTCTACTTTCGAATCTTCTTGCTTACTAATTTCTTTCTTATCTTCTACTTTATTTTCATTCTCTTGCTCTTCTGTTTTTTTATCATCTTCCATTTTTTGTCCCAAAACAGAAACGATATATTCACTTTCCGCAACAAGTTTATTGCCTGCAGCATCCACTATTTCTACAAATAGTTTATACTGTCCATTTGGCAAGGCATCAGTTAGTTCAAATACTTTTTGCCAATCCATGTCACGCTTGTTGTAGTCTAATAAAAAGGGAATTTCTTTATCATCTTTCCCTTTTAATGTAACGCGCACTTCTTTCACAGCAGATTCTACATCGGCAGCTTTCACTCGTATATGTATAGAATCTCCCTGTTTCCGTTCAATTAAGTTCTCTTTTGCTTCATCAATAGTAACTTTATGTAACTTCGGCAATTCTTTATCTATAGTTGGTGTTTCATTTCCAATACGAACGAGCGGGACTTTCACTTCATTTTCTATGAGCTCTTCCTTCTCATTTTCTTTGTAACTTTGAACGAGATGAAGATTCCAATCACCTTGTAAATCAAAACTCTCGACTTTATAGTTAGCAATCCATCGCTTCGTTTCTTCATCATACTCAAAAGATAGCATTCTTTCTTGTGCATACTGCTCGCCATTTCTTTGTAACTGCAATATACCTTTCATACTTTGAATGTCTTTCTCGTTTGGTTCTACAGTAATCCGCATTTCTTCGCCAACTTTTAGCTCTGGCTTATTTACTGTAATAACACCTTGATCCGTTTCTATCTTTCTTTCGCTCTTTTGTTCATTCGTCACTTCTTTTTGTTCATCTTCACCTTGATTTATTTCTACTTGCTCTGGCTGTTCTTGAAGTTTCTTATTTTCTTCTATTACTTCCAATTTATTTATTTTTTGCTCTGGCTCAATTTGTTCTTCCGCCTGACTTTGCAGGGGGAAGAACAAGCACACATGTATACATAGCCAACTCATTAGAAAAAACTTTACGTTTTTCATCTACTCGTTCAAACTCCTATTTCAACGCCTTATAGCGATTTCGTCACTTTTACTCCGAAAAACCCATCTACATTTACAAGTTCACCATATGCCACTAATACATCATTCACATAAATTCGAATCGGTTCATCAATATCTTCATCTAGTACAACCGCTTCATTTTCTTGTAAACTTAATATATCTTGAATGGTTTTCACAGTACTTCCAAATACAAATTTCACATTCATTTCTACATTTTGTAGAATGGATGTATCCATATATACTGGTTCAATCTGTTTTACTTCTTTAAATTCAATAGGTTGTACAACTGGTGCCGCAATTTCTTCCTCTTCAATTTCTTCCGGGACAATCTCTTCTTGCTCCTCCACCATTGGATACAGAAGTCTTCTTACCATTTCTTTCGCTTCGGAAATGGGTAAAATTTGATACATTTTCGATTGAAGAAGATCGCCAATTTCAAGATTGAACGTAATTTGAACGAGTTCGTCCACTTCCATTGACTCTCCCAAGTATTCCATTTCTTCTTTTAACGTTACAAATTTGACATTTGGCGGCGTCATGTCCATTTTTTCTTGAAACATTTCCGACATCGCTGTTGCAGCATGCCCCATCATTTGGTTCATGATCTCTTTAATACCGCTTAGTTCTAATTCACTAAGCTCTTTTTCCGGATCAACTTCCCCTGTTCCCATCATCATTAAATCTACCATTGTTAAGGCAACATCTTTCGTAAATACGAATACGTTCTCATTCTTTAGCCCTTCAACAAAGTCGACATTTAAAATGACAAATGGCACTGGTACTCCATCATAATGACGAACATTAATCGCCTCTACATTTGGTGTACTAATCGTGACTGGCTGATTTAAAAGCGTTGATAATACCGTTGAAGCTGAACCGATTGAAATGTTCGCAATTTCACCGAGTACATCTTTCTCTTCTTGTGTTAAATGCTCTTTTTCAACATGTTCCTCTACAATCTCAGTTTCAACCAGTTCCGCCGGTTCATCTCTTTCTTCTACTTCACCAGATAATTGCAGTAATTTATTTATCATTCGTTTCGCATGTTCCACCGAAACAATTTGTACAAGTTTAGAGTTTACAAGATTATCTATTTTTAGATCGAACGATACTTTAACTATTGTGTTATTTCCAGTTATTTCAGAGATTTTCTCCATCTCTTCTGATAGCTTTACGACTTTAATTGTCGGCGGAGACATATCTACTGTATCTTGGAAGAATTCCGACATAGATGTAGCTGCGAATCCCATCATTTGATTCATCGCTTCTTGTACAGCACTTAGCTCTAATTCACCAAGTTCTTTTCCTTCTTCCACTTCACCTGTCCCCATCATCATTAAATCAGCAATTGATAGTGCAACATCTTGCTTAAGAACAAGAAGGTTTTCCATATCTAATCCTTTTGTAAAATGAATATTTAACACAACATGTGGAACTTCAACATCACTTGTATCATATAAATCTACCAATTCTACACGAGGAGCAGTAATGTTTACTTGCCTATTTAAAATTGTTGATAATACAGTCGAAGCTGAACCAAATGATATATTTGCGATTTCGCCAAGAATATCGCATTCTTGAGGTGTTAAATGCTCATTTTCTTTTTCTAGCACAATTGTGCTCGTTTCCCCGTTTGTGTGTTGCTCAGGCATTTTCCCTGCCTCCTCATTTCTGTTTTTCTATCAAATGATATAAAGTGACACTTTAATCAATGGGACTTCTATCCATTCCTCACTGATTATTAACCCGCAACTAGCAGGATAAACTCTCAACTTATTACACTCATTATATTTTAACAAACTGATTATACAAATCGTTACTCTGTATTTATTTCCAGTTATATAATTATTTTTATACATTCATAATAATTAACCAAAAAGCTCCCCAATTGTATACAAGTGGGGAGCTTTCCTTCATTCCTATTATAAACCTTCTGGGTTTAAAATGAGGACCACTCGTCCATCACCGAGAATCGTCGCACCAGAGAAATAGTTAGAACTCTCTGCAAAGAAGTCACCTAATGACTTTAAGACGATTTCTCTTTGACCGATAATTGTGTTTACAATAAGCCCATAGCTACGATGTGTATTACGAACAATTAACACAGGAACCATTTGACCATCATATGACGCAAACGCCTCATCTACTGTTTTTTCACCAAATACTGTACTTAAATGTTTCACTTCAATAATTTGGTTACGATAATTTAACACATCTTTTCCTTGTAAGGATTGGATGTCTTCTCTCTTAATTCGAATTGCTTCCACAATATTTCCAAGAGGTAAAGCATAACGCTTATCGTTCGTTTGAACAAGCATAGATTGAATAATAGACAAAGTTAACGGAAGTTCAATTCTGAATGTACTTCCCTTTCCTTCCTCAGAATCAATAATTAAATGTCCACCTAAACTATGAATCGTATGTTTTACAACATCTAATCCAACACCACGCCCAGAAAGATCCGATACAACTTCAGCTGTACTAAATCCTGGTTGGAATATAAGATCAAACACTTCACGATCTGTTAATCTATTCGCATCTGCTTCTGTTACAACACCATTTTTAATCGCTTTTTCTAATACTTTCCCTTTATTAATACCGTTTCCATCATCCGTAATTTGAATAACGACATGATTTCCACTATGAAACGCCTCTAATTTAATCGTTCCTGTCTCATTTTTACCTGCATCACGTCGTTTTTCAACAGTCTCAACACCGTGATCAATTGCATTTCGAATTAAATGAACAAGCGGATCACCGATTTCATCAATTACAATTTTATCAACTTCAGTAGTTTCTCCTGTAATTTGTAAATCGATTTTTTTACCTAAATCTTTCGCTAACATTCGTACCATACGTGGGAAACGATTGAAGACCGTTTCAATTGGAACCATGCGCATGTTTAAAAGTACATTTTGAATATCTTTTGAAATATCTCCTAATCGATTTAAATGCTCAATTAATTCCTTGTTTTGAATCGTTTGTGCCAATTCATCAATGCGCCCACGCTCAATTACACTTTCTTCAAACATATTCATTAATGTTTCGATTTTCTCTAATTGAACACGAATGGAGCGATTCTCCACTTTAGCATTTTTCGTTTTTACTGTGCTTTTAGCTGGTGTAGTATTAGCTGATTGTTTCCGTGCTTCTACAGGTGATACAACCTGCGCAACTGCAGAAGATTGTATCATTTTCTCTATTTGCACAGCTTCTTGTGATGTATGTCCTTGCTTCACTTCTACTTTCTCAATTTCAGAAATATGAAGCACTACTTGTTTCAATTCTTCTACATTATAATCACTATCCATAAATACGGTGAACTCAAATCCGAAAGCATCCGCTTCAATTTCTTCAATACTCGGAACAGTTTTTTGTATATTACCTACATTTTGCAATGCTTCTATACACATAATGGCACGTACTGCTTTTAAAATAGCTTGCTGTTCTACCGTTATATGTACTTCATGCGAAACTCCACCATCGTTACCTATATGATCTTGCTCTATATGTTCTGTAGGCGTTACTACATTACCGTGCAATAATGCTTCTAATTTCTGTTTAGTAGAAACTACATCAATATTACCCATTCCGCCTTGTTGTACATCTGCAACCATCTTCTCTAAATTATCAATGCACTCAAAAATCACATCAATAATATCCGCATTGACCACGATATTCCCATGACGGATTTCATCTAACACATTTTCCATCTTATGCGTTAAATCTGCCATTTCCGCAAATTCCATACTTGCAGACATACCTTTAAATGTATGGGCTGAGCGGAATATTTCTCCTACAACATCCATATCGGCTGGATTTTGTTCTAAAGTTAGCACATTTTCATTTAGCGATTGTAAATGTTCTTCTGATTCCTCAAAAAATATATTCAATAGATCTGTTTGCATTTTAATCCCCTACCTGTCTAACAAACATTTCATTTATGTATAACAATTTAGTGTTTTAAAACGAGAAAAAAGGGGGCCACACGTGTATCCTCTATCACTGTTTTGATTCCTTGTGGCACCCCTTTTATATTAGCTATTTGCTACTTTTGTTAAAGCTTCGATTACACGATCCGCTTGGAATGGCTTTACAATAAAGTCTTTCGCCCCACCCTTAATTGCATCTAATACCATACCTTGTTGTCCCATTGCCGAACAAATAACAACCTTTGCACTTGAATCAATTTTAATGATTTCTTTTAATGCTTCAAGTCCGTCCATTTCTGGCATAGTAATATCTAATGTTACAATATCAGGTTGAAGTTCTTTATACTTTTGAATTGCTTCTACTCCATTCTCCGCCTCACCGATAATTTCAAATTCAGAATTACTTTTTAATAAGTTTTTAATCATCGTTCGCATGAACATCGCATCGTCTACAACTAAAATTTTATGTGCCATTCTTTTTGATTCTCTCCTTCTATGTATAAATATATCTTAATATTTCACCTTATCATTCTCACTCATTATACAAAATAAAATGATAAAATTTAATATTTTTTTAAAAGAATTTTCGTATTTTTATTATTTTATTATTAAAATAACAATATACTATTCTTTTATATAAATAACAACGCGACGATTTTTCTCCCAGTTTTGCGGTGAATCATTTGGTACAACTGGCTTTGTGTCTGCATATCCTACCGCAGCTAACCTCTTATCGTCCACATTATACACTTCGATTAAGTGGTGAATCATATTAGCTGCTCGCGCTGAAGATAATTCCCAGTTAGAAGGGAATTTCTCATTATGAATAGGTCTACTATCTGTATGTCCTTCCACAACGATTGGATTTGGTACTGATTGGAAAAATCCGACTAATTGACTCATTATCTCTTTTGCTTCTGGTTTAACGTTCGCATCACCCGTATCAAATATTAAATTATCTACGATAACGACACTTACCCCTGTATCTTCTCGATATACATTCACTTGACTAATACCGTTATTATCTACATATGCTTTTAACTTTTTATATAATTCATCCATTCTCTTTTTTGAGATCATTTTTTCATCATTTTTTTCATGTGTTATATCTGGTATTGTATTTTCCATTACTTTTGCATCTACTTGCTCCGCATCGCTAAACTTTTCAAGCATCTTTGACAATTTTACTGCATCCTGCTTTGATGTAGCAACTAGTAATACAAAGAAAGTTAATAATAACATCGTTAAATCTGTAAAAGTCGTCATCCAACGAGGCGATCCCTTTTGCGATCGTTTTATCATCATACCACTCCTTGCAATATTAGGCTGCTCGTTTTTCTTTTTTTATCTTCGTTTCGTACACATACGTATCAAGTTTCAACTTTAATTTAGAAGGAATTTGCCCACGATACAATTCTGAAATTGCTTCAATTACAAACTTCTTCTCTGTATATAAATCCTCAATACCACGATACACCTTTTCCGCAAGAGGTATTGCAATCATATTCGCAAGTACTGATCCATATAATGTCGTTAGCATCGCCACTGCCATTCCTGTACCAATTTGTGATGTATCTTGCAAATTTTGAAGCATAATGATAAGACCAATTAAAGTCCCTATCATACCCCAAGCTGGAGCGAAATCACCAATTTTATCTAATAATGTTGCCCCTTTTCTTAGCTCATACACTTCTGTTTCTATATCTTTCATTAACACTTCTTTTAATTCATCTTCATCGTAGCCACTTAACATTAAACGAATCCCCTTTTGAATAAAAGGGTTGTCTACTTGTTCTCCATCAACTTCTAAAGAAAGTAAACCGTTCTTTTTAGACTTTTTCGAAAAATTAACGAACAAATCCGTTAACTGTTCTAAATCTTCTTCTCTTCTATGTAAAACAGTAAAAATACTTTTCGTATATTTTTTTATTTCTCCAAATCGATACGCCACAACAATTGTCGCTGCCGTTCCCCCTATGACAATTAAAATAGATGGAATATCTAAGAAGTTTTTAAAAGCTTTTATTCCACCGCCACTAAGTACGATCGCCGCTATTACAATAGCGAAGCCTACTATAATGCCCATTGGACTAGAAATATCAAACTTCCTTTTTTTTCTTTCTGGTCTAGCAAATACTTGTTTTTCGTCTCCCATATTCCTGCCCTTTCCTTTTCATTTTTATAAAACATTTTTTTATTTTAATAATGCGTTTTCACATATAACGTTCATTATACGCTCATCATCTATTTATCGCAATATACTCATAAAATTGACACATTTCATTTCCATATTAGAATTATGGTATGGAAATAAGAGGAGGATCACGATGGAACATAACATTTTACAAGTCATTGCATTAGCAGAAAAACTAAAATACGAAATGCGACATAGCTGGCTTTCTAACGGACGCCAAGAAAGTGTTGCCGAACATACATGGCGCATGTCTCTAATGGCCATTTTAGTTGAGCCTTATTTAGATCAAAAAGTAAATATTGAAAAGTTACTTAAAATGGTTATTATTCACGACCTAGTCGAAGCTGAAGCTGGCGATATCCCTGCTTTTGATACAATGAATAGTCACGAATTACAATTACAAAAACAAAAAAATGAACTTGAAGCAATTTTAAATATTAAACAAACATTAAAAGGTTCTCTCGGTGAGGAATTATATAATTTATGGATGGAGTTTGAAGCGAAAGAAACGTACGAAGCAAAAGTTGCTAATGCGCTTGATAAATTGGAAGTAAAAATTCAGCATAACGAGGCTGACATTAATACGTGGCTACCAATTGAACATAAAATGACATTCCAAGTCGCAAAACATACAAACTTTGACTCTTTCCTATCTAAATTACAAAAAATTATTGAACAAGATGGAGAAAAGAAATTATTAGCTGCTGGCATTGACGTTGAAGCTTGTAAGAAATAATGAAATAAGACACTCTACTAGAGTGTCTTATTTCATTATTGTTGATACTGCCTGCTTGTAAATCAGCTGTTGCTTTCCATCTACTAACATTAAAACTGTAAATTTGTCTACGCCAGCAACTTCTCCGACTATTCTCACACCACTCTTTAAGAAAACTGTAACAGTACCTTTTTCTTCTTTTATTTGCTTATAAAGCTCATCTTGTAAATGTTCCAATAACGTTTCTCCCCTTTCTTCCGTTGAATATCTTAATATAAAAAACTATAAATTATTCATTTATGGACCTTATCTTTTACATTCATAAACTTATTAATTAGTATATCTAAATCTCGGCTAAATAACAAAACTTTATCATGATCCAATCCGTGTCTCGCAACAAGTTGAATTAACTCTTTCTTTTTGTTTTCTATTTTATTTTGTAATCGTCCCATCTCCATCTCTAAACTAAAACTCCCTTTTCCCATAATATTACTTGTAAAATTATAGTACATATTCCCTCATAAAAAAATATAAAAATGGTTTTTTTTACAATTTTTACGTTTTTAACATACTCTTAATCCGTAAATGCTTTATTTAGTAAGATTTCCCGCACATGTAATATAGAAAAACCTGAATCACACAGACATTTGTCTAATTCAAATACAGACTGGCTCCTTTTCCACATGAAAAACATATTGTATATAGTAGTCCATGAATTATATAGATTAATTTACAAAAAGGAGGAAAACACATGAGCTATGGTGGTAGTTGTGCTGGTTTCGGCGGTGGATTTGCTTTGCTTATCGTACTATTCATCCTTCTAATCATTATCGGATGTAGCTGCTGGGGTGGCGGCGGATACGGATATTAATCATCCTATCCTTACCAAATGAATTAAAAACTATACGAAAACAGCTCATATTTGAGCTGTTTTTTCATACTTTCGTATGAATTTATATCCCTCTTATTTCTGATTTGATCTAACAAAATATCGTTTACTATGAAATAAGAAACATTTTTACTAAGGGGGATTACAATGATTAAAGGTCTTTATGAGGCACATTTACCCGTCCGTAACTTAGAAGTATCAATACCTTTTTATGAATCACTAGGGCTAAAATTATATAAAAGAGGTGACGATATTGCTTTCTTTTGGATTAAAGAAAATGAGAGTTGGCTCGGACTTTGGGAAGGAACAGAATACAAAGTTACTTATCACCCATCTTTGCGACATATTGCCTTCCAAGTAAGCTTGCTTGATTTAGAAAATGCAATACATTGGCTAAGTCAAAAAGGAATTTCAGCAAGAAAAGACTTTGGAATGGAGCCAATTGAACCGATCGTTTTTCCAGAATTGGCACACGCCTCCGTATACTTTAACGATCCTGATGGAAATAGTTTAGAATTGATTGCACAATTACCTGTTGAACTTTCTGCAGCAGAGAACATGTATTTAAGTGAATGGAAAAGACAAGTTCAAGCATCATTAATACATGAGGATTAATCTTTTATGTCAGTTTCTTATTCCACACTGCTTAAAACAAATACAAACTTTAGAAAGCTGTTTTATGGTCAAACATTAAGTGTACTGGGAGATTGGTTTCATACGGTAGCTTTATTCACATTCGTTTATAGCGTAACAGAATCTCCGTTTATGATCGCACTAACTTTTATGAGTAAAGGGTTACCTCAACTTCTTCTTAGTCCTTTTATTGGAGGGTTTGTGGATCGATTTCCAACAAAGAAGATTATGATTTCCACCGATGTTTTAAGAGGAGTTATTGTACTCACTTACTTATTAGCAACCTATAAGATTGAAATTATTTTCGTAGCTAATATATGTTTGTCGGTCCTCTCTTGCTTATTTGAGCCTGCTAAACAATCAACTTTAAAAATGATTATTAGGCAAAAACATTTAGTAACTGCAAATACACTTTCTAGTACAGTTAATGGCTTTATGTCAATTATGGGCGCCTCATTAGGTGGGATTATCGCCCAGGCTTTAAGTATAGAAATTGCTTTTATCATTAATAGCCTATCATACTTTGTTTCCGCTTTAATCATTTATAAGTTGAATATCCCTTCTCACAAAAAATTTAACATAAAAAAGTCATTTTTTGTGGATATAAAAGATGGATACACGTACATATTACAGAAAAAAATTATATTAGCATTAATTCTTGTCGGAATTTCATGGGGGATTATTGGTGGTGCTTATCAACTTCTTTTAACAATTTATGCCGAAAGGATCTTCCATGCTAATATTGGAATTTTATATAGTGCTCAAGGATTAGGTCTTATTATTGGTAGTCTATTCGTTAATCTATATGTATGTAAAAATAAGGAGACAATGAAAAAAGCATTTGGCTTGGCGTACTTACTACAAGGATTTTTCTTTCTCGGATTCGTTCTATCCAATCAGCTTATTATCGGTATTATTACTTTACTCTGCATGCGTATCGCAGGGGGCATTATCGTCCCTTTAGACACAACCTTATTACAAATGTATACCGAAGAAAACATGATTGGTAAAGTTTTTTCATTTCATTATTCCATATATGGTTCTCTCATTCAGCTATCTATGTTTATTACAGGCTGGCTTTTAGAAACCCTTTCTCCGCAAGTAATTGGTTGCCTGTTAGCTATATGTTGTATTTTTGTTAGTTTTATATGGCTTTTCTTATTTTATCGCGGGAAGCTTAGTGAAGCTCCTACCGATACTATATAGCTCACTGCTAATTTTTATTTACTCTCATTTGTTATCGTTATATAACAATCAAATTAAATAAAATACAAGTCATTTCATTTCATTAAAAGGCCCTTTACTTGAACACCATTTGAGAGGAAATCAAATATTTATGTTAAAATAAAAGTAATATTGTGAAAGATTGCACTTATTCTATAGGCTCAAAACAGCTACATTCGATTTTCGTAGTAATAAAATATGTATTGAATTTGATTAAATAGGAGGGCTGTTTTGGAGATTACATTAATTTTCATATGTATAATATTGGTGGCTTCTGTTTTGCAAGCCAGTACAGGTTTTGGCTTTTCTATAATGGCAACACCTTTCTTACTCATGTTATTCTTGCCACAAGAAGCTATACAAATAAACATTATTTTATCATTAATTATTTCCATATCACTCATTTGGAAAATAAGAATGGACGTTGATTTTATTTTACTGAAACGGTTTATTTTTGGAAGTATAGCCGGTGTACCTTTTGGAATTTTAATCTTCATTTCCGTTAACATAAACACTTTTAAATTAACAATTAGCATCCTACTCTTACTATTAACATTGTTGCTAATATGCAATGTTAAAGTTAGATCAACACCGTTTAGAGATTTCGTAGTTGGTGGATTATCAGGACTTTTAACGACGAGTATCGGTATGCCCGGACCTCCTTTGTTACTTTACTTTACAGGAACTGATACTGAAAAAGAGAAGTTGAGAGCAACTACTTTGGCTTTTTATCTGTTTATATATTTCATTAGTCTACTAACTCAAATACTCTTTACTGGAACGAACATAACAATTTGGAAATCAAGTTTTTATGCAATTCCAATTGTATTTTTAGGTTTGTTTATAGGTCAAATTATTTTCAAATGGCTTAATCAACAAGTTTTTAAAATATTTACATATATCCTTTTGAGCTGTACAGGTATTTATCTTCTTATTGATAGTTTGCATTTGTTATAGAAAATGCTTTAGATTGCGCAATAACAGCTTGGTTTAAATGAAATTATTGTTGTATTTTTAAGCTACAAAATCATCCGATAAAAAGCGGCTATTATGCCGCCTTTTACATTAAATATTTTATAAAGCAAAGACCTGAACTTACTATCACGAGTATATTAAAGAATAAGAAAAAACCTTTTTCGAAATCTGTATACTTTTCTACTTTTACTCCGCGTTTTTTCAACTCCATAATAATCATCGCAACTTCATGTGCATACGCAATACTTCCAAACTGTATATAATTGTTATTATATTTAATCTCAAAAACGTTTTTCATTTTTTTATGTTGCGAAATAGATTGTATATCTCCTATTGGCATGCTATGTTCATTTGTTTTTTTGAAATAACAATCTAACCCTTTCATTATCATTCTTTTATTCGTTAAAACGATATAATAATAAAAAGTAGCTCCTACGTAATATATATTCGGTATAACTTTGTTATTTGCCATATATCCTTCATCTACTAATAGTTCCTTCTGAATTTCTTCACCAGCTTGTAATTCGTTGCGAATTGATTCTTCTAACATTTGTAAAGTTAATTTTTTTAATAACTCTCCATTTCTCACATAATACTTATCTATATTTATAGACTCATTCGCTTCTTTCTCTAAACGTGTAATTTCTTCTTCTGAATATTGGAGCTCATTTAACATCGATAATAATCTTTTATCCATATTACACACTCCCTTTCCACAGTTTTTGAAGTTTTTTCTTTCCACGAGAGATTCGATTGTATATATAGTCAGCCGTTACTTTTAATTCTTTTGCAATATCGTCAATGGAATATCCATCAATATACCTCTTTAAAAAGATATATCGATCCTTTGTATTTAAATCTTGTACGATTTCCATAATCTCTTCTTGTTCTATTTCATACTTATCATGGATACCTGCATCTATTTCTACGTCTTTATCAATTTTATTCTCTTTATATACTTTCTTTTTATATTCCAATGCCTTTAATTTAGTAATACCAATCATCCAAGATTTTAAGTTGCCCTTTTCTATATCAAATTGTTCGATTTGAAACCAAATGATAGTAAATACATCATTATAACAATCATCCACATATTGTTTTTCAATAGGGGTACTTAATGATTTATGAATAATGTACAAAATTAATTTTCCATATTGATCAATCACTTCTTTCAAAGCATCTTGATCACGTTTTTTCATTGCTATAATTAAATCCTCTTCAGAATCGAAAATCATAAACATCATCCTTCCTCAGTTCCCCTTTAGCAGCTGCTTTTACTTACTATTGGCATTTCATTCTCATTTTCTATCACTTTTGTAAAAATTTATTAATTTTTATTTTCACTTTATATAATAACAAATAAAAAACCGAAGTTAAAAAAGTGAATCCCACTTTCTCAGCTTCGGTTTTACAAGTAATGTTATAACTTAAACTAACGTCTCAGGTTTGTCTTTTTACTCATTTTTTATTTAACCCTTTCTCACTTAAAAACTCTTTCATATGCATTCTTTTCTCTTTGGACATAAATGAGCTCATTGATTCCGTCCATGTTATGTTTTTTTGATTTGATGATCTTTCTTTGTAATATGCGCTCATCGTTTCATCATATTCGTTTAATAATTCATCATATTTCTTTTCATCATATCCATTTTCATGAAGAATTGCTGCTACCGGTAAACGTGGTTTAACTCCATGTTCTTCATCTGGCACACCGACTGTCATTCCAAACACAGGATATACTTTATCCGGTAAATGAAGCAATTCACTCACTTCTTTCGGGTTATTACGAATACCACCAATATAACAAATACCGTATCCTAATGATTCCGCTGCTAGTGCTAAGTTTTGCGCAAAAAGTGAAGCATCTACCGTCGCAACGATAAAATCTTCCACCCCTTCATGCTTTATCTCTGTACCATGCTTTTCACACGCCATTTCAAGTCGCTTTAAGTCTGCACAACAAACAAAGAATGCTGCACACTCTTTCACGTGACGATTTCCGGATAGTTCTGCTAGTTTAGCCTTTAGGTCTTGATCGGTTACATATACAACAGAATAGGCCTGTACAAAATGCGAGGAAGCGGCATGCTGCGCAGCTTGAACCATTCTTTCTACTACATCTTTCGGAATGGATTCTTCTTTATATTTACGAACTGAAACGTGTTGCTCCATTTTATGTATGATCTCATTCATGAAAAACACTCCTTTTTTCTCTTCATAATGAAAAATTAACATATCTTTTTCAATATTCACAACTTATA
Source organism: Bacillus toyonensis BCT-7112 (assembly GCF_000496285.1). Classification (GTDB taxonomy): domain Bacteria; phylum Bacillota; class Bacilli; order Bacillales; family Bacillaceae_G; genus Bacillus_A; species Bacillus_A toyonensis. The sequence goes on along the minus strand of NC_022781.1, from coordinate 4,163,337 downwards.
AGCACAAAAAGAGCAATTCTTTTTGAATTGCTCTTTTTAAAATGTCTATCAATACGGTAAATGAAATTATATCAACGATAATTTAAATATATCAACGATTCCTTGCACTATATCAACGATTTTTCGAATATATCGACGATTCGACAAGAAATATTGATTTACCGACAAATAACGACAGGATTACACCAATTTATTTCTTGTCTTATTACGCTGCTTTCAAAACTTTAATACCTTTTACGATATTCCAAATGAAGTAGTAAATTCCTACAAGAATGAATACTGCATATGTGATAGCCATCCCAATTCCCGCGCCATCAGATTGATCGAAGCCTAAACCGTATACGCCTGATACTGCTAATCCAGCAAATAAGATTGCGTACGGAAAAACATGTGACCAAAATGCTTTTTTCGCGTGATATTTCACTTCATCTTCCGCAACGAAGTACACGATAATTGGCAGTAAAAATGGTGCAAAAAAGATACTAAAGTAACATAGTGAAGATAGAATATTATTTCCTTTCATCCGATTCACCTCTAAATAGTTTTTGTTATCTTTATTATGTCAGGAATCCATTCTAGAAACTATCGCTTTACCTTTCATTAAGATGACAGTTTTGTAAGATTTTCCTCAAAATAAATCCCGCCTCGAATCTCGGGCGGGATTACTTTCACTATATTCGATTCATAAACCAATATTGCGTAATGGCTAAATATTCTCGGACATTCGATGGGATGATAATTGGCTTCGGTGTTTTGGCAGGAAGCCCTTCTAATTGCAAACCTTGTTTTGCTGCTATTTTTTTCGCTCTAAACATATGGAAATCGTTTGTTACGATCATACCTTTTTTCATATTGGCTGGAATTAACGGTTTTGAGAATGTAATATTCTCATCTGTACTCGTTGATTTATCCTCCATTATAATACGGTCTTCTGCAATATTTTGTTTCATTAATCCTTGTTTCATCGCTAATGCTTCTGAAATATCTTCACCTTTTCCTTGTCCGCCAGATACGATAGCGATTGTTTTCTCATGTGATTTTAAATATTCAGCTGCTTTATCAATACGATATTGTAATGAGTACGATGGTTTCGTACCATTTACTTTCGAGCCTAATACAATGATATAATCAGCATCGTCGGTAGCTTTCATATGCCCATGCTTATAAATGTTATATTGTAAAAAAACCGCGTACACGGCGCAAACCGTTATAATTGCTATAATATACTTAATTATTTTCTTCTTTCTCATATCCATATACTCCTATGTTCTTTGCTTCTTTCATCATAATATCCATTTATTCGTTTGTATACAGACAAATTCCAAATAACCCTTATTTATCCTCTAAAAGGTAATATTTCTATTATTTTTGGGAATAGTAAGTACAACTTCGCACGAAGGAGTGTCCCTATTGCTTCTCTTTTTATGTAACGTATCATTCTTTTTTATTTTATTTTTACTATCGCTTAAGTTACTCGGTAAATCTGCATTAGCACAACTAACTCCTCATGATTTTGGGGCTATTATTTTTTTATCTTATTTAGCTTTTCAAGCCATACCAGTCGCTGGTGCTTTACAAGCATTTCTCGGTATGGTCGTTATTACATGTTTGCACTTACTTCTTACAAAATTAAGCTTACTCAACAAACTAAATCGTTTCATTCTCGGACACCCCATTATTTTAATTAAACATGGTGATATTATTTTTGAGAACTTACAAAAAAGTAGATATCCCATACCCGAATTGCTTTCTAACCTTCGCGTCGCCGGATATCCAAGTGTTCATGAAATTGAATACGCTATTTTAGAAGCGAATGGAGCCATTAGCATTTTACCAAAGCGAGAACTTGTACCATTGACTCCAAAGGATATGAATATACATGTTAAGTATGCTGGATTACCAATCGCCCTTATTGTCGATTCTCAAATTCAATACGATAACTTAAAGTTGATCCATAAAGACGAAAAGTGGTTATATAAAGAGTTAAAAGAAAAAGGCATCACAAATATTAAAAATGTGGCTTTTGCGTCTGTTCAAGAAACGGATGGGTCTTTTGCGATTAGTTTAAAAGAATGAAAAATCCCCTTACTTGCTCAAGGGGATTTTCTTCATTATATTGCTTCTTTCTTTCCTGCCATATGTAACGGAACAGGATGTTTCATACGATTCATCGTAAATACGATAATTGCTGTCAATACTTCCGCAACCGGCATAACGAGCCAAATTCCGTTTATTCCAAATAACTTTGGCATAATCCATAACAACGGAATAATAAATAGTAACCCTCGGCTCATTATAATAAGTACTGATTTCTTCGTTTGTCGCACTGATTGGAAGTACTCTCCATACACAATGTTGTAGCCTAAAAATACGTATTGGATAAAGAACAAGCTAATACCTGTTAACGTTAACTTCAATAGTTCTGGCGATTGGACATCAAATAGACCAATGATATATTTCCCGAAGAATAATCCGACAATTATCGCAATGCCTCCGAGTACAACCGCAATCTTCACAGCAAACTGTAATCCTTCACGCAATCTTTCTGATAAATTTGCACCGTAATGAAAACTTGCGATTGGTTGTAATGCTGCTCCAACACCAAAGAATAATAGTAATGCCATCGCATGAATACTATTCACCATTGCATAGGAAGCGACTCCTACTTCTCCTGCATATTGAACGAATGCGATGTTAAAACCAATCGTTACGATTGCTACTGTACTTTCTGCTGTAAAACTTGGGAAACCAATCACCATTATTTGTTTAACTGTATCCCATTCAAAATGGAATTTCGTCCACTTTAAAATACTACTCTTTCTAAAGAAGTGAGTTAATAATACAAGGAAACCAATTGCTGCCGAAAGAATAGTCGCTGAAGCAGCACCTGTTACACCCCATCCAAAGATGAAAATAAAGATATAGTCAAACACTATGTTTAATACAGCCGTTACAACAAGACCTGCCATTGCTAAATTAGGATTTCCATCATTTCGTATAAATGTACTTAAAATATTTTCTAACACGTATATCATTCCAAATGTTAATAACACGTGTAAATAGTCTAACGCATACGGTAAAATCACTTCATTTGCACCGAATAAGTATGCTAAATCTTCTATTCTCCATACGCAAATAGCCGCTAAAACGCCTACGATAATAACTGCTACAGTCATAGATTGCGTAAAAATAGACCTTGCTCTTTCAAGTTTATTTTCGCCTAGTGCAATCGAATATAATGTTGCTCCGCCCATTCCAATCCATAGTGAAATGGAGAAGAAAATCGAAAATGCTGGAATAGCGACGTTTACTCCCGCTAAACCGTTCGCTCCAACTCCCCTACTAATCATGACCGCGTCAATCACAATATTAACTGACATTAATACCATTCCGAGAACTGCTGGTATTAAATATGAAATAAATAAACTTTTTATCGGTTTTTCTCTTAATTTTTCTGTTGCTTCCATACTAATATGCTCCTTTTTTCAACGCTCTGTTCACAGTTTAAACCTTCAAGTAACTTGAATGTCAAGAGAGAATTTAAAAATAGGTAACTTAATTATCGTCATTGATGCCGATTTGTAATTAGTACGAGTCTTACACCTTATTTCATTGTTTTTTCATTATAGGGATTTGAATTTCCGTTACTTGCTCCTCTGGATTTTCTGTTACAGACCAATCAATTAATGCAATCTCAATCGAATCTCCGCTCACTTCATATCCCTCTTGAGAGATGTATTTCATTAACTCCTTGTATGTTTCATCTGTTTCTTCATATGGTCCATGATGATAAGCACACGCAAATATACCTGCTTTAATTTCATCTGAACTATGTACTTGAAAAGGCATATAATCCAAAAGAATAAAAACACTATTGTATGATTGAAATTCATTTTGAATTAATGCTTTTTTGGCAACCGTTACACCGATATCTCCAGAGAATAAGCTATTATCTATTTGTTTCATATTCTTCTGCAACGAATGGATATAATACTCAAACATATCATCTGTTGTATTTGGTGCAACCGCAATCGCTGTAATCTTTCGCTGCGGGATTTCTTTAACTATGATTTTTTCAGCTTTTACTTTCGTCGCTTCCTTAATTACATAAATTCTATGTTCCATTTTTGCTAAAGCATACTCAATTTCTCTTTGCTTCTTTAACATCATTTCTTGTTGCTTTTCAAGTAAATTAAGCGCATAAGATGGGTTCCGCTCATCAATATATTTCTTAATTTCCTTTAACGGAATATTTAACTGTCGTAAAAATTTAATCGTATCTAACAGTGAAAACTGATCAATTGTGTAATAACGATAATTCGTTTGCGGATCGACAATAGACGGGTGAAAAATTCCTTTTTCATCATAATACCTTAATGTAGATTCTGCGATATTATGCATTTTTGCCATTTCTCCAATTGTAAAGCGTTTGTTTATTAACATATTCCATTCTCCAATTCATTAAAAATGTTTCCTTATTTCTTCTTATTATATATTGATTCCCTCTATACCTAAATCGAATCTCATCATGAAAATCTGCTATTTTTTCATTGATTTTTTATAAATTTTATTATATATTGATTACAGGTTCAAATTACAAGTTCAAAAGAACTTGTAATTAGACCCTTTGTTTAATGGTTTTTACATATTTTCATTAGGCAAATTCCGAGAAATCGTTTAATAAAAATACAAAGTGATAAGGAGAGGATCAAATGGAATTCGAATTTTTCTTTCAAATTGCACTTATTTTATTAAGTACAAAGCTTGCTGGTGACCTTAGTGTTAGATTAGGTCAACCTTCTGTACTCGGTAAATTAATTGTCGGTATCGTTATCGGTCCAGCCGTATTTGGTTGGATTGAAAACTCAGAACTTCTAACACAATTAAGTAATGTTGGTGTTATTCTTTTAATGTTTATGGCTGGACTTGAAACAGACTTAGAAGAATTAAATGCAAATCGTAACTCTTCTTTAGCAGTTGCACTCGGAGGTATCATTCTTCCATTCGTAGGTGGTTATATTTCCGGTCTTGTTATGGGAATGGAACAAGGGAACGCTGTATTTTTAGGATTACTTCTATGTGCGACAAGTGTTAGTATTTCCGTTCAAACACTTCGCGATTTAGGTAAGATGAAAACACGTGAAAGTACAACGATGCTTGGAGCAGCTGTATTTGATGACATTCTTGTTGTTATTTTATTAGCATTCGCAATGAGCTTCTTAGGTACAGACGATGTTAACTTAACAATGGTTATCTTGAAGAAGGTCGTATTCTTCGCTTCTATTATTTTAATCGGATGGAAAGGTGTTCCAGCGATTATGCGTTGGTTATCACCACTACGCGTATCTGAGTCTATCGTGAGCGCGGCTCTTATTATCTGTTTCTCATTCGCATATTTCGGCGAATTATTAGGAATTGCTGGTATTATCGGTGCTTTCGCAGCTGGTATCGCAATTTCTCAAACGAACTACAAACATGAAGTAGAAAAGAAAGTAGAACCGATTGCTTACGCAATGTTCGTTCCAGTATTCTTTGTTAGTATCGGTATGAATATTACATTTGATGGTATTGGTAATCAAATTTGGTTCATCTTAGCATTAACAGTTATCGCTGTCTTCACAAAACTAATCGGTTGTGGATTTGGTGCACGCATGACTGGATTTGATGCAAAGTCTTCTGCAATTATCGGTGCTGGAATGGTTTCACGTGGTGAAGTTGCACTTATCATCGCAGGAACAGGTCTTTCTTCTGGACTATTAGCACAAGATTACTTTACAGCTATCGTTATTGTCGTTATTTTAACTACAATGATTACACCACCAATGTTAAAATACACTTTTGGTGCCAAAGATAAAGCAATGAAAGCAAGTAAATAAGTTTACTATAATAAAAGGAGATTACTATTTTATAAAATAGTAATCTCCTTTTTCATTTTCTCTTTAAACAATCTCATTCGTCTTTAACCATTTTTCAAAAATAGTCCTTGCTTCTTCATCATCAATATTATCACGAAATGAATATACTTTAATGCCATAGTCATCGATATATTCACCTAGCTTCATTTCCTCCACTTTCTTATAAAAATCGTCTACCTCATAGTGCGGAATATAAGCATCCCAAACTGGTTCCTTTATTCTTTTGTACGCTGTCACTTCTAAATCATATCCATCTTCATAATATCCGATGTGATAATGTTGACTAGGATCATATTTCTCCATTCATATCCCCTCCCTTTAAAAAACTACCATATTTCACGTAATAAACAAAAGCGAGCCTTATATTACAGCTCACTTTTGTTCTTTTATTTGATTAAATACGCTCCATCGCTGTCTTCAACGTACCAACAACGAAAGCAATTTCTTCACTTGAAATAACAAGAGGCGGCGCTAATGTTAAAACATTATTATACCCTGCTGTTGTCATACCGTTTCGTCCTATAATTAAACCTTTTTCTTTACAAGCATTTACAACAGTCGCGATTTTGTCGTTATCAATTGGTTCTTTCGTCTCTTTATCATTTACTAGTTCAATTCCTACTAATAGACCTTTCCCTCTAATATTTCCAACTAGCGGATGTTCCCCGATTTCTTCTTTTAATTGCTCTAATAAAAGTGAGCCCATTTGTGCAGAGCGTCCAATTAAATCTTCATTTTCCATAATCTCTAAGTTTTTAAGTGCTAATGCACAAGCCGCCGGGTTTCCACCAAATGTATTAATATGGCGGAAAAATTCATATTCCCCAGTTCCTTTAAATGCTTCATAAATTTCTTTTTTCACAGCTGTTGCTGATAATGGTAAGTATGCACTCGTAATACCTTTCGCCATCGTAACGATATCAGGCTTAACATCATAGTTCATAAATCCAAATGCTTTTCCTGTACGCCCGAAACCACAAATCACTTCATCACTAATGAGTAGCGCACCGTGTTTTTGACATGTTTCATGAACAGCTTTCATATAGTCTTGTGGTGGCATTAAAATACCTCCGCCTGTAATGATCGGCTCCATAATAAATGCGGCTATCGTTTCACTTAATTCCCATGTCATAACACGATCTACTTCTTTCACACACTCTACATCATAAATATTTTGTGATTCCATTTCTGGCATACGATAACAATCTGGCGGTGTTACGTGTAAAAATCCTGAGGCAAAAGGCTCATATTGATATCTACGCTGCGCTTGTCCCGTCGCTGCCATTGTCGCCATTGTATTTCCATGATATCCTCGGTAACGTGACATAAATTTATAACGATGTGGTTCACCTTTATGTGCATAGTATTGCCTTGCTATTTTAAAAGCTGTTTCATTCGCTTCTGACCCACTATTTGAGAAGAAAATAACATATTCTCCTCCAAGCCACTCATTTAACTTTTCAGCAAGCTTTATTGCTGGCTCATGTGATTGCGACATCGGAAAGTACGATAATGTTTGTAATTGTTCATAAGCCGCTTCTGCGAGTTCTTTTCTTCCGTACCCACTATTCACACACCAAAGACCACTCATACCATCTAAATATCTTTTTCCATGTATATCTTCAACCCAGCACCCTTCTGCTTTTGCCCCTACCATTGTACTACTTGGACTAAAGGGACGCATGCCGTGCCAAACATATTGCTCATCTTTTGCTAATAATTCGTCAGTTTGTTTCGTTTTCATCATTTCTTCCACCTTCCATAACAACTTATTTTTCACAAAAGCTGCGCTGGTGCCATGATGATTTAAATTTCTCCCTGCTTATTTTCATTCCACAAAATTATGACAAATCCTACTTACAACACAGTAATATTTATCCCGCATTAACGGGCAGTAACACACCCACCCCAAAATTCAGCTGGAGCAAAGAAGTTAGGTGGGAGATTAACTGCCCGTAAAAGCCCGATTGGTGCGGGCTAATAATCAGTGAGCATGCCCCCCACTGATTAAAGTTTCACTTTATAAGAAAATGACAAAAGAAAAAGAGCTTTTCTTTTAATACGAAAAGCTCCTCTTTTTTAATGTGAAGATGCGTCGCTAATACCATGACCAGTATTCGATTTCACAAGAATTTCATCAAACTTCGCTACATCTTCTTTCTTACTAGAGAAAATAGTTCCTAAATATGCTGCTAGGAAACCAAGCGGAATCGAAATAATGCCAGGTGTCGTATATGGGAATAAGGCTTCTCCAACAAAAATAGCTTTTCCAGCTACAGGGTTCCAGACGTTTGGACTTAACGCTACAAGAACAATTGCTGATACGAGTCCAACGACCATACCAGAAATGGCACCCGTTGTATTAAAACGCTTCCAATAGATTGTAAATAATATAACTGGTAAGTTTGCACTAGCCGCGACTGCAAATGCTAATGAAACTAAAAATGCTACGTTTAAGGTTTGCGCAAATAACGCAAGTATAATAGATACTACAGCTACTCCAATCGAAGCATAACGAGCCATTGACACTTGCTCTTTTTCCGTAGACTTTCCTTTACGGATAATCTCGTTATAAAAATCATGCGCAAATGCTGATGCTGCTGTTAATACAAGTCCTGCTACTACAGCTAAAATGGTTGCAAAGGCAATGGCTGATACGAATGCAAATAAGAAGTCCCCACCTAATGCTTTAGCTAATAAAGGTGCTGCCATATTACCAGCTGGATTTGCTTTAATAATTGCCTCATTTCCTACAAACGCTGCTGCTCCAAACCCTAAGAAAATTGTCATAATATAAAATGCGCCAATTAACCATGTCGCATACACAACAGATTGACGTGCCGTTTTTGCATCTCGCACTGTAAAAAAGCGCACAAGAATATGTGGTAATCCAGCTGTACCAAGGACTAGTCCTAAATTTAAAGACAGTGTATCAAGACCATCTTTATACTTTACTCCTGGATTTAAAAACGAATCTTTTAATGGTGTAGCTGTTTTCATTTGAGCAAACATTTCAGTCACACTAAAATTAAATTTTGCAAAAACGATAACAGAAATAATAAATGTACCAGCCATTAGTAATACAGCCTTAACAATTTGTACCCAACTCGTAGCAGTCATACCACCAAAAATAACGTACACTGTCATTAATGTGCCAACGATTAAAACTGCTGTCGTATATTCTATTCCTAATAATAATTTAATAAGTGCACCCGCACCGACTAATTGGGCAATCATATAAAAAATTGAAATTGTCATCGTATTCAGGGCAGCAATACCGCGAACTTTTTTCGCATCAAAACGCGCTGCAATCATATCTGCCAATGTGTACTTCCCTAAATTTCTAAGCGGTTCTGCAACTAGGTATAATACAACTAAATACGCAACTAAAAATCCAATACTATAAAAAAATCCATCAAATCCAGTTAACGCTATCGCTCCAGCAATACCGAGGAATGACGCAGCAGACATATAATCCCCAGCAATGGCCAGACCATTTTGCCAACCCGTTAATCCCCCTCCAGCCGTATAAAACTCACTCGCATTTTTCGTTTTTTTCGATGCAAAATAGGTTATGACGAGCGTACCAAGAACAATAATTAAAAATAGTGCAAACGCAGTAGTATTCAAATTCAACTCCTCCCTTTTTGCATATCTTGTAGAATTTTCCGCGAAATTTCATCAAAGGATTGAGCTTTCTTACTATAAATCATACATAATGACCATGTCATAATAAATTGCGCAAAAGCAAATACCCATGCCCATGTCACATCACCGAATGCTGGTGTATTAAGCACTTTCGAATACGATGTTAAAATAGGTAGCGCAATAAAAAAACTGAAAAAGAAAATACTCATTGGAACGATAAACTTCTTCTTCGTATTTAATAACAATTGAAATTCTTCTGACTGAACAACCTCTGTATAATTCACTTCATTTTGCAACTTACGTGCTGACGTATCATCTCGTTTCATCCCCTACTCCCCTCTCCAACTCGAAATACACTTCCCCTTCGCATACACAAAGACTAAATTTTATAAATATTCAGAAACTTAATTTCATTTTAGACAATCCATACATTCCTGCAAAGATTTTTCGGTAGACATTTTTCGTCAATTTTCTCTAAATTTTTAATATACTTTTTCACAATAAAGTGCAACTTAAATCCGTATGGGTTTCGTACACCCCACACCGATTATTAGCCCGATTCTAACAAATACCCGTACACATTTTTTCCTCGTTAAGAAAGAAGTGGTGCTTAATTCAACGTCTTTTCCATCTTTAAGCGTTCCAAATATAAAATCGAATACTGGATTTGAAACACCAAACCAAAACTTTTCGTTTTTATAATGGTGTAATATATGCTGTTTTTTTAGCCACCTTCCAAACTTAGTGACGGGACGAATCGGCTTATGTGCAATATAACGTTTCCATTCATAAACAAGGAGCATGATAATCATTCCGATTCCAAATGAAAGTGTAACGGTAACACTTTTTGTAATACCATATGATATAAGTAAATATATAGTAAAGCTAGGTACACTAAACCATACAGGCAAAAATAAAAGTTTCAAATCATCTGGGTATACGTGATGATCATAATGTAATCTTCTTAACATTTTTAATAAAAATACGTTTTTAGGCGGCTTTAAATGGAATAAAAAACGATGGGTCATATATTCGTTAAGCGTATAAAAAACAATACCAAACAGACACGCTAACATACCGATCCATGTGAAAAATTGCATTTTTAAAATAATGATGAAAATAAATAAAATACTATACATAATAACAATATCATGCTGTAAAAAGAACTCTTTCCCTACTCTCTTCATCTTACTTCCCCTTTTTCAAAAAAAACAGCCGCAACGTATCGTTACGACTATTTCTTTTCTATTCACTTTACAAATTTGCCCGCTGTTCTATTGTCGAGAAAAAATTGTTTGTTCCAAATATATTTTGCTTCGGAATAATGTGTTCTACTGCAAACACTGTTACTTCTCCCCTTTGTACCTCTCCAATAATGAGTCCAAATACTTCATGATTTACTGCAAACGTTGGTTGTTTCGTTTGTAGCAATCTGGCTGCAGTATTAAATACCGCTTCATATAATGGATCCCTATCAGTAATTTCTTTTCGGATTTTTGGTGCTAACGTAATAATAATTTCTTTTCCGTCAATAGTGGTTCGATACATAAAAATCTCCCCTTCAATCTTATGTGAACAACTGTAAAGCTTTGTATGCAAAATGGATAGAATATCCTACTAAAATAATACCTGCTCCGGCTGTTATGTAGCCAAGTGCTTTCTGTTTTAATAAAGTCCTTCCAAAATGTACAGAAAAAGCAATATTTAAATTCCATAAAATAATACCAACAATAATGCATAGACTGTACAAGAAAGCTTCTTGTTTCGTTACCTTCGTAAGCAATGAGCTAAGTGTGCTTCCATATATACCAAACCAAAAAACAAGATTTAATGGATTGGATATAGCAATTAAAAATCCTGCCATAAACGATTGTTTAAGGCCACCTACCTCTTCTTTTTTATATTCCATATTCGAGTGGGAAATTCCTTGTTTTACACTTTGAAATCCTAAATAAAATAATAAGAAAAACCCCGTGCAGTACATAAAAGCTTGTACGTATGTATACATAAACACAGAAGATAAACCGAAATAAATGAGAAGCATAAACAAAATATCTGCAGTCATTCCACCAATTCCAACAACCCACGCATGCCAAAACCCGCGTTCAATTCCTCGTTTTAACATTTCAATATTAATTGGACCTACTGGTGCCGCTAATGAAATACCTAATACAATTTGCTGTATAATTGCTCCAAACATCGCTCTATCCTTTCTACTTCCTTTACTATTAAGTAATGATGTAACCTTTAAAAATAGACTAGCTTTCATAATAAAATACCCTTTTTTATCCAAAATATACAAAAGAGCCATCTAGATGATGGCTCTTATTTCTCTACCTTATGATGAAAAGGACATTTCTCTTTTATTGGCTCAATATCGTCTCCAATAAAATATTGTTTCCATTCTCGATGGTCAGGATCACCGTAATGACTAATGTTAGGATGTTTCGGCAGCTGATCCCACTTTTCAACTCGTTCACGAACCATTTGTCTTGAATACGCCCCTTTGGGACGATCACCTTCTAATCCATCGAAAATGGTACGTGGCTGAAATCCAATAACGAGTGAATTTCCTAAATGCCTAGTCTTTCTCTGTTTATAAGCCGGTGCATTCCCAAATGCAAATATCGGTTCACCACCGAATGAAAATTCCCATAAATAATGATTTGGATCTTCAGGAACTTGCTGCGGCCATGTTTGATTATCGTGTTCATGTAAATACTGTAGTACTTTCCAAAAGTAATCACGATAATATTCAAGTGATTGTTCTTCACATTCCGGTTCCACAAAAAGAAAAAAGCCTCTTCTTACAATCGGTCGCTCTTTCATTAACTCTAAAAAAGATAACATTGTATGTGGCAAATGACTCCAATCATTATGAGAAAGAAATGAATAACGAAGTTCATTCTTTTTCAACGCTGTTAAACCGAAATAACATGGGAAAGTTGCATCTAACACGACGCTTGAAAAATTTTGAAATTCTTTTGCAACCCAATTCGGTATATCCGTTCTCATTCTCATTCCTTCATTATCTAATAAGTACGACTCGTTCATTCTTTCACCTCATTATGTATAGCATTCAATAAAGAATATTACATAACCAGCCTGTCCTATACCTTTTTGAACATTTGACCAGAAAATTATTTAAAAATACAAAAAATAAAATCGCTTACTTGACTAATTTCTACCAATTCGTGTATATTTAAATTAATCATTTAGCAGAATATTCAAGATTATAGCATTTTTAGTTTATATTATCTTTTCAAATGAATTTCACTAAATGAAAAAAGCAAATGTTTTTAGGAGGAATTGTAACATGCAAGGAAAAGTAAAATGGTTTAACAACGAAAAAGGTTTTGGATTTATCGAAATGGACGGCGCTGACGATGTATTCGTACATTTCTCGGCTATTCAAGGTGACGGCTACAAAGCTTTAGAAGAAGGTCAAGAAGTATCTTTCGATATCACTGAAGGAAACCGTGGACCTCAAGCTGCTAACGTAGTAAAACTTTAATCCAACATATGACAGGAGGTTACCTTACTTGGTAACCTCCTTTGTTATTCCTTTGTATATTTCCGTTTTACAGAGCGAAAACTATGTGAAATGCGCAATTCACAAAGGAGGCAATTACAATGGGTTCAGAAGTAAATGATTTTGAAGAAGTGAAATTCCGTGTAGAAACAGCACAAAAAATGGTAGGTTCTGCAACAATTTCAATGGATCCAGACACACTGGAGCATGCCACTACTGCAGTAGAAGCAGCTCGCTCTCAACTTGAGATTATGAAATCTGTTGCAACAGATTTAGATGAGCCATTTTTAATGAATGAGGAAAAGAAATTAAGTAAGTGCGAGCATCAATTACATGAAGCGAAGCACTAAAAAAACATCCAGAGAGTTTTCTCTGGATGTTTTTTATGACAACTGTTCTCCATATTTTTTCAACGTTTCTCCAACTGTACATTGCCTAATACAAAATGAATGGGCATAATATTTACTATTCGTTTTCCGATTATGTTCTCGTAAAAAACATCCTTCACAATACGTTTCTAATAAGTCATTTACCTCTGTAATGAGTTGCTTTTTATCCACCTTTGCACCTCTCTATTCGGTTATTTCTTTATGACTATCAATGACTGTCCCTTCTAATGCTTGCGTTGCTAATTGATGTGCTTCTTTATTTTGTTTTCTAGATATTGGCTCACATACAAGCTTTAATTTCATTTGCTTCGCCTTTCGTTCAATTTGATCTAAGTAATGATTTAAATGCTCATCATAGCAAGGCCATTCTCCAGCCAATTGCTGCAGTACAACTTGAGAGTCTCCACGAAGCGTAACTGCTTCATACTTAATCCCTAATTCTTCGAGTATATTTATACCGTATAATAATGATGCATATTCGGCTTCATTATTATCATATATACCTTCTATATATGCGTTGCGGCGAATTCGGTAGTTTATATTTCCTTTTTTATAATACACACATATACCTACTCCAGCTTCTTTCGTCTGAAGATCATACCCACCATCAAAATAAACATGTATTTCTTGAATCTCTTCCTCCACTTGTTTACTCAGCTTCTTCATTTCTTTTAATGACCATTCTGCATCCATTTCATCGTAAAATAAAAGTTCTTTCGCTCTTCCTGTTTTCTCAAAATCCTCCGCAAATTGAAGTACTTCTTCTATGTTCATATAATCTGTCGTTAATTCCGTCTGCAATCCGCGTTTTGTTTTATATAACCAATGAATTTTATATTTCATGCTAAATTCCCCTTATATAAGAATTCTTATTTATATTTTATTATATTTTATCAAGAGTCACAGTATTATATTCAATATAATCACATACAAAAAGAGCTATCCCATTGGAATAGCTCTTTCATCTATTACATAAATCTTTCAAATTGTACTCGCTTATTAATCCAGTACATTACAGGCATACCAATCGCCATTACTACGAATTCACCTGCTGCACATGTTAACCAAGTCCACATAAATGGTAAATCAAATGCAAGATGAAGTTCAATTGCAATCATAAACATTGTAATCGTAAAGATAACTGTATTAAAAATCATACGAGCCCAAACACCTTTAATGAATCGCATAGAAATAATCGTTGCAACTAATGCAAGAATAGATTGCCCTACTCCAAATACTAAATCATAAGCGACCATAGGTGAGAAAAAGAGATTCGTTAAAAATACACCTAATACAATTCCGTAACTTGCTTTCTTATTAAATACAACGAGATGATTAAACATCTCTGAAATACGAAACTGTACACCTGTAAAGCCAAATGGCTGAATAAGCATAGAAACAGCAATATATAATGCCGCTATAATACCATTACCGACTATTGTTCTTATATTCATGACAAAATCTCCTTAGTTTTTTTACGTGGGATGGTTTCGAACCACGTTATTCGTTTTTTAAGCAACAAGATTATATTTTACGCATTAGACACGCTTTCGTCAATAGATTCCTATCATCAACTACCTTTTTTCTTTTAGACAACGTATAATGAAACATATGAAAGATTTAGGAGGTTTCACTTCATGACAGCAACAATACAAAATGAAAAAGTAATCGTTTCCATTTCTGACAAAGGTGCAGAATTGCAAAGCGTTCGCTTAAAAGAAGATAACACAGAATATTTATGGCAAGGTGATTCTACTTATTGGGGACGTCGCGCACCAATTTTATTCCCAATTGTCGGCCGATTAGTAGATAATACATACTACGTAGATGGTAAACCATATTCTTTAACTCAGCACGGTTTCGCTCGTGATCTTACGTTCTCTGTAAAAGAACAAAGTGAAACAAAAATCACTTATATCGTTACTAGTAATGAAGAAACATTAAAAAAATATCCTTACGAATTTGAACTACTCATTTCTTATGAGGTAGAAGAACAAAATATACATGTTACATATGAAGTAAACAATCCTGCTTCAAAAGAGATGTTCTTCTCAATCGGAGCGCACCCTGGATTCAACTTCCCTCTATTAGACGGCGAATCATTTACAGATTATCATCTATCATTTAACGGTTCTGAACGCTTAGAAACAAGTGTATTAGAAGGACCTTATCTTTCAAGTAAAAAACAATTAATCGCTGAAAATACGAATGAATTGCCACTTACATACGATTTATTCAAAAATGATGCACTTATTTTTCAAAATATGAATACGAATGAAATTTCTATTCGTTCTCATAAACATAATAAATTTGTAAAAGTAGAATTTGCAGGATTTCCATTTGTCGGCGTATGGACATCAGGGGATAACGCACCTTTCTTATGTATTGAACCTTGGTATGGAATCGCTGATGAAATAAATCCAGCAAAAGATTTCAAGGAAAAAAAAGGAATTCAATCTTTACAAGCGAATGAAACATTTACATGCCGTTACAGCATCACAATCGGATAAAGTGAAACTTTAATCAGTGGGGGATATTCATCCCCACTGATTATTAGCCTTCACCAATCGGGCATTTACGGGCAGTTGATCACCCACCTAACTTCATTGTTTCAGCCGAGTTTTGAGGTGGGTGTCTTACTGCCCGTTAACGCGGGATAAGTACTCTATCCCCTACTTCAAAGAAACATTTTTTTAGGGGATAATCTTATAATTTGGAGGTTTCTCATTTTGATTGAAGTGTATATTGATGGTGCATCAAAAGGAAATCCTGGTCCTTCTGGTGCGGGAGTATTTATTAAAGGCATACAGCCACCTGTACAATTATCATTACCACTTGGAACAATGTCCAATCATGAAGCGGAATATCATGCTTTACTTGCAGCATTAAAGTATTGCACGGAGCATAATTATAACATTGTCTCTTTTCGTACAGATTCGCAACTTGTCGAGCGAGCTGTTGAAAAAGAATACGCAAAAAATAAAATGTTTGCACCACTATTAGAGGAAGCACTACAGTACATAAAAAGTTTCGATCTCTTTTTTATTAAGTGGATTCCAAGTAGTCAAAATAAAGTCGCTGATGAATTAGCTAGAAAAGCTATCTTACAAAATTAACGGGGGTATGAGTGTGAAAAAAGAGTGGCTTGCTCCTCTCGCTTTATTATTTGTCTCTTTTATTTGGGGAGCTACGTTTGTTGTCGTTCAAAATGCTATGTCTTTCGTTGGTCCATTTACTTTTAATGGCCTTCGCTTTTTATTCGCCGGAATTATTTTATTATTTGTTCAAATGATTTTCTCACAAAAAACTTCGAAACAAGATATAAAGCAGAGTAGTTTTGCCGGATTAATTGTTGGATTCTTTTTATGCGTTGGCTATTTATTACAAACATTCGGCTTACTCTATACAACTTCTTCAAAAGCAGGTTTCTTAACAGGACTAAGCATTGTTATGGTTCCAATCTTATCTTTTATCTTTTTAAAACAAAAGGCTACCATTTTCGTCGTACTCGGTATCACTGTGGCAACAGCCGGTTTATATTTATTAACAGCTGCTGATTCTTTTCAATTAAATATAGGAGATATACTTGTTCTCGGTTGCGCAATCGCATTCGCTGCCCATATTCTCATTAACGGTTTCTTTTCTAAGAAAATATCACCTTTATTACTAAGCACATCTCAAGTATTAGCTGTAGGTATATTTTCTTCTATTTGCGCTTTTTTGTTTGAAGATTGGGAAAAATTATTTTCAGTATCGCTATGGACAAATCATTCCTTTTTATTCGCCCTATTTCTAACTTCCTTATTTGCGACATCCATTGCTTTTTTCATTCAAACATCAGCTCAGAAACATACTTCCCCAACGAGAGTAGCAATTATTTTCGCAATGGAGCCCGTTTTTGCTGCATTAACAGGCGTTCTCGTTGCTAACGAACAACTTTCTATGTCTGCTATTTTCGGATGTCTATGTATTTTTCTAGGCATGATTTTTGTTGAACTACCTTCCAAAATAAAAAAAGAAGCGCAGGCCGCGTGAAGTTACGCTTGTAACTTCCGCATAAAAGCCTTAGCGCTTTTTTTATCTGTAATTTCTTCTTCTTTCAATCGTTCTAATAACGCAACAAAATAACTGCCATCAAACTGTAATTGATGTTTAATTGTCGCTTCTATTGCTGCGTTCACAATTCCATCAGATGCACCAGTATATCCTTGCCCGAACATAATAAACCCTTGTGCTTCCTCTGATAATTTAAATCCTTTCGTATGTAAGAATGAAAGATAATCTTCTACTGTTTGCATGATATTCCCACCTACTCAAAAATTCTCCACTTCCTATCATACATGTTTTTACACACTATGAGAATGAAATTTCTTTGACAACTTTGTAAATCAATCGTTTACTTCGCTTGCAATGGAGGATTTCCTAACAATCTGAAGGAATATGTACAGTGGAACTTATTTCATATTAAAGGGGAGACACGATGAAACAAGCACTATTAATTATCGATGCTCAACAAGAATTAATTGATGGAAATGAGCAAGAAAATGAAGTTTTTCGTAAAACTGAGTTATTAGCTACACTAAATACAGCTGTACAGAAAGCAATTGATTCAAATGCCCTTATTGTTTTCGTAAGAGATATCGATGTTGCTTCTGGTAGCGGCGTGGGATTTGAAGTACATAATCAAATTCAAGTACCTCAGTCTGCAATCCTTATTAATAAAGCAGCAACGAATTCATTCTATGGCACTTCTTTACTTGAACTTTTAAAAGAAGAAAAAATTAATCATATTGTGATAGGTGGATGTAAAACTGAACATTGTATTGACACAGCTGTTAGGACAGCAACTGTACAAGGATTTGACGTTACATTAATTAAAAACGGTCATTCCACAACTGATTCTAACGTATTGTCTGCAGAGCAAATTATTGGTCATCACAATAAAATTTTACACGGTCATTATAACGTTGATCATTTTTCTATGGTGAGAGATATCGAGGAAGACCTCTTCCAACCAACTCACGACCAATATCGTGATTAATAAACAAAGAATCCTTCATTCAGAAGGATTCTTTGTTACCCAAAAATTTGTGCTGCAATACTATATAGTTCTCCATTTCTTTTCAAAAATTGATCACTATTTTTCATCATAATTGGTGGTGTATTCACCTTTTTAAAACCAGTAACCTCTAATTCTTTCACAAAATCTTTCTTTACTTCTGGTACATCTATTCTTAATTTCCCATTATGCCCTTTTGCTAAATAATGAACAATATTTATTGCCATCTCATCATTTTTAGCAACTACCGGTCCTAATATTTTATTTTCCGGCGTTTGTATACTCAAACCATATCCTAGTATATTTTGTTCCTTATCCTTCACAACAGTGCACTGTTCACTTTGCATCATTCTTTTCTTTAAAAACTCTTTTCTATTTGTTCCAAACGCATATTCATCTATTTTTATTATTTCTTCTAAATCACCCTCTTCATAATCCATCATATATTCTTCATTTCTTGCACATTTATAATTCGTATTGTACGAGTTACATATGTATTTAGAAACATAGCTTACCACCCTAAATCCTAGCTTTTCGTATAAATACTTCCCTTCATCTGTAGCAATAAGCATAATTGGTGTTCGAGCTGATACGCTATTCATGCATGAATGCGTTATCGCCTTTCCAATTCCTCTTCCCTTATAATCTGGATGTACAATTACCATTCCGATAGACGCTACTTTCTCCCCATATAATATTATTGCCGCGCTAGCAATAAGTTTCTTTCTCTCATTCCACACGCCGTATACAATGCCTGCGTTAAAAATCGTTTCAATTTCTTCTCTGCTATAATCCCAACCAATATAAGAAGATAATGCTACAATATCGCCTATTTCTTCTTCCCTAAGACGATCCACCCTAATTTCCAATTCAATCATACTCCATCCTCTTATCTAGACATTTAAATCATTATTACTAAATCAACTTGTACATGTTTCCCTTTATCTATCACACACATATCTTATTTTGACCAAGACTATATTGTAAATGAGGTGACAACATGCCCATTACGAATCGATTTTCTACCACCACTAACGGCGCACTCGCTATTACAGGAAATACTTTAGGCTTAAGTAAAATTAGTAATCAAAACCGTGCTGGTACAATCGGGGCAATTGGTGCATTCGTAACTACGAATACTGCTTTACAAGTACCTACTTTTCCTGCTGGTACAACGTTAAACTATACACAAAATAGTTCTACCGCTATTTTAAATATCCCTGCTGGTAGTACGATTCTTTACGCAGAACTCGTTTGGGGTGGAAACTATTTATCTCGTGATCAAAACATTACGAATGTATTAGGAAATCCAGTTTCTTTTACAACACCTGTTTCAACATACTCGATTACTCCTTCAGCTGTTACAGCTTCAAATCAAACATTCGTTTCAAACTCTATTACATTTGGCTTTTACACTCGTTCAGCAGACGTAACAACTCTTATTCAAGCTGGAGGCTCTGGTTCCTATACTACGGGGGCTGTCCCTGGACTTGTAGATCCTATTGATGCTTCTAATGGAACAATTAATTCGGCTGGATGGACACTTATCGTCGCTTATCAAAACGGGACATTACCTGCAAGAAACTTAACAATTTACGTAGCTGGTAACCGCGTTTCTGCTGATACTGGTAGTGCAGATGTAGCTGTTTCAGGATTTTTAACACCTGCAGGAGGACCAGTAAGCGGGAGATTATTTTTAAGTTCTACTGAAGGAGATGCAGATTTAACAGGGGATCAAGCATTATTTGGACCAAATTTCAGTTCATTAAATGCTTTATCTGGGCCAAATAATGCTGTAAATAATTTCTTCGGTTCTCAAATTAATAATGCCGCAGGGAACTTAGATACAACGGGGACATTTGGAACGCGAAATCAAAGCGCTTCTACAGGCACAAACATCTCCGCTGGAAGACAGGGCTGGGACATTACTTCCATTGATATTTCTCCTTATTTAACAAATTCTCAAGTGTCCGCCGCAATCCGTTTAACAACTAACGGAGACGCGTATATGTTGAATACAGTCGGTTTACAAATCAACATAAATTCACCTAACATACAAGCAACGAAAAGCGTGAATAAAAGTGTTGCAGCAATTGGAGACGTTCTCACTTATACAGTTACTATCCCTAACACCGGGCTTCTTCCGGCCAATAACGTTATTTTTACAGACATTCTCCCTAACGGTACTTCCTTTATACCTGGCACTGTAACAATTGATAATGTCCCGCAAACAAACGCAAATCCGGCCGCTGGTATATCTCTTGGAACAATTAATAATGGTGCTTCTCGTACAGTAACTTTCCAAGCTACTGTCGTTTCTCTTCCAAGTCAAAACCCTATCTCTAACACTGCTAATATTACATTTCAATATACACCAATTGCTGGAGGAACGACTTTTAACGGTCTTGCAACAAGTAACTCTGCTGGAACACAAATTAACCTCGCAGATATTAATGGTACAAAATCAGTTAACAAACTTTTTACCGATATTGGTGAAACGTTAACATACAGTATTTCCTTAGCTAATATAGGAAATATCGCCGCAACGAACGTTATATATACGGATCCGATTCCTAGCGGGACTACTTTCATTCCAGGAAGTGTAACTGTTAACGGAGTTACTCAAGCAGGAGCGAATCCCGCTACCGGTATATCAATTGGATCGATTGCCGCAAATTCCACTACTACTATTTCATTTCAAGTATTCGTTCCGTCTATCCCTCAAACAAACCCAATATTAAATAGTGGTACAACAACATATCAATACATTCCTGTACCAAATCAGCCGGCAGTAAGCGGAACTGATACGACCAATATCGTATCTACTCAAGTGAATAACGCTACTGTAACTATGGCAAAAGCAGTGGATAAAAATTTTGCAGATATTGGTGATACACTAACGTACACCGTTTCCTTTACAGGTACAGGTAATACGAATGCGAACAATGTTATTTTTACAGATGTCATTCCTACAGGAACAACTTTTGTCCTAAACAGTTTAACAATAGATGGCACGACACAAGTTGGAGCAAATCCGGCTAACGGTGTGAATATAGGATCCATCCCAACTGGTACAACCAAAAATGTTTCATTTCAAGTAGTAGTAAGTGCAATACCCGCATCAAATGTCGTACCTAACGGATCAAGCGCTTCTTATCAGTACACCGTCAACCCTAGCCAATCACCCGTTACAAAAAATATTTCCTCTAATCTTGTTTCCACTCAAATTAACAATGCGAATGTAACATTAACAAAATCAACAAACAAACAATTTGCTACAATTGGCGAAACGATAAGTTATACAATCCTTATTACAAACAGTGGAAATACGGCGGCTAATAACGTTCAACTAACAGATCCACTTCCAAATGGAACGATTTTAACATTAGGTTCTGTAACGCTCAATGGCGTTTTACAAAATGTAGATTCTCTCGTTGCTTTACCTATCGGCACAATTCCTGGCGGTGCTACTTTCACCTTATCCTTCCAAGTAACAGTCATTAACATTACTGCACAAAACCCTATCATTAATAATGCTTTCGCCTCTTATATTTACACTGTAAATCCAAGCCTACCACCAACTTCAAAAACAGCAAATTCTAATTCTGTTACATCAACAATTAGACTAGCAAACCTTCATGCTAATAAATCTGTAAGTCAAACGTTTGCGGAAGTTGGAGATGTATTAACTTATACCTTTTCTCTTACAAACGATGGAAATGTTGCCGCGAATAATGTATTACTATCCGATTCAATTGCGAATGGTACTGCCTTTGTACCGAACAGTGTTATAGTTAACGGTGTTTCTCAACCGGGCGCAACACCAGCTAGCATCAATATTGGTAGCATCAATGCTAATGCTACAATTACAGCTTCATTCCAAGTATTAATAACTAGCATTCCAAACCCAAATCCTATTTCAAATAGTGCCTCCATTTCCTATAACTTTATCGTTGATCCAAACGCTTCACCTGTAAGTAAAAATACAACTTCAACTACTACATTTACTCAAGTAAACGATGCAAATGTCATTTCTGCAAAAACAGTAGATCGAGAGTTTGCTACCGTAGGGGATATATTAACTTATACCGTTATTTTGACAAATGCAGGAAGTGTTTCTGCTGATAGTCCAACTTTCGTAGATACAAATCCAGATGGCACTACCTTTATTCCAAACACTTTCCTTATTAACGGTGTACTCCAAAATAACGCAGATCCAAATATAGGCGTTCCGTTACCTGGCATTCCTGCTAACGGCTCACTTACCGTCTCTTATCAAGTAACTGTCACCTCTTTACCAACACAAAATCCAACAGTAAATTCATCTAGTACACAATATAGCTTTATTCTAAATCCGGGCGATCCACCAACTATAGAAACATCTTTAAGCAATACTGTAAGTACACAAATTAATTTAGCAAATGTAATTATTTTCAAAGATGTAGACTTAACTATCGCTGATGTTGGGCAACCAATCACATATACAATTGCCTTAGCTAACCCTGGAAATACTCCAGCAAATAATGTAGTTGTTACCGATATACTTCCTACTGGTACGACTCTCGTACCAAATAGTATTTTTATAGGTGGTGCTTTACAGTTAGGTGCGGATCCAAGCGTTGGTCTTCAAGTTGGTACTATTCCAGCAGGTGGTATTACAACAATTGTCTTCCAAATTAGTGCAAATAGTTTACCTTTACCAAATCCAGTTCAAAACAGCGCTGCACTTCAATATAGCTTTATCGCCGATCCAAATTTACCTGCTGTTGTGAGAAACGCTACTAGTAATATAGTAACTACACAAATTAATACTGCTAATATTGTTGCTACGAAGCTAACAAGCACAAATTTCGCTGATGTTGGTGATGTCATATTATATGCAACTATTTTAACGAATAACGGAAATATCCCTGCTTCTAATGTAACATTTACAGATATCATTCCAGCGGGTACCCTCTTCATCCCTAATACTGTGACGATTAACAATGTCCCTATAGCCAATGCAAATCCTACTAACGGCATTTTTATCGGTACGATAGGTGCGAATGCATCACGTATCGTTTCATTTCAGATTTTCGTACCAAGTATCCCTGCTGTAAATCCGATTACAAATCAATCAGGCACTACATTCCAATATACGTACGATCCATCCAAACCAGCTGTAATGCAGATGGTTGCTTCTAACACGGTACAGACAACTATTAATAACGCCTCAATTGCCGCTACTAAATCTGCAGATAAACAATTTGCTAACGTAAATGATATTATTACGTACACGACTACTTTAACGAATAGCGGGAACACACTTGCATCAAATATCGTATTTACAGATGCCATTCCAAGTGGGACGTCATTTATTCCAAATAGTGTAACAGTAAATGGTACGACACTCCCTAATGTAAGTCCAGCAAGCGGAATTGCAATTGATCCAATAAACCCGAATACAAATACAATCATCTCGTTCCAAGTGCAAGTAAATACCATCCCGAATCCGAATCCAATCCCGAATCAAAGTAATACAGCATACCAATATGTCGTAAATCCTAGCTTACCTCCAGCATCCGCCAATGCGGTAAGTAACGTAATAACAACTCAAATTAATAACGCTACAATCGTCGCTACTAAATCAGTGAATACACCGACAGCTGCAATTGGAGATATCGTAACCTATACGATTGCAATGGCAAATACGGGGAATATCCCTGCTAGTGCAACCGTTTTAACAGACGGACTTGGACCAGGTGCATCCTTCATCCCAAATTCTGTTACGATAAATAACGTATCCCAACCTGGATTAGATCCTTCATTAGGTATTCATTTAGACGATATTTCACCAGGAGGAACTACTTTTATTACATTCCAAGTAAAAATTCTTGAGATTCCTCCTAGCGGTACTTTAACGAATAACGCCCTTGTAAATTATGAATATACAGTGAATCCAAACCAAACACCTGCTGTTGGAAGCACTGTAACAAACACGACTGCTACCCCAATTGTTGACGCTACTTTAGTTTTAATTAAAAATGCGAGTACAAATTTCGCTACGATTGGTGATACGATTACATTCACTTCATTTGTTACAAACACAGGAAATACTACTGCGAACAACATTGTTTTTACAGATACAATTCCAAACGGTACTGCCTTTGTCCCAAATAGCTTTAAAATAAACGGCGTAACTATCCCGAATGCAAATCCACAAAACGGTATCAATATTGGTAACTTGAATTCAAATGCATCGATTACACTCAGTTTTCAAGTAAACATTACAACGCTTCCAAACCCTAATCCAATTCCGAACAAATCATCGCTTCAATATAGTTTTATTGTTGATATAAATGAACCACCTGTTTCACGAACAGTTCAATCTAATAAAACTTTTACACAAGTAAATACAGCTTCCGTTATCGCAACAAAAACTGCAAGCAGTGCATTTGCTGCTGTCGGAGATACAATTACGTATACAACTACTCTCACTAATAGCGGAAATACTACCGCAAACACACCTATTTTTATCGATATATTACCACCTGAACTTTCATTCGCTCCTGATAGCGTACAAATTAATACCGTCCCACAACTTGGATTTAGGCCAGATAACGGGGTTCCTTTAGACTCAATTCCAGTTGGAGGAACGACAACAATTAGCTTTCAAGCTATCGTTGGCTCAATTCCAGCTACAAATCCAACATTGAACCAATCTAGCACAACATACTCTATCATTGTGGATCCTACCCAGCCGCCGGTGACAGAAACAGCTACAAGTAATCCAACTTTAGTTCAAATTAACGAAGCGATTATTCAAGCAACGAAAAGTGTGGATCGAATATTTTCTGACGTAGCACCTGGAAATTCATTTTTAACGTACACTGTTTTATTGGAAAATATAGGCAACTCAACTGCTACGAATATCATTTTTACAGATCCAATTCCGAATAATACAGTCTTTATAGAAGATAGCGTTCGAGTAGGTGGCGTTTTATTACCTGGAGTAAATCCAGCAAACGGGATACCAATTGGGGATATTATCGCAGAGGATTTTATAAACGTCACCTTCCGCGTGCAAGTAGTTAGCATTCCAAATCCAATTTTCACAATTGGACCTGGGGGACCAAACTCACCGGTTGTAAACGGGGCTTCCATTGATTATCAATTTATGACAGGACCCAATTTACCACTCGTTTCAAGAAATACGACATCCAATCCTGTTTCGACACAAATAAATTCCGGGGAAATTGCACTTGTTAAATCTGTAGATAAAACTTTCGCAACGATCGGAGATACAATCTCTTATACAATTACATTAAGTAACCCTGGAAATGTCACTTCACAAAATATTATCTTCACGGATATTTTGCCTGATGGAACGACATTTATATCTGGCACTCTTACAAATGACTCTGGTACACAGCAAATTGGAAATCCAGCTAGCGGGATTCAGATTGAAAACATAAATCCAAGCGGAACGGCCATTATTACTCTCAACGTACTTGTTACAAACATTCCAAGTATAAATCCAATTTCTAATTTTAGTTCGGTACAATTTGCACATGTGATTGATCCTAGCCAACCTGCCGTATCACAAACGAATGTATCTAATACGGTTTCGACAACTATTAACAGTGCGATATTAACAACCCAAAAAAGTGTGGATAAATCTATTATTTCCGTCAGGGATACACTTACGTATACAACAACTATTACAAATACAGGAAATACACCAGCTACAAATATAACTTTTACAAGTGCAATTCCTCCTAGTACTACTTTTATACCAGATTCCGTCACAATAAATGGCATCCAACAGCTTGGTGCACAGCCAGCACTCGGAGTAAATATACCAAATATCGCGCCTGGTGAAACAGTAACTGTTACCTTCCAAGTAAATGTTATTTCTGTTCCCCCTTCAAGTTCAATTATGGGTAACGATACAATTTTATATTCTTATACTGTTGATCCAAACGGAACTCCTGCTACTACTTCTACTTCTACTTCAACGAATATTGTCACAAACCCAGTATTAGATGCTATGATAACGATGATTAAATCAGTCGATCAAACACTTGTAACGCTAGGTGATACCATTACCTATACGACCATTTTAACGAATAACGGAAATACAAATGCAACGAATATTACTTTCACTGACCTTATACCAGATGGTACAACGTTTATTACTGATAGCGTTACAATAGATGGCATCACGCAAATTGGTCTTAATCCTAATACAGGTATTACGATTGGAGCAATTGCTCCTAGCAGCTCAATATCTATAGCATTTCAAGTGACCGCTACTTCTACACCAGTTCAAAATCCTATTGCAAATTCCGCTACTGCTTCGTACACATTCATCGCTGATCCAAATGCACCAATTGTTTCAAGAAATGTTACTTCAAATACAACGTTTACTACAATTAATACAGCTACCATTCTTTCACTAAAACAAGTCGATAAGTCCTTTAGTCGTATTGGAGATACACTCACCTATACTGTCACTTTAACAAACAACGGAAACTCATCCGCACAAAATGTTATTTTCACAGATACAATACCGAGCGGAACTACATTTATTGCAAACACATTTTCTATTAATGGAATTCCTCAAAGTGGTGCGGATCCATCGAACGGTGTAAATATTGGTCCTATAACAGCCGGGAC
Organism: Bacillus toyonensis BCT-7112; assembly: GCF_000496285.1. GTDB lineage: Bacteria > Bacillota > Bacilli > Bacillales > Bacillaceae_G > Bacillus_A > Bacillus_A toyonensis. The sequence goes on along the minus strand of NC_022781.1, from coordinate 4,136,136 downwards.
TACAGTAAATGTTTCCTTCCAAGTAAACGTAATCTCATTACCAACCGAAAACCCAATTGTAAATTTCTCATCGACATCGTATCAATTAGTCTCACCACCTGATGCAGAAACTTCAATTAGTAATCCTGTTTCAACGCAAATTAAAGAAGCCATATTATCCATGACGAAAAATGAAAGTGTATCCTTTGCAGATATCGGGCAAACTGCTTTTTATACCACTTCTATTTCGAATGTAGGCAATACGGATGCAACGAATATTGTATTCACAGATGTATTACCAAGTGGACTCACGTTTGTTCCTAACACATTAACTGTCGATGGTATTTTACAACCTGATGCAAACCCAAATACAGGTGTATTACTTGCAACACTTCCACCAAATGAAATATATAGTATTGTTTTTCAAGTTACAGTGAACAGTATTCCACCTAGTAATCCGACACCCAATACAGCATCTACTAATTATGAGTTTACTGTTGATCCAAATAATCCTCCTGTTTCAAGTACAGCTAATTCTAACACTACGCTTCTTCAAATAAACAACGCGACTATTATTAGTACAAAAACAGCGAATCTTACTTTTGCGGATATTGGTAATATAATAACGTTTACACTTAACCTTCCTAATACAGGGAATGTGGCTGCAACTGATGTAACGATTATCGATATTCTTGATAGCAATTTAAGTTTCGTTCCAAACAGTTTCACAGTTAATGGGCAAACCATTCCAAACGCTGATTTATCCACTGGTGTAAATATAGGCTCCATTAATGGTAGTAATGCGGCAATCGTCACATTCCAAGCAACTGTTACTACACTTCCAACACTCAATCCCATTTCTAATTCTGCTTCTACCACATATCATTACGTCGTTGACCCTAGCCAGCCATCTATTACAACTTCCAATCAATCTAATACAACGACAACACAAATTAATAGTGCTATCCTTACTGCACAAAAAAATTCAAATGTATCTACGGTAGATATCGGGCAGGATATTACCTACATCGTTACAATTACAAATAGCGGAAATGTTAGTGCAACGAATGTTATTTTTACCGACCTTATTCCAGACGGAACTTCCTTTGAACCGAATAGTTTTACACTTAACGGAACTAGCATCCCAAATGCGGATATAGTTACAGGCGTTCCAATTGGTGATATCGCGCCAAACGAATCTGCCGTTGTAGCATTTCATATTAATGCCAATGAAATTCCGCCTATAAATCCTATTACCAATCAAGCTAGCGTTAGCTTTCAACATATCGTTAATCCAGCCAATCCTCCAGTTTCAAAAAACATTACTTCCAATAGTGTTACAACAAAAATTGAAAGTGCTATTTTAAACACTATGAAAATAGGAGATAAAGCATTTGCAACGATTGGTGATACGATTACGTATACAACGACTATTACGAACACAGGAAATATTCCAGCTAACAACGTTGTTTTCTCAGACCCTTTACCGACATGGACACAATTTGTTGCAGGATCCGTTGTTGTTGATGGCACTCCATTACCATCTGCTTCCATTAGTGACGGTGTTGGTATAAATACAATCAATCCAAATCAAACTGTAACAATCATATTCCAAGTGCAAATCGTAAGCAATCCAACAACGTTCACACCTGAACTCCAAAACTTAGGGTTTGTTAACTTCCAATATAACGTAGGCAATGCATTACAGGCTCAGCCTGGCAACGTGGAAACGAACGTCTTCGTTACTTCTATTAACTCAGCAATAATTTCAGCTGTAAAAACTGCTAGTACAGCCTTTGCGAATATCGGAGAAACGATCACTTATACGGTTTTGATTCAAAATAGCGGCAATACAAACGCTACGAATCTAAACTTCTCAGACCTGATTCCAGCAGGAACGATCTTTGTTGAAAATAGTTTTGCTGTAAATGGCAGTATCATTCCAGGGGCAAATCCAAATAATGGAGTTAATATCGGAACCGTTAGCGCGAGTAGTTCCTTAACTGTTACTTTCCAAGTCATAGTTACATCTACTCCACCTTCAAACCCAATTACAAACGTAGCATCTATTCAATACGCATTTATTGTTGACCCGGCAGCCCCTCCTGTTACAGGCACAATAAATTCTAATAGCGCTTCAACACAAATTAATAACGCTACTGTTACAACGGTTTTAGAAGCAAATCGAACAATCGTATCTATCGGAGATGTAATTACGTATACAGCAACATTAACAAACACTGGAAACTTTCCTGCAAATTCTGTATTACTCATTAATGGGATTCCTGAAGGGGCATTATTTGTTCCAAATAGTGTTACGCTTAACGGGATTTCACTCCCAGATGCAAGTCCAACACTCGGTATTCCAGTTGGTATTATCGCACCAGGTAATTCTGCTACTATTACGTTCCAATTTCTTGCAACTTCTATTCCACCTCAAGGGGCAATCATAAATCAAGCCATTACAAGTTACACGTATATCGTCGATCCGAGTCAACCTCCAGTTACAGCAACATCCTCATCTAATACGGTGACTACAGCTGTCATTGATGCATCGTTATCTGCAATTAAAAATACAGATTCTCTCGTACAATCTACTGACGGTACAATCACTTACACAGTAGTCGTTCAAAATAACGGAAATACAACTGCAAATACAGTTACTTTAACAGATTTAGTCCCAGAAGGAACTGCATTTATCCAGAATAGCGTGACCATTAATAACATCTCAGTTCCAGGTGCCGATCCAAACGTAGGAATACCATTAAACTCCATCGCACCGTCAGAAATCGTCACCGTCACATTCCAAGTTATCGTCCAATCCATTCCAAGCGTGAATCCAATTTCTAATACAGCCCGTATTGACTATACTTTTATCTCTGATCCGACCGCTCCTATCATCTCTCGAACAATTACGTCTAATCCAGCTTTCACACAAATTTCGGACGCGACTGTTCTTTCTTTAAAAGCAGTCAATGCACAACAAGCAACAACAGGTGATATTTTGACTTATACGATAACACTAGAAAATACCGGAAATATTCCAACTACTAATCTCATATTTTCGGATACTATCCTCCAAGGGACTACATTCGTAGAAAATAGTTTTACACTTAACGGAACAGCTATACTTGGTGCAAATCCAAATGTAGGTGTTACTTTGCCTAACCTAGCAGCAAACGCTACTCACCTTATTTCGTTCCAAATTCTTATTAATGATTCATTCTCGCAAGAATCAATTACAAATCAATCCAATACAACGTATACAATTCAACCAGATCCAGGGCAACCGCCTATTACTGAAACATCTACAAGTAATATCGTCATTACAAATTTCGTGCAAGCACAATTGACAATTACAAAAACATCCAATCCAACAACTGTAGATATTGGTGGAACTATACTTTATATTTCTGAAGTGAAAAACATCGGTAATGTTGATGCAATAAATATTATTTTCACAGATTCTATTCCAGCTGGGACTACATTCGTTCCCGATAGTGTCACAATTAACGGTGTCCTGCAGCCAGGTGTAAATCCAGAAAACGGAATACCGATTGGAACAATTCCAGCAAACAGTTCCAAAACGATACTATTTCAAGTGCAAACAAATAATCCACCTACTGAAACTGAAATTGTAAATCAATCTTCAGCAACTTACCAATATGTAAGTATTCCTACAGCTCCACCGGTGAATCGCTCTGCAAATTCTAACGTTGTTACAACATCACTTCAAAATGCAAATATTATTTCTGTCAAAAGCGCGGATGTAACTTTCGTAGCAATTGGGCAAACTATTACCTACACAAATACACTACAAAACATAGGAACCGTTCCAGCTAACAATACCGTGTTCATTGATAACATTCCAGAAGGTACTATATTCGTCGAAGATAGCTTATCAATAAATAATGTGATTCAGCCTGGAGCAAATCCTGAAAACGGAGTAATTCTTGGCACGATACAACCAAATGAAACAGTCACTATTTCATTCCAAGTACAACTTACAAATATACCTGAGAACAATACAGTCATTAACATTTCAGACACTTCATATGAATACCAAATTGACCCTAGTTCTCCAATTATTCAGCGTAGATCGTTATCAAATGCAGTAAACACGGAAGTGCGGACGGCTAATGTTCGTGCAATTAAATCCGCCAATAGATCCATTACACGCATCGGTCAAATCATCACATATACAGTCGCAGTTACAAACGCTGGTACAGTACCTATTACAAATACTCTCCTAATTGACGCGATTGCAGCTGGCACCACATTCGTTCCAAATAGCATCCTTGTAGATGGCATATCAAGGCCTAATGAAAATCCAATTACTGGAATCACCCTTAATATTATCCTTCCAAATAATACGATTATCGTTACATTCCAGGTAAATGTAGTCTCTACACCTTCTCAAAATAACATTAATAATATCGCCGTCATCCACTATGAGTATCAACCAGACCCAAGCTTACCACCAATTTCAGAAACGACCTCCTCCAATACTACAAATATACAATTTATTGATGCTATTCTTATCGCTACAAAATCCGCTAATACAGTATTAGCTAATATTGATGAAACCATTGAATATACAGTACTCATTCAAAATAACGGATCCACTACAACTAACTCCATCTTTTTTACAGATACTATAGAGGATGGAACAGTATTTATTCCAGAAAGTGTCATAGTTAACAATACTGTACTTCCTGCAGCAGACCCGAATATCGGCTTTTCCATTCCTAATATCGCATCAGGTCAAATGGCTACAATAATATTCCAAGTTTCCGTTACGAATTTACCAGCTGTAAATCCAACACCTAATACTGCAAACATCGTCTACGACTTTATTTTCAACCCTGACTTTGCACCAATTCAAAAATCTACTATTTCCAACACTACTTTCGTTCAAATTAATGATGCTGATATCGTTTCACTTAAAACTGTTGATTTGACTTCTGTAACGATTGGTGGCATTTTAACTTATACAACAACTTTAACGAATACAGGAAATACGGATGCTACTGCTGTTGTATTTACAGACAACATTCCTGATGGAACAACCTTTATAGACGGTAGCGTTTTAGTAAATAACATTCCACAGCTTAACGCCAATCCAAGTACCGGTATACTCGTAGGAACGATTGCTCCTAACATTTCTATCCCAGTCACATTTTCTGTTACAGTCGTAGCTCTTCCAGCTAGCGGCCATGTTCAAAATCAATCAACTTCTCGTTATACGATAAACGGGGAAGAACAAATATCGAATAGTAACATTACCTTCACTGAAGTTATTTCTGCTAATGTAATTGCGACAAAAACAACACCTATCCAATATGCTGACCTACAAACTATCATTCCTTATACAATTTCCATCATAAATAACGGAAATATACAAGTGGAAAACATTATCGTTACAGATATCATTCCAGCAAATACGAGCTTTATAGAGAATAGTGTTATTGTGAATGGCAACGCTCGTCCAAATGACAACCCACTTAACGGTATACAAATTGATAGCATTCCGCCTAATACGACAGCAACTATTCTATTCCAAGTACGGGTTACTTCCATTCCGCAAACAAACCCAATCTCTAACACGAGTACAATTCAATATGAATACACAGTACCAGATCAACCACCTATTACCGAAACTATTATTTCATCAGCTGCCGTAACAGAAATTCATCACGCGAATTTAAATAGTAATAAAGCTGTTGACCTTGCATTTGCAACGGTCGGTGATACGTTAACGTATACGATTACCCTAAATCAAACTGGTAATGTTGCAGCAAATGATGTAGTTATTCAAGATATTATTCCTCAAGGTACTACGTTTATTGAAAATAGCGTCATTGTAAACGGAGAAACTCTTCCAGGAGTGAATCCAGTAAGCGGCATACCAATTGGCACTATAATGGTAGGTGGAAATGCTATCGCTTCCTTCCAAGTAACTGTAACTTCTATTCCAACACCAAACGAACTACACAACAACGCAATTACTACTTTTAACTATATAGTCAACCCAAATAACATCCCTGTTACAAATACGACTACAACAAATACCGTCACAACTACTGTCCAAAATGATAATGTCATTGCCATAAAATCTGTTGGTGTAACAAATGCCTTACCTGGTCAAACTTTAACGTATACAATTACGATTACGAATAGCGGTAATGTAACGATTGAAGACCTTCTTGCCAGAGACACCTTACCAATAGATACGACTTTTGTTGTTGGTAGTGTTACGATTAACGGAATCAATCAGCCTAATGAGAATCCTGAAAATGGTATTACATTAGGTAATCTTGCTCCTAATGAATCTGTTATTATTACGTTCCAAGTGACAATATCTTCTTCTACTCTTCAATCTACAATTAATAATAATGCTTCTGTTTCCTATACCGTTATCATCGATCCAACAAAACCACCTATTACAATTACAAAACAAACAAATACCGTTACAACGACAGTCATTGATCCGATGGTTCGCATTGAAAAAACAGCAGACAAATCTATCGCCGTTATAGGAGATATCATTACATTCACATTAGCGGTATTTAATCACTCCCCAATCCCGACAATCAGTACTTCTGTTGTAGACAGTATTCCAGCTGGTACAACATTTATAGAAAACAGTGTAACAATTAACGGTACTCCAGTTCCAAATGTTCGTCCAGACACTGGTATTAATATTGGTTCTTTATCTGCAGATACAGTAGCAACTATAACATTTCAAGTTCTCGTAACTTCTATTCCTTCAAACAGTACAATTATAAATTCTGCAATAGTTACCGCTGCTTTTCAATTGACACCACAGGATCCAATTATTACTTTCATTGTTAATTCAAATATTGTTCGTATACCAGTTCAATTTGCAACTGCAACAGTCACGAAAAATGCTTCCGTCAGCTCAGCTTATTTAAATCAATATTTTGATTACACGGTGCGTATTACGAATACTTCCGAGATTTCACTTTCAAATATCTCGTTACAAGACACCATTCCAGCAGGTTTACAATTTATAAACGGCACTGTCTTCATTAATGGGGAACGCTCGCCATTAGCGAACCCGAATATCGGTTTCCTAGTTGCTACTAATTTGGAACCGAACGAAACAATTATCGTGTTATTCACAGTACAAGTGATAAGTCCACCTATTCATAATGAATTTAAAAACACAGCAAACGTTTCTTTACAACTTCAAGTCTCGCCTACCGATCCACCAATTACAGTAACCGTTACAAGTAACGAAAACATCGTCACCTTTATTCCAGAAAATCCAGATGACACACTACCAAATTTTAATTGTTTCTTTGACGGTGAACGTTTCATACGCATTACTCCTCGAAATATACGAAATTACTTTTGGACTTGGATTTGGTGGCGTTAATCAAAAAAGAAAAAGCTTGTAGTTCGGATAATATACAAACTACAAGCTTTTTTCATAAACAAAATTATCAATTACTAGCAGCACTATATGCTACATGTCGTTTCTCAATCCGTTCTTCAATTTCTTTCATATTCTCTTTATTAGTTAGTAGGGATTGTTTATTTTCTATTAATAATTGTTTAAAGGATTTTCTCACTTTTTTTCGCATGTTTATTTTCCTCCTTGGGGGATGGTTTATATAAAAGATAACTTGAAACTTTAATCAATGAAAGGATGTACCCTCACTAATTATTAGCCTACATCAATCGGGCCTTTACAGGGAGTTACTCTTCCATCATCACTCTTTATTCAGCGATAATATTGATATAGAAGTCCCACCGCCCGTTAATGCGGGATAAGGATTTATCTGTGTAGACTTATAATAATTGATTGTTGTGAAATCCATTTGAACTTCACATGAAAATTCCGTTTATTTTCTGACAACTTTGTGAACAAAAAAAGAAAGACCGATTCATTCTAAATCGGTCTTTCTAGTATTTATAACATGTTTATTAATATTTCAGGTCTTCCCCAATTCATTTCGTTACATACAAAGCGTAGTTTTTCTTCGTCCATTGTGTGTAACCCTTCTTCTAACGAACATGAAATTGGAACTTCACAATGAATTTGCGCTAATTGTAAAGAGATATTTAAATTCTCTAAATCACTTTCAATTTTTGTACGCTGCGCTTTCGTTAATGATGCTATATTTTCTAGTACTGCCGATACTGTGCCGTATTCTTGAATAAGCTTATACGCTGTTTTTTCACCAATACCTTTTACGCCTGGATAGTTATCACTCGTATCTCCCATGAAAGCTTTCGCATGGACAATTTGCCAAGGTTCTACACCTTTCTCTTCCATGATTTTTTCCGGTGTGTAATACTCGTAATTTCCAATTCCTTTACGAAGAAGCATAACTGTAACATTCGTATCAACAAGTTGAAGTAAATCTGTATCACCTGTCAAAACATAAACTTCTGCTTCATTGCAATATTGTTTTGCAAGCGTACCAATACAATCATCCGCTTCATAACCTTTCATGCCTATTACAGGCATAGATAATTTCGCAGTCATTTCTTGCACTAAATCAAATTGCGGAATTAATTCTTCTGGCGGTGCTGCACGATTTGCTTTATAATTCGAGAAAGATTCCGTTCTAAATGTCGTACTTCCCATATCCCAGCACGTTACAATGTGCGTTGGTTCGATTGCTTGTGTTGCTGTTAATAAATGCTTCATATAACCATGAATCCCGTTCGTCGGGGTACCATCTTGTCGTTTCATAAATTGTCCGTAGACACTTGTTGCGTAAAAAGCACGAAATAATAGTGCCATACCATCAACTAATAATACTTTTTTCATAATTCCTCTCCTACTAACAAAAAATAATAACCTCACGTTATCACGTAAGGTTATATAAATAGATTACCATTCTACGTTTTTTCAACTTTGTCTATTATACATTGTTTTTATATATTTAGCATCATTAACACATTAAGACGTTCTACTGCAACAAGTATGAAGTATTCCTGAATACGTATTTTTACCTGTTGAAACAACTACAGCCTTTGCATTTCCACCAATAATATTAGTACCTTTAAAACATACATTTTCAAGTTCAAGTGGATTATAGTCTTTCATCCGTTTTAATGGAATAAATCTTTTACGTTCAAGGTGGTAGCAACTTTCAAATTTCTCAACATTTGCATCGTTCCCTGTCAACACAGATTCATTTACCAATAAATCATTTGCATAAATGATACGTACATCTGCCGGTACTATATCACCTTCTGAAAGAAAAATCATATCTCCTGGTACAAGTTCTTGTACTGGTAACTTCATCATTTTCAGTTCGTTATTTAGCCCTGTACTACTAGCACATTCTACTCTAGACACAGTAATTGTTTCACATTGCAATTGATCACGCACATGTTGTTTTGAAAAACCTGGAATCATTCCACTTAACTTCATTATTACTTCTGCAATACGCGCTCTTTTTGAAGTCAATTCATTTCGACCGTATACTTGAATACGTTTTTGCGCCTCTTTCATAGATAATCCGTCTCTTGTTGTTTTAAAATACGCAAATACAGATTTTACATCTCTTGTTGCAATTTCAATCAATAAATCTTTATTTTTTTGAAGCATTGTTTGTTCTTTCATTGATTTTTTACTTTGTTTATATGACGTGTTACCCACAGTTTTGTTTACATATAACATATTATCGTCTCCTCCTTTACAACATAGGAAGAAACGCTTTGTTTCTCAATTTATCCACTTTACCGTGAAAGTGTCTAGCGCTTAATTATGTATATAAACGCTACATTATGATAAATATAGAGGGAGGAACAAGTCGTTTCCTGCCTACATCATATATTTTTGATTTGAAGTATATGGGTAACGGAACCGAGTCAGAATTTGACATGCTCCTCACCTCCTCGTTTATTTTTATAGTTTATATTATGAAATGACTCATAGATTGGTAACAAAAAAGACCCTTACTCATAAGAGAGCAAAGGTCATTGCATACACAAATAAACGATTCCTAATATAATTAGAAATCTACGGACCTCTCCCTCGCCGAGTTTTAGCACTGTATAGCATAGGTTCATTACCAGCTACGTTAAGAAAAACCTTAATTCGATCATTCCTGTTGACCCATTGGCGTCTCTCGACATTTTTGGGCAGTAGCATTTCTCTATACAGGAGCCTCACCTAACAGAGACTTATTTTAATTACATAGAAAATGTTACTCTTATTTAAAATAGATGTCAACACTTTGTATGGAAACTTTTCCTTATTACAGAAAAGCCCTCTCTGTTGTTAGCCTATTTTCTCATATATAGTACAAGTTAGCGAACAAAAAAAACTTACGTATAAAACGTAAGTTTTTAGTAAGTTACACAACCAGCAATTACAATACCAATTGAAAGTGATAAAAACATAAGAAACAGGCCGACTGCTTGATTATCTTCTTCAAGGCTTTTATTTATATTAAAGCGTGGTGTAAGCCACTCAGCTAAATAATAAACAATAATTTGGGCCAAAATACCAACCGCTCCCCACGAAACCATATCCAAAAGTGAAATGGAATTAGCGGCCGTTGAATATAAAACGATAGCTAGCCCGAGTACCCTTCCTCCAAGTACATAACTGACCGCTTTGTTACCCTGAGCCATTAACTTAAATTCTTTCACTTTCGTTGTCACTTCCATAAGGAACAAACCTATACATAAAAGTACGAGTGATACTGCTAAATATAGTAAAAAATTAATCATTTATTTTCCCCCTTCGTAATACCTACTGGTAAATAATAAGATTCATTTCCTGTAATCTTTTCCCCAGCACGTATACCGATACTGCTCGCTTTTCCAGCGATTAAAAACGCCCCAAACACATACGATAGTTTCTCCACTCCTTTTTCAGTTTCCAAACATACAACTGGAAGCTCTATATACTTTTGAAATATCGGCAATGACGTTTTATATGTTTCATGTGCATTTCGAATCATAATATTCGTGTCTTTATCGCGAATTGTAATTGTGTCACCTTCCCTACCAAACGAAGGTTTTTGAACGAAAGAACCTTTTCCTAAAAATAAATCTGGTTCTAAATATGTAGGTAGCATATATTCTTTAACCCACTGTTGTTCCTCATTTGTATAAAAAGCCCCTTCTTCTGCTAATCCCCAAATAAGACACTGAATTGATTTTGGCTGAAGTAAAAAGGCAGACAAAGGATTTATAATAAAGAGATTTCCGTCTTTTACAAGTTGCAGCAGTTCCACACCTACCAAATCTCCTGTTTCAGGATCTTGATCCTCAATTAAATCTTCTATCGGATACGTTTGGCGATATAAAACATCAATCTTCGCCCCATCTTTATCAACTAGAGCATCTTTCGTAATTCTAAGTTCTGACATTGGCACTACTTTATTTTCAACATGGCATAACTGACTTAAATACATAGTCGTATTCCAATCCTCAATATGTTCATGATGTGCTGTAAAAACAACATTTGGATTGTCTAATCCCTTTGTCGCTTCCATTACAGCTTTCGTAACACCAGAAGATAGTAATCGTTCTTGATCCGAGTTTGGATCATCATAACCTAGGTTTTCACAAACTTTTCCATTCATTTGAAAGCATTCCATAATAAAAGTTGGTGTATCACTATTAAACTCAAGCATTTTAATTTGGTTATCAACCGTTATAACGAAATCAAATCGTGAAATAACAGATTCAGGATATAATCCTATCATTCTAATGAATGATAAGCTCGCAGGAGGAAAACCAAGCTCAAGAAGCTGTTCGTCACTTAAATTTCGCAAAAGTCTAGCAGTCTTAAAAAATATTTTACCCATTCGTTCAGTCGCTAAGTGTAATTGTTCCAAAGTCTGATTTGTTATAGAAAAAACATGAAACAAACTATATTCACATTCATATAAATCCGACCAAAAATTCGGATATTTTAAATAAAATTCTTTTCGATCCCTTATGTATTGCGACATATTTTAGCCTCCAAATCCTCCCTTTGAACCGCTTCCAATTCCACCTTTAAATTCAGCAGACGATTGATACGATTTAAACGCCGATGAATTTTTAAAAGTGGATTTATTTTGATAGTATCGCCCACCATAGAAATAATGCCCACGATAACCTGAACTACTATCATCACACTGCCATACCCCAAGTTCATCATCCCAATCCCAATCAGAACAACTATTATCATTCGGTTTTGGGGGAAGATCTTGTGCGCAACCAAATAAAGTGCCAGTCATTAAAGACGTTACGACACCACCTACTAGCCATTTCGTTTTTGTCACCTTCGCACTCCCCTTTTTAAATTCTATTCCTATTATATAGGATGGCATGATAAAGTAGAAGAAAAAGGAAGAAGAGGGTAACTAACTGTTACGATTTATTTAACCGATTATAACCAATGTTAATTAAATATATCAGTAAGCCCTGCTAGTCAAGTGATTGGCTAGTAGTGAGGGTTAACTGCGGGCAATCCCTAAAGCTGATTGAACTACAACGTGGCTAGAAATAGCGAGCGTGAATGTCGCGAAAGCAGAAAAAATCAATCAGATGATGCAAGGTTAAATCCTAAACATTAGAACAATGGGTCTTCCGCCTCGAATCATCTAAGTCAAAAGTGATAAGATGAACGTTCAACGACTATCTCGTATAACTGACGAGAGTACATCACAAGCCTATGGTGCTGGAAAAATCCTCTATCCCTAAAGAGATAAACATATAGTCTGCGCTCATGTGAAAACATGAGAAGTTCATAAGAGAACTGGCTAAGGAATTGCGCCCTTAGTTGAACGAGATAAATTTAATTAAATCTATCAAACCTCATTGAATATACCGAACATACGTACTATTGTAGGTTCAATGAGGTAAGAATAATAATGAAATTTTTACGAGTTAGTCAAGTATCAAAATTAACAGGTTTGCATCCGAGTAGTCTTACGAGAATGCTGGTGGAACACGCTACTATTCAGAGGAATCCATCTTTCATTATCTAAAAGGTGAGTGTCCGAATAATCGCACAGTAAAGGAGTAGGCTTCTGATGATATTGGCGAAGAAAGTCAGACTAATTCCAACGCCTGAACAAGAACAAGTGCTTAGAAACCATGCTGGTGCTGCAAGATTTGCTTATAACTATTGTAAAAGAATGAGTGATAGATACTATAAGCTATTTGGAAAATCTGTTTCACAGTTAGCTTTACAGAAACGATTTACAAAGATCAAAAAGCGAAAGAGATCTGAGTGGTTAAAAGACATCAATGCACAAGTTCCCAAACAGGCTTCAAAAGACTTTGATACGGCGAGAAAAAATTCGTTCAAAAAGTACAAAAATGGTTATCACACTTCTTATAAATCCAAAAAAGATTTAATTCAAGGATTTTATGCCAATTATGAAAGACTGGTTATAGGAAAGAAAGTAGTTCATATTCAGTCCATTGGAGTAGTGAAAACAAGCCAACAGCTACCAAGAAACAAAAAAACATCCAATCCAAGAGTTACATTTGATGGTCGTCACTGGTGGATTAGTGTAGGGTTCCAAGAAGACTATGAATTACAAGAACTAACCAATGAGTCGATTGGTGTGGATGTTGGTTTAAAAGAGCTGTTTGTAGCTTCTAATGGTACGAAAGAACGAAATATAAACAAAGATGCTAAGGTTAAAAAACTTTTGAAAAGGAAAAAGTCAGCGCAAAGAGATATGTCTAGGAGATTTAAAAAAGGTGTGAAAATTCAATCTGCCGGATATGAAAAAGCTAAAGCTGAGCACCTGCGGTTATCTAGGAAAATTATGAATATACGAAATAACCATATCCATCAAGCAACAGCTACATTGGTGAAAACCAAACCAATGAGGATTGTTGTGGAAGACTTATCTATCTCAAACCTGTTAAAAAACAAAAAACTATCGAAGGCACTTTCCTTTCAAAAATTAAACTTCTTCTTTCAATGTTTGTCATACAAGTGCGAGAAGTATGGCATTGAGTATGTAAAAGCTGATAAATGGTTCGCTTCAAGCAAGATTTGCTCATGTTGCGGAGTTAAATACGACCATTCAGTTCAACCAGAAGGACAGTGGAGTTTAAAGATTCGTGAGTGGCGTTGTGTTCCATGCAATAGCCATCACGATAGGGATGTAAATGCTTCGATAAATTTATCAAGATGGGTAAAATAAATGCTTGATAATAGGAGGTAACGATACTGCCTCGTGTGGAGTGTTATACCCCTCGTCCCTTTGGGGTTGCGAGAACACGATGAAGCACTAACTTGTGTAAATTTGATTGAATTATATAGATTTAGTTAAGTTTATCGTATCGGATAAAATGCGCTTAGAATATCGACTTAATGATGAAACGAAAGGGTATCCTGCTTTATGGAACTACGCCAATATTTCTAATTCTGAAATTATCGCACGCATGACTTGTGAATATTTTATTAAAGAGAAAAATACTTATGTCGTTACTGCAACTTCGGTTGATCCAGACGGAACAGCAGTTATTTATATTCAAAAAGATGTTTTCGCCAATGACCCTTCAGACCCTACATACTCCCACATCGGTTTTGAAATTAGAGAACTAAGTGAAACGAGTTCAAGCTTAGTAGATAGTCAAGATGTATGGAACTACGAAGAAATTTTACCATCTCTTCATTCAGATATTATATATATTCAGCGAGACGGCATGTCTATGGAATTCTCCTTAGATTCAAGAGAGATTGATGAAGACAGAAAGTGCTACATTTATTACGGAAACTTCACAGGTGAATCAAGATAATATTGATATATCTATGCAACAAAAAAACCTTACGTATAAAACGTAAGGTTTTTATATAGCCCCACATATGCCGTTCTCTCTAGATGTCCATAAACCTGCTCTCACAGGTGGATGCTCTCACAAATGTTTGTAACTTCCTTCTTAAAAAGATGGCATGTTAGCTACATTTAAATATTGAACTTCCATATTAAACTTATTGGTTTAAGACATGCATAAGCTACGTACACCGTAGGAATTTTATATAAGGTTAGTTGAAATAAGACCCCCGCACGTGCCGCTCCTCGTAAATGTCCAAAAACCCGCTACTCGCAGGTGGATGCCCTCACAGTTACCGTACATCTTCCTCCACAAGGAAGGCTTGATGATGGTCGCTAAATATTGAGCTTCCGTATAACTAACATCGGTTTTAGACATAAATAAGTTACGTACACCGCAGGATGTATTATTTACTTGTCGTTATATTATCACATTGTTTCCAATGTGTAAAATACAAAGTTTTTCGAGCAATCTCTTGCTTGTGACCTTATTTTAATACAAATTATTTTTGCATGCAAGTGATTAATCTTCTTCTTTTGCAATTTGATTTTCTGGATAAGAAATCCAATCACTCCAGCTACCTGCATACAATTTAACATTTTGGAATCCAGCCAATTTTAACGCAATGATATTTGGACATGCCGTAACACCAGAACCACAATATACAATGGTTTCCTTATCTTTCGACAGATTTTGGAATCGTTCTTGTTGCTCAGCTTCATTCTTAAATTGTCCTGATTGCAACATTCCATCCTTCCAAAAATAGTTTGCTGCTGTCGGAATATGTCCTGCTTTATGATCGACAAGTTCCTCTACACCAGCATAACGTTTCGGCTCTCTTGAATCAATTAACGTAACATCTGCACCTGCCTGGATATTCTCTCTTACTGTTTCCATCGATACAAGCATATGATCTTGTATGTTTGTTTTGAATGTTTTTCGTATAACAACAGGAATTTCCGTTGTTGTCAGTAGTCCATTCTCTTTCCAAACCGGGAAACCACCATCTAATATATATACTTTCTCATGTCCTACATAGTTACATAACCACCATAAACGAGCAGCATTTGCACCAGCTTGACTGTCATACGCAATTATTGTCGTATGTTCATCAATACCAACCTCCGAAAGCTTGTCCGCAAACTCTTCAATGCTTGGCAACGGATGGCGGCCACCATGTTCTGCTATAGGACTTGATAAATCTAAATTCAAATCAAAATATAACGCATGAGGAATATGTTCTTCTTCATACTTTTCTCTACCCCAATTAGGATTCGCTAAATCAAAACGACAATCGATTACACGGACGTTCTCATCTTCTATATGCTCACGTAACCATTCGACTGTAACTATCATCTTTAACGACCTTCTTTCTCTTGTAAACGACTTACATACTCCATAACCATTTCTTCTGTAACATATTTACGCTGTAAGGTAACACCATTTTTTGCAAGATCATTAATTTGCTTTGTTACAACATTAATGACATCAACCGAAAATTCTTTCCCATTTGACGCAAGAGATACGGCTGCTTCAATAGCTGCTTCACGCTGCGCATCTAATTGTAAACATGCTTTTACACTTTCATTTTGTTTACGAGAATGTGCTGTAATTGCTTTATGTACTTCCATCTTCTCTTCCCCCTAAATAAGTTATACGTTCTAATTCAATTCCATTGCAAGCCGAATCATATCACGGCATACAATGCCATTTTCAATAATCTCTTCTTCATAATGCTTCGAAAAGTAATCAAAATCAATAGAAAAAATACGAAATCCACATTTTTGATATAAAGCAAGTTGTGAAACACTAGAATTGCCTGTACCAATTTCAAGTTTTGACATACCATATCCTTTAGCAGTTTCTACGGCATGCCTTAATAGCTTCTTCCCAATCCCTTTTCCTTGCAAATGCTCTGCAACCGCAATATTCATGATTTCCATCGTCTTCGGCCTTGTTTCCAAAAGAACATACACACCGATGACGCTGCCCCCTTGCTTTGCTACGTATGTTAACCCTCTTTGTACATATATAGCTATTTGCCGTTCACTTGGATCAGCAAGTAGCAATAAAGACTTCGGTATAGCCTCTTTTAAAATACGTTCTATTACAAAAGACATAAAAAATCCCCCCATCTCTATTGTTCTAAACCCTCCTTGTCTACCATAAATAATAGAAAGGAGGGATTCACCATGGACAACAATGAGAAAAAATGCAACGTCATCTCTATTGATGGAAAGAAGAAGAAAAGCGACACGTATTCCTATCCAAAATTAGTAGTTGAAAATAAAACATACGAATTTTCTTCATTCGTCTTATGCGGTGAAACACCAGATGGCAGACGACTCGTTCTTACTCATATGATTTCTACCGATGAATTTGCTGGATTTGTCAAATCTTTAGATACTGTACTGCAAAAGAAAATTGAACGAATCTTTTTCTCATAACGACTATATAACATAAATTTCTTTTTCAATCTCTACTAACTGCTTGTGCAATTGTTCTTTACTTTGTTCATATAGAAATACATCGATCGTTTCAGCCAATGCAAACAATATACTTTCATAATAGTTCATCACATCTTGTTGCATCACTTTTTGGAATAAGTTCCACTTCATATCCCATTCTTGCTTATAATGATGAACAAATAAATCTTTTTCATCGGCTACATAGTTTGATACAAGCGGTTCTAATACAGATTTAGCGTCTTCTTGCATAAAAGCTTTGTCATTCTTTTCAAAAAAGCTTTTCTCATTTTTAAAATGTGCCAGTGCTTTTTTGAAATCTTTTATTTCAACTGAAGGGAACGGTTCTTTATGTGTAATATCTTTATATTCATACCCCACTGTTCCATTCATAGAAATTGATTGATTTTCTACTTTACAGTTCACTACAATTTCGTCCTTTGCACGCTTCATCGCTTCGTCTATCCATTTTTCAAGACGTAATGATGTCGCACGCATTTCTTGTAATAAATCATGCTGAATAAATGCTACTAATTCCATAACACACTGTTGCAATTGTGTTTTCACATTTCCATCCGTTCGAAGTGACGCCGGATTAATAAATTCAGTAAACACATCGTTATAACGTAGGAATAGACGCTGTTGCACGTAATAAAGCAACTCTTTCACTTCATTTTGCATCGCCTGTTCTTCAGCAAGTACACTATATGATGAAATGATATGAAGTAGTTGATCACGCTCTGCTTCATATTTTTTCGTTTGCTTCTCTTTCTCTTCATTCCCCTGCTTTGCACCATTTATCATGTTTACTAAAAGCTGATCTGCCCCTTTCAACGCACCATATAGAGCATGCACAGAAACAAGCATTAAATCTCTCATCATAAAGGACGTAAATGATTCCTCAAACTTAGTAATTCCAGAGTTTTGTAAAATACCATACTTCTCTTTTTTAACATTCTTTCCTTGTTTCTCTTCAAGCGCACATAAACTTGAAATTGCAAATAAACGCGGATTTCTAATACCGTATTGCAGTAGCTGATCTGCGATATAACCTTTTACCATTTCAAGTTCTTCTTCAGACTCTGCTAAATCCGCCGCATTAATTAAGAAGAACATTTTATCAAGAGCAAAAGTATCCTTTACACGACCAAGCTGAATTAAAAATTCACGATCAGCACGAGAGAATACATGGTTATAATATGTTACAAATAAAATAGCATCTGCGTTTTTAATATACTGGAATGCAACATCAGTATGGCGAGCATTAATAGAATCCGCTCCAGGTGTGTCTACAAGCGCTACTCCCTGCCTTGTTAAAGCACAATCATAATAAAGCTCCATATACTCAACGAAGCATGATTTTTCTTCATTCGCTACATAATCAGAGAACTCTTCTAATGTGACTTGTACTTGTTCTCCTAAATAAGTAGAAACTGCATCATACCCTTTTTGTACCGCTCGTAAAAAGCTAAATGTTGTTTTTTGCTTCCCAGTCGGTGAAGGATATTTCATAACTTTATCAATTTGTGCTAACGCCTCATCTAACGTAGTAATCTCATAATGAAACAGCTTATAAACAGCTTTCATATCTTCTAATAGAGCTTGCTTTGATTTGAATTGAACCATTACTGTTCCGTGTGGTTTTTCCTCTGTAACCGGCAAAATTTGATTAATCGTTGCCGTCGTCGGATTTGGTGATACAGGAAGTACCTTCTCACCAAGTAAGGCATTGGCAAATGATGATTTCCCAGCACTAAAAGCTCCGAATAACGCTACTGTAAATTGTTTCGTTTCCACACGACGCCTTTTTTCTATCACCTCTTGCTGTACATGTTTCAGCGCTGGCAATGGCTCTAATATCATTTCAGCTTTCTTCACTTTCTCTAATATACGCTGAATATTTAAAGCTGCCGTTCCTTTTATCTCTTCTTCATGAGCCGCTACATTATCATTTACAATTTCCTGCTCTTGTAGTGTGAATTTCTCACTAACAATTTGTTTTTCACGTTGCAATATCTCCTCTATTTGCAATCCTTCTGGTGTAGCCACACGCTCGTGCCAAACATTTTGTAAATAACTTTCATATGTCTCTAAACTGTTACTGTATTGTAATTCCGTCTCTTTTGCCGTTTGCAACATCGTATATTTTTCAATCTCTTCTTCCATACGAGCAACTGCTTCCTTCACTTTTTGCTTTAAAACGACTGCACTTTTATCAAAAATTTGCTGTGCTTTTGTAAAATAACGTTTCTTCAGTTCATTCGCTACATCCGCTGTATAAAGAAGTAAGTAATCACCTGTGAAACCTGCACCTTGTTTAATGACTTCAGCTAACATTTCTGGTCCAAAAGCAATTTCTAAAGCATATATGTCTTTCCCAATTTCCTCCGTGAACAATCCTTCTTCTTTTAAGAAGGCTACAATAAATTCTTTCACATGAAAATCAAGTTGCGTTTCAACAGTCTTTTGAAGGGCAGAATAAAACGCCTCTACACGTCTTTGTTTTTCTTGCTCCGTCTTTCCTTTCGCAAATAGCAAACCAACTTTAAACTTTGTTAATTTCGTTTCTAAATATGCATTTGCCAATTCTCTCATTTCAAATGGCATTAAATACGCGTTATCTAATATAGCTTGTAAACCTTTTATAAATTCGTTTCTCACATGAGATTCTTTACTAGCCTCGCGATGTTTAGTTTCCGTTAGCTCTTCTTTCTTTTCAACTATTTCTGAAATCGAAAGCGGTGATGCTAACTCTTCCTCATATGTCAAAAGAGCTTTTTCATTTTCAGAAACAATAAACGAGAAATGTTCTCCCATTAAATATTCTGTTTCTCGCTCCATTCCCTCTCTTACATACTGCTCTTTTTCTTTCATAATAGAAGTAATTAATGTTTCTAAACTTCCAATTTCATTATGTTGATGGTTCATCATTCGTAATGACGTATAATAAACTCCATCTACTTCAATATCCCAGTTAGAAAACGATTGTTTCACACTATCTTTATAATCCTCAAATGATAATTCATTTTCTTTATGTTTATCTATTTGATTTACAACGAGATAAACCGTTTTATTACGTTGTTTCAATTCTTTAACAAATTGCAAATTCACTTCCGATTGGACGTGATTATAATCCATCATATAAAAAATTACGTCTGCTAGATGAAGTGTCGATTCTGTCGCTAGTTGATGGGCATCATCTGTCGAATCAATTCCTGGTGTATCAACTAACATAACTCCCTCAGGAATTGGCGCATCATTTCGATAAATATGAACACCAATTACCTCATCGCCATCTTTACAAATCTGTTTTAATTCTTCTGCTGAATATGCACCGTCATATTCGTACTGTTCTCCAGATTTGACCGTTACAACAACACGATCTAATCCCTTTTCAATTTTGACGACGTTAGCGCTTGTCGGAATCGGACTTGTTGGTAACAACTGCGCTTTATATAGATGATTCATCATCGTTGATTTCCCTGCCGAAAAGTGTCCGCAGAATGCTATCATAAGCTGCTCTTGTTTATATTTTTGAATCACTTCAAACAACTTTAAGCTATTCTCTGCATCGCCGTGTTTTTGCCACTCTTCATAAAAACAAACAAGTTTTTTCATACCGTTTGTCTGTACTATGTTTGTCATCCCCTTGTTCCCCTTTATCCAAGATGTATATACTTTTTCCCGCTATTTGCGAGCTCTTAATCAGTGAGAGATGCATCTCCCCATTGATTACAGTTTCACTTTACTATCATACTAAATTTTCAGCATATTCTCATTAAAAATAAAAAATCCCTTTCATTCTTTTTACAAATGAAAGGGATTTTATGTCATTTTATTCATTTTGCTGTTCCTACTCCATTTAAAACATATTTCGCAATAACTGCATATACAGCGACTGTACCTGCTACTAATGCATATACCATACTCGCGCACCAACCTTTTTTTGATAATGATTATCACTTTTGAATACATTTTATCATTAAAGAGAATCATTATCAACAAATTTCTAAAAAAGAAAGCTCCTTCGGGAAAAGGAGCTTTACTGCCTGTTTTAAAGAAGTTTAAAACTTGCTGTGCACTCTTATTATATCTCATAATACACATCTTAACAGTTTTAAAAATTGGAAATCCCCTCTATCCCCTCCCCCTTACATTTTGTATAATAAAAGGGAATTACTTATTAAGGAGGAAAATAATGACACAAAATCTCACGCAAGGCGAGAGGATACACTCAATTGATATCATTAGGGGAATAGCTGTACTAGGTATTTTTCTTGTTAACTGGCCTATTATTGCTGGAATTGACTCACGTGATCTTTCAGGAGTTTATGAGGGACTAGATAGTTATATCCGTCTAATTTACGATATGTTTATTCAAACAAAGTTTTATACTATCTTTTCGTTTTTATTCGGACTAGGCTTTTATATTTTTATGACTCGTGCTGAAGCGAAAACAGATCGACCAAAAACTTTATTTGTTCGTCGCTTACTTATTTTATTATTATTTGGTTTCTTACATTATGTGCTTTTATGGGACGGAGACATTTTACATACTTATGCAATCGTTGGATTTTTCTTATTTTTATTTTATAAGAGAGAACCTCGTACCATTTTAATATGGGCAATTGCTTTATTAAGTATTTTTCAATTTCTTATACTAATTGCTAGTATTAGTGTTGCCTTAATGTCAAAGGCTGAACTTGGATTCTCCTTACCAGTCATGCCACTTGAAGACTGGGTGTCACAAATACAAAATCGTTTCCATGCATTTTATGCTGATGGAATAGTATTAAATATTACAATGCTCCCAGAAACAGTTGGGCTATTTTTACTTGGTTTATACGCCGGTAAAAAGGATATTTTCCGCCGCACGAAAGAGTTAGATACAAAACTTAAAAAATGGCAAATTATTACGTTCATTTTAACATTACCAATGTGGTTCTTCATGGTTCGTTACTTCTTATCAAAACCATTTTATGAACCAATTTATATGCAGGCCTTTACAATGTTCAGTGGAAAAACATTATTCATCTTCTACATTTTCACGCTAATGCGTTTATTACAAAAAGAAAAATGGCAAACATTATTACGCCCATTCCAATACGTTGGACGAATGGCGTTAACAAATTACATCTCACATACAATTGTTACATTACTTGTATTCGGACTATTGTTCAAAAACGATTATCTTGCTCCATTATGGGTAGGACCTCTATTTTGCATCAGTTTTTATACGTTACAAATCTTTATTAGCCGCTGGTGGCTTTCACATTATCAATACGGGCCACTTGAGTACATTTGGCGGCTTGGTACGTATGGGAAAATGATGCCACTTAAAAAGAAAAGCAAGGTCTCATAATGAGACCTTGCTTTTCTATGCTTCTCTTACTGCATTTTGCATCGAAACTGGCTCTTCTTTTACTTTCCCTTTTCGCTGCGGCACCATATTAAATACAATATTTAAAAGTACTGCTGATGCACTTCCTAGCACAATTCCGTTATCTGTTAAAATACGAATATTTTCTGGAAGTTGTGAGAATAATGTAGGAACGACTGTAACCCCAAGCCCAATTCCGACAGAGCATGCAACAATTAATAAGTTTTCTTGCTTTCCAAAATCAACGCTACTTAACATTTTAATACCATATGCCATAACCATACCGAACATCGCTAACATCGCACCACCAAGTACTGATTTCGGAATGATTGTTGTAATAGCTGCGATTTTTGGAATGAACCCAAGAACGATTAACATACCACCACAAGTATAAATAATAACGCGATTTCTTACTCCTGTTAATTGAACAAGTCCTACGTTTTGAGAGTAAGTTGTATATGGAAATGCGTTAAAAATACCACCTAACACCATCGCTAACCCTTCTGCGCGATAGCCTTTTGTTAATTCTTTTTCACCGATCTTTTTATTACAAATATCAGATAACGCAAAGTATACACCTGTTGCTTCTACAATCCCTACACAAGCAACGAGAATCATCGTAATAATTGGCGTTAATTCAAATGTCGGTGTACCGAAGTAAAACGGCTGAATACCGTGGAACCAATCTGCTTCTCCAACAGCTTGCAAGCTTACTTTCCCCATAAACGCTGCAACGATTGTACCGAACAAAAGACCTAATAAAATAGAAATAGAACGGATAAATCCATCAAAGAAACGATACATAATGATGATAAATAATAATACGCCAAATGCTAACGCTAAGTTTTCAAGACTTCCGAAATCTTTGCTTCCTACTCCGCCAGCCATATCATTAATCGCTGCTGGAACAAGTGTAACTCCAATTACAGTAACAACGGACCCTGTTACGACAGGGGGAAATAATTTTACAAGCTTTCCAAATAATTTCGCAAAAATAACAACAAACAAACCGGCAGCAATAATTGCTCCATAAATAGAAGACACGCCGTATTGTTTCCCAATTGCAATCATCGGTCCAACCGCTGTAAATGTACAACCTAGTACAACTGGAAGTCCAATACCGAAAAAGCGATTTGATAATGCTTGTAAAATTGTTGCAACGCCGCACATTAATAAATCAATTGAGACTAAATATGTTAACTCTTTTTGATTTAAGCCAAGTCCGCCTCCCACAATAAGTGGAACGATAATTGCACCGGCATACATAGCAAGCATATGCTGCATACCTAGCGATGCGATTTTAAATGGATGTTGCTTCATCGCTTATTTCACCTCCGCAGTTTCTTGCTGTACAAATGTAACTGTGCCGTTATCAAGTGATGCAATTTCTGCTAGTGACTCAACACGAACGCCTTGTTCACGAAGCTTCTTTCCTCCATCTTGAAATGCTTTTTCAATAACAATTCCAATTCCCGCAATGCTTGCTCCAGCTTGCTCTACTAAACTCATTAAACCCAAAGCAGCCTGACCGTTTGCTAAAAAGTCATCAATGATCAATACACGATCATTTTCATCAATATGAGTGCGAGATAGTGAAATTTCATTTGTTTCTTGTTTTGTAAATGAATATACGTTTGCAACATACATATTATCTTGTAACGTTAACGATTTACGTTTTCTTGCAAAAATTACTTTTACACCAAGCTCTAATGCAGCCATAACCGCTGGTGCAATGCCAGAAGATTCAATCGTCACGATTTTTGTAATGTTCTCTTCCTTAAAACGTTTAGCAAATTCTTTTCCAATCTCTTGCATAAGTACCGGATCAATTTGGTGATTTAAAAATGCATCTACCTTTAATACGTCACCAGATAAAACCTTTCCTTCGTTCAGAATCTTTTCTTGTAATACTTTCATGTTTGTTCCTCCTCTTATGCAATAAAAAAACTCCAAAAGCCGCCACCACTCGTTACAAGTGAGAGACGTGCTTTTGGAGTTTCGCAAAAAAGAATGCTTAACAAGCAAATATATTCGTCCTCACTCATAGTCAAAGTATTTACGGTACTTCGGTAGAAACTTGCAGGCCATATCCCCGCGATTATATGAGTGTAGCTAACTATTTATTTTATAGAAGGATTATAACGCAATTTTTATACTTTGAAAAGTATTTATTAATAAAACACGTACAAATTTTATAAAAACACTATTTTCGTTCGATTTTTGCAAACTCTTACATTCTCTATTACAACTTCGTTAAAATGACTGGCCCATCTTTTGTAATCGCAATTGTATGCTCGTATTGAGCAGATAATTTCCCATCCATCGTTCTTGCAGTCCATCCATTTAAATCAACTTTAGAATAGCGCATACCTACATTTACAATCGGCTCAATTGTAATTACCATGCCTTCTTGCAGCTTAGGTCCTTGTCCCGGTTTACCAAAATGAAAAATTGCTGGTTCTTCATGAATCTCTTTACCAATCCCATGCCCCGTAAAATCTCTTGCAACAGAAAAACCTTCAGCATTTGCATAACTTTCAATTGCAAAACCAATATCCCCTACATGATTACCGATTATCGCCTGATCAATTCCTTTATATAAAGCACTCTCAGCCACTAGCAATAACCTTTTTGTTTCGTCAGAAACATCCCCTACTATATATGTCCATGCAGAATCTGATAGCGCACCATTTAAGTTTACTACCATATCAATTGTGACAACATCTCCCTCATTTAAAGGAACATCGGCCGGAAACCCATGACACATTTCATCGTTTACAGACGCACATATCGCATATGGATACCCGTTGTAACCTTTCTGCTCAGATGTTGCACCATGCTTTTCTAAATACGCTTCAACAAACGTCTCAATTTCTTGTGTTGTTATTCCTGGTTTTATCATTTTTCCTATTTCTCTATGACATGAAGCAAGTAATTTCCCAGATTCATGCATCAAATCTATTTCACTTTTCGTTTTAATTGTAATCATTCTACCTCTCCTTGCTAAGCTTGCTATTTGCTACTAAAGTTCAATCATACACACCCTCTAGCAAAAATTCCAATTACAAAAGCAAACATCATTTATTTCTATTTTTTAATATACATTTTTCGGATGTTTATTTAGTGTTTTTTATTGATATTCACTTATAAACAACGTATATTGTTACTATACTATTAAAAGGAGGGTTTTTAAAAATGATGCATGCAGGAAGACTACGTCAGCAAACTTTGAACACTAAGTAACTTAATATGTTCAAAGGCTCTGTTTTCATAAAGCAGAGTAAACGGGATTAGTCTGCACATTTTTAATAATCTTCAACGGAAAAGTACACTTTCTGCATGGAGAAAGGCAGATATATATCTGTCTTTTTGTCGCATGTTTTTTCATACAAAGAGAGACCTCTATTTCTTATATCCTCGTTTACTCTTAACCACAGACAGAAGCCCGTCTGTGGTTTTTTTATGATTACATCTTCTTATATCTCACTAATTTGATCCTATTGGTGTAGTTAGGGGGAAAATGGTAACAGAATACGTACTCAAGCATTAAGATTAAAATAAGCATTTGGAGGAAATAAAAATGAACACACTTAAAATTAAACAATTAGCAACTAAGGAAGGCCTAAATATCTTAGAAGATTCAATAAAAATCAATGAATCTGGTGTTGACTTTCAAGTAGCACACGCTAAAGATCAAAACGGAGATAAATGGATACTAAGAATTCCTCGTAGACCAGAATCTATGAGACATGTCCTACAAGAAAAAAAGGCATTGGAAATCATAAAAAACCATGCAGGATTCCAAGTTCCTGATTGGTCTATATTCACTGAAGACTTAATTGCCTATAAGCAACTAAGTGGCGTTCCTGCCGCCACTATTGATATAGAACAACAAGGATATATATGGAGCTTTAATGAAAAAAACGCACCATCTGAATACCATATTTCATTAGGAAAAGTTCTAGCGAATTTACACTCATTACCTCAACAAGAATTTAATAATATCGGTATTGAAATTCTTACTGCTAATGAATTAAGAGCTTCTATGGAACAAAGGATGAATCGAGTGAAGGAACAATACTATGTCAATCAAAAATTATGGGATCGTTGGCAAGCATGGCTAACTGAAGATTCTTTTTGGCCATCTCATGTAGGAGTAACGCATGGGGATATACATCCAGGTCATATCCTGATTGATAAGAAAAATAATGTAACTGGCTTAATCGATTGGACAGAAGTAGGGATAGCTGATGTTTCTATAGATTTCACATCACATTATCTGCTCTTTGGGAAAGATGGACTAACAAAGTTAATTAGCTCTTATGACAATGCTGGTGGTAAAACTTGGTCAAGAATGGATGAACATATTATCGAACTTCTAACAACAAGTAGTATCACTGTTGCTGAATATGCTCAAGTGTCAGGTTTGAAAGAGATGCATGAAGCAGCTGTACACATGCTAGCAACTGAAAGTTAATGTAGTTACAAAAAAAAACTTTAAACTAAAAACCAGAAGAACTCTCTTCTGGTTTTTAGTCATTTTCACATATATAATTCATTTTCAAAAACTCAAAACAACTACCGTTCGTCTCCTGGATAAACGTTCCAACTGCTTCAAATCCTGCCCTTTTATATACTTTAATCGCTCTCTCATTAAATGTCGCTACTGATAGTGTTATATAGTTGCAGCCGTATTTTTCTTCACTAAAATCTAGTCCAGCCTTCACGAACTTTAACCCTAATCCATTGCCAGCTATATCAGGTCTCATTCCAAGTCCTATATCAACCGTTTGATTATTCATTTTAGAAAAACTCAAGTAACCAATGAGAGTACCATTTTCCTTCACAGCAAACGTATCGTCTCCTCTCATTTCAGTACTTAAAAACTCTGCTAAATCTTCTTGATCTGCCTCTATATCATAAAAGGAATATTTCCCTTCATAATGCCAGTTGTATGCAATTTCCTCTGCTTCCTTTTGGTTCATTACTGTAAATGTATAATCCATTCTCCCATCCCCTTTAAAAAAAGAGCTGCAATTAAGCAGCTCTTTTTTATAACTCGTAAATCTCTCTATACTTCGCTTCTAAATAATCAGCTAAGTAGTTTGCATTTAGCCCTTCACCTGTTACATCTTCTAAAATTTCAAGTGGCTTTTTCGTTTTGCCATATTGATGAATGTTTTCCGTTAACCATTCACGAATTGGCGTCACGTTACCTTCTTCTAATAATGCATCAAAGTTTGGAATATCTTTTAACATTCTTTGCTGAAATTGCGCTGCATACATGTAACCAAGCGCATAAGATGGGAAGTATCCAAATGAGCCACCAGCCCAGTGAACATCTTGTAATACACCTTGTGCATCATTTTCTGGACGAATTCCTAAATATGCTTCCATCTTATCATTCCAAGCCGCTGGTAAGTCCTTCACTTGTAGTGTACCATCAAATAATTCTTTCTCAAGCTCATAACGAACCATAACATGAAGCGGATATGTAAGCTCATCTGCTTCTATACGAATGAATGAAGGCTTCGATTCGTTAATCGCATCATAAAACTCATCGACTGATATATCGTTAAATTGACCGTCACTATACTCTTTTAATAAATCATAATTTTTCTTCCAGAATGATTTATTACGACCGATAAAGTTTTCAAAGAATAATGATTGCGATTCATGAATACCCATAGATGTTCCACTACATAGCGGTGTACCCTCAAACTTTTCTGCAATATTTTGTTCATATACAGCATGACCACATTCATGAAT
Organism: Bacillus toyonensis BCT-7112; assembly: GCF_000496285.1. GTDB lineage: Bacteria > Bacillota > Bacilli > Bacillales > Bacillaceae_G > Bacillus_A > Bacillus_A toyonensis. The sequence continues at coordinate 4,107,756 of NC_022781.1, read as the reverse complement.
TGTTCCAAACACAGCCATACGGAAATCTTTCTCATCATAGCGTGTTGTAATACGAACATCCCCTCTATTTAATGTAATTTCGAAAGGATGTACCGTTTCATCAAGACGCCCTGCTTCAAAGTCATAATTCAATTGCTTTAATAACTCTAATGTAAAGTTCTTTTGTTTTTCTTTCGAAAAGTGTTCCGATAAAGCACTTGTTTTTAATCCCTTTTTAGACTCTGAGATTTCTTTTACAAGCGGCACGATACGCTCACGAAGTTGACCAAATACGTGATCTAACACTTCTACTGTAATACCAGGCTCATACATGTCTAATAATGTATTATATTTATATGTTTCGTAACCCCAATATGTAATAAATTTCTTTTTGAATTCAACAATTTTTTCTAAGTACGGACGGAACATTTCGAAATCAGATTTTTCCCGTGCTTCTTCCCACACACTTTCCGCTTTCGCTTCTAATTTCACATACGCTTCGTATTCAGCTTGTGGAATTTTCTTATTTCTATCATATTCTTTACGACACTCTTCAACCATTTTCTTCGTCGTTTCAGAAAGTTTATCTTCAGATATTAAAGCTTCAAGCTCAGTTAAGTAGTTCCCCATCTCATCTGAAGTCGACATAGCAAACACTTCTGACGAAAGCATCCCTATGACTTCTGAACGCTGATCCACACCTTTTTTTGGTGCACCCGTTCTTAAATCCCAAAACATTAAGCTTAATGCTTCTCCGTAATTTTCTATCTTCTTCACATATGTTAAAAATTGTTTTTCTACTTCATATGTAGCAACTGTCATCGTATAAAAGACCTCCTTTTTCTACCTCAAACTTATTTCGACACGAAAACATAAATTCCTTTTATAATAGAAAAAAAGCTTGGCAAGCACCAAGCTTTTCCTTATAATTCTTTACCTTCTACCGGAAGTACTTTTTTCACTGCTTCTATCACTTTTTCATCTTCCGTATCTGATAGGAAGATTGATATAGCACCTTTATCGTCGCTCGTACGAATTAAACGTCCAATCCCTTGACGAAGGCGTAAAATCATATATGGCACATCTACATCCCAGAATGGATTATTTACGTGCTTACGTTTCGCTTCAAACACAGGATCGTTTGGAGGGAATGGTAATGACCAAATTATTACATGTGATAATGATGAACCCGGAATATCTAAACCTTCCCATAAATGAACGGCACAAAGTACAGTCTCTTCTTCATTTTGGAAACGAGAAACGAGCTGACTAATTTCTTGATCCCCTTCATATAAGAACGGAACTGACATTTGCTCTTTACTTACATATTCTTTGAACGCTGCAAGTTCTTGCGTTGTACGGAATAATACAAGCGTACGTCCATTCGTTTTCTGTATATTTTCAAGTGTATATTGACACTTTCTTTCCCATTCATTTTCTTTCGTATGCGATAGTAAGTTTACTGCCATTTGCTCTTCATAATTAAACGGTGAGGCAACTGAGAATGATAAGTAATCTTTTACCCCTAAGCTATTTGCAGTAAATGCGAACGAATCGTTGTCCGATAATGTCGCAGAAGAGAAAATGTATGGAATTTTCTTCGAGAATACTTTTTCTTGTAACACTTCTTCAACTGCACGCGGCATAATAACTAACGTGAAGGCACCATCACCTTCTTCACCCCACGTAATTACATTTTTCTCATGCATGAAAAGACGAAGTGAATGTTCTAACACATCTAAATGTTCATCAACGATATTTAAATCGTATGTGTTTACTGTATGCATTTCACTCTCAAATACTAGTGCATCACCGACTTCACCGATTTTTGCATAAAGTCTTTTCGCTTCTGCGGTTACTTTTTCTGTCACAGTAATTTCTAAACGATCAGAACCTTCAATTTCCTTTTTATTCTCTTGTAACACATCAAAGAATCGCTCTGTTTGCCAAATTGTTTCTTCTACTAAATGTGCAAACTCTTCACGAATATCGTTCTGTAACAATCTCGTTAAAAGCTGCTCCATCATCGTTTGCTTTAAACGGTACGTTAAAGCTTTTTGAGCTGCATATTCTACAAGATGTCCTTCATCGAATACAACGCAGCTACTTTCAGGTAATAACGGAATTTGTCCTTCACGTTTACGAGCATCGTACGTCCAAATATGATCCATATAAAAATCTTGAGAACAAATGATTAAATCTGCCGCTTTACGATAATGTTCACGAGAAAGAGTTTGTCCACAACGATGACGTGAATCACAAGTGAAGCAATCTTGGAAGTAATCCCAGTTTACTTTTGACCATTCCTCATCATTTAAAAGTGGAAATTCTTTTCTGTCACCATAGTGAGTAAAGTTTTGCATCGTACCATGATCAAATACAAACTGTGGTAATTCATAATATACGTCTTCAATTACTTCTGGAGCTCGTCCACTCATAACATCTTCAAGTTTACGTAAACATAAATAGTTATCCATCGATTTCGCAAGTCTTACGTCAACAGATAGTCCTAATGCTTCTGATAACTTAGCAATGTCCCCTTCTTCTTTCACAAGCTGCTCAATTAATGTTTCATCTGCACAAGCGATAATAGCAGGTTTTCCTGTATAACGCGCATAACAAATTGCATATAAAAGGTATACAATCGTTTTCCCTGTTCCTACACCCGCTTCTGCGAACATAACTTTTTTCTCTTGGAAAGCACGCTCTAATTGAAACGCCATAAAGATTTGTTCATCACGCTCTTCAAAGCCTTTTTCCGGAAGGATGTCGTAAAATACATCTCCAATCCACTCATTCAACTTATCATAAAAATTATCTTGTTTTCCTACTTCAAATGGTAATCTCTTCTCAGTAAACATCCTTAGCCTCCAACCAAAAAGTTTTTCTATAAAACGATATAGTAACTGCTACTCATATGTGTGCAGCCACTTTCCCCTGTTGCAATACTTAGAAATACACGAAAAAAAATTTTCCTTTCGAAAAAGGAAAATTTTCTTCTATATTAATGACTTTAAATACCGTTTATCAATCGCTGTTTCATGTGAAAGAGCTGATAAATATTCTTCTTGCGCTTTTTGTATTTCATCTACAATTACGCCTTGACTATCCACTTCTTTTCCGAGCTCATCATACGTACGGTGAATAGCTTTTTGAATCATCGATAATTGAAAACTATCCATATCACTGCCTCCTTTACGCATTACATAATAGCCAGTATATGCGTGCTAGAGGAGTTTTATACTATGAATTACGCGGTGGACGTTTTCCGAAGTATTGGTAGTAATCTGTACGGATAAATCCGTTAAATAGTTTACGTTTCTTCGATGCATCTTTTCCATAACACTTCTCAAATGCTTCGTAACTTGTTAATACATACGCTGACCACGTATCTAATGGGCGAAATACTTGTCCCATTTCTTTATACAGTTGTTCAACGAGTGCTTTTTCACTTAAACGTTCTCCGTATGGAGGATTCGTTACGACGTAGCCATAATCCTCTTTTGTTGTGAAATCTTTTACTTGCATTTGCTTAAATGTGATTAAATCACCTAAACCTACTTCTTCTGCGTTTTCTTGTGCAACTCGAATCATACGATGGTCAATATCAGATCCAATGATTTGTAATGGTTGATTATAATTTGCTAAATCTTCAGCTTCTTGACGAGCTTCGCGCCAATTTTGTTTACCAACCCAGCCCCATTCATCCGATGCAAAGCCTCGGTTAAATCCTGGTGCGATATTTTGTCCAATTAATGCAGCTTCAATCGGAATTGTTCCAGATCCACAGAAAGGATCCACGAAAGGACGATCTGGCTTCCAGTTCGTTAACTTAATTAGAGACGCAGCTAATGTTTCTTTTAAAGGAGCTTCCCCTTGATCCATGCGGTACCCACGTTTATGAAGTCCAACACCACTCGCATCGATTGTTAATGTTGCAATGTCTTTCAACATTGCAATCTCAATACGGAATAACGGACCATCTTCTTCAAACCAAGTTGTACGTTTATATGTTGTTTTTAATTTTTCAACGACAGCTTTTTTAACGATACGTTGGCAATCCGAAACACTGAATAACTCAGATTTTAGAGATTTACCGATAACAGGGAATTCTCCGTTCTCTGGAATATAATCTCCCCAGTTTAATGCTTTCGTTTTTTCAAATAGCTCATCAAATGTTGTTGCTTTAAATTCACCAACTTTAATTTTCACACGGTCCGCAGTACGTAACCATAAATTCGTGCGACAAATCGCCTTTTCATCTGCTTCAAATGTTACTTTGCTGTTTTCTACTTGACATTCATAACCAAGATCGCGAACTTCTCGGGCAACTAACGCTTCAATACCCATTGCCGCTGTTGCAATTAAAGTAACTTTTCCCATTTGCATTCACCTCTTATGTATATTCAAACAATAATTAATAGCAATTTGTCCTATTAATCATTACATTTTACGAAAATTTTTCTCATTAACCATTGTAACTCATAATTTATAACTTCATACAAATAAAAAGCCCTCCTCTAACAAAGGAGAGCTGAGTTATTTCATAGTTGGTTCATAACGTTCTGTAAGCCATGTTCTGTTCCTTTGTACTGCAAACGGCCCACGCCTCGTACTCCGGTAGCAATCATCTATCTACAGGTTATGAAAACCTGTCCTTTTCCGTCGTTCATTTCCTTGGAAAAGATTCCCCTACCATTATTTGGGTTTCTCGCTCGTGGGGTTTACCTCGTTCCACTCCTATCATTTCTTCAAGGACTTCGTCACTGTGGCACTTTAAAGGTAGTCAAACCATATCCGAAAGGACTTAGGTTTTTTCCCTGCCGTTAAACCAGCCTTACAGCCAGAATACCCTAGCTTATGAATTGGCTAGGCACGAACACTACAGCCATCTCAGACCGTGCGAGCATGGACTTTCCTCTACAACGTTGGCGTTGCAGCGATTGCCCAAACGTTATGACATCCATTAGTATAGTGGAAACAAAAAGATTTTGCAATGTTTTTTTCTATGTACAATGCCTCAACCTTGTTTCCACCTTATTTTATTCGTATAACTTACTTCCAAATACAGCTTTTTCTAAGTTGGATAAACGTTTTAAAATATCCGTATTCGTGTTGTTATATACCGGTTGTGCAACTGGTGTTTGTACAGGTTGTTGTGGAGCTTGTGTTGCAGCTAGTTTTTGTTCTTCTAATTCTCGTTTTAAACGAACATTTTGTTGCTTCAATTGATCAAATTCTTTGTGGAAAGCTTCATAGTCTTTAATAATCATATCAAGAAACTTGTCTACTTCTTCTTGTTGATAACCTCTCATACCTGTTTTAAATTCTTTTTCCAAAATATCTTTCGCCGTTAATTTAATTTTATCCGAAATCATTTTCTTCACCTCAAATTTTTGCCAAAACTTTCATTAACTAAATTTTTTCAGAAACAATGCCTTTTGTCAATCATATATACGAGTACAATATTACATATTACTCTGCATTATTCCACTGTTCCTCTTCTATTATATCTTGTAAATCAGAAAAAAGAATGAAATAACTGTGATAATTTTCTATTTCTCCTTTTTTCTTAGCTACTTCTACAATATATTTAGGACTCCCGGGCTTTTCTTCATCATATACAGCTAAAAGAGCATCACTTTTTTCAATAAAAAATTGATTCTTTAATTTAAATTGCTCTGGGCTTTCGTACTTCCGTTTCGTAATACTATCAATGTGATCTGCTTGTGAAAGAATAAATTCGTAATATTCACGGTTATCTTCTTTCCAATTTTCTTCTTGTTCTAAAAAAGGAGTAAATACCGCTAATTTTAAATCTGGATATTCTACTTGAATTTCAAAAACAACTTCAGCAGCCCACAATTCTACACCTAGCTGGCCGCTTATAATAACCCACTCCAAACCATCTTCTACAAAAGCAGTTAATTTACGATGCAGCGCTTTTTTTATGCAGTCTACTCCTGGATGATCCTTTTTAAATATTCCAAGTTCAAATGGCTTATATCCTGTTACAGCAACAACTTTCATATCAACACTCCAATTACAAAAAAAGAACTAGCATTTTGCTAGTTCTAACATATCATTTACTTTTTAAATATTCCACCAACGTTTGGTCCAACATTTGGTCCTACATTCGGTCCTGGTCCAAATGGGGATACATTCGGTCCTGGTCCAAATGGAGATACATTCGGCCCTGGTCCAAATGGAGATATTTGATGACCGTGGTGATGGTGACCATGACCACATGGTCCACATCCACCGCCAAATCCTGGATCGATTGGATCTACAACATTTACATTTGAGTTTGTTTGCGGGAAGAAGTTTTGGTTTTTAATTTGTTGATGGTGTACATGTGTCGTATGCGTTGGGAAAATGTGTGGCACCACCGTTGTTGAAAAAGAATGTGTTACACACTGTTTCGTCGGATGAATGACAGGAGCAGTCGTACAAATAGGTCCTACAGGCTTATGCCCTCCAAAACAAGGATGACAATGATGCATAGTTTTTTCTCTCCTCTCTCGTTAAGAAAATCTGATTACACTTTACAATATGAGAAAAGAGGTGAAGCCGTTTGTTATATATACCCATTTGTTTCATGGAAATTTGTCTAGTGCTACACTTCATTCATGCTATTTCATTATGGACAACAATCCATCATCACTTACCAAAGAACCCTCCAACCTGCTTAACAATCCCCGTCACTTGATTCATCGCATTCATCATTTGTCCAGCTGTATTCATCATTTTATTCACATCATAGTTACCATCTGAATTTTTAAATTGGGAAACAAAGCTCGAAAACTGACTTGGTTGCTGTTGTTGCTTTTGTTTATTCATCGTCGGATACGGTTGTTTTGGCGGATAAAACATCGCTTGTTGATTTCCATAGGGAGATGGTGATGGTGGCATATAATATTGTGAGTTCATATAAGTTTGCTGCTGATTCATATAAGATTGTTGCTCTTGTTGCGATTGATTCATATAGGGTTGCTGTTGTTGCTGTTGATTCATAAACGATACTTCAAATGGCTGGTAATAATTTTGATTTCCATAATGAGGCTCGAAAGGATACATATTATACCGTAAATATGTATCCGTATTATATTGGTACATATTTTGCTGTGCATATGGATTTGGTTGCTGATATACGTTAGATTGTTGAAACATGCATTCTCTCCTCCTTCACATAAGTTTCTACATATATAATATGTACTTGTAAAATAATTTGTGTGACGGAGTATCTGTCTATTTTTGTCGGAAGTTTAAATTTTTAAAAAATTAAAAAGAAAACCCTTCCATGCTATGATAATTAAGAAGAAGATTCTCATGGGGGAGGAATCAACATGGTATTAGGGGATTTAAAACAAGCGTTTTCTCAAAAGAAGGGGTATTACACAGAGAATGTAAATGAATTATTAGACTTTGCGAGACATTGTTATCTCGAAGGAAAAATATGTATATCGGATTACCGAACATTAATAAAAGAATTAGAAATAAACGGTGCAACAAAACCTACAACAATGACAGAAGCTTAAAAAAAACAAGAGGGTTTCCCCTCTTGTTATTTACATTGCTCAACTATATTTTGCAAAGTATACGAAATGGCTTGATGTGTTTCAAAAAAACGTTTACCTTTTCCTTTATTTACAAAACATTGTAACACATTCGTTTGTAAATTATCGTACACTTGATCAATTTGCTGTACATGTATATACTTCGGTTTTTCTTCCTTAATCCACGTATAAGCTAATTCTTTCCACACCTTTAATTCCTCATCTACTATGTCTACAAACGGCTTCATATCCTTATAAAAGTCATATTCAATTATTTCTCTTTTTTTTACATTCGCTTCATTATTATACTGCATGAGTTTTTCTGAAGACTGTATTAATGCTTCATACTCCATTTCATTCCCACCTTATTATGCACTCACTACGATGTTTTGAAACGTCTTCACCCAATTCCCTTTTTCTTCGTGATGCACTAATTTATTTTCCATATGCTCAATATGCATTTCTGTTATTTCTATCTTATTACATATTTTTTCGCTCTTATCCTTCAATGCATGATTTATTCTAATTCCTATATTCATTTCCAGCAAATCGAGAGAACTTAACATTTGATCCATTTTTTTCATTACATCTACTTTCTGAACCATCGCCATATACAAAACGCCCCCTTCTTTGCTTTTCCTTTGTCATGTAATTTCGCCGGATAATTCTTCACTCCTGCACACATGACAAAACTAGTTGTTATTCGTCAAAGAAATCATTTTGAATGTCATTTATAGAAATGGTAACAATACAAAAAGGAGGTGTATGAAGATGGCAAAGAACAAAAACGAAAAAAGAAAAAACAAAACAAACAACAAAATAAACCCGAGACTGGTAATCCAAAGCTTGATGGCCCAAACTTCCCTGCTACATAAAGTGAAAGTTTAATTAATGGGGCTTTTCCAAACTACTAATTTCTAAATCCCCCTTAATCTTCTACTTTCATTCAGTTTTGAGATTAAAATCTTAACACACTTAGCAGGATTTCTTCACATTAAGAAGTCCCATCTTCATTTATAAAGATGGGACTTCTTTTTTATTATATCATGAACTCGTCTATTCTTTTAACAAAACGATTCACGATAGAAACAGCATAGATCTGCTCCCTCTTTCTTCTATACCATTCCTTTATATTAACTTCATCCTTCGGTTCTTCAAATAAAAACAATGCATTCATTTTCGAATCTTCACAAAACCAATCCCTCATTGTTATTTCCTCATGTGCAACAAGAGAATACACATCTCTTAGTGCAGGTGTATAGGATTTTCTAGTTCCCCTTAAGTAATATTCATAATCTTCTCTAGAGCCAGTATGTTTAGTTTGTAGTGCAAAATTATAAAATAAACGTTTATAAGTCGGATGAAACAATAACCACGCTAATTTTTTCCCAAGCTCTATACGCTTTTGCAACGTTTCAAATTGATAAACTGAAAACCCATACATCCCCCCTTCAATGGTTGGAAAAATAACTGCACTAATATGCAACATGTCTTGAACTTTAAAAAGCGCCGTATGAAATACATGTTTTTTAAAGTAGCTATTCTCAATAACTGGTTTTTGAATTTTATTTTGCTCATTTATAATAAGCGCTGTCATAAGCCTATTCATATCTTTTTTCTCCCAGAAAAATGTCCATTCTTTTTCCATGAAAAGTGATACGTTGAAAAATTGCAACAAATGAAAGAGAGGTATACGTCTCCTCTTGCTTTCTTCATATAGTAGTAACTGAGGAAATGCATCTAAGAAAATAATCCAATTAGCCTGTTCATATATGAGAAACAAATGTTTTTTTACTAATCGAGGCAAAACAGTAGCATAATATCTTCCTTCTAAATCAGTCATATTCCAGCCTGCATTTCTCGAAACCATACTCGCTAAAAAAGACCACCTGATTTCACTATTTCTTACATAAAATTTTTGATACGATTGTGTCCGAGAAATGTTGTCCATATTAGCTATTTCTGTTTTCTTTTTAATAGTGTGAATGATTGCTTTTTCTTCTTTTGTACAAACCATATTTTTACGATATTGTTTTATTTTTTCGTAATCATTCCATGTAAACATAAATAAGTCATCATGCCTTTCTTCAAAAAGGTCACATCTTTTTTCATTTTTTGATATAATCACCTTTGTAAGTAATTCTTAACAAGTTGGGAGTGGACACACTATGACCATTCGTTACCCAAATGGAAAAAGGTACAATCAAGCTTCACTACCTCCTAAAACACCAATAAAAAAACATACTTATAGTAATAGAGGTATGTCCCTTGAAGAGGAATTGAATGAAACAAATCAATATTACTTAACCCATAATATTGCATGTGTACATAAAAAACCTACACCTCTTCAAATTGTAAAAGTAGATTACCCCGCTCGAAGTGCTGCAGTGGTAAAAGAAGCGTATTTTAAACAACCTTCTACAACGGATTACAACGGTGTATACAAAGGGAAATACATCGATTTTGAAGCGAAGGAAACAAAAACAAAACTAGTTTCCCACTTCAAAACTTCCACCTTCATCAAATTGAACATATGAAGCAAGTAATTGCTCATAATGGAGTTGCATTTGTTATTATTAAATTTACACTTTTTGATGAATTTTATTTACTCGATGCGAAACATATTATTGCATTTTGGAACCGTCAAAATAATGGTGGGCGTAAGTCAATTACTAAAGAAGAAATAGAAGCGCATGGATCATTGTTATCATGCGGTTATCACCCTCGGATTGATTATATCCGTGTACTAGACACGGTTTATTTTTCGTGATAGAGTCATCACTAAGGCTCTTTTTTCGACTTTTGAGGGAGAGAATGAAAGGTAGGAGAAAGTATAATGTCAGATAATTATCGTTCTCGTACAGAACGAAATCACGCGAAAAATCAAACGGAAGAAACAAATAAAGAAAAAAAACCAAAGAAAAAAGGCTCCTTTTTTAAGAAGTTCCTTATAGGTTGTCTACTTCTTGGTATCGTTGGTCTCGTAGCTGGCGTTTCCGCTTTCTTTGTTATGGTAAAGGACGCTCCAAAATTAGACAAATCAAAACTTGTCAATCCTTTATCAACAAAGTTTCTTGATAAGGATGGGAAGTTTTTCTATGAATACGGTGCGGAAAAACGAACCCATGTTACTTATGATCAAATTCCAAAAGTAGTTGAAAATGCATTCCTTGCAACTGAGGATTCACGTTTCTATGACCATAATGGAATTGATTTTAAACGAACTACAAAAGCAGTTATGGAAAATGTCACTGGTGGTTTCGGTTCCCAAGGTGGTAGTACGATTACACAACAAGTAGTTAAAAACTATTTTCTAACGATGGAAAAAACCGCAAAACGAAAAGTGCAAGAATGGTACTTATCTTACAAATTAGAGCAACAATACTCTAAACATGAGATTTTAGAAATGTACTTAAATAAGATTAATCTAGGTAATCGCTCTTACGGTATTGCAACAGCGGCTCAAAAATATTATCAAAAAGATTTAAAGGACTTACAATTACATGAAGCTGCGATGCTCGCTGGCTTACCTCAAGGTCCTAACATTTATGATCCAACAAAACCAGAAAATGTTGAACGAGCAACAAATCGTCGTAATATTGTATTAACATTAATGAATCGACACGGCTATATAACAAAAGAAGAAATGAATAACGCAATAAAGATCCCTGTAACTGAGGGTCTAAAAAAATCAGAACTAACTGAAATGAAGTTTCAAGCATTTTTAGATGCTGTCGTAAAAGAAGTTGAAAAAGAATACCCTGATGTAAATATCGGTTCAGATGGTTTAACGATTCATACAACCCTTGATCAAGGTGCTCAAGAGTACGCTGAACAAATTATGGATGGCAATCTCATTAAGTATCCAAACGATCAGTTCCAAGGATCATTTGTATTTATGGATACACAGTCTGGAGAAGTTCGAGCAATTGGTGCTGGGCGTAAAGAAAGTAAGTCTACTTTCAAAGGTCATAATATGGCTGTTGATTTAAAACGCCAAGTTGGTTCAACAATGAAACCAATTTTCGATTATGGTCCTGCAATTGAAAACCTTCAATGGTCTACTTATCATCAATTAAATGACTCTGAATATACTTACTCTGATGGCACAAAGATTAAAAATGCTACCGGTAATTTTAAAGGTGACGTTTCACTTCGTGAAGCATTGAAGAAGTCATTAAACATCCCGGCTTTAAAAACAGCTCAAGCAGTCGGTATTCCTAAGGCAAAAGAGTTTGCTGAAGGTTTAGGCATGACGTTTAAAGATGGGATAGCACATGAATCTACTGCAATCGGTAGTAATGAAAGCTCTCCGTTAGATGTCGCTGGGGCTTATGCAGCATTTGGAAATGACGGTGTATACAATAAACCTCATTTCGTTAAAGAAGTTATTTTCCCAGACGGAAAAAAGAAAAGCTTTAAACCGAAAGAACAACGTGCAATGCACGACCATACAGCTTACATGGTTACTGACGTTCTTCGTGACGTAGTAAAACCTGGTTCCGGCGGTACAGGGCCAACAGCATATGTTTCTGGCTTTGACGTTGCTGGTAAAACAGGAACACAAAACTTTGATGCAAGAGATGTAAAAAAATATGGCATCCCAGCTGATGCTAACAGAGATAGCTGGTTCGCTGGATATACACCACAATATACGATGGCTGTGTGGACTGGTTACGAAAAGAATGGTCCAGAAAATTACATTAGCGATCGTTATACTAAAATTGCGCAACAAATGTTCCAAGTAATGATGAGCAAATTCGCTACAGATAAATCTCGTTTCGAACGCCCTTCTTCTGTACAAGAAATAAACGGCGAGTTATACGTAAAAGGTGCGAAAAAAGATGCAATTAAAGAAATTAAAGTAGATCCACCTAGTGGCCTTAATGTCGCTTTCGATGGCGCTAGTACAGTTACACTAAACTGGTCTGGCCCAACAGCAGTTGATGCTTATGCGGCAACTTATAAAGCTACAGACGGTTCTAGCGGTAGCTTATCAGTTAGCGGTACAACAGCTACTCTTGGTGGTATTAAGCCTGGTGTTACTTACAGCTTCTCTGTAGTAGCGAAAAAAGGTACTGGAACAAGTCCTGCAGTTGGTGCATCCTTCACTGCCCCTGGTGGAACTCCAGACGCTAAGAAAGCTGAGGAAGAGGCAGCCAAAAAGAAAGCCGAAGAAGAAGCTAAGAAAAAAGCTGATGAGGAAGCTCAGAAAAAAGCTAATGAAGATAAACTAAAACAAGAAGAAGCTCAGAAAAAGGCTACTGAAGAACAGCGTAAACAACAAGAGCAACAAGAACAACAACGTAAACAACAAGAAGAGGCTCAAAAGAAAGCTGAAGAAGAAGCTAAGAAAAAAACTGAAGAAGAAGCTAAGAAAAAAGCCGAAGAAGAAGCTAAGAAAAAAGCTGAAGAAGAGGCTCAAAAGAAAGCTGAAGAAGAGGCTAAGAAACAACAAAATACAGGTGAAGATACACCTCACGCAGACGGAAATGTTGTTACAACAGAGTCTTAATACAAAAAAAGAAGTCCTTTCTCTTAACGAGGAAAGGACTTCTTTTTTGTTATCATTTTCTTTACATATAACTTTTCTATTTCAATATACAACTGTGCTAACTGAATATAAGAATGATAATTATTTGGTTTCTTTATAATGAACGAATATCGCTCCATAAAATTAACTGGTTGTACTTCCAATTCACTCGTGTAATCTTCCATTTCATTCAAACTATGAACAGGTTGCTCATTTAGCCAATATACAATTGATAACAAATGTGCTGCAAAAAGAATCATCGGGCCTTCAGCTTCTTGTTTCTTTCTGTTTCGAAATAATGTGGCAATGTCTTCATGCTTATTTTTCCATACATTCAACATTACCGGAATACTGTTTTCAATTTCATTCCACGGCTCATATTGTCTTTCTATATCAAATATAAAGTAAGTATTTTGTATGATTTCTTCAAAAGATTGGTCTGTATGATACTTAATCGAATTTGCGTTTTTTTGAAAAAATGGTAAGTACCGAAATTCTTTCGGTACTCCTATAACTCGCTCCATCCTTTATTTCCCCTTCATTCGCTTCTTTCCTTCGCGACACACTTCTAGCAATCGACACTCTTCACATTGTGGTCGCTGCGCTTTACAGTGATAACGTCCAAAGAAAATCAAACGGTGATGTGTAACGCCCCATTCATCCATCGGAATTTTCTTCATTAATGTTTTTTCGACTTCTAATACAGAGTCTTTCCATCTACAAATCGCTAATCGTTTGCTCACCCGCTCTACATGCGTATCGACAGCAATTGCCGGTATCCCAAATGCTACCGATACTACAACATTTGCTGTCTTCCGTCCTACACCAGGTAACTTCGTAAGCTCATCTCGATCTTTCGGCACTTCTCCATTGTAATCATCTAATAACATTCGGCACAATTTTTGAATATTTTTTGCTTTATTTCTATACAATCCAATAGAACGTATATCTTGTTGTAACTCTTCTAGAGAAACACTTAAATAATCTTCTGGTGTTTTATATTTTTGAAATAAATTTTTCGTCACTTTATTTACAAGTGCATCTGTACATTGTGCAGATAATGCCACTGCAATTACAAGTTCGAATGGATTATCATGAATCAATTCACAATGTGCTTCTGGATACATATCCGCCATTGTGTCTAAACAATAACGAATTTGCGTTTTATTTAACATAGACTTCCTCCTACATTACTGCTCCAACCAATTATAAAAAGGCACTTTCCCAGTAAATTTCGTCTCTTGTGTTGTTACTTGTTGCGCTCGTTGCTGATTTGCTCTAAATTTACGTCCTTGATTTTGAGCTTGATCTACTGTTTTAATTCCATTCTTTTTCCACTCAAATAAAATACGATCAATATATCGGAAGTTCAGCTTACCGCTCATCACAGCTTCTCGTAGAGCCGCTTGAATTAAATTCGGATGATGTTGATCTTGATCCTCCCACATTCCCAATGTTTCACATTCAAATGGAGAAAGTGGTCTTCCGAATTCTTTTTCAAATACTGTATATAAATTTACTTGCAGTTGTTTTTTTTCTTTTTGTTCTTCCTCTATTGATTCATTCATTAAGAAATGCAATATTTTTTCCCATAGCGGTTGTAAAGAATAACTTTCACACATCATCGCTTCTGATCTTTGTCCACCTTCTAGTGATAAAAAACCTTTTTGAATCAATGTTTGAATTACTTCCATACATTTCATTTCCGCTATTGTCATTCGTTCGGAAATCTCCGACGGAGTCGGAAACGAATTTCCCGATTCTAAAAATGTATGCACATGAAGTAAAACCATAAATTCCGTTTCATTTAACCCTAATTTTTTATAATGCATCATAAGTAATTTTGGAATCGCAATGCTTCCCTGTTCAAACCACTGTAACATCATTTTCTTTTTCATCACCAAACACCTCGTTCTCTAGTATAACACACCTTTCGCTATTTCTTTTTGCCACAATTCGTCAAAAAAACCTCCCTATTATATAGAGAGGTTTTTTATTGTATTAACGAAATATACAATTAAGCTTTCACTTTACTTTTCATAAACGTATGAATACGTTCTAATGCTTTCTCTACTTGTTCAAGAGATGTCGCATATGATAAACGAACGTTATTTGGAGCCCCAAATCCTGTACCCGGCACAAGAGCAACTTTTTCCTCTTCTAATAAAGCTTTCGCCCACTCATCAACTGTATCATATCCTGATAAAGCTACAGCCTCTTTTACATTAGGAAATAAGTAAAACGCGCCTTGCGGTTTAATACAAGTAAAGCCAGGGATTTGAATTAATTTATCATAAATAATGTTTAATCTCTCTTCAAATGCTTGGCGCATTGTTTCTACAGGTTGTTGTGAGCCTGCATATGCCGCGATTGCGCCGTATTGAGCGATTGAAGTAGGGTTTGACGTACTATGACTCGCTAAGTTCGTCATCGCTTTAATCAGCTGCTTATTTCCAGCTGCATATCCAATACGCCATCCTGTCATAGAATGAGATTTAGATACACCATTAATAATTAGGGTTTGTTCTTTTAATGCATTAGAAAGCTGGGCAATTGAAGTATATTCCGCACCACCATAAATTAACTTCTCATAAATTTCATCTGAAACGATTAAAATATTATGTTCTAAACATACTTCTCCAAGCTGTTGTAATTCTTCTTTGCTATAAATCATTCCTGTTGGATTGCTCGGTGAATTAATAATAACTGCTTTCGTTTTCTCTGTAATTGCCTCACGCAACTGCTTTGCTGTAATTTTGTACTCATTGTCTTCTAAACCTTCTACATAAACCGGATTACCGCCAGCAAGCTTTACTTGTTCTGGATAGCTTACCCAGTAAGGAGTTGGGATGATAACTTCATCTCCTTCATCAAGCAACACTTGGAATAATGTATATAATGCATGTTTTGCACCATTACATACAATAATTTCAGATGGATCATACTGAATTCCTTGATCGCGCGTAAATTTCTTCACAATTTCTTGTTTTAACGATTGTAATCCACCTGTTGGCGTATATTTCGTATGTCCTTCTAACATCGCTTTATGCGCAGCTTCCATAATATGCTCTGGTGTATTAAAGTCAGGTTCTCCTGCCCCTAATGCAATTACATCATGACCTTCTGCCTTTAACGCTTGTGCCTTTGCTGTAATTTCTAAAGTTGAAGACGGTGTTAAAGCAGCTACTCGCTTTGCTAATTTCATTTGTAGTTCCCCCTACATCTATTTTTGAGCGCTATATCGTCTTAAAAACGACCCATCTTTAAATTCAAGATAGTAGTAATTATAACGATTGTCATAATCAATATATGTAACTTCCCATAATGGTACTTCTACTGGTACACCATCTCTAATACCTTTTTCAAAGCCTAATTTCACTTTCAGAATTTCTTTCGGCTTTCTTTTTGATTCTTTATCGCCGACTTGTTCTATTGTTCTTTGTATAGCCTCTTTTTCGGAAATACCTTCACTCTTTTTCCTTACTACGGTATCCCCTTTTTTCTCAGGCACCCAAACGATAAGATGTTCTCCCTTTTCATCTGTACCCTGTACGACTGTATATGCAGCTTTTCCGTTGTAATAATCAACAGATGTCACTTTTGTAAGCTTTGCTTTTTCTTTAGCAATTTCTACAGATTTCGACTCTTTGGGAATTTTCTTATCCATCGCTTTATTATAAACATACGCCCCATATATTCCGCTAGCAACGATAACGATAATGATTGCAAAGATCCACTTTTTCATTGTATCACTACGTTCTGTAAATCGTAAATACAGCTGTTTCTTTGTCTTTTTCGTCTAATGCTAATCCGAACATGAGGTCCTGCTCTTTTAACGTACGATTCAAACTATCAACAATTTTATACAAATCTGACGAATATTTAATACGCGTCGTTGATAGTACTTCGATTTTCTTCTCCATGAAAAAACTCCTCCGTTACACAAAAATTTCTAATTATAGAAGAACGCAATGCGGTTACAATAAGAGTACATTCTTTACAACCCCTGCTTCATCACCCATCTATTATAGCAGGACATGTACAGCAAAAAAAGGTTTCAAGTCGAAAACCAATACATTTTGTATACAAGAAGTAAGAAAAATAAAATTCCTCCTACCCACATTTTTTACGCCTGAAGTTCATAAGTACTTCAGGCGTATTTTTCTTCCAATTTTTATTCATTTGACGGTTCTTCTAATTGCACCAACAACTCTTCTAACGGTCCTTCATAAAGAGGTACATTAGGAATTGATTGTAAAAATCTTTTTCCATAGGAAGAACTCGTCAATCGACGGTCTAACACTACTACCGTCCCCGTATCAGTATTCGTTCGAATTAAACGCCCAAATCCTTGTTTGAAACGTAATATTGCTTGCGGGAGCGTTAATTTTGCGAATACGTCCTCACCTTGATTTTTTAGCCATTCACCTTTCGCTTCCATCATCGGCTGATGAGGAGGTGTAAAAGGAAGACGGACAATGACAAGGCAACTCAAGGCATCTCCTGGAATATCGATTCCTTCCCAAAAACTGCTCGTGCCTAACAATATTGACTTGTCGAACTCTTGAAACTTTCGAATTAAGCGACTTCGACTCCTATTGTTTACACTTTGTGTTAATAATAGATAGCCTTCTAATTCATCATTGCTTTTCAAATTCGCATACGCTTCTTTCAGCATTTCATACGAAGTGAATAAAACGAGCATTCTCCCTTTTGTAACTTTTGCTATCTTGGCAATATGTTCCGATACAGATTCAATATATTCCTCATTACTTACTCGCTTAATAAACGGTACATCCGTTGAAACCATTAATTTCATTTGTTTCTCATAATGGAATGGCGATTGAACCTGTAAAGTATTTGGAGCAAAATCATGTAAGCCAAGCTCTTCTTTTATATAGTCAAATGTATCGTTAACTGTTAATGTTGCAGATGTAAAGATAACACTCTTTTTTTCTGTTAAAAATTCATCAGCAAACCTTTCTCCAATATGAACTGGTTGCGCGTATAAAATGGTTGAATGAATCGTTCCTTTCGTCTCCGTCTCCATCCAAGTTACATATGCATTTTTTTCCAATATGAGCAACTGTAATGATTCTGCCATCTTTCTCAGTAACCCACTTAAATGCATAAATTCACCCGTAACAACATGCATTTCCCACTCTAACTTACTTTGCAATATATCTACTTGTTTCTCAAATATGGTCACTATTCTTCTTAATTCATATACAAAACGATTTGTTAACTCAACAATACTATCCCACAACTTACCTTGCTCTACTTCCGTGTTATATCGATAAATGAGCGGCATATTGTTTGTTCCTTGTTCTTGCTTTGTTTGTTTAAATATAAAAGTACGTAACATTTGGAATAGTTCATCCGCATCAAATTTAAGTTCCTTCAAACTATGGCTTATCATACGGAAAGTAGAACGAGATGCTTGCTCTGATTTTTTCATCATTTTATATACTTTAGAAAGCACATCATCCGTTTCTAGTGTACCAAGTCGAGATAAAATCAATTGAAAATACATACAAGAGAACTGCTCACCTAGTGTTCTACTCGCAGCTTCTTCAATATGATGAGCTTCATCAAAAATTATATGTTCACATGAAGAAAACAGTGGTTCTTCACTTGAAAAATCTTGAAATAATAATGCATGATTTGTAATAACGATATCTGCAAATAAAGCTTTATTTTTCGCTCGCTGATAAAAGCATCGACTAAACCAATTACTTTGCATACCGCCCGGACTATACGCATCACTACAAATACGATTCCAAAGTAACTTTCCGCCCTCTGGAATATTTAATTCATCTCGGTCACCTGTTTCAGTTTTTAATAACCAAACTAAAATTTTCGCCTTCGTAAGTGCCATATCGTAATTTTTTTCTTCCTCTTGCAAAGCATATTCAAATTTATGTAAGCAAAGATAATGCTTTCTCCCTTTTAGAAGAGCTGTCTCAAATGAAAATGGCATTATTTTTTGCAATAACGGAATTTCTTTTTCAAGTATTTGTTGTTGAAGTTGTACCGTTTGTGTACTGATAACGACAGGTTCTTCTTTTTTATTCGCAAAATAAAGACTAGGAAGTAAATAAGCAAGAGTCTTTCCCGTCCCTGTACCTGCTTCAATAAGAGAAAAACGAGAATCTCTTAACGCCGTATATATCTCTTTCATCATCATTTGCTGACTTTCTCTTCTTTCAAACTTCGGCATATGTAATTCCAGTTTATCCATCGTTTTATTCAAGAAAGCATCAAATTTTAATGAATATGTTTCTCCAAGACTTAAGGAATAGTTCCGTTTTCTCAGTGCAATATTGCGATACACTTCATATTCCGCTTTTATTTCTTTACCATGCATTACTTTCTTTAAAATATTTTCAGAAAGCACATCAGCTATATCACTTTGGAAAACATCACTCAATTCATAAAGTGATTGTAATGTAACAAGTGGTAATTTTTCAATTTCATTTAAAAATTGTAAAAACAGCTCTGCTGTCGCAAGAGCATCACTATCCGCACGATGTGGTTGATCGTGTTCGAGTTCATGTTTCTTAGCTAAATCACGTAATTTATAACTATCGGCTGTTGGCAAAAGAATTTGTGCCAATTCAACCGTATCGATTTTAGGACAATGTATTTCTGTATATCCAGCCTGCCTTAATTCTTCGTTTAAAAAATTCCAATCAAAGTGAACATTATGCGCAACGAAAGCGGCACCTTGTAATAGCTCAACAATCATCGGGGCTACATCTTGAAATAACGGGGCTTGTTTTACAAGACTTTCATCAATCCCTGTTAATTCTGTAATAAATACGGGAATCTCTCTCTTTGGGTTAACAAAAGATGAAAAAATCTCCAATATCTCTCCATCTTCTACTACAACAGCTGCAATTTGGGTAATTTTATCTTTCCCGTCTTTCCAGGAGTTTCCTGTCGTCTCTAAATCAACAACGACATAACGTTTACTCATATATGTAACACCTCAATTTCTTACCTTTCAAACAACAATAATTCATATAATGTTACTATACCACGTTTTATCTCATCTTAATGAAAAGATGCACAAAAAAGCTATCTCCTGATATAGAGATAGCTTTCCTCTTTTATAATGTTGTACCAGCCTTTTCAGCACCTAACATTTCAACAATTTGATTTTGATCGTCTAACACTGCAATTTTTGGTTCTTGTTTATGAACCTCTTCTTCCGTAACTAAGCCATAACAAATTATAATTACTTTATCTCCCGGTTGTACAAGCCTTGCTGCAGCACCGTTTAAACAAATAACACCGCTACCGCGTTCGCCTTTAATAACATATGTCTCTAAGCGCGCACCGTTATTATTATTTACAATTTGAACTTTTTCGTTCTCTACAAGATTTACTGTATCCATTAAATCTTCATCTATTGTAATACTACCTACATAGTTTAAATTTGCCTCCATTACAGTTGCACGATGTAACTTTGCTCTCATCATTGTGCGAAACATAGATGCTCCCCCTTATTTAACCGTTAATGTTATATTGTCAATTAATCTTACATTTTCAAACTTAACTGCAATAGCTAAAATGATTCTTCCTTCCATTTCCCCTACTATTGCCAATGACGGATATGCATATAAATCCGCATAATCTACAGTACCTTTCGTATACGTCTCAATATGTTCTTTCACAAGATTTGTAATGATTTCTGAATTACGTTCGCCTGCCTCAATTCTTTCTTTCGCTATACATAGACTGCGGTATAAATGAGAAGCCTCTTCACGTTCTTCTTGTGATAAATACACATTACGAGAACTTTTTGCCAATCCATCTTCTTCTCTTACAATATCAACTGGTACGATCGTTACTGGAATATTGAAATCAGTTACAAATCCTTCAATTACAGCAACTTGTTGTGCGTCTTTCATACCGAAATAAGCACGATTTGGCATTACAATATTAAATAATTTCATTAGTACAGTCGCAACTCCAGAAAAGTGACCAGGTCTTTGTTTTCCACATAATACGTCAGTACGCTTTACAACTTCTACTGTTGTTGTTTGTTCTGCCGGATACATTTCTTCTACACTCGGATAAAATAAATAATCCACACCGTTTTCTTTTGCTACACTTTCATCTCTCTCAATATCACGAGGGTATCGCTCTAAATCTTCGTTCGGCCCAAACTGTAGTGGGTTTACAAACACACTTAAAACTACAATTTCATTTTCTTCTCTTGCCTTGCGTAATAAAGTAGCATGCCCTTCATGTAAATAACCCATCGTTGGAACAAAACCAATATTCTTTCCACTTGTACGAAGTTCGCTCGTAATTTGCTGCATCTCTTGCACTGTAGTTATGATTTTCATTACTGTTTTCCCCCGTATAACGCTAAGCATTCTTCTTCTTTCATTGTGAACGAATGTTTCTCTTCAGGAAATTGCCCTGTCTTCACTTCAGCAACATATTGAGAAATCCCACGTACAATTTCCTCTTGAACAGACGTATACTGTTTTACGAATTTCGGAACACGATTTACCCCATATGAGATGAGATCATGATATACAAGAACTTGCCCATCTACTTTTTGTCCCGCTCCAATCCCGATTATTGGAATTGTTAATTGCTTCGAAATTAATTCTGCTAACTGCATTGGCACACATTCTAACACAAGTGCTATCGCACCAGCTTCCTCACATTTCTTTGCATCGTCTATTAATTTCTTTGCACTTTCAGCATCTTTTCCTTGCACTTTATATCCACCCAATACTCCCACAGATTGAGGAGTTAAACCTAAATGCGCTACGACAGGAATTCCTGCATTCGTTAAATAATGAATCGTTGATATAACTTCTCCAGCACCTTCTACTTTCAGTGCATGTGCTCCGCTCTCTTGAACGATGCGGCGTGCATTCACCATCGTTTCTTGTAACGATATGTGATAAGACATAAACGGCATATCAGTTACAATAAATGTTTCTTTCGCTCCGCGGCGTACAGCTTTCGTATGATGAATCATATCCTCTACTGTTACAGGTACTGTTGAATCATATCCGAGTACAACCATCCCAAGAGAATCTCCAACTAAAATCATATCGACTTCAGCTTCTTCTGCTAATTTAGCAGAAGGATAATCATACGCCGTTAGCATCGTAATCGGCTCACCTTGCTCTTTCATCTTCAAAAAATCTGTTTTTGTTTTCAAAAACTACTCCTCCTTTATGCAGGAGAGAGGCGATGGCCGAAATCATATAAAAAACCCCTCTGGCCATAAAAGGGCAGAAGGGTTGTGTGTTAGTCGGCATTATTCATCCCTCTGTCCCAGTCCGTTATTGGATCAAGGCAGAATCCAAGTTATTATTTTTTGTACTGCTTCGAATCATGGTGCAGTTCGCTCTGATACTGCCCACATTCGAACTAATTATAGCAAAGTACAAAAAGAAATTACTACATTTTTTTGAAAAAATAATTTTTTATTTCCATTACGGTATGTGAAATTTAACTAGATAGTGTATATGCTATATAGTTTTTACAGAGAATTCAGTCCTAAAAAATAAGTGGGTGTGTTTCCCATACATACCTTACAACTCCAAGTTAATTTCTTTTGTAATCCATTTAAATGCAAAAAATTGATTTAAAGATACTGATATTTTATTTGACTGTATAGTATAAGCCTAAAACTATTGATGCAGGTTAATTGAAGAAAAGCACTTAGAAAAGGAGAATTGCGAATGTCTATGAACAAGTGGTTATTTCCATTACTCGGTTTGTTTGTAATGATTGTGAGTGTGATAACTTTAGACTCCATCAACGTAGTTGCCTCAGCTAACGTCGTAACACAACCTATTGAGTCAACGAAAGTGATTGAAGTCGAACTTAACGATGATTACTTTAATCCGAATGTCATCACTATTCCGATTGAAGAAACAACAACATTGTTATTAAAAAATAAAGGTAAGAACGAGCACACCTTTACAGTGAAAAAACTCGGAATTGACGTCGTAGTTGAGTCAGGAAAAGAAAAAAACATTACCGTAAAACCTAAAAATACTGGTACATATGAATTAATATGTAGATACCATCTCCTTAAAGGAATGGAAGGAAAAGTAATAATCAAATAATAAGCAGCGCTAATCGAACGTTACTCTACATACAACTTAAGTTGTAAAAAGTGTATTGTCACATTACAAAGCCTACTCAAAAATATTGAAATAAAAAAGAAGTTCCAAAAAAGGAACTTCTTTTACTTCATTTCGATATCCGCAGAATGAATATGATGTATTTTCCCTTCATGGTCCTCCAGAAGCAATACACCCTCTTCTGTAATCCCTTTTGCTAGCCCCGTAATCGTCTGTCTCATCGTTCGGGCAGTAATTTCTTTCCCGATGCTCACAGCGTAACTTTCCCAAAGAATTTTAATTACAGAGAAACCATTTTGTAAATACTCTTCATATAATTTTTCTAGTTGTAAAAAGATTTGTTGCATAAGTTCCGCACGAACAATTGGCTTACCTGATTCAATCGCTAAAGAAGTGGCAATTTGCTGAATTTCCTCATCAAAATGTTCTTGTTTTTGATTCGCATTAATACCAATTCCCATAATGACAGCATTGATTTTATCAGGATCCGCTTGCATTTCTGTTAATATACCTACAGCCTTTTTACCTTGAATTAAAATATCATTCGGCCATTTAATTCCTACATTTACACCTGTGCATTTTTCAATTGCTTGTGCAACGCTAACAGCCGCTAGCAGAGTGAGCTGCGGGGCATGATGAACCGGGATCGATGGACGCAAAATAATACTCATCCAAATTCCTGTTCCTTTTGGCGAATGCCACTTTCTACTTAAACGGCCTCTACCTGCAGTTTGCTCTTCCGCAACGACAATTGTTCCCTCTTCTACTCCTTCATAAGCAAGTTTTGCTGCAATATGCTGAGTAGATTCAACTGATTCTTCAAAATAAACCGTTCTACCGATACGCTCTGTTTGTAATCCTAACTGAATTTCGTTAGCAGTTACTTTGTCTGGCTTCCCCGCAATGCGGTAACCTAATCGACGCACAGCTTCAAGTTCATATCCCTCATTCCGAAGGTCCTCCATATGTTTCCACACAGCGGTTCTTGAACAGCCAAGTTTATCACTAATCGTTTGGCCAGATACAAATTCTCCATCCGCTTCAGAAAAAACTTGCAACAACTGCTTTCTTATAGTAGATTGCATCTTTGCAGCCACTCCCTTATACTCTCTTTCTCATTAACTACATTTCCTTGTACGATCGCTTCTTCGATTTTTTGAAGCATTTCAGCAACCCACGGACCAGGCTTTTTATTCGCCCAGTTTAATAGATCATTCCCACTCACATTCATGTCTTGACGACCCTTGATTGGCAATGCATGAAACATTGATTGTACTCGTTTAACAGATGTAGGGTTATAGTTTTCAATCATCGCTTCATATACTCTCTCTGCCATTTCAGCGATATGAATTCCCGTTTTATAAAGAAGGACTGTATCCCAATCCTTCTCCTTTCTCGTACGAATTGTTAATAAAACTGCGACAATATCTTTTATTTTTTATTCGAAAACTTCCATTGACGTAAAAATACAGATGGATGCTCTTCTCCGATACAATATAAGAAAAATGCCCATGCCTCAATGTCTGTTTCAAAAGAATCCCATTTATACTGCGTAGCTTTTAACAGTCTCTCTTCTGACATTTGTAAATAGGGCAAATGAGAAAATAGCTTTGTCTCTACTAATTCTTTGAGGCCCTTCACACAATAGGTACCAGTTAACAGTTTCTCAAACTCTACTGTGATGCGCTCAATTGCTATATGTTCTAGCAAGTGCCCATACGTTTCAATCGCTTGCTTCGTTTTCGTTTCTAAAGAAAACCCTAACGTACTTACAAACCGAATGCCACGCATCATTCTTAGTGCGTCTTCTTGAAAACGATTCGCTGCATTTCCAACTGTCACAATTTCTCTCTTTTGAATCGCTTCCTGCCCAGCAAATAAATCCACCATTTCGCCTTCTTCTGTCATGGCAATCGCATTCATTGTGAAATCACGACGTTTTAAATCCTCTTCTAATGAACGAACAAATTGAACACTACTAGGTCTTCGAAAATCTTCATATTCGCTTTCTGTTCGAAAAGTGGTTACCTCATAAGGTTCACCATTTTCTACAACAATTACAGTTCCATGCTCAAGACCAACAGGAACATGTCTTGGGAATATATCCATTACTTCTTCTGGTAAAGCAGATGTCGCAATATCAATATCTCCAATCGGCCTATCGATAATAAGATCTCGTACGCTCCCACCAACAAAATAAGCCTCATGTCCTTGTTGTTTTAATATCTCAATAATAGAACTAGCTTTTTTAAATCTTTCCATTTTTGTCATCCCTTAGTATGTCATAGTAAATTGCTTCATATTGTGAGACGATTTTTTCTGAGCGGAACTGCTCATAAACACTTTCTCTTGCTCGCTCTCCCATATTACGGTGAAACTCTTCATTCTTTAATAGCTGAATGGCTTGATTGGCCACACCTGTTGTATCGCCAACTTCACATAAATATCCTGTTTCACCATGTTGAATGACTTCTGGAATACCTCCAACCCTTGTTCCGATACAAGGTACACCACACGCCATCGCTTCTAATAAAACAAGACCAAAACTTTCCTTCTCTGATAGAAGCAACATTAAATCACTCATCGCAAGCAGTTCTGCAACATTATCTTGCTTCCCTAGGAATAAAACGCGATCTTCAATATGTAAATTCTTCACTATCTGTAAAATTGTACAAAATTCTGGTCCGTCTCCAACAAGAAGCAATTTCGCATCAACTTCTTTAGCAACTTTAGCAAATGCCTGAACAACATCCTGCACACGTTTCACTTTACGGAAATTTGAAATGTGAATAAGTACCTTTTCACTCTCACTTATACCGTATTCTTTCTTTAATTGAGACATATTACGCTTGAAATATACACGTTCGTCTATAAAGTTATATACCGTTTGAATGTCTTTATTTGGTTTTACAAGCTCATGCGTTTCGTCAATTAATGAATGCGAGACAGCAGTAACAACATCAGACTGCTCAATACCAAAACGAATTAAATTATTTAACGAAGGGTCGGAACCTAACACAGTAATATCTGTTCCATGCAAGGTTGTAACAATTTTAATACGCTCACCAATCATTTGTTTCGCTAAATAAGCACAAATTGCATGCGGTATTGCGTAATGCACATGTAAAATATCAAGACTTTCTCTTTGTGCAACCTCTGCCATTTTACTCGCTAACGCTAAATCATATGGTGGATATTGAAATACAGAGTATTGATTCACCGTCACTTCATGAAAATAAATGTTTGGATACACTTTATTTAATCGAAATGGTAAACCCGATGTAATAAAATGAATTTCATGCCCGCGTTCCGCCAATTGCTTTCCTAATTCTGTTCCAACAACTCCAGAACCACCTACAGAAGGATAACATGTAATACCTATTTTTAATTTCATTTACATCCCCCTATTAAATCAGCATGTAATAAAACCGGTTTCTTACTCATAAATCCTTCGGCATACAAGACTCCAACTTCTTTCCCAAACACCTTCTCACGAGCGACCACAGTTTCAACGTAACCTTCTGTTAACGGCGTCTTAACACCATCACTCCCTGTTGAAAACTGACTTTCATACGCTTCTAATGCTTCCACTTTTTGCGATAGGTACTCACTAATATCTATACAAAAATTCGGTTTATGAAAACCATTAATCATATAATTATAAAAAGACTCCACACGATGCGGTGGAAGTTCTGGCATATATTTACGGATTCCTGCTGAAAAAATAGCCTCTTCCACAAGCTTTGCACAATTTGCATGATCTGGATGACGATCTTCATCGTATGGTGCAAAAACGAGTTTTGGTTTATATGTACGGATCACCTTTACAATTTCACGTATAAACTCTTCTTTCATATACAAACCACGATCTGGCATCCCTAAATTCAGTCTCGTTTTTACTCCCATTATACGAGCTGCGATCCTTGCTTCTTCTTTTCTCAACTCTATCGTTCCATTTGAAGAAAGGTCAGCTTCTGTTAAATCACAAATACCTACTTCAAACCCTTGCTTCGTATATTTTGCAATGGTACCCGCCATGCCGATTTCAACATCATCAGCATGAGCACCAAACGCTAATATATGTAATCCACTCATAATTGTTCCCCTCATTTTCTTAACTTGCGATAATCTAAATCCCCTCGTTCTAATGCGTGCATTAACATTTCAGCACTTGCCATGTTCGTTGCAAGTGGAATCGCATATACATCACATAAACGAAGTAATGCATTTACATCTGGCTCATGCGGCTGAGCAGTTAGTGGATCTCGGAAAAAAATCACCATATCCATATCGTTTTTTGCAATCATGGCACCGATTTCTTGATCGCCACCAAGAGGACCCGACTGATATCTTGTTACAACTAAGCCAGTTGCCTCCATAATGCGAAGTCCTGTCGTTCCTGTTGCAAACAATTCATGTTTTTCAAAAATTGGTTTATATGCGTACGCAAACGAAACCATGTCATTTTTCTTTTTGTCATGTGCGATTAAGGCAATTTTCATCCGTTGTCTCCCCTTTAGTCGATAATGTTTTCTAAACCGTACACAAGATGATCAATGTTCATTACTGTTTCAATTGATAGTTTTACACCTGACATAAATGATGCACGATTGAATGAATCATGGCGAACCGTTAACATTTGTCCATCCCCGCCGAACATTACTTCTTGGTGTGCAATAAGTCCTGGTAAACGTACACTATGAATGTGAATACCGTCTACATTAGCACCACGAGCACCTTCTAGTTGCTCTACTTCGTTTGGATGACCTTGCTGCTTTGATTCACGATTTTGACGAATTAATTCTACTGTTTTGACAGCTGTACCAGATGGTGCATCTAATTTTTGATCATGGTGTAATTCAATTACTTCAACGTCTTGGAAGTACTTCGCTGCCATTTGTGAAAATTTCATCATAAGAACTGCACCAATTGCAAAGTTTGGAGCGATAATTGTTCCTACTTTATTATCTTTTGCATTTTCTGTTAATTGCTTTAGTTCTTCTTCCGTAAATCCAGTTGTACCAATAACAGATCGAAGTCCACGTTCAACTGCAAGTGTCACATGTTTCTTTCCAACTTCTGGTGTTGTTAAATCTAATAATACATCTGCTTCCACTTCATCTAAACAAGTATGTAAATCTGCGTAAATCGGTGTATCTAACATCGGCATACCAGGTAAGTCTGAAATCTTTTCTCCACCGTGCTTATAGTCTACTGCTGCTACTAAATTGAAATGTTCTGTTCTTTCCATAAGAAGGACTGCTTCATGTCCCATACGTCCTCTTGGTCCAGCGATAATTACTTTAATTTCTTTCATTATTCTTTCTCTCCCTCATCAATGCGTGTCCAGCGATCTTTATCACGTGTATTAAATTTTTCCATTACAATGTTATGCGCTGTTTCTAAATCAATATTTAAACTATTTGCCATACAAATCATAACAAACAATACATCTCCAAGCTCTTCTTCAATACTACGTTCTGTTTCAGTTGTTTTCTTCGGTTTCTCACCGTAGTAATGGTTTACTTCCCTCGCAAGCTCTCCTATTTCTTCCGTTAAACGAGCCATCATTGCAAGCGGACTGAAATAACCTTCTTTAAACTGACCAATATATGCATCTACTTCTTTCTGCATATCTTTCATCGTTTTTGCTTCCATACTAATCACCTCTAATCCTTCCTCTTTCATGTTAGCCAATTCATCGCGATTTGACAAATATTATTCCCCGCCAAACACCTATTTGCGACCCTTTTTTGGATAGACTATAATGAAGTGAAACTTTCTTTTGCGGTTTTGGCAAAAGATCAGCTAAAATCAATTGTTTTTTTATAGCCTTCACTATTTTTATTAACAACTAGAAATTACTTATCATTATGTTTTACCGTTTCAGCGGAGCAATGCAATCTACATAATTAGGGGGATTTCTATATGACATCAAGTTTGAAGATTCGAAATATCATTTTCATTTTAATCGGTTCCGCTATTTTTTCTTTCGGTATTGTGAATATCAATATTGAAAATCACCTTGCAGAAGGCGGATTTACCGGTATTACACTATTATTGTATTTTCTATTTAAGTTTGACCCTTCTTATTCAAACTTAATTTTAAATATCCCTATATTTTTTATTGGTTGGAAGTTACTTGGAAGAACGACATTTATCTATACACTAATCGGCACATTCAGCGTATCTTTATTTCTATGGATTTTTCAGCGTTACGACGTTCTTAACTTACATTTAAACTTACAAAATGATATGACACTCGCGGCTTTATTCGCCGGGGCATTTATCGGTATCGGTCTTGGCATAATATTTAAATATGGGGGGACTACTGGCGGTGTAGATATTATCGCAAGACTCGCTCATAAATATGTTGGCTGGAGTATGGGGAAAACAATGTTTATGTTTGATGCTATCGTCATTATCGTCTCTATTCTTACCTATTTATCATACCGCGAAGGCATGTATACGTTAGTTGCTGTTTTTATCGGAGCGAAAGTCATTGACTTTATGCAAGAAGGAGCCTATGCGGCAAAAGGAGCAACTATTATCTCAGATAAAAACGATGAAATTGCTGCCCAAATTTTATCTGACATGGAGCGCGGAGCAACCTTTTTAAAAGCTGTTGGATCGTATACGAAAGTGGAACGGAACGTATTGTATTGCGTTGTCGCTAAAAATGAAATCGTGAAATTAAAAAATATTATTACTTCTGTAGATCCTCATGCCTTTGTTGCTGTAAGTGACGTACATGATGTAGTTGGTGAAGGTTTTACATTAGATGAAAATAAAAATCCGTTACATAATTAAATTCAACTAGAAAAGCTCTTTAGCTTTTCTAGTTTTTTATTACATATTTTTTCAGCTTCTCCCAATCCTCATAAATAAGCTCCAACAAACTCCGATTATAAAAAATAGAAGCTGGATGAAAGGTCGGAAAAATAGAATATTCTTTTTCTGTCCATACAAATTCTGTACAGCAACTATCTTTCAATTGTTGCACGGGTTGTTTTAACAATTCTCCATGAACATCTGTAATTTTATGATTTTTACCGACTAAACGCTGTAATGCAATATTACCAAGCGTAACGATAACAGGAGGGTCTATATGTTCCAACTCATAATCTAATAAAGGTGCATGAGCAAGTATTTCTCCTTGATTTGGTGTTCTATTATACTTTTTCTGTATTTTTTCGCCATTTCGTTCTTTTTTCTCTCGCCATTTATATGGCCTACTCCGGACCGCACTCGTAATATATACTTCTTCCCTTGTAACATGAATACGTTCTAAAAACTCCATTAAATGTTTTCCAGCTCTACCGCTAAACGGAATCCCATTATGAATTTCTGTTTCACCAGGTGCTTCACCAACGAGCATAATTTTTGGGTTTCCAGGGCCTTGTCCACTTAGAAAACCTTCTAGCTGATACGAAGTACTACGCTCTTTCACTTGCTTTACTATATGGTCTGGATATTCCATTATCTCCCCCCTCATCGTATGCTACTTAATGATGATTTCCCTACAATATTTCTTTCATTTTATCCTGTCCATTTATTACAGATAATAAAAAAAGACTATCAAAATTGATAGTCTTTAGTCGTCGCTACGCTGCATACCAGTATATATTAATACAAGACGTAATAATTCAAATACAGCTACAGCTGCAGCTGCTACATATGTTAATGCTGCCGCATTTAATACTTTACGAGCTTGGCCGTACTCATCTGTCGATACGATACCAAGTGCTTCAATTTGTTGCATTGCGCGTTTTGATGCATCAAACTCAACTGGTAATGTAACAAGTTGAAAAACAACACCTGCTGCCATCAAAATAATTCCTAGCAACAATAAACCAGACATTTGTGCAAACACACCAATTAAGACGAAAACCCAAGACATATTCGAGCCAAAATTAGCAACTGGCACTAATGAATGACGAACACGCATGAAATTATAATCTTTTGCATCTTGAATCGCATGCCCTACTTCGTGTGCTGCTACTGCTGTACCAGCAACTGAATGGCCATAGTAGTTATCTGTTGATAATCGAACTGTTTTGGCAGTTGGATCATAATGGTCTGATAAATGACCTGGCGTTTCTTCTACAGCTACGTTGTATAATCCGTTTTCATCTAAAATTTTCCGAGCCACTTCTGCTCCTGTCATACCTGATGTTGAATAAACTTGTGAATACTTGCTATAGGCACTACGTACTTTTGACTGTGCATACAACGGTATGATCAAAATGATCGCGAAGTAAATTAAATAAAACATCATGAACCTCCATTGAAGTTTTAATTATAGTACTTCTCATTCTATTTTTTTCTGCCACCATTGTCAATGAATAAACCTTACAATCCGTATCTTTATTTATCCCGCTATTTGTAGACAGTTAGACTCCCACCTCAAAATTCTGCTGGAGCAAAGAACTTAAGCGGTATATCCACTGCCCGTAAACGCCCGATTGATGAGGGCTAATAATCAATGAGGTATGAACCTCCCCACTGATTAAAGTTTCACTTTATCGCATTATCTATTTTTAGAATGTACATTACTTTTTCTTTTCTCTCGCTCACCTTTATACTTTCTCCATCCAACATAAGTTAATGTGAATAAAATAAGTCCTCCAGTAATTGTCATAAACCAAATGAGAGAGGGGGCAATTTCATCTTTTTTTACTGTGTGAAATATCTTTTGCAAATCTCCTTTAATGATTCCTAATTGCATTTGCCCACCTTTCGTTTTTAACATAACGTTACGAAATTCATCCAAATAAGATAAATGAGCATTTACACGTTGCACCTCGTTTTCTGGCAAAGCAATCATTAGGCTTGGGTAAATAATATTAAATTCATTTAAGAATGTATTTAACGTTTGCTGAAACTGTCCAGTATCTTCTTTTTTCATCGCTTTTTCCATTTGAGAAAAAGCATCCATTACTTTCCCTTCTCTTTCCATCCAAAGCGGTTGATATTTCGATACTTGCGCATCAACAGCAAGTTGTAATGCTATCACATTATCAATTTTAACTTGCTTACCTAAATCTTCTTCCGAGAGAGATTGTTTCGCTTTGTCGTAAGCTAAAGAAATGACTCTAATTTGATCTGGTGTTACTTCTTGCTTCTTTTCATTCCCCTTCACTAAAAACTGCTCCGAGAAATATTGTAATACTTGTACTGCTTTTTCATCTTCATTACGCTTCACTAACTGTAACGAGTCGTCTAGCAATCCCGTTAGTTCACTCCACTCTTCAGCATATATACGTAACGGAAACATTATAATTAGAAATGCTATCAATCCAATTAATGTTCTCTTCATCCCGGTCCCCCCTATAACTACTAGTACAAAATATGTGGAATTGGACAAGAATAGAACAGAACTGCCCCGAAAAATATATTATCGTTTTACAAACAAAAAAATTCTCTTTAAGCAGAGAATTTTTCCTTTGAAATCCTTTTCTTTTTTACGAAATATCTATACAAGCTGTAACAAAGTATACTACCACCTAAAATGAATAATAAAATAGCACACGCCGCATGCATAAAAAATTCTTCTGGTAGCATTAAAATAATCGGATCCGATTCAATATCAAACATCCAATAATCGTTACTGAATAACAGCTTATGGAATAATACAAAACTCTTTTCAAAATTAATAGCGATTGGCAACACCAGTGCTATCGGAAATATAATTGTTACAATCGATCCATGCAGTAAAAATTTTTCGTTTTTCTTTTTAATAAATAAACGCCGCCTATCACTACAATCATAATTGTCGCATACATCACATATTGAATCTTTACTATAATATTTTTAACATCTACAAAATGAATACGACCATTTGTAGACATATCTAATGTCGGTAAATGTAATGCTCCGTCATAAAACGGAGATAAATATGTAATTAGCACATCATAATTTCTCTTAATTTCATCTTTTGTCATATCCGCTAAATCTGGAATGTTTAAAAAATCAATTTCAAAATAATACAGCCATTTTCCATATATAACTGCCATTGTTGCAAGTGCAAAAATAGAAAATGCTATGCTATATGAAACAACTAACGTAATCAATCGATCCAATATTTTTCCACTCTTACTTCTCTTCATTTTCTCCCCCTAAATGTTCACACCATCATAAAGAAAACTGTTTTCGGCGCTCACGTAAGCAATAATAGTATGTGATGCACAGTACGACAATACTTAACCAAAATGTAAAATAACCAATTTTCTCTACAAACAAATGCATAATTCCGTATCTCGGCATTTGCCAAAATAAATAATCAATTGCGTCATTATGTAATGTCCATATACCTGCTACTACAAAATGCCATTTTTTTATACGGTAAAACGGAGCATATAACACTCCCTGCACTGCCATTGCAAAATGCGATAGCATTAACATATACCCCATCAGGCCAATAGGACCTTTCACATAAATCATAACCCCATTTACAACAACAGCCCATATACCATATTTTATTAAAGTTACAATTGCCAGCGCCTCTATTAATCCCCAGTTTCGCTTTACCAAGAAAGCAATTAAAACAAAGACAAAAAAGAGAGTCGCCATAGGACTATCTGGTACAAACGGCCAAAATATAGGTGACGTTTCTTTTAATTGATTTCCATACCATATAAATCCGTAAATTGTACCTAGTATGTTAACAATCAATAAAAATAATAATACTGAGCGTTGTCTTAACATTGCATACAAGTAAACCAAGCTGTATGTCCAACACCTTTCATTCTTTCCTCAAACTCTACTCTATTATATAGTAAACTTTCTGTCATCAAAATAAAAAGCTGACCACAAAATTTGTAGTCAGCTTTTCTATTATTTTTTATTATACTTTGCAACGAATTCCGAAAGCTTTTTCAGTTCTTCATCCGTACCTTTAAATACACCTTTAGGCATGGAACCTTTTCCATCTTTCGCAATTTTAGCGATTTCTTCAGGTTTTAAAGTTAAGTTCTGCAAAGCTGGTGCTGCCGCCCCGCCTTGTAAATTATCACCATGACACGTTAAACAAGTATTTTTTTGCATTAACTTGTAGCCGTCATCATTTTTATCAACTGGTGCTGTTTTTACAATTGCACCTTGTTTCTTTGCGGCTTCCCAGTCGTGGTGTGCTACAGATTCCCAAGTTAAAAAGATAATCGATGCAATTGCTAAAAGCATAAATCCAGTTGCTACAGGACGCTTCAACGGGCGTCTTTCTGGACCTCGATCGAGAAATGGAGCTAACAGTAATGCTCCAAACGCAATCCCTGGCATAATAAACGCTCCAATTACAGTAAATGAACCAGAAGCATAAGAATACTTTAGTAACTGATACAAAAATAAGAAATACCAATCTGGAAGTGGTATATATCCGGCATCTGTCGGATCCGCCATTCTCTCAAGCGGTGACGGATGTGCCACTGTTAAACATAAATAACCGATTAAAAAAACTGCACCAACCATCCATTCCTTTAACAAGAAGTTCGGCCAAAATGCTTCTGTTTTTCCTGGGTATTCAGAATAATCTTTTGGAATATTTGGTTTCCGAGCTACTGGTACTCGAGAATCTCCTACAAATTTCATTCCTTTGCCGCGATGCATAATCTCCCTCCTTTAGTTCTTTCCCCTTTAATTTAGCAATCTCTTATAGTGGACCGGAAATACCTTGTTTGCGAATCATGATGAAGTGGAAGGCCATTAAACCTAGAAGTGCTGCTGGTAAGAAGAAGACATGAATAGCAAAGAAGCGAGTTAATGTTTGAGCGCCAACAATTTCGGAATGACCAGCGAGTAATGTTTTAATATAAGGACCAATGAGCGGCGTTTGCTCTGCGATTTGAATCCCTACTTTCGTAGCAAATAACGCTTTCATATCCCACGGTAATAAATATCCGGTAAAACCAAGACCTAACATAACAAAGAAAATAAGAACACCAACAATCCAGTTTAACTCACGAGGTTTTTTATACGCACCTTGGAAGAAAACTCTGAGTGTATGTAAAAACATCATTACAATTACGAGACTAGCACCCCAGTGGTGCATGCCACGAACAATTTGCCCGTACGCAACTTCATTTTGTAAATAGTAAACAGATTCCCACGCATTTTTAATATCAGGCACATAATACATCGTCAAAAACATTCCAGATAAAATTTGAATTACAGTAACGAAAAAGGTAAGTCCTCCAAAGCAATAAACGAATGCAGAAAAGTGATGTGCCGGGTTTACATGTTCAGGTACTTCATGATCAGCGATATCGCGCCATATCGGTGTAATATCTAAACGTTCATCTACCCAATCATAAATTTTATTTAGCATCTACTTTGCACCCCCTTTTGGCTTCGCTTTCCCTAAATACAGCGTTCCATCTTTCACTTTAGACTCGTACACATCAAGCGGAGCAAGTGGCGGTGTGCCTTTAATGTTCATACCATCTTTTGTATAACGTCCTCCGTGACACGGGCAAAAGAATTGATTCGGATGTGCTTTGTCCGAATTCCAGTTCACTGTACACCCTAAATGTTTACACACTGGAGAAAATGCAACGATGTCTCCGCTTTCATCTTTATGCACCCAAGCAGATTTTGGCTCTTCAGACTTGTACCATCCGTCAACCTGTTTCACCTTAAAGTCGAAACGCTTCGGCTCTGTTGTAATATCCTTTACTTGCGCAACAGCAACCATATCTGTTCCCGCTTCTTTTCTTAACACCGGATCAAGCGCAAATCGCGTCATCGGCATTAAAATACCCGCTGCCATAAAGCCTCCTACTCCTGTAAGTGTGTAATTTAAAAACTGTCTTCTTGACACACGATGTTCTTTCTCGCTCACGAAAATTTCCCCCCTCTATCAGAAATTGTCCCCTCGTGAAAAATAATATAAAAAATAAATACTAGGACACTATCATGATATAATACCCTCATGCACAGGTCAATATCATACTACTCATAATAATAAGAACTTTCTGTTTATTGCTATTTTCCCCATTTTTCTTCTAACATTACCATTATATTTTTTATATGAGCGTGAATGACTTCTCTCTTCGCTTGATCACTAAATTGTTCTAACGCTAATGAGGGTAACCAAAATAAATCCCCCTGTAACTCTTGCATATCTTCTTTCCATGAAAAATCACTTGTAACATAAGCAATATGTTTAAAGCCTTGACTTTGTAAATGATCTGTCCATTCTTGCAAACGAGCTTTTTCATTCTTTTGACTTTCTACTAAATACGTAAATGCAGGTAGTAAAAGCACTCTTCCTTTATATTCTCTTTCCAACTCCATACTCAACAATTCAATAAATTCACCTTGTTCTACTACCGTTTTCATTTCTTTTGCTGCTGAAATTGACAAAAGAGGTATTACCCCTGTATCTACATACTCCCTTGCTTGCTCAAACTGTTCCACGTCTTTTACAATCCATTTCACATTTCTTCCCTCCCTCCAGCTAAAATGACAGAACTTTCACTTTATATATATTAAACCATACTAAAAGGGGTAAAAAAAGAAAAACTACCCAAGATAGGTAGTTTTTCTTAAAAAAAGTCCGAAATTTGTAAAAATTCAATAATTCAAATAAATCCTATAAAGTCTTTAACTCCGCCGTTAACCTATGAAACGCTTCCTTATCTTGCTTATCCAACGCTTCATCAATTTGTTTCAAAAGACGTTCTCTTCTAAATGAAAATACACTCTCTTCTAAAAATCTCTCTGCAAGTAAACGATCTTTTTCATTTACTTCAATATGCTTTGGTAAATATGGATTGTCTTCTAATACAGCTACATAGTTTGCGTTTTGGAACGATGATTTAAAGTTGAGTTGAATATAAATATCCTCATCTCGATTTAAACGAATATCATGAAACGATTTTTCAGCATCTGTTGTCATAACATTTTGTTTAAAAAAGTGAAACGGTGTGTCTTTCACGCAATTTGCTGACATCACTAAGCCACGCGGACAATATTTTGCATGCTCTACGAAGTGGACTTTATGCATTAATTGGTCGTGACTCATTAAATAATTCAAAATCCATACACATTCACGCTGTTTCAGTTGGTAATTATTCAAAAACCATTTCACAAAATCCTTCTTCTCGTTTACAGAAACAGGGGTATTCATAGCAATTAAGTCCCTCCTCTGTCTTTCTCTTTTCTTTTTAGATTCAAGAAGCGGCATTCAGTTTCCTTCCAACTTATGAAAAATCCTCTAAATTATATAACAATTCTTCAATATGAATTTGTGTCGGGTCTAGTTGTAATAACTGAGTAAACACTTCTTTGGCCTCTTTTCGCATTCCTTCTTCCAATAAGAAATAACCGTACTCTTCCAAGAAGTCTGGATGATTCTTAAAAGAAGTATATGCACTTTCATAGTGCTTTAATGCATCCGAATACATTTCTAATTGTTTTTTTGCAAACGCAAGATCCCAAAGTAGTTGTGTATCTGGCTCTCCGCTATCAATAGCACGCTCTACAACTGTGATTAACTCTTCATACTTTTCTTGTCCTTTTAAAATATATGCATATTTTAATATTGCACCTAAATGTCCTGGATCTAACTCAAGCGCTTTTTGAAGCACTTCCTCTGCCTCTGCTACTTTTCCTAATTTAGCTGCAATGCTCGCTAATTCTACATAAAACGGAACAGCAAGCTCATCTACTTTAATTCCTTCTTGAAGTGTTTCATAGCTTTCTTGCAGCATTCCTTCTTTTTCATAGCTTTTCGCTAAATACATGTATAGTGATGCGTACTCAGGATCTAATTCTTTTAGTTCTTGCCAAGCACCAATTGCTCTTTGATATTCTTCTCCTTGATATAATGTGAAAGCATATCCAAATAAGGAGTGAATATCTTTTTGCTCCTCTAAGCCTGCTTCATAGTAAGAGATCGCTTCTTCCCAGTTTCCAATTGCACTTAACGTTTCTGCGAGACGAAGTGCAATGACAACACCCCCCATTACTTTATGTTCCGCTAATAGCGACTCGTAATAAGTAATTGCCTTTTGTTCTTCACCTTTACTACTATATAATTCTGCTAATCCAAACGTAATAACAGGTTCGTCAGGCATCAATTCTTTCGCCTTTAATAGTTTTTGCTCTGCTACATCATCAAAACCTTGCATTTGGAATAAATCTGCAACAAGCAATAACGATTGAACATATAAATCATCATTTTCTGGAATATCATGAAGTACTTCAATCGCTTCATCTTCTTTATCTAAATCAATATATAATTCTGCTAAAAATACCGTAAATTCACTCTCTTCCGGATATAGCAAGCGTAAATCTTCTGTTATTACTAGCGCCTCATCCGTAAACCCAAGTGTATGATAGTAGCGAGCGATATCATACTTCTCTTCATCATTCGCAACTTGTAATTGTTCTTTTAATAATTGTAATCCTTTTTCCGCTTCACCATTTTCAATATATGACACAGCTTGTTCAAACTTTTGCATAAACGTCTCCTTTAATTCTAAAAAATATTCTCTTCTGTTCATTTATCCCGCTATTAACGGGCAGTCAGACCCCCACCTCAAAATTCAGCTAAGGCAAAGAAGTTAGTTTGGGGATCAACTGCCCATAAAAGCCCGATTGGTTCAACTAATAATTAGCGGGGGATAAACATCCCCCACTGATTAAAGTTTCACTTTATCATAAGCAACGCACTGTTATAACGCAACCTTTAGAATGGGCATGCTCCTTCTTGTACTTTTTCTTATAGCGTAGCTACTTGTTCAAAAAGTTCGGATGTGACACCGATCCCTCACTACTTTCTATTGTACCGTTTTCTTTCATGACCGTGCAAATAACTTCCCTTATTAATTATGAAGCAACACCAACCAAGCTTTTAGGAGCTGTTCATGCGGGATAAAAAAGACTCCTATAAAAGGAGCCTTCACAATTTCTTAAGAATAGGTTTCTTCTTTCTTAACTTGCTCATTTACAAGCTCTTTCAGTAATTCTATAATTTCATCATTTTCTTCTTTCAATCCGACGGTAATACGAATGCCATCATGTATTCCAAATGCAGCACCAGAACGAACAATATATCCTTTCTTCATTAATCGTTCGAAAGCTTCATTACCAGAAATACCAAGTTTTAAGAAAATGAAATTTGTTTGAGACGGATAATAGAATACGTTATATTCCTTACAAAATGCATAGTATTGATTTAACCCTTCAGCATTTTTTTGCACACAGTCTTGTAAAAATGTTTGATCTTCTAATGCAGCTATTGCTACAGCTTGGGCTACAGTCGATGTATTGAACGGTAACCTTGCTACTTCCAACTGCCCGATTAACTTCGCATCACCAATCGCATATCCAATTCGAAAAGCAGCTAAGCCATATGCTTTTGAAAATGTACGTAATACCATAAGATTTTCATATTTTTCAAGAAGTGGCAATGTTTGCGGATAGTCTTTTGCTTCCGCATATTCATAATATGCTTCATCCATAATAACGAGCGCTGACTTAGGTACTGATTCTAAAAATGAAAGTAATTTTTGTTTCTCTACATATGTACCTGTCGGGTTATTCGGATTACAAATCCACACAATCTTCGTTTTATCATCTACTTGTTGTAACATTGCATCTAAATCGTGAATGCCATCTTTAAGTGATACTTCACGAACTTCTGCCCCTTCAATAACAGCATGGTGATGGTATTGCGAGAATGTGGGATTCGCCATTACAACATTTGTTCCTTCATGTAGTAAGGCACGGCTAATCATTTGAATAACTTCATCTAACCCACTACCAAATAACAGTTGTTCCGCTTTTACACCTAAATGATCAGCTACTTTTGTCCGAAGTTCAAAAGCATATCCATCTGGATAAAGAGCGTATTGACTCACTAATGATGTTAACGCTTCTGTCACATTCGTAGAACAACCGAATGGATTTTCGTTCGATGCTAATTTCACAATTTTTGATAATCCATATTCTCTTTTTACTTCTTCAATATTTTTCCCAGGTACATATGCTCTCAAAGTTAACAATTGCTCTTTCACTCTCATTTTTCTTCCCCCAGTCATTTTATTGAATTCGATTACAGTAAGGGATTATAATCCCTTACTGTAATCTTTTATCATAACCGTCACTATTACGAAAACACCTCTAAATAAGCACTTCATAACTGTTCCCTATATTTTTAAGCCATATCCTTTTGAAATGCTTCTAACGCAATATGAACAGTCTCATCAGGAATAGATACGACGTTCACCACCCCATATTCCTGCATAAGTACCATATGAATTGTTCCAGCATTTGCTTTCTTATCTTGTTTCATCAGTTGAACGAGGCGCTCTACATTCAAATCGCTTGGCATTTTTGGATAGCCGTATTGCAAGAACCACTGCTTTATCTCTTCATAAGCAAGATCAACTTTATACACTTGCTCACTTAAAAATAAAGCAAATAACATCCCAACTGCTACTCCGTCACCGTGGGTAATATTTCCATATCCAATCTCTTTTTCAAGAGCATGCCCTAGCGTATGTCCAAAGTTCAAATGAGCACGTACACCTTTTTCTGTTTCATCTTGCGATACAATATTTGCTTTTACAGGAATCGCCTTCATTAATATGTGAATTAACTTCTCATCACGAAGATCCGCCAATGTTTGCACTTCTTCTTTTAACCAATGATACAGTTCAACATCACCAATCAAAGCATGTTTTATCACTTCTGCAAAACCTGAACGCCATTCTTTTTCAGGAAGAGAGTATAAAAATGGTGTATGATATACAACCGCTTCTGGCTGATGGAATGCACCAATCATATTCTTCCCTAACGGATGGTTAATTGCTACTTTCCCGCCTACTGCACTATCGTGAGCTAATAAAGTCGTTGGAACTTGGACAAAGCGAATGCCACGCATAAACGACGCAGCAACAAAACCAGCCAAATCTCCAATCATTCCGCCTCCAAGTGCGATAATTAAAGAATTTCTATCTAATTTATTTTCAAGAGCTGACGTATGAGCCGCATAGAAATTTTCAAAAGACTTCTCTTTTTCACCACTCGGTACAACGAATGAAAATACTTCTTGCTCTACTTGCAATGCATTCACAACTGTCTGTAAATGTAAAGATGCAACAACTTCATCTGAAATGATCATTACGTTAGATACAACTGGCTGCATATTTTGAACAAATGTTGTCAAATGTAATAATGCCTCTTTCCCAACATGTACATCATATTCTTTTGATTTCGTTTGAATATGTATGTTTTCCATTAAAATCCCCTCGCATATTCATTATGTTTCTCCATATTTTCACGAATAAGATCCATACGATCTAATCCAAATTGTTCTATTAAAGCAGTCGCTAATTCCCAAGCCACAACAGCTTCTGCAACGACACTAGCTGCTGGTACAGCACAACTATCTGAACGTTCAATGCTTGCTGTAAAAGGTTCTTTCGTATCAATATCCACACTTTGAAGAGGTTTATATAGTGTAGGTATCGGTTTCATCACACCGCGTACAACAATTGGCATTCCAGTCGTCATACCGCCTTCTAATCCACCTGCATGATTCGTTCTTCGTGTATATCCACGTGCTTCATTCCACAGAATTTCATCATGAACTTCACTTCCGGGTCTATGCGCTGCTTCAAAACCAATTCCAATCTCAACACCTTTAAAGGCATTAATGCTCATAATCGCGGCTGCTAATTTCGCATCCAGTTTTCGATCATAATGCACATAACTTCCTACTCCAATTGGCATTCCTTCCACAATTACTTCAACGATGCCACCGATTGAATCACCATTTGCTTTCGCATCATCAATTGCTTTTATCATTTGGTTGCCAGCTTCTTCATCTAAACAACGTACAGGTGATGCTTCTGTAATACTTTTTAATTCTTCAATTGAACGATACGTAATCTCCTTAGCTTGTACACCGCCAATTTCAATTACATGGCCTGCCACTGTAATACCAAGTTCCGCTAACACTTTTTTAGCAACCGCACCAGCAGCAACACGCACTGTCGTTTCGCGTGCTGAAGAACGTTCAAGTACATTTCTCATATCTCTATGACCATATTTAATCGCACCATTTAAATCAGCATGTCCAGGTCTTGGTTTTGTTACTTTCCTCTTCATTTCTTTTTCTTCTTGTTCCGTTAACGACTCTGCACCCATAATTTTTGTCCAGTGTGCAAAATCACGATTTTCAACAACAAGTGCAATTGGAGAACCTAATGTCTCTCCATGTCTAACACCACTTGCAATTTGCACTTGATCTGTTTCAATTTGCATGCGTCTACCACGCCCATATCCCTTTTGCCTTCTAGCTAACTCTTCATTTATATCATCCGCTACTAAAGGCAGTCCTGCTGGAATACCTTCTATAATCGTTGTAAGTTGTGGACCATGAGATTCACCAGCTGTAATATATCGCATACGTTATTCCTCTTTTCGTATATGTATTTATCTCGCTATATTAAGCAATGATATTATCTTTCATTACTCTAAAAATATGAAAGAAATTATATGATTGATCAGCCATTCGCTTATTCTCCGATAGGCCTTTTACTTTACATATCAATATATCATAACCGCTCTAACTTCGTAACTAATCCAAATAAAAAAAGTGCAAGAAGAATACCCCTATTCTTCTTGCACTTTTTACTATTATCACAGTGATTAAAGCGTTTACAAATTATTTCAAAATAATTAGTAAATCCATTCATTCATTAATTTTGAGTAGTCTACCAATTCTTCTTCTTTAAAGAAAATAGCAATCTCGCGCTCTGCGCTTTCTAAAGA
The DNA here is from genome assembly GCF_000496285.1 of Bacillus toyonensis BCT-7112. Classification (GTDB taxonomy): domain Bacteria; phylum Bacillota; class Bacilli; order Bacillales; family Bacillaceae_G; genus Bacillus_A; species Bacillus_A toyonensis. Next base: position 4,064,779 of record NC_022781.1, on the reverse strand, counting down.
ATCAGAACCGTGGATAATGTTTTTCGCAACAGTTACACCGAAATCTCCACGAATTGTTCCAGGAGCCGCTTCATGTGGTCTTGTTTTACCCATCATATTACGAGCTGTATCTACTACACCTTCACCTTGCCATACCATTGCAAATACAGGTCCAGATGTAATAAAGTCTACTAATTCACCAAAGAAAGGTTTTTCCTTATGCTCACCGTAGTGTTGTCCAGCAATTTCCGGAGTGACTTGCATTAATTTTGCACCAACTAATTGAAAGCCCTTTTTCTCAAAACGAGCTACAATTTCCCCAATGAAGGCACGTTGTACACCGTCTGGTTTTACCATTAGAAATGTTTTTTCCATAAAAAATCTCTCCACTTCTGAATTATGTATGTAATTGTATATCCCCACACACATATTAACACCCTTATCACAATTGTGCAATAGTTTTGAAATAGAGAGATTATTTTATTTTTTAGAATAAACACTAAAATTTTCGTTTTCCAATATACTTTGCAACATTTTGTAATGCATACTTTGCTTGCCCACGTGGGAGTGGTTTTATTATTTCCAATGCTTTATGTAAATAACGTTCGCTAAACGCAAATGCTTGATCAATAGCTGTACTATTTTTTACAGCATCAATAATTTCTTTCATTTCACTTGCTGTTGTATTTTCATGTACAGAAGTGATTTTCTTGCGGAGTATTGGATCTTCCATCGCATATAAAGCAGGCAGCGTAATATTTCCTTGTAGTAAGTCACCACCAGCAGGTTTTCCAAGTTTCTCTTCTGTTGAAACGAAATCTAAAATGTCATCAATAATTTGATAAGACATTCCTACGAAATACCCATACCAAAACAAACGATTTACCATATCACGATTAGCACCAGCAGCAATCGCCCCTAGCTGACAACTCGCAGCAATTAATAATGCTGTTTTTCGCTTTATCCTTCTTAAATACGTTCGTAAATTTTGGTCATAGTTATATTTATCTTTAATTTGTTCAATTTCACCTTTACATACTTCTAAAATTGTATGCGACAGTGCCTGATGCGCCTCTGGAATTTCGATATTTGTTACACATTCAAGAGACTTAGCAAACAGATAGTCTCCTGTATACATTGCAATACGATCTCCCCATTTCGCATTCACAGTCGCACTACCGCGTCGTAAAAACGCTGCATCAATAACGTCATCGTGAACGAGAGAAGCCATATGAATAAGTTCCAACGCAACAGCGACGTGCTTAATTGCGTCTAACTTATAATCCCCGAATTTCCCTGCAAGCAACACGAATACAGGACGAATTCGCTTCCCACCAGCTTCAATGAGTTGTAATGCCGCCTCTTCTACTAATGGCTGTTCAGAAGCAACTGTCTTTTTTAATTCTTTTTCTATTACATTAATATCCGATCGTAAAAAAGAGTACATAAGTTGTAACTTCATATTGTTCACCTTAACCTAAAACTTCTTTTTTCTATTTTGATTCTGGTTTCATACCTAAATGCATCGCTGCTACTCCAAAAGTAAATGGTTTCACTTGTACACGTTCAAGTCCAGCTTCCTCAAACATTTGAGCCAATTCTTTCATCCCTGGGAATGTACTAGCGGATTCTTGAAGCCATGAATATTCTTTATAGCTTTTCGCAAACATCTTTCCAAATAACGGCATGATATATTTAAAGTATAAAATATACCCTTGTCGAAAACCAATCATTGTTGGTTGCGATGTTTCTAGGCAGATTACTTTACCACCTGGTTTTACTACACGTGTCATTTCTTTTAATACGTGTAAATAATCTGGTACGTTACGCAAACCAAATCCAATCGTTACATAATCAAATGTATGATCTTCAAATGGAAGTTCCATTGCATTTCCATGTAGAAGTTCTACTTGTTTTAATTGTAACGCCTCTACCTTTTGTTTACCGACAGATAACATGTTTTCACTGAAGTCTAGGCCAACAACCTTCCCCTGCTCACCTACAGCTCCTGCTAGCGCAATTGTCCAATCCGCTGTCCCGCAGCACACATCAAGCGCTTTACTGCCAGGTTTTACATCCATAATACGCATCGTCTCTTTACGCCATGCTTTATGTCTTTGAAAACTAATTACAGAATTCATCACATCGTATTTATCTGAAATTTTCTCAAATACATCATGTACTCTTTCTTCTTTTGATTGTTGCATGCTCGTACCTTCTTCCAATGTAAAATTGCTTATGTCTTCGATTTATCTCTTAACACAGAATTTATTTCACTTATGTCTGTGTGATCTTCTAAAAATTGATCTTCTTTCTTTCGTAATTCCATCATCCATTCATTAATAACTGTTTCTGCATCAGCTTTATCCCCTAAAGCCTCTTGCACTGCTTGAAAAACAGGTGAATGTTGTTTATCAGCATACAGTTGACATTCTTTTTGGAGACGATTTTTCCCTAATACATACGTTATAAATGGTTTCCAATGTGATAAATGGAAATGATCACATGTTTTTTGAAGGAGCGCAGATTCAATCGTTACTACACTCTCCATTATGTTATCCATCTTGTCATGCGCTTTTTGGTATAGCATAATTTTATGTTCATTAATCTCTTTAATTCCTTCAGCAAGCGCGCGAATTAAAACAATATCACGATTCATAGACAATAAGTAATAATATAGCCCACTATAGTAATCACCTGCAAGTACTGTTAACTGGCGGCGTTTATGCGATTCAATCGCTTCTTCCCCCGCTTTGTTTGATACTCTTTCATGTGTATCAAGCGCAATTTGCACAAGCATAATCGTTACTACATAATGCTCAATTTGTTCTATATGTAAATTTTCACTTTTTAAAGCTCCATATAACAATGCTATTTTCTCTTCATCAATACATGGTTCTTCAATATAGTTTATGAAATAAGGATGGCGTAATTTCTCCATCAATTTCTCTTTTATACCCGCATACCCTCCGTAGATGTCACACACAAAAAATCACCCTTGTTTTCTAATTCATAAAACTTATTATAACACATACATTCTATTTTCTATAACCAAAACTTGGCTACACCTTCCATTGATGTAAGCAATCTTTCTATTCTCACTCTGCCCAACTAACACTATATCATTTATTTACTTGTAAAAAAAAGAAAAGCAGTTTCCCGCTTTTCTTTACTTCGTTTTAATAAAAGATAAAATTTCACTACGCGCTGCAGCATCATTTTCAAGCACACCACGTACTGCCGTCGTTATCGTTTTCGCACCTGGTTTTTTCACACCACGCATCGTCATACACATATGTTCTGCTTCTACTACTACCATTACACCATGCGGCTCTAGTACTTCCATGATAGAATTAGCCACTGTTGATGTAATACGTTCTTGTAGTTGTGGACGACGTGCAATTGTATCTACAGTACGAGCTAATTTACTTAACCCCGTCACCTTTCCGCCTTGCGGAATATATGCAACGTGAGCAACTCCATAGAATGGAACTAGATGATGCTCACACATCGAATAAAATGGTATATCTTTTACTAGTACAAGCTCTTCGTGATCTTCTCCGAATACTTTATGCAAATGCTCTTTTGGATCTTCATGCATCCCCGAGAACACTTCTGCGTACATTTTTGCAACGCGCTTCGGTGTATCAAGTACTCCCTCACGATTTGGGTCATCTCCGATTGCCTCTAAAATAAGGCGTACTGCGTGTTCAATTTGTTCTAAATTAACTTTTGCCATCCGCTAGCCCTCCCGAAAACCTAAAAGTGATACGAACACATTCTAGCATATTTATGTTTTTAAAAGCAAAAAGAAGAGTTCCCAAAAAGGAAACTCTTCTTCCCTGTTAATATGTAAGGATTATTTAACCGCATCTTTTAACGCTTTACCAGGTTTGAATGCAGGTACTTTACTTGCAGCGATTTCAATCTCCTCACCTGTTTGTGGGTTACGACCTTTACGAGCCGCACGCTCACGAACTTCGAAGTTACCGAATCCGATCAATTGTACTTTATCACCTTGTTTTAAAGCTTCTAAGATAGAATCAAAAACAGCGTCTACTGCTTTTGTTGCGTCCTTTTTAGAAAGGGAACTTGCTTCTGCAACAGCATTGATTAAATCTGTCTTGTTCATGCCATTCACCTCCTCCCAAAGATAAGACTGTATAATGATCATAAAATGAGTCTTACTTTCATTTGTAGGCAATTTTTACAAATTCTATACTACAAAGATGTAGATAAATCATTATCAACGCCTATATTATACGATTCTCCTTTATAATTCAATATTTTTAAGGAAATTGTTACTCTTAAAATGTGAAAATCTGATGAAACTTGACAATTTACAACAATGTATTAGATAATGACTGTTTATTTTTCTATTCCATACGTAAAAAATAAAAAAATCCCTCTACAATGAGAGGGATTTTTTCTTATAATATAATCGCAATTAATCCGCCAGATCCTTCATTAATAATTCTTTCTAGTGTTTCTTTTAATTTATATCTAGCATTTTCTGGCATTAAAGATAGTTTTGCTTGAATTCCTTCTCGAACAATAGAGCTAAGCGAACGTCCGAATATATCGGAATTCCAAATTGATAATGGATCATCTTCAAAATCTTGCATTAAATAACGAACTAATTCTTCACTTTGCTTTTCAGTACCAATAATCGGCTCAAACGTCGATTCAACATCTACTTTAATCATATGAATAGATGGAGCTACCGCTTTTAATTTCACACCAAACCTTGAACCGTGACGTATGATTTCCGGCTCATCTAAGCTCATATCAGCTAGTGCAGGTGCTGCTACACCATATCCTGTTTGCTTTACCATACGCAGGGCATCCGCCACTTGATCATATTCTATTTTCGCATGAGATAAGTCGAGCATAAGCTTCAGTAAATGATCTTTCCCTCGAATTTCTACCCCTACTACTTCTTTTAAAATTTGATCGTACAATTCATCTGGCGCATATAAATCAATCTCTGCCACACCTTGCCCCATATCAATGCCAGCTAGACTTGCCCGATCAATAAATTCATATTGACTAAACTGCCAAACGACACGGTCCACATCACGAAGACGTTTTATATCCTTCACAGTCTCTTGAACTGCTTCTTGATAACTTTTGCGTAACCAATGCCCTTCATTTAGCACCATTACCCAACTAGGAAGGTTTACATTCACCTCTAATACTGGGAACTCAAATAACGCTTCTCGAAGTACATTATATACATCTGTTTCTCTTAAACTCTCTACACTCATCGCAATTACTGGTATATCATATTCTTCAGATAAACTTTGGCGTAATTGCTCTGTATCCGGATGATACGGCTGTACAGTATTGATAATCATAATGAAAGGCTTTCCAACTTCTTTTAACTCATTTACAACGCGTTCTTCTGCCTCTATATAATCTCTTCTTGGTATTTCGCCAATCGTTCCATCCGTTGTAATTACAACACCAATTGTTGAATGTTCTTGAATTACTTTGCGCGTGCCGATTTCTGCAGCTTCATGGAATGGAATAGGCTCTTCATACCAAGGAGTATTAATCATACGCGGGCCATTCTCATCTTCATAGCCTTTTGCTCCTGGAACCGTATATCCAACACAATCTACTAATCGAATATTTACTTCAAGTCCTTCATCTACTTCGATAGAAACCGCTTGGTTTGGAACAAACTTCGGTTCCGTCGTCATGATTGTACGACCAGCAGCACTTTGAGGCAGTTCATCCTGCGCTCTTTGGCGGTCAGATTCATTCTCAATGTTCGGAATAACAACAAGTTCCATAAATTTTTTAATGAATGTTGATTTCCCTGTTCGAACAGCTCCTACAACTCCAAAATAAATATCACCGCCTGTGCGTTCCGCAATATCTTTAAAAATATCTACCTTTTCCAAGTGATTCCCTCCCTCAAAATTTTTGGGAATAATTCCGCGTATATAGTCAACTAATACCTTCTCTAACGTTGCCTATAATATCTGATATAATATAATGGTATTCTAGAAGTTCGGACAATATATCAAATAATTTTGTCCAATTTCATATGACTATTTAAAAAATACTTTTTGTTTGCATCACAAGTTGTATAACATAAAAAACCTTTCTTCTAGAACTTATTCGCTAAAAGAAAGGTTCATGACTTATGATTTAAAAAAAATTGGTTCTCCGTCCTTCACCGTATACGGTAAAGAATATGCGGGAACAAATGGGGAGTCTTTCGATAGTATATTTCGAATATCTTCCCCTTCCTTAAATTGCCCTTCATTTTTTTTCAACACTTCATATAAGTCGATTCTGTAGTCAACAAATACTTCTCCTTTTTCATTGATTACAAAAGGAAGTCCTTTACCAGAATACGGACTTGTCACTTGCGGTACATCTTTATATCCTAGTTTTTTGTAATCCAATTCATATACCCCGTCTGAAATTACTTTTTTAAACGGTGGATATCTATGTTCATCACGGTACATCCTTAGTTTTAATGATAATTCCTGAATTTGTTCAACCATCCTTATATCAATTAACTTTACGGTCGGATTTGTTTCAACATCTATTAATACGTATTGGTATACCCCTCCACTTTCATACGCATTCCCTGGTGCTTCTTGTATGTAGCGCGGAGCAATTTTTTGAAAATCGATTGGATACTTTTGATAAATAGGTGTACTCATATCACGCGTTTTAATTGGCAATATCCCACCATTTTGTTCCTTATATGTCGTAATAGCTTTTTGAACAACTTGTAACTGATCTTCATAAGGAACAGCATTTTGTTTCATATTTTCTTTCGGATACATACACCCTGTTAAAACGCTGATGCAACAAAATATTAAAATAATATGGATTTTTTTCACTAACAATCACCTTTTCACGCTAGTATAACTTACTCCTTATGTAACATTTTGAGATACACTCCTCTTACTGCTCCACAGGTCCACTAAATACAACAAGAAAAATAACAATACCCGACACAATCATGAGGGTGTACGCTACTAACGCTGTAATCCCTTTCAGAAATTTATTTTTCATTTTATGCCTACTTAATAAAATAAAAACTACTGCAACAAACATAAATCCCATTGCCCCTAAGGAAAACCACATTTTTATAAGCCCTTCTGACATATATACACCCCTTTACTTCCAATCTATTTTTATACTATTTTAACAAATTAAAATCTTTAAACAAATACAATTCATCATTTTAATGTAAATTAACAAAATTTATGTACAAAAATATAACCGAAGCGCATTATTTTGCGCTTCGGTTGACCAAATATGCCCTTACCAGCTCTATTCCCATTCTTTCATGGCTATCATATGCAATCTACAATCTCTTTGTTTCTCATAATTTATTTTTTAAACATTTTGCTTAACGAGCCAAAATCTGCTGGCATATTATTGTTAATAATCGCTTTTACAATTTGATCCTCTTGCTCTTTCGGCACCTCACGTCCTGCCATAAGAGCTACTTGATGAATCAATTGACGAAGCACAGTTTCATCACGTAAATTCGCATTTTGTACAGATGACGCTAATTTAAAAATATCCTCTTTGTTCACTTTCGCTTCCTTCTCAATATTATTAAAAATGTTATTATCCATTCTTTTCACCCTCTCCTCAAGTTACACTTCATCCTATGCAAAAATAAAAAAATGGTGAAAAGACCCAATCAAAAAATAAAAAAGCGACAGGAGTACAAATTGTACTTCTGTCGCTTTTATTTAAAGTAAATCAGGTATAGCTTCCACTTCATGTTTTCGAACGCGTCCCATCAATGAGCCTACTGCATCCTTTACATCATTCCCATTGAACAACACGTCATATAAAGCAGCTGTAATCGGCATTTCAACTTCCATCTTCTCTGCCAATTCATGAGCAGCTTTCGTTGTTCTTACGCCTTCTACAACCATCCCCATACTTTCTAACACTTCTTCTAAAGAGTGCCCTTTTCCGAGCATATTTCCAGCACGCCAATTTCGGCTATGAACACTTGTACAAGTTACTATCAAGTCTCCCATACCAGTTAGACCAGCGAACGTTAAAGGATTTCCGCCCATTTTTCTTCCTAAACGAGCAATTTCCGTTAAACCACGTGTCATTAATGCCGCTTTCGCATTATCACCTAATCCAAGACCATCCGTTATCCCTGCAGCTAATGCGATAATATTTTTTAAAGCACCACCAAGCTCAACTCCAACAATATCAGGATTTGTGTATACACGGAAGTAGCTATTCATAAACAAATCTTGTACTTCCTCAGCCGCTTCCATACGCTTCGCTGCCGATGTAACAGTTGTCGCTTGACGTAAGCCGACTTCTTCAGCATGACTCGGTCCAGACAGTACAACAACATCTTTAATCAAGTTCTCTGGAATTTCTTCCTCAATCACTTCCGAAATACGTTTTGACGTACCTGGTTCGATCCCTTTACTTGCATGAATCCACGTAACTGGTTCTGTAACAATTTCTTTCATCTCTTGTAATACATCTCTGTACGCTTTCGTCGGTACTACTAACAGTACTGTATTTACATCTACTAATGCTTCTTCTAAAGAAGAGTAGGCTACGATTGTGCTTGGCAATGTAATTCCTGGAAGATATCGACTATTCTCATGTTTCGCATTAATCTCATCCATAAGTTCAGAACGATTTCCCCAAATACGTACATCATGTCCATTGTCAGCTAATACCATCGCTAACGCTGTTCCCCAGCTACCTGCTCCTATTACTGTGATTTTTGTCATAAAATCACATCCTCTCCATTAGTCTCTTGCTCTAGCGATAATGTGAATCGGTGTTCCTACAAAACCGAACGCTTCACGTAAACGATTCTTTAAGAAGCGCTCATATGAAAAGTGCATTAATTCTGTATCGTTTACAAACACAACAAATGTCGGTGGTTTTACCGCAACCTGTGTCGCATAGAAGATCTTCAGACGGCTACCATTATGAGTCGGCGTTGGATTCATCGCTACAGCATCCATAATTACATCATTTAATACATTCGTTTGTACACGGATACTATGACTTTCATTTACTTCATTAATAACTGGTAACAATGTTTGTGTACGTTTTTTCGTTTTCGCAGATAAGAATACAATCGGTGCATAGTCCAAGAATTGGAAATGAGCACGAATATTTTCTTCAAATGCTTTCATTGTTTTCTCATCTTTTTTCACTGCATCCCATTTGTTTACAACGATAATAACAGCTCGTCCTGAATCATGAGCATATCCAGCAATTTTTTTATCCTGTTCAATAATTCCTTCTTCTCCGTCTAAAACGACTAAAACAACGTCAGAACGTTCAATCGCTCTAAGCGCACGAAGTACACTATATTTTTCTGTGCTTTCGTATACTTTCCCTTTTTTACGCATACCAGCTGTATCGATAATTACATAATCTTGACCATCTTTGCTATATGGTGTATCAACAGCATCACGTGTCGTTCCTGCTATATTACTTACAATTACACGTTCTTGACCAAGAAGTGCATTTACAAGTGATGATTTCCCTACGTTTGGACGTCCAATTAAAGAGAAACGGATTGTTTCATCGTCATACGCTTCTTCTTCAATCTTCGGAAAATGATTTGCAGCTTCATCTAACAAATCACCAAGTCCTAAACCATGTGTACCTGAAATCGGGAATGGCTCACCGAATCCTAATGCATAGAAATCATAAATGTCACTACGCATTTCTGGATTATCAACCTTATTTACCGCAAGTACAATAGGTTTTTTAGAACGATATAAAATTTTAGCAACTTCTTCATCTGCTGCAGTTACACCATCGCGACCATTCGTCATAAAAATGATAACATCTGCTTCATCAATCGCTACTTCCGCCTGTTGACGAATTTGTGTCAAGAACGGCTCGTCTCCAATATCAATTCCACCTGTATCAATAATGTTAAACTCATGATTTAACCATTCTCCCGCACTATAAATACGGTCTCGCGTTATACCTGGTATATCTTCTACGATTGAAACTCTTTCTCCAACAATTCTATTGAAAATAGTAGATTTTCCTACGTTCGGGCGGCCTACTATTGCTATTACTGGTTTCGGCATATACTTTCATCCTTTCAACTTGCTTCTGTTTATTATGTAAAAAACCCTTCTTTGTGCAAGAAGGGATTTGCATTCCAGAATATTTCTCAACGTATCAAAACACCTCATATTATAACACACGTTGCTAATGTTTCACAATAATATATACATTCTCTTGTAAGCGATGCGCAATACCATCTAATATCGCCTCTAAATTATTTGCAACAAATTCTAGTTCCTCTTTCGTCTCACAAGTAAATAAGGGAGCTCCGCCTGCAAACTTTTCCGGTGTCGTTGTAATTACTGCGAGAATAACACTTTCTAACATCATCTTTTATCTCCCCTTCCTTTCGGGGCTTCCGATGACATATGAACGGCACTTTCTAGCGTTGGCACATTCCCTATGACACCTATCGCTTTCTCGGCATCTTGGTCTTGCGGCAAGACAAAGATGCCAACTCTTCCATCTTCTAAATCACGCTTTGCTAACGGTACAAGTGCTGGTGTACCTGAATCCCTATATATCCCTAGAGCAACAGAGACATCATGTAAAATAGCTTGCCGTTGTCCTAAATTTGCAATTGTAACCATCGCATCAATTGATTTCGGTTTTAAAATAAAACCCATTCCATATTTCATAATTTCTTCTTGCCTTGCCGGCAATCCAATATTCATAATATAAATATTATCAATATAAAGCCCCGCTCCTTCAAAGCGAAGCGGTACATGCTCGATATCAACAAGATCATGTAACCTTTTGCCTGACATTAATTTTTTCGCAATAAAAAATGCTATTATAGCCATAATTACTCCAGCAATCCATGAATGGAACCCTATATACGCAAACGTCGTTGCAAATGACGTTAACATCGCCAAATAGTTGCGACTTTCAAAAACTAATGCAATTCCTTCAATGTATGTATTTCCACGCGGTACGAGCTCATATCCATCTAATTGTTGAAGCGTATTTCTTTCCATATTACGCACATCACGAAATTGCGTCGCTGCTAACGTAAGAAATGTAATGGCAGAAAAATCTTTTTTCAAAATAGACGGGATTGCAATCGCTCCTAAGGCTGCGGCAATTAACCCCATCGCAATATGAATAATTTTCCCATGAAGCCTCGTTGGATATTGCCGCGTATCCGTGCGAAGCATTAACACTCTCGTTACCGTCCCTGCTATTACGCCACATAAAATGGCTGGTGTATATTCAGTCATGTATTACCCTCGCCTTTCTTTTACGTGTTTTCCGCTTAAACTGTTCCATGTATACTGATACTTTTGCAATCCAAAATAAAATTGTCATAAACAATGTAGAAACGGCGATGATATCAAAAAACGCTAAACTACCGTAATCATAAGGGAAGTTTAGTTTTCGAAAAATAAGTGTCACTAACAACTCTCCTTGCAACATCCCTATATATAAAGAACATAATCGCAGGAAACGATCTCCATGCAATAAAACTGATGCATACACAAGGGCACCACTTAACAGAAACAACCTATCCACCACAATCCAAATCGGGTCATATACTTCTAACAAATGAAAACTTGTATATAACATTGCAATAATAAGCGCCGAAAGTAAGGTATATATTTTTTTCCAAATAGAATATAGCGTAATCCCTATAAAAGAAATAATACAAAGTAAAAGAGCATTTATTGATACCGTGAATGAAGCAATCGTTACATGTAACGGAGAGCAAATTATAAAAATCAATATACAAGCACTTAACTTCCATCGAATAGATTCCTTTTTCATAAAGAAAGTTACGATAACCCACCCTATCCAAGCTACAAAATAAAAAGTACTCCCATCCATCATTTCACCTCCTATGTTTTCCATTATGGGAACTTTTTATGAAAGTTAATCCCCCTTTCTTTACGCATAGTTTTTTCATATAACAGCAACACTTTTAATAAGGAGGTGCTATTCACAATGGGTAAAGATCGCCAAGAACGAAAACTAAGAGAATCACGCCGCGTTGAATCGGATCGCGACCAATCACTTCAATATCCTGGTGCAACAAGTCTTGATACACCGGAGCAAGCTCGCAAGCAAAATCAGCACTAAACATACAAAAAGACGGTTTCGATATTGTCCGAAACCGTCTTTTTTCATAATTATTTTAATGATTTTTATTTATATTGAAATAATATTTTATATACTAATCTTCCCATGACTTAATTTCACCTTCACCTATTTCCCATAGGAAATTTAAGCTCTCTCTAATAATTCAGCATCACCTCTTCTATATTTTTTCATTTTTGCAACCTCTTTTTCAATTGCAAATTCCGCCGAATAATATTTTTATATACAATTAATCTTATTAAACGTCTGTTTTTTATAGAATACTAATTCCGTTCCCTACTTTATATTACAAAAAAGAATAAAAACAAAAACCAACCGTTCGGTTGGTTTTTTATCTCCTACTATAATGCGTTGTATCAATACCGCGCTGCATTAACCAATGATACGTTTCGCCCTTTACAACAAGAGGTACAGATTGCAACTCTTCTATCGTCTTCGCACCAAGAGCTGTCATAATAAATTTTAAATCTGTATGTAAAAGATCAATTTCACCCACTAACTTCTCGATACCATCTTGCATTAAAATACGTAAAAAGTATCCAGCAAATGCGGTTGTATTCGCCCCTAATGCGATTGCCTTCGCCACGTCAAGCGCTGTTTGTATGCCCCCAGATGCAATAAAAGAGAGGTTGTTATTTGTAGAGGTTGCTTCAATAATCGAGGTAGTTGTTTGTATGCCCCAGTTATTAAAATAAGAAAGCATTCGCTGTCTTCTTTCATTTTCAACAGCAGCAAAATTTGTACCACCTTGTCCACCAATATCAATTGCCGTTACACCTATACTCACTAACTGTTGCACTGTTTCCTTACTCATCCCAAATCCAACTTCTTTTACAATGACAGGAATTTTACTCTTTAAAACAATTTGTTCAATCCGCTGAAGTACCCCCGTAAAATCACGATCTCCTTCAGGCATCGTTAACTCTTGTATAACATTTAAATGAATTTGTAGTGCGTTTGCTTCAATCATATCAACGGCACGCTCTGCCTGTTCGACAGTTGCCTCACTACCTAAATTCGCAAAGAAAATCCCATTTGGATTTATCTTTCTAACGACCTTATAAGAAGCCGCCTCACGCTCATCTTTTAACGCTGCCATTTGCGAACCTACAGCCATAGCGAGATTATGATGTTTCGCTACATATGCTAGTTGCTCATTAATATGTAACGTTTGCTCTCCTCCACCACCAGTCATCGCATTGATAAAAATCGGCGAACTTAGTGAAAGTTCGCCGATTTTTGTTTCACATGTTATAGTATCATAACTTGAATTTGGCAAGCTTTGATGCACAAAATCAATATCATGAAAGCCATGCGTACGAGACTGACCAGTAGAAAGAGCATATTCAATATGATCTAATTTACGTTTTGCCCTTACCACTCGTACCCCTCTTTATTTCTTTAATTTTTTCAGTTGTTCACCAATAATATCACTTAATTGGAAAGTAGCAGAATCAGCATTTGGCTCATATTTGCTATAATCTTCTGTTACATTATTTTCTTCAAGTGCTTCTTTTATACTTAAAGAAATACGTTTTTCCGCTACATGTACTTCAAGTACTTTCACTTTTACTTCTTGTCCCATTTCCAATACTTCATTTGGATTTTTCACGTGACGATTTGCAATTTGAGATACGTGCACAAGCCCTTCAACGCCAGGTAAAATTTCAACGAAAGCACCGAATGTAACTAGACGTTTTACTACTCCCTCACGAATATCACCAGCTTTTATTTCACCAGCAACATTTTCCCAAGGTCCCGGCTGAGCTGCTTTAATTGATAAAGAGATACGTTGCGTATCAGCATCAACAGATAGCACCTTTACCTTTACCTTTTGACCTTGCTCTAGCACTTCAGATGGTTGCTCCACACGTTCGTGTGAAATTTGCGAAATGTGAACTAAACCGTCCACACCACCAACGTTAACGAAAGCACCAAAATCCGTTAATCGTTGTACTGTTCCTTCAACAATATCCCCTTCTTTTAACGAAGAGATTGCTTCTTTTTTCTTAGAATCTAGTTCTAATTCTACTACCGCTTTATGCGAAAGGATTACACGATTTTTTTCGCGGTCTAATTCAACAATTTTTACCGCTAATGTTTTTCCTTTATAGTCAGAAAAGTCTTCTACATAATGTACTTCTACAAGTGAAGCTGGGATAAAACCACGAACGCCTAGGTCCACAACTAATCCACCATTCACGATATCTTTTACAGTAACATCAAATACATGACCAGAAGTAAATTTCTCTTGTAATTCTACCCATGCTTTTTCTGCATCAACAGCACGTTTAGATAAAACAAGATCATCTTCTTCTAATTTAATAATTTTCAATTCTAGTGTTTGATCTAATTCTACAACATCGCTTGCTTTTTCAATATGAACGTTAGCTAATTCACTAATTGGAATTACGCCATCTGTTTTGTATCCAACATTTACAAGCACTTGTTTTTCTTCAACCTTCGTTACAGAACCTGTAACAACGTCACCAACTTGTAATTCTTTTGAATCCATAACTTCTTCATTCATTTTCTCTACCATGGAAATACCTCCCTACAGAATTGACAAAGCATTTTTATGTATATACGAAATGAAAACAAATGTTTTCATTTGCATGTTTAAGAATTTATCATCACATACTCTTTTTCAATAGCATTCATAAGAAAATATATTAATCCTATATAAATAGTATACAGCAAAATCATCTTGAAGAAAGTATGTTTTGAAATATAATAGCGAATATATTCTGACAGTTTTATTCCTCTTTAACTAACTTCTTATAAATCGGCTCATTTGTCAAGGAAAGAGACTCACAATTCACGTATCCTTTACATTTCTATACAAACAAAAAAAGAAAGAGGATAATCCCCTTTCTTTATTTCGCAAATACTCCTGAAACAATACCCATAATTTTTTGGACGACTTCTTCAATTGATAAAGAAGTTGTATCTAATTCCAATGCATCATCAGCCTTTTTTAGAGGAGAAACTTCGCGTTCTGAATCCAATTTATCACGCTGAGCAATTTCTTCTTGTAACTGCTCTAAATTAGAATCGAAACCTTTATTTATATTTTCTAAATGTCTTCTTTCCGCTCTTTCTTCTACAGAAGCAAGCATAAAGATTTTCACTTCAGCATCTGGTAACACATGTGTACCAATATCACGGCCATCCATTACAACGCCGCCTTTTTCCGCTAATTCTTGTTGACGACGAACCATTTCTTCACGAACAAGACGATGCTTTGCCACAATAGATACTCGATTCGTCACATCAGGCGTACGAATAACTTCCGAAACATCTTGTCCATTTAAAAATACAAGTTGTGTATTTTCTCCTTGTTGAAATTCAATATTCACATTTTTTACAACTTCCATTAGCTTTTCTTCATTTTCAATATCCACTTTTTGTTCAAGGGCTGCATATGTAATAGCACGGTACATTGCGCCTGTATCAATATAAACGTAAGAAAGCTTCTTTGCCACAACTTTTGCAACTGTACTTTTCCCAGCAGCTGCTGGACCATCTATAGCAATTGAAATTCGTTTATCCATTGTAACACCTCATTTTTTCACTTATAAAACAAAACGAAAAGCAGGTATTCATCCCTGCTTCTTCTCATTTGCTTCACGTCATTAAATCCTCAATTATTGTAGCATAATCCTTCCTAGAAGAAAACGAAAACTACCTACTCACCTGTAAGATTTCTTCTTTATTTTTCGCGACGACACCTTCATAATAAACAATTTTAGATAGATATTTTATTGATGACTTATGTATAAATAACAATTGCACAACACAAAGACAAATAAATTGAATTATTAATATACGAATGATAATTTTCTCCACCTTCTTCAAGATATCCACTCCTTCCCACCATATACTTACACATTACATTTCATGATTTTATACAACGTACATAGCGCAATTAAATTTATTGTCATATTCCAAGCATGCTTTTATACATTTTCATTGTCGAATTTACTCAAAACATGTTATGTTCTAAATGTATTTTTCAACTTGAAAGGGGTATAAGCATTGAAAAGAATCCTAGTTTTACACACAGGTGGAACAATTGCAATGGAGGAAGATAAAGAAACTGGGGTCATACAACCAGGAGAAAAAAATCCTCTTTTAAAATTCATTCCTGATTTAGAAGGCGATGTTGATTTAATCGTTGAAGATGTGTTCCATCTACCATCTCCTCATATGACACCAAGCGAGATGTTACAATTACAAGTCATCATTGATGAAAGAGTAAAACAAGACAACATTCATGGCGTAGTCATTACGCATGGTACGGATACATTAGAAGAAACCGCATATTTCCTAGATTTAACAGTCAAAGCAACTATTCCAATCGTAGTAACAGGCGCAATGCGTTCTAGTAATGAATTAGGTGCTGATGGTCTATATAACTTCTTATCAGCTGTAAAAGTAGCTAGCAGTAATGAAGCTGCAGAAAAAGGTGTTCTAGTCGTATTAAACGACGAAATTCATTGCGCTACAAATGTAACGAAAACACATACAAGTAATGTTGCAACATTCCAAAGTCCACAATATGGACCAATTGGAATGGTAACAAAACGTGGTGTTGTTTTCCATCACGCTTTAGTACATCATGAAACGTATACAGTAAATAACATCTCTAAAAACGTAGTTGTTCTAAAAGCATATGCTGGTATGGATGATACATTGTTAGCAGCAATTGAAAACCTTCCAGTTGACGGAATTGTCATTGAAGCGCTTGGACAAGGTAATTTGCCTCCACGTACACTCCCTAGTTTAGAACGATTAATAAGCAAAGGAATTCCAGTCGTATTAGTTTCACGTTGCTTCAATGGTATCGTTCAAGACGTATATTCATATGAAGGTGGCGGCAAACAATTAAAAGATATGGGCGTTATATTCACATACGGCTTAAACGCTCAAAAAGCACGTATTAAATTACTAGTCGCATTAGAGAATACAAAATCACATGAAACAATCCAAAATATGTTTATGCACGAATAAAAAAAGCTGTCGAATTTTTCGACAGCTTCTTTTTATTTTTCTCTCGACGCAATGGTTTGCGCAATCGCATCTCCATGAAATCTACCGTTCTCGATAAATATTTCATTTGCATTATTCCCAGCGGCAATTACACCTGCAATGAAAATATTTTCAGTGTTTGTTTCCATTCTATCCTCTGTATAAATCGGACGCCCAGTTTCTTCATCAATTCGAACGCCCATCTCCGTTAAGAAACTATGATCAGGATGGTAACCCGTCATCGCAAATACAAAATCATTTTGGATTGTAAATGCCCCGTCATCAACGGTATACGTTAATGTATGTTCAGTAATTTCTTTCACATGAGCCCCAAAATGCATTTGAATTGTACCGTTTCGTACTAACGCCTCAAATTCCGGTAAAATCCACGGCTTAATGCTCGGCGAGTACTCACTTCCACGATACAGTACCGTTACACGCGCTCCTGCTTTAACAAGTTCCAACGCAGCGTCTATACTTGAGTTTTTTCCACCTATAACTACTACATCTCGATCAAAATAAGGATGTCCTTCTTTAAAATAGTGAGCTACTTTCTTCAGTTCCTCACCTGGAACATTCATATAATTTGGATTGTCATAATATCCAGTGGCTACAACAATATATTTCGCTATATATATTTCTTTATGTCCGTCACGTTTCGCCGTCTCAACCTTAAAAACTTCTCCATCTTTTTGAACTTTCTCTACTCGTTCGAAAGCATTTATGCGTACAGATTTACGCTTTACTACTTCGCGATAATACGCAAGTGCTTGATTTCGAACTGGCTTACGGTTTTCGGTAATAAAAGCTACTTCACCAATTTCTAATTTTTCACTAGAGGAGAAAAATGTTTGATGAGTTGGATAATTATAAATCGCATTTACAATGTTTCCTTTTTCAATTACTAACGGATTAATCCCTACCTTTTGCAACGAAATTGCTGCTGCTAATCCGCACGGACCGCCTCCAATTATGATAGCTGTTTCTTTCTGCATACTCGGTTCACTCCTAGTCTTCTACCTCTGCACTATTTATAAAAACAAGAAAAAACCTACTTACAACAGTAGGCACCTATCTTTATTGTATTCATTTTTCATACGTTTGTCATCTAAACGAAACGTACATCCGATAGACATCTGCTAAAA
The DNA here is from genome assembly GCF_000496285.1 of Bacillus toyonensis BCT-7112. Lineage (GTDB taxonomy): Bacteria > Bacillota > Bacilli > Bacillales > Bacillaceae_G > Bacillus_A > Bacillus_A toyonensis. The sequence continues at coordinate 4,046,465 of NC_022781.1, read as the reverse complement.
ACTGTTGAAATTTAATACCTTGTTTCCCTAATACATTTTCAGGATCAATCTTTCTAGCTGGATCAAGTGTTTTATGTGATACGATATCTTTTTTCGGATTCAAGCCAAAGTTTTGACATAAATAAGCATGATACCATGTAAAACGCGTATACGCTTCCCAAAAGTTAACATCACCGCCATAACAAAGTTCCACACCAATGGCAGCCTTATTCGCATCATAACCATATAAGTCATTATCCGTCGACACACCATATCGAACATGATACGCAACTTCATTTATAGGAACAATTTCCAATATTGTTTTGTCATCTATAAATGTATGCGCCGAAGCTTTCGGTTGTATTTCATTAAAGTAATCCCGATTTCCTATTGCATTGCTACCAGGATTCCCTGTATCATGACTTACAATAAACCTTACTTTAGAAAGAGGAATTCCCGGTCGTGAACTTCCATATCCAATATAGTTACGCTCTATAGGAAACATCGCCATTACTACCAACTCCCGCTTTAGAAAATTACCTTACTTCCTTATATATGTATTCGGTAGCAATGTCCTTATCGCATATTTCTTACACGAAGAGAAAATCGAAAATATTTGATGTGAACACCATAAATAACAAAATACTTACAGCGACTCCATAAAAACCGTAAAACCAAACACAATCTTCTTTCGTATCTAAGCCGAAAAATTTATTTACTGATTGTAATAATGTGCCACGCTTACTTTTTTTGTTTCGTAATACTTCCACTCGTTCTACAACATCTGCTGGCATCATAAATCTTTGGTCTACTGTCATTTTCATCATTTATCTCTCCTTAAAATCATTTCCGTTTTGTTTATCTAAGGAGAGTATAGCACGTTTGTTCGTACAGAACAAGCGTTCTTTTATTTTTTTATTTTATTTTTCAACAAGCCAAGTAATAATCGTGAATATAAAAGCGATAATCGGCCCTACTACAACCACACCAAATATTAAAAACAATAAGCCTTCTCCGAACATCCGAACGACACTTGTTTTTCGGGCTTTCGTCGTTCTTGAGAGTTCTCCCTCTAAGCTCTTAACCTTTTCTTCTAATTGTTCTACTCGTTCCATCATTTCATTTTCCATATACAACACCTCACACTAATACTCCAACAAAAAAACGTGATTCCCTCGAAAGGAATCACGTTTTTTCACGATATAATATTATACCCAACCTCTGAAGCGACTTGCTTCAGCCATTTTACGAACACCAACCATATAAGCTGCTAAGCGCATGTTCACTTTACGAACTTGTGCTGTTTCATAAATAGAATCAAATGATCTTACCATTACTTTTTCTAAGCGTTGTTCTACTTCTTCTTCTGTCCAGTAGTAACCTTGGTTATTTTGTACCCACTCAAAGTAAGATACTGTAACTCCACCAGCACTTGCTAATACGTCTGGAACAAGTAAAATTCCGCGATCTGTTAAAATTTTAGTTGCTTCTAAAGTTGTTGGACCATTTGCAGCTTCAACAACAATTTTTGCTTTAATATTATTAGCATTTTCTTCTGTAATTTGGTTCTCAATTGCAGCTGGAACTAAAATATCGCAATCAAGTTCTAACAATTCTTTGTTTGAAATTGTATTATTAAATAGTTTTGTTACTGTACCGAAGCTATCACGACGGTCTAATAAATAATCAATATCTAATCCATTTGGATCATGTAATGCACCGTAAGCATCTGAAATTGCAATTACTTTCGCACCTGCATCATGCATAAATTTAGCTAAGAAGCTACCCGCATTACCGAACCCTTGAACAACAACACGCGCACCTTTAATATCAATGTCGCGTTTTTTTGCAGCTTCGCGAATACAAATTGTTACACCTTTCGCTGTTGCTGTTTCACGTCCGTGTGATCCACCTAATACAAGTGGCTTACCTGTAATAAATCCTGGTGAATTAAATTCATCAATACGGCTATACTCATCCATCATCCATGCCATAATTTGAGAGTTTGTAAATACGTCTGGAGCCGGAATATCTTTTGTAGGACCAACGATTTGGCTAATTGCTCGTACATAACCGCGGCTTAGTCTTTCTAATTCACGGAATGACATTTCACGTGGGTCACAGATAATTCCACCTTTACCTCCACCATACGGTAAATCAACAATACCACATTTTAAACTCATCCAGATCGAAAGTGCTTTCACTTCATTTTCTGTTACATTCGGATGGAAGCGAATTCCACCTTTCGTTGGACCAACAGCATCATTATGTTGCGCACGATATCCTGTAAATATTTTAACAGTCCCGTCATCCATACGAACTGGTATTTTCACTGTCATCATACGAATTGGTTCTTTTAATAATTCATATACTTCGTTTGGATAACCCAATTTTTCTAATGCTTCACTAATAACAATTTGTGTCGAATTCAATAGTTCAAAATGTTGTTCCCTTTGTTGTTGTGTTTTTGTTTGAGTTCCCTTTTCGGCTACCATAGTAAGTAAACCCCCTGTAATTTCACTTGTTTAGTAAACCTTCATTGCCTAGTATACACCGTTAAATTTGGAATGCAATAGAAAACGCTAACAAATATATACAACTTATTTCGTATTGCAAGCGTTTTCACTATTATTATAGTCCTTTTATTGCTTTTAGAAAAGTAAAATACTTAAATATTTAAATATTTTTTATCTCACTCGAATACAGCGTCGCGAAACGGTATATTTAATTAAGAAAACGTTTGTTTAAATATTTATAATTGACCCTAGCCTTACTCCTCTTATCCAAATAAAATACAAAACCCCAGCTATGTTATATTAGCTGAGGTTTTGCTTTTTCACAAAGTAATTGTATACTTGTTCAATTGCTTGAGAAGCCATTAATTCTTTACCATACTCCATTACACGGTAAATGGTTGCCGTAGACGGATTACCGTATTCTGCTAAAATAGCTATAAAATCCGCCTTCAATAATTGTATTTGCTCTTCTTCTTCCATCCAAAGATAGAAACGCCCATCCCATGTATATAACTTTCCGCCAGTTACACCAAGGTTATATAAGCGATTCGACAGGTTAATTACGTCGTCTAGTGTAGCAAACTCATAAAGTATGTGCTCGCTCTCATCTAGAGTCACTTGCATTTCAATAAACTCGTCACGGAACTCATCATCTGTATCCACTTCTTGATTTTCCTTCGTTACTATTACAACCATGCCTTGTGCTTGTAGAGAAAATACTTCAACTGCAATCGGACCATCTGCTTCAAATCCTAATTCTTTATTTGCTTCTTGCATCATATCACGAAATAGTTGCTGTACTTTCGGTGCATTTCTCCATAAATCCTCTTTCGTTAATCCTCGTTCAGATAAATCATCAAATGTTAGGAAAATTTTTATCTTATTATAATTTAATCGTTCCAGCCTCATCTCATACCCTCCCTACGTAACCATTGAATCTAATTTTTATTATATGAAATAGAAAATAGATGGTTCTTTCCGAACAACTATTCTAACATTTTTAACCATTCATCCCATTCTTCTTTCGTATCGCCGATTAGGATTGTTTGAATGTTCAACTGATCTCGAGCGCTTATTTCCCCTATAACCCCAACAGAAAGGTTCTCATTTTTTTCTTGCAATAAATCCCCAACATTCATCGCCCTTTTCAGTTCTAGGCCATTTTCAAAAGAGACAAATAAATGTTTTGGCTGTATTTGCTCAACCGCTAATAACATGCCATCTCCCTCTAAACTTGTCCTAATATGTATCGCCTCATATCCTTTTAAACGTAAATACATTGAGAAAATAAATCCTTTCAATGTATTATTTTCTAACACAATTACTTTGTGTATGGAAGAAAACGTTGAAGCATTATGATACACCATTCCTAGACGAGTTTGTAAAAATGATACGGCATATTGGAATTGCGTCATTGCAATCTCATTGTTATTTTTTAGTGTCAACAATTTGTTTGTCACTTGAAGAATAATACCGGTGATAACTTTTTCTGTTGAATAAATACTAAAAGCCTCATTTATTAATGCAGAAGTTGTAATTTCATCAAATTCTAACAAAGCTTGTAGTAAATCGTCCACTAAAACAACTTCTTTATCGTAATGTATTTCTTTTTGGGCATTACTCTGCAAACGATTCCCTTCTAATAACTGCACTGCTTGTCCAATCATCATACCGGAAGAAACCTTCTCCATTAACCATTTCAAAATTCGAATATGCTCTTCTGTATATAATCGATGCCCAGCTTGATTCCGCTTTGGGGCAATAATCTGATATCGCCTTTCCCATGCACGAAGCGTACTCGGTTGAACTCCAATAATATTCGAAACAGCTTTTATATTATATTTTCCATTTAGAGTTGGCATCATTTCCCTCCACATAACGTAATAATATGTGTTTGAGCAGGTGCTCGAAAACGAAGTGGAATCAATGTTGTTCCGTATCCATTACTAACAAAGAGAGTCGTATTTGAATGATTATATACGCCACCTTTTAAATATTTTTCAGATGGGAATAATCGAATCTGTCCTCCATGTGTATGTCCACTTAACACAAGTGAAATTTGTTCTTTTCCAGACATTTTTTTTATTATATCAGGGTTGTGACTAATTAAAATACGAAATCCCTCTTCTTTACAATCAGCCAATGCTAAGTCTAAACGATCACGTTCCAATCCAACATCATCTACACCGAGTAAGCAAATTTTCTCTCCTAACTCAGATTCAAATACAACTCTTGTATTATCTAAAACTTTCACATTATTTTCTAATAGCAACGCATCTAATTCATGGTATTCAATCTCATAGTCATTATTTCCCCATACAAAATATACAGGAGCTATCGCTCTTAACTTTTGAATATTTGCAGAGATTTTTGATAAAGGTACGCCCTTTTCCGCTAAATCACCACCAATAATAACGAGATCTACTTTTCCCTTTATTCGCTCAATTAACGAATCTGAAACGACTCTTCTATGAATATCAGAAATAAAAAACATATTCATCTGTTGAAAACTTTGCGGGAATTCTTTAAATTCTAAAGTATGTTCCAATACCGTATTACGCATCGCTTCTTTATACATTACAAGAAGAAATATTATACCTATACATATGAGAGTACTTAATATTGTAATCCATATCATATTTTTACTCCCCTACTCATAAAGATAATCCTCAGTTTTTATAACAAGCTACGAATTGCTTAGTTTACTAGCTCTCTTGTTTTACGGACTTATCTTTTATCGGAATTTTTAATTCTTGACCTGCACTCACTTCATCTTCTTCTAAGTTATTATACTTTTTAATAACTTCAATCCCACTTTCATCTGAAAAATATTGCTTCGCTATACTTTCTAAAGTTTCTCCCTTTTTCACAGTATGCGTTACCACCTTCTCAGATTGTTTCTGAGTTTCAGATTTGGCTGAATCAAAAAAAATTACTTCAAACGCACTTTTACCAGCATTACTACTATCACTTTTCACCTGAATATATTTATCCGTATACCATAAAATACTAATTGGTAGTAATATGAATAGACACGTTAATACTCGGACAAAAATGTGATTCATTTTAAACTTTTGCTTTTTCTCTTTATTTCTATGAAGTTCACTTCGCGGCGGTAAACTTTCATCTTCTTCCACTTGCTCAACTTCTAATTCCTCTTCAAAATCAGGAATTCGTTTCCTCATGTTGTTCACCACCACCTTCCATTTATTTTCTTAGTTGGAGTCCCATTATAAAATCAACAAGAAAGTGTGCAAAGATTGTTATAAATAAATTCCCTGTCCATTCAAATACATAACCAAAGACAAAACTAATAAAACATACGAAACAAAACAAAAATGGCTTTGTTATATACCGAATATGTAAGACTGCAAATACTAAACTTGCTATTATAATTCCGAAATGAGTCTGCATTACACCTCTAAATAAAAATTCTTCTGCAAAGCCAATAACGAACGTAATAACGAGTAAATGCATAACTGACATTCCTTGAAACATCTTATCGTTAATACCACCATCATCAAACCAAGACTCTGGAAATACTCGCATTGCAACATAATCTAATAACACAATACCAATCGCTAATAAACTACCTACTATAAGTATTCGTACAGGTTCCCACTTCCAAAGACTAAAAACTTCTTTTGTATCTCGAAATAATATATATGCTAGCAAACAACCAATACCAATAATAATTAGCTGTGTTATATACAGATTCAGCCTTATTTCTTTCGGACTCATATCTTCAACATTATGCCTTTGAATGTTCATCATTCCTCCATCTTCTCTAGGCCGAAAAGCTTTTGTAACTCTGTTTCCCAATTATAGTCGAAATCGGATTGTTGCGCTCGTCTTTTTTTATACTCCGTTTTTGTAATACCACAATAATCGCAGCAATTTTTTAACTCTGTCTCTTTTCTATAACCGAACTGTTGAAGCACATATTCACGCCTACATCCTTTAACTTGTATCCATGACTTCATGTTTTCTAGCTCACTATATTTATTACGCAATCTTATTTCTACTTCAGCTATTAATCTGTTCATGATTTCATCTGACAAGCTCTCTAATATTAGTTTTCGCCGTTGTATGATCCCAAGCCGTTCGAGATGATAGCGGATGAAACGCCAATATTGTTCATTAAATCTTGCTGCATTATAACAAATTTCTTCTACATCTTCTATTGGTAATTCTTTCGTTTGAAACATTCTTTCTTGTAGTAAAGAAAATAAAAATTGTATTTGCGACTTACTTGGCAATTCATCTTCAATAATTGAAATTGGCAAATCGTGATCCAACGGACTACATAATAAAAAGGCTATACTCGGTTCGCCATCTCTTCCAGCTCTTCCGATTTCTTGTAAGTAGGAAGCTATATTAGTCGGATAATGGAAATGAATAATATATCTCGTATTCGACTTATTTACTCCCATACCAAAAGCACTTGTGCATATTACAATTTGCAATTGGTCATTCATAAATTGCTGCTGAATTAACATACGCTCTTCATGTTCCATACCACCATGATAAAAAGCCACACCAGTACAGCCTTTTCCTCTTAAATATTCCGTTAAACGTTCTGTCCATGCTCTACTTGAACAATATACAATCCCTGGCCCCTGTAAATACATCACATGTTCCAAAAGTGCTTCTTTCTTCTCTTCTATCGTCTCTATAAATTGCACTTCCATTGCAATATTTGGACGATCAATAGAGTATGCATGCTGCGAGACATTCTTTAAACTTAAACTCTCTGCTATATCTTGCAGTACATCCTTTGTCGCTGTCGCTGTTAATGCTAGTACCGTAGGAGATCCAATGTTCTCAATTACTACGTTTAATTTTTTATAATCCGGTCTAAAATCATACCCCCACTGCGAAATACAATGGGCCTCATCCACAACAAACATTGAAATATGAATTTTCTTCAATTCTCTTATTAATAAATCCGATTGCAACATTTCTGGAGACACAAAAATAAATTTATAAAAAGCCAATTTTTTCATCGCTTCTCTTTTTTCACTTAATGTCCGAAAACTATTAAATGCAATCACTCGATTTTTCACAACATACTTTAATTGTGTAACTTGATCTTCCATTAAAGATAATAGTGGTGATACAACAAGCACTGTTCCTCCTTGCATTAGCCCTGGGAGTTGATAGCACATAGATTTCCCTCTTCCAGTCGGAAGCATCGCTATAACATCTTTTCCTTCTAATAAGTCTGTAATAACTTCTTTTTGTCCTTGACGAAATTCAGAATATCCAAACCACTTATATAAATATTCCTCAAGTTTCATTTATACCCTCCATCCGTGCCAATACAAGACGGACTTCAAAATAAGATATCTCTTCCCCAACCGCTTGTTTCAAGACACGTAACTTACGTGTTTGTAATGTCTCAATTACTTCTTTTACTTTATCTATTTTGTCTTTCTCCATAAACATCTCAATTGAAAATTCTTTTTCTCGTAAAGCGATTTCTACAAAATGATCTTCTATCGTTGCAACCTTCAAATTCCGAATTGTTGCTATTTCTTCCAGAAAGCGTCCTTGTCTCCAAAGATTATATGTTTTTTTCGTAGATATGCTAAATAAATCAGCCTTCTCATTTGGATAAGATATAATTTCAGCTAATAACGGAAACTCACTTTCTTTATTACGAACTTCTTGAATAATGAAATGAATTGTACCCCAAAATAAAAAATACACTCGAAATACATCTTGTTTCGTAATTTCCGCTAATTGTTGCAACGTACAACCGATGCGTTTATAGCCCGTTAAGCGATATGTTACGATTGTCGCCTCTAATGGTTTATTTTTTTGTAAAAGAGTATACATCTCCTTCCACAACCTTTTAGCCAATTCACTTCTCATATATGGTATTCCAGTGAGAAAACGTTTCACCCACATCATTATTTCTGTATCTTGCTGAATTGGAATAAATTTCGTATTCACCTGTTGTAAATTCGAAATGGTTTGAACGATTAATGATAATCTCTTCCAAAACGTTTCACCTATTTCACCATAGTGTAAACCATGTAAACACGTCGGAAAAGCAAAGTCATCTTTCCATTTGTTTAATTGCATGTTACCAGCAGTCGTTACTACGTATGTATTTTCATGTATAGATTGAACTAAATCCGTTTGTACCAACTTTGCAACTTCTTGATCATAATCAGCTCTATTCAAAGATTTATAAATCCCAAACAAAAAAGAAATTTGAAACATCTTCCCATCTTGTAATGTTTGCGATGACCTCTTTCCTTTTAATAAATAATAAATAGAAGAAACGGTCCTTTCGCCATTCAATTGTTTTAAACAATACAATAAAGTATATTGTAGTTGCATTACCGCTTCCCCTTTCCAATTTAACTTAATTCTTTTTCAATATGATTACAACGTCTACTGTTACTCATTAACCTTATCATATCGGTACCATATGCTTGTACATACTCTATTGTACCAAACGAAATAACATTTACGTATTTTGAAAATCTTATGACATAATTCAAAAATAAGTTGACACTCTAATTGATAAGCATTATCATTATAATTTTATGTTGAAAAGTTTTACAAACCGTTTTACAATAAGGTTATAATTTTTATGGCGAGCTTTTCACATACATATTATCAGGAGGGAAAAAAGATGGCAAAATATACAATCGTTGATAAAGATACTTGTATCGCATGTGGTGCTTGCGGCGCTGCTGCACCAGACATTTATGACTATGATGATGAAGGTATTGCATTTGTAACATTAGATGATAACCAAGGTATCGTTGAAATTCCAGATGTATTAATTGAAGATATGATGGATGCATTCGAAGGTTGTCCAACTGACTCAATTAAAGTTGCTGACGAATCATTTGACGGCGACGCTTTAAAATTCGAATAGTCTTTTATTAACTTCAAAAAATGCCCCTCATATTGATGAGGGGCATTTTTTGTTCCCTATTTTCATTCTACTTAACAAAAAACCATTAGTAGTTTCACACTACTAATGGTTTTATTTTATATGTTATGCATTTTTCATTTTTGCAAACACCCATACTTTCAGGCGTGAGAATAATGCTACAAATACAATTGTTACTACAATTCCTTTAATTAAATTAAACGGTAAGATCGCTGTTACAACAGTCGTTCTTATAGCCTCACTAGACATAGCAGGTGCATTTAAAAACCAAGTGTAAGCTGGGAATATGATGATATAGTTTAATACACTCATAATTAGCGCCATTGTAATTGTCCCTAACATTAGTCCTGTCGTTAAACTCTTTACAGTACGATACTTTCTAAATAAGAAAGCTGCTGGTCCAATAAATAAACATCCTGCAATAAAGTTTGCAATTTCTCCAACTGGCACTCCTACTAAACTACCTTGAATCCCGTAATGTAAAATATTCTTTATTCCCTCTACAATTATCCCCGCAATTGGTCCAAAAATAATTGCAGCAATTAGAGCTGGCACATCACTAAAATCAATTTTTAAAAATGGCGGAAGCCCTGGGAACGGGAAATCCAACATCATTAGTAAATATGCAATACTACTTAGCATTGCTATACTCACCATCTTTACTACACTGTTTTTTTGTTTCATCGTTCTCTCTCCTTTTCCATCGATCATCTCATGGAAAGTGGAAAGGTTCTGCTATGCCTATTTTTTCATAGAATGAAAAAACCCTTTGTGTTTTACACAAAGGGAGAATTTAAGGCACATCAAACAGACGTTCAAATTCCTATCTTTTTTGAACGCTTGAACCTCCATCTTCTCCCATCCAGACTATACTGTCGGCTTTGGAATCACACCAAATCCTGCCTTAACGGCTCGCGGGCTTAGAACGAAATCATAAATAGTTCATCACCGCCGGTCGGGATTTTCACCCTGCCCCGAAGATAGACCGATATTCTATTTTCCCCTTCATTATACAACAACCTAATAACATTGTGAACTAAAAAATTGTAACTTATTTAAAATTAGTTATTTATTTTTTATAACCCATTAATAATTGCAAAATATTTTACAATACACCCCATATTTTTTATTATTAGGCATTTCTCTTTTGAATTCCCTAGTCATATATAATGAAAAGTGATAAGATGTTGAATTGTTAAGATAAGAACATTTTCTGAGTTATGGAGGAAATGTCATGAAGAAAGATAAAAGACACTCTATTCGAGAAGCAATGAAAAAAAACTTAAGAAAAGAATACTTTTACTTAAAAAAAGAATTACTTTTCTACTGTCCAATTGATTTAGGCACATTCTCAAGCGAGACATACTATGCTGCTTTCGATGAAGATGGCATCAGTATTTATCAGTATGATAAAAAAACAGAAAGTAAATTAAAATTGTGCGAGCGTCATCCATGGAAGAGTTGGAATAAAGTGAAGGTTGATCACTATTTGACAACTTCTCAATTTATTTTTCAAGGTGAGCGTAACTGGATATTATCCCTTTTCCAAAAAGGAAAAGAAGCTCAAAAAATTATCGAAGAGCATACATCTTTACAAACAGAAGTTGTTTCTCGCTCTTTCTTAAAAAAACTTCCTGGTTTTCGTTCTAATACACCGTTGAATAAATACATCGGCAGCATTTGTTACACTGCACTTATTGCATTTTTATTAAAATGGATGATTCCATTTCAAGCACCACAAATCGCCCTGTACTCTCTTTCGATTGGTTGTATGCTTCTTGGCTTACTTTGTTTGACAATCGGTTTAATTGAACCGACTATTGTACTGTTTCGAACAAAAGAAAAAACAAGAACAAAAGTTTTTTACTTATATAGCTACTTAGCTATTTCTGGATTTATATGTGTCTTTATTTTTTGGTAAAAGAAGAGCTAGTTAAACTAGCTCTTCTTTACTTTACGTATAATTGTTGATTTGGATAAATTCGCTCTTGCTGCAATCCATTTTTTGCTTTTATTTCCTTAAGTGTCATACTAAATTTCCGTGCAATATTAACTAAAGTATCCCCTTTTTGTACGACATATAATGAGGAAGAAACAACTTCATTTCTTTGTTCATTTAAAACAAGTAATGGATTCATCGCATTCTTTTTCGCCATCGTCCATCTTCCTTGATGAAGTTCTAAATGTAAATGTGCACCTCGTGATTCTCCTGTGTTTCCTACTTCTCCAATTATTTCTCCTTTTGAAATATAATCCCCTTGAACTACGTGTCTCTTATTTAAATGTGCATACACAGCCTCATATTCTCCATGTTTAATAAATACAACGTTCCCATAACTATTTGAATAATAAGACTTTGTCACCTTGCCATCTTGAATAGCTGCCACAGGTACTCCGATCGGTGCAGCTATATCAATACCGTAGTGTTTTCCATGCCTTGTCCCAAAATAATCACTTATCTGTCCTTCCACAGGCCATGTCCATCGATTTTCTTCTGCGTAAACATGTAATTGAGATAAAAACAGTACAGTCAATAACATGACGCTACATTTTAACACTTTCATATACATCCTCCGTTTTCTAATTACCACCATACCTTCTCTATTTTGGTATATTACAGAAAAAAGTATACAAAAAAAAGAAAGTGAATTACTCCACTTCCTTCTCTTTCTTATCACGAAAAACTAATGCGCTACGGTTATACTCCACATCTTTTACTTGTAATCGAGTATTTATTACTCTAGCTACTGCAAACAAATAATCAGATAATCTATTTACATACTTTAGAACAACTTCATTTGTTTCCACTTCTTTTTTCAACGATACGATAGAGCGCTCTGCTCTTCTTACAACAGTACGTGCAATATGAATGGTAGCCGATGCCTCGCTACCACCTGGTAAAATAAAGCGTTCTAATGGTGGCGCTTCTTCTATATACAAATCAATCCTTCTTTCCAAGCTTTCGACCATTTCGATCGTTACTTTATAAGGGATTTTCTCCTCCACTATCGCCAAATCTCCCCCGCAATCAAATAGTTCATGTTGAATATTTTCAAGGTCATTGTAAACATCTCCAAATGCCCCGCCTTGTAGCTTAGTCATCGCATATCCAATATGAGAATTCGCCTCATCTATCGTGCCATATGCTTCTACACGAATATTATCTTTATCCACCCTGCCACCTATTACACTTGTTTTCCCTTTATCTCCTGTTTTCGTATATAATTTCATTTCTTCACAGCACCTCTCTCGATATTCTTAATTCGACTAAGATAGAAAAAAGTTCTACTATAATTTATTTAATTGATTTTACAAAAAAATAAAAAACAGTAGAACTTTATTTATTATTAACTTTAAAAACATATATCTAAATTATACGATTCGGCAAATATACAGAGAATGTAGTTCCTTCTCCAACAACACTTGAGACAGAAATTTTCCCATCATGGCCTTGAACAATATTTTTAGCAATCGCAAGCCCGAGTCCTGTTCCACCCTTTTTCCCGCGTGTTCTTGCTTTATCAGCTTTGTAAAAACGATCAAACAAGAATGGAATATCTTCTTCTGGAATACCAGCACCTGAATCTTGCACTTCGAAAGTAAGACCATTATTTTCCGTATGAATTACAAGTGCAACATGTCCACCTGCATTCGTATGACGAATTGCATTATCAATTAAATTCGTCAACACCTGTTCCATACGGTCTGCATCAAACGGATATTGTTCAATTGGACTTTGGAAATCTACTGTTAGTTCAACTTCTTTATCCTTTGCAATCCCTTGGAATTTACGGCCAATCTTTTCGACAAATGGATGAATATCTACTTCACCAATATGTAACTCTACGTGGCCACTTTCCATACGAGCTAAATCTAATAATTCATTTACAAGTTTACCTAAACGAACGGATTCATCATAAATGATTTGAACAAACTCATTAATTTCCTCTTTCGTTTGCACAATATCATCTAAAATCGCTTCACTATACCCTTGAAGCATGACCATTGGTGTACGAAGTTCATGTGATACATTGGCAATAAAGTCTTGACGCATCTTCTCAAGACGGCGTTCTTCCGTCATATCACGCAACACTGCTACAGCCCCACGAATTTTCGTTTGATTGTAAAGCGGCGTCATAAGAACTACGTAGTTACCTTTTTGCAAATTAATTTCAACAACTTGTTGTTGCTCACTTTCTACAACGCGATGGAATAGTTCCACAAGTTCAGAAGGTAGTTTTTTACTTAGCTCTATCTCTTTTTCTTCTTGCCAAACTTGTAAGAAATTTTCAGCCGGTGGATTAATAACTACGACTTCACCTTCTTGATTTAACGTAATAACTCCATCTGCCATACTACTCAAAATACTAGCTAACTGTTCTTTTTCTTGCTGCAAAGCATTCATATTAAACTTCAACTGTTTACCCATTTGATTTAAGGCCGTTGCAAGCTCACCAATTTCATCCTGAGATACCATAGGGGCCTTTGCATCAAACTTCCCACGTGCCACCTCAAAAGCAACCTCACGCATTTTACGAAGCGGTGCGGTAATTCGAGTAGATAAGAAGAACGCAAAGAAAGTTGTTAATATAATCGCAATCCCAGCCGATAAGAAAATAAAATCAGTCGTTCTCTCCATACCTTGTATTGGTACTTGTAAAGATTCATATACGAACACTGCACTTTGATTTTTTGATTGCACCGGTTTTCCGACAATCATAATATCATTTTCAGTATTTTTATTCTTCCTACTATTAGAAGCTTTTCTTATGTTGTTTTTAATTTCTTTTTTATCTTTAAAAACAGCAGCTAATTCTTTATCTTCTTTTAAATCATCTATTGTTAGCGTAACTAATCCTTCTTGTTTCGGAGAAGATGAAATCTCCTTACCATCTTCTACAATAATGATTCTTGAAAGTGGGTCAGAGAATTTATACGCGATATTCTCAATCGTTTTTACATCGGCACCTTCTTCAATTAACTCTGAAACACTTGTTGCAACTTTCTGAAGCCTAGCTTCACTCATATCAACATAATACGTTCTAAAAAACTGTGAAAGTAAAATCGCAACAAATCCAAGAACAAACGAAACGAGAAGTAATATGGTCATCCATAACTTCCCTACTACACTTCTCCAAAGCATCAGTCGTTCACAACCTCAAACTTGTAACCCACGCCCCAAACGGTAACAATCATCTTCGCAGCATCTGGTGATTTTTTACTTAATTTCTCACGTAAACGCTTTACATGCGTATCCACTGTACGTAAATCTCCGAAGAATTCATATTGCCATACTTCTTTCAACAATTGCTCTCGATCGAATACCTTATCAGGAGCTTTCGCTAAGAATAATAGTAATTCATATTCTTTCGGCGTTAAGTTCACTTCATTACCATCTGCAGTAACACGATGTGCATCGTTATCAATTGTTAAGTGCGGGAACACAGTAACATCTTTCGTCGTTGTATCTTGTGTAAAGAATGTTGTTGGTACAGCACGACGTAACACCGCTTTCACACGAAGCACTACTTCACGTGGGCTAAATGGTTTTACAATATAATCATCCGTTCCAACTTCAAATCCTTGTACCCGATTTACTTCTTCACCTTTTGCCGTCAACATAATAATTGGTGTCGCTTTTTTCTCACGAACCCCTTTGCACACTTCGATACCATCTTTACCAGGCATCATAAGATCCAATAAGATTAAATCATAATCATTTTGCAACGCCATTTCTAAAGCTGTATCACCATTATCTGCTTCCTCAATTGTGTATTGCTCTCTTTCTAAGTACATTTTCAATAAACGACGAATGCGATCCTCATCGTCTACAATTAAAATTCTAAATTCATTTTCCATTTCTACCCGCTGCATATTTTCACATCAGCGGTTCACACCTACCCTTCTACACTATTATATTGCGCTATTCTCGGTTATTTAAGCACTCCTCTAAATGTTTCACTTCCCACTATTATGCTTCACAAGAATAATAAAGTTTGTTCAATTTTTTTCCAAAACTATGTATTTTATTTGAACAGTATATTATGTCCTCGACATCATTTTACAAAATCAACCGCTACTTTGTCATGTTTTTCTCAAAAAAGAAGAAAATTTGACAAAAATAAAATAGGAAAGTGACATACACTCTCCTATTTTATTTCTCTATGCATATGAATGTAAACCCGCAATGATTAAGTTCACTACAATAAAGTTAAACATAATGATCGCAAAACCAATTACTGCAAGCCACGCTGATTTTTCCCCATGCCATCCTTTAGATAATCGTAAATGTAATACTGCCGCATAAAAGAGCCACGTTATAAGTGCCCAAACCTCTTTCGGATCCCACCCCCAAAAACGCGTCCATGCTATTTGAGCCCAAATCATCGCAAAAATTAGCGCACCTAATGTGAAAACTGGGAATCCAATTGCAATAGATCGATATCCGATTTCATCCAGTAAATCACTATTCGTATTCTTTACTAGTGGCTGAAGTGCCGCTGATACTCGTTTGCGTAAAACAAGTCTTAATACAACATAAAGTAGTGTTCCAACTATTACTGACCAAATAACAGTATTTAATTTTTTCGCATTTACAATCGCTGGAACTTCGACTGTCGGTTCTAATTTATTTTCTGTCAGTAACTTCCCTTCATGTGGTCCAACTAAAGCTGGGAGATTATACTTCATCTCGACTTGTTGTTCATTTTTATCAATCCATTGAAACTTAGCTTCATATTTCATACTGGAGAATACTGTCGTTACCGCAATAAATCCAACTGTACAAACAAGTGTGAACACTACCGTTTCTAACCAAAATGTACGTTTACTTCTCGTTGATTGATCTACATTTTTCAATAAATACATAACGCCCGTAATAAAACTAATTGCTAAAATTGCTTGTCCTGCTGCTGCAGTCGTCACGTGAATGTGTAACCAGTTACTTTTTAAAGATGGGATAAGCGGGGATATTTCCCTCGGGAACATACTTGCATAGGCAATTAATAAAAGAGCAACTGGTAATGCAAATAGTCCAATTATACTTACGCGGTACATAAAATACATTACAATAAATGCTCCGACAAGCATCATACCGAAAAACGTACCGAATTCGAAAAAGTTACTAACTGGCGCATGACCTGATGCAATCCACCTTGTAACAAAATATACTGTTTGTGCTATAAATCCTAAAATTGTAATCGTTATTCCTACATTTGCCCATTTATGACCCTTTTCTTTAATTGCTCCCCCAAAAAATAGAGTTGCTATTAAATATAAAATAAATGCGGTAAAGAGAAAGTTACTACTTATTTGCACCATATCGTTTCCCCACCTTAACTAATTTTTTTATCAATTACTTTATCATTTGGCTGTGGAATTGCTGTACCTTCTAGTATTCTTTCAATATCTTTCTTTAAACCGAACCAATTTTTATTCGTATGTCCTGCAATCCACCATTCATCATTAACACGTTGTATCCAAATACGGCGATGATTCCAATACATACCTTGAATGACACCAACCATAAATATAAATCCTCCAATACCAAGAATCCAAAGCGTTAAATCTTTCCTAACCGTTAGAGCTGTCGCATTTTGCATTTCAACACCTGCAAATGACATTTTATATTTGTTGTTTCCATCTGCTTCTATATTTTGCTGAATACCAACGAAACTCACTTCACCATCTGGCGTCTCAGGCGTAAACATTTTAAATACGAATGCAGGGTTGTTTGGTAATTTTGTTTTTGTATTCGGTTTTCCATTCTCATCAAAATAAAAATCTGGAAAATAGCTTAATAGTTCTAAAGAATAACCATTTCCTAAATCGTATTTTTCTGTAGGATTCGCTAAATCTACTTTAATTGGTCCCCACTTTTGATTATTTTCTTTGTTTTGCAAGTGGAAGGACATACTTTTAAATTCACTTTCTTTATAATCCACTTGATACACTGCAAATTGATCAAATTTCAATGGCTCATTCACGCGAATTTCCGCTTCTTTTACTTTTTCTAATTTCGGTTTTTGCCCTGCTATATTTTCGCCTACCGCTTTATATAATACTGCATTCGTTTGGAAGTTTTTCGCAATCATTTTATCCCCAACACGGTCTATCGCTTCATCAAAAACTTCCTTATCCTTACTTTTATCATAAACTTCTTTTATAAACTTCTCATTTTTTAAATAGTATTGACCATCCGTCCCTGGTACTTCTTTCGTTTCACCATCACGTAACCAAAGAGCTTCGTCTACGTACATACTCGGTAAAAAACGAAGCATCGCACCGAATAAAAAGATAATAAGGCCGATATGATTTACATATGGACCCCAACGTGAGAAACGTCCCTTTTCCGCTAAAACGTTTCCGTCTTCCACTTTCACGTTATAGTTTCTTTTCTTTAAATTCTTTTGCACTCTTTCCAAGTCACCATCTTGCGGAGTACCAGTCCCGTATAATCTTTGTCTCTTTAAAAAGCTAGGATGTCTTTTTACCCCTTGTTTTTTTAAAGCTTTATAAAGGGGAATAACACGGTCTAAACTACATATCACAAGTGAAGTACCGATAGAAGCAATTAAAATCATGTACCACCATGAACCGTATAAATTATTAAATCCTAATTGATAGTATAATTGCCCTAAAAATCCGTATTCCTGTTTATAATATTCAGCTGGTGCAATTCCTGGCGTTATGTACATTTCTTGCGGAAAAATTGTTCCTATCGCTGATGCAGCTAAAGTTATTACGATTAGCCATACACCTACTTTTACAGAAGAGAAAAAGCTCCAAATTTTATCGACTATCGTTTTTGTTTGCGTGAGAGATCTCCGCGCACTCCCCTCATAGCGCATATCCAATAGTTTTACATTTTCATTGCTTTCAAATGGTTTCCCACAAGCTTCACAAAAAATGGTTCCTATCGGATTAACATGTCCACACTCACATTTAATTTCTTTCAACACTCTCACCGCCCCTGTATCTATATGTACTATTGTATATTCTAACCTCAAGTTACCGCAATACTCAGAATTTTTAAATCAGAGGCGCTATAGACATGCACCTCTTATGTAAAGGCTTTCTTTATTACGGAGTAATTTTCTTCAAATAGCCTTCTAACTGTTCTTTCGTTTGTTCACCTATAATTTGCTCCACTACTTTTCCATCTTTATCAATCAAAAAGCTTGTCGGTAATGGACCTACTCCATATGTGCCTATGATTTTTGTTCCTTTATCAATGGCAACTGGGAATTTCAAATCATATTGTTTCACAAAGTTCTTAACAGCAATATCTGTTTCATCTGCATCTAACGCAATAATTTCAACGCCTTTTTCTTTATACTTTGGATATAATTCATTCATATAAGGCATTTCTTTTTCACAAGGTTTACACCAAGTTCCCCAAAAGTTTAAAAATACACCTTTACCCTTTAAGTCCTTTAATTCAATTTTCTTTCCTTCCAAATCCGTCACAACAAAATTAGGTGCTTCTTTCCCAATTTGCATTTTCTCTTTATCAGTGAAAAACCCTTGATAAAGGGTAAATCCTACAGCACCGCTTAAAATGAGCAGGATGATAACACGAAATAATAAGCGATTTTTCTTCATCTTGTCTCCCCTCTCCTCGGTAAATGGTATGTATTCTTTTCTGTAAATGTTATATTGAATAAATCACCAGCAGAGCACTCCACTGGTGAAATTTTAACTCTATAGCTTATCTTGGCTTTGTAGAAGCAAGCGCGCGTAATTGTTTTACCTCATGTGGTGTCAATTCTCTTGCATCACCAGGTCGCAAACTACCCACTTCTAAAAAGGCATAACGTTCACGTTTTAATTTCACTACTTTACAGTCTAACGCTTCAAACATACGACGTACTTGACGGTTACGGCCTTCGTGAATTGTTAATTGTACAATCGCCATCTCTTTACGCTTGTCCCAAGAAATAATTTTCACATTTGCTGGTGCTGTCTTTCCGTCTTCTAATGTAACACCTCGTTCTAACATGCGAATTTTCTCACCTGTTAATGGCCCTTTTATTTTTGCAACATATGTTTTTTCAACTTTATATCTCGGGTGCATTAATACATTAGCGAAGTCCCCATCGTTTGTCATTAATAATACGCCAGACGTATCATAATCTAAGCGTCCGATTGGGAATAAACGTTGTGTAATTTCAGGGAAAAAGTCTGTTACAACATTTCTTCCTTTATCATCTGATACACTTGAAATTACGCCAGTTGGTTTATATAGTAAAAAATAAACAGGTTCTTCTTTTTCAAGAGGGATGTTATTTACTTCTACTTTATCTTGAGGAGTTACTTTTGTTCCTAACTCCTTCACTATTTTTCCATTAACTTTCACTTTTCCTTGCTGAATTAATTCCTCAGCCTTTCTTCTCGATGCAATACCTGCTTGTGCAATCACTTTTTGTAATCGTTCCATTTCTTTTTTTCACCTCGAATTTATCTTACCTTACATTAGAAAGACTTGGCAACCGCATACGTTTTACGACTGTTCGCCTCGTCTCACTTAAACAACATAGCGATGATATTAAACATATAAAGGGCAAATCATGTTTTTATCCTTTATTATTGTCCATATTTTTCATATTTCTCACAATAAAAGTTCATCATTTTGTCAAAAATACTGCATAAAAAAACCACTATTAAGCTACACCTTAATAGTGGTCGTATACGTATTATAAGCGAAATAGCCTAAAAAATGAATAGTATTACTGAAACAATAAAGAAACAAACACAATTGAGCAAATAATCCCGATTAAATCTGCAAAAAGTCCTACTTTTAATGCATCCCCCATTTTTCTAATCCCAACAGCTCCGAAGTATACTGTTAAAATATAAAAAGTCGTATCTGTACTCCCTTGCATCGTAGAAGCTAATCTCCCAATAAACGAATCTGGTCCATATGTTGCAATTAAATCAGTCGTAATACTTAAACCAGCAGAACCCGAAATTGGACGTATAAGCGCAAGTGGAACGATTTCTGCTGGGACATGAATTAAATCTAACATCGGCTTCATTACAGATATCATCGCATCTAAAGCACCTGATGCCCGAAAAATAGAAATGGATACAAGCATTCCAACCATAAACGGTAAAATGGAAACTGCAATTTGAATCCCTTCTTTTCCTCCCTCAACGAACGATTCATACGTTGGGACTTTCTTTATCGTGCCATATAAAAGGATAAAACCAATTACACAAGGGATTACCCATAATGAAATTGTATTTACAATACTCATTTTTTCCGCCCCTTTCTACTCCTTCTTCGGTAAAAATAGCGGTCAATCCAAATTGCCCCAATCATAGAGAGCACTTGTGCAATGAATGTTACCCCAACAATTTCAGTAGGATTTGCTGATTCATAAGTCATTCGAATCGAAATGACGGTAGTAGGAATTAAAGTAATAGCTGATGTATTTAATGCTAGAAACGTCACCATAGAGCGACTGGCCGAATCCTTTCCTCCATTTAATTCTTTCAGTTGTTCCATCGCTTTAATACCAAGAGGGGTTGCTGCATTACCTAGTCCAAAAAAGTTCGCCATCATATTCGATAGAATAAATCCCATTGACGGATGATCCTTCGGTATTTCTGGAAACAACCTTTTTACTATCGGCATAAAAAGTGTAACTAACTTTTTTAACAACCCTGCTTCCTCTGCAATTTTCATTAAGCCAAGCCAAAATACTAAAACGCTAATAAGTCCTATGCAAATCGTTACCGCATCTTTTGACCCGTCAAATACAGCTTTCGTTACTTCTTCCATCGTTCCGTTTATCATGGCATACACAATCCCTATGACCGCCATCGCTGCCCAGACGAGATTAACCATCGTTCCCAACACCTATCATGTAAGAAAAAATTTCTTTCACATTGTTCCAGTACATACCCGTTGCAGCTACTAACTTCCGTTTACTATAAAATAAATTCCGTTCTCCGACTTTTTCATTACCAACATAAATGTCCGTCTTCCCAACCTTTACTCCATCCGTAAGTTTTGCACTTTTATCGAGTTCAACTTTTAATACTACGTTCTTTTTTTCTTCTTCAGTTAACGGTACCGAAAAACTATTTTTCGTATAAACATGATTGGCATATTTCTTTTCATTTATTTCAGCAAGCGCTCCTTGTCCTAAAACTTTTGTTTGCTTAAAACGTTCAAACCCTTTGTCAAATAGATTCATATGATCATCCCAATCACTAGAAGCACTCAAAGTTACGACAATTAAATCTAGTCCATCTTTTGATGCCGTTGTAACAAGCGTTCGTCCTGCTTTTTTCGTAAAACCTGTTTTCCCACCTGTTGCAAATTCATAATAGGATGTCACAAGCTTATGTTTATTTTTCCACGGATAATCCCATGAATTTGATTTATACGTTTTTGTGCCAAAAATTTTCTTAAAGGTCTCGTTCCCCATTGCATATTTCGTTAACAGTGCCATATCATAAGCCGAAGAATAATGAGAGCCATCTCCATCCAAACCATGAGGATTTGAGAAGTGAGTATCTTTCATTCCAATTTGTTTCGCCTTTTCATTCATTAAATATACGAACCCCTCTATACTCCCTCCTACATTTTCAGCAATTACTTGCGCTGCGTCATTACCTGATCTAAGCATAAGTCCGTATACTAAATCCTCTAGCTTCACTTTCTGTCCAGGTTTTAAATAAATCGCCGATCCTTCCACCCTGACTGCTTCATTACTAACTGATACCATTTCTTTCATTTTTCCTGATTCAGCAGCTAACAAGGCTGTCATAATTTTTGTTATACTAGCAATTTTTTGTGGCTCATGTTCTGCTTTTCCGTATAATACACGACCAGAACTTTGCTCCATTAATACAGCATTTCGAGCGCTAACATTACTGTTCATCTTTGCATATGTAGGAATCGGCATAACGCTTGCGTACATAATAAGAAGCGTAATGATTACACAAATTCGTCTCATATTTCCCCCCACGTCCTTTTGGCACTTTTTGTACAAGTGTATGCTTGGCCTTTTAAAATATGAACGAAATCTTCCTTCTGTTCCCATTAAAAAAGACGCAAAGAATTTGCGTCTAATATGGTGTCCATTCAATTTGTTTCGCAGTTTCAAATCTTTTTTCTACATCAGGCCAATTCACAACATTCCACCAGTTTTTAATATATTCATCTTTTCGATTTTGGTATTGTAAATAATACGCATGTTCCCATACATCTAGTACAAGGAGCGGTATCGTATCCCATTGTGTAAACAATTGATGAAGTGTACTCTGCAAAATTTCTAACCTTCCAG
The DNA here is from genome assembly GCF_000496285.1 of Bacillus toyonensis BCT-7112. Lineage (GTDB taxonomy): Bacteria > Bacillota > Bacilli > Bacillales > Bacillaceae_G > Bacillus_A > Bacillus_A toyonensis. Next base: position 4,023,756 of record NC_022781.1, on the reverse strand, counting down.
ATCGGGGGACCCAAACGAGAATCGCCCAGCCCGAACCTTCTACTTTAGAGGCTGCTTCCGTAAAATGTTTTTGAAAACGTAAAAAGCTCCCAAAATCTTGTTCAATTTGTTGTGAAAAAGCCCCTCTTGGACTTCCACCACCATCTTTTTTCATGTTATTCCAAAATATCGTGTGTAAATAATGTCCTGATCCATGAAAAGCCGCTTCTCGTTCCCAATGCTTAATTAAATCAAATTGATTGGTTTTTCTCGCTTCCTCCATCATCTTCTCTGCTTTATTTAACCCTTCTACATAACTACGATGATGTTTATCATGGTGTAACATCATAATTTCTCTAGAAATATACGGCTCTAACGCGTTATATGGATAAGGTAATGGCGGGAGTGTATGCCCTCCAATTGGAACAGCTCGTTCACTATCCCCTCTTTCATATAGTTCATATTCCTCTTCTTGCATAAATACTTCCTGCAGATGATGTTGAATATGTTCTACATCATCGCTTATTTCATACATAAACTCCGCATCCGTTTCGTACTCATGCTCTTTCATACGCTCTAATAATGTCTGAATTTTATAAGCAAGCATATGGACATCATACACTTCCATTGCGCGGCTATCTAATACGTGAAGAACACTTTCACACCAACTTTCTACTTCATGAAAGTAATCTGTAAATACACCTTGCTGACTCATGTTACACCTCCTTATTGCTATCCACTTAAATATATTCAATGAAAATCCCTTATATAACTGTACAAAAGGAAAAGAAGCTAAGTCTCCTTAGCTTCTTTTCCTTAATTAGTATTTGTGTAACATCTTCGTTTGGTAATCTGTCTCATAATATTCTAGTTCTTCACGCATCAATTGAAATTTACCTTCTAAATTCTTCATCACTTTCTCTATAGATGAAGGTGGTGTTTGTTGAAAAACGATAGAATTTTTTCCTGTATATGCAGATCGACTATTTTCATACCAATGATCACTCTTCGGGGAAAAAAACTCTGCAATTACTTGATGATATATCTTATATAAAATTTTTTCAGCTGCTGTTTTTCGAAATGGCTGGCTATTCAGCAAAACAAAACATGCATCATGTCCTTCTTCGCAAAAAACGAGAAGACGTCTCATTGATGCTAATAACCCTTTATAATATTGCTCGTTCCCAGCTGGTGTCTCTTCTAATAAAAAAGGCAACGTATGATAATTTACATAATTGGTTATCAAAGTAATCGCATCTTCTAAAAATATAGAAACTTGTTCTGTTTGATTTTCAACCATCAAATTAGACATTTCTTCCCTCTCCCTTTCCATTTCACGCTATTTCTATTCTTTTATTTTTATGTAATTCAGCCAATATTTCTTGTACTTTCAACACTGTTCTCTCATCAAAATATTGTTGAAATTCTTCTATATTATTTAAATATAAACGTTTTTGCGCACGGAGCTCCTTATCTTTCACTAAACAACATATCGCTACAATATCCCGTAAATATATGTCTTGTTCTTCTACTTTACACACTGGATTTCCTTCAAAAGGAGTAATTTCTTGTATAACTTCTTCAAAATAGCGAACGTATAAAACTGAAAAAGTTTTCTCTTTATCATTTAATATATATGTCACTTCAGATCTGTTAAAAAAATCTTCTGATGTATTAGGTTTTGCTTTCTCTAACTCATGCCCCGCATAACCTATTATAATCATATACTTCCCCTCTCTTCCTTCTTTCACTCCATTTTAACTTAACTTTCTGATAAACGAAATATTCTTTTAAATATACCTATATAAAAAATAGCTTACCTATACAGGAATTTACCTTTTTATTTTTCTTGAAGTTTGTCATAATAATATTATTGTCTCAGTTTTCTTATACAAGGAGAGTTGTATTTATGTCGTTTTCATGGAAACGTTTCTTACAAATCGGGAAAATTATCTTCCCATTTGTTGTATTAACAGTTGTATTCTTTCAAGCAAAAAAAGAATTAGCGGGCATTTCTTTTTTAGAAGCGATTGATACAATTAAAAACATTCCAACTGGAGGAGTCTTTTTAGCAATTACACTTGGTGCATTCGCTGTATCAACGATGTTCTTTTATGATTATGTTATGCTTCGTTACTTAAAAGCTGATATACCTGTCCAAAAGATTTTCCGTATCTCATGGATTGCGAATACTTTAAATGGTTTTATTGGATTTGGTGGCCTCGTTGGAGCTGGTGTACGAACAATGCTTTATCGTCCATACATAAAAGAAAATGGAAAACTTATTAAAAGTATTGCCTGGATGACGACTGCCTTTATTAACGGATTAGCCATACTTTCATTCCTCGGTCTTATCGGAATATTAGACACAAGATTTATTTTGCATGAAAAACCGTGGTTATGGCCTGTCCTTATCTTCTTTGCCCTTTTCGTCCCTATATACATCGGCTTTTCTAAACTTAAAAATAGAAAAACAACGCAAACCGAAGGACAAGAAGAGGAAGAGAAAAATCCAACTGTTTTATACTCATTAGTTTCATTAGTCGAATGGGTATCTGCTGGTATCGTTATGTACGTCATTTTAATACTGTTTGGAATTGAAGTTGACTTTCAAAAGTTTTTAGGTGTATATGTAATTGCTGCCTTAGCTGGCGTCGTTAGTCTTGTCCCTGGTGGGCTTGGTTCATTTGACCTTGTCTTCTTAACTGGACTAGGACAATACGGCATTGATACAGGTGTTTTACTGCCTGCTATGTTACTATATCGCCTCGTCTATTACATTTTACCATTCTGCCTTGGTCTCATTTTTGCGGCTTTCGAAATGACAGGAGTGGCCATTAAAAAGTTTGAAGATAAACCTTTTATTGCGCCTGCATTAGAAACCACTGGCGTTATATGGACTTTGCAGCGTGACTTTCTAGGGAAATTAGGTTCATGGGCATCTGCTGCTTTAACAGTATTTGCTGGCTTAATGGTTATTTTATCGACTATTTTACCAACAAGTATAAACCGGGCACACGCCTTACATATTTTAGCTCCAAAGCATCTGATTCAGTTTTCTTTTAGCTTATCGCTAACATTCGGTATTCTCCTTCTAATCCTTTCAAGGGGAATATATTACGGAACAAAACGTTCTTATTATATGACAATTATTTCTTTAATTGGAGCCGCTATCTTTAATACGCTAAAAGGAATTGATATTGAAGAAACATTTATTTTGTTAATCGTACTCGCTGTATTATATATGCTTCGTAAAAGATTCGTACGCGAGAAAATGGAAGTCTCACTTTCTGATATCGTAAAAGTTTTTATATTCTTACTTGTAACGTTATATTTATATAAAAACTTAGGTATTTTATTTGCAGGTGCAAAAGAAGCTTTTAAACCTGATTTCGTCGTTCGTAATATTACCCAAGTGAAACGAAGTGCATTAGCAGCTGCCTTTTTCGTTCCTACTTTTTTACTAATTGGCTCACTCATTGCCAATCGTTATCGAAATGAATTTCCCGGGCAACCAGCAAATGATAAAAGGTTACAAAACTTCTTAGATGAACACGGTGGAAATGTACTTAGTCATTTAGGTTATTTAGGAGATAAACAATTCTTCTTTAGCAGTGATGGGAAGGCGCTCCTTCTCTTCTCCATAACTGGAAAACGTCTTGTTGTATTAGGTGATCCAATTGGCAACCCTTCCTCCTATCGTAATGTGTTGCAAGAGTTTTTAGCTGAAGCTGATCGATTCGGATACATTTGTGTATTTTATCAAATCGAAAGTAAATGGATGAGTTTATATCATGATTTTGGTTATAACTTCTTTAAACTTGGTGAAGAAGCTGTCGTTGATTTAAATACATTTACAATAACAGGAAAGAAACGCGCTGGTATGCGAGCGACTTTCAATCGTTTTGAAAGAGAAGGCTATACATTCTCTATTCATCAGCCGCCATTCTCAGACGAATTATTCGAAGAGTTACGGAAAGTTTCTGATGCATGGCTCGGTGGAAAAAAAGAGAAAGGTTTTTCACTCGGATACTTCGATCGTGAATATATTAGCCGTGCTCCTATCGCTACATTATCTGATGCGGATGGAAAGATTATCGCATTCACAACCTTTATGCCCGTATATCAAAACGGATCATTGTCTGTTGATTTAATGCGCTATTATCCAGATGCACCTAGTGGAATTATGGACGCAATTTTCATCCACTTATTCCAATGGGCAAAAGAAAATGAATATCACTCCTTTAATATTGGTATGGCGCCACTTTCCAATGTTGGGTTATCAACACAATCATTTTGGTCTGAAAGAGTTGCTGCTGCAATCTTTAATAACGTTCGTTATACGTATAGTTTCAGCGGATTACGACATTTTAAAGAGAAATACAAACCAGCATGGAGCGGTAAATATTTAGCATTTAGGAAGAATCATTCTTTACCAATTACGATGCTCTCTGTAACAAAACTAATAGGAAAAAGAAAAACAGCTAAAAATTTAGCTGTTTTTTCTTTTTTGAACTTGTACGATAAAATCCTTCTCATATTTCTTACCATTTATATAAAAAGTTCCCCACAGTTTATACGTGCCTTGGGCAGGAAATGTAATACGATACTGTAATTGCTCATCCGTATCAACAGGCATAGCGTATAAAAAGTTTTCCCTCGTTTCATCTACGATATAAAGAGTTTCCTCTTCTCCTCTCTCTGAATGTAATTTCAATTTTTCACCCTTTTTTGCTTGAAACTGAAATGTTAACGTCACCGGCTCATTCGGATGTAATGCACCGAATAAAAGAGAAACTTCATGCTCTCCAATTTTTTTTGTAAGTACACTATCGACTGGCAGGTTCACCTTCTTCTTATTTTTTTCTTCTTTTTCTCTCCCAAAATCTGTCTTCGCGAATGATTCTACTGACTTATTTTTGTTTTCATATAAAAATATTGTATACGCTTCATCTTTCGCTATTTTGGAAGATAACTTATATGATCCATTCCCTGCAAATGTAGGTTTAATCTGTTGTATATGTTTTAACTGTTCATCTACAATAACTGCCCGAATTTGATCATTTACACCACGAACCTCATTATTCTTTTTATTTAGTAATTGAAACAAAATATCTACTTTATCATTTCCTTTTCCATTTGATACATCCCATTTTACTTCTTGAACATCTCCTACCGTCTCTACGGTTTCCTGATATTTTTTTATGTAAAATCCTCCCGCCACAATAAGTACCAAAGCTACAAGTCCAATGACAAGATTTTTCAAAAAATCACCTACCATTTTTATTGTCTCTGTTTATACAAAACTTCTTTCATATATATTCTAGATTATGATTTATGAAATCCTCCTCTTTTGCACATATTACAAATAATTAAAAAGATTTTAATTGAACGGATTCGTAGTGTATAATGCAAATGATATTGATTTCTATCAATACATTATAAGGAGGACTTTTCATGAGTGTACATATTGAAGCAAAACAAGGCGAAATCGCTGAATCTATTCTATTACCTGGTGATCCATTACGCGCAAAATATATCGCTGAAACATTTCTTGAGGACGTTACTTGCTATAATAACGTGCGTGGTATGTTAGGTTTCACTGGAACTTATAAAGGAAAACGTGTATCTGTTCAAGGTACAGGTATGGGTGTTCCTTCTATTTCTATTTATGTAAACGAACTAATCCAAAGCTACGGAGTTAAAAATTTAATTCGTGTTGGGACTTGCGGTGCAATTCAAAAGGACGTAAAAGTACGTGACGTTATTATTGCAATGACAGCTTGTACTGATTCGAATATGAACCGTTTAACATTCCCAGGTTTTGATTTTGCACCAGCTGCAAACTTTGACCTTTTAAAGAAAGCTTACGATGCAGGAACTGAAAAAGGATTACACGTTCGTGTTGGTAACGTTTTAACAGCAGATGTTTTTTATCGTGAAAGCATGGACATGGTTAAAAAACTTGCAGATTACGGTGTATTAGCAGTAGAGATGGAAACAACTGCTCTTTACACATTAGCAGCGAAATATGGTGTAAATGCATTATCTGTATTAACAGTAAGCGATCACATCTTCACTGGTGAAGAAACAACATCTGAAGAACGTCAAACTACATTTAACGAGATGATTGAAATCGCTTTAGATGCAGCAATTCAACAATAATACATTAAAGAACTCGTCATACGTCTGTCGAGTTCTTTTTATGTGACTTTTTATAAAAAACTACTTTAGAAAGAGACAGATTTCTCCCTCTACTTTCTTGTCACGTTTGTTATAATAAAGTGAAATCATTTACAGTATTTCTCATAAGAGGTGAAGCAGTGAAAAACAGAAGTATCGTCTTTAAACTATTTTTATTAACATCAACATTATTTACAATCATATTCCTCCTCTTTTTCCTAGGACAGTCTCTATTTTTAGAGAAATTTTATATTAATAAAAAAGTAAAAACCGTTCAAACTGCCTTTGAAAAATTCGTAGATAATTACGAAAAAAGCGGCAAAAGTTATGAGGAAATTAGAAAACTAAAACAAGAATTTCATGATAAAACAAATGCTGAAATGCAATTTTTAGATTCTAATGGCATTATTAAAAGTGAAAACAATTTCTACATTGATGTTATTGATTCTAAAACTCAAAGTACGTATTCCATTCCACTTAATAATCTTTTAACACCCGAAGAATATATTAAATTCGAAAATTTAGGTTTAAAAAAAGATGGACCAATCAGCGTCTTGGGGTTCTTACAGGGGAATATTATAACACCAATAGAATTGTCAACACATTATAATCGATGGCGAAACGAACATTTCAATTCGGATTTCCAATCAATTAATAGTAATCCTCCTAAAAATGGACTTACAAATCGATACAAAACTACAACTAATATCCGCCTTACTGGTGTTATATCTAAGTTACAGCTCCCATCCAAAGCTGAGGTTCGGCTTGCAAATGACATTGAAACATTACGAGCCGTTCAATATTTTACATACACAATTAGGCAGGGTACTTCTGATTCAAATAAATTAACTATATACCCATTAGGCGTTGAAGAAAATTTACAAAGCCGCATCTTTGTAAAACCTATTATGGAAAACAATATGGTTACAGAGTACGCCTTTGCGATAGTATCTTTGCAACCTGTTAATGAAGCGATGCTCGTTTTAAAAGATTATTATGTCTATGCCTTAATCATTGTGTTTCTCGTGATTATTTTATTATCCTTCTACTATTCAAAAATTATTGTGAAACCATTAATTAAGATTAATCGCGTTACAAAGAAAATGGCTAATTTTGATTTTAGCGAGAAACTACCTGTTACAGCAGACGATGAAATTGGCGGGCTTTCCGGCAGTATCAATACATTATCTGTAAACTTAAAAGACAGAATTGATCGATTAAATGTTGCCAATACAAAATTACAACAAGATATTGAACGTGAACGTCAATTAGAGAAGACGAGGAAAGAATTCATTTCTGGTGTATCCCACGAATTAAAAACACCACTTAGTGTAATTAGAAGTTTCGCAGAAGGGATTCAAGATGGTGTTAGTAAAGATACAACGTATTATACAGATGTTATTTTAGAAGAAACAGAAAATATGAACAGACTTATTGTTGAAATGTTAGAATTAGCAAAACTAGAATCGGGTACGTACAAACTAGAAATGACAACATTCTCAATCGGTGAATTAATTCAGCAAGTCCATACAAAGTTATTATTTAGCATGGAGGAAAAGCAGTTACAAGTGGACGTCGATGCAGACACTTCTATATTTGTTAAAGCGAATCGTAGTCGTATTGAGCAAGTAGTTGTGAACTTACTTAGCAATGCAATTCGCTATACGCCCGATGGAGAAAGAATACAAGTCTCTGTTATAGAAACCGAAGATACAGTAAAAGTCGAAATCGAGAATACAGGAAATCCTATCCCAGAAGAAAGTCTTGAAAAAATTTGGGATCGCTTCTATCGTTTAGATGCATCACGCAGTCGTCATACTGGTGGTACCGGTCTCGGGTTATCTATTGTAAAAAACATTTTAGATCTCCATCATGCCAAGTACGGTGTATATAATACGAATAATAGCGTTGTATTCTATTTTAATTTACCAAATGTAAAAGAAGTCAAATAATTTGTCTTAATTTCACTAGGAGTTCACATGAAATTCACACTCTCCCTTTATAGTAAGAAACAAGTTAATCCTTTCCTTTACACATATAAAAGAGGAGAGTGCGTGAAATGAAACAAGCAGGACAACCTATTCAAAGTGAAAAACAATTAGAAACTATCAAAAATATACTTTTACAATCTTCGAAACGTGATGGCTTATTATTCGTATTAGCCGTAAATTCTGGCTTAAAAGTAAGCGAAATCTTACAATTAAAAGTTAGCGATGTCATCGATGAAAACGAAAATGTTCGCCATTCCATTTTATTTTACAATGAAAAAGTAAAGAAACATAAATGGTTTGCTGTAAATGAAGACTTACAGCACGCAATCGAAGACTACATGAAAGAACGTAAAACTTGGAAACGCAATGAGCCATTATTAAAGTCTCAAAAAGGAACAAAATCTATTACGAGACAACATGCATGGTACATTTTAAACAAAGCTGCAAAAGAAGTTGGATTAGAAGGGATTAGCTCACATACACTTCGAAAAACTTGGGGCTATTGTGCATACAAATCAGGTGTTGACATTGCATTTTTACAACACTTCTTTGATCATAGTACTCCATCAAAAACTTTAAAGTATATCGGTATCGCTTAATACCTCTTATACATAAAAAAGGTTACCATTTAAAAAATGGTAACCTTTTTTATGTTTCATATTCTCTTTTCTTTTCTTGTCTCTCTTATATTGTAGTGGTACTCTAATAATAAGGGGGAGAAATTATGAACACACTTACAATTGAATTACCGCAAGAAACGGCTGAAAAACTCGATTTATTAAAACAAGCTTATGAAAAGAAAACAGGTGCTAGCATTTCTGAGAGCACTCTCGTTCAAACACTTATCTCAAAAGAATTTATCCAAGCGATAACTCCTTTTGATTTACAACAATTTATTAACGGAAAAGAACAGCATTAATGCTGTTCTTTTTTTATTGCTATTTAAAATACAAAAAAATTTTACTTATTTTCCGAAAAATCATTGACAATGATAATGATAACCATTATCATTTATTATGAAGCCAACAATTGATGAATCAACCAAACGCTCAGTAACATTGTTACCCCTCTTTTTCATATAGAAAGGCACTGTACATTCCCCCTGTTTGTACAGTGCCTTTCTTGTTTTATCATCGTTCAAATAAATTTAATTGCTCAGGCTTTGGCTCACCATATGTAATGTTCATCATTTTCATAAGTTGTTTCGCATTATCCGCTGCATCCCCGCCCGAATTATTATTAAATAATACGTATATGTCCTTTGTCTTCTTTTTTAGTTGCTCTAGTCGTTCTACCCATTCTTCCAATTCTTTATTGTTGTAGCGATATAAACAGCGAACCGCCCTCCAATTTTCCCCTTTATCCAGCCAGCCATGAACGTTTCGACCATGAAAGCGGATTAATGTTATATCCGAATCCGTCGCCTCTAATACGAGTGGAACCGAACCAATTCCCGCTTGCGGTTCATCACAAATTGTATGAATCCATTTTTCTTTCTCTAAAAATTGTAGCGTTTTATCTCTCATTTCTGGATAAAACCATGTTTGATTTCGAAACTCTATCGCACACGGTAAACCTTCCATTTTCTCTTTCGTATATCGAAGGAAATCTACATTTTTCTTTTTGCAATCAAACCATGGTGGATATTGAAATAAAATTATTTTTAATTTATTCGCTTCTATTAAAGGAAGAATCGATTGTTTATACACATCAAACATCTCATCAAACGTAGAAAAAGGAGTTTCTCCTTTCATATGCCCTGTCATTCCTTGATACGCTTTTACGACAAAAGAAAAGTCTGTCGGTGTTTCCATCGCCCATTTCGTATAATTTCGTGCCGGTTGCATCGCATAAAATGAACTATCCACTTCGACAATAGGAAAATGTTCACTGTATGTTCGTAATTTATTTTTATTTTCATAGGGATCTATATATAAAGAATCATGATCTCCCCACCCTGTCACTCCAATGAAAAACAATCATATTCCTCCCTTTCAGTTTTCATCTTATATTCATTCTACTGATTTCCCAATCATCTTGGACAATCAAATTCATTAAGTAACTCTTTCTTTAAGAGTATCCGTATAAAAATATGATATACTAAATGGAAGAATTTTTAAATTGAGGGGTTATTTATTTATGCTTCCAACCGATGATATTTTATCTCATGAAAAACGAATAGAAGAACTAGAAAATAAAGTACGTTTTTATGAAGAACTTGTGAATCAATTGCCGCATCATTTCACATATAAAAATCCACATATTGGTTTGCAAATAAAGAAAACAAGAACAAATCATTCCATTCAAAACATACGAAAAGAGAATAAAGAAGCTGATTTTCAACTTACTTGCGATTCATTATTTTTATTTGAACAACTTGAAAAACACTTTGTTCATATTTTTGATGCTTTTTCACATCATGTAACCTTTATTGATAATAAGGGGAATATTACATTATGTAATCAAGCTGCTGCAGATGATTTTGTTGTAATACGAAACGAAATAATTGGAAAGCCAATTCAACAATTACTTAACTTACCTGAAGAAAAAATTAAAGCTATTGAAACCTTAAAAACAGGAACCGAAATATATAATGAAGAGGTTTTAGACAAAAACTATGGCATTATTAATAATCGAATTATTCGCGATTATAATGGAGAGATTTTTAGAGTTATTAGCGTTTTTCATTATTTAAACACAGAACGTGATGCAGAGAAATTTTCATTAGCAGGACGAATTGCCGCCGGGATTGCACATGAAGTACGCAACCCACTTACAACAGTACGGGGATACTTACAGTTTTTACAAGAGAGTGTATCTCCATCCAATAAAGAATTATTTAAACACTTACTTATTCCTGAATTAGATCGTGCAAATAGTATTATTACAAAATTTTTATCTATATCGAAAACACGCGAATTTAAAAGAGAACCGTTTCCCATCAATATATTTTTACGTGAATATATTCAACAGCTACTAGCAAGTGAGGTCTTTTTGCATAACATTTCAATTGATTATAATTTTTCTAATGAATTAGATGATATTTTAGTCCATATTGATCGCCATGAACTTGTTCAAGTGTTTTTAAACCTATTTCAAAACGCCGTTGATGCTCAAGGTGAAAAACCTCTTTCTATTCAAATCACTAGTTATCGCCTAGATAACTTCGTTCGGATTACTTTCACAGATAATGGAACTGGTATTCCTCCAGCTATTCAAGAATATATCTTTGATCCATTCTTCTCAACAAAAGATTCAGGAACAGGACTGGGCCTATCAGTAACAAAGAAAATTATTCAAAATCATAACGGCACATTAAAAATGACTAGTAATCAAGCTGGTACAACTTTCACTATTTCTATTCCAACTTTATCTAAAACAAACCATGAAAGAATGAATGAATACAAATGAGGTATTCCTCCACAAACCGCATGCCAATTGTTAGATACTCTCAACAATTGACATGCTTTTTTATGTTGAACTAATCTTCTTTAATTTCTATAAATCTTTCTCCATAACTTAATTGTTTTTGCTTGGTAGGCAAACTTCTTATTTTTTTAGAAATAGTAGTTTGTCCATCACGAATTTAGTATAAATCTCATCTTAATATATAGTAACGACTATTGATTCTATGAAAGAAAGGGATGAAAAGATAAACAATATAAATAAAGGAAAAGTATTTTATGGTAATGATTGTTGCGAAGTAAGAGCTTGCAGTCATATTAATATCTCTAAGTCCGAACTGAAAGAGTTTGTTAGACTTCTTCAAGCACTTGGTCAAGCTATTCAAGCTGTCTTTCAAACCCCTTCTCAAAATAATATAGATAATCTAATTGATGCCCTAAATAATCTACAAAAGTTCCTCAATTGCTTAGATTTATCTCCGGCACAAAAACAAATCGGAAATTCTATTATCACTAATCTATTAACTATTTTAAGAACAACACCTTTCTCATGCGGAGCATTGTACGTTGAGCTACAAAGCTTGCTAAGTTATTTAAAGTAGATTGTTGTACTATCGACAAATTAGTTAAACTCATAACAGAGATCCAAACTATTCCTAGTTCAATACGGATCAGATTGCCTTGGAGGAGGTGATAGTAGGACTCAAGGGGCTTAACTGGTGTCCAAGGACCGGCGGGCGCTCAAGGTGCTACTGGTGCGACAGTCCAGCGGGTACTCCAATTCCTGTAACTATCGCGTCCATCGGAAACTCCAACGCACAAACTATATCTCCTGGAACAAACATCCAATTTAATCAAGTTTTTGAAATAAATACTATCACTTTTAATGACACTTCAGACACTTTAACAGTTTTAGAAACAGGCGTATATGATATTAATTTCTCAGCGTCTACAACTTTCCCAGGCTCTTCACCGTTTGGGTTCGGTATTTCCTTCAATGGTCAACCACCTACTCGTAATTTTTCAACTAACGTTATCAGTAGTGCTGTTTCTTTCTCTACAATCGTTACTTTACAAACTGGTACAACAATCGCTGTACAACCTACAGCAAATACTATTTCTATTCCTAACACAGGTGATACAACAGCAACACTATCTGTTTTCCGAATTTACTAATTTCACTAAATAAGCGTATTTATAATAATATGCATCATTTGACTGTAAATTAAATTTCTCTTTTTATATAGAACCGGGCACTTATTTGGGAGGATAAGTGCTCCTTCTTTACGTTTCTTTACCTCAAATTTACTCTATCTTAATCCTCATTTTGTATGATAAATAGTGAAGTCAAAGATATGAAAGAGGGATGAAAATGAGAGTTATGTCACTGATACGCATCTGGGTTGCTTTTATGGTATGCATTATTTTATGTGTAGGATTTTTTTTAACTCTAAAATATTCCACTATATCAAAAGCAGAGAGAAAAACAGTTCCATACAAGCTTTTGTATACAAAACAAAGTAACATCCCTTATTCCAATGCAGCAAATAATGAAAAAAAGGTTATAAAAGGAATGCTTATTACGAAAGCTTCTAGTTACGAAACGCTACTTCAAATTGCTGAAACGATTAAAGATCAGTATATAAATAAAGAAATTGATGAAATCACGCTTTCTATCCATAATGAAAATAATGGTAGTTATGAAGAAGAATTACCTTACGAACCTATTAGTAAAGGCAAAATCATTATCACATATGATTCTCAATCCTCTGGCAGTACGAACATTATACTAAACGAGTAATATCATTTCCCAATTGGTATGGGCTAATCATTAGCGGTGAATAAACATCCCTTAATGATTGAAGTTTCACTTTATTTTTCATACGAAAAAGAGGCGGATTTCGTTATTCGCCTCTTTCTTCTTTTACCAAAGTGATGGAATCCACTCTTTCACTTTATCAAACCACTCTTGCTGCTCTTGTTTTCTTTGTTGTTCCTGTTCTTTCCTTCTCTTCTCTTCTTCTTTTCTTCGTTTTTCCTCTTCGATTGTTTGCAATTGTTTTTTGTAGTCAGCCTCTGGTATTAGTGATAACTGGAATGCTTTTTGAGCTGGATTTGCATTTGCTTTTTTCATGATATCCCGGAACATCGTCGTCGTAATTTGACTCCCTCCTGGAACATAATGCTCGCTATCTGTTTTATCATATCCTACCCAAATCGCACCTACTAAATCTGGCGTATATCCAACAAACCATGAATCCTTTGCACCATTGCTTGGACCATTTACAATTTGAGTAGTACCTGTCTTACCCGCCGTATCAACATTATTAACTTTCGCTTTTTCACCTGTTCCCTTTTCGACAACACCTTTTAATAAATATGTCATCTTTTGAGCAATTTTTTCACTCGTCACCCGCGTCTCTTTCTTATACCATTTCCCAATCGTTTCACCTTCAGCGTTTTGAATTTCTCTAATTGCATGAGCCTCCACTTGAACACCATCATTTGCAAATGTACTATATGCTTGGGCCATTACAAATGGAGATGTACCTACATGCATTCCGCCTAAAGCAATCGGATACGTACGATCTTCTGGCACTATTGGAATACCAAATCTCTCTAAAGATTTCAATCCTTTATCTAATCCTATTTGTTCTAACAGCCAAACTGCTGAAACATTATACGACTTTGCCACCGCTTCATACATTGTCACATTACCATGGAAGGTAAGATCACTATTTTTCGGTTCGTATTCTTTAATACTAAATGGTTCATCTTTTAATATATCGTATACTTCATACCCTTGTTCTAACGCTGGTACATATACAGCAAGAGGCTTTAACGTTGAACCTGGTTGCCTTTTTAATTGAGTAGCATGGTTAAATTGTAAAAACTGATACGGCCCTCTGCCTCCAACTAAAGCTGGAACACCACCAGTTTTTGGATTCACAAGGACCACTCCTGTTTGCATGAGCTGATCTGAACCACTATCTTTAAAATAGTTATCATTATTCACAACATCTTCTACAGCCTGTTGTTTTTTCGAATCAAGCTCTGTATAAATACGATAACCACCTGCTAAAATCTCATTCTGTGTTAATTCGTACTTGTCCATTGCTTCTCTAACAATATAGTCTACATATTGAGAATATTTACCTTTGTATTTATCATCCACACCACGTTTTAATACAAGACCGGACTCTTTTTCTTTATTGTACTGTTCTTCAGAAATATACCCTTGCTCTTTCATTAAACTTAATACGACATTACGTCGTTCAATTGATTTATTAAAGTTTTTATAAGGCGAATACGCAGACGGCGCTTTAATCAAGCCCGCAATCGTTGCAGCTTCTGAAATTGATAAATCTTTTACATCTTTATCAAAATAAGATTTAGCTGCTCTTTTTATACCCCAAGCCCCTTCACCAAAATAAATTTGATTCATATACATTTCAATAATTTCATCTTTTGTATAAGTACGTTCTATTTTTTTAGTTAGAAAATATTCTTTTATTTTACGTGAGAACGTGCGGTCTTGTGTCAAAAATACATTTTTCGCAAGTTGTTGTGTAATTGTACTTCCCCCTGCTACAACTTCTCCTGCTGTAATATTTTTAAAAACCGCACTTATAATTCCACTATAGTAAATACCGTGATGGTTAAAAAACTCCTTATCTTCTACTGCAACAATTGCCTGAACCATAATGTTAGGAATATCTTTCCTTTTTACGCCTTCTGTTTTAGAAGAAGCCAATTTAGTCGCAACTTCATTGTTTGCATCATAAATTAAAGTCGGTTGCGGAACAGCTTGTTTTAATTCAGATATGTCTTGAATGGAAATTATTATATTTATAGCAATAAATAGAGTAACGAATAAACTGCCCAATACAATTAATGAATTGCGTAGTTTCTTCCTCTCATTGAACCACTCAAGCGTTTTTTTAAAGTGAGTGTTCTTCAATTTCATTCGTTCACTTCCTTCGTTTGTTTACACTCTTCTTTTCAAAAGGAAGAATATACCTCCTTTTAAATTTATTATAATAACGTAGTCCTTCCTATAGTGTAAAGCTTTTCTTTCACATTCATACTTTTTGCAAGAAAAGGA
This sequence comes from Bacillus toyonensis BCT-7112, assembly GCF_000496285.1. GTDB lineage: Bacteria > Bacillota > Bacilli > Bacillales > Bacillaceae_G > Bacillus_A > Bacillus_A toyonensis. Next base: position 4,008,094 of record NC_022781.1, on the reverse strand, counting down.
CATTCTACAAGTAAGATATTCAATATCGATTATTAATATTATTAATACAACAATGAGAGTTATGTTAAGTTTTTGTAAACTTTTCGATAAAATGTTTTAAAAAACGACAGTTTTTTGTTAGAATTGACTAGCCAATATATTTTACATATATTACTTTTGTGGGGGTAACTAATAATGGTCTTTAAATCAAAAAAAGATAAATTTTCTGAAATGTTAATGAATGTTTCTGAAAATTTAAAAGAAGGCGCGCAATTTTTCGTGGAGTATAAAATTAAAAATGCTAGCGATTTAAAAGAGTTTTCTATGCGCATGAAAGAATATGAGTCAAAAGGTGACTCATTTATTCACGAAATCATTATGGAGCTAAACAAAGCGTTTATTACTCCTATTGAACGTGAGGACATCCTACAACTTGCAATGAGTATGGATGATGTATTAGACGGATTAGATCACGGTGCTGGTCTGTTCGAAATGTATTCTATTACAGAAGCTGATGAATACATGATTAAATTCGTAGAAGCAATTAATCAATGTGCAATTGAAATTGCAAACTCTGTTGAACTACTGTCTAAAAAGAAGTTGGTCGACATTCGTACGAACGCGATTAAGATTAAGGATTACGAATCACAATGCGATGATATTCGTCGTCATGCGATTAAACACTTATTCTCTCGTGAAAAAGATCCGATTAAGATTATTCAATACAAAGAGATTTACGAAGAGCTTGAAGAAGTAGCTGATAGCTGCCAAAGCGTTGCAAACGTATTAGAAACAATTATTATGAAGAACGCGTAAGGAGTTTGATCATGGATACACTCTTGATACTGACCGTTTTAGTAGTCATTTGCGCTTTAGCTTTTGACTTTATCAATGGATTTCACGATACAGCAAACGCTATTGCAACGGCTGTTTCAACGAAAGCTCTAAAGCCTAGACATGCAATTATTATGGCAGCTATTATGAACTTTTTAGGTGCAATGACATTTACAGGTGTAGCAAAAACGATTACAAAAGATATCGTTGACCCATTTGCTTTACAAAATGGTTCTCTTGTAATTTTAGCTGCTTTACTTGCGGCGATAGCTTGGAACTTAATTACTTGGTACTACGGTATCCCAAGTAGTTCTTCGCATGCAATTATTGGCTCAATCGCAGGTGCAGCTATTGCTGCTGCTGGTATTAGTTCATTAAACCTTAAAGGATTCATTAAAATTCTTGAAGCTTTAATCATTTCACCGATTATCGCTTTTGTTATTGGTTATATCGTATACAGTATTTTTAAAGTGGTCTTTAAAAACTTTAACTTAACGAAAACGAATAAAAACTTCCGTATATTCCAGATTTTCACTGCAGCATTACAAGCTTATACACATGGTACAAATGATGCACAAAAAGCAATGGGAATCATTACGATGGCTCTTATGGCCAATAACTATCATACTTCTAGCGACATCCCGTTCTGGGTACAATTATCTTGTGCAATTGCAATGGGTCTTGGTACTTCTGTCGGTGGATGGAAAATTATTAAAACTGTCGGTGGACAAATTATGAAAATTCGTCCTGTAAATGGTGTAGCTGCTGATTTATCATCATCACTTGTTATTTTCGGTGCAACATTCATTCACTTGCCAGTTAGTACAACGCACGTTATCTCTTCTTCTATTTTAGGGGTTGGTGCTTCTCATCGTGTGAAAGGTGTAAAATGGGGAACTGCAAAACGCATGTTAATTACTTGGGTTATTACACTTCCTATTTCAGCTTCATTAGCTGCGTTATTTTACTACTTATTACACTTAATCTTTTAATCAAAAGTCGTCTTCCTTATTTTTCTAGGAAGACGACTTTTTTGTGAACAAGCCTATTTCTTATTAAAAAGCGTGTATAATAATTGATGGACAAGTTATATAGAGGAGTTGGCAATTTTGGAATACATCATGTTACTTTTCATCGGATTAATCGCCGGGACCGTCGGGAGCCTAGTTGGGCTTGGGGGCGGAATTATTATCGTTCCGTTATTAATTGGATTACACAGTTTATCACCACAACTCGCAGTAGGAACTTCTATGGTAACAGTCGTTTTTACAGGACTGGCTTCCACCCTTACGTATATGAAGCATAAACGGGTGGATTATAAAAGTGGACTTATTTTATTTATCGGGAGTGGCCCTGGTGGTATTATCGGATCATGGGCAAATAAATTTTTAAACCAAGATACATTTTCTTTATATTTTGGGATTTTCCTTATTTTAGTCTCCATTCTTCTTATGCTACGAGACAAATTAAAACCTCTTTCCTTATCAAATATGTCTGTCATTAAGCGGTCTTTTACAGATAACAAAGGAAATACTGTACACTATCAATTCCCACCGTTTCTTGCTATCTTTATCGCCTTTATAGTTGGGTTTATATCTGGATTATTTGGAATTGGTGGCGGTGCCTTACTTGTTCCAGCGATGATGCTTCTTTTTGCATTCCCAGCACACATTGCTGTGGCAACTTCGATGTTTATCGTATTTTTATCAGCAATTGTAAGTTCTGCAACTCACATCTCTCTTGGAAATGTTAGCTGGACTTATGCATTAATTCTTATTCCTGGTGCATGGATTGGCGGAAAAATCGGGGCTTATATTAATACAAAATTAAGCGGTAATGCCGTAATTAATTTATTACGTATCACATTAATAATTCTTGGAACTAGATTAATCATTACTTCACTTTTATAACGCGTTCTTTCTAGAATGCGTTTTTTTATACACATGAATATAAAAAAGCTCCTAGGAGAACAAATAAAACTAAACAAACACTTAATAGCATAAAATTTGAAATATGTACCTTCTTCAAGTTGATCACTCCTATAGCTGCGACTGTTATCTTTATGATAGCGAAAAAACAGTTCGCATGCAGTTACAAAGTGCTAACAATGCAAAATCATTTATTACAAATTTTATCCTTTTATTTCATTTCCTTGTATAATCTATCGATTCAATAAAAAAAGATGTCATATTGACATCTTTTTAGTGAAGAAGTGACCATCCCATAAAGTCTTCATGTACTTGGCACGCCCTCTTATCGTTTCGATCATATAATTCAGCATAACTATCTGTTTCTTCATCATAGGCCATCGTATAAATAATTTGGCCGTCTATTTCAACGGATAGAACGACTCCACCTTTCATCTCTTCTACATGCATGAATGATAGCATTCGCCGGTATTCTCATATCCGTCATCTTCATCGCATCTAACAATATACTAAACCCCCTACAGCGTATTCATTGCTAGTACTATTACACACTAAATAGTATACTACTGTAATAGCATACATTTCGTCAATGAAATTGCTGTTTAAATAGCATATTGTCTTTATACATATACGCTAAAATAGAAGAACTAGAAATGTTTAAATGGGGGGCTAATATTGATTCTACACAAAGGAGATGTACTATTCCGTCAAGGCGAGGACGGTCCTTTATATTTTATAAAAACAGGTTTATTAAAAGTGGTTCGACTAGAAGAAGACGGAACACCATTTCTATTCAACATTATCGTTCCAGGTGAAACGATACCTCACCATTCTTTAATTTCGCCGAAGGAATATCACGGTACTGCTATTGCTTTAATAAAAACAGAAGTTGAACCGATTACTAGTAGCGAATGGTACGATAGACTTCAAGCAAACCCTAAATCATATGCCGACATCGCTATGCAATTACAATCGAAACTAAGAATGATGCAACAGCGGATTGACCAATTGTCAACTGTCTCTCCGAAAGAACGTCTTCATCGTTTACAAGAGTGGTTCACACTATATTTAGGTGACATTCCTATATATGAAATATTAACGCAAACTGAAATTGGTCAACTGATAGGTATACGCCGTGAAACAGTAAATCGGCTGTTAAGAGAACAAATAAAAAACGAGGTAAAATAATACCTCGTTTTTTGCTTATTCAAACTCACCCTATTGTAAGCTTGCTGCTGGACCAAAAAATTCATAATGAATATGCTCTTGTTTCACACCTAAATCAATTAGTGCAGTATTTATATGCTTCATAAATGGCACTGGACCACAGAAATAAAATTCTGCTTCAGTTGTCGGAATAATAGTTTGTAACCATTCACCTTCAATGAATCCTTCTTTATCAAAGTTTTTTATTTCCAAATCTTTTTCAGTCGGCGCAGAATAGCAAGTGTATGCTTTAACTTGTTCGTATTCATTGTCTACTGCCTTAACGTGTTCTTTCATCGCATGTGTAGTACTATTTATCGCTGCATGAACAAAATATACATTACGTTTTGAGTCTTGTTCAATTAACGTATTTAACATACTCATCATCGGTGTAATACCTACTCCACCACTAATTAGTACAACTGGTAATGTTGAATCCATATTTAATACGAAATCTCCCGCTGGTGCACTTACTGGCAGAATATCTCCTTCCCCTACATGATCATGTAAGTAATTAGATACTTTACCACCTGGTGTATCTACACCTTCTTCTTTTTTTACACTAATACGATAATATTCTTTTCCAGGAGCATCAGATAAGCTATATTGACGATTATGTGTATATGTTTCACCTTCAATATTTATTTGAATTGTTACATATTGTCCTGGGATGAATGAAGAAACTTTCCCGCCATCTTCAGGTTTTAAATAAAATGATGTAATAACGTCACTTTCTTTCACTTTTTTAACAACTACAAAGTTTCGGAAATCTTTCCATCCACCTTCTTTATGTGCAGCCTCTTCATACATCTCTGCTTCAATGCTAATGAATGCATCAGCAATGACTCCATACGCTTCTCCCCATGCATTTAAAATTTCATCAGGTGCACCTGCGACCTCTTTAATCGCTCGTAGTAAACATGTACCCACAATCGGATAATGTTCCGCTTTAATACCTAAACTTCTATGCTTATGACCAATTTGTTTTACAACTGGAATAATTGCTTCTAAATTATCAATGTACATCGCAGCTGCATAAACAGCATTTGCTAACGCTTGTTGTTGTCTTCCCTTTTTCTGATTCGTGTGGTTGAAAATATTCAATAACTCCGGATGTTCCTCAAATAAAATTTGATAAAATCTCGTTGTAATTTCAACGCCTTTTTCTTGTAATAATGGTACTGTTGATTTTACGATTTCAATTGTTTTTGCACTTAACATTGTATCCCACTCCTCTATTTCCTTAACTGTTTTTAGTTTAACTGAATTGTATTATACACATTGTGATTTTAATCACTATTAACACGGTGTTTTTGTGAAAAATATATGAACATTGCACTTACAAAAAGAAAATAAGCCAACTAGAATGCTAGCTAGCTTATTATTTGGACTGTATTGCTTGTTCAATTACCCTTATATCTTTCCCATCTCCAAATTCTGTATACCCCCAGATGTTCGTTTCGCCTCTATATTTATTTACGATAATATCTAAGTCATGGTATACACGATGGGCATAAACTACATACTCAATATTTTGAAGCTCCACACCTTTTTTTACAATTTCATAACTTCTATTTACATCACGTTTGATCTTTTCATTTTTTATTTCTGTATGTATGTTTTTTAAAGATGATTCTTGTTCTTGAAACCATTTCTTTAAATGGTTCCAGTCCCCGTCTGTATAATTCTCTGCCTTACCATAATTTAAGAAATTATTATAACTTTCATGTGTCGTACGAATAAAATCAAGCACTTTTGTCTCTTCTTGTACCGCTTCTATTTGAGCTATTGTATTTACCCCAGCGGGCTTATTCGCATAATGTAATAGCACTTTCATAAGACTATAACTCGCAATGATCATCACGATTATAATGCTGAACACACTTAGCAATTTCCTCATATACAGAACTCCTTTTCTACTATGAATATTACAATAGAGTGTTTCACTTCTATCATTCGCTCGTAGAAATACAATTCCTGTTTAAATTCTTCCTATCATTTCGACACTATTTTTCTACACATTTCGCCTTGGCAAATGCTCCTGTAAAACAATATAACCTTCATAAGCTGTATAACCAAGTATAGCTATTAATCCGATATAACAAGCGAATACTGTCCATTTCGTTTTCGCATCAACTTTATAATAGTTTTCTTTTTGTACTTTTTCTTTTTCCCATTCATTTAATCGTCTTTCCGCTACTTCAAATGCCTCCCTGATGTAAATTGTATACTCGTCTTTTTCATCCTCATATGGAACATAGTCTAGCGGCTCAAACTTCGGCAAAAGATGCTCTAACACTTCCATTCTTTGAAGTTCCCCTGTTTTTAATTCTTTTGCATGCTCTCTTTGTCTTAATACATTCATCTCATGATGCATCATGTATATAGTCCGATGCACAGCACCAGTTTCTTTTAGTTCCTCTTCAAGCTTAGCAACATATTCTTTCATTCCATCAATTCTATAACCTAATTCTTTAATCGGCTCATCTCTCTTTATTACTCTATATAGTTCCATACAGCCGATAATGAAAATAAATCCTCCCAAAATACTTTTAAAGTAAATTGAATAGCCTAGCAATAAAACAAGCCCTGCTCCCCAAATTTTCGTACTTACAACTGAAATAATCCGGCCACCATCTAGCGGTGAAACGGGAATTAAATTAAAGAAATTAATCATACTTCCAAGCAAAATAACAAGTGCCCAAAACGGCTCTTTCGTGATCATATAAAGTGGAATAGCCGGTAAAAATGAAAGTAATCCGAAAAGAGGCCCCATATAAGCAATATACGCTTCATCTTTTGCGTTTTTCGGCATCTCTTTCATTCCAATAAGAGCCCCCATAAATGGAATGAAGATTGCCGGTGATGTAGGTATCCCTTTTCTTCTTGCCGCCCATAAATGACCCATTTCATGAACAAATAACAAATAAACAAGTGCTACTCCAAATTTCCAACCATATATAACTGCGTATGCACCAAGTGATAGAAACATACTAAATACAGTTGAAAACTTTGCTAATTTAAAGATTGCGAATACCCACTTTAGCTTAGATAGTAAAAATAACCCTATTGCAACAATAATTCCCCATAATCCTTTTTTATTATTTCTCATGTCCCTCTCCTTTATCTTATTGAAATGAGCTATATGCACCCATTTCAGTTTATTCTATTCTCTATTATGACACATTTTTTTCTTTTCTTAGAAATAATGTTTATATCATCCATTTTTAGACAAAAATACAAATGAAAGGAGGTAGATACAAATGAAATTACAATCTCTCATTATAGGTGCTCTCTCTTTCTTAGCCTCAACTCTTATTTTTTATACCGTTAGCTACCTATTATTATTAGATTGGTTGCCAAATCACTTATTCATCGCTCTTATGATTCTATCCGCTCTTATGATTTCATTTCTTATTACACGAAAATCCATAAATGAGCCATCTGCAAAAGCAAAGTAATAGAGAGGGGATTCTCTCCCCTCTCTATTATCATTTCCTAGGAAAGTCCATATAGACTTTCCTATTCACTTTATCTTTGTAAATCCATTTTTTCACCATACTCTTTAACAATTTGAATGATATTTTGAAAAACGCCTATTTTTTCTTTTTTATTATTTAATATTTTCAAATCATAATTTTCATAATATGTTTCTAATGCTTTTAATTGTGATAATGAAGCATCTTTTATCGGAACAGTAACATTCAATTCATACTGTTTATACCCCTCCTTTACTTTTTCACCTGAAATCATTTCACTCTCTTTTGCTCCAATTAATTTTTGAACCTTTTCCGGGAAAATCAATTGCAAATAATATTCTTGTTCCTGTGCTAACTTGTTGTAAAGTGATTGCGAAATCGTATAACGTACCTTATAATTCATTTTTTGATCCCCTGCTTTAATATGAAACGCTGTAATCTGCAAATCTTTTTTCGTTACTTCTGTTAAAGGATCAACCTGTATCTCGTCTTCTTTTTGTTCTGGAATCTTTGGAAATATAGACAAAAGTTTTTCCGTATCTTTTTCGTTCAACATGTACATAGCCTTCTTATATTGCAGCCACCCTCGTCGATCTTCTCCTCTTAACCATGCATAATACTTTTCTTTTTTCCCATCTCTACTAATTTGTATTTCATATTCAGGTTCACCAAAGCTACCTGTTATTTCTTGTTTTTCCGCATTATTTATAATATCTATTACGGCCTTAACTTCTGACTCCTGTAACTTTTTCTCTTTATGTTTTTTTTGTATAACAGTTATCCCTATTGTTTCTTCCACTTCATTCACCGTCTCCTCTACTTGTTTCGTTTCTTTCTTTTGTTCTGCTTGACCACACGATGCTAGTAAAATCACACATAAAACCATTACATACTTCACTTTCAACTCAATCCCTCTTTTCTAATAAGAAATCCTTATAACCTTCATATAAGAAACAAAAACATGAGATCATATTAAATAAGCTATACTATACACTGAAGGGAGGATTTTACAATGTCCATTAATTTTCATGATGCAAATAATAAGTACACATATGCAACTAGAAATGCCCATGTTTCTTGGGAGGAAATGATAAAAAACATTACAGATATACAAAACAAACAAATAATTGACATAGGCTGCGGCGGTGGTATTTACACGAAAGAACTTGCTCTTATGGGAGCCAAAAATGTTGTTGGACTTGATTTTTCAAAAGAGATATTACAAGCTGCAAAAGAAAATTGTAGCGGCTTTCCAAACATTTCATTCATTCACGGTGATGCACATAGCATCCCATATCCTGATGAAACATTCGACATAGTTATTTCGCGCGCAGTTATTCATCATTTACAAGACATTCCTACATTTTTACGTGAAGCTTCTCGTATATTAAAGAAAAACGGTGTACTTATTTTACAAGATCGAACCATTGAAGATTGTACAATTCCAGGAAGCCCTGAACACATTCGCGGATATTTTTTCTCGGTATTTCCAAAACTCATTGAAATCGAATCAAAAAGAAGACCAAAAACTGCTACTATACAGCAAGAATTACAAAAGCATTCTCTTCACGTGTTCCCTTCGCAAACACAATGGGAAGTACGAAAAATACACGATTCTGTAGCAGCATTACTACAAGACTTATCTCCTCGAACCGGACGATCCATTCTATACGAATTAACAGATCATGAGCTTGCTCAACTTCTACATCATATCCAAATCGCATTACAAAACATCTCTCCTATTATTGAAAGAGATCGGTGGACAATTTGGAGCGGCAGGAAATTGTAAGGAAGGAAGCCTCACAAATGAATGTGAGGCTTCCTTCTTTCATAATCTAATTTTGCAACACTCTTGATATCCTCCACTTCTGGCCTGTGCACTCCCACACTTCGGACATACTAAATATCTAGACTGATTTGTCAACAAACTACCTTTTTGAAAGAGTAAAACTTCTGCTTGTTTAAACGAACGCGAATAATATAACCACATAAAACCAATTATAGCAATAATGCCAAATAATACTCCCATCGCAAGCATTTCAGTCACCTCTTTTGGTTTGTTCTTTCCAGCAAGTGGATTGTTTTATTATTCTCTGTAAATTCTATTAATACCTTCTTTACTCCTATAAATATCAACTTTCTCTACAAATTTTACAATTCTCTACAACTATTCACTCCCGTTTTACACTTCATCATTTCCTTCACAATAACAAATATCATCTTCGATATTTCCGCATATAAATATATCTTCCAAAAAACATATTGACTTTCAAAAAAAAACATGCAACAATACTGTCAGAATACTTGAACTAAAATTCATTGACGAGAACGAGTACGTTATAAGACTGTTCCCCAGAGAGTTGGCGATTTGCTGAAAGCCAACGTTCAGTGCGTAGCCGAAAATCATCTCCGAGAAGTAGAACCGAATGTTACAGTAAGTTCTTACCGGCTGTCCCCCGTTACAAGGAACACGTATCATGTTGTACGTTGCAAAGCCGTATACATATAGATTTATTTCTACATGTATAAATTAGGGTGGTATCGCGGGTAAATATAACTCGTCCCTTTCTTTAGGGGCGAGTTTTTTGTGTTCTTACAAATGAATTTTAAAAAAGGAGGAAAAAAACAATGAACACTGTATCAAAAAAACATATTTTTTTCACAGGTCTTATGCTATTTTCTTTATTTTTTGGGGCAGGTAATTTAATTTTCCCTCCCATGCTTGGACAAAATGCAGGTGAAAACTTTTGGCCTGCAATGATTGGATTTTTACTAACAGGAGTCGGCTTACCTTTATTAACTGTTATTGCAATTTCTTTATCAGGAAACGGTATGCAACAACTTGCAAGTCATGTTCACCCATTATTCGGAATTTTCTTTACCGTAGTTGTATATATTGCAATCGGTCCATCTATGGGGATTCCGCGCGTCGCTAACGTCGCCTACGAAATGGGTGTTAGTTCTTTCTTACCAGAAACAATTCGCTCTAGTAGCCTAACGTTATTTTTATACACAGTCATCTTCTTTGCTATCGTATTTTGGCTTAGTTTAAATCCATCTAAACTTGTTGACCGTATCGGAAATATATTAACACCTATTTTATTACTCTCTATTTTCTTATTGTTTGTTAAAAGTGTATTTACACCACTTGGGCAATCCGGACAAGCAATGCAAGAATATCAAACTTCCCCAATCTTCAAAGGTTTTATGGAAGGATATTTAACGATGGATACTATTTCAGCACTTGCATTTGGGATTATCGTTGTAAATGCCATTCGCTCTAAAGGTGTGAATGATCGTAAAACCATTGCCATTGCAACAGCAAAAGCAGGATTTATTGCTGCTACCGGACTCGTACTTGTATATGGCGCACTTGGCTGGCTCGGTGCGACTAGCGTCTCTCTCGGATACGCAAAAAATGGTGGACAGCTACTTACTGTTATCGTACAACAACTATTCGGTCCATATGGTCTTCTTCTATTGTCTCTTATCGTTACACTCGCTTGCTTAACGACATGCGTTGGACTCGTATCTGCATGCAGTCAATATTTCGCAACATTATTGACTACATTCTCATATAAAGCATTCGCGAGTATCATTTGCGCATTAGGGTTACTAGTTGCTAACTTAGGTTTAACAAAAATTATCGCCATCTCTGTTCCAATTCTACTTGTTGTATATCCAATTGCGATTGTACTCGTTCTCCTATCGTTACTACATAAATATTTCGGCGGTTATCGATCTGTTTATGTAGGTGCTTTATTCGGGGCAGCAGTTGTGAGCGTATTTGACGGATTAAAACAAGGCGGTATTCCAGTTTCATTTATCACACCCTATTTTGAATTTATCCCTTTATATAATGAAGGAATAGGCTGGCTAGTACCAGCATTAGCCGGAGCTCTTATCGGCCTTACTATCGCTAAGCTAAGCGGTGCGAAAAAAGTTCCCCTACTAACCGAATCCAGCGAAGCAAAAGCATCCTAAAAAACTACCGAAGGAGTTTTTTTACATTTGATAAGCAGTATGATTAAAGCTGCTTATTTTATACGCTTTCGTATAATATTCAATATTTGTATCAACTGTCTCTACTTTGACAACATCATAGCAATCTTCTTGCTTTACTAAAAATAAATAATACTCTTCTGTCGCCTCAATAATTGCAATTTTATCTGTTTCAACATTATATTGTTCACAAAGCGCTTGTAATGCGTTCACATAGTCCCCTAATTTTTTAGACTTATCCATTTCGAATATAGTTTGAACTAACATATACATTCTCCCCTCTGTATGTACTGTTAACAGCTTGATGATAACGCTTACATTATTTATCGTCAATAAAAAGATGCAACGATTTTACTGCCAAATCCAAATTGATGCAAGCTAATAATCAGCGAGGAATCTCCCCCGCTGATTAAAATTTCACTTTCCCCCGCATTAACGGGCAGTAAGACTCCCCCTCAAAATCCAGCGAATACGAGGAAGGTAAGCGGGAGATAACTGCCCGTAAAAGCCCGATTGGTGAAGGCTAATAATCAGTAGGAATAACCCCCCACTGATTAAAGTTTCACTTTATCATTTCGTTAATTGATGTCTAAATGCATAAATAACCGCCTGTGTACGATCACTTACATTTAGCTTATTTAATATGTTACTCACATGTGTCTTTACTGTTTTGAGGGCAATAAATAACTCATCTGCAATCTCTTGATTACTTTTCCCCTCTGCAATTAATAACAAAATTTCAGACTCTCTTTCTGTTAACTCCTCATGTAAAGGTTGTTCTTTTTTCTGGCGCATACGAGACATCATTTTGCCAGTAACTTTCGGCTCTAATACCGTTTCTCCATCATAAGTAGCTCTTACAGCGTCTGCAATATCACTTGCTCGGGATGTTTTTAATAAATAACTTGTCGCTCCTGCCTCGATAACAGGATATAGCTTTTCATCATCTAAAAAGCTCGTTACAACTACAATTTTCGCTTCTGGCCATTCTTGAATAATAGCACGTGTCGCTTCAACCCCGTCCATTTCATCCATAACAAGATCCATTAAAATAATATCTGGTCTTAATTGCAACGCTAGCTCTGAACCTTTTCTTCCATTTTCAGCTTCACCAACTACTTCAATATCTGGCTGCGTTGATAAATATGCTGATACTCCCATTCGAACCATTTCATGATCATCAACTAGTAATACTTTTATCATGATTCTCCCCCTTTCTCAATCATAATTGGCACTTTCACTTCAATTTGCGTACCTTTTGCCGGAAAGCTAAGTACTTTTAATGTTCCACCAATTTCATGAACACGCTCTTGCATTGATCGTAAACCGTATGAACCCGCTTTATTCACTCCCACTTCAAAGCCAACACCGTCATCAATAATTTTTAAAATCGCATATTGATCTATTTTACGAAGACGTACTTCCGTTTTCTTTGCCTTCGCATGTCGTAACGTGTTTGATAGAGCTTCTTGTACAATACGGAATAAATGATCTTCTACACCTTTTTTTAATTCAATTGGCTCAATTAACCATTCAATTTTCATATGTTGCTTTCTAGACAGTTCTGTTAATAATTCTTCTATACCCTCTGTTAACTTCTTACCTTCTAACTGTACTGGGCGTAGATGTAAGAGCAATGCTCTCATTTCTGATTGTGCATTTACGACCATATTTTCAACAAGTTGTAATTGTTTTTTTGTCGTGTCTGGAATTTCAGCTACTTGTTCATTAATGGCTGACATCATCATCGACATTGCAAAAAGCTGCTGACTTACTGAATCATGCAGTTCCCTTGCTAATCTATGCCTTTCTTGAGAAATCGCCTCTTGCCTCATCTCTTCATTCCAATGGGCTCGTTCATTCGTTACTTTTTGAAATAATCCCGCTTGCTCCTCTAATCGACGAGCAAGGCCGATTACTTTTCGTTCCACTTCATGGAATTCATCATCCGCAGTAAATGAAACATCGTTCGGAAAATTCCCTCGTTCTACTTCAAATAGAAACGTATTTAATCCTTGTATACGCTGCTCAATATAATAGCCGATTGCATATCCTATAATCCCCCCGATAAGGAGACTTGTGCTCATAATAAACAAGCCAATTGGAACAGAAGCGATGGATTCTTCCCATAATAAATCATAAACTTGTTGCTCGCTTTTCCATACATACACAATTGTACAAATAAGTGCGATACTCACTGAGGATAACATCGAATAACGAATATACATCCACGAAATATTTTTTTGTTTTTTCATTATACTTTCCTCACTTCCGTATCACCTACTACAAGTGAAGAAATGATTTTTATACGACGAGGAGCTTCTTTATACTGTTCTGTTCTAAATGTAACATTACGATTAAAACCTGTTTCTTCATGCCCTGGCAGGAGTACTCGCCCAACAATTACAGAATGATTTAAAGACAATTCAATATCATACGGTACATATAAACGAATGTTACCAACGACACCTCGAATAACAATTACCGTTTCTCCCTCCGGAATCATAGCAGTTGTTAAATCAATCTCGACATCACAAGCACCATATTGGACGTTAATATCTTCAAGTTCATAAATATGATCCATCATTCGTACATTGCCTACGAACATATTTTTTATATACGGTTCTGTACGATATATTTGTTTTTCTTCATCTATATATCCCTTTTCTTTAATTTCAACTTTCATTACTTTTTGCTGATGTCCTTGTTGAATCAGTTGATAACCAATTAAAGCTAAACAAGCAAATACGACAAGTACAAACGCTGCTGATGAAAATAAGAAGAATAAGAATACTATACCACCGACAAATAAAAATACATTCCCTCTTACGTAACGATTCTTCTTTCGATAATGTCTTCCAAACATAAGCATAATAAATGCAAAAATTAGACCACCTGGTTCAAAATGTCCAAGTATCATATCAAGAAATAGACCGAATCCAAATATGATGAGGAGCATCCCCATTAATTGTGTTTTTGAAAAGCGCTTCTTCATTTCAGCTCCCCCCTCCTTGTCACATATACATAGAAGAAAAGGCATTGCTTTCCAACACCTTTTCTCCTATCACTATATCATAAGCCTGTTTTATAATATACTACAATTATTTTGTTACTTCTTTCGTTAACGATACTTCATTTTTCTCTTTCATTTCACGCTCAAGCTTTGCAATTTTCATATCAAATGTATCACGCTCATGCTCTTCATTTATACGAAGCTCTATGTCACGAATGTGATCTTCAATTTCTTTGAATCGTAAGAACGGATTATTTTCATCCATTTTATGAATAGCAGTATTCATACGGCGGTTTGCATGCGCCATATTTTCACGAGCCATTAATTCCATACGCTTTGCGTTCATTTCTTTTAATTTATTTTTCATTTCTGAAAGACGACGCTCTAACTCATCAATTTGCTCTACAACACCAGCATACATTTCTTCTAAGCGAGTTACTTGCCCTTCATAATACGCCACTTCTTCTAATGCACGTTCATGCAGTTGTAATTCGCCTGCTTCTTGAGCAATGATAGCTTGCTTTGATCTTTTGTTAACAAAATAGCGTGCTTGCTCAAGCTCACGAGCGAAGTTAGATTTTAATGTTTTATGACGCTGAATTAACTTCTCAATTTTTGTTATTTCACGCTCACTATCGCGTAAATATTGGTTTAACATTGCAATTGGATTTTTTCTTTCTTTCTCATCTAACACATTATGAAAATCAGCTAAAATTGCATCGCGTACACGTCCGAATAAAGATTGTTTCATTATAAATCTTCCTCTCTTCTACTTTATTTATAATTTATTGTTTTATTGGTTTATTGTTTTAGTTTTTCATTAATTTGTTCCACTCATCTTCAAAGTTGCTATATGGTTTAGAACTTTCTGAAGCTGAATCAACAACTACATCTTTTTCTTTTTTCCATTCACGGTATCCGTAGTACAAAACTACCAATGCAGCGATACCAATTAATGCTGGTGAATGAGAAAGTGCAATGGATAAACCGATTAAACCAACAATGCCCCAAGCTAGCTTTCCAAAAAATGATTTAGCTCGCACAAATGATTTATAGCTCCAGTACACAACTCCTGCTCCGATTGCGAATCCTACAATACCAGCAAGACTACCAAGAGCAATTAAAGCCAAAATACCGGCCGCGAT
Source organism: Bacillus toyonensis BCT-7112 (assembly GCF_000496285.1). Lineage (GTDB taxonomy): Bacteria > Bacillota > Bacilli > Bacillales > Bacillaceae_G > Bacillus_A > Bacillus_A toyonensis. The sequence goes on along the minus strand of NC_022781.1, from coordinate 3,992,508 downwards.
AAACGCTAGAAATTGTTTCATCTTGTGCTTGCCTCCCTTCGATTTGATACTCTTATCTTAACTATTTTTTCATTTTTCCATAACGAGCTTAAGAACCGTTTTCAACTCAGACTTAAGACCGAGATACATTCAGCCTTCTGTAAAAAACATAAGGTAGAATAGGATGATTCACTCTTTTACCACACATAAAAAAACCGTGCAGAGAATATTCTCTACACGGTTTCAATTACTAAAGTTATCATTCATATTAAATTATGCTGTTTTATGATACTCTTTTTTCTCCGCCACTTTCGAAAACTTCGGAAATCCAATCAAAATCGAAACAATTCCACATACCCCAACTAAAATTGGATAAAATGCATACGGTAACAGTTCAATCGGAGATAAAGCAGCAAACCCTGCCGCAGTTAACATTTGAGCACCATACGGAATTAATCCTTGCACACAACATGAGAAAAGGTCTAATACACTTGCTGATTTACGGGGATCAATTTCATATTGATCTGCAATGTTTTTCGCAAGCGGGCCTGTAAAGATAATTGAAATCGTATTATTCGCTGTACACATATTCGTCATACTCACTAAACCAGCAATACCGAACTCTGCGCCTTTTTTCGAACGAATATTACGCGTTAAAAGATTCATTAAATATTGAATCCCACCATTATATTGAATTAGTTCAACCATACCTCCGATTAAAATAGCAAGTAATACTAACTCCATCATACCGCCCATTCCAGTCGTTACACTTTTAAAGAAACTCTCCAACGTGTAACTTCCATCTATAAGACCGATAGCGCCAGATAATACAGTTCCACCAGTTAACACAATAAGTACATTCCAGCCAAGTAGCGCGGTAATAAGTACTCCTGCATACGGTAAAATCTTTATCCAATCAAAACTATGAGCTTTAACCTGCGTATCACTTCCTGAAGTAATTATTACTAATAGTACAATTGTAATAATAGCAGCTGGCAATACAATTAAAAAGTTCGTTTTAAACTTATCTTTCATTTCTGTTCCTTGCGAACGAACAGCTGCGATTGTTGTATCTGAAATAAATGATAAATTATCACCAAACATCGCTCCACCAACAACAGTAGCCATCGTAAGTGCAATTGAGATATCAGTTTGTCCACTAATACCTACAGCAATCGGTGCTAACGCTGCAATTGTTCCCATTGAAGTTCCCATCGCTAATGAAATAAACGCACCTATAACAAAAATTCCAGCTACGATAAATCCTGGTGGCAAAATAGTTAACGCTAAATTAACAGTTGAGTCTACTCCGCCCATTCCTTTTGCTGTTTCAGAAAATGCACCTGCAAGTACAAAAATTAATACCATAATCATAATATCCGGATTTCCTGCACCTTTAGCGAATCTTTCTACTTTCACATTAAAACTTTCTTTACGATTCATCACCAAAGCAATTCCTACAGCAATTGAAATCGCTACAAGTATCGGCAATTTATAGAAATCACCCGTAATAATTCCAGAACCAATAAATAGCGCTAAAAATATCCCAAGTGGTAATAAAGCTAAACCATTTCCTCTCGTTTCTTTCAAAGTACCATCTCTCCCTAGTTTCAACCTTTTTTTAATGAATAACAAAAGACCTCTTCCAACGAGAAGAGGTCTTATACATCTATAAGGAACGCTCTTCTCATCTTTCAAGCACATGCTTGCTGGATTTGGCACAGCACTCTAAAATCGAGTCCGCTGCCGAGGCATCGTAGGGCCAGTCCCTCCGCCTCTCTTTATAAGAAGGTTTCATATTTATTTTTTAATAATAATTTCTTCCCTAACTTTACTCGCTTACAAAACAAAAGTCAATTATTTTTTGTATAGATTTTTTTGGTAATTATACAAAAATATGAATACACCAATCATTTTAACTTTTTGATTTCTTTATCTAATATTGAAATCCAATAAAATTCACTATTGTTTATGGCTTCCATGATCCATTTCGTTGTTTGCCAGGCTAATTCATATTCTTCCTTTGTAACATCACCATTTTTATAAGCGTCCTCTAACTCATCTTCATCCAATACATACATCTTACCATTCGGCAATAGCACTACATCTAAATATAAATCATCAAAATACGGTAAACCCCGGTCGTCTATTTCGTATTCTTTCGTCACATCAATATAATATTGTACTAAATTCCCCTTATTATCTAACATAGCTGTAATCGCAAAGTTTTTCCCTTTTATGAAATACTGAATCCACGTATACTCATTACCTGCGACACAAATTTCTTTACCATCATATTCTTTATAACTAGGTTCTCTCACCTTTTTTATGTCCAGTATTCCTAGCATGCCCTCTTCTACTTGCTTAACCATATAATCCTTCTCTATTAGTCGCTTCCACGAAGAACCGTCACCATATTTACGTTTCATTACGCCCGCTCCTCTTCTATATATAGAAAAGCTCCCACATATATTATGTGAGAGCTTGTTCATATTATAATTAAGCTGCTTGACCCTTTTCAGATATCTCTTTTAAATAGGCTTGTCCTTTTTCAGCGTCATATTGACCTTCCCACTTAGACATAACTACAGCTGCTAAAGAGTTACCTACAACGTTAACTGCTGTACGAGCCATATCTAGAATACGGTCAATACCTGCAATAAAGGCTAAACCTTCTGCTGGAATACCTACTGTACCAAGCGTTGCTAATAATACAACGAATGATACGCCCGGTACACCTGCGATACCTTTTGATGTAACCATTAATACAAGTAATAATGTAATTTGTTGAGAAATAGATAAATCAATACCGTACATTTGTGCTAAGAAAATAGCCGCAATTGCTTGATATAAAGTTGATCCATCTAAGTTAAATGAATAACCTGTCGGAATAACGAAAGATGTAATTGCTTTCGGACAACCGAACTTTTCCATTTTCTCCATGATTTTCGGTAAAACTGTTTCTGAACTTGCTGTAGAATACGCTAAGATCAGCTCGTCTTTTAAAATCTTAAAGAATTGGAAAATGTTAATTCCAAATATTTTCGCTGTAAGTCCTAAGACAACTACAACGAAGAAGATCATTGCTCCGTATACTACAATTAGTAATTTCCCTAACGGAATTAATGAAGCTAAACCGAATGTAGAAACTGTAACACCAATTAATGCGAATACACCAAATGGTGCAAACTTCATAACTTGGTTCGTTACGTAAAACATTGCGTCTGCTACACCTTGGAAAAATTGTAGAACTGGTTTACCACGTTCACCAATTGCTGCTACACCTAAACCAAATAATACAGAGAAGAAAATAATAGCAAGCATATCACCATCAGCTAATGATTTCATAATGTTCGTCGGAACAATATTTACAAACGTATCCGCAAACGAATGACTTTGTACTTGCTCTGTCGTATGTGTATATTTAGAAATATCTGTTTTTGTTAACTTATCCATATCAACGCCTTTTCCAGGTTGGAAAATGTTCGCTATTAATAGACCAACAACAATTGCAAGTGTTGTAATAATTTCAAAGTAAATAATTGTTTTTCCGCCTAGTCGACCTAACTTCTTAACATCGCCAACACCAGCAACCCCAACAACAATACTTGCTACAACAATCGGTACAACGATCATTTTAATTAATCGGATGAAAACATCACCAATTGGTTGTAAGTACTTCGCAACTGCTGGATTATCAAAGAAAATCGCACCAACTGCAATACCTAACGCAAGACCTATTAATATTTGCCATGCAAGTCCTATTCTTTTCATATTTGTTGTAACCCCCTCTTCGATGTATCACTCTATCCCTCATTCTATCTCTATAAAACTAAGAAATTAAGAGTATTATATATTATTCGACAATTCACTACATTTTGTCCCTGTTAAAAATCATAAATCAAAAAATTAAATCTGACAACAAAATAACTTTTCCCGAACGCAAATAATTTTCTTGACAAAAATAAAACCCATGTCAGAAAACCTAACATGAGAACGATTCCTTACTAGTGTTTAATTGACTCCCTACATAATTTTTCGCTATATACAACAATCCTGTTTATTCCTTTATTTTATAAAAATACCTAAATATACCTTTATTTCATATGTAAAAAAATATAACTTTCATGACAATTACTGTTGAAAAATGATAAATTCCGACAAAACTTAGCAATTTTATAAAATTTTCTTTACATTATGATTACAACGATAGACACACTTCTTCTTATGATATATAACATTCATAGGGAAAGGAGCCAGACAACCATGAAAAAGAAATTTGCAGCGTTTAGTGTTTTAGCAGCAGGAACGATTTTTGCTTCCCCATTACTTTCACCCGTATACGCTGAAACAAATCAAGATAAATTATCGAATATACAATCAGAATTAGACGGCAAACAAAATGACTTACAAAATAAATCAGCTGAGAAAGAACAAATAGAAAAAGAAATCCAAGATTTACAGAAAAAAATCGACGAATTAACTACTTCTATTAATAAAAACGAGGCTGAATTAAACGATACAAAAAAAGAAATTAGCAAAACACAACAAGTAATTGCTGACAAAAAGAAACATATAGAACAATTACAAACAAACATAGATACACGTCAGGAAGTTATTAAACAACGATTACAATCTATGCAAGAAAAACCACGTACAAACATCATTACAGAGGTATTAACAAACTCTGCAAACATTGCTGACCTTATTGATAATATGTACTCCGTCAGTTTAATTTTAAACAATGATACAGATATTGTGAAAAAACAAACAACCGATCAAAATGCTGTGGCGACAGAAAAAGAGGCTGTTGAGAAAAAAGAACAACAACTAAAAGAGGCCGAACAAAGATTAATCCAAAAACAACAAGAGCTACAAACAAACCAGCAACAGCAACAATCATTTATTAATGATCTACATACGAAAGTAGCAAAAGTAGATTCAGAGATTGAAGGACTAGAAGAATCAAAAGGCATTTTAGAAAATCAGCGTCAAGCTGTTCAAAAAGCAATTGAAGAAGAAAAACGTGCAGAAGAGGCTCGTAAAGCCGAGGAAGCCCGCAAGGCAGAAGAAGCTAAACAAGCTACTACATCTGCTCAAAAAGCTCAAGCAGCTTCACCGCCACACGATACAAATACTGGCGGCTTTATTAAACCAGCAGCTGGATCAAAAACTTCTGGGTTTGGTACACGTTCTTTAGATAACCATAAAGGTATCGATATTGCCGCTTCGGGAACGGTTCCAATTATTGCTGCTGCAGATGGTGTAGTTATCCGCTCGGAATTCTCATCTAGTTACGGAAATGTTGTGTACTTATCTCACCGTATAAACGGAAAGACATACACGACAGTATATGCACATATGAGTAGCCGTTCTGTATCAAATGGACAAACTGTAAAACAAGGCACTCAACTTGGATTCATGGGGAATACTGGCCAATCATACGGGCAACATTTACACTTCGAACTTCACCTTGGAGAATGGAATGTCGGCAAGACAAACGCAGTTGATCCATCTTCATATATCGGATTATAAAAAACTCGGTGCATACCGAGTTTTTTTCTTTACACTTCACACACTATAGGCATTCTACATAGACTATAACTAAATGCCTATCGTTTACGGGGTGATCAAAGATGGATACACAATTACAACAAAAAATAGAAGAAGCTAGAGAAACGTATATTGGCCGGTTATTTACATTTGGCGGCTCAGCATTGTTTTTAATCGGTTCTTTCATCGCAGTCGTTACAGCCTACAAAGCATATAATCGTCTATTACATTCATCAATGTCAGCATAAAAAAAAGACGGGGGACCCCCGTCTTTTTTATGCAAACATTTTAAATACGCCTATCGCATTTAAAAATACGATAATTACAGTTACTGGAATAACATAACGAAGCAAGAAGAACCAAATGTTAAATAACGTCTTCCCTTTCGTTTCCGTAACTTCTAATTCTTTCATTAATAACTCTTTACTCATTTTATTTGGTACAAATAGCGAAATAGCTAGTACCCCTAGCGGCAGCAATACATTACTTACCGAGAAGTCAACGAAATCAAAGAATGTTTTCCCAAATATTTTCACATCACTCATAATTCCAAACGATAATGCTGACGGAATTCCAACTGCAAAAATAAGAATACCAATTAATAATGATGCTGAAGGACGCTTCTTTTCATTACCTTTCGCAACAGATGCTACTACAATTTCAAGCATTGAAATAGCTGATGTTAAAGTCGCAAAGAAGAATAAAATTAAAAACATAATAAAGAAAAATTGTCCAAATAGTATTTTTGCAAATACGGCTGGAAGGACGATAAACAGTAATCCCGGTCCTTCCGTCGGTTTAACTCCTAATGCGAAAATCGCTGGGAAAATCGCTAATCCCGCAAGTACTGTAACGAAAACAGTTAAACTTACAATAGATGTTGCTGATTTCGCTAAATGTTCTTCTTTCTTTAAATACGAACTATACGTTACCATTACCGAGGCACCTACTGTTAGTGAGAAGAAAGATTGTCCCATCGCATATAAAATCGTATCTGCTGTAAGCTTTGAAAAGTCAGGTTTTAAGAAGAACTCTACTCCAGCAAAAGCACCATCAAGTGTCAACGCACGAATAATAATCGCGATAAATAAAATAAATAATAATGGCATCATATACTTACTTGCCTTTTCTATACCTTTCTCTACACCTTTACTTACGACAAAAATAGTACAAAGCATAAAGATAAATTGCGCTCCAATCGCACTTACTGGATTTGAAATCGCCTCACCAAACACACTCGCATAATCGACAACACCATTCCAGAAACTACCTGTAACACTGTAGTATAAATACAGTAAAATCCATCCACCTACAACACTATAGAAAGAGAGTACACTAAAACATGTTACAACTCCCATACGACCAATCCAAGGATATACTTTACTATTTGGCACTAATACTTTATACGCTGTAACTGCCTCTTTTTGTGTACTACGACCAATAACAAATTCTGCTAGTAATAGCGGCATCCCAATAAATAAAGTTAATAGTAAGAAGACTAGGAAGAATGCGCCTCCCCCGCCATTACCTGCAACATATGGAAATTTCCATATCGCACCAAGACCTACTGCTGCTCCGGCTGCTGCGAGTACAAAGCCTATTTTCGACGTCCATTGCTGTGTTTCTTTCATCATAAATTCCCCTTTTCTGAATATTTAAACTTTTAACAATTATACACTTTCATTTCATACTCGCACACCTCCTTTAGAAAATAAAAAAGTCCCCTACACGCAAATATGCATGTAGAGGACGATATATGTAATGTAAATACCGTGGTACCACCTCAATTGGACTGATAAATCCCACTTGTTCAAGTACAGGAATCATTCCGATACTCTATCCTTTTAACGGCGGAACCCGGGTTGCCTACTACAATGTTCAACATACCTCTCGCAAGCCCATTCTGTATATTTTATCGTACCGGGCTCACACCTTACCCCAGCTCTCTGAACGCATCAAATATACGTACTCTTCTTGCTCATCGATTTCATCTATTGAAGTTACTTGTGATTATAAATTATATTTTTATACTTGTAAAGCGCTATTTACTTTTTATCTCTTTAGAACTCTCTCCTCTAATTCTTGTAAAAACTGTTCTCTTTTTCTCTCATTTTGCACATATGCTGATTTCAATACTTCTTGTAGTAATATATGCCGTTCTTTCTTTTCTAACTGTAAGTCTTTTAACTTCACCCTTACTTCATATAAAAAATCTAAATATATTTCGTATGTTTCATCGTATTTATTCGCGATATCATCTCGAATTTTTTTTGCGAGTTTTGGACTTGCTCCTCCGGTAGAAACCGCTATATTAAGTAACCCACGATGAATCGCTGCCGGAAAGTGAACATTGCCACTTTCCGGGTTCGTAATAACATTTACCAATTGATTCTTTGCAGCATCTTCAGCAACTTGTTCATTTAATATAGAATCACTACTCGCCGCAACAACTAAAAAAGCATCTTTAATATCACTTTTTTCATACTCTCTTTGATACCAACGAATTTTCTTCTCCTCCACAAGTTTCACTAAATTTACATCTAATTCTGGACTTACTACTACTATATCCGCACCTTGTTTGAGTAAAGGAATTATTTTAAATCCGGCAACTTTTCCTCCACCAATGACAACAACCCGTTTCTTATTAACTTGCACTGTAAGTGGATACATATGAATCTCCCTTCAATAACTCCTTCGTTTTCTGAATTAACATATCTTGAACCACTTCATTTTTTCCTAAATACGGACTTATTTTTATCTCATCCAACTCATATTGACGCACTTCTTTCTCAATATGTTTCATAAGTAAGCCTGTAAATAACAAATAAGGTAATACAATAATACACCCTTCTTTTCGCTCTACAACTTCCTTTAATTTCTCCTCAAATTTCGGCTCCGCAGCTGCTAAAAAACAAACTTCTACTTTAGCAATTTTTTCTTCTGCTTGAAATAAAGTAGCGATCCGATTTATATCTTGTAAAGTTTCAGGATCGCTACTACCCCTTGCAACGAGTAAAAGTGTTACTTCATCTTTATATTCTTCAATACCACTTCCGTTATATACCGACTTTATAAGCGTCTCTGATACACCAAACGGATTACCATACGTCACTTTAATATTAGGGTATTGATTATTTAACTTTTGTAATTCAAAAGGAATATCATTCTTCACATGGCCTGCTGCTAATAAGAAAACAGGAATAGCAATAATCTCTGTCGCACCACGCTTCGCACATGTACGAAATCCTTCTTCAATAGAAGGATTCGCCAGCTCTAAAAAACAAACTTCTTGAATAGCCGCTTCTATACGGCTCATACATGTCGTAATAAATTGAATTGCCTCTTCTTTCGCTGCCCTCAAACGACTTCCATGACATATATATAAGATGGCTTTCATTTTATAACACTCCGCTTACTTGATAAGTCTGTTCCGTTTGTTTTTCAAACCAATGAATTTTCTCTCTAAAACGGACAACTTCTCCAATTACAATCATACTCGGATTTTGAATTTGTTCTTTTCTCGCAACATCTACAATTGTCCCTAACGTCCCGACAACTGTACGCTGCATAGACGTCGTTCCCCGTTCAATAATAGCAGCAGGTGTACCTTTATCTTTTCCATGCTTCATAAGTTGTTCGCATATGTAGGGCAAATTACTAACTCCCATATATACTGCCAAGGTCTCTACACCTTTCGCTAAATTTTCCCACTTCACTTCCTCTTCAGCACCTTCTTTTCTATGCCCTGTCACAACCGCAAAACTCGCACTTGCATCACGATGCGTCACCGGAATACCAGCATAAGCAGGTGCAGCTATTCCAGCTGAAATTCCAGGAACGATTTCAAATGGTACACCCTGCTTTGCTAACGCTTCAGCTTCTTCCCCCCCTCTACCAAATACAAATGGATCACCGCCCTTTAACCTCGTTACAACTTTTCCTTTTTTCGCATATTTAATAAGAAATGTGTTAATTGTCTCTTGCTTCATCGTGTGATAATTCGGGAGTTTCCCGCAATAAATTAAATCCGCTTCAGGCTTTGCATATGAAAGCAATTCTTTATTCACGAGACGGTCATATAAAATAACATCTGCCTTCTCAATACATTTCAATCCTTTAACAGTAATTAAATCCGGATCGCCAGGACCCGCTCCAACTATATACACCTTCCCCATCATCTCTCCTCATTTCTACTATTAAAATGAAACTTCCATCCTTATGCATGAATGGAAGTTAGTATACGTTCGTATTTCAATGTTATTTACTCATGAACAACAAATGCCGCACCTTTTCGAATCTTCTTTTTTTCAAATAAGGAGATTTCCTTTACTTCTGGCAACGGTAAAAAATGCTTTTCAAGCTCAATCTCCGCAAGCTTAAATGCCTGCTCTTCACTTTGAGCAACAACAACAATCGGAACGATATTATTCGCTAACACAGCTTCAAATCGATATAATTCCATATTGCCCCTCCTAAGACGCTATTACTTCTTCTAACACGTTATTTAAAGCTATTTGCAATGTATCTACACCGATACGTCCGACAAAATCATAAAATGTTTCGGCAGGTAACTTATTCTCTTTAAAATAACTTATAAATGATGCGAGTACATCCGGTAAATCCTCGCCATCTATTTTCCCTTTTAACTTTTGATTATAGGCACCGCCATCTAACAACGTTCCACCTACATATATTTCAAATGCTTCAACAATCCCTTTTTCCTTCGTTTTCATTTTTACCCCTTGTAATCCGATGTCAGCAATTTGACGTTGACCACATGAATTTGGGCATCCTACCATATGAATTCGAACTGGAACATCAAGTGCAATTTCTGTATCTAAGTATTCTGCAATTTTCCGTAATCTTTCTTTCGTTTCTACTAGAGCAAGATTGCAATATTCAATACCAGTACATGAAACCGCATGACCAATAAATGATTTCGGACTTGCAGATATCGCTTCAAACAACGGTTCACTTAATAAACCCGTTACATTTTCTGGTGGAACATTCGGAATGATGAAGTTTTGTGAGTTACACGTACGAATTTGTCCATTTCCATACTGCTTTGCAATTCTTGCAATCTCAAACATTTCTTTTGCATGTAAACGACCTACCGGCACATTAAAACCGACATATTTTAATCCATCTTGTTTTTGATCTTGAACACCATAAAAATAGCCTGCATTCCATCCTTTAAGTGCACTTTCTCCTTTACTTTGCAATGGTCCTGTATACTCTATTAGTTTCTCTTTAAATTTCTCTGCTCCCCAGTCTGCAACAAGAAATTTCAAACGAGCTAAATGACGTTTCTCGCGATATCCAAAATCACGGAATATAGTAGCAATCCCAATTGCTACCGCCTTCACTTCTTCTGGTAAAACGAACACATCTAATTCATCAGCTAAATATGGACGGGCTGATAATCCACCGCCTACTTTTATATGAAAACCAACTTTTTTCTCACCATCTATTTCTTTCGTAGCAGGTGTAAATGCAACACAGTTAATCTCTGCGTTTGCCGAGTTATAAACGTTAGAACTAATAGACATTTTAAATTTACGTGGTAAGTTAGAAAACTCTTCATTATGTTGGAAATAGTCATATACCTCCTTCACAATATGCGTTGTATCAAACAGTTCATTCGCATCAATTCCTGCAAGTGGATTACCTGTAATATTACGTGTTATATCACCACACGCCCCTGCTGAAGATAACCCAACTCTTGCTAATCTTTTAAAAATATCTGGCATTTGCTGAATTTCTAACCAGTGAAACTGAATCGCCTGTCTTGTCGTAATATCTATTACATCACGTCCATAATCCTCAGCGATAGAAGCAAGCACTTCCGCCTGCGCATTTGTAATAATCCCTGAAGGAATATTTACACGCATCATAAAATAGCCAGCTTCTTTCGGTCTTTGCAAATACAATCCTGCCCATTTAAATGCGTCCCACTCTTCTTTCGGAATAGATTCGAATCCATTTTCCGCATAGTAAGGAATATCATTAAAAATTTCCAAACCATCTTTTGCTAATTTATTTTTCTCAGTCTGATTTAATTTTTCATTATTAGCCCATACTTTTTCATAACTCATTTTTAAATCCCCCTATATAAAGTGAAACTTTAATCAACCCTCACCAATCGGGCATTTACAGCCTGCTCCAGCCGAATTTTGAGGTGGGCGTTTTACTTCCCAGCAAACAACGGGACAAAACTACGCTCTTGTAAGTACTTCACGATTTGTTCTGCACATTCTTCAATAGAATACTTGTGCGTTTCTACAATTAATTCCGCTCGATCTGGTTCCTCATACGGTGAATCAATACCTGTAAAATCTTTAATATCACCTTGTCTCGCTTTTTTGTATAACCCTTTTGGATCACGTTTTTCACACTCTTCAATTGGACATTTTACAAACACTTCTATAAACTCATCTGCCGCTAATAGATCCCTAACTTGTTTTCGATCTACTCGAAATGGTGAAATGAACGCTGTAAGAACAACAGTACCTTGATCTACAAATAGCTTCGCCACTTCGCCAATACGCCTTATATTCTCCATACGATCACTTTCAGAAAAACCTAAGTCTTTATTTAAACCATGGCGAATATTATCCCCATCTAACACATAATTTCCAATATTCTTTTCAAATAGTTTACGAGCAACCGCATTCGCTACTGTAGATTTACCCGAAGCTGATAAACCAGTAAACCAAATTACAAAACTATGATGCCCATTCTTCACTCTTCTCTCATTTTTCGAAACAGAAGCTGTGTGCCAAGTAATATTCGTATCCATCTCGTTCTCTCCCTATTCTGTTACTACTTCTTTTTTCAAACCTTTAATTAACACTTCCACTACTTCTTTACGACTAAATGTACTTGGCGGAATCTCACCATTTCTTAACATTTCTCTTACTTTTGTACCTGATAAAATGACACGGTCCTCTTTTCCATGCGGACACGTTTTCGTTGAAGCCATCGCTTCACATCTCGTACAGTAAAAGCTATGTTCAAAAAATAGCGGCGTAATCCCTAACTCTTCCACTGTAAAGTTCGTAAAGATTTCCTGCGCTTCGTATGTTCCGTAATAGTCTCCTACCCCAGCATGATCACGTCCTACAATAAAGTGGGTACACCCAAAATTCTTTCTTACCAATGCATGAAATATCGCTTCCCTTGGTCCTGCGTAGCGCATCGCTGCAGGAAATACACCTAAAAAGACACGATTTTTCGGATAATAGTTTTGAAGCAACACTTCGTAGCTTTCCATCCTTACATCAGCAGGAATATCATCTGACTTTGTTTCCCCAACGAGCGGATTTAAAAAGAGACCATCTACAATTTCAAGAGCAGATTTTTGAATATACTCATGGGCACGATGTACCGGATTTCTCGTTTGAAATCCAACTACTGTTTTCCAGCCACGTTTTTTAAATTCTTCTCTCGTTTCAATTGGGTCTAAATGATAAGAAGGAAATTGCTTATTTTCCAAGCGTTTTATAAGCGTAATAGCTCCTCCAACATAAACATCTGGTCGTTCATATAATTTTTTCACGCCTGGATGAGCCTCATCCGTCGTTTTATATACAAGTAAAGCTTCTTTTTCTTTATCAGGTGCAAAAATATCTTCTATTTGAATGACACCATATATATTTCTATCATTAACAAGTTTTACTTCCTCTCCAGCTTTCAGTCCCTCTGCTACTTCTTCTGTTACTGGCAATGTAATCGGTATACTCCATACGCTTCCATCTGCTAAACGAAGCGTTTCTACGACCGAATCATAGTCTTTTTTCCCTAAAAAACCAGTAAGCGGACTATATCCCCCTGTCGCTAGCAGTTCTAAATCACTTAATGCAATGTTGTCTAATTCAATTTCTTTTTCAATTTGTGATACGTCGTATGTCTCATCTACACGGTTTATTAATTCGTTTCTTGTAGTCATTTTCTATATCCCCTCTTAGCTTTATTTCAAGATACATCTTATTGGTAATGAAGACCGCATTCGGTTTTCATTTTCCCGGTCCACCTACCATCTCTTGAATCACCACCGGCACCTACAGGTAACGTACACTTCTCACACCCGATACTTGGATATCCAATATCATGTAATGGGTTGTATGGCAAGTTATGTTTGTATACATATCGCCATACTTCTTTCCACGTCCAATGAATAAGCGGACAAACTTTAATAGATTGAAAACGATGATCTTGATTTATAAACTTTGTATGCTTACGCGTTTCTGATTGTTCCCTTCTTAAGCCCGATATCCACGCTTTTTCCTCTGTAAGTGATTTTTCTAACGGCAAAATCTTCCTAATCTTACAACAGAGATTCGGATTGCTTTCCCATAGTTTCTCACCGTGCAACTTCGCTTGTTCATCGAGTGTAAGTTCCGGCTGTTTTTCTATAATATTTAATGAAGGAAATCGTTCTCTTACTTTTTGAATTAATTCATACGTTTCTTGAAAATGAACATTTGTATCCAAAAATACAACTTTAGCAGATGGATTTACTTGGTTTATAAGATGCAGTAAAACCATGCCTTCCACTCCGAAGCTACACGCGTATACAATTTCATCTTTATATTCTTTATAAGCCCAACTTAATACGGATAGCGCGCCTTTCGTTTCATCTTCCTCTGAAAATGAAACACGATTTTCTTCCCACGTTTCATACGTCAACATGTTTTTTCCCCCTGTAAAAGCAAAAAGACGGTTTTAATCTATTAAAATAGATTAAAACCGCCTCTAGTTTTTCTAGTCAGCGCTTTTCACTTTAAACGTACTTTTTCACTTTTCTCTAATTGAATTACTTTTCCATCTTGCACCACAATTGTAATTGAACCATATTTCATATCAGCAAGCATCGCTTGAATTTTCTCAGATACTTCATCAAAATGTTCCCGTACGCTCACGCGAACAGCCCCCCCTTTTTATTCATAAAAAAAATCTTTCCCATTTCGAAAAGACTGTTCGGTAATATATTTTACCTTATCTTTCAAAATGGATTCCATTTTGCTGGATTTAGCACCTTGCTTTCTATAAGCAGGTTGCCGAGCTTCTTCGGGCCAGTTCCCTCCGCTTCTCTTGATAAGCTTTGTATTTGTATTTTATCACAATTCTGATTTTTTTCAATCCTAGTTTTCCGATATATTTTAATTATTTTATTTTATCCCGCTATTTGCGGGCAATCCCCCCCCACTGATTATAGTTTCACTTTATAAAAAGGAATTGCCCATTCGAACAACTCCTTTTCCTTATTTAAACAAGCTCTTTAATACGTATGCGATCGTTCCCAATGATATTTTCGTACGTTTCACGTTCCACAACAATTTGCGATGTGCCACCTTTCGCAAAGACGACGGCTGGTCTCCGAATTCGATTATAATTATTCGCCATCGAGTACCCATATGCTCCCGTACAAGAAATTGCTAGTAAATCAGAAGAAGCAACTTTCGGTAGATTAATATCCCAAATTAGCATATCTCCACTCTCACAGCATTTCCCAGCAATTGAAACGAGTTCCTCATTCTCATCATTTCCTCGATTCGCTAACATCGCTTCGTAACGAGCGCTATATAAAGCCGGTCTTAAGTTATCTGTCATTCCACCATCGACGGATACATATTTCCGAATGCCAGGAATTTCTTTCACAGATCCAACTGTATAAATTGTCGTTCCCGCATCACCTACAATACTACGGCCTGGTTCAACCCATATTTCTGGCAATGGATATTCACATACTGTAAATTGTTCTCTCACTGCACTTGTTACAGCTCGCACATATGTCTCAAGAGTTAATGGTGTATCTGACTCTGTATAGCGTATTCCAAATCCTCCGCCTACATTTAATACTTTTACTACATAGTTCGTTTGCTCTCTCACCTCTTCCAAAAATTTACGAAGAACTTCAATCGCTCGAACAAAACCAGCCGTTTCAAATATTTGTGATCCGATATGTGAATGAATCCCTAACACATTATAATTTGATTTTTGTAAAGCAAGCCCAATTGCCTGCATCGCTTGACCATTTGAAACGCCAAATCCAAATTTTGAATCCTCTTGGCCTGTCGTAATATATTCATGTGTGTGCGCCTCTACTCCAGGCGTTACACGAATTAATATGTTTACAAATTTCCCATGTTGCATTGCTAAATCGTGTAAAACTTCTAATTCCAAGAAATTATCTACTACAAAACAACCGATATTCGCCTGAAGAGCCATCACTATCTCTTCTTCTGTTTTATTGTTTCCATGAAAATGAATACGTGATGCTGGAAATCCTGCTTGGAGCGCAGTATATAATTCCCCACCCGAAACAACATCTAATGACATGTTCTCTTCACGAGCTACTCGGCACATCTCCATGCACAAGAACGCCTTGCTTGCATATGCTACTTGATAAGAGAAACCACTTTCTTTAAAAGCACGATGAAACGCACGACATTTCCCTCGAATAGACTCTTCATCGTATACATAAAGTGGTGTTCCGTATTGTTTTGCTAGCTGCGTCGTATCGCACCCTCCAATTTCTAAGTGTCCTTGCCCATTGATTCGGCTTGTGCCGTGTAAATACATTTGAATTCCTCCCTTATTTCCTCTAAAACTCATAACCCCAATCTTCTATTCATTGCAGCACGCTTTTAGATAGACAAAAAACGCGCGGAACAATGTTCACACGCGTTTCTTATTAGGAAAAATATATATTGAAAAAATAAACAAGTTGTTATCTTCTCAAAATAAGAAACCGCATCAACATCTCCAAATAGCTCTCCATAAAATAAATCTTATGACAGTACTACATTTATTCAATGCAGTCCCAATATATGAATAAGGTGGTTATTCTTATATTTCGGCAATAGTCCCTTTCAACCCATGGTCACAGATTCCACTAAATCTCCCATAGCTTACTCTTTCCTATCGCGGCCTCTACCTTTGAGAGTAGATGAGGTAAGTCTATTTAATTTTCAAACATCTAATTGTTGCTATTAACAATACCAAAGGACCATTTTATTTGTCAAACAATTTTTTATATTGTTTTTTTACAGTTTAATTTCGTATCATTTGGTAAGCGCTTTACTATTATCTTCGTTACTTCCCATTCGCCTTCTTCATTATTAAACGTAATAGTTACTTTTTCAAATGGTGGAACAATTTTCCCACCAATCTGTTCGTACTTCGTCACTTCAATAACCGTTTGAAATAAATATGTACCACTATACACTTTTTTTAAACTAATAATTTTAGGACATTGATAAGGTTTCAAACTCCCATATTGTTTTTCAATTGCTTTATTTATTTTCGGAAATAAAACAGAATAAAGTGCATCTTCCATAAGAGGTGCATCATACTGAGCTACTGATACACTCGGTGAAGCAAAGAGTATAAAAATACTGCACATTATAAGATAAAATAATTTTCGCATTATAACCTCCGCACCATTACGCGATACTTTCTATGTTTAATGAATTACAATAATCGCGCATAGAAATTCTATTTTATTGTCTCCTACTTCTCTTTTTCTACTCAATTGTTGCAAAAAAAGCCCACAACCCTCTTTAATTTTCGTATAATGATACTCATAGTATAATAATCATAATAACAAAAGACTGTTCGTATATATAAAGTGAGGCGCTAATCAAACCGGCTCGCAAGAACTGTCATGCTTTCTAGGAGAGGAGTATATTATGCTACAACATCTGTTTCCAAAATTACGATTTGCACTCGTTGCAGTCGTTTTATTATGGATTAAAACATATATTGTGTACAAGCTAGCGTTTGATATTAAAATTGATAACTTCTTTGAAGAATTTATGCTGTTTATTAATCCACTAGCTGCGTTACTTTTATTTTTCGGTTTAGCTTTATTTGCATCTAAGCATCGAAATCGAATTATAATTGGAATTAGTTTTATACTGTCATTTATTTTATTTGGAAATGCAATGTTTTATGGGTTTTATAACGATTTCGTTACCTTCCCGGTTTTATTCCAAACAAATAATATGGCTGATTTAGGGACGAGCATAAAAGAGCTCTTTACGTACAAAACATTACTTTTATTTGCAGATGCAATTATTTTAATGTTTATTTCACGTAAATTCCCATCATTTGGTGATAAAACACCACTTTCACGATCTGAGAAGAGAACTTTCTTTAGCGGTGTAACTGCGTTATTAGCACTACAAATTGTTGTTTCAGTTATTTATAAGCCACAAATGTTCTCACGCTCATTTGACCGTCAAACTGTCGTGAAAAATTTAGGGTTATACACATATCATCTATTTGATATTACGCTTCAATCTAAGTCTTCGGCTGAACGTGTATTCGCAAGTGGCGACGGATTCTCTGAAATTAAAAACTATACAGATGCAAAAGATAAGCAAGTTGATAAAAACTTATTTGGAGCTGCAAAAGGTAAAAATGTAATTTTAATTTCAATGGAATCTACACAAAGTTTTGTTATTAATAAAAAAATAAATGGAAAAGAAATTACTCCATTTTTAAATGAATTTATTAAAGATAGTTTTTATTTCGATAACTTCTATCATCAAACGGGACAAGGTAAAACTTCTGATGCTGAATTTATCGTTGAAAATTCACTTTATCCGTTAGACCGTGGTTCTGTATTCTTTACTCATGCAACAAATGAGTATACTGCCACACCAGAACAATTAAAGAAATACGGATATTCTTCTGGTGTCTTCCATTCAAACGATAAAACGTTTTGGAATCGTGACGTAATGTATCCTGCGCTTGGTTATGACCGTTACTTTAATTTAAATGATTACGTAGGTACGGAACAAATGTCTGTTGGTTGGGGATTAAAAGATAAAGAGTTCTTTGAACAATCTATTCCAAAGTTAAAATCTTTACCGCAACCGTTCTATACAAAATTTATCACTTTAACAAACCATTTTCCATTTCTTCTAAATCCAGAAGATCAATATGTTGATGAGTTTAATTCGGACAGTGGTGTTTTAAACCGTTACTTTCCAACTGTTCGTTACACGGATGAAGCTCTTAAATTATTTATTAAACAGTTAAAAGATGAAGGACTGTATGATAATTCAGTTATTGTCATTTATGGTGATCATTACGGTATTTCTGAAAACCATAACGCAGCTATGGCCCAGTTCCTTGGGAAAGACGCTATTACACCGTTTGATTCTATGCAATTACAACGCGTCCCTCTCATTATTCATGTGCCAGGTCAAGAAGGAAAAACGATTTCTAAAGTATCCGGTCAACTTGATATTAAACCAACGCTCCTTCATTTACTTGGGATTAAAACAAATCAATCCGTTGAATTTGGAACGGACTTATTTATTAAAGAAAAAGATCCACTTATGGTAATGCGTGATGGTAGTTTTGTTTCGGAAGATTATGTTTATACAAAAAACATGTGCTATAAACGAAATACAGGTGAAGAAGCTGCTATATCACTATGTCAGCCGTATATTGAAAAAGCAAAAACAGAATTAAAATTATCCGATAAACTCATTTATGGAGATTTATTACGTTTCGATCCTAACAATCGATATAAAACCGGAACAATGACAACAAAATTTGAATAGTGCAAGAAGCAACTTTATAAAAGTTGCTTCTTTTTCCACTTATTTTCCAAATCATTCTCCCATGAAATCTTTCACAAATTGGTAATTTCTTTCGTATGAGGAAGAAATTTATGGTATGATAAAATAAGTAAACTTTCATACACTAATTAAGAATTTATTACAGAAAGCAAGGGATCAGATTTTGTATAGAGCAGCTATTCCAAACTTATTTACGCTCGGAAATTTATATAGCGGATTTTTATCAATCGGCTATGCATCTTTAGGATATTATAAATCAGCTGCTATTTTAGTACTTATCGGGATGATGTTAGATAGTCTTGATGGTCGTGTTGCTCGTTTATTACGCGTTGATTCACAAATGGGAAAAGAGCTTGATTCACTCGCAGATGTCGTAACATTTGGTGCAGCACCAGCTGTTTTAATGTATTACACATCTTTCTCAAACTACGGAATCATCGGATTATACATAGCGGGATTATTCCCTCTTTTCGGAGCATATCGTTTAGCACGATTTAATGTAACACCATCTTCTACTTCAATGAAATATTTCACTGGAGTACCGATTACAGCAGCGGGAGGGCTTGTTGCTTTCTTAACATTATTTTCACATACCATTCCCAAAATCGTTCTTATTACAGTCTTTGTAACGTTCGCATTTTTAATGGTGAGTCGTATTCGTATCCCAAGTTTAAAAGATGTACCAATTCCAAGATATAGCATCATTATTACATTATTTTTAGTTGGAATCATTATCACAATGTATCAAACAGGGATCGGGAATTTTTCTGTTTTCTTATTCATTGCTATTCCACTATATATTTTGTATATGCTATCTCAATTTATTAGACAAAGACCGTCTAATAAAGCGAATAAAGAAAAATAAGAAAAACAAAAACCTTCCGTATTCGGAAGGTTTCTTTTTATTCCGCTATTTGCGGACAACCTGATTAATCGGGAGGCCTTACAAATGAAAGTCTCACTTTATTTTGTAACTAATACTTTTGGATTTACAGGTGTTACAGGGTCTTCACCGTTTAATACAGCTAAAATATTTCTTACTGCCATTTCAGCCATCGCATCACGAGTTTCGAATGTTGCATTCCCTACGTGAGGAGCAAGCACCACATTCTTTAATCCTTTTAGTTCTTCCGTAATTTTCGGTTCAAATTCAAATACGTCAAGAGCTGCTCCTTCAATTTCTTTCGTTTTTAATGCATAAGCAAGTGCTAATTCATTCATAATTGGTCCACGCGAAGCATTTATAATATATGCTGTCTTCTTCATCATTTTAAACTGTTCTTCATCGATCATATGATGTAATTTTGGATTATAGGCACAGTTAATTGTAATAAAATCTGCCGTTTGTAACAGCTCTTCTAATGTTACATATGTCGCTTCTAGTTCAACTTCAGCTTCAAGCTTACGATTTGGTCCTGTATATAAAACGTTCATTCCAAATGCTTTCGCACGCTTTGCAACTGCCTTCCCGATTTCGCCAAGACCGATAACTCCAATTGTCTTACCGTGTACTTCGCGGCCCAAGAAAAATAATGGCGCCCATCCGTTAAATCCAGTTGTACGACATAACGTATCTCCTTCAGGGATTCTACGTGCTGCTGCTAAAAGAAGTGCAAATGTTAATTCTGCTGTCGCTTCAGTTGATACTTTCGGTGTATTCGTTACCGTAATCCCTTTTTCTCCTGCATGCAAGTAATCAATATTATCGTAGCCAGCACCATAGTTTGCAACAATCTTTAAATTAGGTGCCGCATCTATAACTTCTTTCGTCACCTTTGTAGAAAGTAAGCTTAACAATGCATCTTTATCTTTTACACGCTCTGTTAATTCATCTAAAGAAATTAACTCTTCTTTATCATACATTTCTACATCATGATCTTTTAATAGTTCTAATCCGATTTCTGGAATTTCCCCTGCTACTAATATTTTTGCCACTACTAACACCTCTTCTATAGAAAATAAGATATCTCTTATATTTCATTGTAAGAAATCCACTTATAAAAACCAAGGAATTTGATTATAGTTTTGAAAATCGACACTTTTCCATGAAAAAAGAGGAGATGCAACTCCCCCCTCTTCTTACGCTTTTTCCTGCGATTCTTTTCCGAGCTTTACATCAATTGTTCCTTCTGCAACTGTATCGCTAATTTGCTCCTCAATAACTGATTGAGATGCAGCATTCGTTTCAGAAGTATAAGCTTGTTGCTGTGCACCTTGTACATTTTGTTTATTTTGTTGTTTCGCCATTTCTTACCCTCCTTTTTTTCTTTCTTATTTTGAACAAAAAGGAAGGTTTTCATCAAAAAATCGTGGGTCATTTTATAATTGTTACTTCTTCTTCAAGTAGTCTCATTACTCTTGCTCGTTTCGTAAATGTTGCGATATGAGTAATACCATGATTTCGTAATGTTTGCACATTTTCTTTTACGTATTTCCCTAAATCATTCGGATAATGAGCATCTGAAGAAATAGTAATGGGAACACCATGTTTAGCTAACACTTGTAAATACAGTGGACTCGGGCACATTTCCCGTACAGGATAACGATAGTACAATCCCGCATTTATTTCTGTTGCGGTATTAGTTTCTACTAATGCACGGGCTATTTTCTTATAATAAGAAAGCTGTTCATTCTCATCCAACCTGTAATTAAATACTTTTATGTTATCAAGGTGGGCTATAATATCAAATAACTCGGAACGAACTGCACTCTCAACTGTTTTGAAAAACGTATCATATAGTATATGTAAATCATGCTCTTCAAAATATTCTTTCGTATCTGGATTATCAAACCCCCAGCCGTTTAAAAAATGAACAGACCCAATTACATAATCAAAGTCTCCTAGTGCTAACAATTCTTTTAGCTCTTCTTCACAGCCAATAAAATAATCCGCTTCAATTCCAAGTTTAAGTGTAACGCCTCTTTTACTCCATCGTTCTTTCGCCTCTTCAATCGACTTTGTAAAATCGTATAGTGAAACTACTCTTACTTGGTCTAACCATTCCTTCTGTAAACGCCCAAGCTTCGAATCACTAATATTCACATATTTTTCATAATATACTTTCGACTCATGAAAGCGGTATAAATGATCCACAATCCCAACTTCTTTTATACCTTTTCGCAATGCCTCTTCTAAATATAAATCAATCCATTTCGCTGTAAATGGTCCTTCCTTCACACGTCTTTGCAGGCGTTCTTGCGTCTTCATAAGCCATTCGATAGAATGTCTTTCTTCTTGAAGCGGCTCATAATATTGTAGCGTTTCATTTATTTTGGCAAGCCAACCTATTGAATAAGGCCCTTCTTCTAAATGAAGATGATAATCCACTTTCATACATATTCCCCCTTATAACGTATCTATTTCTTTTCGTTCCCCTACTCTCGAAAGCTTTCCATTTCTTTCTTTCACTTCTTCCATAACATCTTCTAGTGAAATGTTTTTTTCGGTTAATAGAACAAAACAGTGATAAAACACATCAACCATTTCTTTTACTAGTTCTTTTTTATCATTATTTTTAGAAGCAATGATCACTTCAGAGCACTCTTCCCCAATTTTCTTTAAAATTTTATCTTCTCCTTTTGAAAATAAATAATTTGTATATGATTCTGGCACTGGATTTTCCTTTCGGTCTTCAATTGTTTCAAATAATAATTTAAGGACATCTTCCATCTTCATCCCCCTATATAACTTTATAATGAAAACATGTTTTCTCTCCCGTATGACAAGCAGGTCCTACTTGCTTTACAACAACTACAATTGAATCTTGATCACAATCTAAATAAAGGGATTGAACATACTGCATATTGCCCGATGTTTCTCCTTTATTCCATAACGATTGTCTTGAGCGAGAATAAAACCACGTCCTTTTTGTTTCTAACGTCTTTTCATACGCTTCTTCATTCATGTAAGCGAGCATTAAAACTTCTTTCGTATCTTCCTCTATCACCACTGCTGGTAATAACCCTTTTGAGAAGTTAGGCTTCATAGTCGCACCTCAACGTTTGCTTCTCTTAATTTTCTCTTTACATCCTGCACAGTCTCTTCACCATAATGAAAGATTGATGCTGCTAGCGCTGCGTCGACTGTTGTCTTTTTAAATACCTCTATAATGTGATCCGCATGACCACATCCTCCTGATGCAATTACCGGGACGGAAACGCTACTTGAAATTGCTTCTGTTAACTGAAGATCGTATCCATCCTTCGTTCCATCTGCATCCATACTCGTTAGCAAAATTTCTCCTGCCCCTAATTGTACGGCGTGCTTCGCCCATTCGATTGCATCCATTCCTGTATCAACCCTCCCGCCATTAACGTATACATTCCATTTACCTTCTGCTACTTTTCTAGCATCGATTGCTACAACAATACATTGCGAGCCAAAATGTTCTGCACCTTCCTGAATTAGTTTTGGATTCCGTACTGCTGCTGAATTAATTGAAATTTTATCCGCACCGGCTCGTAGCAGATTGTATATATCTTGAACATTAGAAATCCCCCCACCTACTGTAAGAGGAATAAATATTTTTGAGGCAGTTTTTTCTACAACATCTATCATCGTTTTTCGCCCTTCATGTGTCGCAGTAATATCTAAAAATACAATTTCATCTGCTCCCGCATCATTATATAAAGCCGCTATTTCAACAGGATCACCGACATCTTGTAATCCTATAAAATTTACACCCTTTACGACTCGCCCTTCTTTCACATCTAGACATGGAATAATTCGTTTCGCTAACATAGCTTTGTTACCTCTAGCACTTCTTCTAAATCAATTGTATTCTCGTAAAGAGCCTTACCAATGATAACACCATGTATATTCATATCATTTAACCTTTTCACATCTTGAATAGACGCCACTCCTCCAGAAGCAATGAGACGAATACCCACACTTTTTTGCAGTAACCCTAATTGCTCAAAATTTGGTCCTGCAAGTGTCCCATCTCTCGAGATGTCTGTAAATACAATCGTTTGAACACCTATACTCTCCATTTGCTTCGCTAAATGAATATAAGAAATTTCAGACACATCAAGCCAACCTCTCGTTGCTACGAAACCATTTTTCGCATCAATTCCAACAATTATTTTCTCTTTATATAGCCGAACTGCTTCCTCTAAAAATGACTTATCATAAAGAGCAGCTGTTCCTAAAATGACTTTTTCTACACCTGCTAACAATAACTTCTCCACTGCTACAAGCGATCGAATCCCTCCTCCAACTTGCACAGGAATACGTACCGCCCTGCATATTCTTTCAATGATAAACAAATTTAAAGACTCTCCAGCAATTGCACCGTCTAAATCAACAATGTGTAATATTTTCGCTCCAAGCTTTTCAAATATGATCGCTTGCGCAACCGGATCTTCATTCATAACCGTTTCTTTACTAAACTCTCCTTGATAAAGTCTGACACATCGCCCTTCTTTTAAATCGATAGCTGGGAAAATTTCCATGCTTCTACCACCCCTTTAAAATTCTTTAAAATTTGTATTCCGACTTCCCCACTTTTTTCAGGGTGAAACTGCGCTCCAAATACATTTCCTTTCGCTACAAAACCAGGTACTTGCACCCCATACTCGCTTGCCCCATACACAATCCCCTTTGGACAATCTGCATAATAAGAGTGGACATAATATACGAAAGAACCGTCTTCTATTCCATTCCAAAGTGGTATTTCTCCTTCTTTCTTCAATTCATTCCATCCCATATGTGGAATTTTATAAGGCACTTTTAATTTCCGAATAACACCTGGCAATAAACTTAATCCGCTACAGTCTTTTAATTCCTCACTTTTTTCAAATAAAAGTTGCATACCTAAACATATACCAAGGAACGGTTTCCCTAAATTCCCAATCTCTTTTAGCACAAATACTAATTTTTTTTCTTCTAGAACGTCCATCGCTTTCGGAAATGCCCCTACTCCTGGTAAAATAACGCCATCACTTCTCAATATTTCCTCTCTATCATCCGTTACGATATACTCTGCTCCAATATATTTTAATGCCTGTTCCACACTACGAATATTTCCCATCCCATAATCTACAATAGCAATCAATTACAACATCCCCTTCGTTGAATTTACACCAGTAATGTTGTCATTTTTTTCGACTGCCTCTCTAAGCGCTCGACCAAATGCCTTAAATAAAGCTTCAATTTTGTGATGTGTATTACTTCCGTATAAAATACGAGCGTGTAACGTAATATTTGCTGCATGAGCAACTGCTCTAAAAAACTCTTCCGTTAATTCTGTGTCAAAATCGCCTAATTTCGGATTTGTTAACTCGCCTTGAAACACAATATAGGAACGTCCACTTATATCAATTGCGACAAAACCTAAAGATTCATCCATCGGTACATATGCGGAACCGTACCTATTAATACTCTCTTTATTTTGCAGTGCTTCTTTCAAGCAATTTCCGAGTACAATTCCAACATCTTCAACCGTGTGATGTGCATCGACAAACACGTCACCTTCAGCTTCAATTTGTAAACCAAATCGTCCATGCCTTGCAAATAAAGTTAGCATATGATCAAAAAAACCTACTCCTGTTTGAATAGAAACATTCGTACTTTCATCAAGCTGCAAACTTAATTTAATTTTTGTTTCTGTCGTTTCACGTACTTGACTCGACTGTCGCATTATTCTTCCTCCTCAAATCTCATTTGGACTGCTCTTGCGTGTGCATATAAACCTTCTTTATTTGCAAGTTCTACAATATGATGTTGTACATTTTTTAACGCTTCCTCTGTATAAGAAAGAAAGCTTGATTTTTTTACGAAATCATCGACTGATAACGGGGAGAAAAATCTTGCTGTTCCACTTGTCGGTAAAACGTGATTCGGTCCTGCCAAATAATCGCCGAGCGGCTCTGGTGCATATGGCCCAAGGAAAATAGAGCCTGCATGTTTCACATAAGCTAGAGCATTCATTGGCTCTTTTATATGTAACTCTAAATGTTCTGGAGCTATTTCATTTGATAACTTTAGTGCCTCATCTAAAGAAGAAACGATAAAAATGGCTCCATTTCTTTTTATTGATTCACGAGCGATTTCACTTCTTGGTAATGTTTCTAACTGTCTTTCTATCTCTCTTCCTACTTCTTTAGCTAGTTCTATATTCGTTGTAATACAAATCGCTGTTGCCCTCTCGTCATGTTCTGCTTGCGATAATAAATCAGCAGCGATATATTTGGCATTGCCTGTTTCATCAGCGATAACTACAATTTCTGATGGCCCAGCAATCATATCGATATTTACTATTCCGTATACTTCTCGCTTCGCTAAAGCAACGTACAAATTTCCCGGTCCAACTATTTTATCCACTTTCGGAATCGATTCCGTCCCATACGCTAAAGCAGCGATTGCCTGGGCACCACCAGCCATATAAACTTCATCTACACCTGCAAGACCTGCGGCAGTTAATATATGCGGGTCAATTCCTCCTTGCCTTGGCGGTGTTACCATTACAATTTTTTTCACACCTGCCAGTTTGGCTGGCAATACATTCATTAATACTGAAGAGGGATACGATGCCTTCCCGCCTGGCACATATACACCTACATTTTCTAACGGTCTAATGAGCTGCCCTCTAATTATCCCATCACTTTCGCAATCAAACATAGATTGCCTCTTTTGCTTTTCATGATATGAGATAATGTTTTTCTTCGCCTCTTGTAGCGCCTCTAAAAAAGAAAGTTCTACAAATGCACTTGCTTGTTTTATTTCTTCTTCACTTACACGAAAAGTTTTAACATCCGCACCATCAAGCTTTTTTGTATAGAAAGATAAAGCCTCATCTTTACTTTCTCTTACGTTTTGAACGATTTCCCTTACACTTCTTTGAACAGTTTCTTCTATTATATTAGCGTTTTCTCGCAACACTTTTATTTTGGATAATGCCTCCTTGAAGTCTTCATAAATGATCTCCATTGTAAGCCCTCCTATTTCCCTGATAAAATTTCTTGCTCCATCACATTTATAATACTGAATATTTCGTCTTTTTTAGTTTTTAAAGCTGCCTTATTTACAATCATTCGAGCGGATATAGAATACATTTCCTCAAATACAATGAGCCCATTCTCTTGTAGTGTTTTTCCTGTTTCAACAATATCAACAATCGCATCTACTAATCCAAGAAGCGGAGCAATTTCTACAGAACCTTCTATTTTTATGATTTCTACATCTTCTCCCTTTTCGTGAAAATAATTGGAAGTGATGTGTGGATATTTCGTAGCAATTCGTTTCTTTCGGTAACTCTTCGGATTATACGTAGGAATAGAAGCGACACAAAATTTACACATACCCACTCCTAAATCCAACATTTCATATATATCTTTTTCATTTTCCATTAAAATATCTTTTCCAACGATCCCAATATCAGCTACTCCATGTTCTACATAAGTAGCAACATCAACCGCTTTTACTAAAATAAATGAAATGTTTGTATTTTTACTTTGAAAGACAAGCTTTCTCCCTTTATCTTTAAGCTCTGAACAATCAATTCCAATTTTCTCAAACAGCGGAATAACATGTTTCTCTAATCTTCCTTTCGTTAACGCAATTTGAATGTTACGCATGAAGTCTCCCCTTCTTTCTGAACGACCCATTTCTCTTTCCATACATATTCCACCAATGATTCATTCCTTGCCTCAACGACCGTTACTATTTTATTGTTTCTTGCAAATTGAAATGTGTCGTTTAA
This sequence comes from Bacillus toyonensis BCT-7112, assembly GCF_000496285.1. Classification (GTDB taxonomy): domain Bacteria; phylum Bacillota; class Bacilli; order Bacillales; family Bacillaceae_G; genus Bacillus_A; species Bacillus_A toyonensis. Next base: position 3,964,676 of record NC_022781.1, on the reverse strand, counting down.
ATTAGAGAATAAAGATAACTGGGCATTCTTCCCGTCCTTTCGAAGTAAGTTTCTTAACCTTTCAGCTTCCGCTAATCTATTTAATTCATAATGTATCATCATATCTATTGGCTCTCGTTCATAAGATTCTTGTTGCTCTTGAAGTGCCTTGATTATTTGATTTACTTGCACCGCGAGGCCAACCGCTGACACCATCTCTCCAAAATTCCCAATTAACTCATCGTATCTTCCACCACTAACAATCTCTTCTCCAATTTCATATATATACCCTTTGAAAATAATACCCGTATAATAGTCCAAATGTTGAATCATGCCTAAATCAATGGATATATAAGGTCCATAGCCTAGCCTTTCAACCGCTTCATATATTTCTTTCACTCTTGCAATGGCCATTTTCATTTCATTACTTGAGGCGAGTTTTTCTGCTTCCTCAATAACCTCTAAATTCCCAAATAACCTTGGTAATTTCTCAAGTAATTTTACTGTTTCATCGCACCGATCTAATTTCTTTTCTCCGATAAAATTTGAGAGAGCAGCATAATTTTTGCTTTCTATATACGTTCTAAGTACTCTCTCTTCTTCATCATGAATAGAGAGCTTTTTTACAATACATTTATATAACTCTACCTGCCCAATTTCGATTGTAAAAGATTGTACCTTCAACCTTTGTAGTGCTTGCATTACACTTATCACACATTCAATTTCAGCTCTTACATTATCAATCCCGATAATTTCAATACCACTTTGTACAATTTCATTATATTTTCCAGACAGAGACTCATTCGCCCGAAATACATTTCCACTATATGTCACCTTAAGAGGCGTATCCCACCTTTGCGTTCCAATTACTCTCGCTAAAGGAATCGTCATATCTGGACGTAACACGATAATCCGTCCCTTTTCATCAAAAAATTTATACATCTTCTCTTCATCTATCGGCCGATTTTGAAAAGCAAACACATCATAAAATTCAATTGTAGGTGTCCTTATTTCCTCATAGCCTCTCTCTAAAAATGTACGTCTTAATTTTTGTTCCACTTCTTCAATTAACGTACATTCTTCAAATAAGTAATCTCTCGTTCCATTCGGATTTGCCCGCTTCCACTTTGTCATCTGAATTCACACGCCCTTCCCTTTCTAATGTATGCCCATTCCATTCACCCAAACCGAAAATAAAAAGAGCCTTGTAGACAAAATACCTACAAGGCTCTTTAGTAGAGTGTAGGTACAACGGGAATAACCCTTGTGCCTACACGTTTTCACGTTAGGTTCAAGGGTTTCATGTATGATGATGTAGTTGTGTAAGCATTTTAATAGATTGTACGATATTCATAATACTTACTCCCTTTCTCCTCTGATTTTTCCATATTATATAACAGTTAATTCTGAATGTAAATACATTTTTAATATTCCGTTATTTCTTAATATAAAGCTACTTTTCTTTCATACTCTTCAATTTCTTGTTCATATTGCATCGTAATGGCAATTTCATCTAGACCATTTAATAATTTTTCTTTCCACATTTTCTCGATTGTAAAATGAAACCTGTGCGTATTTGTAGTAATGACTTCATTCTCTAAATCGACTTCTATTTGATCTCTCGCATTTATTGTAGCAAGTTGTTCACGCATCTCTTTATCCATTACAATCGGTAACATACCATTCTTCATACAATTCATATAAAAAATATCTGCAAATCCCCCTGCGATAATAACGCGGAAACCATAATCAGCAAGGGCCCACGGAGCATGCTCTCTTGAAGAACCGCATCCAAAATTATCACCTGTAATTAATATACTTGCTCCCTTTCGTTCTTGTGCATTAAGGGGAAAATTAGGATTTTCATGGCGCTCATTATCGTAACGCCACTCATCAAATAAATACTTTCCAAATCCTGTCCTTTCAATTCTCTTTAAGTATTGTTTCGGAATAATTTGATCTGTATCAATGTTATCATTCATAAGTACTGCGGCAGTACCTTTATGAATACGAAATGGCTCCATCGTAACTCTCCTTTCTAATATCAACAAAATGCCCATATAATGCAGCAGCTGCTGCCATAGCTGGACTTACTAAATGTGTTCTTGCCCCTTTCCCTTGCCTTCCTTCAAAATTACGATTTGAAGTAGACGCACAATGTTCTCCTTCAGGTACTTGATCTGGATTCATCCCAAGGCACATTGAGCATCCAGGCTCTCTCCATTCAAACCCCGCTTCTTCAAATATGTGATGTAAGCCTTTTTGCATTGCCCGCTCTCTCACACTTTTTGATCCTGGTACAACGAGTGCCCGCACACCTTCTTTTACCTTTTTCCCTTTTACAACGGATGCAGCAATTTCTAAGTCAGATAAACGTGAATTTGTACAAGAACCAATAAAGACATGCTTAACAGGAATTTCAAACGTACTTTGTCCAGGACTCAATCCCATATATGAAAATGCTCTTTCATCATTTTCGTTATGCTTTTCTGGTAACTTTTCATCAATAGGAACACCCATACTAGGATTTGTTCCCCAAGTTACGTATGGAGCTAGACTCGTAACATCTATTGAAATATGTAAATCATAAATCGCATCTGAATCCGTATAAAGCTCCGAACATTTTTCCGTGAAAGATTCATAGTCTTTTGGTGCATATTTACGCCCTTTTACATAAGAAAATGTTTTTTCATCCGGTGCAATAATGCCTGCTTTCGCTCCTCCTTCAATTGCCATATTACAAAGTGTCATTCTCTCCTCCATTCCCATATCACGAATCGTCTCTCCGTAGAATTCCATTACATACCCAGTCCCAACCGCTACACCGTACTTTGAGAGAAGATGTAAAATAATATCCTTTGCATAAACGCCTTTCGGTAACTTTCCTGTTAATTCAATCCCCATCGCTTTCGGTTTTCGTTGCCACAACGTTTGAGTTGCTAATACATGTTCTACTTCACTCGTACCAATACCAAACGCTAGCGCACCGAAAGCACCGTGAGTTGCTGTATGGCTATCACCACAAACAATCGTTTTCCCTGGTTGTGTGAGTCCAAGTTCCGGCCCGATAACATGAACGATTCCTTGCTCTTCATCACCAATATCAGCTAATCGCACCTCAAATTGTTTACAATTTTCACGAAGTGTATCCAATTGCTGCTTCGCAATGCGATCGGTGATATTCCAAATATCTTTCGTTGGAATATTATGATCCATCGTTGCAAACGTTAATTCCGGTCTCCGAACAATTCGATTTGCAAGCCGCAAGCCTTCAAAGGCTTGCGGTGAAGTTACTTCATGAATAAGATGAAGATCGATATATAATAAATCCAATCCATTTTCATTTGTTGTAACTACATGTCTTTCCCAAAGTTTATCTAGCAACCTTTTCCCCATTATCTTCCTCTCCCTACTAGTGCCTGCTCTTCCATTTCTTGAACAACCGCCTTCGTAAATGAAGTTGTCGTCTCATCTCCCCCAATATCAACTGTACATTTTCCAGATTGAAGAACTGCAGAAATTGCCTCTTCAATCGCATATCCTTCTCTCGTTAATCCAAATGATTGCCCAAGCATCATCGCAACCGAACGCATCATCGCAATTGGATTCACTTTATTTTTCCCTGCAATATCCGGTGCTGAACCGTGAATAGGCTCATATAAAGAAGGCCCGTTTTCCGCATGACTCGCTGATGGAAGCATTCCTAATGACCCTGCTAATACAGAAGCCTCATCACTTAAAATATCACCAAACAAATTCTCTGTTACGATAACATCAAATCTCTTTGGGTTCCGAATTAACTCCATAGCAGCTGCATCTACTAAAATATGCTCTAACTCAACATGAGGATAACGAAGAGCGACTTCTTCCGTAACAGTTCTCCATAATTTACTAGATTCTAAAACATTCGCCTTATCAATAGACGTTACTTTTTTCGATCTCTTACTCGCTAATTGAAAAGCATAAGAAACGATACGTTCAATTTCATGACGATGATACGTAAGTGTATCCGTTGCGACTTCTTCCGTTCGCTCTTTCGGATAAGAAAAATAAATACCACCTGTTAATTCACGAACGACAACGAAGTCAATTTCATCAGCATTTTTTAATGGGGATAAATGCGAAGTTGAGCTTTCTACCGTTACAGGGCGAACATTCGCAAATACACCAAGTCCTTTTCTTAAAGCTAATAATCCTTTCTCCGGTCTTTCTTTCGCACCATCCCAACGAGGTCCACCAACTGCCCCAAGTAAAACCGCATCACTCGCTAAACAAGCGGCAAGTGTTCGCTGTGGTAATGGTTGCCCCGTTAAATCAATAGCAACACCACCAAAGTGCTCATCTTGCAAATGAAAATGATGCCCATATAGTCTCTCTACCATATGCAATACTTCCTTTGCACTTTCCATAATTTCCGGGCCGACACCATCACCAGCTAAACAAACGATACGTTTTTCCAATTTTAACACTCCTTTTAACTGAATTTTCAGAACTTTATTTTGATAGGTGAGGAAAGCTTCACTCACCTATCAAACCCTTATTTTACAAGCGCTATAAACGATTTCAATTTTCCAGCTGCATGAACATATGCTCTCGCCGATGCTTCCAATACGTCTTGCGCAACACCAAAACCTGATACTTGATGCGTTCCTTCTTTTAATTCAACATGAACATGAGCAAGTGCGTCTTGACCTTGTGTAATAGATTGTATGCGATAATCTGCCAATTCACATTCTAATCCTAAAATTCTTTGGATTGCATTGTATATTGCTTCAATACTTCCAGAACCAGTCGCTGCATCTTCGTATATAGTTCCCGCCTCATCTTTCAATACAACTGTCGCACACTGTGTACTATTCGATACGAAGTGTACTTGCAATTGCGTAATGTTATATTGCTGCGCTGCAAAAGCTGCTTCACCAAGCATAAGTGCACGTAGATCTTCTTCCGTAATTTCCTTTTTACGATCAGCTAATTTTTTAAACGCTTCAAACACCACATCGCGTTCTTCGTTTGTAAATTCATAGCCTAGTTCTTTCATTTTTTCTGTAAATGCGTGACGCCCAGAATGTTTGCCAAGTACAAATAGGTTTTGAGATTCTCCTATAAGTGCTGGTTCAATGATTTCATATGTTGTCACTTCTTTTAAAACACCATCCTGATGAATGCCTGATTCGTGAGCGAAAGCATTCGCTCCCACAATCGCTTTATTTTTCGGTACAACCATACCCGTTAACCTACTTACTAATGTACTTGTCGATTTAATCTCTTTTAGCGTCATCGAAGGCTCCGCCTTATAGAAATCTTTTCTAATATGAAGAGCAACTGCGACCTCCTCTAGTGCAGCATTCCCTGCTCTTTCTCCAATGCCATTAATCGTTCCCTCTACTTGCAGTGCTCCACCTTCAACCGCAGCTAACGAATTTGCCACCGCCATCCCAAGATCATCGTGGCAATGACAAGAGAAAATCGCTTTTTCATATGAAGGAACGGATTCTTGTAAGTATTTAAATAAGGAATAGTATTCTTCTGGGTTCGTATAACCTACTGTGTCTGGAATATTGATTACATTCGCTCCTGCACGTATCGCAACTTCTACTGCTTCAGCTAAAAAATCTCTTGATGTTCTTGTCGCATCTTCTGCAGAAAATTGCACTGTCGGAAATAAAGATCTCCCAAGCGTAACCGAGCGATAAATACTATCTAACACATCTTCTTTTGACATACAAAGTTTATATTTCATATGAATATCACTCGTAGCTAAAAATACATGTAAACGAGGAGATACAGCACCTTTCACAGCTTCATATGCTCTTCGAATATCACTTTCTTTCGCTCTAGCTAAACTCATAACTGTAGCATTTTGAATGGTATTTGCGATGCGCTTTACCGATTGAAAATCGCCTTCGGAAGCTGCTGCAAAGCCAGCTTCCATGACATGAATACCTAGTCTCTCTAATTGCCTTGCAATTTGCAATTTCTCTTGTTCATTTAAATTCACTCCTGGTGATTGTTCGCCATCACGTAGCGTCGTATCCATGAACAAAATCTGCTTCATATTATTTGACCCCTGCCTTTACTCGCGGCTGTACGAAAGGCATCATTTCACGTAATTTACGTCCAACTACTTCGATTTCATGTTCATTCTCTTTCTCATTTGTCGCATGGAAATTTGGTTTTCCTGCTTTATGCTCTGCAATCCAACCTTTTGCAAATGTACCATCTTGAATTTCGGCTAGCACTGCACCCATCGCTTTCTTCGTATCTTCCGTTACAACACGTGGTCCTGATACGAAGTCGCCCCACTGCGCTGTATCTGAAACTGAATATCTCATATTTTCAAGTCCACCTTCATACATAAGGTCAACAATAAGTTTCAGTTCATGTAAACATTCAAAATATGCAAGTTCAGGCTGGTATCCTGCATCAACTAGCGTTTCAAATCCAGCTTTTACTAGCGCAGTTACTCCGCCGCAAAGTACAGCTTGCTCTCCAAATAAATCTGTTTCTGTTTCTTCTTTAAACGTCGTTTCTAATACGCCCGCTCTCGTCGCTCCAATTCCATCAGCATAAGAAAGTGCCTTTTCAGTCGCAACTCCTGTCGCATCTTGATATACGGCAAATAATGCAGGAACGGCTCCGCCTTCAGCAAACGTACGGCGTACAAGATGCCCCGGACCTTTAGGCGCTACTAGAAATACATCTACATTAGCTGGTGGTTTCACTTGATCAAAGTGAACATTAAATCCGTGTGCAAAAACGAGAGAATTTCCTGCCTGTAAATTTGGTGCAATTTCCGCTTCATATACTTCTGGCTGCAGTTCATCAGGTAATAAAATCATTACTACATCAGCCTGCTCCGCTGCTTCTGCTACTGTATATACAGAAAATCCATCTCCTTTCGCTTTATCCCAAGATTTACCTTTTTTTAAACCTACTACTACATCAAATCCGTTATCACGCAAGTTTTGCGCATGCGCATGACCTTGCGAGCCATATCCGATGATTGCTACTTTCTTTTCTTTTAATACATTTACCGTTACATCTTTCTCATAATAAACCTTTGCCATTTTCATTTCCCCCTATATTTAAATGATTATTGAATTAACATAACTTGCTTATCTTGTTTTTTCATACTACGCGTAAATGCTGTTACACCCGTTCTAGCAATTTCTTTCAAACCGTATGGACGAAGTAATTCAATTAATGCTTCTACTTTCTCCTGCGTACCAGTTACTTGCACAACTATGGAATCCTTCCCAACATCTATTACAGCGGCTCGAAACGGTTCAATTAAACTATATAATTCTGCTCTTGCTACTGATGTTGCGACTTTAATAAGTGCAAGTTCTCTTGCGATCATCGCTTCTTCTGTAATATCTGACACTTTCAAAACATCAATTTGCTTATGAAGTTGTTTAATTAACTGCTCCACTTGCTGTTCATTTTCAACGTGTACAACAATTGTCATCCGTGATATGTCCGATGATTCTGTATGACCTACTGAAATACTTTCAATATTAAAATGTCTTCGTGTCATAACACCTGTAATTCGGTTTAACACACCACTTTGATTTCGAACTGTCGCTGTAACAATTCTCTTCACCTTTTTTCCACTCCCTCCATTTGGTGAACACCTTTCCCTGGCGCAACCATCGGCATTACCTTTTCTGATTGAAGTACACGGCAATCAATTACGACCGGTTCTTGTAATTCAATCGCATGCTGTATTTGCTTCTTTGCAAGAAGTGGATCATCTATGCGAACTCCTTTTATGCCATACGCATTCGCAAGAGCGACGAAATCTGGTTGACACGACAGTAAAGAGTGCGAGTATCTTTGATTATAAAATTCATCTTGCCATTGTCTTACCATTCCTAAAGCTTCATTATTTAAAATAAAAACTTTAACAGGTAAGGAATGTTCTTTTAAGACACTTAATTCTTGCAGGGTCATTTGAAATCCAGCGTCACCGACAATTGCAATAACTAGTTCCTCAGGCTTTGCAATTTGCGCCCCAATTGCTGCTGGAAATCCGAAGCCCATCGTTCCTAATCCACCTGAAGTTACCCATTTATCTGGATTTTTCAGCGGATAATATTGTGCGGCCCACATTTGATGTTGCCCAACATCTGTTGTTACAATCGCTTCTCCTTTCGTAAGTTCATATAACATATCAATTGCGTATTGAGGTTTAATACTTTCAGAATTTCGTTTGTAAGAGAGTGGATATTTTTCTTTTCTACCCTTTAATAAAATGAGCCAATCATGATGATTTTCTTTCTTCCCTTCTGATTGAAGTAATACTTTCAAAGCTCGCTTAGCACTTGCAACAATAGGAATTTCAGTCGGCACATTTTTTCCAATTTCTGCTGGATCAATATCGATATGTGCAACAGTCGCCTCTTTAGCAAAATAAGCTAAATTCCCAGTAAGACGATCATCAAATCTCGCACCAATATTGATCAGTAAGTCGCATTCATATAGCGCCATATTGGCTGTGTAAGAACCATGCATTCCTCCCATCCCTAGAAATAGTCCATCATCTGGCGGAAAACCACCAAGACCAAGTAACGTATGCACAACAGGAATTTCATATTTACGAGCAAAACTTGTTAATTCTTTCGAAGCTTTCGCATGCAATACACCTGCTCCAGCTAAAATTAACGGTTTTTTTGAAATCTCAATTGCTTGTAATAATTTGTTTATTTGGAGTAGATTCGGTTCATAATTAGGGTTGTACCCTGGTAAATCCATTTGCACGTCACTACATCGTTCCCCTTGTTCTACTACCATATCTTTCGGAAGATCAATTACGACTGGACCTGGTCTTCCAGTTCTAGCGATATGAAATGCTTCTTTAATAATTCGAGGTAAATCCGAGGCCTTTCGCACTTGATAATTATGTTTTGTTACTGGCATCGTAAGCCCCATAATATCCGCTTCTTGGAAAGCATCACTTCCAATTAACGTTGTTGCTACTTGCCCTGTAAATACAACAAGTGGCAATGAATCAATCATCGCATCAGCTAAACCAGTAATAACATTTGTAGCACCAGGCCCGCTTGTTGCAATTACAACCCCTGGATTTCCAGTAATTCTGGCATACCCTTCAGCTGCATGAATGGCCCCTTGCTCATGCCTTGTTAAAATATGCGGAATTTCACAGTCATAAAGCGCATCATAAAGAGGTAAAACGGCACCACCCGGATAACCGAAAATCACTTCTACGCCTTCCTTTTCTAGCGCTTCTAACAATAGCTGTGCACCAGTTGCCAGTTTCTCTTCCGTTTTTGAAGACATTGTTCTTATAAGCCCCCTTTTTAAAAAAATTTATAAATAAAAAAAATCCTACGTCCACACTCCAGCTATGTGCTGAAGGGACGAAAGATTTCGCGGTACCACCCTTCTTCGCAAGAATACTCTTGCCTCAGTGACCCATAAATGAGTCTAGCTAATAACGGAGCTACCGTCTAAGCCTAACCAAATGCTTCAGCTTAGCACTCAAGGGCGATGTTCGTCGACGTGAACCATCGGTTTCCAGCAACCACCGACTCTCTGTGAGGCTTCACAATCAACTACTCCTCCCTATCAACGCTTTCTCATTTCATAAAGAGTTATTATCCAACTTTATTTTCTTCGTAAATTTTCTCTCCATCTTCTACAACTAATTTACGGAATTCTTCTAGTAAACGATTCGTATGTAGTCCCGTTTTTCCTAAACCAATCGTCCTACCATCTACTGTCGTAACAGCAATAACTTCAGCAGCTGTTCCTGTTAAAAATACTTCATCAGCTACATATACATCGTGTCTTGTAAATAACTCTTCTCTTACGTCATACCCAAGTTTTTCGCCGATTTCTAAAATTGCGTTTCGTGTAATACCTTCTAACGCTCCAGCAGAACTTGGTGGTGTAATTAATTTATTTCCTTTTACAATAAATACGTTATCTCCTGAACCTTCAGCTACGTATCCTTGATCATTTAACATAAGTGCTTCTTGTACTCCAGCTAATTTCGCTTCAATACGAACTAAAATATTGTTTAAATAATTTAAAGATTTTACTTGAGGTGATAAAACATCTGGTCGATTTCGGCGCGTTGCAACTGTTACAACTGGAATCCCCTTTTCATAATATTCTTGTGGGAATAAAGATAGTTGTTCTGCAATTACTACTACATTCGGTGTCTTACAAGAATCAGGATCTAACCCAAGATTTCCTGCTCCTCTCGATACAACAAGGCGAATGTATCCATTAGATAATTTATTTTTTCGAATCGTCTCAACAACAATATTCGTTACTTCATCTAACGAATATGGAATTTCTAACATGATGGATTTCGCTGATTCATATAACCGGACAAGATGCTCTCTCAAACGGAAAACATTACCGCTATAAACTCTAATGCCTTCAAACACTCCATCGCCATATAAATAGCCATGATCATATACTGAAACTTTTGCTTCGTCTTTTGGAACAAATTCTCCATTTAAGAAAATCCATTGTTCGTTCACTGGAAAGCGCCTCCTATGTTCTATGAATTTTTTATTGTTTCCTAGTTTACTCTCCTTTCTAAATAAATCAAGTAAATTTTTAGAAAATTTTTAATTTTTAATCGTACGTACATCTTTAATCATATTGATTTAACAACATTGTTAACGTTTACAAAAAGTCAAAAAATTTTTTTCGCCAATTTCCACTAAAAAAAATATTTGTTTAAAAGAAGGATTTTCTCTAAGAGGTACGAATCTATTGTATTCAATAAACGGACGTCCGATTTTATAAATTCGGGAATATATAACGACTTTTGCTGAAAAAGGGGGAAAATAAAAAAATTAGTGCTGTGTAAAAATAACATTCATATTTTTCATTTCGAAATCATAATCCTATTTTTAAAAAACAATTTGTCAAAATGAAGGAGGAAATAAATATGGCGTGTGTACAAATTAAAGGAACGAGACAAGAGGTAGTTGAAATGCTACAACTATTTGATCTAATGGATACGAAAGGTTTTTGTAAATTCGATAATTATGTAGAGGTAGAACCGAATAACAAAGAACATAATAATTTTATCGCTTCAATCGATATTCAATCTAATCCTTCTTCCGCACAGGATACATTAAACGATCAATTCGTTAGTCAAATGCTTACTGGTGTTTATAACGACTAAACAAATATATGCTTCCTACCATCTTTTCATAAATATATGCTATAGACTTGAGCATACTAGCAACTAGATGGTAGGAGGTGAGAATTATGGCTAGAATTGGCGTTGAAAACTCATTAACAGATGTTCAACAAGCTCTTCAGCAACAAGGACATGAAGTCGTTACACTTAACTCAGAAAATGATGCACAAGGCTGCGATTGTTGTGTTGTAACTGGGCAAGATTCTAATGTGATGGGGATTGCAGATACATCAATAAAAGGATCGATAATTACAGCTCATGGTTTAACAACAGATGAAATTTGTCAGCAAGTTGAGAACCGTATTTAAAAGTCATTTCTCATTATGGTATAACACACAAAAGAAAGAGGACTCCTTTTAAAAAAGGAGTCCTCTTTTTTATATTCACCTAACGGGAAAGTAACATATACTGGATGAAAGCCCTACCTCTCTCTCATCATTACGGTTCCAATGACCGCTCCTTGATTCACTAGTATACATATATGGCTTACAAATACAATTTATAGGGTTTGTTCACAAAAGTTGTTGATAAAATTACCCGATCTTTCGCAAACTTTTCGTATTGTATTCATAAGAGATATTTACTTTACACTAGCTGTAACCGAGACACGAATTAAAATTTTAACACCAATACATTAACTTGTCAATATTTTTTACAAATTAAAAACAGACAGTAACGGTTTGTCTGTTTTAGAATGGAGCTTTTTCTTTTATTACATATACAACAAAGCCGCTTACTAACATAAATAAGCCAACTACTAAGTTTTTAATATTAATCATACATTCCTCTCCCTTATTCCACACATCTTATTATATATTTACATTTCAATTATTCCGATCATCCTAAAGCGCACTTTTTCTAATATATCACAATTCCTAAAAATTGCAAGTTCACTTTTGACGACCATTCACAAATTTATCTACAGTACTTGGTACAGTGTTTAAAGCTTTTTCAATTAAATGTGTACTACTGTTAAGATGCAATACTTGTACTCCGTTAGAACCAACTACTAAAAAAGCAACGGGACTAATGGAAACCCCAGCCCCACTTCCGCCTCCAAATGGATGCCCTGGCTTATTCTCTTTATGCTGACCTTGTCCACCATTATGTTTTTCAGTAATGAAATCCCCTTTAAAGTCACTTCCACCAGCTCCAAAACCAAACGCCACTTGAGATACTGTTAATACTACATTTCCGTCAGCTGTCGAAACCGGACTTCCAACAATCGTATTTACATCTACCATCTCTTTTAAATTTGTCATTGCTGTTTTCATTAAATTTTCAATTGGATGTTCCATTATGTACTGCACCCTTTCCTCATTATTCCTTTTTATACTTTCCAAAATAGAGGAAGTCATACTAACTTTTCCTATTTCAAAAAAACAATTTTCTTCTACATGGATATTACTCCCTGCCTATCCTCGGATAAAAAAGAAAAAGAGATACATACTACTATTGAACCTTGTTATGAAAGGAGTCATGACTTTGACTGAGAAATTTGATGATTACAAAAAAAGAGATAGAATAGATAGTGATTATAGTGACTATAAAGAAGAATATGCAGCTGAAGTTGCACCACAGCGCATTGATTATGATTACGATAAGAAAGAAGATAAAGATGATGTAAGATCGTCTGCCGCTGGATCAACTGCCGGTTTTATCGCTCTTGCCTTATCTATATTATCACTCTTCACCTTCCCAACACTATTTGGTCTTGTTTCTGTGTTACTAGGAATTTACGCTTATAATCGCGGAGCTACTGTAACTGGTGGTATCGCTGCCATTGTTGGTGGAATTGCTGCACTCATCGCGATTTTATTCCGTGTAGCACTTATCGGTTTATTGTTCTCCCTTTTTTAAAAAGAAAAAGGTATCTCGCTTTATGCGAGATACCTTATCCTGTAAATACATCTTCTGATGGATATTTTATTTTTTGTTTTGCTGGGCGTGCTAAAGAAAACACAAGTGTTAGCGGTCCAATTAATCCACAAAACATAACAAACATAATAATACATTTTCCAAATGCTGATAGCTTCGCAGTAATCCCCATCGTTAATCCAACTGTGCCAAATGCTGAAATTGTCTCAAATAGTAGCTGAATAAAGCTAAAGTCTTCTGTAAGCATTAATACAAATACTGCTGTAAAAATAAGTATTTGACTGGCAACGACAATTGCTAACGCTCTCGTTACTGTCGACATTTTAATTGTACGCTGAAATAAAACAATTTCCTCCTTCTTTCTAAAGAAAGAAAGGACAGATGTAATTAAAATAACAAACGTCGTTAATTTAATACCTCCACCCGTTGATACACTTCCTGCACCGATAAACATTAAAACCATCGTAAATAATATAGATGATTCTTCCATCCCTCCATAGTCAACTGTATTAAAACCAGCTGTACGAGGTGTAATACCTTGAAAGAAAGACGCCCATAACTTTTCATTTAAAGATAAATTCCCTAACGTCTTCACATTATTATATTCCAATACAAAAATCACAATCATTGCTATAACATTTAGCGCTACTGTTCCAATAATCATTATTTTTGAGTGAAGTGATAATTTTCGAAAACTACGACTATACCATATATCAATTAATACGGTAAAACCGAGTCCTCCTATTACAATTAAGGAACAAATTCCAATATTAATAATAGGGTCTCCTACATACCTTGTTAAATTATCTGGCCAAAGAGCAAACCCCGCATTATTATAGGAAGCAATTACATGGAAAATACTATAGTATAAACCTTTCCCAAAACCAAACTCTGGAATAAAGCGAAACGATAAAAAGATGACTCCAATGAATTCAATACAAATAGAAAAAATAAAGACACGTTTTACTAATTTTACAAGACCACCTATATTTGTTTGATTAAATGCTTCTCCAATTAATAATCGATGGCGTAAGCCAATTTTTTTACCTAGTACCCAAACAATTAAAATGGCAATTGTCATAAGACCTAAACCACCTGTTTGAATTAGAAACATAATAACAATTTCACCAAACATCGTAAACGTACTTGCAGTATCTACTACTCCTAAACCCGTTACAGTCGCTGCCGACGTTGCTGTAAAAAAAGCATCTACCCAACTAATATGTACTTTCGTTGCGAATGGTAACTTTAATAACAAACCTCCGGCCACAATTAAGCAGAAAAAACCTAATGCTAATATTTGTGGTGGGTTTAATTGTATAAAACGATTATACAAACTTTGTCTTTTTGTTACTTTCATATCACTAACTCCCTTTATTAAGTGAAGCTTCTATCCTCTCATAAATACAGGTTTTTAAGAACCTACAAGTAGCGGGATAAACCTTATATTCTCATAACATAGTTGAGCATAATCCTTTTTTTCATAGATTTCAACTTTTATTTATATTCGAACTTTACTTCATTTTATGACAGAAAAACTTTCTATTATCTTTCTCTTAACTCTACAACTCTTGCAACAATAATTTTATATGTACTATTTTTCAAATCCCCATACCTTTCACTCTATGTTCACATGGGGGTCACATCTATCTTTTATAGTATATGTATCGAAGCTGTTCCTCCCTAATTTAAGACATTCCCCAGTGTCTTTGAATAGCTTCCATCCCTAATTAAATTGACATAAATTGTCCCCTTCCTTTGACCATCTTTTATACGATGGTCTTATTTTTTTGTCTTTCTATCCTTTTTTAAACTCCCTCTCTCTTTCACTCTATGTTCACACGAAGGTCACATCTATCTTTTATAGTATATGTATCGAAGCTGTTCCTCCCTAATTTAAGACATTCCCCAGTGTCTTTGAATAGCTTCCATCCCTAATTAAATTGACATAAATTGTCCCCTTCCTTTGACCATCTTTTATACGATGGTCTTATTTTTTTGTCTTTCTATCCTTTTTTAAACTCCCTCTCTCTTTCACTCTATGTTCACACGAGGGTCACATCTATCTTTTATAGTATATGTATCGAAGCTGTTCCTCCCTAATTTAAGACATTCCCCAGTGTCTCTGAATAGCTTCCATCCCTAATTAAATTGACATAAATTGTCCCCTTCCTTTGACCATCCTATGTGATGGTCTATTTTATTTTCTGAAATTTATTCTTTCTATAAACTACAGAAAAATCAGACTATTCATATAAAAACAAATAAAACCTTGCGAATTTTTCAGAAAATATTGTCAAAACAGGGATTTTTTCGGTACAATTCATTTAGAAAGTAATTGTACAAAAACAAGGGGGGATTTTATTGAAGCAAACAAAAGCGATCTTACTTGCATTGTTTCTTGGTCTAATTGTTGGACTCACTTTAAATTTAGCTGCACCATCTATTTTTGAACCTTTAAATCAATATGTGTTTAACCCAATTGGCCAACTGTTTATTCGACTCATTAAAATGCTAGTTGTTCCTGTTGTATTCATTTCCATCGTACTAGGGGCTGCTGGTCTTGGAGATCCGAAACAACTTGGAAGAATCGGTTTAAAATCAATTTCATTCTTTCTCGTCACAACAGCAGTTGCTATCTCTATTGCAGTGACATTTGCACTTATCATCAAACCAGGAACTGGCGGTAACTTTAAAACAGACGGGCTTACGTATGAAGGTGCAAAAACTGAAACATCTTTCGTCGATACATTGCTGAATATTGTGCCAGATAATCCAGCTAAAGCGATGGCTGATGGTAACATGTTACAAATTATTGCCTTTGCTGCATTAATCGGACTCGGTTTAGCTGTTTTAGGAAAACGAGTTCAAGGTATCCATTCATTACTTGAACAGGGCAACGAATTAATGATGTATCTTGTTAATCTCGTTATGAAATTAGCCCCAATTGGAACATTTGGTTTGCTTGCTTCATCCGTTGGTAAAATGGGGCTTGCAGGCGTCGCTGCGATGTTCAAGTATATGATAGTCGTTATGTTAGTACTCATTATTCACGGTGTCTTCATATATGGCGGCTTATTAAAGATATTAGCAAAAGAAAGTATTATTCGTTTCTTTAAACATTTCGGACCAGTAATGGCAATTGGATTTAGTACATCTAGCTCTAATGCATCTCTTCCATTCGCAATGAAAACGGCACAAGAAAAACTTGGAGTTCCAAAAGCGATAAGCTCCTTTGTACAACCACTAGGTGCAACGATTAATATGGATGGCACTGCCATTATGCAAGGTGTGGCAACTGTATTTATCGCTCAAGTGTACGGAGTTGAACTTACATTAGCACAATTAGCCATGGTCGTATTAACTGCTGTACTAGCTAGTATCGGCACTGCTGGTGTACCAGGTGTTGGACTTGTAATGCTTACAATGGTTTTAAATCAAGTAAACCTACCAGTAGAAGGTATTGCTTTAATTATCGGTATTGATCGCATCCTAGATATGTCTAGAACAGCTGTAAATATTTCCGGTGATGCAATTTGCGCAATGATTGTCGCAAAATCAGAAGAAAAATATAATACAGATCAATCGGCAGCATCTTAAATCAAAAAAGGAGTGAAATGATTCACTCCTTTTTTGATTTACTTCCTTTTTTTGAACGATATTCTTTCCCTTTATTATCGTTACCAGTTTCGAATTCAGTACTAAATTCCTGATTAAACTTTCCTGATTTTGGTGAACCTTGATTCGCGCTTCCTTTACTACCATTACGATTCGTCATATTTCTCCCTCCTTCCATTATTAGTAGTATGGCGCTCTATCTTTTTTCATACACATTTTATTTTTATAAGCTATTACACAAGAAAGAAGACCTTCCACATATAAGGAAGGTCTTCTTTTCCACTAGGTAAACGTTTTCTCGTTTGTAATTAATTAAATAAGTTTTTGGGAAATAGAAATCATTACATTCATTTCATCTTCTGAAAGTGCGGAAAATCTTTCTTGTAAGTATCGTTTTTTCGCCTCTTCCATTTTCGCAACTAAATCTTTCCCTTGTTCTGTAATCTCTAAATATACAACTCGGCGATCTGATGTAGAACGTGAACGGGTTACGAAACCTTTATTAATTAATTTTTCTGTAACAGCTGTAATATGACTATTCGACACATTTAACTCATTAGCGACACGTGATACCATTTCTTTATTTGTACGATTCAATATTCTAAGGACGATGAACTCATTCCACGGTATGTAACCACCAAATATTTTTCCAATGTCATTACGCAACGTGCGAAACATCGCAAAAACATTTGTCGATAGTTCTTCCATTAATTGTTCTCTATTTTGAGACAACTTTGACAGCCCCTTTTATTTCATTTAGTTAAATAAAAACCTTATTAATAATTTTACATGAAATCTTACTTTTTGTCACCTTATTTTCCCATAATTCGTAGCTTTTTAATATGCATTTCGTGATACAATGAACTTGATTTTCCAGAAAAAGGAGTTGAGGTAGTGAGTGAGGAAGACAAATTTTCTAATCTCAGTCTAAAAGATAGGACTATCGTTATTAGTTTTGTTGTTTTTATTCTCATTACATTTTTTACATTTACATTTACATTTATATTTTTTGTATATGTAGGAATCTTTCAAATTACGGGTATAGAATACTCATCACGAACAGCTATACTACTCTTTTTTTTACTTATTCTTTTATTAGATGGTATTACATATTTTATATTCATTTTCTTTAAATCGCTCCTACAGCCAATGATGACAAGTATGCCAAATTGGCTCTCAATTGCTCTTCTCTCCATTATTGAAATTACACTAGATTGGTTCGTCATTCATACTGCCGACGACTGGATAGAGAGCGTACAAATGTCCAACATAGCTGAACTATGTGTCGCACTATTCCTTTACACACTAAATATATTATTTAGTGATAAGAAAGAGTAAGAATACAAGCTTTTCTATATAAAAATTGGTACAATAAAAGCAAATCATACTAAAGAGGTGTTAATTATGAACTTACAACAATGGGCTGATAAAGGTATGTCCTTTGATACATATGTAAATGAAATGAAAGTAAACCAATATGAGCTATTACATATTTACAATAACTTTTTAATTCCAAATGAATTACTCCCAGTTTTAGAAGAACGCCAAAATGATGGCTGGCGTGTTATCGTATTAACAGCCGACTGGTGCGGAGATGCTCTTTTATGCGTACCTGTTATGAAACGAATTTCTGAAGTTGCAAATATTGATATGAGCTTATTAATTCGTGATGAAAACTTAGAATTAATGGATCAATACTTAACAAATGGAACAGCACGTGCAATTCCAATCTTTATTTTCATTGATAAAGACGGAAATGAACAAGCTGTCTTTGGACCACGCGCTCCAAAAGTACAAGAATTAGTAACTTCAATGCGCGCTACATTGCCTGAAAAAGAAGATCCAACATTTGAAGAAAAACAGAAAGAAATGTATGCTAATTTCCGTGCTACATTAGCTGATGATACTTCTCTTTGGGAACATGTAATGGAAAGTATGATTGAAAAAATAGTAAAATAAAAAACTGCCGAAATCGGCAGTTTTTTTTGCAAAATCATAATCTTTTTTTCTGAGAATATGCAACATCTACGCACTCTGCTAAACGCTCCATCTCACCCATATATACCGCACGCGTCATCCAGCCAGTCAACTTGTACATAATCTTATATATAAAGTTCTTCGGTTCAAATTCTACGATTAAAGTAAGCGATGTACCTTCTTCATCCTCTTCTAACATATAAGTTGCAGCAGTATAACCTTGTTTCATTTCACATCCAACTGATACGATATACGGTTCATCATACTCTAAAATTTCCGCCTCAAATTCATATATTTTCTTCCCCATTTTTTGCACAGATATATATTTATCACCTTCACGAGGTTTTTCAACATCTATATTTGAAGGATACCTATTTTCTACCATAAAGGTACTCCATTCTAGTATTTTCTCGTCATTATGTACATAATCAAACACAACATCAATTGGTGCCGGAATTACTATCTCTATTGCAAAACTCACTAAACTGCTCCTCTCAAATACCCTATAAATTTTCTCTATATTAATGTAACAAAATCATTATGTCATATTTTACATAGTGAAATACAAGTAAATGAGAGCAAAAACTTTATTTTCTCCTGCTATAAAAGAAATACCCTATAGAGTAGACTTTTTCAAGCGTCTAATCTATAGGGTATTTCTGGTGATTTCTTCTTACATAATGAAGAAGAAATAGAATACCGCAGCTAAAATGAAACGATAGTAAGCAAACGGTGTTAGTTTTACACGTGCTAATAATTTTAAGAATGAAACAATTGCAAACATCGCAACAACAAATGCTGTAATAAATCCTGTTGCAAATAACGGTATATCAGCCGTACTTAATATATCCCAACTTTTAATTAAATCTAAACCACTTGCAGCCACCATCATTGGAACTGCTAAAATGAACGTATATTCAGCTGCTGCTGTATGAGACACGCGAGCTAATAAACCACCACTTATTGTTGATCCAGAACGAGAGAACCCTGGCCAAAGCGCTAAACATTGGAACATTCCAATTGTAAATGCTTGTTTATATGTGATTTCATCTAACGTTCTTGCTGTACTTGGTTTTGAAAATTTCTCAGCAACAATCATTAAAATACCACCAGCTACTAAGCTAATGACAACTGGTCCTGGACCAAATAAAACTTTTTTAATTGTACTATGGAATAATACGCCAAGTATGCCAGCAGGAATCATCCCAATAATAATATGTAATAAATTCAACGACGGTCCGTCTGTTACTTTACCTATGCCAACTAAAGACCATAAACGCTTCCAAAATATAACAACAACTGCTAAAATCGATCCCAATTGAATAACAACTTCGAAAACTTTCGCTCTCTCGTCGTCAAATCCAAGTAAATGACCTGTTAAAATCATATGTCCTGTTGATGAAACTGGTAAAAATTCTGTTAAACCTTCAACAGCACCCATGATTATTCCAATTAACCAATCAGCCACGAGTAGTGCCTCCTTAATAACGAATATGTAATTTTTTCACACCTTATCATAATACCTTATCCCTTTTCAATGTGCATCCTTTTTTTATTGCTTTTATATATACTGGTGCGTATTTCTTTTTTATTTTTTGATTAAATTGTATGATAGGAAGGATTGTTTTTTTATCGGAAAGGGGATTTTATGAAAGAAACTACTTCATTCTCACAAAAGCTAAAACACTTTGTATTACTATTCTTCCCGATTTTCGTAACCCAAATGTCATTATTTGCAATGAGCTTTTTTGATACGACAATGTCCGGACATGCCAGTCCAATTGATTTAGCAGGTGTGGCTATCGGAACGAGTATATGGCTCCCAGTTAGTACAGGATTAACAGGGGTTTTAATGGCTACTACTCCTATTGTTGCCCAACTCATTGGATCCAAGAAAAAAGAGGATGTTCCTCACGTTGTCATACAAGCAGTTTATTTAGCAGTTTGCGCTAGCTTCGTTGTTATCCTTATTGGCTTCTTCGTTGTTCCACCTATTTTAAATGGCATGCGATTAGAAGAACCTGTTGAACGTATTGCAGCACAATTTTTAAGTATTATCGCGATTGGAGTTATCCCATTATTTACTTATACTGTTTTGCGTGGATTTATTGATGCATTAGGAAAAACTCGAACAACGATGATCATTACATTACTATCATTACCGATTAACGTAGTATTAAATTATGTATTAATTTTTGGGAACTTTGGTTTCCCTAAACTCGGTGGTGTCGGTGCAGCAATTGCTTCTGCAGCAACCTATTGGTGCATTTTAATTATTACCGTCATTATTATTCGTACGAAAGAGCCATTCGCATCTTTTAATATTTTTAAACAGTTATATCGTCCTTCTCTTTCGAGTTGGAAATCATTTTTAAAACTTGGCGTCCCTATCGGATTTGCTATCTTTTTTGAAACGAGTATTTTCGCTGCAGTTACACTAATGATGAGTAACTTTAGTACGACAACAATTGCAGCGCATCAAGCAGCTATGAACTTCGCTTCCTTGTTATATATGACTCCTTTAAGTTTAGCAATGGCAATGACGATAGCAGTTGGATTTGAAGTTGGAGCAAAACGATATGATAACGCAAAACAATATGGATTTATCGGCATTGGATTAGCCCTTGCTTTCGCTCTTTTCTATTCGATTCTTCTTTATTTCTTTGATGATGAAATTGCATCTATTTATACGACAGATGCAAATGTTCACCATTTAGCAAAAGAGTTCCTTATATTTGCGATTTTATTTCAAATTTCAGATGCAATTGCAACTCCTGTACAAGGAGCACTACGTGGTTACAAAGACGTAAATGTTGCGTTAATTATGACATTAGTCGCTTATTGGGTAATCGGTCTCCCTCTCGGTTACATATTAGCAACGTACACTGACTGGGCAGCAAAAGGATATTGGATTGGTCTTATTATCGGTCTAGCATTTGGTGCTAGCTTCCTTCTAATCCGTCTCTTCCAAGTTCAAAGAAAATATACAACACAAAACAGCCGCTAACGCTAGAGCGGCTGTTTTCTTTATGCATATTTTTTCTTGTAACGTATAACATAATGAAAAAGAAAGGTGGATACATATCATATGGACGAAAAAGAAACAGATCAATCATTCGATGAAGAATTCGCCCCTGAAATCTCACCTGGATACCAGCAAGATATACATAAACCACCTAAATATAAAAACGCTTCGTTTTTAATGGGTATTACTATTTTCGCTGCTGTATTACTCGTACTCATTATTTTCGTCTATTTTTAAGGAAAGGTGACATATTATATGAAGAAACAAGATTCAAATCACTCAAAAAGAACTGTGAAAACGGAAAAAGGATATGTAGGCGATTCTGTTTATACACAGAAACAAGTGGAGCAAGGAAATGTATACATTGCTCAAAAAGAACTTGGTCAACAAAATGAAAATCTTTAACCCCCTCTACTCCTCGAGGGGGCTTTTTATCCCGCTATTTGTGGACAGTAAGAGTGAACACCTTACTGATTAAAGTTTCACTTTATTGTACGTACTGCTTTTGTTCGAGCACCCTAAATATATTATTAACCTTTACAACTTTCACGTCATAATTTACTTTCATTTCACTTCTCTTACCATTTTCAGTACCCGCAACATACGCTACAGCATGATAGAGAAAACTCTCATCCGTCACTTCACGTATCTCCTCGTTTGTAAATTTATACTCTAAATCTCGAAAACGATTTGGATAATAATTTTGTATTAATTGTTCATATCCCCTACTTACAAATATCTCTTCGCCTTTTCGCTTCACATCTTCTTTATTATGAAACTCAAACACTGATAATTGTGCTGTCACAAAGTGCTCTCCTACCTGTTTCATTTCTTTATGAGTTAAAGTTTCTATACTTTTATTCTTTAATTCCTTATTTAACTCGTACTGATCTATCGATTTAAAGGTAGCGAAAACCGCCTCTTTATATGACCAAAACAAACCAAAAGCGATACATATAGAAATGATTACTATTCTTTTCTTCACCATACACCCCATCCCTATTCATAATGTTAGTTACATATTAACATATAGAATGAAAATTCTGATATTATAAAATGGAATATCAGAATTTTCACTTAGAAACGAGGAACGATTATGGACTCTTACAAACAGTATATAAAACAGGCTCTGCCTAATCTTTCTATACATTCATATAAACAAAATGAAGAAGGATGGGATAATATAGCGGTTATAATTAATGACGACCTACTGTTTCGTTTTCCACGAAAACAGGAATATGCTAAACGAATTCCGTTAGAAAAAAAACTATGCACACTTCTCTCTCATTCGCTACAAGAAATTGAGGTTCCAAAGTATCACCTATTATATAAAAAGGATACTGATACTATTCCGCTTTGTAGTTACTATACTCTCATTCATGGTGAACCGTTACAAAAAGAAATAGTTACCACACTAGAGAAAAAAGAATTGAAAGCAATCATTACACAATTAGCTACTTTCCTTGTGGCACTACATAATATTCCTGTAAAACAAGTTACAACGTTAGGATTTCCAATTGAAAAAACAATTACCTACTGGAAAGAGCTACAAACAAAATTAAATCAGTATCTTACTAACATGTTTACTTCATTACAGAAATCAGCCTTACATCATTTATTCGAAAATTTCTTTGCCTGTATAGCTACATCCACTTTTCAAAATACAATTATTCACGCCGATTTTACACATCATCACATTTTATTTAATAAGCAGAGCAAGAGTATTTCAGGGATTATCGATTTTGGTGATGCTCAAATTGGAGATCCTGCCTTTGATTTTGCCGGGCTCTATTATGATTTCGGACGTGAATTTACTACATCTGTATACGAACAATACAGTACAATTATTTCTCACCACGATCCATTACTCATTCACCGTATCACTAGTTTTTATCAATACAGCCCTTTACTACATAATATTATTTATAACTTTGAAACAAAGAATGCGCTTAAATTCATAGCAGATACAGAACAGCTAAAAGCGATATTACAGGGACGAGATTAAATTCTCTCCCTATATTCTTTCTCCTCATACATCATTAACTTTTTATCCATTTCAACAATAACTTTGTACCATTGAAATGCCTGTAAAATTTGCAGTTGAATTCCAAAAGGAGCATTTTGTTCTTTTAACCATTGAAATACTTTCGTTTCATCTTTCATTGATTATTCCTCCTCTTATAAAGTGAAACTTTAATCAGCGGGGGCATCCCCCACTGATTATTAGCCCGCATTAAAATCTGCTGCAAATATACCGTAAATGATGAAAAGCTTTTCATGTCAATAACAAAAAGGATGCAAATTTGCATCCTTTAATGTACGATATTTTCCTTCTGCTTCACTTCTTCCTTTACTTCTTCCCCCTGGCATTCACTACGAAAAGCACAACTCGTACACTCTGAACGAAAATGACGCTCTGTATAGTGCTCAGGTTGCTGTAACATTTCTTTCATTCTAAATAAATCATCCATTCCAGTTATAATATCTTCCTGTTTCGGAATGTATTCATACTTAGTTCCTTCTATTAAATTAATAATTTCAATTTTCCCTGGAAGAATGCCGAAAGCTTTATAACTGAATACTGTCATTAACTTCTGACAAAGAGCTAGCATTTCCTCATCCGCATCAATAACATATTTTTTAATTACAAATGACTCTGTACTCCACTCACCAACTTCAAATGTCAATGACATGTGGACACCTAACTCTTCCATATATGTTTGAAACTTCTCATACAAAAACAATGGTGGCGTCTGACTATCATCTCTTTCAACAAACTGTAATAAGTGATCAGTTAGCTTTGCTAATACGATATAGTACTCCGTCTTCGAAGCAAACATACTAATCCTTACCTTTTTCCAATACTTTTCTATTAATATTAAAAGTACAATTTTCGTTTGTTGGCTCGCAGGTAGCGTGTAATACTCATTAATAATTTGATTCACAATCATTTGTGCTATTTGTTGCCATTCAAATGAAGAAGGTTCTCTTCTTTTTATATGACGGAAATAAAATTTATGTGGACAACGCATAAAATCATACAAATGATAATCTGTCATCGTTTTTATTGCGATTTTCTCATGCAATTGCTCTTCATCTCCCTTCTGCCATTAAGAAAGGTGTTTTACGAATTCAGCTCCAAACTGTAAACATTTTTCTACATCTTCATCTTCTGGCGTTAATTCTACTTTTAGTCCTTCTAACACAACTGCTGCTCCGCGTTCCTGCAGCTTTTCTATTAAAATATCAACCGCTACTCCGTATTTTGGATAAGCCGAATCACAAGAACCGAATACCGCTGCTTTTTTACCAGTTAAATCAATAGAATCCATTGCATCATAAAAATCTAAGAAGTCGTCTGGAAGATCCCCGTCTCCCCAAGTATAAGCGCCTAAAATAATACCATCATACTGTTCTAATATAGAAGCTTCTGGTGAATCCATAATATCAATAACTTCAATCTCATTCTCTGTTTCACGAATGGCGCCTGCAATATGATCTGCCATTTCCTCTGTATTTCCACTCATACTTGCATAAATCATTACTAGCTTACTCAACTGAATCTCTCCCTTTACTATGTATCGCTTTTTCTGTTTGCATTTTATTCTTCTCATCTACATATTCAGAACGAATTACATTTCGTTGCCATTCCATATGCTGATCAACATCTTTATTTTTATTTTTTAATCCCCTTCGCAGAAGGTGATATTTTTTTCTCATTAACATGTCGCATCCACTCTATTGATAATAATTATCAATTTCAACTGTAACATTAGATTAATTGAAATTGATTATCAAAGTCAATAACTATTTTTAAAAAAATGATTAAAATGTACAAGCTTGTCCGTTAGCTATTCATATACTATAAATGAGCATAGTTCTTTCTCAGCCCTCTCTGACGGAAAGAAATAAAAGCAACTGCGATAGAGCGCAGTTGCCTTTTTTTATATGCACCTATGATTTTAGTAGTCTTATGGCCGCCTCTAAAAATAATTCCACTCCATAAATTAAAGCTGATTCATCTACATCAAATTTTGGATGATGGTGCGGATAACAAGTATTATCCTCTTGATTCCTCGTCCCCAATTTAATGAAGCAACCCGGTGCTTTTCTTAAATATGCTGAAAAATCTTCTCCCCCCATAGAAGGTTCAAGCTTCACAACACGCTCATTCCCGAACAAATATAGTGCGCTTTCTTCTACCACTTTTGTAATATATTCATTATTAATAACAGGATCATATCCGTAACGATACGTATATGTGTAATCCCCTCCATGTGCTTTTGTAATTCCTTTCACGATTTGTTCAATTTTCTCTTCTGCTTCCAATCTTAACGTTTGATTAAAAGAACGCACAGTTCCCATTAAAGTTGCCGTATTGGGAATAATATTGTCAGCCTTTCCCCCATGAAATTGCGTAACTGAAACTACCCTCTGCATAAAAGCACTTGTATTTCTTGATACGATATGTTGTAAATTTGTAATAATCTGCGCTCCAATAGCAATAGGGTCTATCGTTTCTTCTGGCCGCGCTGCATGCCCTCCTTTACCGTGAATTTCAACTGTAAATACGTCTGGCGCTGCCATCATCGGCCCATATACAATTCCTATCTTCCCGCTTTCCAATCCAGACATAACATGTAAACCTATTACATAATCAACACCGTCCATCACACCCGCCTCAACCATTTCCCTAGCACCACCAGGATATACCTCTTCTGCATGCTGAAAGAATAGACGAATTTCCCCTACAAACTCTTCCTTCATATTTGACAGCGCCTCTGCTGTACTTAACAAAATAGCCGCATGTGCATCATGCCCACACGCATGCATCCTTCCTTTATGAACAGATGTATAAGATTTACTTGTCTCCTCTTGAATTGGTAAAGCATCAATATCAGCTCGAATCGCAACTACTTTACCTTGTTCCACACCCCTTTTAATTGCTAAAACACTGTATTTCGTTGGCCTTGTTACTTCAAAAGAAGAAAATGAACATAACGTATCATATATAAATTGCGAAGTTTCTTTTTCATGAAACGATAATTCCGGATACTTATGAAAATGCCGTCTCCATTTCATAATATTTTCTTCTGAAATAAGACTCTTCCACACTCTATTCATGATAATTTCCTCCTTTTAAAAAAGAGCTAGAAATTTAAAGTTTACTCAGCCTTTGTTGATTGCATGAAAAAACAAATATTATATTTTTCACGCCTTCTCACAATCCACTTTTATGTATTCATACAATCCACTTTCTATTTACATGTCAAACCCATTACAAATTCATGCCGAATGTAATATAATTGCTAAGTTAGGGATTTTCTTTTTTAGTATTTAGTGCTAATATCAGAAAAGAGCCTTTTGTCTTATTTTTACCTAAAATGTGGAATTTTGTTTTTTTCACAATAATGTAGGACATGATACCTACAAAGAGCTATTATTTCATTAAGAGAGGGAAAGACATGGAAAGATTAAAAGAGATATGGTCTCGACCACTCACACAATGGGTTGCAAAGACGGTTTATTATCTTGCAATTTTATTTGCATTACTTTGGTTGTATGGATTCCATGATACAAACACAAGTACATTTATTTACAATGAATTCTAGGGTGGGAACGTTATGAAGTTATTAGAACAAATTGAAAAGTGGGCTGCAGAAACGCCTGATCAAACCGCTTTTGTTTGGCGAGATGCGAAAATTACGTACAAACAATTAAAGGAAGATTCTGATGCGTTAGCACATTGGATTTCTTCTGAATATCCAGATGATCGTTCACCAATTATGGTGTATGGCCATATGCAACCTGAAATGATTATAAACTTTTTAGGGTGTGTAAAAGCTGGACATGCTTACATTCCTGTAGATTTATCTATCCCAGCTGATCGCGTACAACGTATCGCTGAAAATTCTGGTGCGAAATTACTTTTATCAGCTGCAGAAGTAACTGTAACTGATTTACCAGTTCGCATCGTAAGTGAAGACAACTTAAAAGATATTTTCTTTACTCATAAAGGGAACATTCCAAATCCTGAACATGCGGTAAAAGGTGATGAGAACTTCTACATTATTTACACATCAGGAAGTACAGGTAATCCGAAAGGGGTTCAGATTACTTATAACTGCCTTGTTAGCTTTACAAAATGGGCTGTAGAAGATTTCAACTTACAAACAGGGCAAGTATTCTTAAACCAAGCACCTTTCTCATTCGATTTATCTGTAATGGATATTTACCCATCATTAGTAACAGGCGGTACACTTTGGGCAATCGATAAAGATATGATTGCACGTCCAAAAGACTTGTTTGCTTCTCTAGAGCAATCGGATACTCAAGTATGGACTTCAACACCATCTTTCGCTGAAATGTGTTTAATGGAAGCATCTTTCTCTGAGAGTATGCTACCAAACATGAAAACATTCTTATTCTGCGGTGAAGTGTTACCAAATGAAGTGGCTAGAAAACTAATTGAGCGTTTCCCGAAAGCAACGATTATGAATACGTACGGTCCAACAGAAGCTACTGTTGCTGTAACAGGTATTCACGTTACAGAAGAAGTGCTTGATCAATACAAATCACTTCCAGTTGGCTACTGTAAATCAGACTGTCGCCTTCTTATTATGAAAGAAGATGGTACAATTGCACCTGATGGTGAAAAAGGTGAAATCGTAATTGTCGGTCCAAGTGTAAGCGTTGGATATTTAGGAAGCCCTGAATTAACAGAAAAAGCATTTACTATGATTGACGGTGAGCGCGCCTATAAAACAGGCGATGCTGGCTATGTAGAAAATGGTCTTCTATTCTATAATGGTCGTCTTGATTTCCAAATTAAGCTTCATGGTTATCGAATGGAATTAGAAGAAATTGAGCATCATCTTCGTGCGTGTTCTTACGTAGAAGGAGCAGTTATTGTTCCGATTAAAAAAGGTGAGAAATACGATTATTTATTAGCGGTTGTTGTTCCTGGAGAACATTCGTTTGAAAAAGAATTCAAATTAACATCTGCAATTAAAAAAGAACTCAATGAGCGATTACCAAACTACATGATTCCACGTAAATTCATGTATCAATCTTCTATTCCAATGACACCAAATGGAAAGGTAGATCGCAAAAAATTATTGAGTGAGGTTACAGCATGACCGCATATGGATCATTTTATTTTTTCGCTATAGTGGGCATTTTATTAATACCTACTATCATAGCTGGATTAAAAGGTAAAATGTTGCGTAAATATAATGCCGTTTTAACATTAGTCATGATTGCTATTATCTTCTCGGATAAACCAAAGCAAGCGATTATGTTAGCCGCATTTATTATTTGGCAATATGCCCTTATTAAAGGCTATTTAATTTTAAGAAAACAAAATAATAGTACATTCATGTTTTGTATAGCTGTTATTTTATCGATTTTGCCACTTATTTTGGCAAAAATCGCACCATTTGTACCTGAATTGCATTTTATTGTTTTCGCAGGTATGTCTTACGTAACATTTAGAGCTGTACAAATGGTCTTTGAAGTTCGTGATAATTTAATTAAAGAACTTTCCTTCTTTAATTTCTGGGAGTTTGTTTTATTCTTCCCTGCGATTTCAAGTGGACCTATCGATCGTTACCGTAGATTCCAAAAAGATATCCAAAAGCCACCTAGTGCTGAGGAATATCAAAAGTTACTATATACAGGGCTTAACCGTATTTTCCAAGGTTTTCTGTATAAATTTATAATCGCGCACTTGATAACAACATATCTTGTAAAGGCAGTATTCGCCAATCAAGATACACTTTTATCTAATGCGATTTTCATGTACGCTACTAGCATGCAATTATTCTTTGACTTTGCAGGTTATAGTGCGTTCGTAATTGGTATCAGTTACATGATGGGAATTAAAACGCCAGAAAACTTTAATAAGCCATTCCTTAGTCGTAACATTAAAGACTTCTGGAACCGCTGGCACATGAGTTTATCATTCTGGTTCCGTGACTTTATTTACATGCGTTTCGTCTTTTTTGCAACGAAGAAAAAGTTAATTAAGAACCGTTACACTATTTCGTATATCGGTGCATTTTTAAACTTCTTCATTATGGGAATTTGGCACATCCAAGGAAGCGCTGTTGCGCAGTATGTTATTTATGGTCTATATCATGCCGCACTGTTTATTCTATTCGATATTTTCGAACGAAAAAACAAGAAGCATAAGTTTTGGCCAAACAATAAATTTACACACGTCCTTGCGATTGTGATTACGTTCCACGTTGTATGTTTCGGTTTCCTTATTTTCTCTGGACACCTTAACAGATACTTTTAATGCACCCTTCTTATTCTATTAAGAAGTTGCACATATAATATATTCGGATATAAAGGAGATTTTAAAAATGGCAGAATTCAAAGAGCAAGTATTAGATATTTTAGAAGAAGTATGTGAAAACGATATTGTGAAAGAAAACTTAGATGTTCAATTATTTGAAGAAGGTATTCTTGATTCTTTCGCTGTAGTATCTTTATTAGTTGAATTCCAAGAGCGTTTAGATATTGAAGTTTCTATTTCTGATTTTGACCGTGACGAGTGGGCTACACCAAACATGGTTATTAAGAAGTTGGAAGAAATCCGATGAACAAAGCAAAATTTGGTCCGATGCTTTTAGCATTGGCCCTTTTTGCTGTATTCTTACTTATTCCGACGCGCTTCCTACTTCCACTTTTAAGTGATGAAAAAGTAGAACAAGCTGCAACTTCTTTGAAAGAAGAAAAGATTCAAAGTATGATTTTACAGCAAAAGATGTTAGCAGATCCGAAATATCTTCCGATGTACGGTTCATCGGAATTCGCACGTATGGATGCTTTCCATCCATCAAATTATTTCAAAGTAAAGCCTGAAGGGTTCACACCATTCCTTCTTGGACGCGGCGGAACACAAGACCTTGTACACGTATTAAACTTTGCATCTACAATGGATCAATTGAAAGACAAGAAAATGGTATTCGTTCTTTCTCCGCAATGGTTTGTGCCACAAGGTATTGATGAAACACACTTTGCACCTAACTTTTCAAAACAACAAGGCTATCATTTCCTTTTCAATGATGACTTAAAGCCTGAAATGAAAAAACAAATTGCAAAGCGTTTATTAAACTTTGAGATCGTTAAGAAAGAAACTTTACTTAAAGTTTCGCTTGAAGGTATCGCTTATGATGATACAAAGCATAAAGTAAAAGCACTTGCTGCTAAACCTTTCGCTTATGTGTATCGTAACATTTTAGATCGTAAAGATTTATTTACAGCAATGTTTGATATTAAACCGCATAAAGAAAAACTTGACCCTTCATTAAAACAAATGAACTGGGATGAAGCTCGTAAACATGCGGATCAAACAGGTGCAGCAGAATCAGGGTCTAATGAATACGGTATTGAAGACGATTACTTCAATAGCAAAATTAAGAAGAAATTAAAGCAGCGTGAAGGCTACTTAAAAAATGATGCTTATGACCAATCACCAGAGTATGAAGACTTACAACTTGTACTTGATTTATTAAAACAATCTGGTGCAAAACCACTCTTCATTTCTGTTCCTGTAAAAGGTCCTTGGTACGATTACGCTGGATTCCCGAAAGAACGCCGCGAAGCGTACTATAAGAAAGTTCATGAGCAAATTGAGAAAGCTGGTTATCCAATTGCCGACTTCTCAAACCATGAATATGATAAATACTTCTTAAAAGATCATATGCACTTAGGTTGGAAAGGCTGGGTTTACATCGACGAGGCCATCCAACAATTTTATAAAGCAAACTAATGAAAAGACCGCTTGAATTATTCAAGTGGTCTTTTTCTATATACATTTTGTAATTGTTCCATTACATCCTCTGCTTCTTTCACGACCCGCTCCACTACGTGCTGAGCTGGCTCAATTCTTGCTAATGCCGATGCTTGTCCCGCCCAAAGTGACATATATTCTCCCTTGTTTTGCGTCGCTGCTTCTTGGCGTATTTTAGAAGTTAATACGTTTTGCACTGGATACATCGGAAGCCCTTCTTCTTTTCCTTCGTGTCTCTCTATAAATTCATTACGAATACCCCGTGCATATTTCCCGGAAAACGCACGAGTTACAATTGTACTCGTATCTGTACTTTTTAATACAGCCTCTTTATATACGTCATGTGTAATACTTTCTTCACTCGTTAAAAAAGCTGATCCCATTTGAACAGCTTCTGCCCCTAACGCAAATGCCGCAACAAGCCCTTGTCCGTTCATTACACCACCTGCTGCAACAATTGGGATATGCGGAACTGCCGCTACTAACTGCGGAATTAACGCAAACGTACCAATCATTGCATCTTGTTCTTTCCCGATAAACGTTCCTCTATGACCTCCTGCTTCGCTACCTTGCCCGGCGATAATATCTACTCCTAGCTCGGCAAGTGCTCTCGCTTCTGCTACATGAGTCGCTGTTCCGATGACTTTTATTCCTCTTCTTTTTAATTCATCTATTTCTTCTTGTTCTAACGTTTGGAATGCAAAGCTAACGACCGGTACCTTTTCTTCTACTAACACTTGTAATTGTTCTTTATAACTTTTTGGAAGATTTACTACATCCTCTTCCTCAATACCTAACTCTCTATTCACTCCATTAAGTAAGACTTTCGCCTCATTTATCTTCTCTTTTTCTATCTGCACCTCTTTCGTTAACAGTAAATTAACACCGAAAGGCTTATTTGTTAGTTCCCTTATTTTATAAATCGCTTTACGAATTTGTTCTGGGCTCATATAGCCTGCTCCAAGCGTTCCTAATCCTCCGCTATTACTTACAGCTGCAACAAGTTCTGGCGTTGTAATGGCACCCGCCATACCTGCTTGAATGATGGGATACTTAATTTGCAATATGTCTATTACTCGACTTGTGAACATCATTTCCCCTCCTATCCCCCTTATATCTTCTTTATTTGACAAGCTTTCCCCTTCTTTTACAAGGGTTGAACTTCATATGAAGCGAATATATTGAAAGAGAAGGAGGCTGAAAACAATGATTTATCCAAATGCGTTAAAACATGGTGATACAGTAATGATTATTGCACCGTCTGGTCCACCTACAATTGAAAGTGTATTAAAAGGTGTAAATGTATTACAAGAGATGGGATTATCCGTAATAATTGGGAAGAGTATTTATGAAAAGTATGGGTATTTAGCTGGAAGTGACCAAGTTCGTCTTGATGATATACATGAAGCCTTTACAAATAATGAAGTAAAAGCAATTTTCTGTGCACGAGGTGGTTACGGAAGCGCTCGTCTTCTCCCTCACATTCAATATGAAATCATTCAACAAAATCCAAAAATTTTTTGGGGATACAGCGATATTACAGCTTTACATACTGCTTTCTCACGTTATGCAAAGCTTGTTACGTTTCATGGTCCGATGATTGAAGAAGTAGGCAAAGGTATAGATTCTCTCTCTTTATCTTCTTTCAATCAGCTCTTCCACCCGTATTCTTCTATCTTATCTGCATCAGAATGTATCGTACCTAGCTCAGCCTGTACAGCTACCGGTACATTAGTTGGAGGGAATTTAGCTGTTTTAACGAGTGTAATTGGTTCACCCTATGAAATAAGTACAGCCAATACACTTTTATTGCTTGAAGATATCGGGGAAGAACCGTACCGCATCGATCGTATGTTAAATCAACTACTTTTATCTGGAAAGTTTAATGAATGCAATGGCGTTATTTTTTCAAGTTGTCATGATTGCACCCCTTCTAAACCATCTCAATCATTGCAAACAATATTATATGAATATTTCATGCCATATGATATACCTGTCCTATTCGGTTTACCGATTGGACATATAAATCCAAATATCGGTATTCCCCTTGGAGCTACAGCAACAATAAATACAAATAATAAAACACTCTCTATTTCTTCAGGCGTAGCACTCCATGTTTAAATTAAAAAGGA
This sequence comes from Bacillus toyonensis BCT-7112, assembly GCF_000496285.1. GTDB lineage: Bacteria > Bacillota > Bacilli > Bacillales > Bacillaceae_G > Bacillus_A > Bacillus_A toyonensis. Next base: position 3,931,074 of record NC_022781.1, on the reverse strand, counting down.
AAAGCGATTAAGCTTTTCCTTTTACTTATAATAATTAAAAATTCGTCCAGATGCGATATCTGCAATTTCTTCCGGAATAAATGTTTTACTTATATCAGTACCAACATTTAATACAGCTGTTGCATCCTTCTCAATGCCACCAAATAATTCTTTTCCACGTATCGTAATAAGGGGTGTACCTTCTGGCAACACATCTTTTACAAATTTCAATTGTGTAAAGAACGGAACGATCCATCTACCCTCTCCTTGGAAATGACGCAAACGAAGTGTTCCTTCCGTTGCCCCGTCTTCTGCTTCAAGTGAACCAGCAACATAAAACTCCGTTGATAAGAGCAATTCATAAAATTCCTTTTGCTTTTGTTTATCCTCACCTGCTAAAACGAGTACTTTTTCTATTTTCTTTACTGAAATTTGCTCCATATGATGCCACCCCTATTTTCAAAATGATTATACTTAGATTATACGAAATATTCTTATTTTTTTCTACATAATTCCGTAATTATTTTCTTAAAATAATTTTAAGATATCTTCAGTCGTAACGATTTTAGCAAATTCATCATGTAAGTTTACAAGTGTCATATTGTGAATGTCCTCTGCACTATACTCTGCCCCGTCCAGACCTTTCCGATTGAATGTAGCCGTCGCATCGCTCACTAAATACGTTGTAAATCCTAAATTACCTGCCATCCGTGTTGTAGTCTCCACACAATGATTTGTTGTTAATCCTACAATCACTACCGTATTACATTTTTTCTCTCTTAATTGTTCTTCTAAATTTGTCCCAATGAACGCGCTATTAACGGATTTCTGGATAATTATTTCATCTCGCAGTGGTTTCACTTCTTCTTTAAAGTTTACTGTTTCTGCTTGTTGATAAAACATCGACTGAACATTTTCTTTATTTACATGTTGAATATGAAAAACTGGTCGCTTCCTTCTTCTCCATTCTTCTAATAAACTTTTCATATTTTCTTCAGCAAAAAGATTATTTCGCTCCCCCCAGTATGGTAATTGAAACGCCTTTTGTACATCAATTATGATAAGTGCTATTTGATTAATCATCATTTTCTCCTTAATTTGGTTGTAGTTGAAATACAAAACCAAATTGCTGCGACGCAGTAATAAAACAAATATAAGCACAAAGTTCTACAATTTCTTTTTCCGTCCAATATTGTTTTAATACATGAAACATATTATCATCTATCGCCTTTCGATCATGAACAAATGTATGCGCAAAAGTAACGGCTACACTAATCTCCTCTGCCTTTTGCACATCATCAGGTCTTCCCTTTGCCATGCGCAATACGGACATTCATTCCCATACGCTAATGTTCTTCTCACTTGCTCCTTCAACTCTGCTGAAAGTGTTCCTTTATTGTACAGTGTATCCTCTAACGTACTCCACGAATGTAATATATCTGGATTATGGCCTAATAACTTTTGAAACTTTGTATCTCCTACATTTGATAATGAAATTCTCTCCATCATTTCCCCTCCTATTTCCTTCTATTTTATTGTAAAATAAATGAAGTTCACTTTACATTTCATATGAATCTTAATTCATATTTTTTCTTTACAAAAATTATCATTTTGCTGGAGGTATATTTACAAATGCAACTAGACCGTGTTGATCGAAAGATTTTAAATGAATTATATAATGATAGTCGCCTTTCCATGCGCGAATTAGCAAAGCGAGTAAACTTATCCGCTCCGTCTACTACAGAACGTGTTCGTAAACTTGAAAGTGAAGGAATTATTCAAAAATACACAATCGATATTGATTATAAAAAAGCAGGACTTGTTTTAGATTGTATTTTAGAAATCACTTTAAAAAATGGTGATACAACACGTATGCAACAGTTTATCCAATCTTATCCATCTGCAAGTTTTTGTTACCGAGTAACAGGAAGCTTATGCTACATTGTAAAAATTTCTGTTCCTTCACTCGTTGAACTTGAAGAATTTATCAATGATGTTTCTTCATATGCAACGACAGTTTCTCATATCGTATTATCAGAAGTATCTCTTACTCCAGACATTGAGCATATCTTCCCAGAAAATTAATTTATTTTTATCACGCTATTTGTTGGCAGTAAAACTCCCACCTCAAAATTCAGTTGCAGCCAAAAAGTTAATAGGGAGTCTGGCTACCCGTAAACGCCCAATTGGTGAAGGTTAATAATCGGTGAGGATGAATAAAACTCCAACTCATTAAAGTTTCACTTTATTCACAAAAAATCTAAAAACCCCTTACAAAAAGAATAAAAATAATATATTATGTATTAAAATACATAAAGTTCGAGAAAGGGGCTTTACATTGAAAATCTGGTTTTATGAAAAAACAGCACAATTAGATGACTTGCTTGGTATTTGGGACAATGTTCCGACGATCCCTCGAATTGGTGAAAAAGTGGAGCTTTTAAAAACTGTCCGCACTGTTACAGATATTAAATATGTAAAGAACGGTAATAATTTTCGTGTAGAAATTATTACGAATTAAAAAACATCTCTCCTTTTATACAGGAGAGATGTTTTTTAATTATCTATCATGTGCTTTTTTTATAACGATTTTATCTTCTTCTACAGAAACTGTTACATAATCATTTTCTTCTAACCGAAGCTTATTTACCGCTTCATCTGGTAGTTCTACAGCCATCAATCTATCTGTTACGATCACTTGACTATACAATTCATTTTCTTGTGATGCATTCACTACCTTTTCTTCATTTATGAAGCGCACTGGTGGCACACCCACTTCTTTTACTGTACGCCATTGTTTCCAAACATAAGGAATTAACCAAAGTAACCCAACAACTGTAAGACCGATACCAATCCATAAATTACTTTGTGCTTGTAATTCAGGAATTGAGATTGCAGTATCTTCTTCTCCACCGACAAATTGCATACTTGTCGCAATTAAATTATTAAGAGCATGCACAGCAATATTCGTCCATATATTTTTCGTTTTTATGTATAAAAGGCACATAACAACACCAAACATGAAAGCACCAATAACATCAAAGTGTCCTAAACCAAAAATAAGTGAAGATATAATTACAGCTTTTTTAATTCCCCATTTATAAGCCATTCGCTGTAAAAAGAATCCCCTAAAAATAATCTCTTCCATAATAGGTGCTAATACACATGCTGAAATGAAAGTAAATATCGTCATATATATGTTACTCGTATTAATAACAGTTCCATCTTCTAACATGGTAACTAAGAAATTCGGTAACGTATGTGCTAATATGTAAAATTGAATATGAGATATACCGACTGAAAAAATCATTCCCATTATCGTTGCTAATAAAATGAGTCCCCACGGTAAACGTCCTGGCTTATCAAAGAAACTTTTAAAAACAACATTATTTTTATTCGCTTTTACGTACAACCAAAATAACGGAAATACAAAAAATACAGTTATTTGTGAAATAACCTCTAACGTGCTATCAGAAACATTTGATAAACCTAATGGAATCATCGTAAGAAACAACCCTATCATCATCCATCCAAAAAAGCTACGTAGTCTTATACGTGAAAATGCATATTGCAATATTGCACACCTCCAAAGATTGTTAAAGTAAAACTTTAATCAGTTATAGGGAACCCTTCTCCTACAAATAGCAGGATAACTATATTATAATATGAATATAGTTGAAAATCTTCCTGTTTTTCTCAAATACTTTCGAGCAACGTATCTCTTAACATATATAATAACGAATTTATTGGATATACCATATCACAGTTCTTCAACTTCGTTACAACTTACATTTGCTGTACTTAAATAGCTGGAGAAGATCCGGTATTCTATCGCTAACAGCATCTCAAATTAACAATACAGAATACTAGAAATGTAAAAAACTATGTAATAAAAATCCCCGTTTTTACAAACGGGGATTTCTTTTATTATAATACGTCACGTTTTTGGAATAATGCACTTGATGCTACAAGTAATACAGCAAAATATGCAGCTAAAAGTAATAATGAAGTTGTAAACGTAAATTCTGCAAATGGTGGCTCCATTCCACCGCTTACCAATTTATTACTGTCGTAAGCTCTTAAATCTAAATGGAAGAATACTACAAACTTCGCTACACCTTTTGCAAACATCATTAGTGCAATAGTAATTGCTCCTTGCAAGAAATATAAGAACAACGTAATAATTAATGGCAATACGGATTTTCTAAATACATTTGCTAAGAAAAAGGCAAGTGTTGCAAAGAAAAATGGTGATACAAGCTGATATAACATCGTTTTTAAAACAATTCCTAACGTTAAATCTGTTTTACTACCATCCATTACAATACCACCAATAATCGTTGCAATGAACATACCAGCAAATATGATAAATAGCATCGCTAATAACACAGTAATATATTTAGAAAATAAAACTGTAAGTCGTTTTCTTGGACGAATTAACAATTGTTTAATTGTACCTTTTTGGAACTCATCAGTAAGAGTACGGGCTGCAAGTGTGATCCCAAAAATTGTTGCGAATAAAACGATTAAACCAATCTCTGAGTTTGCATAATCTAAATACGACCCCTTAAACTCATCACCTTTTCCCCACTTCATCATTGCTAAATTTCCTAAAATTTCGAGTGCCGCAATGACACCGATTAAAATATACATACCTTTTTTCGCATGTAACTTTAAAAATTCATTTTGAATTAATTTAAACATTACGCTTTCACTCCCCCAGTAATCGCTAAGAATTCATCCTCTAACGTTTTATTTTGAACGGTAACACCATATACAAGCACATCAGCATGCACAAGTTTTTTTACAAGCTGTGGAATTCTCTCTTTTGTTACAGATGCCACAATTACATTCTCCTGTGCTTTACCTTTAATAATTTCATTCGCTTTCTGAACTTCATCTACTTCAAACGCTACTACTACTGTCTCATCATGTTTCGCTTGTTCATGTAAGTTGTACTCTTGTACAAACTCACCTTGTTTAATAATTACGACGCGATCACACATTAATTCAATTTCACTTAATAAGTGACTCGATACGATTACCGCGATATTCTCTTCTTTCGCTAGTCGTTGTAAATAATCACGAATTTGGCGAATACCAGCTGGATCTAATCCATTTGTCGGTTCATCTAAAATTAATATTTTCGGCTGATGAAGTAACGCCTGCGCAATTCCTAAACGTTGTTTCATACCAAGTGAGTATGTTTTTACCTTTTTATGAATTGCATGCTCTAATTCAACAAGCTTTACAATTTCAGCGATGCGCTCTTTATTAATAGGTGTAATTGCCATGTTCGCAAAATGCTTTAAGTTTTGCATACCAGTCATATAATCATATAGTTCCGGATTTTCTACAATCGCTCCAATTTGCTCTAACGCCTTTTCACGTTCCGTGCGAATGCTATGACCACAAATTGTAATATCGCCTTCTGTCATAGAAATAAGACCTGTCATCATACGAATTGTCGTCGTCTTACCACTACCGTTCGGTCCAAGGAATCCGTACACTTCCCCTTCTCGAACCCCAAATGATAAACCTCGAATAATTTCTGTTCTACCAATCTTTTTTCGAACATTTTCTAATTTTACTACTACATTTCCCAATGCTGATTCCTCCTTTAGACTTCTAGTTTTTTGTCGATAATATAAGCAATTACATATATTATTAGAGCACTAACAATTACCATAAAACTTATATTAAAAATATTAAATCCATTTTCTTGAAACATCTCAATAAAAAGACTTTTACTTTCACTACGATATTCTACTCTTCGCAATTCTTGGAAAGCTGGAGCTAATTTTCCTAGCAAGGTTATCGCTAAAGTAATCGTTATATTTACTACTAGAGAAATAATAACGATCAGTATATTTTGTGCTTTTTTCTTTTTAGTGAGCAACTTAACTAGAGTAATTACTAATAAGATTTGTAACGTCACAAACAAAAAATCAAACAAATCGCTTATTGCATATATTAAATTATTCATTATGCCCACTTGCATTATTTCTTTTGCCTCTACATATACAGAAGTCGTAGGAAAAGCTAATACATAACTTACGTAGAAAAGAACTCCACATACCCCATACCATATAGCCATTGCAATATATGAGAAAATAAGCATAGAAAACACATATTGTTTCCCAGATATTGCTGTAATCCGTAACATTGGATTGGTTAGTAAGCGAGAATATGACTTCATTGTTTGCAAAAACATATAAATTACATAAAAAAGAAAGATAACCATAATAATCCCAAATATGCCCTCTTGTCTATTGATGGCCGCATCACTCTTTCTTACAATCATTTGCGAAAATAAAACCGCTTCAATTAGCACAAAAAGTAAAAAAGTAACAATGTATCTTTTCTTATTTACATTCCACAAATAGGATAGTATTGACTTCACTTACTAAACACCTCCTTAAACAGTTCATGAATTGCTTTTCCTCTCTGAAAACGAAGTTCTTCTGCATTTTCATATAGAACAATTTCCCCATCTTTTAAAAAGATTACTTCATCAAAAATATTTTCAATTTCATTTATTAAGTGAGTTGAAATTAATATAGTACAATCTTCTCTATAAAACTGTAAAATTAAATCCAATACGTGTTCTCTAGAAAGAGGATCAATCCCGCCAAGCGGTTCATCCAGTACGTATAACTTCGCTTTTCGAGAAAATGTTAAAATGATTTGTAGCTTCTCAATCATCCCTTTTGACAATGCTTTAATTTTTTCTTCTAACGGTATTTTAAATTCCGCAATCGTATCTACCGCTTTTTGAATATCGAAGTCTTTATAAAAATCTCGATAGAAAAATAAAGCATCTTTTATAGTCATCCAATCATCAAAGACTGGCTTATCGGACATAAATGAAACAATTTCTTTCGTCTCTAACCCAACTTTTTTACCGTTAATTGTAATGCTACCTTCAGAAGGGTGCTGCAAACCTGCAATCATTTTCAATAACGTCGTTTTCCCGCTCCCGTTATCTCCAACAAGCCCTATAATTTTCCCTTCCGTAATCTCTATGTTTAATTCACGAATCACTGCTTTTAACCCGTATCTCTTCCATAAGTTTTCTATTTTTAATAGTTCTGTCATTCGCTCTCCTCCCTCTTCTCATGTAAGGAAGAACGAAGAATTGAAAGGATTTCGTCTTCTGAAAACCCTAAGTTATCCATTCCATCTATAAAAGAATGAAGTAATTCTTTCGCCATATCTTTGCGCAGCTCCATAATTTTCTCCCCTTCATTCGTTACATATCGTCCCATTCCTCTACGCGTTACAACAACACCATCCCGTTCCAATTCTTGAAATGTTCGTTGAATTGTATTTGGATTTACTTGTAATTCACTCGCTAATTCACGTACAGAGGGAATTTTATCACCAGGCGATAAATGCCCAACTACAATTTCTTTTTTTATGTATTCCATTACCTGAATGTAAATGGGTGTATTTGGAGAAAATTCTATTTTCATTTCTTCCCTCCTTCTGTCTTAGTGTACTAGTTAAATAGTACACTAAGACAGAGTATATGTAAATACTTACAAATAAAATGTAATAAAAAGGCAGTGCAACTTTCGTTACACTGCCTCCTTGCAATCAAAACTAGTACAGTAAAAAATATGATAGTTTTACTAGTTTGAATCCGTATATAATTTTATACAAAAATTACTTTCCTTTTACTTGCGCTAGTACAGATTTAAACGTATTAATAACTGTATCTACCTCTTCATAACTAATTGTAAGAGATGGTTCGATACGAATTGTTTTTGAGTTAATTAACGTTCCAGCAACGAGAATACCTTGATCAAACATTGCCTTTGACACTTCGTAACCAATCTCGTCTTTATGGAATTCAATACCAATCATTAAACCTTGACCACGAATTTCAAAGATTTTATCCTCGTGCCCTTCTGCTGCTTGTTTCAATCCATTTAAGAAATACGCCCCAACTTCAGCAGCACGTTCTGGTAATTTCTCTTCCAATAATACATGGATTGTTGCAATTGCAGCCGCACATGCCAGCGGATTCCCTCCAAATGTTGTTGTATGCATAAATGGATTTTCAAACCAACTTTGGAATACTTTTTCTTTCGCAACGATAGCTCCTGCTGGCATGACGCCTCCACCAAATGCCTTCGCCAGACAAATAATATCCGGCACAACATCATATAATTCCGCTGCAAACATTTTCCCTGTACGTCCCATTCCAGTTTGCACTTCATCGAAAATAAGGAGTGATCCAAACTCATCACAAAGCTCTCGTACTTGTTTCAAATAATTTTCTGGAGGTAAAATAATACCGCCCTCTCCTTGAATTGGTTCTAAAATAACTGTTGCAACATCTTCTCCCACTAATGCGCATGTCTCAAATGTTTTTCTCATCATATCAATATCGCCAAATGGGACATGACGGAAACCCGGAATTAATGGTAAAAATGGCTTGCGGAACATTCCTTTTGCCGTCCCAGATAAAGCACCAAGGCTCTTACCATGAAAAGCACGAGTTGTAGAAATGAAAGTTGTTCGTTCACTATACATTTTTGCTAGTTTTAATGCTGCCTCTACACTTTCAGTTCCACTATTTGTGAAGAAGGCATATTTCAAATCACCAGGTGTAATATCCGCTAAAATCTTTGCAAGAATCGCTCGAAGTGGATCTAGTAAATCTTGACTGTGTAATGCTTGACGCTTTAGTTGATCTGTCACAGCTTTTACTACTTTCGGATTACGGTGACCAACATTGTAAATTCCGAATCCACCTAAACAGTCAATATATTTTTTACCATTAATATCCATAAAACAAGATCCTTCATCAGACCATTCTACTGCCGCAAATTGTCCATCCTTTGTTACTGTTTTTCTATATGCTAGAAAACCAGGATTCACATGCTCTCTAAATCCATCTACTGTTTCTTTTTGAATCCAGTTTGCTTCTTCTTCAGAAACTTTTTCTTTTTCAATTAACTGTAGTACTTTCGTAATATACTCATTTACATTTGAACCTTTTACATCTTGTTCATTCAATTTATTTTCCACGTTCGTTCCCATTTATTTCACTCCTATATTCTTTTTATTTGCAAACCAACCAATAGGTTCTACTTCTAGATTTATATTAATCTGCTTAATTTCTTGAAATTCCTCTAAACCAAACGTTCCTAGACTACGACCTATACCACTTTGCTTATATCCACCCCAAGGTGCCTCATTGTATGTTGGATGATAGCTGTTAATCCACGTAATTCCTGCGCGAAGCTTGCGAATTACACGCATTGCTTTCGCACCATCAACTGTAAATACCCCTCCAGCTAAGCCATAATCTGTACCATTTGCTAACTCAATTGCTTCCTGTTCATTTTTAAACTTTTGAATTACTACAACAGGACCGAAAATTTCTTCCTGTACAATGCGCATATCGGGTTTTACATTGACAAAGACCGTTGGTTCAATAAAGAAACCTTCACCTTTTCCACCAGTCAGTATTCGCTTACCTCCACAAGCGATGTCTGCGCCTTCGTCTTTCCCAATTTCAATGTAGCGTAATACTTTTTCCATATGTTCTTGACTTACAAGTGGTCCCATTTCTGATTCAGGATTATCACCAGGCCCAACGTTAATTTGCTGCGCTCGCTCCACAAAACTATTAATAAATTTATCGTAAACGCTTTCTTCAACAAGGATTCTCGATCCTGCTGAACATACTTGTCCGCTACCTGCATAAATACCAAATAGTGCATAATCAATAGCTGTTTCAAAATCTGCATCTGCAAAAATAATATTCGGTGATTTGCCTCCAAGTTCTAGCGAAATCTTTTTCATATTATCTGCTGCCGTTCTCATAATGTGCTTACCTGTTTTTGTTCCACCTGTAAAGGAAATCATATCCACCTTACTACTCGCTGCAATTTCATTTCCTACTATTGGGCCGGCCCCCATTACCATATTAGCAACACCTTTTGGTAGCCCTACTTTTTCAAGGATTTCAAATAGCTTTGTCGCAGTAATTGGTGTCACTTCAGAAGGTTTAAACACAATTGTATTTCCAGCTGCTAAAGCAGGTGCAATTTTCCATACACTCATCAATAGCGGATAATTCCATGGAACAATTAATCCACAAACACCAACTGGCTCTCTTACAACCATTGCTTGCATTGGATCGGCTACATGATATGTTTGCCCATCTGGCTTTGTAATCAATCCAGCATAATAGCGAAAACAAGCCGCTGCATCTCCAATATCTCCTTCTGCCTCACGGTATGTTTTTCCATTATCCATTGTTTCAAGATACACTAACTCTTCCATATTTTTATCAATTTCATCTGCTATTTTAAATAAATATGACGCCCTTTCAGCAGTGGATGTTTCTGACCAAATTCCACTATCGAAAGTCGCTCTTGCCACTTCAATCGCGTATTTTGTATCCTCAATTGTTCCCTCAGGTGCATATGCTATACCCTTGCCATTCGCAGGGTTAATTATTGTTCTTTTTTCTTGATTACTAGACTCTCTCCATTCACCGTTTACATACATTTTTAAATCTAGCACTATATTGAATCCTCCTTTATTAATCGTTTATATATTTATAAGCAAGTTTCATGCCAACATTTAAAGCACAAAGGAATCCTATAAAAACTAACTATATTCTTACGTGTAATAAAAAAGAAGTATGCGTTGTTGCATACACTATTCCACTTTGCATAAAACAAAACGTAGATCAGTACCATTACCGTCTTTCATTTTGCTGAAATGTGAGATGATAGTACTTGCCAACCACGAATAGCGGAAAACTCGCTAAACTAACCAAAAAGGAGAAGTCTATGTGACCTTCTCCTTTTTTAGGAATACGAGATTATATCAGTTGGCATTCCTTTTTCACTGACAATCCTTTGATATTTTCGACTCACTGAAGATTGGCTAATGCCAAGAGCTTTTGCTGCCTTAGTCGTTGTTTTATACTGCTTCATTGCAAGTAAAATCAATTGTTCTTCTACAGAATGTAGTGCTTCTTGTAACGGTAATACTCTCGTAATAACTGGTTTTGATTTTTTAAAGTCATAACCGGGGGTTAAAAACTTACTAACAAACTCAGCTTCAATTACTGGATCATCTGCTGATACTACTAAACGTTCAATCATATTTTGTAATTCACGTACATTTCCTGGCCATGAATAAAACTCTAGTAAGTTAAGTGCATCCGGAGTTAAATGATAGTTTTTATTATATTTTTCATTTAACTGTTGTAAAAAATGAAAAGCGAGTACTGGAACATCTTCCATTCGTTCTCGTAGAGGAGGCACTTGCAATGGAATTACATTTAAGCGATAAAATAAATCTTCACGGAACGTTCCTGCCTCTACCATCTTTTCCAGACTTTTATTTGTAGCGGCAATAATTTGTACATTTATTTTCGTAGGTATTGTACTTCCAATAGGAATTACTTCTTGTTCCTGCAGGACCCTAAGCAATTTCACCTGCAAATGTAGAGGCATTTCTCCAATTTCATCTAAAAATAAAATACCTTGATCAGCTCGCTTGAAATATCCTTCTTTTCCATTTTTATCTGCTCCTGTAAAAGCACCTTTCGTATAACCAAATAGTTCACTTTCTAACAAAGTTTCTGGAATTGCACCACAATTTAATTTTAAAAATGGCTTTGCAGATCGCTTTCCAAGTTGATGAATTGCTTGAGCAATTACTTCCTTCCCGACGCCCGATTCTCCGGAAATAAGAACATTGGAAGAGAAATCTGCTATTTTTTTAGCTTGGTTTATAATTTGCTCCATTTTCGGACTACAGTAAATAAGTTTCTTAAGAAAACGATCTTTATTTTTAAAATCATCTAATTCCTTCTTATATTGCTCTGATATTCTCTTTATTTCATGTAATTCCGTCTTTAATCTCGTAGCTTCTGTAATATCTCTTGAAGCAATAATAATACGATGAAGCTCTCCGTTTTCATCAAATACAGGATTTCCAACTGCCAATATTTTTCTTCCACTTTTTGTTTCTTGTACAACTGATACCTTTTTTTGTTGCTCTAATACTAATCGCGTAACAGATGGACTAAATAACCCTTTCTGTTCTAAGTCTAAAAGGTTTTTACCTAAAAGATCCTTCAAATTACTCCCCCAAAAATCATTAATAACGGTTTCACTGTAACGAATTAATTCCCCTTTATGATTAACAACTAATATTTCATCATAAATACTAGACAAAATTGCATGCAAATCTTTGTTTAAATCCTTTATATATTCAATTTCCATTGCCATGTCCTCAACCATCGGCAAATCTTGTACGATAATAACCATTCCTTCAATATTTCCATCAAAGTTTGGAATGGGACTGTAGTCAACTAATACACCCATCTCATTTGTGATTTGTAATTGATTCAAAATTGTCTTTCCCGTTGCAAATACGTTATTAATATGTCCTTCGTTAAAAATTTGTTCTGCTGGTACATTCATTACTCTTTCAGGTGTAGATTTAATCATCTTCAAACCAGATTCATTGCAATTTACAATTTTCTTTTCACGATCCACTACAAAAATCCCCATTGGAATAGACGTTAAAATAATTTTTAATATATCAACACTCTGATTTTCTTGTTTAAATAGTTCTGCAAAAACATCTTCTCTTCTTATATATCCTATTAACTCATCCATTTCATTTTTCACTATCGCAATCGGCGCTCCAATAATTTGAAACAGAGCTGTTAAAGAAATATTTTTACTAAGATAACATATTGTATCTAGCGAAACTGCATTTGCAAGCAATGCCTTGGAATGTAAGTCCTTACTGTTTGATAGCAGATCCTTGACATGAACGTATGCAAATAATTTCTCTCCCCTTTTTAAAAATAGAAAAGGTTCTTTTATATTTTCAACGTCTATATTCCATTCCTTTTCGGATTGATCGATAGGTAGAGAAACAATAGGTCTAATTTTATTACGAGCAATGGAAAACATTCTGCTATTCCTCCTTTGGGCTACTTAATTTGTATTGTATCATTAAATGCAGATTTTTTTAATTAATCTGAAAACAAAAAACATTCTTTCCTTTACTTAATAAAAAAAGGAAGATGAGCACCTCCATCTTCCTCATTGTTCTATCATTAATCACTACCACTAACGAAAAGGTCTTCTTGAATATAAGCTAATACCATACCTGGAATTACTTTATCTCCTGCCTCTACTTCTAAAGAGTGAACTTCTCCGCTACATCCCATCTTAATTACTTCCAGTTTACCATTCATATCTTTAATCGAAAATAATGGCTCCCATTCATAAACTCGAGAATCCTTAACAATAGAAACTTTTTCAATTGTTCCATAGCATGGACTCGTAATAATATCATAGTACATAATCAATCATCCCCTTCTTTTATTCTATTAATATTGCTCTTCTAACCTTTGTGACTGAAGAATCATATAAAAAAAGCTTTGAAACTCTTCTATGTCTTCAATCTCAATTCCTAACCTCGGTGCCCAATATTGTTCCTCTACAATATCTTCTTGACTTAATAAAATCATTCTCCCATTTTGAATAGAGGTAACCATTGCTTTTCCAAGAAACTGTTGTGAATACGTAACAGCTATATCGTAACGATGACTTTTCGACAAAACACAATAATAACCGATTGGTTGTCTCTCCACTTCTTCTAATAAAATATCCAGTTTCATTTGAGCCCTCCTTTAGGTTAAAAATGCAACCAACCTCTTAGGCGCGATGCTTCTACAATCTTACGAACTCCTTCAATATAAGCAGCAATTTTCATATTTACTCCAAAGTGTTTTGAAGTGTCAAGTACGTTAGAAAAACTAGATGTAATTTTCTCCTTTAAACATTGATCAACATATCGCTCTGTCCAATAATATCCTTGATTATTTTGACACCATTCAAAATAAGAAACAATAACACCACCCGAGTTTGCTAAAATATCTGGAACAACCAAAACTCCCTTTTCTTCTAACATCGTTATCGCCTCTTTTGTTGTTGGACCATTTGCAGCCTCAATGATAATCTTACATCCAAGCTTTCCTGCATTATGTTTCGTAATGACTCCCCCAATTGCCGCTGGAATGAGTACATCACATTCTTTTTCTAACAACTCCTGATTAGAAATTATTTTACTAAAGAGATTCGATACTACACCGAAAGAATCTCTGTTTTCTAATAAATAAGGAACATCTAAGCCGTCTGGATTATAAATTCCTCCTATAGCATCTGATACCCCAACTACTTTCACACCAATATCATATAAATATTTCGCCAAATACCCTCCAACATTCCCAAATCCTTGAATAATAACTCTCATATTTTGTAGTGGAATTTGTTTTAACTCACTTACTAACTGAAGCGTATACAATACACCTTTAGAAGTTGCTGTTTCCCGTCCTTGTGATCCTCCTAGCATTAATGGCTTCCCGGTTATAAAGCCTGGAGAGTCAAACTCCCTAATATGGTCATATTCATCTAGCATCCAAGCCATAATTTGCGCATTTGTGTACATATCAGGAGCCGGAATATCTTTCGTCGGTCCCACAATTTGACTTACTGCCCTTACATACCCACGACTCAATGACTCTAATTCTCTAAAACTCATCTCCTGTGGATTACAAATAATCCCGCCCTTTGCGCCTCCATATGGCAGTCCTGTCACTCCACATTTCAAGCTCATCCAGCCAGCAAGTGCTTTTACTTCTTCTGCCGTAACATCTGGATGGAATCTAATACCACCTTTCGTTGGCCCAGCTGCGTCATTATGCTGAGCACGATACCCTTGAAATACCTTTGTTGTTCCATCATCCATACGAACAGGAATACTTACTTCTAAAAAACGCATTGGTTTTTTCAGAAATTCAAATACTTCGTCTGGATAATGTAAAAAATGAAGCGCCTCTTTTAATATAGCTTGAAATTCCTCTAAAGGATTTTCAACCTCACCTGTATGTTTTTCTGACTGAATCGGCACGATAACACCTCGCTTTTTATTTTTACTAATTATACAAAGCAATAATCGTGCCAAGTGAAAATGCTACGGTAATCATATTGTGTCACCCTCCTACTTATGATGCTTTGAATGACTTATGCAATACTGCATGATTATTAAATATAAAAAGCAAAAGACATCGGGATTTATCCGATGTCTTTTGCTTTTTACATTTCCTGCACTTCTTCAAAATGCATTTGCGGAGGAGCTAAGCGGAACATATTTGTAATATATAAAAGATATCCCATTCCAATAGCAGCCCAGCAAATACCGAGAATAAGTGAATGAACATTGAGATTAAACCATAGTACTGCTACAGTACCAGCACCTAAAATAGGCATCACTAAAAAATTTAAACAGTCTTTTATCGTTTTATATCTTTTTTTCTTAATTACATAGTAGGAAATTACAGATAAATTAACAAATGTAAATGCAATAAGCGCTCCAAAATTAATAAGTGATGCTGCCGTTTCTAAATCAATGAATATCGCAGAGAGTGAAATAACTCCTACAATAATAATGTTATATACTGGCGTTCGCCAACGAGGATGAATGTATCCGAATATTTTTTTCGGAATGACATTATCTCGACCCATTACGTACAATAATCTAGACACACTTGTATGAGAAGCTAAACCAGACGCGAGTGTCCCCATAAGCGTTCCTACTAAAAAGAAAGCTTGAAATAGTTTTCCACCAACATATAGCGCAATTTCTGGAGACGCTGATTCTTTATCTTTAAATACAGATGTATCTGGAAAGAAAGATTGTGTAAAATACGTAGTTGTAATGAATAAAACTCCACCGATTAAAGCAGTAAGAAAAATAGCCCGAGGTATTGTCTTCCTCGCGTTTGGTGTCTCTTCCGAAAATGTAGTTACTGCATCAAAACCTAAAAATGAAAAACAAAGAATTGTTGCACCTGCAACTAACGGTGATATTTGTATATCTGATTGAAAAAACGGCTGAATGGAAAAAACTTCTCCTGTTCCCTCTCCCGCTAATAAACCTTTTATAACTAGAAAAACAAACACGGCCATTACTAGCACTTGAAATATTACTAAAAACGTATTGAAGTTAGCAGTAACATTTACGCTAATAACATTTATAAGTGTAATCAGTAGAATAAAACCAATGACCCATATCCAATTAGGAACACTTGGAAAAAATGCTGACAAATAAATTCTCGTTAATAGTGCGTTCACCATCGGCAGAAACAAATAATCCAATAATGCGGACCATCCAACAAGAAACCCAAGTCTTGTACTAATTGTTTTCTGTGTATACGTATAAGCTGATCCTGCGGTAGGAAAAACCTTTACCATTTTGCCGTAGCTTGCAGCGGTAAACAACATCCCTGCTAATGCAATCAAATAAGCTCCTGGAACATGCCCACCTGTTTTTTCCGAAACGATTCCAAACGTATCAAATCCAACCATCGGTGTCATATACCCGACCCCTAGCATAACAATTGACCAAAGCCCTAACGAACGTTTTAAACCAACTACTTTTCCCACCTATCATTCCCCCTACTTTCTCTATCTCATTTTCATTTGAAAATCGACAGCGAAAAGGAAACGCTTTCAAATAGCTGTATACATCACACCAACTATTACAGTTCCCTTTTGTTTTTAAATATCATGCAATTTTCGAGCCAAAATGTATGTAATTAAAAAATTCAATTCGAAAGAAAACATATAGGTGGAATGAGGCCTCACTTCTTCTCATTTTTTATTCATTTTGACATAAGTTATTCAATCTCTCATACTGCTAAATATAAAAAATAAAACTTTAATTCGTGTTTTTTATTTTCACTCCCTTACAAATTTGGTTTTTATGAGATAGGAATATTTCCATGAAATAATAACATTATGTAAACTATCCATAGAAAAAAGCTGTCTTTTCTATAAAGACAGCTTTTTCTATGACACGATATTAAAAATTGAATGCGAAGTCATCGTCAGATAACTTTTCAACGTTCGTTGCTTTTACGTAACCATTTCCTTTTACAGAGAAGAAATCATGGTTTTTCGTATCTGTACGTAGACCATTTAAAACGATTGGGTTAATTTCTTCTTCTTCAAACTTCGGCTCAAGTCCTAAATTCATAAGTCCTTTATTCGCATTGTAGCGAACGAAACGATTTACATCATCTACAAGACCGATAGAAGTGTAAATTTCTTCTGTGTATGCCATTTCAATTTCATATAGTTCCATTAATAACTCTTGCGTTTCTTTTTGCACTTCTTGTTGATCTTCTGCAGAAAGCTCTGCGAAAAGTTGTTGTGCTAAAATACCGACGAATACGCCGTGAATGGACTCATCACGAATGATTAGGTTAATAATTTCACCACTTGCCGTCAATTTACCTTGACCTGCTAAGTAAAGTGGATAGAAGAATCCACTATAGAATAAGTAACTTTCTAAGAACACACTTGCTACCATTGCCATGTATAACTCTTTTTTCGTTACTTGAGGCTTTAATAAACGACGATAGTAACGAGTAATAATACCAGCCTTTTTCTCAAGTAATGGATGATTGTCTACCCATTCAAAAATATCATCAATTTCTTCTTCCGTAGCTAACGTTGTAAAAATATGACTGTAACTCTTCGCATGTACTTCTTCCATAGCTCCCATGAAAGCTAATACACTTTTTGCTTGTAAATTTTCAAGATGAACAAGTACAAGTGGCATCCCTTCGCCACCTTGTTTCGTATCTAAAAGTGTTAAACCACCTAATACACGCTTATAAGCAATTTGCTCTTCTTTTGATAATTGTGCCCAAGTATTTTTGTCAGAAGACACCGCGATTTCTTCTTCTGTCCAAAACTGAGCGATGTTTTGCTTCCAAAACATTAAACTAAAATCATCTTCCTTTTTGTTCCAGTTTACCGCACGCATTCAATCGCCCCTTCTCTAAATAAACATGAAAAATTGATAACTAAGCATGAGCAGGGTTCAGAAAACCCTGCTCATAATGTCTCACTTTTTTATATTAAACGGTACAAGCTACGCACTCTTCCACGCTTAATTTACGTGTTCTCGTATAATACAGACTCTTTAAGCCTTTTTTATGTGCATAGATGTAGTAACGTGCTAACTCACGTGTTGAAATATCACTATTGACGTAAAGAATTGTACTAATTCCTTGGTCAATATGCTCTTGAATTTCTGCAATTAAATCAATTAATTTAAACTGATTCATATCGTAAGAAGATTTATAGTACCAGAACGTATCTTTTGATAAATACGGCATTGGATAATATGTTGTCGCATTCGCATACGTTCTTGATTCGATTTGACTTACGATCGGCATTACGCTTGAAGTTGCATTTTGAACGTAACTGATAGATTGTGTTGGAGCGATAGCAAGACGGTATGAATTATATAATCCATTCTTCTGCACTTGCTCTTTTAAACTTGTCCAATCTTCTTTTGTTGGAATATGAATTCCTTCAAATAGTTGCTGAACTTTTTCAGTTACTGGGCTGTAATCTGTCGTTTCATACTTCTCAAAGTATGTGCCGTTCGCATAATCAGACTTATCGAAGTCTTTAAATGTTTCGCCTTTTTCTTTAGCGATTTCCATACTTTTCTCAATAGAGTAGTAATTTAACATCATAAAGAATGCACGTGCGAACTCTTTCGCTTCTGCACTTTCATAACCGATTTTATTTTTTGCTAAATATCCATGTAAGTTCATTGCTCCAAGTCCAACTGAATGAAGCTCATCATTTGCTTTTTTCACAGTTGGTGCATTCGGAATGATTGTCATATCAGAAACAGCTGTTAAAGCTTCCATTCCTGCATGAACTGCTTCACGAATTTCTTTATTTTCCATTACATTTACGATATTTAGTGATCCTAAGTTACAGTTAATATCGCGGCGGATAATGTCATCTGTACCGTAATCATTTATTTCAGAAGTTTCTTGTAGCTGGAAGATTTCTGTCTCGAATGTTCAACCGAGTTCGCTACTCCTCAGTCCGTTGCTCATGCAACTGCTGTATGTCACCATACAGGACAGACTATATCATCACCTACAGCATTACCTGATTAGGTGCTCCGCTTTTCGAACGCCAATCGCTTGCGCTCTACTCCCATAAGGGATAGTCGTTAGGCTTTTACTTATCTTAATCTTTCAGAAAGTCTCTTATTACTTTATGTTGTCTGATCACTCTGCTATACAAAATAATAAGATACATTCTGAACTTTTCTATGCTCATTCTAAGATAAGATTTAGCACGGTAGGTTACCTCAAACTTGAGGCTTTCCCCGTTTAACGGAGTTTTCGACTAGCATTTCTACTAGAAGGTGCTACATATTTAACACAAGTTCGACATCTTCACAGTTCCAATATCCTTCAGTGGATGCTGGTTATTTGCATTTGATTTAAACATTAAGTATGGGTAACCAGACTCAAGCTGAATCATTGCGATTTTAATAAGCATATCACGTGCACTAATATCTAGCGGCTTCTTCTTCACTTTCGGATTGCTCATTAATTCATCGTACATTTCATCAATATCAATATCATCTAAATGCTTGCCATATTCTTTAAACACCGTATAAGGCGCGAAAACATGGAAAGGTTCGTTTTTCTCAGCAAGCTCAAAGAACTTACTTGGAACGATAATTCCGATTGATAGAGACTGAATACGGCTCTTCTCGTCGGCATTTATTTTCTTTGTATCAAGGAATTCGATAATATCCCAATGGAAGATGTTTAAGTATACTGCACCAGCACCTTTTCGTTGGCCAAGTTGATTCGCATATGAAAACGAATCTTCAAGCAATTTCATAACAGGTACTACACCACTTGCAGCGTTATCAATCCCTTTAATTTGCTCACCACGCGCACGTAGCTTAGATAAGTTTAAAGCTACTCCCCCGCCAATTTTTGATAATTGCATTGCAGTATTAATGTTAAAGCCGATTGAATTTAAGCTATCGTCCATCTCTAACAAGAAACAAGACACCATTTCTCCTCTTCTGCTTCTTCCCGCATTTAAAAAGGTTGGTGTCGCTGGTTGGTAGTTTTGTTTTACAATCATGCTTGCGAATTGTTTTGCCTTCGCAACATCACCGCGTCCTAAGTATAATGACACAATTGCTACACGATCTTCATAGCTTTCTAAGTATTGTTTTTGATCATTCGTTTTTAACGCATAATCCTTGTAGAACTTAGATGCTGCCATATAAGATTGGAATTCGAAGTTTTCACCATAAGCGATGTTATATACTCCTTCTACTTCCTCCAAGCTATACTCGTCCAGAACATTGTAATAGTAATCATGTTCTTTCATATACTCCATTCGCTCTGCCACGCTATTAAAAGGAACGGTATTCTCTCTAGCTTCTTCCATAAAGACTTCTAATGCCTCTTTATCTTTATGAAGCTGATAAAAACCGTCCTGCATTTGCGTGATTTCATTATTCAGTTCAATGTGTCGCAATCTCCCGCACCCTTTCCTTAAAATATTCTACATCGTTATTTGTTCCTGATAACTCAAATTTTGATACAATAGGCACTTCATATTTAGCAGAAATTTTGTCAGCACTTGCACCGAACATGTCTCCCCAGTTACGATTGCCGCTTGCAGATACGCCTTTTAATTTGTCATTATTGCGCTCTAAAAATTCTAAAACACGTTCTGGTACATTGCCAAAACCTGTTGTATACGTAATAAGAATAAAGTCTTCATCTATTACTAGATCTTCACCAATTTGAACGGCCGGCATATTTAATTTGTGAATGAAACGCTTCACGTTTCCTGTCATAGAATCATATGCAACTAACATTTCCGACCCTCCCTCTCCAATCTATACTCTTTGTATGTCATTTCTTGATTTCTCTATATATTGTATTACGTTTCAAAATAAGACACAAGATATATGTATAAATTCTTTCTTTTTTTAACTTTTACTTTTCGACAAGACCGCCGATTTTTTTCAATACAATGACTATGAAACAACATTCTAAAACTCATGTCAATAAAGTGCTTTTCAAAAAAGTTGTCAACGAATTTAACCTCATTTTAAAAAAAGTTAACAATATATTTTGTCATAAAACGGCAAATGCTGGAGGAATATATTTCTCCAGCATCACGCAAAAAAGAACAGACATGAAACGATAATCTGTTCTAACAAACGATTACATTTATCAATTTTACTTTATTAAATATTATACATATACTTTCGTTGCTCGTTACATACTAAAAGATAACTATTATAGAAAAAGATTATTATTATGGCGTTTCAATTTATGTATGAAAAGTTTATTCAGAGTGCTCAATACGCAAAATATCTTTTACAAATATGTGATGCGGATTCTCATCTTTATCAAGCATTGTACATACAGGAGCTTCTTCATCAAAGTATACGATCATTCCTTCTATGTACTCATATGTCTGTTGAACTTGTACAGTTACTTTAATTTCTGCCGCTTGCTCATACGCCCTTTTTATTTTCTGAAGCATTTTTGTTGAACATTTTCGTTTCTCTGGATACATAACCATTCCCATACATCTATTTCCGGCTCTATCTTTCCACATATAATCCCAATGCGGTAAAATGCCTTGTTTAAAATCGCCCATAATTCTCCTCCCCTTTATCTTCTATTTATGAACGTGGCGTTTTTGAATATGTATAAATTACCTGTCCGCCGCGTTGTGCATTCCCAATAATATGTTTAAAATCTTCTCGACTTACTACAACTTTCCTAAACGTATAAAATACATCTTTCGTTGCAACATACTCCTTTATCTCACCATTTTTCAGCTGATCCAAAATTGTATTTGCTAATTGTTCATCCATGTATTTCACCTCTATGCAATATTTTATTTTATTTTATCGTATCTTTTATAGGTCAACAACTGTAAATTTTTCCTGTTGCTATGCCTTCATTTCATTTTCATTATTTTACAAGCAGTATTGCTTTATTATATGTCCACTAAATATCATATACTAACATAGCTACTTCTCTATATCAAACATTTTGGCATTCAATCATACAAAGTTCCATACCACTATGTTACAATATACAAATAGAACTAGGAGGGATACTATGATTCGGAAAGCAACAAAGACAGATGCAAAGGCAATATCTCCTTTATTGTATAATGCTCTGCATGAAATTGCTGAAAAAATCACTGGTAGCACAGTTGAAGCAAATGTATTACTAGGACTTGAAAAATGGTTCGTAAAAGAAAATAATCGATTGAGCTATGAAAACTGTTTAGTGGCGGAACAAGATGGAAAGGTAGTTGGGGTTATTGTCGCTTATCACGGTAGTGACGCTCAACAACTTGATGCACCAATCATACGCCACTTAAGAGAACTACATGAAGATGAATCCATTACGTTAGAAAAAGAAGCTGAACTTGATGAGTATTATATTGACACGTTGTCAGTTTCAAATATGTACGGCGGACGTGGCATTGGCTCTAAGTTAATCGATGCAGCTGAACTTCATGCAGCTGAAACAGGTTATGAAAAAATCGCCTTACTTGTTAATTTAGAAAACAAGCGTGCTTTTTCACTGTATGAAAAACTAGGTTACAACAAAGATAAAACCGTAATGCTCGTTGGCGAACCTTATGCTCATCTAATAAAACCATTACGTACATTAGTTTCTATATCTTAAAAAAAAGCACACGATTTTATATAAAATCGTGTGCTTTTAAGTTAATTTTGTATTTAATACACTTCCATTCATCGCCTCATGGAACGTATACTTTGTATATCCCCACGGCTTCCGATGAAAAATAGGAGGTCCAGACCATCCCATCGCCCTCAGTTCCGCACCAATCATCGTATTAAAATAGCTATGTCCTACTATCGCGATTTTCCCGTGCACCATTGCATAGTGATGTAACATGTTAGCAGCTTCTTTTGCCCTTCCCCTTGCTTCCTTATACGACTCAACATCTTTATGATACCCAACCATCCATAAAGCACGTCCAATAAAAAACCAAGTCCCCGGCTTACATTTAAACCATTCTGGTGCAAAAAAACTCGACGGTACTTCTACTTCCCTAAAAAGAGAATTTTGCACAAAGGACAAAGAATTCATTAATTCCGCTGCTGACTGTACAGCACGTCTTTGATCACTCGATACAATTAAATTTGCCGATTCTACTGCCTCAATTGTTTCAATCGGTATGTTACATTCCCTACTCATACTATCTACATCATATCTCTTCAGCCATTCATGAAATGAAGTAATTGTCATCGGTTCTATAGTACTATTCAAGCGACCATGACGAATAAAAGATATCCACATTCTTTTCACTCTCCATTCATCACTTACGAACTATATTATGTACTATTTCTTACATTCATCATAACATGCTGAAAATAAAAGTTACATATTGTTACATATCTCCGCCACTACTATGAGTAACTGAAGCATCTATTCCATCAAAATATGTATTCGTTTCATGTTGACGAATTTTCTTCAACTGTGTATAAGAAAATAAATATAAGAACAAAGCTATAAAGCTCCCCATAATTTCAAACATTATTTTACCGCTCCTATTTCCCCCTTATTAAACAGACCAACATCCATTTTCATTATAAAGATATAAACACTTTTTCTCCAGCATCATATGAAATATGGATATTATCTTATAAAATATGAATATTTTTCGACTTTTTCCTTTGAAAACATTTACAAAACAGGAAACATAGTTCAAAATAAAGGAAAATAAAAAATCCCAAATTATTCTTTTTTGGAAAAACTGTAACAAGGAGAGTTGCTTATGCAGATCGCAGAAACTGGAGATATCATCGAATTTAAAGGTGGAATGCAAGGCCGTGTTCAAAAGGTAAATCAAAACTCTGTTATTGTTGATATAACAATTATGGAGAATTTTAGAGAACTAGATATGGAACCTCTTACAGTTGTAAGTCATAAAAACTATACTGTCATTAATCAAAATGCATAATATAATAGAAAGAAAAAGTCTCGTATAGTATACAGGACTTTTCTTTCTATTAACGATTATCAATCGTTTCCGGATATAGATCGTGGTTCATCATACGGTAATCTGCCATTTGTTCATACTTCGTTCCTGGTCGACCGTAGTTGCAATATGGATCAATTGAAATACCACCACGTGGTGTGAATTTGCCCCATACTTCAATGTAACGCGGATCCATTAATTTAATTAAATCATTCATAATTACATTCATACAATCTTCGTGGAAGTCACCGTGATTGCGGAAGCTAAATAAATATAACTTTAAAGATTTACTCTCTACCATTCTTTGTTCAGGAATGTAGCTAATATAAATTGTTGCAAAGTCTGGTTGTCCTGTTTTCGGGCATAAGCTTGTAAATTCAGGACAATTGAATTTTACAAAGTAATCACGGTTTGGATGGTTATTATCAAATACCTCTAAAATTTCTGGGCTATATTCAAATAAATATTTTGTATTTTGATTTCCTAATAATGTTACATCTTTTAAATCTTCATCTAATCTTCCTGCCATTTTAAACATCCCTTCTCTTTATACGCCTCGTTTATTTCCCCATACTAACGCATGAAGCTGCGGCAATACTTTCGCATCATTCATTTTTTTACAATTAACAGCTTTTTCAATAAGCCACTCATACTTATCTAATAATTTTTTAATAAGCATTGCATCATCCACTGTTTTCGTATCATCGTTCCCTACTTGTAAGAAAAATGGTACAGATGGATAACGTTCGTGCATCTTAACTGCATATTCAAAGTCGCGATCATCGAATACTACTACTTTTAAACTAATATCTTTTCCTGCTAGTTTCTGAATTACAGCATCTAACTTTTGATAATCTGTTTTCATTCCCGAACTTGGTGGTTTTGGCGAAATGGTTATCTCATCAATTTGAAGTAACCAATCTTGCCATTTACTCCCTTGTGTTTCTATCGCCGTTCGCATCCCATTCTCTTTTAATATAGAAAGAAGCGACTCAATATTTTTCAATAAAACAGGATTCCCACCCGAAATCGTAACATGAGAGAAATTTTCTCCTCCAATTTCAACAAGCTCATTCCAAATGTCTTCCGCTGGCATTTGTCTAATTTGATCTTTTGCCGATCCATCCCATGTAAAAGCAGAATCACACCAAGAACAGCTATAGTCACAGCCAGCAGTTCGAATAAACATAGTCTTTTGCCCGACAACCATGCCTTCTCCTTGAATAGTCGGACCGAATATTTCTAAGACAGGAATTTTACTCATCGAGCATCCACTCCCGTCTTACTTCCGCATAACTAGTTGGCGTCTCAAATAGACGAACAAATTCAACACGAGCTCCTTTATATTCGTTCACACGATTATCTTTCGTTAATGCTTCTGCCATCTTTTCATAAATCCAAACGACCATATTCTCAGCAGTCGTATTCATCGCTGGTAATGTTTCGTTTAAATAACGATGATCTAAATATATTTCAATTTCGTTTTTCCAAATTTCTTTTATATCTCCAAAGTCAATTGCAAGGCCTATTTCATTTACATATCCACTAATCCCAAATACAACTTTATATGTGTGACCATGTAAGTTTTTACATTTTCCTTCATAACAGTGTAAATGGTGCGCTGCATCAAATGTAAATTCCTTGCTGACCATTACTCTTTTATTATGATATTTGAGTTGTTTACGTTGAATATCCTTGTCCATTTTTTGCAAATTTTCTACGATGCGAAATCCAAAGAAATTATCCATTAGTTGTTCGCTCCTTCGCGTTCTTGTAAGTACGTATCTAATCCTGCTTTACGAAGTTGACATGCTGGACATTCACCGCAACCATCACCAATGATTCCGTTATAACATGTTAATGTTTTTTCTCTAACAAACTCGAATGCGCCAAGTTCATCAGATAATTTCCACGTGTCTGCTTTATCAATCCACATAAGTGGTGTATGAATGACAAATGGATAATCCATAGATAAATTTAATGTAACGTTTAACGATTTCACAAACACGTCACGGCAATCTGGATAACCACTAAAATCAGTTTCACATACACCCGTTACAATATGACGTGCCTCAACTTGTTTTGCTAATACAGCAGCAAATGATAAGAATAGTAAATTTCGTCCATCTACAAATGTCGATGGCAATTCACCTTCTTCATGTGTAATCTCCATATCCGTTCTCGTTAACGCATTTGGAGCAAGTTGATTTAATAGACTCATATCTAGTACCGTATGTTTAATTCCTAGCTCTTTCGCAATTTCCACTGCACAATCAATTTCTAATTTATGACGTTGATTGTAATTAAATGTTACAGCTTCTACTTCTGCAAACTGCTCTATTGCCCAAAATAAACATGTTGTACTATCTTGTCCACCACTAAAAACAACAACTGCTTTTTCTTTTTTCATTTCACTCATTCTCCTTCTCTACTACGAATAAGAAGAAAGAACGTTCTTGAACTGTCACAATAAAAAAACAAAACAATACCTAAGGATATTGTTGTTTCCATAGTTTTTTATAGAGGGAGTTCGCGAACCTCTCCCATGCGGTGCATGGAATTTCTTCTTTCATTGACAAAACATATTGTAACATATTGTATACTACCAGAAAAAATTTCTGATTTTTCCGCTATTTTATATTCCATTTCTTTCATTTTATAGTATGATTAATTTACTATTCGGAGAGAGGAGGCATCCCACTGAAACACTTTATTATTTACCTCTTTTTAAATATTTTATCCATTCTCGTTACAATGCTTATTTATCACTTATTTTGGAATCAAAAAGGGAAACGGTCTCCTAAATTAAATTCAGCTATATTTATTGTACTGTGTTGCCTCGCTACAATACTATGTATCACTTTTGCAGCAAAAACAAATAATGGTTTTCAATTTGATATGCGTCATATCGTATTAATTGTCGGTACATTGACAGGAGGGCCTATTGCTGGTGGTTCTATTTTAGCTGTATTAAACATATATCGCTTCTTATTAGGAGGAATAGGTGTTTTCCCATCCCTTATCGCTTCTATTGTTCTATTTATTGTTCTACTATTAACGTACAAATTTTTCAATCGAACTTCTAATCGTATAAAAATAGCACTTGCTATTATTTACAGTCTCACATATGGATTTAGCTGGATACCCTTCTTCCTTTCAGAAGTTACAAATAAGGTAGATTATATACCCCATATTATTGTGTATGAGTTATGTACGATGCTTGGTACGATCCTTATTTTATATTTACTACACATATTACAAACTCAGGTTCGTCTCCAAAATGAGCTTATGAACGCTGAGAAATTTCATTTAATCGGTGAAATGGCAGCTTCCATCTCGCACGAAATTCGCAATCCTTTAACTTCAACGAAAGGATTTTTACAACTATTGCAGTCTGATACATGTACCGAGCAAGAACGGAAATTATATATCGATATTGCCATTAATGGTATTGAGCAAGCAAATCATGTTCTCACAGACTATTTAACCTTTGCAAAACCGAGTATTGAAAAAGAACAAACACTACAACTCGAGGAAGAATTACTGCATGCACTATCTTTAATTACACCACTTGCCAATTTAACAAATGTCCGTACTCATTACATAAAGCAAAGTACTTCTTTCTTTATCGCTGGAGAGAAGCAAAAACTAAACCAATGCTTATTAAATATTTTAAAAAACTGCATTGAAGCTATGCCAAAAGGTGGCGATCTTTATTTCACATTAGTTCCTGATCATAAGCATATCCAGCTATATATAAAAGATACAGGAGTTGGCATGGATCAAGAACAGGTGAAGCGCCTCGGTTCTCCTTTCTATTCAACGAAAGAAAAAGGGACTGGTCTTGGAATGATGGTTGTATTCAGTGT
The DNA here is from genome assembly GCF_000496285.1 of Bacillus toyonensis BCT-7112. Classification (GTDB taxonomy): domain Bacteria; phylum Bacillota; class Bacilli; order Bacillales; family Bacillaceae_G; genus Bacillus_A; species Bacillus_A toyonensis. The sequence continues at coordinate 3,903,269 of NC_022781.1, read as the reverse complement.
TGTTCAAGCTATGAATGGAAAAATTGATATTATAAGTGAAAAAGGAATCGGTACAACCTTCTTATTAACCTTTCCACTCATACAAAAAACGTGATGAAATAATCATCACGTTTTTTCTGTTCCTTCAACTAATTCAGCAAAAGCTTTCACTTTTCCATGTGGTTTTTGATTCTCTTTACGTGCTTTCCAAGCACGCTCTTCTTCTCTCTTTTTCTTGGACATACTTTTCAACTCCTTCTTTTCTTTCTCCATGTAGTATTCCAAAGTAAGAAAGAAAACTATGCATGTATCAAAAAAGAAGTGGTTTCCCACTTCTTCCACTTTATCGCTGCAAAATTGCGTATTTCGCCTCTTTTAACTGTGTAAGATGTCTTTGTTCATGTAAATCAAGAAATTGAACCCACTGATACAAATTCAAATCATTAAAAACAGGATGCTTTAATCCATTTTCAACTAATTCTTTTTCATCTATGATACTATGAAGCGCATGTAATAGTTCTTGTCGTGAATGTTCTAGCAATTGAATTCCTTGCTGTTTTTTCATTAAAGTTTCTGTTGGTTGCATTTGCTGAGGAGCTTCTCTTTTATGTGTGCGATCAAGCGTAAGTTGGAGGTCTTTAAATGGAGTCGCATTTCTTTCATTTTTGTGTAGAGCATATACAAGGGCAGATGTGACAGATTGTTCAACTAAATGTAAGTGATGTAAAATTTGAATAATACTCCATTTATCACGGCGTGGCTTTACATTCACTTCTGTATCATTTAACATTTCAATTTCTGATAATAGCGTGCTTCGGGTAGACTGCAATGAGTTCACCAAACTTTCTAAACTCACATCCATATTAGATTGAAGCATACTTCTTTCCCCCCTTTTTGTTGGTGAAAAGAGGTGCTCCTTATTAGAAACACCTCTTTAGTATTCTGAATTTTCTTTTATTATCTCATCATTTTCCCATTATGTCGATGTTAAACATGTGAAAAAAAGCGCATGTTTTTTACAATTTTGTGTCGTCAATCGCATGTAACCATGCTTCAATTTCTGTAATGACACTTTTCACACAACCTTCAGCAAATGGTGATGTTAAATTTGCCACTTCTACTAATTCTAAGAATGATTTACTTCCACCTTGTTGGCAAAGGTTCACATAATCTTCCCATGCCTCTTGTCTATTATCTCTTGCGCGCTTCCAAAATTGCAGTGCACAAATTTGAGCTAACGTGTAGTCAATATAGTAGAACGGCGAGCTATAAATATGCCCCTGACGTTGCCAGAAGCCACCGCGCTCTAAATAATCATTATCTTCATAATCACGATGCGGTAAATATTTCTTCTCTATGTTACGCCATGCTGTCTTACGCTCTGCTGGTGATGCTTCTGGATTTTCATATACATAATGTTGGTATTCGTCGACAGATACACCATATGGTAAAAACAGAAGTGCTGAACTTAAGTGTGAGAAATAATATTTATCTGCATCTTCTTCAAAGAATAGTTTCATCCATGGCCATGTAAAGAATTCCATACTCATAGAATGAATCTCACACGCTTCATATGTTGGCCAATTATATTCTGGAATTTCAAATTTACGACTTTCATATACTTGGAAAGCATGACCAGCTTCATGTGTTAATACATCAATGTCACCAGATGTTCCATTGAAGTTTGAGAAAATAAATGGCGCTTTATAATTTTCGATATATGTACAATATCCGCCACCAGCTTTTCCTTTTTTCGCAACTAAGTCTAATAAATCATTATCTAACATGAAATTGAAAAATTCATCTGTTTCAGCTGATAACTCTTTATACATCGTTTTCCCATGATTAATAATCCAATCTGCATCTCCTTTTGGAGTTGGATTACCTGTAGCAAATTCAAAGTTTTCATCGTAATATGCTAGCTTTTCTACACCGATACGTGCTTTTTGTCTCTTTCTTAATTCCGTTGTAACTGGAACGATATAATCAAGTACTTGCTGACGATAATTCGCAACCATCTCCGCATTGTAATCTGTACGATACATTCTTGCATATCCTAGTTCAACAAAGTTTTTGAAACCTAAAGATTTCGCAATTTTCGTTCTTACTTTAACAAGCTCATCATAAATACGATCTAGTTCTTCCTCATTTCCAGCTAAAAATCCGTAGTATGCTTCACTTGCTGATTTACGTTCACTTCTTTCTTTTCCTTGCATAAATGGAATCAGTTGCGATAATGTTCTTTCTTCTCCCGCAAAGTCAATTTTTGCAGATGCTAACAACTGTGTATATTGTGAAGACAATTTATTCTCTAATTGTAAATCTTTCACGATTTCATCTGAATATGTTTTTAAATCACATTCTGCTAGAGCGAATAATTGCTTTCCGTAATAGGCTTCTAATTCTTCACGAAATGGAGAACTAATTAACGCCTTATAATATTTTGTTCCATATCCTTGTACAACTGGAGAGTATTCATCAAAGAAATCTTGCTCCTCCTTATAAAAAGCATCTGTCGTATCAACAGAATGACGAATGTAACAAAGATTCCCCATTGTACCAAAATCATTGCGAATTTCATTAATTGAATTGATAACTTGTTTTTGTTCTTCTACAGTTTTTGTGTTATCAAATTTCTCTAAAGCAACAGTAAATTTCTCTTTTAATTCTTCAATATTTGGCCGTTTATATTCATAGTCTTTAAATGACATGAACGAGCCTCCTCTCCATTATGTATACCTTTACTATAATTCAATACTTCTTCCCAAATCCCCTCTTAGTTTTCAACAAAATTCGGCAGCTGCCATCTTACTTACTTATATGCAAAAAAGCCTTGGATTTTTTATCCAAAGCTCCTTTGGAACATAGTATCACTTTTCATACTTTCCAATTTTTTTCAACAAATCAAGTAATTCATCCTTTTCATCCTTCGTTAACATTTCAAAAGACTGATGTATAACTTGCTCATGCCCCGGAAAAATAGAAGCAATAAAACTCTCCCCAGACTCCGTTAATTGCGCATAAATAACACGTCTGTCATTCGGACATGGGATTCTCTTTACTAATCCCTTTTTTTCCAGCTTATCTACAACATATGTAATGCTGCCACTAGCTATTAAAATGCGCTCACCAATTTGCTGAAGTGGTTGACCACCTTTATGATATAGCAGTTCTAATACAGCAAATTCAGTTGGATTTAACCCGTTACTTTGTATAGATTTATTTGTAGTATCCATAACAGAACGGTGTACACGAGATAATGCAATAAATACTTTTAAAGATTGAGAAATATCTTCTCGTTCATTATTTGATGTCATACAACTTTCAACCCTTCACTTAAATTCTCAGCAATAAAAAGAAAATACAGCTTAATACTTCATGTGAGTTCCGAATGAGCATTCACTCATCCATTTCTTCTCCCCTAATATATTACGAATCATTCTTGAATAAAAACATGACAATTTTAACATAGTTTATATATAATGATAATAAAAAAAGAAGGAGTACCACATTTGAAAGTCAAATTCCAAAGCATAGTTTTATATATATTGCTTGTTATCCTACCAACGATAGTGATTGGTGCTACATTTTATTCCTATCATACGTATAAAATGAAGCAGGAAAACAAAACATCTGCTCATACGGTTCTCTTTTTATATAGAGACTATTTAGATCATCACCTTGGTGAAGCAATTTCTGCCTTAGAAATGCTTGCAAAAGTCGTAGGTACCGAGACTGGTAACATAAATGGGATTAAACAAATTGTGCATGATACAGATGGAAACGATGCGCGCTTTTCTGGTCTATATTACGTTACACCAGAAGGAATCATTACCATCGCATCAGAAAGCGAATCAAGACCTGTAGACGTCTCAGACCGCAAGTATATTCAAGACGCATTACAAACTAAGAAAACAACTGTATCATCCGTCATTACAGATCGCGTCCTTGGACATCAAGCTATTATAATCGCTTCCCCAATATTTAACAAACAGAAGGAACTCTCAGGCTTATTGTTAGCAAGTTTACGCTTTGACTACATTTCATCTTCTTTAAATGCTATTAAACCACAATACCATTTCGAAGTAACTGATAAACATGATGTAGTTTTTCTAACTGATGACAATAATGAAACAAGCGATGCGCATTCTAATATGCTCACTACCCCACTCCAAAGGTTAAATTGGAAGGTCTCTGTTTCTCCATTACCTATCCACAAGCAAACTTTATACCAATGGGTTGCAATAGAATGTATAGCTACTTTATTTTTAATGTCTATCTTATTTTTACTCGCTCAATATATGTTATTAAAACGGCAAACAAAGCTGGAAAGACAACAAAATGAACTGCAAAAAATTGAATTGGTTGGAACTTTTGCAGCGAGTACAGCCCACGAAATCCGCAATCCTCTTACGGGAATTAAAGGACTCGTTGCGCTATTAAAAGAAAAATATAAAGATGAACAGGATCAGTTTTACTTTTCCATCATCGAACAAGAAATAGAGAGAATTAATGAAATTGTAAGTGAATTTCTTATTCTTGGAAAGCCAACTGCTATCATTGAACAAACATATGATGTGAGAACTATTCTAAATGAGGTAGCATTGATTATTCAATCTGAGGCGAATCTACATAACATTGTATTCCATCTACATTTGCCAGACCATCCTGTTCATATCCGTTGCTCAAAAGACCATATGAAACAAGTGGTTTTAAACATTACAAAAAATGCAATTGAAGCCATGACTTCTAGTGACACACTAACCATTGTCGTAACAGACAATGAAACACACGCACAATTGCAAATTATTGATACTGGAAAAGGTATTCCAAAACATATTCAAAAACACCTCTTTCATCCGTTCTTTACTAATAAAGATACTGGAACAGGTCTTGGACTTGTCATATGTAAACGAATTGTAGAGATGTACGATGGGCATATTTTTATTGACAGTAAAGAAAACAAAGGAACGACAGTTCATATCGAAATACCGTTACATAAAGTATAATTATCCTTATCACAAAAGGGTAATTATACTTATTTCATAAAACCCGCCACAAGCATTCGCCAAAAATTATTCGATTTTCCTTCATATCCGATTTGGAAAATAGGTACCTTTATAATGGAAAACCATTTTGGTGTTTGTTTTTCTTTATAGCGCTGGTATTGTAAAATAAGCTTGTCCAATTCTTGACTAACTTGAATTGTTTCCCTACTAGTTAACCCGCTTGTTAATCCTAGTTGAATCATTTCTTCACGCTTCATATGAATATCACGTGAAAGCTTTTCTAATGTGTACTTCCTTTTTACAGTAAACATCCATATCCCCCTTATTATTCTTCCATGCTCTCAACTTCACTTCACTATTGACCTTTTACCTGCTTAATCATATTCAAATTTGAAGAATCAGAAAATTAAACATTTTCTCCCTGTAATTTACAAATCTTTACCCTCACTTTGAGAATTATTACAAATTATTCTATCTTTGTAAATACATTCGCAATAATAGACATTTTTTTCATCTTCTTTTTTTACAAATACCAATTAAATAGCGGTTTCTCTATTTACCATATACTTTTCTTCGACATTTTTTGTTTAATTTATATAAAAACGCAAAACATAATGATGATTGATAAAGTGAAACTTTAATCAGTGGGGGGTTTTGTTCATCCCCACTGATTATTAGCACTCACCAATCGGGCGTTTACGAGCAGTGGATCTTCCCCCTAACTTCTTTGCTCCAGCCGAATTTTGAGGTGGGAATCTTACTGCCCGCAAATAGCGGGATAAAATAGAGAGGAAATATTTATATGCGCAAATATACGATTGCATTGCTCATTTTTACTATGTTCTTATCATCCTTCTTGTTTCCGATTCAAGCCAATGCCCATACAAATAAAGTAGCTATTGTCATTGATGACTTCGGAAATAATATGAAGGGAACTGATAAAATGTTATCACTTCCCATTCCACTGACTGTTGCTGTTATGCCTTTCCTTCCTTCTACAAAAGAAGATGCAATAGCTGCCCATAAAAAAGGCCATGAAGTTATTATACATATGCCAATGGAACCTATTAAAGGTAAAAAAGAATGGCTTGGACCAAAAGCACTTACAACTGATTTAAGCGATGAAGAAATAAACAACCGACTCGAACAAGCGATTAAAGAAGTACCGCATGCAATTGGAATGAACAATCATATGGGATCAAAAGTAACAGCTGACGAAAGAATTGTACGTCTTATACTTACAGCTTGTAAAAAACACGGTTTATTTTATTTAGATAGCAAAACAAACCCTAATAGTGTCGTCCCACAAATCGGAAAAGAATTAGGGGTGCCTATTATTGAAAACCAACTATTTTTTGATGATGTTTATACAGCAGGACATATTTCAAAACAAGCTCAATTACTTATCAAAAAAATTCAAGAAAAACCAATTATGGTAGCTATCGGACACGTTGGGCCTCCAGGTGAAATTACATCACGTGTTATAGAAACCTCTATTCCCAAAATTCGCGAGCATGCAGACTTTATTTTTTTGTCTGATTTAGCATTATCTCCACCTGCTGTTTCAAAATAAAGTGAAACTTTAATTAGTGGGGCATTCACCACTAATTATTAGCCCTCACCAATCGGGCGTTTACGGGCGGCGGTGCTCACAAAAATAGTGGGAGACAATTCATCACTTACACGAAAAAAAGGTACCACTCTACATATAGTAGATTGGTACCTTTCCTTTTCACTTAAATATAATCTACATGACTCACTCTGAATCCTTTTTTTTCTATTTTTTCGATTAATTTCTTTAATCTTTTTTCATCTAACTCATCTGATATATTTACGATAATACGGCGAATATATTGATCACCGTTATCTAGCGTAAACAACCCACCGATATTATATGCTTTTAACAATGTCCCAAGCTCTTTAATCGTTCCCTTACAATCTTGTGTTGCAATTGTTAATATATAACCACCCGTCCGCATACCGAATGAGTCTTCAATAACATCAAATACATTGGAATGTGTTAAGATACCAACAAATTCATTATAATCATTTAGCACCGCTAAAAATGGGAGACGACGAATCACATAAAACGCTCTGAAGAAAGAATCCTTTTCAAAAATAAATGCAGAGGAATTTTCTAACATATCTCCTGTACTTACATGCTCTAATCCGCTATTACACTTCTTTTCTAATAAATCTACTTTATAAATAATCCCCATGAATAGCTTCTCATCTTCTGCTAATACAGGGATTGCTCGAAATCCCGTTTCATTCATAATTTGTAATGCTTTTTCACCAGTATCATTTATCTTGCAATAAGTCACCTGCTGTTTTGGCAGAAAATGATATTTAACTCGCAAAATATGTTCCTCCTTACATGTCAACATGTAATCTATATATAATAAGGAGACCTATATTTTATGAGTAAAATTATTTTTAAAACGCTTTCATTTATTTATGGAATTGTAACAACATCGCAAACATTTTTATATAACAGAGCTCTTCGCACCTTTTATCATTAACAACTTTACATGATAGTTCATTAAATATTCTATACCCTCTAGCCATTTTTTCGCTTCTTCTGGCGTTTTCCCCCACACAATCATGCCGTAATTATGAACGAGAACTACTCCTCCACCTTCAATAAAATTCGGAACATTACTTTCTAACAAATCAGCAAATTTCTTTTCATCTTCTACAATTGGAATTGTCATTTCTGTTATACCTTCTTTTCCAAAAACACGTTCCACGCTACGTTTATCGAATGTTACTTCTCTTTCTTCTCCGTATAACTCTGATATTAAATGGCTATCTACAGTCTGTACTTGTAAAATACATTCCGCACTGCTTTTTTTATAAATATCCGCATGCATAAATGACTCTGCCGCTGGTTTTTCCTCGTTTTCAAACACTGGCTCACACATGCAATTGACAACAATAAAATCCTCTTCTGAAAACAATCCTTTATCTCTTCCCTCGACATTCACTAAAAATGTTAATGGCTCTTTTGACGTACATAACGATAAACTAATTTTTGTACCATAAAACCAATCACGAAGTGCCAATTCAGATTTCACATCTTTTAATTCATTCCATTTCTTCAGAAAAAATAACATTTCGTCACCCCCGTCGTAATATTTATATAATGTTCGAATCCTTTCTATGTAAAAGGAATATTTTTTGATTATTCTAAAAATTTAATTGAATTATCACATGAGAATGCTTTTTTGTCAATATGATTTCAACGCTCCTCGTAAAAATAGGCTACTCACATACCAATCCCGCCGTCCATGTCCTACTTCATTTTACAATAAAAAATACGTTATTCTTCTAATGAAAGAATAACGTATTTTTCTCATTTGCTTTAAGTTCGTAAAGAATGACGGATCTTTTATCTTCGCATTCGCAACTGTTAAAAATTTAAAATGCGGCATATATTTCAATGCACGATAATCAATAATCTCATTCGTATTTAAAAACAAGTCCTTTACTTGCAATAACTCTTCTTTCGTAATTGGTGTATTTAAATCTTTTCTATTACATACTTTTTTATTAACAAATTCTCTTAATTATTTATCTGTTATCATATTTTGGCTATCCACTTGATTCTTTGTTTCCGTATGGCATGAATTAGAGTTATCATCTGCTTTCTCTGTTTCTTTGTCGCCTAATGTCGCTACTACTAGCGCCTTAATATAATTTTTTCAAAATAAAATTCCCTTATATTGATAACTGTAATATTACATGTAAAATATGTTTCTAGCGATACACAATAAAAATCCCTTTATTCAAAGGGATTTTTTACCTATCGTATGAAGAATTTCACTTTTTTCTTTCTCATTAATAAAACCAATTTTTTGTAAAATATTTGCATACAATACAAGTTTATTATATATGCGTTCTGACATATTCCCCCTTCTTTCCTTCAGCCAACTTTTTTTATATTGGTAAATTATATGAAGGAAATGAGAAAATGTGTCCACTTTTTGCATGAATGCAAACCTTTTATTTCATTACTGCTTTCACTTTATTTAACACACTGTCCATTGAATATTATGCTTCTTAACTTCTTCTTCAAAACTATATGGCATTTTCTTATCACAAATAACATGTTGAATACGAGAAAATCCTGCTATTCTATAATTCCCTTTTACGCCTACTTTTGTATGGTCGCATAAAATATATGTTTTCTCAGCTAATTTCATCATCGCTTCCGACAGTTTTGCTTTTTCTAATTCAAAACTGGAAACGCCAAAACTAGGTAATAACCCATCAATCGAAACAAACGCTTTATGAAAATGAAATTGATGAATCACTTGCTGAGAAATAGATCCTGATACACGCGAATGCTTTGGGGATACTTTTCCACCAATAAATAAAACTTCACCGTGAAACATCTTTTTATTAATAGAAGAGATTAATTGTGTCGCTACTGGAAAAGAACTCGTAACAATCGTTAAATTTTTTCGATGAACAAGATATGGAACCATCTGAAGTGGTGTACTTCCGTCATCAATTGCAATGACATCACCATCTTCTACAAATGTTGCTGCTTTATAACCAATTCTTTTCTTCTCTTCTATATGTAGCATTTCTCTTTCTAACATCGGCGCCTCTATCCCGGCACCTGGAAGTTGAACAGCTCCACCATACACTTTCTTCAACTTTTTTTCACGATCTAACTCTTCTAAATATCGACGAATTGTTTCTGTTGATACAGCGAATTCTCTCGCTAATTCTGAAACCTTTACTTTTCCTTTAAACTCTACTTTTTCAAGAATAGTCCGCTTTCTTTCTTCTCCTACTACAGACATAGCTTCACCCCATTTGTATCTACCTCATAAAGTTCCTTGCTTATACAAAATTATAATTTTCTTTGTAAGTAGAAACCTCTTCATGAATATAAATGCCGCGCTTTTCTAGTTCATCAAAAACAAGTTGTGGATTTTCGAAAGCTTCTTCAGGCGTAACAACACCCATTTTATTTACATTCCCATTTGCAATTAACTCGGTAGCAATTCCAAATGGAATACCGACGTTTCTCGTATAAGCTCTTAAATTTTCCCATCCTACAATAGATCCATCAGATAACGGATGTGTATGATATAATACATGTCTCTGTTTCTCATTATTTTTCATACCTACTACTTCTACATGAAGTGCATAACCGTATACTTCCGTCTCTTGACCTTCTTTCGATTGTAATAAATACTGCGAAATACAATCCATAATGCCAATTTCTTTCCCGTTTATTTCAATTTGATCATTACGCAATATGCCGTAATCATATAAAGCACGTACGAGCTGCATATTTTTCTTTGGCCAAGTTCCTCTCGTCTCTATCAGTTTGACACCTTTATTTTCTAGTGCCTTTGCTAACGTAATCGTTTCAGAATGCGGAATGATATACTGCATTGTTTTACCATAAGGCGCTGGCAATTCAATTTCTCTTGGTCGCGCAAAAGGAGGTACTTGCTTAAACTTACCATCTTCATATACTGTACGCGATGGTAAATTTGGATCATATTCATATGTCGTTGTTTCTGTAATTGATGCAGAAAAAGCAATTGGACGATACGAACCGTGACTTACACGAACATACTCTACAGTATCTAGCTGATTTGCTGCATGCATGGCCATCATTTGCGTTACACCTGGTGTCATACCAAATCCGGGTAAACATGTTTTTTCATTTTGAACAAATATAGCATGTGATTCATTTTCTTCACCAAATCCATTCAAATTCACACCGTGACACCCAGCTTCCGCAATACAACGAGTAGACAATCCATTTAACTTTATCGTCGTACCATCCATTACAATGTCATAGCCTTTCATTTTTGCAACTGTATCCTCATGATTTGTCACATCGACTTTCACAAAATCAACACGAGGATCGTTGAGCCATTCTACTACTTTACGACCTTCTTCTTCGTTAAAATCGGCTACTGTAATCGTCTCAAAAGATGAAAATTGAACTAAATCCAAAATCGCTTCACGACAAATTTTACCTGCTCCACCTAAGCAAAATACTTTCAACCTATAACAACTCCTTTGGCGATACTATCAACTAAACGATTTATATCTTCCTCATGTACATCACCGATATTTCCAATACGGAACGTATCTACTTTCGAAATTTTCCCTGGATAAATTACAAATCCATACTTCTTTAACTCGTTATATAACTCCTGAAATTCAAATCCCTCTGGGTAAATAAACGATGTAATAATAGGAGATTGATATTTTTCATCTACTAATGACTTAAATCCAATTTCTTTCATTCTGTTGACCAATAATTTTTGATTGTTATAATATCGATTGCAACGTGCTCTTACTCCGCCCTCTTTTTCTAGTTCAAGCAAGGCTTGATAAAAAGCGTGTACAACATGCGTAGGTGAAGTAAAACGCCATTTCCCATTTTGCTCTTCCATCGTTTCCCATTGATCATATAAATCAAGAGATAAAGAGCGTGCTTGCCCTTTACACTTTAGTAATTCCTCACGATTTGCGATAACAAAACCAAATCCAGGAACACCTTGAATACATTTATTCGCACTACTAATTAAAAAATCAATTTGCAAATCAGCAATGTCTATTTCAATCCCGCCGAAACTACTCATTGCATCAACAATTGTAACCTTCTCGTATCGCTTTCCTAATTTACATACATCTACAATTGGATTAATAATACCTGTAGTTGTTTCACAATGAACTACTGCAATATGAGTAATCTCTTTATCTTCTTGCAATAACTTTTCTACTTCTGCAATATTAGTAGGTTCCCACTCTTCTGTTTGACTCACGACCACATTTATATGTAACATCTCTGCCATTTGCACAATCCTCTTACCGTATGCACCATTTGTACAAACAAGAAGCTTTCCATTTTTAGGAACGACAGAACCAATCACTGCTTCAACTGAAAACGTACCGCTTCCTTGCATTAAAACCGTTGTATATTTCTCTTCTTCTTTCGTTGCTAACGATACAAGTTTAGCTCTTACATCTTGCACCATTGTGTTATATTCAACATCCCATGTACACCAATCGTATAGCATAACTTCTTTTACCGTTTTTGTTGTCGTCAATGGTCCTGGCGTTAATAATAAGTAGTGATTTCCATTCATGATCCTTTGCCCCTTTTATGAAATAATAAGTTCTTGTTTCTCGATATGTTCAATTACGTTCTCGAGTTCTTGCATCGTTTCAATCGTAAAATGAGCTCCGTTTTCAACGAAACGATTACGAACTACTTCCATCTTTTCATGAAGTTCTACCGGATCCATAGTTTCAACTTCCCACTCGCTTAAGCCGAGCTCGCTACTACCGAGAATTACGCCAACAGTCCACATCCCAGCATTTCTGCCCTCGTTCATATCTGACACCGTGTCTCCCACTTTTATCATATGATTCATCGGATACACACCAAGTTCCATCGCATTTTTATAGCACATCCACGGGTACGGACGACCTGCTGGAACATCATCTGGCGTCACAAGAAAATCAGGTTTATACCCTTGTAATTTTGCTTCTTTTGCAACAATATCCATCATTTCTCTCGTATAGCCAGTTGTTGAGCCAATTTTAATGCCTCTTTTACGTAATGAAGCCATCACTTCTCTTATCCCATCAATTGGCGTGGCATAGTTTGGCAGAATAGCAAAGAGAATTTCTTCAAATTCTTTATACATCTCATGAATGTCTGCTTCTGTTGGTAATTGTCCGAAAACACGCTTCCACTCATTCGCAATACGAGGCATTTCTGTTAGTGCTCTTACATGATCTATTTTTAATAATCCCATTGGCTTACGTGCTTCTTCTGCTGTAACTTCAACACCACGTTTATGAAAAATTTTCATGAATACTTCCAGTGGTGCAAAACATCCGTAATCAACTGTCGTACCTGCCCAATCAAAAATAACTGCTTCTATTTTCATTCTATCCATCACCCTTCTTATTTATCTCGCTGTTCGCCAGGCAGTAAGACTCCCCCTCGTAAAGAAGTTAGGCGGGAATCATGCTGCCTTAAAAGTCCGATTGGTTCAACTATTAATCAGCGGGGGATGCCCCCACTGATTAAAGTTTCACTTTATCTTTGTTGCCATTTTGACGTTCGGTTACGAAGTGCTTTCGTTCCCCATTCATATACAACTCTTACTACAATATTAGTAACAACAACAAGTACACTCATCGCAGCTGCTGGTGCCACATTTCCTGCATCATCCATATTTACAATTGACACAGCAGCTAGTTTAAAATCAGCTGCGTATAGGAATACAACTGCCGAGACAGTCACCATGGAATTTACGAAATAGTACATTACCATTTCTAAAATGGCTGGTAGACACATCGGTACCGTAACTCGAAAGAATGTTTTATAAAACGGGATCCCCATCGACTGTGAAACTAGTTCAAACTCTCGATCTAATTTCTTTAAAGCTGTCGTTGCCGTAACAAATGTTACAGAATAAAAATGAATGATATTAACTAGTACTAACACAGCAATTGTTCCGTATAGAGAATGAAACGGGTTCGTTACGGAAAGTCCAAATATTTGTATTGTTGGTTGACTAAAGAAGAAAACGTAGCCTAACCCAAGTACTAAACCTGGTATTGCTAAAGGTACGATAGAGAAAAAGTAACCTGTTTTTCGGAAAAATTGTAGCTGGTCTATTTTCTCAATTACATACGCGAACACAAATGTTAAAATTGCCCCAATAACCGCTGTAACCGCTGAAACAATTACACTATTTTTAAACGCTTCAAGTCCATCTCCCGTTAAACTTGAAAAATTAAAATGCTCAAATGTAAAACTCATATTATACGGCCATACTTTTACACTTGCAGCAATACCAACTGCAACGAATAAAAGAATAATCATAAGCGTTATTACGCTACAATATACGAACGAAATAACATCTCTTTTCTTATTATTTATTATTCTGTAAGGTACTGCTTTTGAAGATAAAAAATTCGCCTGTTTTCTTTGCGTAATACGATCAACTGCAAAAGCAAAGATAGCTGGGATTAATAAAATCATTCCGACAGTTGCCCCCATTGGCATATTTTGCTGTCCAATTACTTGTTTATATACGTCAGTAGCAAGCACATTATATTGTCCTCCTACAATTTTTGGCGCCCCAAAATCAGTGAAACTAAGTGTAAATACAACGAACATTGCACTAATTAATCCGTACTTTACACTAGGTAAAGTAACAGTAAGAAACTGCTTTGTTTTACTCGCTCCTAACATATTAGAAGCTTCATATAAACGATAGTCAGATCCTTGAAGAGCAATTAATAAAATAAGGAATGCTTGCGGAAATGTATACATAACTTCAGCCATTACAATTCCTACCGGTCCATATAAAGGGATTTGTATACCTTCAAATAAACCAAACATTCCTTTCGTTATTAGCCCTTGATTACCAAATAAATATGTAAGTGCTATACCGTGCATCATCGTTGGCGCGAATAATGGTAATAACGCTACGTACTGAAATATGCGCTTTCCAAAAACATTCGTACGAGCGATCGCATATGCGTAAATGAAAGCGAGTGTAACGGAAATAATTGTTGTCGCGCCCGAAATCCATATCGTATTTTGTAATGATTGAACTAAAGTTGATGTTGTGAAATATTTACTGAAATTCGCAACACCAATGAAAGCTCCATCTTTATCGTAAAAGGCTTGTGTAAACAATTGTAATAAAGGCAATACAAGTATGATAAGAAATGAAAGAAGCATACCGATAATTACTAGTCTCTGTATCCACTCTTCTTTACCGATACGTCTCTTAATCTTTTTTTTCGTATTTTCTACCTGATAATTTTCTAACATCTCCATCTATACAATGACCTTCTTTCCATATGACAACATATGATTTTCTGAGAAAGAGATTTGAATTTGCTTTCCTTTCCTAATAGAAGTTGCTTCTACTTCTGATGCCAATATATCCACTACGATTTTCTCGTTATAAAGGTGTGTTTTCTCTTCTATGACCCGCACTTCCGTCCGGTATACAGCCCCCCGGAATTCCATGCTTTCTACAACAGTTTTCATACCATTATTGTGCACAACTGTTACATGTTCAGGACGAATTGCGTGTTCTTCATTATTTTTCGAAAAGAAATTAATAGAACCAATAAAATCTGCCACAAACGGATTGGCTGGTCTTTGGTAAATCTCCTCTGGTGTTCCAATCTGCATAATTTCCGCATGATTCATTACAACAATTTTATCAGCCATCGTTAATGCCTCTTCTTGATCATGCGTTACCATAATAGTTGTTACTCCGACTTTTTCTTGCAAATCACGCATTTCTCTACGCAACTTTTCACGCACTTTTGCATCTAAAGCAGATAACGGCTCATCTAGTAACAAAATATCGGGAGACAGAGCGAGCGCACGTGCAAGTGCTACTCGCTGCTGTTGTCCACCAGATATTTGAGCAGGATATTTATCTTTTACATTCAGTAAGTCAACAAGTTCTAACGCCAATAGCGCTTTCTCTTTTACTTCTGCTTTTTCATATTTTTTTGTCTTTAAGCCGTATTCAATGTTTTCAAGCGCCGTTAAATTCGGAAATAATGCATACGATTGAAAAACCATTCCGAAGTTCCGCTTACCAGGCGGCAATGCTGTAATATCTTTTCCATTCACAGCTATACTACCTGTTGTCGCTTCTTCTAACCCTGCTAAAATGCGAAGCAACGTCGTTTTCCCACAACCACTCGGGCCTAATAAACAAACAAACTCATTTTTTTTCACTGTAAAAGAAATATCTTTTAACGCTGTAAATGTATCAAACTGTTTTTGAATGTGTTGAATTGATAAATATTCGCTCATTTTTCTCTCTCCCACTCACTTACTTTTTCGGTTCTGCTTTTTGACCAAACTCTTTTTCCCAACGCTCTAAAATTTTGTCGCGATTTTCTGCTGCCCATTTAAAGTCATTCTTTTTGTATAACTTTTCTGTCACATCTTTCGGGAATCCATCTGGAAGTTTATAGTTATTTTTAATTGTCGCAAATCCATTTTTCTCGAAGTATAACTTCATTACATCATCTGTAATTGCCCAGTCTAAAAACGCTTGTGCTAATTTATCATTTTTCGCATTATCTTTCTTAATAAGTGCATTCGCTTCTACTTCCCAGCCTAGTCCTTCTTTCGGCAGTACAACTTCAACTGGTGCACCTTTTTGTTTCTCTTTTAAAGCGCTATAAACCATTGACACACCAACTGGATATTCACCTGCACCTGCTAATTTCGCTGGTTTTGAACCGGAATGCGTATAAGATGCCATATTATCATGAAGTTTTTTCATGTAATCCCAGCCCTTATCTTCACCCATAATTTGCAACCATGCAGAAACTGTTAAAAATCCTGTTCCAGAAGAAGCTGGATGTGGCATAACAAGTGTTCCTTTATATTCTGGTTTCGTTAAATCTTCATATGATTCTGGCATCGGTAAATTTTTCTTCTTTAATTCTTCTTTATTTACAGCAATCCCCGTCATAAACGCAGTATTACCTACCCATTTTTCAGGTTTCTTATCATCTTTAAATTGCGGAAGGACACGATCCGCTCCTTTTGGAGAGTATTCTTTTAACATATCTTTTTTCTCTAAAGCTAATAGACTAGACGCCGCAGTTCCCCACACAACATCTGCTTGTGTATTTTTTCCTTCAGCTAGCAATTTCGCTGTAATAACTCCTGTTGAATCACGAACAATGTTCAACTTCACATCCGGGTATTTCTTTTTGAAAGAATCAAGATAAATCGGTACAAGCTCTTCTTCAATCGCTGTATAAACAGTTAACGATCCAGATAATTTATCATCTTTCACTTTTGCTCCAGCACTTTCTTCTTTCTTTGCACCACACCCCATTAATAACGAAAATACCATTCCAGTTGCTACAGCTTTAAAGATTGTTTTTTTCACTGTCTCTCTCTCCTTTTACAAATCTTATGTACAACTCAAATATAAACAATTAGTGTAAAAGCAGTATTAAACCAACATTAATCTTTTGTTTGTTGTTTGTTTTTGTGTAATACGTTGCTACTTCTATGTTTTTTCACATTTTTCTGCTAATATAAAATATTAAATTTACAAATAATTAAAAAAACCTTTATAATCCCACAAAAAAACGAGGCGTTTGTAAAAAACGCCTCATTTTTGTTTACCTTTTTTTGAATTTCGATTTGCATACTTTGCACTGTTTTCTCCTTCATACTCTAATGCAAATTCTGCATCTGGTAAGCTTTCTTTCGGAGTTTTATTATTGTTAATTGCTGCATTTTGTTTCACTTTTCTTTTTACCAATACGTTCACCTGCTCTCAAGAAATTACTTTCTACTCTAGTTTGGAGCAATCTGAAATAACTATTACTGGCAAGTGTTAACAAGTACATAAGAGCTTATAGATGGAAATACTACATACGAACAAACCTTTACAAAAAGGAGCGATTACTTTGAAAGAGAAAGAAACAATCCAATCGCCAATTTTAGACGAGACGCTCCCTCATCAAATGAACTTCCCTTCTTTTAAAGGAACAGGAAAAAAGATGCAACAACCTTTTGTAAATCAATATGATGTTGTAATTGGAGACAGTAAATACAATTCCGAGAACAGCCCCTTAAACAATTGGAGTGATGAGGTAAACCCTGCCATTATGGCTGGGGATGAATGGATCCATCCTACAAATGATATCGGGTGGATTGCAGAAGAAAATCAAGAATTACTTAAAAAAGAAGTTGATAATAAAAACGACGCTTTTATGCATCCCCAATTCGGAATTAACGATTAAAAAAACCATTCTACCTAACGCAGGTAGAATGGTTTCATACTATCCAATAATAATTCTTTCTTTCGGATATTTATAGCGAGGTGGTTGTTCTCTTCCACCACTAGCTAATATAAATGTTAAAATACCGACGCGTCCGATAAACATAAGTACAATAAGTACAAGTTTACCCACAGTTGTTAAATCTGGCGTAATACCTGTCGATAAACCTGTCGTCCCGAAAGCAGAACAAACTTCAACGATCAAGCTCATAAGCGGTACATTTTCCGTAATGGATAAAATAAATAGTGCCGTGGCACATAATAATATCCCCATCGTCATAACGACAGATGCTTTTAATACATCCTCTTCATGTAGCTGTCGTTTAAAGACTCGAACCGTTCTACCGCCCCTTGCAAATGTATATAACGATAATATACTAACCGCAAATGTTGTCGTACGTATCCCGCCCCCAACCGAACTTGGAGATGCTCCAATAAACATTAATATACTCATAAATAAAAGCGTTGGTTGTGACAATTCACGTATATCCATTGTAGCGAGTCCACCGCTTCGCGTCGTCACAGATTGGAATAACGTATAGAAAACAGTTTCATGCCATGACTTTCCTACTAAAAAATGATTTCGTTCTAGTAAAAAAATCATGATGGTTCCAACAACAACAAGTGCAAAAAATGTTGTTGTCGTCAATTTTGTAAATAACGAAAAACGAAAAAGTTGTTCTCTCTTCTTACTAAGAAATTGCTTCACTTCCATTAACACAGGGAAGCCAATCGCCCCTAAAATAATGAGTAACATATGAATCATTTGAACGATATAATCTTTTTTGTACGGGATTAGCGATTGTCCTGTTAAATCGAATCCACCGTTCGTCGTTGCACTAACAGCGGCAAAGAAACCGTGAAAATAAGCTTCTTGCCAAGTCGGAAAGTACAGTAAAAATCTTGTACCTAACAGGATGGCTCCAATGATTTCTATCGAAATAATTACAATTAAAATAGAACGCATTAATTCTACAAGACCCGATAAATTTCCTTGATTATGGTCTGCCATAATTAATCTTCTTCGCTGCAAACCAATCTTTTTACCCGTTATAATCCAAACGAATGTGCCAAGTGCCATGATGCCTAATCCGCCTAATTGTAAAATTAGAGCTAATACAATAATTCCTGCTGTTGTAAACGTATCTGAAATCGTAACAACTGAAAGTCCTGTAACACTTACCGCACTAACAGATGTAAATAGGGCATCGATAAATGTCCATTTCACACCATCCTTCGTAACAAATGGTAAACTAAGTAATATTACCGATACGACTACTGCTAATAAATAAAACAAAACAATAAGTTGTACGGGGCGTAATTTTTGTAAAAACTTTTTTATATCTCTCATTCCATCACTTCGCTACCTTTTTTCTATCGATTAAATAAAGAAAAATCATCACTTTCTTTATTTGTAAATAACTGCTGAAATAGTTTTGCAAATACCATTCCGTATACAGTTCCATTTCCCCCATATGGCAGTGCGTAATATAAATTATGTATCTTTTTATCTTCTTTTAAAATAGGGAGACCATCATGACTACCACCAAATGCTGCTGCCCAATAATACTCTGCCTGTATATTATTAAACTGCGGGAACATTTCTTTTACAATATTAATAAGGATATCACGCTTATGCAATAATTTCGTATCGCCGATATTTTGAATTTTCAACGCCTCATCTAATCCGCCTACAATAATGCGGTTTTGATACGTTCGAAAATATAGGTAAGGCCGTGCCGTTTCCCAAATTAATGATTTCTCATGCCAACCTTCGAACTGATCTATCTTATTTGTAACAACTGCATAAGACGTTTCTACTGTTGTATTTTTTTCTTTCTTTCCAAAAAGCGCTTCATAACCTGTCGCCATAATAATATTCTTTGCTGCTATTTTATTTCCTGTTTTTGTGTAACAAATTAAATCATTTTGAATTTGTTTAATATGTATTGCCTCTGTATGTTCATATATAGTAGCACCCATTTGCTTTGCTTTATGCAAAAGACTATGTGCTAACAAATATGGATTCACTTCTGCGTCACCGCTTGTATATAATGCTGCTTGTTTTGCAAATGAATAACGTTTCTTAATATCAGACTCTGTAAAATATTCAACTGGAAATTCATAATAGCGTAACGTATTATATTCTTCTTGTAAAAATGAAATATCCTCATCTCTACTCGCATAATACAAACTATTTCGCGGAATAAAATGGGGATCAATATCGAGAGTCGGTACAACCTTCTCCATTGTTCTAAGGGCTTCATAACAAAGCCTATATGCCCGTACCCCTTTTACTTTCCCAAATGTATGAATAAGAGAGGTTAACGATTTATCATGAAGAAATTGTAATAAACCTGTATTGGCAGCTGTGCTACCACATGCAATTGCTCTTTTTTCAATGAGCGTAACACGCATTCCTATCTTTGCTAATGAATACGCTATATGAGCACCCGCTTCGCCACTTCCGACTACGAGCACATCACATATCATATCATTTTCTAACGTTGGATAACAAGGTACAGAAACTCCTCTATTCCAAAACAACTTACCAGTCATAAGCTTCATAATTATACTCCTAAAATGTAAATTTCTCCTTTCTATGTTTTGTTATTTTCCATAAAAAAATCCAACTAACACAACGCTAGTTGGATTTTTTATTTTTAATTGGAACGCTCTTCAAGCCAATTTCCAATCGTCGGATATGTTTGTTTTACAGCTGTTCCACCGTAAACGATAGACATATGCCCTGTTGGTAAACATACATATTGTTTATCTGTGCTAGAAATATGATCTAGTAAAGCTTCTACTTGACATGGCAGAGCGATATGATCACGTTTCCCGGAAATATTTAAGACATTCGCCTTAATATTTGCAAGGTCTACCTTTTGTCCACGAATAACGAGTTCACCTTTA
This sequence comes from Bacillus toyonensis BCT-7112, assembly GCF_000496285.1. Lineage (GTDB taxonomy): Bacteria > Bacillota > Bacilli > Bacillales > Bacillaceae_G > Bacillus_A > Bacillus_A toyonensis. The sequence goes on along the minus strand of NC_022781.1, from coordinate 3,882,514 downwards.
ACCAATTTATTATTTTGATAAAAATCACGAATCCACTGTCTGTATGATTCACCCGGGAACGGAATGCCATCGCCAACCCACTTTTGAACTAATTTCCAGCTTTCGACGAAGCGCTCATTTTCTGAACGATCAACTAAAGCAACGTATGGACCAACAAAATTCGTAATTGGTTTTAACATCTTATTTCCGAAATCAATCATTTCCGGCGGAATATTTCCGAATGTATCAACCGCCTTATCTAAATTGAAATATTTCTCATCTAATAAAGGACCATATAATCCTGTTTCAGAGAAATCGAAAGGACTTGTCATAAAAATTAAGTTACGAATTGGCATATGCGGATGAAGTGCCGCATAAATAGACGTTAGCGTTCCACCCATGCAATAACCAAGTAAAGAAATCTCATCCGATTTTGCAGTTCGCATTACTTTCTTCACTGCTTTTGCAATATAATCGAACACGAAATCATCAAATTTCAAATGACTATCTTCTAAACCAAATGTACCCCAATCAAGCATATACACATCAAAACCACGATCTACTAAATATTCCACTAAACTATTTCCAGGAGTTAAATCCATAATATATGGCTTATTAATAAGAGCATATATTAATAAGATTGGGACTCTCTGTGTTTTTTCTTGTTTTGGAATGTAACGATAAAGCTTCGTTTTATTCTTCGTCCAAATAACCTCTTTCGGTGTTAAACCAACTTGTGGTTCTGGTTCGCGTAATAAAATTTCGCTCGCTCTTTTCACACGGCGATATGCTTTGCGATATTCTTCTGGGTACAACTCCAATTGCTTTTCCCATTCTGTTACGAATGTAGTCATTTTTCTATCTCCTTTTCGGTCGATTTCTTTCTAAAAAAAGAAGTGCATTCCTGATATGGATATGCACTTTTTTCTTACTTCATTACATGTATAATCCACCGTTAATGTTTAATTGCTGACCAGTGATATACGCACCGTCACGGCATAGGTATACTACACCTTTTGCAATTTCATCAGCTTGTCCAAAACGTTTTTTCGGGATTTTCGCAACGATTTTTTGACGCACTTCTTCTGGTACCTCTGCTACCATTTCAGTATCGATAAATCCTGGGCAAATTGCGTTTACAGTTACATTTGTTTTTGCAAGTTCTAACGCTAATGATTTTGTAAATCCTAGCATACCTGCTTTTGCTGCTGAGTAGTTTGTTTGTCCAAATCCACCAGCTTGACCAATAATAGAAGAAATACTAATGATTCTTCCTTCTTCTGCTTCCGATATGTATGGAAGTACCGCACTTGTCGTATTAAATACACTACTTAAGTTCACGTCAATTACGCGCTCCCAATCTTCACGATTTAATTTTTTGAATGTACGATCTCTTGTAATACCAGCATTATTAACAAGAATATCAACTTTACCAAAATGATTCACAGCTTCTTCTACAAGTCGGTTTGCATCTTCTACTTTAGAAACATCCGCTTGAACTGCATAAACGTCATGCCCTTCTTTTCCTAGTTCATTTACTAAGTTTTCAGCTGCTTCTTTACTGCTGTTATAGTTAATAACTACTTTTGCTCCCTCTTGTGCTAATGCTACTGTAATTGCTTTTCCAATTCCTTTTGCCCCACCTGTTACGATTGCTACTTTGCCATTTAATTGAACCATTTCTTTTCCCCCTTAAATGAATTTGTGAACGATTATTATGAATCATTTTGGTACCCATACTAATAGAGTCCATATATTAATTATGTTTCGTTGTTTATACGTGAAAACGAGATTCTCCCTCTCTCTTTTACACGTTGTAAACAAACGCTATTATCATTTTTTATTTTCTGGCTTATTCGCCGGCTTTACTTCTTCTTTTACAGGTACTTGTAGTTTAGCTAGTACTGCATTTTGCTTTTCTAGCAATTCTAAAATTTGATCAACTTTCGTTTCTAACGTGCGAATATCTTGTTTTACTTTCGTAACATCACGCTTTAATGTAGGAGCTTGTCCTAACGAATCCACTTTCTCTTCTAGAACTTCCTCAATATTATCAACTTTATTTTCTAAGTTAATAACAAGCGTAGCTACTCTAGCGATATCCTCTTTCGTTGGCACGTTCACTTGTTCTAAATAACTTTTTGTCGTATCATTTAATGCTTTTTGATAAAACAAATTCAAGTCTAGAACGCTGCCCATCCAAGCAGAATATTCTTCTGTTTTAATTGTTTCATTGAGCGCTTTTCCCCAAAATGTTTCGGTTTGTTCATAAGCATTTTTCCATGCTTGCAATGGATCGAATTTTTGATCAATCACTTCGCCTACACTCCCTTTTTTGTTTTTGAAACAATTCAACCTATTCACTATTTTCTAATATTCTGAATAAAACTTCAAGTCTATATTTTATTTTTCTTTATTTTCCAACAAATGTATTGACATTAAAAACAGATAGGTGTAAATTGCACTTATAAGCAAAAAATTCCATCTAACTGATTCATGAGGTGATGTACAATCATGCTACATAATGAACCAGAACACCCAGAAAGTTTGGAAAAAAACCAAGCGAAACAACCAAACTCCATGCCAAAAAACTTCTTAGTTCCTTTCTTACTTCTCTGTCTAAAAGACTGGAGTCTTCATGGTTACAAACTCATTCAAATGCTAATGGACATCGGCTTTTCTTCTGTTGACCAAGGTAATGTTTATAGAACACTACGCAAGTTAGAAAAAGAAAACCTTATTTCTTCTACTTGGGATACAAGCGATGGAGGGCCAGCAAAAAGAATTTATTCTTTAACTGAATATGGAGAGCAATATTTATCAACATGTGCGACTTCTTTTGAACATTATCAAAATATGTTGCGGACGTTTTTCACGTTATACACCAATGCATTCTTTCCATTTTCTACTTCTCCAGAAAAGGATGAAAAGGATTCTTCATCTTCACCTGGTGGTACAGCAGAGTAATCTGCGTTCACAATATGCAAAAAAACATTTGGAGGTCAAACAATGGAAACTAAACCATACGAATTAGTCGATGCATTTTGGAAAAACTGGTCTCAATCTCTTTCCCTCTTCTCTTCAGCTGGGAAACAATTAGAGCAACTTACTTTAGAAACGTTAAAACAACAACAAGACGCTTTGCATAAATTAACATCAGGAGTAAATGAACTAGAAAAAGAACTACAACAATTCACAGCTCAGTTCAATAACCAATATACAGATTACGTGAAGCAATTAACTGGAAACTCCTTAAATGATCAAATTAACGAGTGGCAAGGGAAATGGAATGAGCTTTCTACTCAAATGCATCAACTTACTGTTTCTCCTACAAAAACATCTTTGTCTATTCTTACTCAAACTAGCGGTCAATTTGAAGAAACAACAAAACACTTTATTGAACAACAACAATCGCAACGCGAAGAGGTTCAAAAACAGTTAGAAGTTTTTTTGGGAGAGTTCAAGTCCAAACAACTAGAACTCGCAAAGCAGTTCGAGGAAAACTCAAAAAATCTATTTACTTCCATCAAGTAAGAAAAATGTGGCAACTAACTGCAGCACAAACAAAACTCTTTCTTCCTCCTACTACATCAAGATGGCTTACATTTTTCGATATGGAAAAGAAGGAGGACAAAATGAATCCATTTCAAGAAGCACAAACTGTTCCGGAGCTTCGTTATGATGAGATTCAAGTCGGTGATCAAGCATCTCTAACAAAAACAATTACGGATGAGGACGTTATCAATTTTGCAAAATTGACTGGAGATGTAAATCCTATTCATATTTTAGACTCTTTTGCAAAAACGACAATGTTTAAAGAACGTATTGCTCACGGTATGCTCGTTTCAAGTTTTATTTCTACTGTTCTTGGAACGAAACTCCCAGGAAAAAATACGATTTATTTATCCCAAAACGTTTCATTCCGTGCTCCTGTCAAAATCGGCGATACACTTCGTGTAGTGGCAGAAGTCATTAAAAAACGGGATGATAAGAAAATCATTACATTACAAACAAACATCTACAATCAATCCGATGATATTGTCGTGGAAGGTACAGCGACAATACTGAAAAAAGAGTAGCAAATTTGCTACTCTTTTTTCTATCCAAGAACTTCTAATCACACCGATTACTTCCGGGTATGAGTACATCGTTTCCACATAAAATAACGTTACCAGTTTAGATAGTACTTAACTTGGCTGAACTGGACTACTCAAAAGGATGTGTGTCAACATGGTAAAAACAAACAAATTACTAGTTCCAGGTGCAGAACAAGCACTTGAACAATTTAAATATGAAATTGCACAAGAATTCGGTGTTAGCTTAGGCTCAGATACAGCATCTCGTTCTAACGGTTCCGTTGGCGGTGAAGTAACAAAACGTCTTGTTGCTTTAGCTCAACAACAATTACGCGGATAATACTATAACATATGGCTTAGAGGCAGATATTCTCTGCCTCTTTCTATTTGCAACATACATAATAGCGCTTTTTCACATACTAGTAAGAACAAACTGAAAGGAACGATATGTGAGATGAAACGGATTAATATTAGCATGAGCCCTCCTCGTGTTCTTACTTTATCTTTTATTGTATTATCAATTGTCGGCACATGCTTATTAAAACTACCAATTGCTACAACAACATCTATTTCATGGCTCGATGCCTTATTTACAACGGTTTCTGCTTGTACAGTTACAGGGCTTGGTGTTGTGGACACTGGAAAAGTATTTACCTTATTTGGTCAATGTGTAATTTTAACACTTATACAAGTTGGCGGTCTTGGCATTATGAGCTTCGCTGTTTTAATTGCAATTATGCTTGGCAGAAAAATCGGTCTTCAGAATCGCATTTTGTTACAACAAGCACTAAATCAAACGAATATCGGCGGTGTCATTCGTCTTGCCAAAGCATTATTTCTATTCTCTTTTACAGTAGAATGTATTGCTACTTTGCTCCTCTCTTTTGAATGGGTACCAAAATACGGAATTGCTAAAGGGTTCTATTATAGTTTTTTTCATTCGATCTCTGCCTTTAACAACGCTGGTTTTTCTGTGTGGAGCGATAATTTAATGTCCCATTCTCATAGTATTCTCGTCAATCTCGTTATTTCTTCTCTCATAATTTTAGGTGGAATCGGTTTTACAGTGATTATAGATATAAAAAGAAAAAAGAACTTTAAAAACCTTACATTACATTCAAAACTCATGCTCTCTTCTACTCTAATCGTCAATATTATTGCTACCGTTTTTATTTTCATATTCGAGTTCCATAATTCTCTTTCTATGAGAGGTTTTACCCCATTTGAAGAAGGAATGGCTGCTTATTTCCAAGCAATTTCAACGCGCACTGCCGGATTTAATACCGTTGATATTTCTGCATTAACAAAACCTTCCCTTTTATTAATGATGCTTCTTATGTTTATTGGTGCTGGTAGTGCTTCAACTGGTGGTGGAATTAAGTTAACAACATTTTTAATTATGTTTTTTGGCGTATTTAAATTTTTACAAGAACAAGATGATATTGTTGTGTTTAAAAAATCCATTAAAGATACGCTCATTGTCAAATCATTGACCATTACTATTATTTCCATTTCATTTATCTTTGCTGCTATTTTAATTTTAAGTATTACTGAGCGAGTTCCTCTATTGATGAGTGCTTTCGAAGTATTTTCAGCATTTGGAACAGTCGGTCTCAGTATGAATTTAACGCCACACTTAACGATAATTGGAAAAGCTATTATTATCTTTATGATGTTTTTTGGAAAAATGGGACCATTAACATTGGCTTTTTCATTTGCACGCAAAAAGAACCGGAAAATAAAATATCCGAACGAAGATATTTTAACAGGTTGACAACCGTATAAATTATCCATATAATGAGAGTACAATAGCATATCTCCAAAGGGGAGTAGCGTCCAAGAATATTTCTTGGAAACAAAGTCGTCATTACGTAGAACTTAGTTCTTCCGGCTTTGTTGGCATTTTTATTACATATGTCTAGCAAGACCTTTGCCTATTAACGGCAGAGGTCTTTTTTGTATTCATCACCAAATTCTTCCAAAGTTAATAGGCAGGAGTATGGGGAAACTAAATAGTGGGGAAATTCTTCACTTATTTAGTACTTATAGAAATGAGAGGAGAATGTACATGGATGTATCATTATTATTGGAGTATGGTTGGGTATTACTCATCCTGATTGCACTTGAGGGGATTTTAGCGGCTGATAACGCGCTTGTTCTTGCAATTATGGTAAAACATTTACCAGAAGAAAAACGTAAAAAAGCACTATTTTACGGATTAGCGGGGGCATTTGTTTTCCGATTCGGATCGTTATTTATGATTTCGTTCTTAGTCGATGTATGGCAAGTGCAAGCAATCGGTGCTATTTACCTTATGTTTATCGCTGGTAATCACTTATTTAAAACGTATGTTAAAAAGAATACGGATGAAGACACAGAAGAAAAAGAAGCAAAGAAAAAACAAGAGAATTTTTGGTGGACTGTATTTAAAGTCGAGGTTGCTGATATCGCCTTTGCAGTTGATTCAATTTTAGCTGCTGTTGCATTAGCAATGACTTTACCGAAAACAGGACTAGGTACAATTGGTAGTCTTGATACTGGGCAATTCGTTGTTATCTTTGTAGGTGGACTTATTGGATTAATCATTATGCGATTTGCAGCAACTGCTTTCGTACAAATATTAAAACGTAAACCAGGACTTGAAACTGCAGCATTCTTAATTGTAGGTTGGGTTGGTGTGAAGTTAGCAATCTATACATTAGCACACCCTGCATTAAATGTAATTCCGCATTCATTCCCAGAATCTACTCCGTGGAAACTTACATTCTGGATTGTATTAGTTGGAATCGCAGTTGGCGGTTGGTTCTTCTCGAAAGAAGTAGAAGTAAAAGTAGAAAAGAATTTAGACGAAAAAGCGCTGTAATTACAGCGCTTTTTCTTTTTTATTTCAATTCCCTCTCTATTTTTAGAAAAAATTCCATTATACTACCTTTTGTAATCGCTTTCTTATTTTATGTATGTCCTTTTTGTGAAATATTGCACAAACTTATTGAAACTGTGAACGAATCCATGTACTTTATTCATATAAGGAGTATTTATAGAAGATTTACTAAAGGAGCGTATGACTCATGCTAGAACAAGGATTAGATTATGTTGTCAAACTGGCTAAGAGCAAAAAGAAAATGCTAGATATAAATCCGATGCAATATTTCATTCGTGCTGCACTTGCGGGCATTTATATCGGTTTTATTATTGTACTATGTTTTAAATTAGGTAACTTTTTTCACATTGCAGATTCACCAGCAACTTATTTAGCTGCTTCCATGTTTTTCGGGATTGCCCTCGTACTTATTATATATGGTGGTGCTGAATTATTTACTGGAAATACAATGTACTTCACAGTAGCAACTTTAAGAAAAGAAACAACGATTTCTGATACACTTCGCAACTGGATTGCATGTTATGCAGGTAACTTAGCGGGTGCTTTATTCTTTGCCTTACTATTTTACGCAACTGGCATTTTCGAAGCGATTGATCACGGTCATTTAATGAATAAAGTAGTTGAAGGAAAGATGAATACACCTACAATGCAATTATTCTTTAAAGCAATTTTATGTAACTGGCTTGTCTGTCTTGCCTGCTTCTTACCTTCTCAAGTGAAAGGTGACACAGCCAAAATATTAATGATGATGATGCTCGTTTTCACTTTCTTTTTATCTGGTTATGAGCATAGCATTGCAAACTTATCACTGTTTGCTTTATCTTTAGTATCACCACATCCTGAGACAATTTCTTTTGCAGGCGCTATTCATAACTTAATTCCAGTTACAATCGGTAACATTATTGGCGGGTCCGTATTTGTCGGTATGGTATATCACTACTTAACAAAGAAAACACCTGATGTTAAACAGGAAGAGACTGTAATCGCAGCAGCTCAACAAGAAGAGATTATTCCTTTACAAGCACATATGAAACATTAAAAACTCCAAAGTTAGACTTTGGAGTTTTTAGCTCCCCACATATTTCACAATAATACTTGCTTCAATCTCTCCTTGTTCTTTTCCACCCTCTATTCTTTGTTTCATCTTATCCATACCAATGACATCATTTGTGTGAAAGTGGATTTCCTTAACATATAATCCCTCTTTACAAAAAATATTTACGAAATCAAATCCATTACTCTGCCGCCATCCCATATTAAAGTCGAGAGAAATAATATTTACCTCATTCTCCCTAACAAATTGCAAGGCAGTTTCTACTGTAGTTGCGGGCACATATCCAAACGGACAACCTCTTTGATCATCCATATATATTCATTCTCTATCCCCCTCTATTTTGAATACACAATTAATACATAACATATTGCTCCAAGACTAATAAAAGGGCCAAATGGAATTGGTTTACTTGCTTCTATACGCTTTAATAAAATACCCATCCCGAAAAAACAAAGACTACAATAAGACGCTAAAAATAAAATAATAAAAACCCCTTTCAATCCCACTATAAATCCAAGTAGCGAGAGTAATTTTATATCCCCTCCACCAAGCCCTTCTGGATATATCTTTTGCATACAATATAACAAAAAGAGTATAACCCCACTACCAACTATACTATCTATCCACGTAACTAACGGTACAAAAATACATTCTAAAATAAGCAGAAAAGCAAACGAAATTAAAATACGATCAGGAATTAACATATATATATAATCTGTAACGGAAATAATAAGAAGTAACGAAAAAAGCGATAAAATGATGAGAAGCTCTCGTTCTACTCCAATCATATATACAGTAAGAAAAAATATTGTACCGGTTACAAATTCAAATACTACGTACAGAATCGGAATTCCCCTCTTACAATTCGTACAGCGCCCTCTTTGTATACAAAATGAAATGATTGGAATTAGTTCTTTTGGCTTTAGTACATACTTACAATAATGACAATGCGAACGCGGTGTAATAATAGACTCGCCTAAAGGAACCCTTATTGCGATTAGCATAAAAAAAGAACCAAACACCATACCCACTAACAATGCATATATATAAGTGAACATCCCTTCCTCTCCTTTCCAAAAGAACATAACAAAAAAAGGAGAGAACTTCTACTTCATATTATCCTTTATTCTACTAAAAAAGCAGGCCATTTTCTGGCCTGCTTTCCCCTCTTTTATACGATGAAATATACCGCTTTTAATGGTCCGTGTACTCCGACAACAAGATTCATTTCAATGTCAGCAGAGTTACTAGGTCCTGTAATAAAGTTAATACAAGATGCCGCTGTCTCGCCATTTTCTACACGTGAGTTCATATCCTGAACTGCTTGCGTAATACGAGGCACAAGTGTTTCACGTGGAATAATAGCAAAGTATACAGTCGGTAAAAAGTGTAAAGAACGTCCTTGCCCTTTATGACTTTGTACAACAATTGTACCAGATTCAGCTAATGTATAATCACTAAATGCAATACCGATATTCGCTTTTTCAGCTATACGCATATTTTCGTCTTTTCTCTCTGGATCCCATACGTTTACTTCAATATCTCGCTTTGGAAGTTCTTCTTTAAATAAAGATGTTAAACCATATGCATCAAAGCGTTCATCTGCTGATAATAAAATAGGTCCCCCGCCGTTTTCCATGATTACTTTTTGAAGGTCTTCATACAAACGGTCATTTGTCGTTTCTACTACAGTTGTATGAATGTTTGTACATTGCTTTTTAAATACTTCTAGTAATTCTTCTTGTGAATAATCTTTTAACGTTTCTATATTCACATTACTTTTCCATACTGGACGCTCGACACCTTCTCTTTTACGCGCACGCCCAAGTTCTTTTGCAATGTTATCTAGAAAGGAATCACGGTTTTGAATTAATCCTGCCATTATTTATTCCCGCCTTTCTTATGATCTTTATACCAATCACGGAATCTTTCTTTACTTGGCGCTGGGAATTCACGAATATCCGTCCAGTTTTTAAGTGGTCCAACACCTTTTGATACACGGTTACCAGATGTGAATGGACTCATTGCTGCTGGTGCCATTTTTGAGCCCATTTTGTATAATGCAGCTGAAGAAGCACCCATACTAAACATTTTCATCGCTAATTTTTCTGCAAGTGGCGCACGTCCTTCTTGTTCAACGATTACTTGGCGATGCTTTAATAATAAATCATGTAATGGAATTTTTACTGGACAAGCCTCTGTACATGCTCCGCATAAACTAGATGCATAAGGAAGCTCTTTGTAATCATCATATCCACCTAAAAGTGGTGTTAATACCGCACCGATTGGTCCTGAGTAAATCGATCCATATGAATGTCCACCAACGTGACGATATACAGGACATACATTTACACAAGCTGCGCAACGAATACATTGCAATACTGAACGGAATTCAGATCCAAGAATTTGAGAACGACCATTATCAACAACAACTAAATGGAACTCTTCAGGTCCATCAACTTCCTCTTCTTGAATTGGTCCTGCTACTGTTACATAACTTGTTAACTTTTGACCTACCGCACTACGGCATAGTAAACCAACTAAAACATCTAACTCTTCCATTGTCGGAACCATACGTTCCATACCCATTACTGCTATTTGTGTTTTCGGAATTGACATAACAAGATCCGCATTACCTTCGTTCGTTACTAAACAAAGAGATCCCGTATTTGCAACAGCGAAGTTACAACCCGTCACACCAATTTCCGCATCCATAAATTTCTCACGAAGTTGTTTACGAACAAACTTTGTCATCTCATATGGATCATCAGAATTTTCATAGCCAAGTTTTTCTTTAAATACATCGCGAATTTGCGTTCTATTTTTATGAAGTGCAGGCGCAATAATATGTGAAGGTGGATCGTTATCTACTTGCAAGATATACTCTCCTAAGTCACTTTCTAACACTTCACAACCAATTTCTTCAAGCGCATGGTTCATACTAATTTCTTCTGTTACCATCGACTTTGATTTCACTACTTTTTTCGCTTGTTTCTTTTTCGCGACGTCTTGAATATACTTTGCTGCTTCCTCTTTCGTTTTCGCAAAGTACACATGGCCGCCTCTTTTTGATACATTTTCACTTAACTGCATTAAGTAATAATCAAGATTTTCTAACGTATGTTGACGAATTTGTTCACCTAGTTCACGCCACTCTTCCCAGTTTCCCAATTCGTCCGCTGCTTTTAATCGATTCGTATATAAACGCGTTTGTGCAGAAGATACTGCTCCACGCATAAACGAATCTTGAATTCCATCGCCTACGCGATCATTAAATTTTTTCTCACTGATTTTCATAGACATAGCTTATGTTCCCCCTTCATGAGCGACTATTCAGTACCTCAGCAATATGCATTACTTTTACTTCTTTTCCTAAACGCTCAATACGTCCGCCAATGTTTAACAAACACCCACAATCTGCACCGATTAAATAATCAGCACCTGTTTCCATTACACTATCTACTTTTTCATCTACCATTTGCTCAGAAATCGGAGTCATCTTAACTGAAAACGTTCCCCCAAACCCACAACAATTTTGCACGTTTGGCAGTTCTCTCACAGTTAATCCTTTTACATTAGACAATAAAATTCCTGGTGCCTCTTTTACTCCAAGCAGGCGTGTCATATGACAAGACTTATGAATAGTAGCTATTCCTGGTAAACTTGCACCCACATCTGTCACTTTTAAAACATCTACAATAAATTGTGTAAATTCATATGTTTTATCAGCAACCTTTTGTGCACGTTTAGCCCATTTCGGGTCATCTTTAAAAACATGCGGATACTCATGAAACATTGTCGCACAAGAGCCAGATGGCGTAACGATATATTCTGCATCTTCGAAAGTCTCAATCATATGTTTCATCGCTTCTTTTGCTGCTTCTACATGGCCGCTATTATAAGCAGGCTGACCACAACAAACTTGTGCTTCCGGAAATTCAATTTCACAACCTAAACGCTCCAACACTTCAACTGTTGCTTTACCGACATTTGTTTCAAACATATCGACTAAACAAGTAACAAATAAAGTAACTTTCATAATTATTACTCCCCCTCTTTACAACTTCGCCAACAAACATATGGTCATCAGATGACTTAAGAGAGAAGAAATAGGCTCAACCATGGCCTATCCTCTCCCTTTTCTAAAGAAAACGCTTACTTAATCTTTCTCTATTTTATCAGAAAATTAGATTTTTTGAAGATTAAATTACGAATTTATATCGTTTCTACCTGTGACAATATGTTCTACATTTGTTAAATGCTCTAGCATTGCTTGCTGCGCTAATTCTACATCTTGTTTTAAAACCGCATCATATATAACTTGATGCTCTTCTATAAGTCGTTCTGATGTCGTTTGTTCACCATATAAAATAATGCGTCTTGATTCACCAATCGTTTCAGCAATCATCTCTGAAACATGATTCATGAGTTCAAGCAAAATGCTATTATGCGAAGACTCTGCAATTCCCATATGGAACTGAAAATCTGCTTTTTCGCCAGCCTTTTCATCTCCAATGCTCTTTGCCATTTCATCTAACCAATGTTTCATATTTTGCAAATTATCTTCCGTACGTTTTGCCGCTGCTGCTCGAACTGCCCCCACTTCAAGCACCTTTCGCACTTCTAATAAATTCAAAATATCTTCTTTCTTCATTAATAATCTATTGTTTAATGATTTTGTTAATGAAGAAGAATCAAAGTTCTTCACATATGTGCCTTCTCCTTGCTTCATTTCAATTAAGCCCATCGCTCTTAGCGCACTTAACGCTTCACGAACAGCAGATCTGCCAACTTGAAACTGCTCAGCTAATTGATGCACAGGAAGTAGCTTGTCACCAGGTTTTAACGTACCATTTTTAATCATTGTTAAAATAGCTTCAGATACTTCTTCGTAAATTTTTTTCGGTTTAATAGATTTGTACTCCAGTTAAATCACCTCAGTATCTTCCAAACAACAATTGAAACGATTTATAAGAACTTAGCATCCATACCTATTTTAGAACGAATTGGTAAGAAGTACAAATGTTTTGTTCATAAAATAGTCAAATTTTTAATATTTATTTGCTATTAATTTATATCTATTCCTATATTCATTTATATTCAATTGAAAAAGCATGTCCTTTACATTAGAACATGCTTCCTTCATCTTGTATTTTTAACTTAATAAATACTGTTGTTCCCTTACCTTTTTCACTTTCTATTTTCCACTCACCATCATGTATATGAACAATTTGCCTTACAATCGCAAGCCCTAAACCTGTTCCACCATGTTGGCGACTTCTCGCTTTATCAACTCGGTAAAAACGCTCACCAAGATTCTCTAAATGCTCTGCATCAATACCTATTCCTGTATCCTTTATTTTCAACTCACAGTAATCGTCTATTTGCTCTAGCGTTATTATGATATTCCCGTTTTGATTTGTATACCGTATCGCATTATCTAACACGTTATGAAGAACTTGTTGCATACGATCTTCATCAATCATTACGATAATTTCAGGATTTAAATTCGTTGAAATACGAAGTTTTTTTTCTATAAACTTTAGTTCATACGTATCTAACACATCTTCAATAAGCTGCGAGAACACAATAGGTTGCTTCTTTAGAGGAAAATGTTCACCTTCTAGTTGCGCTAAATCTAATAAATCATGAACGAGACGCTGCATACGATCCGCTTCTTTATGAATAAGCTGCGTCACTTTTTCTTGCTGCGGTCCCTTTGCTACACCATCTAAGATAGCCTCACTATACCCTTTTATATAACTAAGCGGTGTTCTAAGTTCATGCGAAACGTTAGCCAAAAATTCCTTACGCTTTACATCTTCTGTTTCTAAAGAATGCGCCATTTTATTAAATGCTTTTCCTAATCGTCCAATTTCATCTTCTGAAGAAATGGTAATCCGCTCCGAGAAATCTCCAGTAGCGAAATGATTGGCAACCCGCTCCATTTGCGAAAGCGGCTTCGTAATCGCTATAATAATTTTTCTCCCAATCCATATCGTAATTAAAATCATAGCAATTGCTAGCGGGGCTAAAATAAGACCCATATCATATATTAAGTCTTTTATACTTTTTAAAGGAATATAAGAATATACAATTCCAACTAACTTTTTATTATCTAAAACAGGGATAACAACCCCCATAATATTCCGATCAAAATGTTCTTCATATCCTACCTTTGTCACCGTTTTACCATCTAGTAGTGTTTGTCTATCCCCTTCACTTATAAGAGAATGATGATGCACATCAAAAGGCAAACATGCGCTTAGATCACGAGGATTGGAAACGAAAAGAACGTCTGAACTAGATATTTGATCAAATGCTCTTACTTTCTCTTCAAAAGTTGACATTCCTTCATTCTTATCATATTGCGTTGCAAGACGCTTTCCTTCCATTACTAATGAGTCTTTTAAATTATCAACGTATAACTTTTCATACGAGTATAAAGATACAAAATAAAGAAAGGAAACTGTTACACATACTGCACATACTACTGTAAGCCAAAGCTTTTGTACCATCGTAAACATACGTTACACCTCAAATTTATAGCCTACACCCCAAACAGTTTGAATGTAGTTTCCACTTTCTCCAAGTTTCAAACGCATCGTTTTCACATGTGTGTCTACTGTTCTTGTACTTCCCGCATAATCATACCCCCACACCTTTTCAAGCAATTGTTCCCGGCTAAATACTTGTCCTGTATGTTGGCAAAGGAAATATAGTAAATCAAACTCCTTTACTGTAAGAGAAATCGGATCGCCATCTGCCTCAATCCTCCTACTTTTTTCATTAATAAGAATGGGACCAAATTGAATCTCCTCTTGCTGTTCTTGCTTTGTATAACGTCTTAGTACAGCTTCCATACGAGCAATTAATTCACCTGGACTAAACGGCTTTACAATGTAATCATCTGCTCCCATGCGTAAACCGTTCACCCTATTCCACTCTTCACCTTTTGCCGTTAAAAATATAATTGGCACATCTGACGTTTTTCGAATCTCTTTGCAAACTGAAAGTCCATCCATCTCTGGCATCATAATATCTAATACAACGAAATCATAATGATCTGACTCTAATTTTTTTAGAGCCTCTTTTCCATTTTCAGCTTCTCCCCACTCGTATCCGAAGTTATCTAAGTACATTCCGACAAGTTGCCTCATGTCACTTTCATCATCTACAACTAGCACTCTATATTTACCCATTGTCCTTCCCTTCCCTCTCTATGAGTTGAAATGGTCCTTTTCCGACTTTAATTGTTTGTTTTATTTTCATACTTTTCATATCCATGACGCACACTTCATCACTATCATAACTTGCTACATATCCTTCTGCCCCGCTTTTCAAAAATGCAAATGGATTTGAGCCTACTTCAACGGAAGCTACCTCTTTATACGTACTAATATCAAATTTTCTAAGCGTATTCGAACCATGGCTTAATGCATATACGTACTTATTATCTTTCGTTATGTTCACAGGCATAAACGGGGCGTGTAAAGAACGTACCATTTCGCCGCTCTGTAAAGAATACACTAATACTTTCTCATTCACTTGATTTCCATCACCATGTCCGCCAATCCATATCTCTTTTCCATCCGGACTAATCGTTGCTCCTGTTGATGCTGGTGGAATCATAAAGGATTGTATAACCTCTTTTTTCTTTGTATCAATTGTCGTTAGCTTCGTATCATAAAAGTTTAGTACAGATAACTGGTTATGATACTCTACCAGGGTTATCGGTCCTTTTCCTGTTGAAACACTTTCTGTCTCTTTCCCTTCTATCGTAAAGAACCTTACCTTTTGTGCATTTTGATCGGCGGCAAACAATTGTTTTTTATCTTCTGATACAACCACATTTACAATGCCTTTTCCAGTTTTATATTTTTCCACTTGCCTTCCTTCTGCTAGTGAATATACATACATGTATTCTAACTGCTTACCATATACAAGTATGTCCTCGCCGTTTGGAAGTAGTGCAATTCCTGCCATCGGTTCATTTAATTCCCATGTCGTAATTAATTTATTAGTTTTTTTATCAATAAAACTAATACTGCCTTCTTTTATATTCGTTGTTATAATAATACTTTTATCTTCAGTAATTGGTGTATATGAACTTCCTTGACACCCTACTAATAGAAATAAAAAACAGAGAAGAAAAACATACTTTCTCAAAAGATTCCCTCCATTTTCGAATGATTTCGTTATAATTGTAAAATAACAAATAAATGTGTGGAAAGTGTGAAATCTTCCTTTCTTATTCAACTTACATATATAATGTACAACAAATAGAATTTGAGGTGTGCAAATTATGCTTTTTCCTGATTTAGCGAATAAAATTGTACGGGAAGTACGCAGACTAATTACAGAAAATATTATTATCATTAATATACAAGGTGTTATTATCGCCAGTACAGATGCAAAAAGAATCGGTCAATTTCATGAGGGAGCACTCCGCTGCGCGAAACAAAAGAAAACCGTCATCATTACAAAAGAAGATGAACGACGGTTGCAAGGTGTAAAAGCCGGGATGAATCTTCCTTTACTATTTCATGACGAAGTAATTGGTGTTATTGGAATTACAGGAGAACCCGACAATATTTCACAATACGGAGAAATATTACGGAAGATGACCGAATTATTAATTCATGAAAACTACTTTTTAGAGCAATTAGAACTTGAACACCGTTCTTATGAAGCATTTGTCTTTGATTGGCTTCAAAATACAGACTGGTCTTCAAGTTTTCTCGATCGTGCAAAAACACTTGGCGTTGATTTATATAAGAAGAAACAACTTATTTTGTTTTCGATTGATCAAAATGATACGATGCTCCAGCGTAAAGTTTGGCAACATATTCGCAATCTATTAGCAAAAGACCATCTATTTGTTCGCTGGGGAAATGATCGATTTATTTTATTTTCAGCGATGAGCTCTAAAGAACAAACTTACCTATTTTTAAAACGGTTAAAACATGACTGTGAAACTTTATTTTCTATCCCTTTATATATCGGGATTGGGCAAACCGTTACGCCAAGCAAGATGCACATATCATATGAACAAGCACTACGAGCGCTTTCTGTGTCACTTGAAACGAAAAAAATTGTATTTAATGAAGATTTACGTTTAGAAATGTGCTTACAAGATATTTCTATCGAAACGCGAGAACAGTTTCTAGAGCGTACCATTGAAAACTTAGTACAATCTCCTGAGCTCATGCACACTTTACGTTTATTTATCGATTATAACCAATCTTATAAACAGACAGCTGAGCAATTACATATACACATTAATACATTGCATTACCGACTAAAAAAAATTGAAGAACATACCGGACTTGATCCGAAACAATTCAAAGATTTAAATGTTTTATACTTCGCACTCCTTTTATTAGATAATCATACAAAAAAGAACGATAAAACAGATTAATCTTCAGATGATTATACATAGAAAGAATCCTCCAACTTTTTTATCATTATAATGAAAGCACTGTTACAACGTTTTTATTATGACTAAACACGTTAACAGTTTGAGGGGGATTTCCAATGTTAGACAAGCAAATTATTCATTCATTCGTATCCATTGTTGGCGAAGATAATGTAGATACATCCAATATGGGGCGCTTAACTTATAGTTATGATGCCACTCCAAACTTCCAAGCAATGCCTGATGCAGTCATTGCTCCTCGTAATACAAATGAAGTAGCTGAAGTGTTAAAAGTATGTAACTCTCACAAAATCCCTGTGTATGTTCGTGGTTCTGGAACAAACCTTTGTGCAGGAACTTGTCCACTAGAAGGCGGTATCGTCCTTATTTTCCGCCATATGAACAATATTTTAGAGATTGATGAAGAAAATTTAACAATTACCGTACAAGCTGGTGTCATTACACTTGATATTATTAAAGCAGTAGAAGAAAAGGGATTATTTTATCCGCCAGATCCAAGCTCGATGAAAATTTCTACAATCGGCGGTAATATTAATGAAAACTCAGGCGGATTACGTGGGTTAAAATATGGTGTAACACGTGATTATGTAATGGGTCTTGAACTTGTCTTACCAAATGGTGATATCATTCGTACTGGTGGTAAATTAGCAAAAGATGTTGCTGGTTACGATTTAACTCGTCTATTTATCGGTTCTGAAGGAACACTTGGAGTAGTAACAGAAGCGATATTAAAACTTGTTCCTATGCCTGAAACGAAGAAAACAATGCTGGCACTCTACGAAGATATTAATGAAGCTGCACGTGCTGTTTCTTCTATTATTGCAAATAAAATTATTCCAGCGACACTTGAGTTTTTAGACCAACCGACAATTGAAGTTGTAGAAGAGTTTGCACAAATCGGTTTACCAACTGACGTAAAAGCAATTTTATTAATTGAACAAGATGGTCCACCCGAATTGGTCGATCGAGATATTGAAAAAATGGCTAACGTTTGCCACTCTATGAATGCAGTTGATGTTCGCGTTGCAAAAGATGAAGCGGAAGCAGATGCACTTCGTACAGCACGCCGTAGCGCACTATCAGCACTTGCAAGATTAAAACCGACGACAATATTAGAAGATGCAACAGTACCTCGTTCACAAATTGCTCCGATGGTTGAAGCTATTAATGCCATCGCAAAAAAATTTAATATTCCTATTTGTACGTTTGGACACGCTGGTGATGGAAACCTACATCCAACTTGTATGACAGATGCCCGTAATGAAGAAGAAATGCACCGTGCTGAACAAGCTTTTGCTGAAATATTTGCGAAAGCAATTGAGCTTGGTGGTACGATTACTGGTGAACATGGTGTTGGTGCGATGAAAGCTCCCTATTTAGAAATGAAATTAGGTAAAGAAGGTATTGCCGCTATGCAAGGGATTAAACAAGCCTTCGATCCAAATAACATTATGAATCCTGGAAAGATGTTCGCGAAAGACACTCGTAAAAGAGTGGTGGTTGAGCGATGACAACATTAAATAAAGAAAACATTCAAAAGGAATTTAAAGAACGATTAAGTGAAGATGAGCTACTAAACTGTATGCGCTGCGGGTTCTGCTTACCTACTTGCCCTACTTACATTCAATCTGGGTATAAAGAATCACATTCGCCGCGCGGACGTATCGCATTAATGAAAGCTGTCGTTGATGGTTTAATCGAGCCAGATGAAGATGTTGAAAATACTTTAAACGTTTGCCTTGGCTGTCGTGCTTGTGAACCTGTTTGTCCATCTGGTGTGAATTATGGACATTTATTAGAAGAAGCCCGTGATATTATTAATCAAAATAAAAAATTCTCTATGCCAGTGAAAGCCGTTCGTAAAATCGTTTTTGAAGGATTATTCCCACATCAAAATCGAATGAGAACTTTAACTGGACTTATCGGATTTTACCAACGTTCCGGCTTACAAACGTTAACTCATAAAACAGGTATTATGAAGTTATTCCCTGAAACACTTGCAACGATGGATCTCGTTTTACCAAAAGTCCCTAAAATGAAAGCAATGAAAGATCGTCCTACATTTTTATCTGCTGAAAGTACAAAGAAAAAACAAGTTGCATTCTTCACAGGCTGTTTAATGGATACGATGTTTTTAGAAACAAATAACGCAACGATGAAACTTCTTCAATTAGCCGGTTGTGATATCGTTATCCCGCAAACACAAAGTTGCTGCGGTGCATTACATGGACATGCTGGTGAAAAGAGTGGAGCAAAAGAATTAGCGAAACGAAATATAAAAGCATTCGAAGACTTAAACATCGACTATATTATTACGAATGCAGGTGGTTGCGGGGCTTACCTCGTAGACTATGATTATCTTCTAAAAGATGATCCAGAATGGGCTGAACGTGCAAAGCAGTTTGTTTCTAAAATTAAAGATATTACCGCTATTCTAGTAGAACTAGATTTCCATAAACGAACTGACTTACGACTCACGCCGCAAATTATTACGTATCAAGATTCTTGCCATTTACGTAACGTTATGCGAACATCTTCTGAACCTCGTATGCTACTAGAAGCCATTCAAGGCGCAACATACCGTGAAATGAAAGATGCGGATCGCTGCTGTGGTTCGGCTGGTATATACAACATTGTACACTCAGAATTATCAATGGAATTTCTAGATTATAAAATGGACCGTGTACATGAAACAGATGCAGCAACAATTGTCACTGCAAATCCAGGGTGCCTATTACAAATGAAACTAGGTATTGAACGTGAAGGTCTTTCTCATAAAATGAGAGGAATTCACATTGTAGATTTATTATTAGAAGCAATTGAAACTAACTCGTAATAACTCGTAACATACGTAATAATAGGAAAACGGCTATCTCCTTCGTCTATGTAAAGAGATAGCCGCTTTTTTGTCTGCTACAACATTAAAAATATGTTACTTTATTATAAAAAAGAACAACAGAAACATTACAGTTTTGTAAAAAACAATCCAGTATATTCCTTAAAAAAACGTTCAAACCATTGATACAATAGGATTCTTCATTTTCAATATAGGTACATTTATCCAAAAACCTCCTATTAAAACGAAGTATAAAAATGCTGAAAATTCCTTTTACACTCTACGTTTCTCTTATTTCTCTCCTTTTCTCTCCTTAGGATAAATTAGGTAAATTTTAAGTCTATGAATTTTTTTCCATCTTTTTTCTCGTAAATTGTATGCTACGATGGATTTGTCAGTCAGACAGGCTGTCAAAAACAAATCGTGTGAAAACAAATTAAAACTTTATATAGGGGGACACACATCATGAAAAAGCGTGTTTTATTATCTGTAGCTGCTGCAACAGCTCTTACTTTAGGAGTATCTTCTTTAGATGCACAAGCTGCAACAGTACAACCATCTAACATAAAGGTTCAAAATATTCAGCATTCAAAAGTGATGATGAAGCAAATGAACCAACAAGAGTTACAAGCATTCTTACAATCTATGGGAGTTGAATCATTAGCACAATGGCAACAAGGAAACTTCCAACCAAATTGCTTCGTTCCTGGTCAACAACCTACTGAAAATGTTGTAACTGAGCAACCAACAGCTAAGCCAGAAACTCAAAAGCCTGTTGAACAAAAACCAGCTGAGCAAAAGCCTGCTGAACAAAAGCCAGAAGCTCAAAAGCCTGCTGAAAACAATAATACGCAAAAACCTACAGAACAAAAACCAGCTGAGCAAAAGCCTGCTGAAG
This sequence comes from Bacillus toyonensis BCT-7112, assembly GCF_000496285.1. Classification (GTDB taxonomy): domain Bacteria; phylum Bacillota; class Bacilli; order Bacillales; family Bacillaceae_G; genus Bacillus_A; species Bacillus_A toyonensis. Next base: position 3,861,351 of record NC_022781.1, on the reverse strand, counting down.
AAGCAAAATCTTTAAGCGAGTTCGAACAACGTGTTGTTGAATTAACAAACGCTGAGCGTACAAAACAAGGCTTACCAGCACTAAAAATCGATACTGAATTAAGCAAAGTAGCGCGTGTTAAATCTGAAGATATGCAAAAAAATAACTACTTTGATCATAACAGCCCTACATACGGGTCTCCGTTTGACATGATGAAGAAATTTGGTATTTCTTATACATCTGCAGGTGAAAACATCGCTCAAGGCCAACGTACACCTGAAGAGGTAGTACAAGCTTGGATGAACAGTGCTGGACACCGTGCAAACATCTTAAATAACGGCTTCACTCACATCGGTGTTGGTTATGTAGAAAGCGGTAACTACTGGACACAACAATTTATTACGAAGTAAATAGATAAAAAGAGTCTTCTCATAATGAGAAGACTCTTTTTAAGTTTCGTAACTTTCTATTATGTATGAATATAAAATGTAGGACATAAACAAAATAGATCCGCAACTTATTACGCTAAGCAATACATAAAATCCCCACTTCAAGTTCAAAAACAAGGAAAACAGTATACCACATGCCATCACTTGAAAAATTCGTCTACTCACTAAACGAATTTTTTGTAATTTAATTGGATCTTTTTCTTTACCCTTTATCTTTTTAAAATCTTTGCTAAGCATAAAAAGAAACATACTAATCCCGATCGTTAATCCTGTCTGAAAGGATATAAAACTTCCAAAATTAATAACGAGAATAAGCATATGAATAAACAACATAAATAAAGTAATCGTCTTTATAAATCCGCCTATAATGAAATGCTCTCCTCCATTAAACTTATATATATTATGTGAAATAATATACACAAATCCATGTAAAAAAATAATAAGAACCGGAATAAATGCAACAACAACTTGTTTACTCATAAATTCGTTCGGCCCACCATTTTCGTTCCAATGTACTGCCAAACGTTCTGGTAAATATGGATAGATGCATAGGGTAAATAAAAGACAAGCGAAAAATATTCCTAGTATATATTTATATTTGACCAAGTAATTCTCACCTCTCTTTTCTCTTTACGGCTTCGCTTCTTTTAGAGAAATTCCTGCAAAAATTTACTTTTCTCAAATTAAAACTTACACTTTACACATTTTCCCTTTGAAATTCTTTCATTATATTGTTTAATTTTGTAGGAAACGGTACATCAATTTCGATCTCTTCTTTCGTAATTGGATGCAAGAAATTAATTTTCATTGCATGTAACGCTTGCCCTGACATATATGTTGTTTGTCCACCATATAACACATCCCCAACTAGCGGATTACCATTATGGCTCATATGCACACGAATTTGATGCGTTCTACCTGTTTCTAATTGTAAGGTTACAAAGGTTGTATTGTGCTTTTTAAAATACTTTTCTACTTTATAGTATGTAATAGCTTCATCACCCTTTGGGGAAACACGACGTCTCGTAGCATGATGTCGATCCCTTCCAATAGCAGCGTCAATTGTACCCTTCTTCTTTTTCACTTTCCCTTCAACAAGCGCAGCATACGTTCTTTTTATTTTTCGTTCCATTAATAAACGATCCATAATCGCGCCAGCAATTCTATGTTTAGCAAACACGACACCACCTGTCGTATCTTTATCTAAACGATGAATATGGCGAACCTTCGTCTCTAAACCTTGCATTTGAAAATGAAAAGCAACAAGGTTTGCAAGTGTTCCCGTTCCACCTTTTTCGGCAGGGTGTGTGTCCATTTTCTCTGGTTTATTTACGATAAGTACGTGATCATCTTCATATACTACATGTAACTCACCATATTCTGGCTCTACACCGTACTCTTCCTCCATAAACATGTGAACTTGGAATTTATCGCCCTCTTTTAAAAGCTCATTCCATCTTCTCTGTTCACCGTTAACAGTAACACCTTTTTCCATACGAAGCTGATGTAATAACTTTTTCGGTAGTTCCCATTCTACTTTTAATAACGATTCGATACTTATACCATTCCATTTAGCCGGTACAGTAATTTCGCACCATTCGCCCTTCTTCTTTGTTTCCATACTATATCACCTTATTTCTATTGATTCTCTCATTGTAACGGAAAACACGCTTTGATGCATCGTCAAAAATAGAGGACAGCCTTATAATCGACTGCCCCTCACGCTCTAAGCCTTTTCATTTCCTGCAATACTTCTTCAGCTTTTTGCTCATACGATAAATCTTTGAAGAAATCCGCCAATCGTTTATAGTCGTTGTATGTATCTAATAAGTCGTCTATTTTCTCTCCTTTCATAACTTGCTGCTTTTGCTTCATTTTTACTGGATACCGATAGCCCGATAGCTCTTGTATTTTGTAATACTCATCCTCTACTTGAATAACCTTTACAAGTTCCTCCTCTTCTGCGTCCATCGTATATCCATCAAACTCTCTAAGCAGTTCATAAATGATATGAGTCCATTCATCTTTTGGATAAAATCCTTTTTCTAATCGATAACCGACAATGCGATACATATGCCCATCGTTTTCTGAAAATTGTACTGTATCATTTAGCTTAAATTTGAAATAACGAAACATTGCCTTCACCTACTTATATGTAATGTTCTTATCACATACTATTTGCAAAATGTAGGCCTTGCTATTCATAAAAAAATACTCATCTATAAGATGAGTATTTTTTATGATGATTTTTCTCGTTTTTTCCGAAATGGCAGCCACCAATTCCAGTCTCCAAACAACTTCATTAAGCTTGGTACAAGCATAAGACGAATAACGGTTGCATCAAGGAATATCGCTAATGCCACGCCAAGACCCATTTGCTTTACTGGTAAAATATCAGTAAATGCGAACGCACCCGTTACAACGATCATAATTAAAGCAGCTGACGTTATAATTCTACTCGTTGAAACGAGCCCTTCTAACGTTGCTTGATCATTATCTCCTGTTTCTTCATAAAGCTCATGAATACGTGAAATAAGAAATACTTCATAATCCATGCTAAGCCCAAATACAAGGCCGAAAATGAAGATTGGTAATACAAATAAAACAGGACTCGCTTCTAAACCAAAATGACCACCCTCAAATAACCAAACGACAATTCCAATTGTTGCACTTAAACTAAGTACGTTCATAATAATTGCCTTAATTGGAATGAGTATAGAACGGAATGCGAATAATAAAATGACAAAGGTTGATCCGAATATAACTGACATACCAATTGCAACTTTATCTTTAATTTCATCTTCTAACTCTTTTTGGAACGTCGTCATTCCGCCTAGGTAGTACGTAACATCATTTTCTTTATAATTACTTTTGAAATCACGAACCCACTGTTTCGCAGTTTCTGTACGAGGCTTCGTATCCAAAAAGACTTCTATTATTGTCTTATTTCCTTTTGAGTACGCTTCAAATACAGGAGCTATTTTTGCCGCTTCTGGCGACTGCAATATACCAGCAACTTGATCTGCTTTCATTCCGGTTAACCCATCGTATAAACTTCTTACCTCATATACTTTCTCATCATCTTTTAACTTTTGAACAACTTCTTCTATCTTTTGTAAACTCTCTTTTTCTTTTATATTTTTTTTCGTCTCTACTACTAATGTAACATCAGCATGTGTTTGGACCGTTTTATTAAATGCTTCTTCATATTTCTCATAAGCAACTCTAGTGTCACTCTTTTCAGGTAACGCTTCAACACCAGGAAACTGCAAATTAGCTGTACGTAGCGGTAATAAACAAATAACAATAAATGTTGTAACAGCAATAATCATTATGATTGGATGTTTCATTACAAATTGTGCAAATTTACGCCATGCCTTTGCCGGTGTATGTGCTACTTGATTCTTTTTTAATATTCGTTTTCCAATTAAAGATAATAGTGCTGGAAGAAGTGTAAGTGAGAATAAAATACTCATAATCACAACAATCATCCCGCTTATGGCAACAGACTGAATATAATCAATTTTAAAGAAAAATAAGCCTGATAAACCAACGAATACGCATAATCCTGAAAATACGATCGCACGTCCTGCCGTTTGATACGTAATCGCTATCGCTTCTTTCACCGTTCTCTTCGCAACTTCCTCTCGAAAACGATTCACAAATAACAGTGCAAAATCAATGGATAGTGCAAGTCCAATCATCGGTGCAACATTTAATACGAAAATAGATAACTCTTTGTCGCTACCTATAAAATATAAAATCCCCATCGTACTAATGACACTAAGCGCGCCATTTACAATCGGTAAAATAGATGCCAAAAGGCTACCAAATGAAAATAGTAATACGAGAAATGCAATTGGTAAACCAATCATCTCTGCTACTTTTAAATCATTTTGTGTTCTTTCATTAATCTCTTGATTAATTTTTGGAAATCCTGTAGGTGTTACTTTTAATGCTGTATTACTTTCCTTCTCAATAGTATCAGCGAACTGTAATGTCTTTTCCATACGTTCTTTAGTTGTTTTCCCGGAAAATAATATTGTCGCATAACCGATATTATCTTGTAACATTTCTTTATTTTGCACTGGATGATGGAAAGATTCATATTTCTCGTTCTCTTCAACCTTCTTTACAATGCTCTCTATTTGCTTTTTAAAATCCTCATGTGAAGCATCCTTATTCCTTTCAAAAACGAGTAGGAGCGTATCTTGAGACCTCTTAAAATCTTTATCTAAAATTTCTTTCGTCTTTTGATAGTCCCCTTCCGTTTGAAAACCATCACCACCTAATACTCCCGGTAGCTTTGGAGCAAAAATACCGAGTGCTATCGCAAGCAATAGTAGCGCTACAATTACTGTATAACGAAACTGATACAAGAAAGTTCCTAACTTCCCCCACTTATCCACTTTATGTACATTTGTCTTCACACATTTTCACCTACTTTAAATAATTCAATTATCACTTATACTGTATCACATCTTCATACAAACAAAAAACGTCTGGAAACACTATAATGATAGTTTTTCCAGACGTTTTTTTATCTCTCTTTATTGAGCTGAAGCCTCTTAGTAAGTAAACGATGATAATAAATCGCGATAATTAACAAAATACCACCTACGCAATAACCTGCTAAAATATCAGTTGGATAATGTACATTTAAAATAACTCTACTTAATCCAATCGATACAATTAATATACCCATCAAAATGGTTATAACATATTTCCCAGTTACACTCTTCAAATTTGCCGCAATGATATAAGTAAGAAAACCGAATGTCATAATAGATAACATTGCATGCCCACTAGGGAAGCTATACCCAAGTGCATCTAATGCTTCATTTAACGACGGACGCTCCCTTTTCACAATTTCTTTTATTCCTTTATTAACGAGATGTGTGATCAAAACCCCCATTGGATACACGATCATTGCAGCATAATAACGTTTCTGCCAAAAAACAAGCAAACTTATAATAAGTATAGTTACAATTCCAATTGCTGATCCTAACTTTGTAAAGTATGAGAAAAAAGTAAGTGAGCTCTCCGTTTGTAACCCCTTTACTAATCCGCGGACATATGTATCCATCACTGTAACGCCACCTGCATGTACGCGCCAAGCAATAATACTAAATACCGTAAGTAATAAAATAACACACATTACCTCATACTGATGTAACTTCTTCTTCAAACGATTTCCTCCTACTATGAAAAAATGCGATTTCTACTTTAGAAACCGCATTTCCTTACTTATTTACCTTTTGTTTTTAATTCTGTCCAGTAACGATCATAGTCTTTTAACTTATCGTCTACATCAACAAGCCATTCTGTGCGATCTAATTCTTCTTTCGTTAAGAAGATCATATGGTTCTCACGATATTCTTTACTATGAAGAGGGTGAGCTTTTTCATTTGGATTACTGTACCCAATTGACTCGTAGTTTTTCACACTTACTTTCTCATCTAATAAATAGTTCATAAACTTCTCTGCAAGCTCTTTGTTTTTTGCACCTTTTGGAATTGCTAACGTGTCGGCCCAAATTGTGCCGCCTTCTTTTGGTACAACGTACTCTACATCTTTATTATCTTTTGCGATAAATGCTGCATCTCCAGACCAAACTGTTCCGATCCAAGCATCTTCTGTAATGAACTTTTGTTTAATGTTATCTGTATCAAATGCTAATAAATTTGGAAGTAGCTTCTGTAAATCAGTAGCTGCTGTCTTTAACTCTGCATCGTCTTTCGTGCTGTTTGAGAATCCATGCTTCTTAAGACCCATTCCTAATACTTCACGAGAATCATTTAGTAATGTTACATGTCCTTTATATTTCTCGTTCCATAAGTCAGCCCAGCTTGTAGGTGCTTCTTTCACATACTTTTTATTGTATGCAATCCCTGTTACGCCCCAAGTGTATACTAAAGAATATTTATTCTCTGGGTCAAATGCTGGCGTTTTGAAATTAGAAATCATATTTTCGATGTTCGGGATATTCTTCTTATCTAACGGCGCTAATAAATCCATTTTCGCCATTGTCTTAACCATGTAATCAGACGGCTGAATTAAGTCATACTTTGCGCCACCAGCTTGTAATTTCGCAAGCATTTCTTCGTTACTTGCATACTTATCATAGTTAATTTTTACGTTATATTTCTTTTCAAAATCTCTTAGCACTTGCTCATCAAAATTGTCAGCCCAGCTATAAATGTTTAACTCTTCTTTCTTTTCACCACAACCGGCAAGTACACCAGCAACAAGGCTAAAACTAATTGCTGCGCCAGCTATTCTTTTCATTAATTTCATCGGTTTTACCCCCTCGTACTTTTTATATCGTTCGTATTATAAAGGAAGGTGTCCTCCAGAGTTTTCTTCACCATCTGCACCTTTGTTACGGAAGATTTCCGATAGCACCATTAATCCTACAATAACAACAATTAAAATTGTAGAAAGGGCATTAATTTCAGGTGATACTCCGCGCTTAACCATACTGTAAATGTATAATGGCAATGTTGTTGATCCTGGTCCTGATACGAAGAAACTAATTACAAAATCATCAATTGATAATGTGAATGTTAATAACGCTGCTGAAACAACTCCCGGTGCAATTGCCGGAAACGTCACATGGCGAAACGTTTGCCATGGCGTTGCTCCTAAATCATTTGCAGCCTCTTCTAAATCACGTCCCATGCTAGAAAGACGGGCCGCTAAAATAACAACAACAAATGAAATACTAAATGTAATATGTGCGATAATAATTGTTGTTTGTCCAAGTTCCATACCTAATTGACTAAATAGGATAAGTAAAGATAATCCCATTAATATATCAGGAATTAAAATAGGTAAATATACAAGACCATTAATGGCCCCTTCAAAACGATATTTGTAACGATGTAATGCTATCGCAAAAAACATACCAAGTATCGTTGTTACAACTGTTGTTATAACTGCAATCGTCATACTATTTACAAACGCATCAATAACATCTTGTTTTTGAAATAAATCTGTATACCAATGGAATGTAAAGCCTTCCCATTCCGCATTAATTCGAGAATCATTGAAGGAATATACCATTAAAACCATCATTGGAAAATACAAGAACAATAAAATTAACCAAGAATAAGAAACTAAAAACTTTTTCATTTTTGCCTATTCCCCTCCGTTCCCATCATATTTATATACTTTCGTTGCACGATAATATAAGTAAATTAACAGAACAGAGAATAGAACAACAATCATAGATAACGCAGATCCAAACGGCCAGTCACGCGCACCTAAGAATTGGTTTTGGATTACGTTTCCGATTAATGCTACTTTCGATCCACCCATCACGTCTGATACAACAAACATTCCGATAGAAGAAACGAATACTAAAATAGAACCAGTAGCAATTCCTGACATCGTCATTGGTACTGTTACATTCCAAAATGCTTTTACTGGTGTTGCACCTAAATCATAAGCTGCTTCTAGCTTACGCTTATCCAGCTGCTCAATTGCTGCATACACTGGTAAAATCATAAATGGTAATAAAGAATATACCATTCCAAGTATTACAGAAGGCGTATTATATAGTAAATTTAACGGTTCACTAATAATACCTAATTTTAATAACAGTGTGTTCACAAGACCTTGTGAACGTAAAATAACAATCCACGCATATGAACGAACAAGGAAGTTAATCCAAAACGGTATCGTTGCCAATAATAAAAGAATAGAACGATATTTACGATCAACAATTGTAATTGTATACGCAAATGGATAACCAATTAATAAACAAAGTACTGTTGTAATAACAGCAATCTTTACTGTTTCCCATAATGTTCCCATATACAATGGGTCAAACACACGTACTATATTATCTAACGTAAATTGCATTTCCACTGTTCCGTATGCTCCGCGCTGCATGAAGGCAAAACCCAATACGAATACAAGTGGAACTAGGAAGAAGATTAACAGCCACGCGACTGTAGGTAGTGCGAGTAATTTCCCTTTTTTCAATTTAAGGTCACCTCGTCCTCTTGCTCCCATCCTACATATACATTATCTCCAATGCTCCACTGTGCTGCTTCTTCAGCTGTTTGATACGCCATCAATAATTCTGCTGTTTTCTCATCACGTACATAAAGCTTTTCCATATTTCCAACAAACTCAATGTCTTCAATATGTCCAAGATGGTAATCTTCTAAAATTGGTTCTTCAACCGAACGTACCTTTACATTTTCAGGGCGAATTGCTACGTAGTCTTCCCCGTTTTTCACAATATTATTTTCACCGATAAATGTCGCAACGAACAACGTTTTCGGCTTATTATAAATTTCTTTCGGTGTTCCGATTTGTTCAATATGTCCTTTATTCATAACGACAATACGGTCACTCATGCTCATCGCTTCTTCTTGATCATGCGTTACGTATATGAACGTAATCCCTAAATTGCGTTGTAAGTTTTTCAATTCACGTTGCAAATCTTTTCTTAGCTTAAAGTCAAGCGCTCCAAGTGGCTCATCCAATAGTAATACACGTGGGTTATTTACAATCGCTCTCGCAATTGCTACACGCTGCTGCTGCCCACCAGACAGCTTCATAGGTTTACGATTACGGAACTCTAGTAACTGCGTTAAACGCATTGCCTCTTCAGCACGTTCTTTCTGTTCTGCCGCTGGTACTTTTTGCATTTTCATACCGAAACAAATATTTTTCTCCACATTCATATGCGGGAATAGTGCATAATGTTGGAACACTAAGTTCATATGACGCTTATATGGCGGCAAATCGTTAATCTTTTCATCATCTAATAAAAGATTCCCTTTAGTTGGAGTTTCAAATCCTGCGATCATACGAAGTAACGTCGTTTTCCCGCAACCACTCGGCCCTAAAATTGTTAAAAACTCTCCTTCTTTAATATCTAAAGAAAGCGGTGGGATAATCACTTGATTTCCAAAATGTTTTTCTACTGCTTCAACTTTAATAATTTTTTTCATTTTCCCGTCCTATCTACCTTAAATTTTAATTTTTATATTCATGAATAAATATTTATGTTTTATAGACTATTTTTTGTTTCGATCCAAACAAAATGGTTATTTAGCAAGCGTTCGCTTCTATTCTTTATGTAGTATGTTTGATTCATTTTTTCATGATACATAATGTCGAACAGAAAAACCCCTTCCATTGCGAAGGGGCTATTATCATACGGCTACGCCTACTGATAAACACCATCATCATTTTAACAACTTTCGTATGAATTTTAAAGCACTTTTTGTAGAAGAGTAACGAATTTTCATATCGAATGCCGTAGATTGGGCTAAAATGCTTTTATAATGTGAAAAAGTCCGAAAACTTTCTTCCCCATGATAACTACCTAATCCACTACTTCCAACGCCCCCAAAAGGTAAATATGGCGTTGCAAGATGATAGACAACATCATTAATGCACCCTCCGCCATATGAAATATTACTCGTCACTTTCTTTTGCACTTCTTTATTTTCAGAAAATACATATAGCGCTAACGGCTTCGGATGTTGCTGAATTGTGCCAATAACATCTTCTATTTTGTCATACTCTATAATCGGTAAAATCGGACCAAAAATTTCATCTTCCATAACAGCATCTTGCCACGTGATATCTGTTACTATTGTCGGCTCAATATGTAATGTATCTTTTTTATAGTTCCCGCCAATTACGACTTGACCATCTTGTAAGAATCGACATAATCGTTCAAAATGACGCTCGCTCACAATTTTTACGTAATTGTCATTGTTCAGTGGCTCTTTTCCATACTGCTCCGTAATTTCATGTCTTAACGCCTCGATTAACTGTTCTTTCACGGAAGAATGAACGTACATATAATCCGGTGCTACACATGTCTGCCCTGCATTTAAAAACTTACCCCAAACAATCCGCCTTGCTGTTACATCTATTTTTGCATCTTTATGTACAATACATGGGCTTTTTCCGCCAAGTTCTAACGTAAGCGGCGTTAACTCTTTGGCTGCTGCTTCCATCACAACTTTTCCAACACCAACACTACCTGTAAAGAAAATATAATCAAACCTTTCCTTTAACAATGCCGTACTCTCTTCTATCCCGCCTTCTATTACCGCTACAAGCTCTTCTTGGAATAATTCCTCTAACATTCTCGTAAGCACTTTTGAAACGTTAGGCGTTAACTCTGACGGCTTTAAAACAACTGTATTCCCAGCTGCCAGCGCTCCTACTAGAGGTGCAATTGCTAACTGAAACGGATAGTTCCATGGCGCAATAATAAGCGTCACACCATACGGTTCTGGTACTACCTTCCCCTTCGATCCGAAATGAGTTAATGCTGTTCGAACTCGCTTCGGTTTACTCCACGATGACATATGTTTCAATTGAAAAGAAATTTCTTTTAATGCATATCCCACTTCCGTTGTAAACGCCTCATGAACTGACTTATTTAAATCTAATTTCAATGCTTGAAATATCTCTTCTTCAAAACGCTGAATTCCATCATAAAGCTTTTTTAAATTATTTTTTCTTGTTTCTATACTTCTCGTATATCCATTATAAAAATATTGCTTTTGTTTATTTACAATAGAAGAAATGCTCATCTATTCACCTTCTCCCACTATTTTTATCCAATTCTTTCATTATTTATATAGAACTTTTTTACTCGTAAAATTACATTATATATAATTTTTTCTTTTATATAAAATTCATTGCTCACAAAAAACTACCGAAAGAAAATCTCTCGGTAGTTTTACGGTATTAACGGTATAAACGAACAGCACCTGCAGAATTATCATCAGCTTGTCCTACTACTTCAAACTTAAGACCAAGCTTCGGTAAAATACGTCCTGCATCTGGAATCTGTTGATTAATATACGTTTTCGAATCATCAAACTTCGGTACACCAGCTAAGCCATTGTACGTATACGTTCCACGCGTTGGAGATACAACTTGCCAAGCTGGCGTTTTGTCGAATGAGAACGCCGCATCAGCGATTTGGAATCGTGTACTACTGTCAATTGTCGGCTTACCATTTAAAGTTCCTACAATTGCTTCTGGATGAGAATCAACTACACCAAGGAAACCGTGTCCTGGATGTAAACCAACCCAGTTATCTGAGTAAGCTGAGTCTGCATACCATACAACCATACCTGAGTTATATTCTGGACCGCGAGCAAATTTCAATGCGCTATCTGATCCAGTATGGTTTCTCCACTCTACATAGTAGTTATGTTTTTTCTTCTCTGTTCCGCTAGAAACAACGAAACCATCTAATTTAAATTGTGATGTACCTTCTGCATCATCTGAGAATGCAACTTTACCATCTACTGTTAATGATGCATTATCAAGTAGGAAACCATTTAATGCTAAACCACCATCTGTAATGTACTCAAATGTTAATTTTACTTTCTTACCTTTGAATTGACTTAAATCATATGATTTATCAATCCATTTTCCATTTGTCGAATCTGCATTTCCGCTATTTGCTTTCTCGCCAAGTCTTTCAAGTAACGTTTGTTGTCCATCTTCTGTTACAGCGTGTACTTCAAGGAAATCATACTCAGCTTCAATCTCATATAATGATTTGAAATCGAATTTCGCATTCGTTGCATTTGTTAAATCAAACAGTGGTGTTTCCATTTTCGTGTGAAGATTGTCACCTTTTGTGCTGTAGTAATACTGTTTACCAAATGCTGGCTCAATTGTTTTTACATCTTTATCTGGTAAGTTAACACGAATCATACCTGGTCGGTTAGATTTCGTAACACTTTGGTCTAAATATGTTGCTAGACCAATACCTTTATTTAATTTCTCGTAATCTACTTCTACGATATTTGCCCAGTTACCACCGATTGTTTTTTGGAAAAACTCTTTATTTTGTGGTGAGAAACTTGTTGGCGTTGTTCCAGCGATTTTACCAGCCCAGCTACCGCCACTCATAACAGACCAAGCTTGAATTGGCTCACCATGACCCGTATAGTCTGTATCATACTCATCTGGAAGACCTAAATCATGACCATATTCATGCGCGAATACACCAACCGCACCATCTTCTGGTTCAATTGTGTAGTCGAATGCTGCCATCTTTCCGCCCCAATATGGAACTTTCGCTTGCGTACCTTCAATTGCGAACGGCTTTGGTCCAACTGTCCAGCGATGTGACCAAATTGCATCATCACCTAATTTACCACCGCCAGCTTCTTGTCCAACACCCGCATGAATAATCATTAAGTGATCGATTAAACCATCCGGTTGATTTTGATTTCCATCACCATTTACATCGTATTGATCGAACTGATCAAACTGTGATAAATCAAGACCGCTATCTACAGCTGCTTTTAATGCATCTTTTACTAGATCACGTGGTCCTTTTGGTCCTTTATTATCATGGCCTGTAGCAGCATCTGCACCGTAATCAGCAGCTTTACCAGGAACTGTTAACCATTTTGTAACTGTTCCGTCCACTGTGTAACTACCACCGGATTGCTCTTCGTAATATTGTTTAAACGTTTCGATTTTGCTTCCATCCTCTAATGCGAATGGCTCATCACCGAATAACATTTTTTCATAGTGTTCTTTGTTAAAGTCTTCCGAATACATATAACCAGGTTCTTTATCAATGTTGTTATGTTTAAAGTCAGCGTACTCTACAAGTAAAACAAGTACCTTATCTTTACGAACATCGCCGTTATATGCTTTTTGTTTTGCTGGAGAAGTTGGTACTTTACCATTTAATCCGCCTTTAACTGGGCCTGTCGCTGCAGGTGTCCCTGTTGCTGGCTGATTTAGTTTTTCTTTCGTGTCTGCTTTCGCATCTTTCACTTTCTTTAAAAAGTCTGATGCTTCTTTCGTAAGTTGATCCCCATTCGTTGCTTCTTTCCCAGGATTTTCACCCTTTTTGTTCTCTACATACTTTTCGACAGCTTTCTTTGTTTCTTTCTCTGAAGCTGACGAATCAATTACCCCACGCTTTTTCAGTGCATCTGCTAAACGCTCTTCTGGAATTAAATGGTCATCAACTGGGCTCGTAGCTGCTTTATTCCCAGGCGTTTCAGCGTACACAGACTGAGTGCCCGTGCTAAATGAAAGACCTAATACAGCTGTCAAAGCAATTGATGATAATACTTTGAATGGTTTCTTGTTCATCCCTTATTTCCTCCCCTAATAAATAATATGTATTACAATTTGAATTTTATTAAAAATTCAATATTTTTTCAATATTTAGTTATATTATGTAATTTTTTTAATATATTTGTAAAAATTTCATAGTTAGTATACGGATATATCACAATTCAACAATGTTTTCTGAAAATATTGAAAGTTTTTATCGAACAATTTATAATTATTTCCATCGAGGGAGTTTAATGGGGATTTTATCTTTGTTTTACCTACACAATATTTGATAATTCGATACATAAAATAAAAAATTCGGTTTTATTATCATTTATTCTGTAGCAGCAGTTATGACCGATAATTAGGGAGGAATTACAATTGTACAAAGATAAGACGGACACACTGGATCAAGAATGGATTGATTTAATACTTGAAGCTCTAGATGCTGGTATCGCCCTACAAGATATCGAACACTTTTTCCAACGTATGAAGCCATCAAGTCAAGCTCAATAGCCTTGTTCTTTTTAACGAAGTTTATGTTATAATAATGACATCATAAGACGACGACATATTGATAGAAAGGTGCGCAAACATGATTGGAGAACGTATAAAACGCCTTCGTTTACAAAAAGGTATTTCATTAACTGAACTTGCCGAAAAAGCTGGTGTTGCTAAATCTTACATTAGTTCTATAGAACGAAATTTACAAAAAAACCCTTCCATTCAGTTTCTTGAAAAAATCGCAGCAGTTCTACAAATTCCAGTTGATACTTTACTTCATGACGAAACAGAAAAGGAAGCTCACCTAGACTCCGAATGGACACAGCTCGTTAAAGACGCAATGAACTCTGGTGTCTCTAAAGAACAGTTTCGTGAATTTCTTGAATTTACACAGTGGAAGAAAAATCAAAAATAATATATAAAAAGGAGTGCTTACAAACTAGCACTTCTTTTTCTTTATAAAAAAAACGCGGGGAGTACCGCTTTTTTTTATTTTTCTTCCCCAGCTTCTTGGTTAGCATTGAATGTCCACTCTAAATTCAATGTATCACCTTGGAATTTATTTTGGTCTTGACCATTATCTTCGAATACAAATTGTACCCATAGATAATCCTCTGTACCAGCTTCTAATCCACCTTTTTCTCCCCACTCAGGAGCAAAGATGTCTTTAGCTAAAAGATCTGGATCCGCATTTTGTAAGTCTGCTAAAGTTGTTTCATATACAGGCTCACTTTGTTTATCCCAGTTCCAAATAAATTTTACTTTAATGTGCTTGCCAAAGTCTTCCCCAGCATTATCATTTTTTGCATCTTTCACAGTATACTTTGTTGCTAATTTAACGTCTTTAATTGTTAACGAACCATCGTTCTTTAGTAAGAACTCTTTCTTAACAGAATCCCCTGGTTTTAAATCTTTAATATCCACAAGCGTTTTAGGGTTTAATGTAAGATCTAACGTCCCAGCTGCAAATGTATTATTTGATACTTCTTTATCGCTAAAGAATGCAAACGTTCCTCCACCAATTAAAGATAACCCCAATGCTGCTGATGCAACTCCCATACCTAATTTCTTTTTCAGACTCACAATCAATTCCCCCTAGCTGTTTTTTGTATTTTTACATTGCTATCTCTCATATAAATTAAGAGATGTAAATAAAACTATATTAGCGATGCTAATATTTGTTCTTTTTCAAAAACCTTAAGTTCATTATAACGAACAAACTTATGTAAATACAACAACATTTTTTAGTATTTTCAATTATTTTTATTTCTCAATATTATTTAGATTTTTCAGAAAATAATATATACTACTTTATACTAATTTATAACTTTTTTCACACGCAAATACATTTCATATTATAAGAAAAAAGAAAGACAAAGAGGTGAGGGCTAACGTTCCCTCACACTCCTATAAAACATTAATCGTTTTGCTTATTCGCTCGTTATCTCTTGCACCACATTCTTGTTTTCCAGCTGTTTCACTAAAGCAGTTACCCCGCTTTTATCTGTTTCTATTTTTTCTGTTCCTCTGCTTTCTTCTGCTCTTCTAGCTTTTTCTGTTCTTCTACTTTCTTTTGTTCTTCTGCCTTCTTTTGTTCTTCTGCTTTCTTCTGTTCTTCTACTTTCTTCTGTTCTTCTGCTTTCTTCTGTTCTTCTGCTTTCTTCTGTTCTTCTACTTTCTTCTGTTCTTCTACTTTCTTTTGTTCTTCTGCTTTCTTCTGTTCTTCTACTTTCTTCTGTTCTTCTACTTTCTTTTGTTCTTCTGCTTTCTTCTGTTCTTCTACTTTCTTCTGTTCTTCTACTTTCTTTTGTCCTTCCGCTTCAAGTGCAACGTTTAATTGTTGCTGTAGAGCCTGAATTTGCTCATCAATAGCTTTCAAACTAACTTCTTTCTCAATATAATCTCGCTTCTCTTTTATAATCTGAAAGCCTTCATTCACATATAAGGCTACTTTTTGAATCGACTCATCTTTAGTTACTTTTAATTCTTCCTGTATTTGGTTGTAAGGAGCTTCTATTTCAGTATATACATTTTGCAAGGCTTCCTTCTCAGAAACAATTTTCTCACGACCTTGTTGCCATACAGAAATTGCCTGTTTTATTTCTTCAATAGAAGTTACTTTCAGTTTCCCCTTCATTGTTCCATACTCATGCTCAATAAACTTTTTATGTTGCTCAGCCTGTTCTTTTAATGTAGTAACTGTTTTCGGAAATATAATTGCTGTAGAAATACTCGCTTCTACTTTCGTTTCATGAATGAATGCCGCTTCTGTATGCGTCATAACTTGAGATCCTAAATAAAACGTAATAGAGCACATACACGGCAATATAAGCATCTTTTTTAAATTACGTGGTCTTTTCAGCATCTTAATCTCTCCCATCGAACATTCCGTTCTTTATACAGAACATTATCTTTATTATAATAAAGAACTATATAAAATGATAGCTATATACTAGAAAAATAGAAAAAGGGCTATCCATATGATAGCCCTTTTTTATTATTATCTTTCTTCACCTGCTGTTTGTTGTGCATCAAACGTCCAATTTAATTGTAACTTATCGCCTTGGAATTGATTTTGATCTTTCCCATTATCAACGAACTCAAATTTCACTTTGAATTTATCAGATTTACCTGCAGAAATACCTTTTTCATCCCAGAACCAAGCAGCTAAATCATTATCTACGGCTGTAAGTGTGTCACCCTTCAATTTATCTAATGTAGTTTGTTTCACAATTGTCTCATGCTTATCTACATTTTTTAAGAATGTTACTTTAATATGTTTACCAAAATCATCTTTATTATCTTTCTTTACATCTTCTACATTATAATCTGTTTTCAGTAGAACCTTTTTAATATTTAAGGAGCCTTTATTTTCTAGTTTAAATTCTTTTTCAATTGTATCACCAGGTTTTAAATTCGATACATTAACAACTGTTGATGGATTTAATGCTAAATCAAGTGTACCAGCCGCAAATGTATTGTTTGACACTTCTTTATCACTGAAAAACGCAAATGTTCCTCCACCAACTAATGCTGCTCCTAGTACTGCTGATGTGATACCCATTCCTAACTTTTTCTTTAAAGTCATGTCCATATCCCCTTAATATATATATATTTGTTAACTTCCTAAACGGAAAGTATAACCAAACGATCTAGACGGATTGTTCTACTTTTTTATCTTTCTTTTCTCCGTCAATGCTACGAATAGCGCCAAAAATAGAAATCGCGGAATAACCAAGTAAAAAGACGCCTGGAATAATAAGAAGTAATGCTGCTCCCGCTTTTGAATTCGCATAATTCAGTAAATAACCAACGTACGGAACTGTAATATCTGCATATTTCCCAACTACATTTTCTGCAAGTACTGGTTCTAAATCTGGTCCGTTGTTGTTATCCCCTTTTGTTTCATACATTACTTTTCCATTTGTATCTTTCACACCGATAATACGGTGAGTGATAATTTTTTGATCTTTCTCTTTAAAGGTAATAACATCACCTTTTTCATATTTAGAACCATCTTTCTTTGGCTCTATTGCAATGATTGATCCTGTTAAAAACGTCGGTTCCATCGATCCTGAAAGAACGCTCTTAAACTGATATCCCATCACTGTCGGATCCCCACCGCTCGCTTTTGAAGAAATGACTACAAAAGCTAAGAAAACCATCAATGCAAATAAAACAAATGAGATCGCGTTGCTAATTATCTTCCAAATTAATTTCATCGTCTCTCTCCCTCTCCGTTGTTTTATATTATTTGAAGTATGCAATGCTTCTTGTGCTCTTTAACAAGAACACAAGTAAATGATATAACGAACTTCGAGTTATTGCAATAAGAAAATTTACAATTATTAGTTAAACTTCTTTTCCGTATATAAAAAAGACTGTGACAAAATCTCTTCACAGTCCTCATGCTTTTTTACTTTTCTTCTGATTTTATTCCTTGTCTATTATGGCGCACCACAGCATATAAAATGACTCCAACTAATACAATCGCACCTATCCCAATACTTATCACTTTCACATTTGACTCTGTTATTTCAGGCTCAATTGTATCCTTTTTAGGCATCGCAAAAGTAACATCTTCTTTTGAAAGAACATTTATCGTCGCAATTGTTTGATTATTTTTCGTAATATCGACTGCACCAACTACCTCACCACGATGGATTCCCTTATGATACAAAGAGTCTTTATCTAATGAAGCGGCCCGAAAAATAGTTTTCACATTTTTCCCTTCATCTTTCTTAAGCACAAGCTCTGCACTTTTTTCAAGTTCGCTATCAATATCTTTATTTAAATACGTTGTCTTTTGATGCCAACTATGTTTATCTAGCACCGTTTGTTTCGTAAATTGCCCAAAAGAATATTCCGCCATCTGCTTTAAATCCTCATAGATTTCAGGTCTTTGAGAAGCCATTACTACATTTATAATACGATTTCCATCTTTCTCATTTAATAAAACGAGCGTATTACGTGCCTCATTCGTAAACCCCGTCTTACCGCCGATACTATATGGGTTCTCAAAATAAATAGATTTATTAAAAATAGACACCGTCTGCCTAGATGTAGTAACTGTCGTTCTTTTCGTATTCATCGCTTGCAAAATTTCAGGATACTTTTGCACACCTCTCGTAATCATAGCGATATCATACGGCGTCGTATAATGGTTCGGATCATGCAGTCCATTTGGTGTTACAAAGTGACTATCTGTAGCACCTAACTGTTTTGCCTTTTCATTCATCATATTAGCAAAATTCTCAACACTTCCACCAATATGCTCCGCAATCGCATACGACACATCATTCGCACTTAACACCATTAAAATCATAAGCGCTGTATTTCTATTCACCGTCTCGCCGGGTTGAAACTCAATTTGATAATTACTCTTCTCTTGATCTAATGCTAATTGCGAAAATGTAAACTGATCCTCTGGCTTCGTATGCTCCATTAACAAAATCGCTGTTAACACTTTCGTCACACTAGCTGGATACGCACGATGATGTGCATTTTTGTCATACAACAAATCACCTGTTTTCGCATCAATCGTAGCTGCAAACTGACTAAAAACATTTGGCCCTTCCTTAGGTGGTGGTGCCACTTGCTCCGGATTCACTCCAATATTCGTCTCAGCACGCAACGTCATAGGTGTCAATAAAAACAAACCAATAACTGTAATAAAAACCAAAATTTTCTTGAAAATTACCATATGACTCTCCCTTTTCACTTTACTCCTACAAATAAAAAATGAATCTACCAATCTATATGTAATTTGTATTAAATTGGAAGAAAAATCACTATTTTTTACTATATCATATTTTTACGATAAAGGACATAATTATACAATAAAAATAAGAAGGAATTACTCTTTCTTATCCTTCTCATCAATTAACGAATCTATTAACTTCTGACTTGCTTCCTCAGGCGTAATCTCATCCGTCATCCCCATAAATGACCAACCTTTAGAATCGACCCACTCAACAAGCTCTTGCAAAAACTCATCATGCGTAACATCTACATCAAGAATCGAGCCATTAATCGAAATCGTTCTATTTCTAGAAACGCGCATCTTGAACGTTTTTCTTACCATTACAATAATTCTCCCTCTACTCTTGAATATTTATAAAGTTAAACTTTAATCCGTGGGGGTTTTCTTCATCCCCCACGGATTATTAGCCTTCACCAATCGGGCTTTTACGGGCAGTTGATCTCCCACCTAACTTCTTTGCTTTCGCTGAATTTTGAGCGGGGATCTTACTGCCCGTTAATGCGGGGTAAAAAAATCTTGTATCTCTGTTATACATGATTTTAAGTAAATTGTAAAAAGGATATATTGGCCAATTTGAATATCGAAAGTGAAAATCCCTTATTCTACATAGCCATCACACGTTATACAATTTGTCATACATTACTAAATACATCCGTATAAAAACAACACAACTTTCATTTTATCACATCAAATACACTTTGCTTTCGTACAATCAAATGGAATATATTAAAAAAACTAAAAATGAGGAGGAATTCTATGGCACATTGTACATATTGTAAGACGAAGTGGAAAATAAAAGATGTATGGTCGATACTTGTGACATTTGAAAAAGATTGTCCGTATTGTTTTGGAAGGCAATACCTTTCTAACGATACCTTTCATCATGCTAATGCTGCTTTACCTTTGCTATTCTTATGTCCTTTACTTGTTGATTTAAGCGATGAAAACCCTTTGGATAAATATCGTAAATAATATAACCTCTACATTTAAAACCTACTTTCTATTCAGTTTCCTTCTTATTAATTATTCCTTTATTCACTTCTAGCATGATTGTACAAGATCCATCTTTAAAAACTTCCTGTATAAATATTGTAAAATTTCAGTTAATTATATATAATTGCTTTAGCATTATTATTAAAGATGCTATTACATAAGTATTTTTGAAGATCCCGTAGCTCAGCAGGGAGAGCGCCACCTTGACAGGGTGGAGGTCGTGAGTTCGAGCCTCTCCGGGGTCATATCCTTTTGTATCAACTGTTGATAATTTCATATTTTGAGCAAAACTAACGGTGAGTACCGCTCAAGTTTTGATCGAAACTCCTCCTTTAACTCTAAATGAGAATGAAGGAGTTTTTTTTATGTCTTTAACATACTTCACAGAAAAAGAAATCGTAAAAAAACGACAACCCCACAAACGGAAAACTAGCAAAATTTCAAAAGAATATTCTGTTGAACGCGTATTCGAAAGATTTATTGATAGTAAAGTAAAACAGAATTCACGCCCCAACATCATTGAATCAATTCCTTCTTATGTTTAATAGTATAAAAGCATTTCATGGAACACAAAATGCTCAAATATTCTATATGACCGATATTACAACAAATTTTATTTATGACTGGGTTTATTGATTAAAAAATGAATGTGTATGCTTTGATGGCCATATTTACGTGCATCAAGATACAGAAATAGGAATCAGAACAATGGAGCGCTATGTAGAAATGGGGCCGTTAGAAGATGCAAGTTTGGTAGCGGAAATTCTCAAGGAAACGAGATGCTGTGATTTACTGCATGTAATAAAATTGTTTGATTTTCAATCCGCTGAGCAAATTGAACATATCTCACGAGGTAACCCAAGCACCTACTCAGCACAATGGTATACAACGGTCTATGTTTGACATAGGCCCATTTTTTATAAGGAGTAATTGCTATGATCGACGTATATATAATGCAACCATTCGATAAAAGGGAATTTGCCAAAACAGAAATTTTATTGACTTCGGAAGTGACTGAAATATTGAGGATTTCAATGGCTCGTATGAATGCGCTATTGAAAAAGGGACAAATCAAACCCATCAGACGGACGAAAGGCACGAGTATATTTCTACGTGAAGAATGGTTAAAGGATATGGAATGAGGGTACAAATCTATAATTGAAGATGTTAAAAAATCGTATCATCAAAAAATTAAAGAAAATGTTAATGAGACTTTATCAGACTTAGCATGATGAAAAACGAACTATAGTATTGGTTCGTTTTTTATTATGCACTTTTGCATACAGGATTATTTTCTCTTGTAAATAGGTAATAGTAGTATATAATAAAAATAATATTTTACCAATAAAAGGTAACGAGGAAGGTGGGATAAGTAAATACCCAAAACGTATTAACAGATTTATTCTATGTAAATCATGATACATATATGGAATCAAAACTATGGAATTTTATGTAGAGATTAGATTACTACACGACACAAGATTACTAGCGAATACATTCGAGGAAAAACAGCGTTCGATTAGATTCATGTTATAAAACTACTTAATGTGATATCTATTGAACGAATTGAGAATATACTTAGGAGGAATTTCAAGTGAAAACATTTGGTAAAGTATTATTAACAGGAGCTTTAGCTTTGGGCGGTTTCACGGTTATGAACATTGATACAACTAAAGCACATGCCGACGGAGCAAGCGAGTTCTGTCGTTATATCTGTGGACCTAGCGAAACGGTGAATGGTGTTACAGTTCAAGTACACGCTACGGAATACCGATTTGGGCAAAACGTAATTGCAAGAATTACAAATGACCGAACTGAGGATATTCATTACAATGTCAGCATCGAAAAGAAATATGGAGATAGCTGGGGAGAATATGATACTTTCTTCAATTGGAAAAATCAATGGGTTCCAGCTGGAAGTAATGATGAAATTTCTACTTTCACAGGATATGGCGAAGATATTGGAGATAATGGAACATACCGTTACAAAGTTGAAATTGTAAGCGCTGATGGTTCTGTAGATACAATTTACACAGCAGGAATGACAGTTACAGGAAGAGGAGAATAATCATGAAAAAATAAGCTTTTCGGAGCTTATTTTTTTATATATAAAATTGAATATCGATATTCAGAAATAGATAGGTAGGGAACGAAACAGTCCCTACCTATTTTATAAATTCCACGTATTTACCTAATGGTGCATATGTGTTTATGATCCTACTTCTTCTTTTTCTATCGTTTACAACATAAGGTTTTTTAAATTATCAACGCTTTCTAAATTGACAACACATTCTTTTATATTTATTTATATACATTTTACAAAAAATAAAGAACTACATAGATTAACCATGTAGTTCTTTGTAAATATAAGTCTCAAAAATGAATGAGCTAATCTTATTTCTTCCCTAACTTGATTGCCTTCTTTATATTACTAAATGCACCTTTACCATATAATAATACGCCGCCGCGGTAAACACGGCTCGTTAAACCAATCATCATACATATTGTTGCTAATAGAATCGCTAATGTAAGCGCAATCTCCCATACTGGAATATTGAGGAATCCAATTCGTACGAGCATAACAATAGGAGTAAAGAAAGGTATATAACTAGTAACGGTAACAACCGTGCTGCTTGGATTTGACATTCCATAAAGTGCGATATACAAAGCAGCAATTAACATAAACATCAGTGGCATAACAGCTTGAGAAGACTCCTCTATACGACTAATAATAGAGCCGAGTAGACAAGATAATGAGCCATATAATAAGAATCCTAATGTGAAGAATAAAATCCCATACGCCACTAGAGTAGGAGCAACAGAGTTTAAATCAATACTATTTAAAATATCATTTTTCGATTCATTAATTGCTATTTTATACCCAACAGTTGCGACCAAGCCCCAAATTATCATTTGTGTAATACCTGCCAATAATGTTGAGAATAGCTTCGCATATAAATGTTTTGTAGGCGAAATACTTGAAACAACTAACTCCATTACACGAGAAGATTTTTCTGTTGCAACATCTGTAGCTAATTGCGCAGCATACAATAATATCATAAAATAATTTAGCATGATAAAGGTATTAATTAAAATTCCTACACCCTCTGTATGTTCTCCATCTTTAACCTTATCTGAAACAGTTTTGGTATGAATTTCTACTGGCGTCGTTAACACCTTTAATTCATCTTGCGATAGATTCAATTGCTGAGCGAAATTAGAAGATTGTATTTGAGATAAAATCGTTTGAACCTTGCTAACATCTTGCTGATTTACATCTGTCTCAGTTATATACGTAGCCTTTAGTTGTTTATTTTCCAATTCCTCTACAACGATAGCATATGAATAATCACCATTTTTAACGCCCGATTCTGCTTTTTGTTTATCCGTACTATGTTTAACATGCATCTTACTATCGACATTTTTAAACACTTGATGAATAGTTGTATATAATTCTTCTTTTTCTGTAACAATGACAACTTGCTCTTCCTCGTTACCTACAAAATAGTTATAAATTTTGTCAAAGTTCATCAGTCCTATAATTAACATAGAAATTATGATTGTAATAGCAATATATGATTTAGCTTTTACCTTAGATTTATAGTTTTGTAAAAAAATCGTCCAGAAACTATTCATGCTGTGCACCTACTTTCTCAATAAAGATGTCATTTAGTGTAGGCTCTTCCACTGCGAACTTTTTAACATACCCTAATTTCGTTATCTCTTTAAATAAAACATGCGAAACTTCTTCATATGAAATTTTAAGAGTAACTGCATTCTTACGTTTCTTCATACTTTCCACACCTTTTATTTCTTTTAAATGATCAAAGTCATGATCGCCAACGATTATAACATTCTTTTTACCAAAGTCACTTTTAATTTTGGCAATGTCTCCCTGAACAACAGATACTCCTTTGTGCATGATACAAATGTGTTGGCATAATTCTTCCACATGTTCCATACGATGTGAACTAAAAAGAATCGACGACCCTTGTTTTTGCATATCAAGAACAGCTTCTTTTAACATTTCAACATTTACTGGATCTAAACCACTAAATGGTTCATCTAAAATTAAGAGTTCAGGCTTATGTATAATCGCTGTTATCAGCTGAATTTTTTGCTGATTCCCTTTTGAAAGTTCTCCTACCTTTTTGTTCAGATACTCAGTTATATTAAAACGCTCCAGCCAATAGTGCAGTTCTTTTTCTGCATCTTTACTTTTCATATTCTTTAATTTTGCAAAAAAGTTAACTTGTTCTTTGACAGTCATTTTCGCATAAAGACCACGTTCTTCTGGTAAATACCCAATCTTATCTGTAACATCATAATTTATAGGTTTACCATTCCATGAAATGGTTCCGCTTGATTTCGATAAAAGTCCAAGTATCATTCGAAATGTAGTCGTTTTACCTGCTCCATTCCCGCCCAAGAACCCAAATATTTCACCTTTCGGTATCTCGATATTCAAATTATTCACTGCAACATGCTCGTCAAATTTCTTTGTTAAATCTTTAATTAGTAAACTCATTATCCACAACCTTAATTCCCAAGATGATTTATTTATACAATTGTATATCCATAGTCAACCACAATATTTTGCCCTCTAATGGCATCACTTTTATCAGACATTAAAAATAAGATGACATTTGTAACATCTTAAATTCCGAAAAATCTTCTATATGGTATCTTCTTTAATAACTTATTTCCCTCAAAGGACTTCAAATAGCTTTCGTTATTATCGTTTATAATATAGGACGATGGCACACAATTCACTGTAATATCTCATTTTTTATCCTTCAAAAATGAATCATTACCAACAAATGTTATATTTCGCATTATAAGGTTAGCATAAGATTAAAAATAATTAATATGCAATTTTGCATATTTTAGCACTCCTAATTATTTACATAGTGTTGACCACCTTTATTTAAAGAAGCCCCCACATTCACTTAAAACACGAATTTGTTAATCAATACTTTTTCTTTAATTTTTCATGGGAGAACTGAAATTAATTAGTAACCCTGTTAAACACCTAAATCTTATAATTAAACTAACTAATCTTCCTCTAATAAATTGTTGTCTTATTTAACTTCACAATTAATAGTATTCAGCAGGCATAGTCACAACATCTTCGTACATCTCCTCATTAAAACTGAAAGAAAACTAATTAAAATCTGGTCTAGAAATTTCACTTTTCTACGTTACAGGATCTGCCTAAGAAAACATCGAATACAGTATCTTCCCTGTTACAACTAGCTTTATGTTATATATTTATAAAAACATGATATAAAATTTTTAGAATGGATATCGTGAGTTCAAACCTCTCCATGGTCATAAAAAAAGACACCATATCACCCTACTACGTGATATGATGTCTCTTTTTTATGTAAGTCAATCACTTCCCACCAAACATCTTCTCCAAAGCTTTAGCATTCGCAAACAATACTTCTTTCAAGTTATCGTCAGCAACGATTTTGTAGTCACCATCTTTATTTTTCTTTAAGTTTAGTGTAACTTCGCGTGTTGCCATTATTGCATCTTTATCTGATAAATGTTTGACGATAGCTGACGTCATTGTTTTTTCGATTGCTTTTTCAGATTGCTCTTTATCTTCGCTAAAGGCACTAGCGAAGGCCATTGGCATAACTTCTCCCATTGCTTTCGTTACGGCAACAGATAGATCAGCAGATGTAATTT
Source organism: Bacillus toyonensis BCT-7112 (assembly GCF_000496285.1). Lineage (GTDB taxonomy): Bacteria > Bacillota > Bacilli > Bacillales > Bacillaceae_G > Bacillus_A > Bacillus_A toyonensis. Next base: position 3,835,383 of record NC_022781.1, on the reverse strand, counting down.
TCACTTTCACTTCTGCTTTATCATCTGTTTTTGATACTTCTTCTAGTTTTTCAAATTTAAAGTTTTTCGTAATTGCGCTTAGCATTTCTTTTGCTTCAGCATCATCTGTTTTTTCATTTAGTTTATTAAATTCCTTGTCACTTTCAACGAATGTACGAGCCTTCTCTACATCCCCTTTTTGTATTGCTGTTAAAAATTCTTCAGCAGTATCTTTCGGGTTTGCACATCCTGCTAGAACACCAACTGTTAACCCTATTACCATCATTAGTAGCAATAATTTCTTTACCTTTTTCACGTTCATTCTCCTCTTACCTTACCTTTTCTTTTCTAGTAAGCCATCACTATACAACAGTATAAAACTTACATTACAAACATTTTTTAGTATAACATTTATACGATTTATTTTCTATTCTTTCCCAAAAGATAAAGAGCCTTGTAGCATTTCTACAAGACTCTTTATCTTTTAATCCGTATCCGTAGCACAAATTAACCACATTTTATGCTCCTTACTATCTAATAACATCCAAGTAGCATCCCATGCAACATCGTAAAACCAATCTGTCCAAGGGTGGTCACTTTCAAACACTTTAATATCTTCGTATCGATCTTGGAACATATATTGGCATACATTAATCGCTAATTGCTTCGCAGCAACCGGCCGTTCTTGAAATGCTTCATACGCTCCGCCCCACAAAATTTGAGCGGCAATGCTACCATCAAGCATGACTGCCTGATGCTCTTTAAAACGAAACTTATATTTATCTGATGTATGTATTTTTAATTCTTCTAAGTTATTGATTATATCTAAAGAGTTGCAGATTCTTCTGAAAAAGTGCTCGTGTCCATCTTCTCCATGTGGTATTTCTTTGAAAAAGTTTTCGTTATGTACTTTAAAACAGCTTATAACCGCTCCACCATTTAAGTTTTGTTTCTTATATGTATTTATAATTTGTTCAATAGATGCATGGTTTGTTTCTATTTTTTCAAACGTTCCTGCTCTCCATCTCATAATGCCGCTACTCTCTATTAAAGATTTGTTATTTCATTATAAATATCAAAATAAAACCCAGCAACTTTAAAATTGCTGGGTTATCCCTTATTCATATTCGAAACAATAATAACAATTACGCTAAGCACATCATGCCCCGCTACCATCCACATACTCCTATCAAAAATCATCAATGATAACCAAAGCGATATATTAATAGCAGCAAATAATACATATAAAATGAAATCTCTCTTTTGTAGTGCTTCTCTATTCATCAAAATATAAATGAAACCGATAGGAGGCAGAATAAAGCAAAGGAAAAAGACAAATATTTTTCTTAACGACCACGGGTATGAAGCTATTGTCTGCATATGAGTCTCCTTTTCTATTATAGTACTTGCTTTAACATCGGCCTTACTATTCTATATTCATCACCATAAGGTTCCTTTATGATTAAAGGCGATTGATCATCTTTTTTTTCTTCAATCATTGTGAATACTTCTGTTTTTTCTTGTAATGTATTAGATTCACTATTTTTAGTAGGTGCTTTACTTGCTTCAATTTTCTTTGTCACTTCTCCGAGCCTTTGTCCGACTTCTTCTGCTTGAGCAGGTTCATCCGTAACGTAGTATTCTTGGTCCTCCCATACTAATATAGGTGGTACTTGTTCTCGTGTGTTACATATTATATAAGTAATACTAGCTACAAGTAGTAGACTTGTTAATAAAAAGAAGATAGCTTTTTTATTCATATACTATTCTCCTTTTCTATTATTTTATTGGATTATACAATATAGCTTCCATGTAGTAAATGGTTTTTGTGGTAATTTTTAGGTTTTTATACAAAAAGAAAAACCTTACAAAAAGTAAGGTTTCATTTTTAAAATTTATAATGATTGAGTAATTAATACAATCATTACGATGATCGCTATAAACATAACAACTAAACAGCCAATCATTTTATAAAATCCTCGTTTCGTTAACGTCCCGTTTTGAACGTCTTTACGAATGAATAGGAACACCGCTAAAAATAAAACGATCCCCATACCAAAAGCATACATCATTTGCATATGTTAATCTTCCTTTCTCTCTTCCATCTTAATATCTTTTTGCCAAAACAACAAATGAGATAAAGACGGTACTCATTGTAAGTGCCATAAGTATATGTAATAGTTCAACCGCAGATAGTGTCATTACTTTTAAATTTAAGCCGATAGAGAAAAGGAGATAATACGCTGTTAATGCAAAAAAACTGAAGAACATCCCTTTATAACGAATGAGTTTCATTCGCTCATCTTTTTCTTTAAATTGCGGGTGTAAGTAACTTAAGCAGAAACACATAATCATCATTGCTAGTAACGTATAAGTAGGACTTGGTGGTGCTGAATGTGTCATTATACCTGCTAGTATCATAAATCCACTCATAATTAAAAAGATAATTCCCATAATAACAAAATACTTTTGTGAATCATTCATCCTTTCTCCCCCTCTTCTTTTCCTTCATAAATAAATACATGTTCTATCGTTGTTTGAAATGTTTTCGCTATTTCAAATGCTAATGGAAGTGATGGATCATATTTCCCTTTTTCAATTGAAATGATGGTTTGTCTGGAAACTCCAAGTTTCTCAGCCAATTTTTCTTGAGATAGTCCAAATTTTTTTCGATATTCGACCATTTTATTTTCCAAGGAAATTTCTCCCTCCTCCCTTATATCGAGTATATATGTAAAGTAAACTTTACGTCAAGTTTCCTTTACATATATTTCAGTTTGTTTCACGCTATTTATCCCGCATTAACAGGCAGTAAGACTCCCACCTCAAAATTCAGTGAATACGAGGAATTTAGGTGGGAAATAACTGCCCGATTGGTGAAGGCTAATAATCAGTGGTGGATGGACAAACCCCACACTGATTAAAGTTTCACTTTATTATAGAAGAAACTTTTTCAATTTCAGCACGTCTATTTTGTAATGCAACATGGAACAATGTATATATCCGTTACTATATCCCTTCTCCATTTTTATAAAAATTTAATATCTCCATATTTGTTTTATCCTTTTAAAATATTTCATTTGCCGCTTTATTAGATGAAATGCGTTATTTGTTTTACGGTATTTTTCGGCATATTAATAGAAACTAACGGTTTATGAAGCATTTTTTATGTTTAGCCACTTTTTTTGTAGAAATCCTTCGTTTTCCTTTCAATATTTAACACTACCGAAATAAAGTTTACTCTAAATTCATAATTTTTTATTTTTTATACTATATTCCGTTATATTGTTGTATAATATCAATGAAAGCGCTTATTATTTCAATATACATAATTCGAACTTTATTTTATCGAAACATTCTAACTATTATACCTATATGTAAATGCAACAATTATAGTTGTTAGTGTAGGTATACCAAATATATCCACTCCATTTTTCTGTAAAATTACTTTATAACATGAAAGATTAACTTGGGTGATAAGTTATTGTGAATGTTTTTTTACAAAACAGATAAGTAATAGTGTTTGGTATTATGTAAATTATTGTAATAACATAAGAGTAAAGACAACATTTACATTAATTATTAGTTCATCAATTATTGAAAAAGAGCAAAATGCACCTTTTGTATAGGAAAAGGATTATATGCATTGGGAGGTTTAAACAAATGACGAGGAAGAATACAACGACAAACCCTTGGGCCAAGTTCCATGGTCCGAACCTTGGTTATGTTATTGAACAGTATGATCTTTACGTAACTGGAGCAGGTTCTGTTGATGCGGAATTACAAGAGCTTTTTGAAATTTTTGGAGCTCCTTCGTTTCAAGATGATGTCGTAACAGGGGACAACACAGCAACACATTTTTCTCCTCAAAACACAGGTAACATTGAAAAAATTCTTAAAGTCGTTCAACTTGTTGAACAGATTCGTTCTTTCGGGCATACGTTGGCTCACATCAACCCGATGGAAGATGCTGCAAACGGACAATCTCTTCTTGAGAAAGCAATGAACGAATTGAGCGATGCTGACTTGAAAGCGATTCCAGCTAAAACAGTATGGCAAGATGCACCAGAGGGTATTCACACTGCACTTGATGTAATTCATAGATTAAAAGACGTTTATACAAAATCTTTAGCTTATGAATTCTCACATATACAAGATAGTGAAGAACGCGCGTGGTTGCATCAAATGGTGGAATCAAATTCATTGCGTCAACCATTATCAAATAAAAACGAACTGCTCTTTTAAAACGTTTAACAGCTGTTGAAGGTTTCGAGCAATTCTTGCATAAAACATTCGTTGGGCAAAAGCGTTTCTCTATCGAGGGCGTTGATATGCTTGTACCAGTTCTAGATGAAATTGTGCTAGAAGGTGCTAAAGGCGGCGTTGAAGATGTCATGATTGGTATGGCTCACCGCGGTCGTCTAAGCGTACTTGCTCACGTATTAGAAAAACCATATACTCACATGTTTGCTGAATTCAAACATGCAAAAATAGAAGGCGCAGTGGCAAATGCTGGCTGGACTGGCGACGTGAAATACCATTTAGGTAGAGAACAAGTCGTTGGGAATGAAGAAGTTAGCACTCGCGTTACATTAGCGAATAACCCGAGTCACCTTGAGTTCGTTAATCCTGTTGTGGAAGGTTTCGCACGTGCGGCTCAAGAAAATCGTAAAAAGTCTGGTCTTCCAGAACAAGATACTTCTAAATCATTCGTAGTTTTAGTTCATGGTGACGCTGCATTCCCTGGTCAAGGTATTGTATCTGAGACACTAAACTTAAGCAGATTGAACGCGTATCAAACGGGCGGAACAATTCATGTTATCGCAAACAATGCAGTTGGTTTTACGACTGATAGCTATGATTCTCGTTCTACGAAATATTCAAGCGACCTTGCAAAAGGTTTTGATATTCCGATTGTTCACGTGAACGCTGATGATCCAGAAGCTTGCCTTGCTGCTGCTAACCTGGCGATTCAATATCGTACGTTGTTCAAAAAAGACTTCTTAATCGATTTAATTGGTTACCGTCGCTACGGTCATAACGAAATGGATGACCCAGCAGTTACGCAACCACAAGTGTACAAAAAAATTAAAAATCACCCAACTGTAAGAGCAATTTATGCAGATCAATTACAAGCTGCTGGTGTTCTAAATGCAGATGAGGTTGAAACAATTACTCAATTTATACAAGAACAATTAAAATCTGATTATGCACAAGTACCACCAGCTGATACGAGCGATGCAACAATTCACGTTAAAGTACCAGATGTTGTTGCAAAAGGCATTCAGCCAATTGATACTGGTGTTGAACTTGACTCACTTCGTGCAATGAATGAAGGTCTATTATCTTGGCCAGAAGGCTTTAACGTATATCCGAAGGTGAAGAAAATTCTTGAACGCCGTAAAGATGCTCTTGAAGAGAACGGTAAAATTGAATGGGCACTTGCTGAGTCATTAGCATTCGCTTCTATTTTACAAGAAGGTACACCAATTCGTTTAACTGGTCAAGATTCACAGCGTGGTACATTCGCGCATCGTCACATCGTATTACACGATACTGATACAAATGAAACATATTCACCATTACATCGCTTACCAAACATTAACGCTTCATTCTCTGTTCATAACAGTCCGTTATCAGAAGCTGCTGTTGTTGGTTACGAGTATGGTTATAACGTATTTGCTCCAGAAACTCTTGTTATGTGGGAAGCGCAATATGGTGACTTCTCAAATACTGCGCAAGCATTATTTGATCAATACGTTTCAGCTGGAAGAGCAAAATGGGGTCAAAAATCTGGTTTAGTTCTTCTATTACCACACGGTTATGAAGGTCAAGGACCAGAGCATTCTAGTGCACGTCCAGAGCGTTTCTTACAGTTAGCTGCTGAAAACAACTGGACAGTTGCAAACTTAACGAGCGCAGCACAGTACTTCCATATCTTGCGTCGTCAAGCATCTATTTTAGGAACAGAAGCTGTTCGACCTTTAGTACTTATGACGCCGAAGAGTTTATTACGTCACCCACTTACGCTTTCAACTGCTAGTCAGTTAAGCGAAGGACGTTTCCAACCTGCTTTAGAACAAGAAAACCTTGGCATGAAACCAAATAAAGTTAAACGTCTTGTTTTAAGTACAGGTAAAATGGCGATTGACTTAGCAGCGGAAATCGAGTCTGGTAAACATGAATACAACTTAGATGAAGTTCATGTCGTTCGCATTGAACAGTTGTATCCATTCCCTGCTGAAAAAGTTCAATCTATTATGAAACGCTTTAAAAACTTAGAAGAAATTATTTGGGTTCAAGAAGAACCTCGTAATATGGGTGCATGGCATTACATGGCTCCAATTCTGTTCGAACTAGCTGGAGATACAGTGAAAACAGGTTACATTGGACGCCCAGATCGTTCTAGCCCATCTGGTGGCGATCCGTTCGCTCACAAAGCTGAGCAAGAACTAATTGTGGCGCACGCTTTAGATGTGAAGTATAACTTCCGTCAAGATAAACAAGAAATTGAAGTTTATAGCAACTAAAAGTAACAATGAATTTTTCCCGGCTCGACTTGGGCAGATATTCTGCCCAAGTCGAGCTAACAAATGGAGATTACCGAAGATTAAAGAAGACAAAACACACCGTTAGGCAAATAAGGGGAGGACATTTAAAATGATCGAAATTAAAGTACCTGAGCTTGCAGAATCTATTACAGAAGGAACTATTTCACAATGGCTTATCAACGTAGGTGACAAAGTTGAGAAAGGTGGCAGCGTTGTTGAGCTTGAAACTGATAAAGTCAATGTAGAAATCATTGCAGAAGATTCAGGTATTGTATCAAAGTTACTAGGCGAGCCTGGGGATACAGTTGAAGTTGGCGCAACTATCGCAATTTTAGATGCAAATGGCGCACCAGTGGCAGTAAGTACACCTGCACCAGTGGCTGAGCAACCAAAACAAGAAACAGCTGAAGCACCGAAAGCTGCTGCTCCAACTGCTGAACAAGCTACGGCTCTACAAGGTTTACCAAATACGAACCATCCTATCGCATCACCAGCTGCTAGAAAAATGGCTCGTGAATTAGGAATCGACTTAAACGACGTACGTAGCACAGATCCACTTGGACGTGTGAGACCACATGATGTACAAGCTCATGCTGCAGCACCAAAAGAAGCACCAGCTGCTCCAAAAAGTCCAGCTCCTGCTCCAGTTGCAAAAACGGAATTTGAAAAACCAGTTGAGCGCGTAAAAATGTCCCGCCGCCGTCAAACAATTGCAAAACGTCTTGTAGAAGTACAACAAACATCTGCAATGTTAACAACATTTAACGAAGTTGATATGAGTGCAATCATGGAATTACGTAAAGAGCGTAAAGATGCTTTCGAGAAAAAACATGATGTACGTCTTGGCTTTATGTCATTCTTCACAAAAGCAGTTGTTGCAGCATTAAAACAATTCCCATTATTAAATGCTGAAATTCAAGGCGACGAGCTTATCATTAAAAAATTCTATGATATCGGTATTGCAGTAGCAGCTCCAGATGGATTAGTTGTTCCAGTTGTACGCGATGCTAACCAATTAAACTTCGCTGAAATCGAAAGCGAAATTCGTAATTTAGGTATGAAAGCACGTGATAATAAACTTTCATTAAAAGAGCTACAAGGTGGTACATTTACAATTACAAACGGTGGTGTATTCGGTTCTCTAATGTCAACACCAATCCTAAACAGCCCACAAGTAGGTATTTTAGGAATGCACAAAATCCAAGTAAGACCCGTTGCAATTGATGCAGAACGTATGGAAAATCGTCCGATGATGTACCTTGCACTATCTTACGATCACCGTATTGTTGATGGTAAAGAAGCAGTTAGCTTCCTTGTTGCTGTTAAAGATATGCTTGAAGATCCAAAATCATTATTATTAGAAGGTTGATAGACTAATAGTCTATTAGAGGCTGTAGAATAAATCATTCTACAGCCTTTTTTTATTGCGTTCATACGGGACAAATTTCATGACATAAGCTAATAATGTATGCTTAAAACGTAAGGAGGATTAAAATGAATAACCTTCCAGCTCATGCAAAGCTTAAAGCAAATAAGGATACTTTCTTCCTTCCCGACTCAAACGGGGGTGTCTATTTTCGAAATAACGCCAGTTCATTCCGCATGGACGGTGATGGAATTTATAACTGGATTGAAAAATTAATGCCTATGTTTAATGGTGATCATTCTTTAGCAGAAATAACCGATGGTCTTCCTCTCCCCTATCAACATCGTGTATTTGAAATTGGAGAGATTTTATATGAAAATGGTTTTGTTCGTGATGTAAGTCAAGATGCACCTCATGAATTAAACAGTGCATTACTCGATAGGTATGCTTCGCAAATTGAATTTCTAGAAGCTGATTCTCATTCAGGTGCTTTAAAATTCCAGACGTACCGCGCAGCAAATGTCCTTATACTTGGTTCTGGGGATATGCTTACTTCCTTAGTTTCTTCTTTACTAGAATCCGGATTACCTACATTTCATTACCTTGTCACAGATTATATGGAAACAAATTACGACCGAATTCATGAACTAGTAGAACGTGCATATGAAGTTGATGACAATGTACTTGTTCAAGAAATAGATACTACAATTGACCGCCCCCTGCATGAAGTGTTCGAACCCTTTGACTGGATTTTATACGTTTCTCAAAATGGAGACATTGAAGGCTTAAGAACAGTTCACACGATTTGCAAGGAAGTAGGAAAGAACTTCATACCCGCCATTTGTTTATCAACATTCGGTTTGGCTGGTCCTGTCGTAACAGCTGATCGTGAAGAATGCTGGGAATCAGCTTGGCATCGGCTACATGAAACTACTTTGCAAAATGAAAATGCATCAGCTCCTTTTTCACCAATTACTGGCGCAATGTTAGCAAATATAATTGTTTTTGAATTATTTAAACACGTCGCTGATGATTCATATCGAGAAAAAGAGCCACAATTCTTTTTATTAAACTGTGAAACACTCGAAGGGACATGGCATCCTTTTATAAAACATCCTCTCGCAACTGATGAAAGTTTTACAATTGATACAATAGAAAATCTTACCGAAAAACTTGCGCAGCGGTCCAACCAACATACTTCAACTGAATTGTTCCGTTTTTTCGACTCATTAACTTCTAAAGAAGCTGGTATATTCCATGTGTGGGATGAACAAAATTCATATCAACTACCGTTATCACAATGCAATATTCAAGTAGCTACACCACTATCCGATGGTCCCGCTTCCCTCCTGCCTCTTATGACTTGCGCTGGTTTGACTCATAATGAAGCTCGCCGTGAAGCTGGTTTAACAGGAATTGAAACATATGTAGCTGAAATCATTCATCGCCTTATTCCTGAACATAACGATATCGGTATTGGTGCTGGGGAAACGATGACAGAAGGTGTATACCGGGCACTACAACAACATTTAAACAATAAACTATATGAGCGGCAATCACATATGCTAGAAGAAATTACAACGATCGACCTAGCTGAAATTCATGATACACATTGTAAGTTTTATTACGATGCTCTCTCTACAATTCATGAAGCACCTAAAATAGCAATGAGTGAAGAGATTCTTAGTTTTCCAGTCGTTTGGGTCGGTGTAAATGATAGATGGTATGGCGCATCCAGTATTAATATGACGTTAGCGTTACGTAACGCACTACAACTATCTCTTCTTCACATTCAAAATGAAGAAACTCCATACAGAGCTACTGTTTTGCCTGAATCATCTATTATTTTATATGACACTGATTCTTTTCGAATAGAAATACAAGCGGACGAAGAAATTCCAGATGTGCAATCTTTACAGCTTGCCTTGCAGCATTTAGGAGAACATAATTTTTATCCATTCGTGTTTGATTTAGCGATTGAATCATTTTTGAAAGAAAATTTAGATGGTGTGTACGGGGTATTAATTGCAAAGGAGGACGGTCTATGACTCAACATATATTGCTTATAGGAGATGGCCTACTTGCAGACTATGTACATGATCAATTACGCAAACAATATTCCATCATTCGCCAACATACAATTACAGACGAACTCCCTGAAAATATCAACCTCGCTCTCGTATTACATGACGGCTCTCCTTCTACTATTCATCATGATGCTGAGCTTGTTTTTCGTTCCAATCATATTCCGTGGCTACGTGCGTTTACTTCATTTGGTGAAGGTGTTATCGGACCTTATATTCATCCTCTTGCAACGGGATGCACCCATTGTGCCGATGGACGACGCTTTATCGCCGGATTTGATCAACAAGAAATGTGGGAATTACAGCGGAAATATGCATTGAAATCAGAGCACGTAACGAGGCGTGATGTACGCGCCACCCAAAATGGCATTCTGCAAATGTGCCAGCTCATTCATGCTGAAACGGAGAAAATATTAGCTCACGGACATTCTTCTTTAGAAAATGAACTCATTTTACTAAACTTACAAACACTGCAATGTACGCGGCATTCTTTTCTTCCAGATCCTCTCTGTCCTATATGTAGTAATTTACCTACTGATACTGCGGATGCGGCACAGATTTCTTTACAACCGAGCTTAAAAACAAGTGCTGAAACGTATCGCTGTCGTTCTATTCATGAACTAAATACATTTTTAACGAGAGACTATTTAGATTACCGGGTTGGTATGTTGAATGGAAAAATGCAGCATTCTTTATTACCATTCGCTGACGTCATTATAAACATGCCGTTAATGTTTGGGAATGAAGGTGTTGCAGGTCGAACCCATTCATTTGCACTGAGTGAAGCAACTGCTATTTTAGAAGGTTTAGAACGATATTGTGGTATGTCACCTCGAGGAAAAAAGACAAATGTGCATGGTAGTTTTCATGATTTAGAGGATCATGCACTGAATCCCCTCACACTCGGTGTACATACAAATGAACATTATAATCGTGATAGTTTTCCGTTTAAGCCGTTTAATCCTGACTATGAACAAAACTGGGTATGGGGCTATTCTTTATCACAAAACAAGCCACTTTTAGTTCCAGAATCAATCGCTTATTATAGCCTCGGTCATCGGGATGCTTTCGTGTATGAAACATCCAATGGTTGTGCAATTGGTGGTAGTTTAGAAGAAGCAATTTTTCACGGCATTTTAGAAATTGTAGAGCGTGATGCCTTCTTGCTCACTTGGTATGCTGAATTACCTCTTCCCCGCCTTGATCTTAGCTCAGCAAACGATACGGAATTACAATTAATGATTCAGCGGTTACGCACGATTACCGGGTATGAATTACACGTTTTTAACGCGACGATGGAACATGGCATCCCGAGTTTATGGGTAATTGCGAAAAATACGCGTGCAAATGGAATGAACGTTGTTTGTGCAGGGGGCTCTCATTTAGATCCTATTCGAGCTATAAAAAGTGCAATTCACGAAATAGCAGGCATGTTACTAATAGCAGATGATGAGCTCGAGCAAAAAAGAGAGTACTACGAAAAATGCTTACAAGATCCTTATCTCGTTAATAAAATGGAAGACCATAGTATGCTGTACGGATTAAAAGAAACGGAAGAACGTCTTCATTTCCTTTTACGTGACGATGCTCCGGTGCAATCGTTCCAAGAAATGAATGCATTACAATCGTTTGATATGGATTTGACATCTGATCTTCATCAACTTTTAAATCGTTTGCATCAATCTGGGCTCGAAGTAATCGTTGTAGATCAAACCGTCCCCCTTATAGAGCAGAACGGATTACATTGTGTAAAAGTCATGATCCCAGGCATGCTACCGATGACGTTCGGTCACCATCTCACTCGTGTTACCGGACTGGATAGAGTGTACACTGTACCGATGACACTTGGATATAGGGCTGAGCCTTTAACAAACGAACAATTAAATCCACATCCTCATCCATTTCCATAGTAAAGGGGGGATTTCATGCAGCTAGATACTTTTTTACATCATCTCCATTTCACTATTGATGAAATTATGCCGAATCATAAGGTGGACTGGGAAGACGCACCGCTTCCTTATAAGTTATATCGAAATGTACCTGTCATCCCTCTCTCTTCAGAAATCCCAATATCTTTGCCGAACTCTTCTACTACACCTACTTTGGATGAGATTGGTCCTTACCTTTTGTATTCATTTGGTATAACCCAATTATGTCAGCTCAATAGCGAAAGAAATTTATTCCGGAGGTCTATCCCTTCAGGTGGTGCTTTATATCCGAATGAATTGTATATATATTTAAAATTGGATCATTATCCAGACGGGATTTACCACTATGACGCTGCGTATCACCGACTTATCTTACTTCGCGAAGGAAATTTCGATTCTTATCTTACAGACGCACTCGGCAATCGCTGTAACATACATTCTTGCTTTGGTGCTGCATTTGTATCCACTATGTTTTGGAAAAACTTTTTTAAATACAATAACTTTTCGTATCGTCTGCAAGGATTAGATAGCGGCGTTCTCATCGGTCAATTACTCGAATGTGCGAAACAATTCGGTTACACAAATGGCATATACTTTCAATTTCTAGACCGTGCAATCAATCATTTACTCGGACTGACCGAAGGAGAAGAAAGTGTGTATGCTGTTATTCCTTTAAGTACAGAACCGAATATAGATTGGTTCCACGATGATTATCGTAAAAATAAAACCGTTACTTCTCATGACTTATTGCAGCAAATTCCACCTTTAGCACATGAGCATTTCGTTCGTTCCAAACATGTGGAAGGATATCCGATGATAACAAAAATAAATGAAGCATCTATGATTGAATCGACAGAACACTTCCAAACACTAGCTCATGAAGAGTACTATCAACATCATGCGCACACTGTACAGCTACCGAAAGTAGAGCGTTTATCGTATGATTTCTTACAGCTTTGTAAAGAGCGGTACTCCCCTAACGATGACTTTACTTTAACGAAATGGGATGCAGCTGAGCTCGCTACTTTACTACAAGAAACGAGTCTCTCCTTCCCCTATTACAACGACCTTGATGGCAAGTATATAAATGAAAATGCACGCGTCTCCTTGTATGGATGTTTTTATAACGTAAAAACTATTGAAAACGGGGCTTATGCTTATAACATTAAAACACATTCCATACACCCAATTCGGTATGGAGACCTTCGTTACCCCCTTCAGTCTAGTATGACGATGGATAACGTAAACCTTTTTCAAGTACCACTTTGCTTACATGTAGTTGGAAAGAAGGATTACTACACACGTGCATTAGGCTATAGAGGATATCGCATTCACCAAATGGAAGCTGGTATACTCGTTCATAAACTCGTTTTCGCTGCGACCGCTATGGGGATGGGTGGTCATCCGTTACTAAGTTTTGATACAAATTCTTGTGATCAATTGTACGGGATTGATGGTGGAAATGAAACATCACTTATTCAAATTCCTGTTGGGGCGTATCGAGCGCGGAATTGGTTAAAAGGGTCTTTGCATAATTAAAAGCACGCCGTCCACCGGCGTGCTTTTTTAAAGGACTTAATTTATAAAAAGCGAAATAAGTATATATTCTTACATAAAAGGAGAGTCTGATTTGAGCATTTTACAACAATTAATTCAGCAAGCAAAAAATCCTCGTGGAACAATTGGTTCTTCCATGCTTTGTATTATGAACGCTGCACATACGAAATTAACAAAGTGGGCGTTGCAAAAAGTGCATATAAAGACAGAGGCAGTTATATTAGATATCGGCTGTGGCGGAGGCAAAACAATACACACTCTTTCAAAAAGAACTACATTTGGGAAAATATACGGGATTGATTACTCCGATCAAGCTGTTGAAAACTCAAAAAAAGCAAATATGAAAGATGTAAAAACAGGGAAAGTAATCATTCATCAAGCTAACGTCTCCTCTATTCCTTACAATACGAACTTCTTCGATCTCATTACCGCCTTTCAAACTCATTATTTTTGGCCCGATGTTGAACACGATATAAAAGAAGTGCTTCGCGTCTTACAACCGAACGGATCCTTTTTATTAGTGGCTGAAACTTTCAAAATTCAATATCATATGAAGAAATTTAAAACGACGGAAGAATTAATAAACCTTTTTTATAAGACGGGATTTAAAAGTGTGAAATGTTATGAAGAAAGAGGTTGTATTTGTGTAATCGGAAATAAGTAAAAAAGCAGACCCTTAAGAGTCTGCTTTTTTACTAGATTACTTTAAAGATACTCTTAATTTGTCTTGCAAATAACCAATTTTTCGTACCATAGTTATCATTTAAACTATCTAAATTGATAGTTTGTCCGTTAGCAAACTTTAATTCTAACGTTGTATTTTTGTCATTTGTTTTTAAATTACTATTTGTAATGGCATCATACTTTAATTTTTCAATCTCAACATATTCGTCTTTTTCTTGTCCGATAACGACATGGTCTTGGAAGAAAAACAATACTTCTACTTTCTTACCGAAGCAAAATACATTTTTCGTATAAATTAATGTCGCATTATCAAGTCCGACACATACTTCTTTCATCTCTTCAACAACGTGTCCAAAATCTTCTTCCTGTCTTGCGTTTGATTCCGCAATCCATTCCTCGATTGTTTTCATGTTAATTGCCATACTGCGCCCCCTGGTTCGTTCATTGCTTTGTAAAAAAACAAATACTATATGACAATATAAGCGATACGTACTTTGTTTTCAAGGGTGAACCTTATATTCAAAATAAAGTGAAACTTTAATCAGTAGGAGGGCTGTTCATCCCCCACTGATTATCAGCCCTCACCAATCGGGCGTTTACGAGCAACCCGACTCCCACAAATAGCGGGATAAAGCTAAATTTCAAAGTAATATACGAGGAACACTTATTTCATTATATTTTAAACGTTTGAACGAGGCATTCTTCATCATCAATCATTTGTTTTCGTTCATCAAATTCAATGTTTAACTCTCTATATACTTTCTTCCAAAACGAAACTGCCGGTACATTTTTTAGAAGTTCGATAACGAAATACTGTCCTCGTTTCTCTTCTAGTAAATTTTCAATAACTTGTTTACCGATTCCTTTTCCCCTATATTGATTCAATATGAAAATGTCATTCATACAAAAATCGTTTTCTTTCTTCAAAAATGGACGTTCTAATAATAATAAAAATCCTACAATACTATTATCAATTTTTATAAAATATGGAGTGATTCCGTCATTTTTCCAAAACAAGTGTAAATCTTTATATTCCAAAAAAACCATTTACTCCAATCGTTATATTAGTGGTGAATTTGGAAAGGTCATGAAGATATAATGCGTACAAATTACGTAATATTTCTTTTTCTGATTCTTGAACTCTTTGAAGTGCTACAACCATTTTTATAAATCGCCCTCTTTATTATTCAATAAAAAAGATTACTTCCCTTTACAAAAAAAGTAGCACTTTAAAAGTGCTACTCCGCTCTCCTTGCTGCTTGCTGAATTGGATCCCAAACGCTATTATATGGTGGTGCGTAACTTAAGTCGACGTCTTCTAAATCGTGAATGCTCATTTTATTGAAAAGCGCCATTGCAATCACATCAATACGCTTATCTACACCTTCTTCCCCAATTACTTGTCCACCCAACAATTGCTTCGTATCGGAGCGATATAGCAATTTTAAATAAAGTGGTTTCGCATTTGGATAATAGCCCGCCATATTTGTTGAATCTACTTTAACTGTTTTATACGGGATATTGAGCCCTTTCGCTTCTTTTTCATTTAAGCCTGTTCTCGCGAGTGTCAAATCCATAAATTTAATAATGCCTGTACCTAACGTACCTTTAAATGATCTTCGTTTATCAACCATATTGAGTCCAGCAAGTCGTCCTTGTTTATTGGCAGTCGTTCCAATTGGAATATGATCATGAATTTCTTTTATAACGTGATAATGTGTCGCGCAATCACCAGCAGCATATACGTCTTGCACATTCGTTTGCATATATGCATTTACTTCAATTGCCCCTTTATGATTTGTACGTATATTGGTTCCTTCAAGAAAATCAGTATTTGGCTTTACTCCGACAGATACTAAAACAAGATCTGCTTTATATGTACCTTTATCCGTTTCAATCTCCTCTACTCGCTCTTTTCCTCTAAAAGCTTTTACATTTTCATTCGTTACAATTTCAATATGATGTTTATCCGCTTCTTTATGTATATATTCCGCCATATCTGCATCATAAATCGTACCGATATGATTATTTCGCTCAATCATTCTTACTTTCTTACCAAGCTCGACAAATGTTTCTGCCATCTCCAGTCCAATCGCACCGCCGCCAATAATTGTTACGTCTTCAACTTTGTTTGTTTCTAACGTTTTTAATATACGCTCAGCATCTGGAATTGTTTTTAAAAGATGAATGCCTTGTAACTCTCGTCCTTCCCATTCTGGCATAACAGGACGCACTCCCGTCGCAATTAATAAACGGTCATACGTAAATTCAAAAACATCTTTCGTCTCCGTATGCTTTGCGTACACAATTTTCTTTTCCGTATCTACTTTCGTTACTTCATGTCGCACTTTCGCATCAATTCCGTACTTATCACGAAACGTCTTCACGTTACGCGCAATTAATTTTTCCGTCGAAGCAATAGCACCACTAATGACATACGGTAATCCGCACTGAGCGTATGAATAGATTTCACCTTTTTCTAACGTCACAACTTTTGCAGTTTCATCGTTTCTTACAATTTGCATGGCTGCACTCATCCCAGCTGCATCTCCGCCAATAATGACATAGTTCACTTTACCACTCCTTCTTTTTTACCTACTCTTTACAATTTCCATATTTTATAGAAATAACACCTATTCCCATTGTAAAGAAATAATATTTCATCTACAAATTTAGTGCACAAACCTATGCCTGAATAGGTAACCGTCGTGTCTTATAAACAACATGTTTAATATGCTATAACAGTAACTATTGAAAGTAGGTGAAACATACATGTGCCCTGGCCTTCTCGCTCAAACTCCAGATGAACCGCAAGAACCGAAAGCCGCCACGCCACTTGACCAAGAATTTTCCATTAACGCAACCATATACAGCGCTCGTGCTTGGTTATCTGACAACGATACCTACGCACAAGATATTTGGAAAGGCACTCGCTTCGCTTCAGCATCACATGCTGGTAAGTCCATATTTCCAAGTGGTACTATTAAAGTTATTAACTTATCTGCAGATACAATAACGGTTACTACATCAGGAGATTCAGATCATAATCTCAAAACAGTCGTAGCACCCTATTCTGAAGTAGCTTTATCACCTAGTTCTTTATCCGCCGTACAGGCTAGTACATCAGGAAAAGCAAGTAAAGTCACATTTCTCTTTCACATCTTTTTCTCAAGAGATCCTGGTCCAGCTAAATAATCATAGAAAAGGTACAGTAATACACACTGTACCTTTTTCACGAACGCTATTCTCTTGATTTAATCAATTCAACATTATAAGCTTCAATATCCGTTAGCTTTCCTGTAAAATACGGATTTTCTCTGTACCAAGACTGTTTTGAAAAATACGCTTGCATATCTTTCGTTTGAAATATATTTCCATGTCTTGCGTATATTTCGTTTCTAGCAATTTTCAACTGTTCTTTCGTTACATACGTTAAATCTGCATTCGTTAATTTTCGAATATTACTATCAGGGAAGATAAAACCATTGTATACATACCCAGTCGTAGGTGGCGGAGTAACATTGTAAACGACTGTTTTTTCTACGCTTTTCTTTTCGAATGGAAGGTTATAAGCCGAAAGTGCTGTTACCGTTTCTACTTTTGTTGTTTCCCTTCCGCTTTCTCCATTGCGTTCTAAATAAATCGTCGCACTTCCATCAGTTGCTACGGGACCCCACGTAATTTCTTCTCCGGTCAATGCGGTAACTGGCTTTTGATTCACATATAATGTCGCACCAGGCGCGTTCGTTTGAACTGTAATATATTGCCCTTGCAACGTTAAATCTATCGTTACATTATTTTGACTTTGTTTCATAAGTACAACTTTTTCCTCGCGTGATAGTTTTACATGGTCATTTTTATATTCCACTTGAAACACTTGAGCTCCTGGAAGAAACGGTCCATATTGCTTCTGAAAATTTTTGTCTTCTGTCTTATCGATTTCTTTTCCGTTCATTTTTAAAGATGCACCTTTTTCATTTGAAAGCAAAGTCGTATAATACGTCCTTGCCTTCAATTTATACCGATCAAATATAAAGTAATGTTTCCCGTCTTTCGTTAAAGAAAAATCCGCTCTTTCAATTCCGTCCCCTTGCTTTTCACCTTGCTTTAAATATTGTTTCAATTCATTCACGTAAGACGGATTTTCTTTTATATATGAAAATAGAGGCTTGAAACTCTCTCTCGTTACAATAACCGATGGGTCATCTGTCGTAATAATCTCAGCTAATTTTTCTCCGTCTCTCTCTTGTAAAATCGTAATCATCCGGTCTACTTGTGCCACCTGCGCATAATACGATGATCCATACAAATACAATCCAACAATCGCTATAACAAGTAGTGCTAAAAGTGTAATGCCAATTTTTGTACCGCTCCCCATTTTCTTCTTCACCACTGGAATTTCTCTCTTTGTACCGCAGTTTTGACAAAATTGCACACCATCTACAAACTGCGTTCCACACTTTGTACATACATTCATCCGTTCAACCACCTTTGCATTAGAAGCCAGTTAATCCCTGTGTAAAGGCTTGAATTACAGTGCTAATGTAAGACCAAAGTACAATAAATGTTGCGATTCCAATGAAAACATTTGCAATAAGAAGTGTATAAACAAGATCTAATCCGCCGTTATCTAATTTTAATATGGCTACAATTATACTAATCCCTATATAAGTTGTAGCTAAAGATAATAATATCGGTGAGAAAAAGATTAATAAGAAACTAAAAAGAAAAGTAAGGACTAAAATAGCAATAACCGGCGTTGCTATCGTTCCCCATATGCCGAATACTTCAAGAAACGAAAAAGAGGATTTCATCATCTTACCACTTATAAAAATAATGAATCCAACAAACAAAGTTAAAATTAATAAAAAGAAAAATACCGTTACAGATTCTCCCAAAAATGTAGGAGTATATACTTCTGGCACTAGCGTTCTCGTAACAGCTGCACCAGCACTCATCATTCTATAAAAAATACATGCTCCTAAAAAACAAATAAGAACAAGACTGACAATTCCATTTCGCACTTCGACATTGCCACTTTGCATAATCGCTGTCGGTGCTTGAAATGCCTGTTTAAAAAACCGAAAATAGCCACTCGTAAAACGCTTTGCTTGCTCTACCGTTTCATTTGGACGAGTTTCCTTCGCTTGCTCTGCATGCGATGATTGCTGGTTTTCTTCTTGGACACCACTTGCTACTACTTCTTCGGTTAACGAATGTCCACAATTCCCGCAAAACTTTGCTTCTACTGCATTTTCTGTATGACATGCTGGACATTTCACGCTCTCATCCCTCCTTAAGCATATATCTTATAGGATGTTACAAGTTCAATATATGACTTTGGACATAAAACATGACTACAAGAAACAGATTATGAAATCCTGCTTTTGAAAGAAAATATATAGACTAGTAATCTAGAAAAATAATGCTATTATGAAACAGAGCAACTAAAGTGAAACTTTAAACAGATTGGATGAAAGGCAATGGAATTTGTAAACTCAATTTTTCAAATACTCCTTACAAGCGTGATCCAGTTATTTTCTTTAATTGGAGTCATCATTGTAATCGGATTTCTATTAGGTTATTTAGAATCTCTCACACGAATGTATTGGTGGAGGGCTTTCGGAAGAAAAGGATTTCTTTTGACTGCGTGGATTGGTGTTCCTATTCATGAACTTGGACATGCCATTATGTGCGTACTATTTCGTCATAAAATTGTAGCAACGCAGTTCTTCCCAACAGATACGAGCCAAGGTGCGTTAGGTTACGTACAACATCAATACAATCAAAAAAGTGTATATCAACGAATTGGGAATTTCTTCATTGGAATTGGCCCTATTATTTCTGGTATTACTGCATTAATCCTTTTCATGCGCTATTTCGTACCAGAGTCATATTTTTTATTTAATACAACTCTCGAAAAGACGATTGCATCTACTTCTATTACTTTAGAAATGGTTCAAAACATGCTCTTGTCGACGTTCGTATTATTGAAAAGCTTATTTACAATAAACAATTTATTGAATCCTTCCTTTTGGTTATTTTTATTTATCGCTATTTGTATTTCTGCACATATCGCTTTAAGTAAACCAGACATTAAAGGATCCATTGACGGTGTCATCTTCATGTTTATCGTATTGTTTTTATTTAATATAATAGCAGAACTTTTTCAGTACGACAGTAACCAACTCATCGGGAAAGTAATGAAATATAATATGTATCTCATTGCATTTTCTAGTGTGGCGCTGCTGTTCTCGTGTATTTCTACACTTGTTAGTTTTGGGTTTTATAAAATAAGAGGAGGGCGTTCGTTGTGAAATGCCCCCGTATTAAAAAAGCGCAACTAAGCAACCTGAGTTCTATATTTATATGGACTCAGGTTGCTTAGTTTTTTTGAAATCTTTGATAGTTATACAAGTGCATATATTTGCGCACAGCAACTTTAACCTCATCAAACCTATTAATAATTTAAAACATATAAAATACCCCTTTTAGCTTTTTCTAAAAGGGGTATTTTATTTACATATTTAATCCAGCTTTTAATACCCAATATTTATTTCCATTCATTGTGAGTGAGAATTCAATCCATCCGTTTGGATCTTCACGATAAATAAATACAGGTGTACCCGTTGCTAGTGTGCCTTGATCATTTTTCGTAACTGACTGACTTTTAATTGTACCATCAAATGGATATGGTACAACGTAATAGGAAGTAGCTAGTTTAACAGTTTTTGTCGTTCCTTGTGAGTATGTTTTATATGGAATATCACTTGATAGGGCGTCGACATTTAAAGAGTTTGGATTTTTAGGTAATTTTTTCGCATATACATAATCTTTTTTCTGGAAAGGTTTAATACGTTCCATTATTTTTACGATTTTAGCAGACCACTCTTGATCTGTTGAATACATGACATTCATGCCTTTTAATGTTGGTCCGTTAAAGTATGATCCGTTTGCTTCTAAGTACTTTTCTCTTACGTAGTTTGCGTTATAAGAAATACTATCACCGAAAGTTGGTAAATATTTCGCATACTTAAATGGATCAGCATCGTAAGCACGTAACCCAAATAGGTTATGTTTACGATATGCAATTTCAGATTTACCATATCCCGATTCTAAAATAGCGTGTGCAGCTAAATAAAGAGCATTGACACCATGTTTAGCTTGAGCTTCAACAAAGTCATTCCCATGTCCAATTAATGGGCTGTCTGGATGATATTTTTTAATATTAGCATCAATTTCTGCACCAGTCACATTTGAAGCGTACGTTAAATCAAGATCTAAATATGTGGTAGCAGTGATGTTATTTTCAGGAATCCAAGCACCGCTCTTGTCGAAATGGTACGTCGTTCCATTGATTGAAGCAGTTCCAGTTTGCATCATACCGTTGGATTGCAAATAATACCATGTATCGCCATCTTGTAGCCAGTCCGTCTTCATTGCACCATTATTTTGTAAATAGTACCAACTTCCATCTATAAATGACCAACTCGTTTGCATTGCTCCACTAGCGTTTAAATAATACCACGTATTATTCACTTGCAGCCATCCGATTTTCATTGATCCATCATTTTGGAGGTAATAACGGTTGTTTCCATCTTGTAGCCAACCAATTTTCATTCCGCCACTTGAATTTAAGTAATACCACTTATTATTATCAAGAAGCCAGCCAGTTTTCATAGAACCATTAGAATTTAAATAATACCAAACTCCTTGATTTAATAGCCAACCCGTTTGCATTGCTCCGCTAGCGTTTAAATAATACCAAACTCCTTGATCTAATAACCAACCCGTTTTCATAGAACCATTAGAATTTAAATAATACCAAACTCCTTGATCTAATAGCCAGCCAGTTTGCATTGCTCCACTAGCGTTTAAATAATACCAAACCCCTTGATCAAACAGCCAGCCAGTTTGCATAATGCCGCTTGAATTTAAGTAATACCATTTCCCATTTTGTTGAACCCATCCAGATTGTTTTACAGCATTTACATTTACAGTTGCTGTATTAGAAGTTGTTACAGTTTCAGCTAAACCTGTTATAGGAATAGAAATTATACTAGATGTTAAGACAATTGCTGCAGCTTTTTTAAACATTTCTTCCTAGTACTCCTTTTATTAATTTTTTAGTTTAATAGTTATCTAACTACTATTGTAACAAGGAAGACGAAAAAAACAACTATAACATTGTAGATATTTAATAGTATAATATTCGAATTATTAATATTGAGTTTTTAGGGGGAATTTATAAAGGAACATGTTCATAGAAGGATTGGAAAAAGTTGATTTGTAAAGTCAGCTCGTTAGTTTTTATTGTACATCTTCTTCTTTTTTAATAAGAGGGTGCTGCAAAACCCTCTTATTATTAATAAATTTGATGCTTACTCTCCATTATAAATTTATATACTACACTCTAATTACTCAAAGAAAATGTTAAATCACATTGTTTTTAATTCTAGTTTTGTTCCAGCTTTTTGCATTCCCTGTTTTAAGTGCTTTTTATTGGACGGAGGTGTGTTGGCAAGCTTGTAATTTTTTGCCCCTAAACGATACCCAGCTCCGAACGAAATAACTATACTAAAAAACAACTACATTTTAAGATTAATCACTTTACCATTAAGAGAAAATTGTTTTGCTTCAACTAACAAAATAGAATCCCAAATCTCTATTATAATATTTACTCCTGTGGAATATTTGCTACTCCATTCTTTCTCATTTTGTAAACTCAATTTAACTTCACTCAGATTTGGATCTTCATAATAAATCGTTGTTAATTCTAAATAATCTACTTTTTCTCTATCATAAAATGCAAATCTACGCTTTTCATCATCTTTAACATAATAAAACGATGACACTTCTATCAATACTAATTTATAATCTTTTATCACTCCGTTATCAATTACCTGCAATGTAAATTTAATATTATCATTTAACAAATCTATATGTGTCTCTAAAATGGTAGCGCCCCATAAATCATCTAATATAGACTGTATATTAATACTATTCATGTAGCTTTTCATCCTTTTCTAACGTTTTTTATTTAATGTATGACGTATTTGCTTATAAGACTTTCTTAATCAATTAACACGTGATTTGCCTTTGTATCCTTTATAAGCACTATAGCCACTTATCGCTACAGGAATAAGCCAAGGTGCCTGTCCATCTGGATTTGTCAGCATCACTGGATTATTATCACCATACGTATACCCATTCTGCGTTACAGAGGCATCCTCTTCACCCAGATCATGCCCCATACAAAATCCCTTCTTTACTTTATTATATATTTTTCCCATTCCTGTTAGTTCTCATAAAAAATACAAACCTTTTAATGAGGTTTGTATTTTTTATCTACTATTCAGTTATCTTGTCTTTGTCCATACACCGTTTGCATCTACCCAGTATTTGCTATCAACCCACGTATTTTTGCTCATTTTTCCAGTAGATGGGAAGAAAGAATACCACTTACCATCTATCTCTTTCCAACCTGCTGCCCTTACTCCATTTTCATCAAAATAATACTTTTCACCCTCAAGAGAAATCCACCCTATTGCCATCGAAGCATCATTTTGCAAATAATAGCCCTTACCATTATTGAACACCGAACCTATTACCGCTTCACCTTTTGTATTAAAGTAGTACCATTTTCCACTATCTTGTAGCCACCCAGTTACTTTTACACCTTTCTGGTTTAAATAATACAGTTTACCGTTTTCTATTCTCCATCCTGTTTTTCCATTCTTCCAGTCAGACATCATTTCACCGTTTTCTTTAAAACCATACCATTTACCATCAATGAAATGTTTTCCTACTGCCATTGCACCATTAGAGTGTAAGTAATACCAATTTCGATCTTTTTGTAACCAACCGGTCACCATAGAACCACTAGCGTTTAGATAGTACCATGTATTATTTACTAATATCCAATCTGTCGCCATGGAGCCTTCTGCATTTAAGTAATACCAATGACCGTTTACTAACGCCCATCCTTTCATCATGGAGCCACTTTCTTTCAGGTAATACCACTTGCCATCTACTAGCGTCCAACCTGTTTTCATTGCTCCATCTGCACTTAAGTAATACCACTCACCATTTACTAACGTCCAACCTGTCACCATAGATCCGTTTTCTTTCAAGTAATACCACTTGCCATCTACTAGTACCCAACCTGTTACCATCATTCCGTTGTCATTCAAGTAGTATTGTTTTCCATTTTCCTTAAACCAACCTGTCACAAATTCCAATTTTTTCTCATCAAAATAATACCAGTGTCCTTGTGTTTCTCCATATTCCTTGAAATAATTCCAACCAACTACTGGCTCCAATAACGTAATGTTACCACTGCTCAGTTCTTCCATGCTTTCTCTCTCTGAGCTACCTCGTGGCTCATGAACGTTAGAGTTATATGCTATTAAGCCCAAAACTCCTGAATGGATCATATCAATTTCCCAAGTTCCAACCTGCTCAAAATCAAAATAAGTATTTAATACACCTTCATACAAATCTGTTTCCGAATTATATTTTAAATTGACATACTCATAAACTTCTTCTTCCTCTTCATCTAAATAAGGAAGGATATACTTGATGCTTATATCAGAACCTATGCCATTTGGATTATTAACCTTGACGGTAACTTTCACTTTCATTTCATTACCAAAAGAAACCTCACTTGGCGTTACATGAACACTATCGATCCAATCACTCTTGTTTTCTGATTCTGCACCAACTTCTTTACTAAACACCACACTCATCATAACCATGACTACAAGCATCATCGCTTGCATCAAAATTTTCTGCCTCGTACCCATATATATGTAGCCTCCTGCATCCATAAAATTGTGACTTTCAGGGTGGAAAACAGACAAGTCTAGAATAATATAGTAAACTCCCAAACTATCTTACCATTCTTTTTTATTATCCATTAAAAACAGAACATCCGTTCAATCCCCTTACATAAATTAAAGGATAAGAATAAAAAAAACAAGATAGATTTTACATGTAGAAACACTTTCATTTGTAATTACGAAAATATTCCTACAATTCCTCGTAAATCATTTACAGACTACCCCTATATCCCTTATATTAAAAGTAACCATATGCAGATACTACACAATGTGTAAAAATCACTTAATAAATCATACATGTGACAAAGGATTAGAAAGGACTTATAAATAGTAAAAAGTAGTGACCATGAATTCTGATCCTATCAAAAACCTTTTATAAGTTATCATTTTCAATCATTATGAAAAATACCACTATTAATAATTCATGAACAGTTTCTATGCCTTCAATAGCGATCACCATACATAACAATTTCTTTATCATACATGTATCCCGCGTATCCAAATGGATTCTCTGCTGCGATACCTTTTGCGTCACTCTTTAATACGTTCCCCCATGCATCATATTCATAGTTTACGACAACTTGTCCATTTGGGTCTGTCATCGCTACTACGTCACCACTTGGGTTGTAGTGATAGAATAACGTTTGTCCTTGTGCTTTCATTGCTAGACGAACGCCGGCCATTGAGTATACATATTGACGAAGTACGTTTCCACTACCATCTGTCTCGTATAACGGATTAATACTGTCACCATCGTAGAAGTAACGTGTGATTTTTCCATTTACTTCTTTTTCGAAACGAAAAGAGCTCGTTCATGTCGAACGAGCTCTTTTCATCAATTATTTTTCTTATAATTACAATTCTCAACCGGAACACGAGCATGCCCTTCTTCATCCGTACACCATGACTGCGACTGGAATGCAAGAAAGATACCGATCCATTCTTCTTCCTTTTCAAAATGAATGAGTATTCCTCCGTCTTGCCATATACCATCATCACCTTGCCATTTTTCTACATTTCCTTGATTCATATGAATATCATGTATACCGTTTCCTGGTTCAAAATGAAAGTAAGAATCGGGTGTATTTTCTTCTGGCCCCCATCTTTCACCGAACGCGTAAATAATCGTACTTTCTTCTATCGCTCGCTTTATATACCGCTCAATTTTTTCATTTAAATCATTATCAGCTCCTGCTTTTTCAGGTGGTAAAGGGATCATTTGATTTGAGTCAAATAGATTTCCTCTTACATAATCTAAAGCTACTTTCGGTTCATTGTTTTTTATTTCTGTAAAACCGAATGGTAATGTCGGTAAAATATGAATCGCCTCTGACCTAATATTGTTACTCGCAAAATATAAAACTTCCGACGGATAACTTTGCGATTTCACGTTAATTGCAATACGATAATCTACTCCTGCTTCGCCTTGTAAATGAACTTGATAATGAGGTGTTTTCCCTTTTCCAATCTTTGATTGTATAACTGTACCTTTTAACACACCGTAGTTTTTTAGGGGCATACATTTCACCTCCTATTCATTTAGTAGAAGCTTTTCATACTTAAGGCATTATCCATATAAAAAGAAAATCCTCCTTTTTCAGGAGGATTTCTTATTTTCTCAACATATACCAAAAAATAACCTCCACCACTACAAGTAACACCGCACCAAAGATCATTAACGTCGTCTTCTTTAATAGTTCATTTTCACGATACGGGATATTACATAAATAAGCACCTAGTGTAATGCGTGATGGACAAGCGATTGTCGCCACTGACGATGCGGTGTTTTGAAGTGTTGTGACGTATTGCCACGGGAGTGCTACGTTTTGTGCTGTTTGCATTTGTAGTTTTATAAACATCGCATTTGATCCTGCGTTACTACCTGTTAAAAAACCACCGATACCACCGATGAACGGAGCAACGAAAACGAAAAAGGTACCAAATGTTTCACCAGCTGTTTTTGCGAGTAATGAATGCATACCAGATGCACCCATTAGTTCTGAAATGGCGATAAACATCGTCGTCGTAATCGCAAAAGGAATCCATTGTTTTATCGTTTGCAAGAGTGATTGTTTCATAATATGAGATGGAATGCGGAAGAAAATAATTGTAAATAAACAAGTCATGCCGAGCCAAAAACCTGGTGAATATAGCATTTCTAATTTGTAAGAATATGATTTTAAATCAAGGACTGCATATGATCTGAACAAATCATGTAATGGTGGAACGAGGCGAGAAAGTAAAATACAAACTGTTAAGAAGATATAAGGGCTAATAATTTTTATAATGGATACTTCTCTCTCCGTTGCCGCAGCATGTTCTGTTATAAAGGTTTGCTCATTTTTCCCTTTTAGTTTAATGATAAGAAAGCCAAATGTAATGGTAACGATAGAACTTAATATACCTGCTAGTTCAACACTTACGTATGCGTTAGAAAGATAGATTCCGAGAGAAAATAATAGAAAGAATCCTATCCCTTCCTTCCACTTTTCTATAACTGCCTGAAAGCCACCGACAACGTATAAAGAAAGGATGATAAAGTATGCGAAAATCGGTATGCTTAATAATGCTGTATTTGTACCAAGAGTTGTGAGCGGCATATTTATAAGCTGCGAACCGATAATCGTACCAGTTGCCATTGCGCCCCATGAACTAGCTAGTAAACCAATAAATGAAAGTAGTACAGCTTGAAACGGTTTATAGCCTAATGAAAGAAAGATAGGTGCTGCAACCATGAAGCCAATTCCGAATCCACTTACCGATTCAATTAGTGGGCAAATACCAAAGCACATAAGAAGCATTTGTAATAAGCGATCATGAGTAACTTCTTCTAGAAAACGCGCTACTTGATCGATGTACCCCATTTTGTTCATGAGGTGAAATAAAAAAATACCGAAAAATAAAACATACCCGACAATAAAACAAATTAACCAACCTTTAATCGTTGCATGCACAGTTTCACTTATCCTTAATTGAAACGTTGGCGAGAGTAAAACGATTCCAACAGACACCGCATAAGAAATTAATGAGGACCTTAATGACGTTTGTTTAAATAAAAATAAACAAATGAAAATCATCATAATTGGGATAAGTGCCAACAATATGGCCATGTTATCATCTCATTTCGTTAAAAATACAATTTTTAACTATTATATAACAGATGTAATATTTTTCAATTGTTTTTACAACAGAATCAAAAAGAAGCCGTTTGGCTCCTTTTTGATTCACTCCCATTTTCTATTATCCTCAAAAACCGTCTGCTGTCCGATTATTTTTCCTAACACAACAAACACAATGTAAGCACATATCGCTTGCAGTACAATATTCCCAAGTTTCATTAATGAAAATGAATAAATCCATTGAAATAATTCATTTAATAATACAATCGAAACGATACTAAATAGTTCTATACTAATTGAAAATATACATACTTCTAAAATAGATTGCTCTTGAATCCGATTTAAGTTGGAAAAGATGAATACATACCCTACAAATAGAGCCATCAACTCTATTTTCGTCATGCTAATAAGCCAAGCGTACAGTGGTACAGTTAAAAGAAGATATAGTAGTTTACGTCTTAGCATGCTTTCTCACCCTCTAAATTATATGTATTTTCTGTATATTTTAACATTTATTACGCAAAACAAAAAGAAGAGACTTACGCCTCTTCTTTTTGTTTTGTTGCCTGTATTAATTCACATATTTCTTCTCGTTTTTCATTTTCTAACAGCTCAATAACTTTACTTCCAACGACAACTCCGTCACATATTGTAATCATTTCTTCTACATGTTCCTTTGTTGAAATACCGAACCCTGCCACTACCGGTAAATGCGTATGTGATTTTACTTTTTCTAAGTAACTATGAATTTCCTCTTTAAAGTTTTGACGCACTCCCGTTACACCTGCTACTGTAACGGCGTAAACGAATCCTTCTGATTCACTCGTAATTTTTTCGATTCGCTCAATTGGGCTCGTTACTGTAACGAGTGGAATTAGCGCAATGTTTGCCTCTCGAAGTAACGGGGCAATAATATTTTGTTCTTCATACGGTAAGTCTGGAACGATAATACCGTCCACACCTGCCTCTAAGCATCTCTCAATGAATTGTTCTTTTCCGAATGCGAGTACTGGATTTACATATGTCATGAGTACAAATGGAATTTGCACTTCTTTCCTTACTTCTGCTAACGCTTGAAAAATGCCTTTTACTGTTACGCCGCTATCTAGCGCTCGTTTCCCTGCTCTTTGAATCGTTGGACCATCTGCGACTGGATCTGAAAATGGAATACCAATTTCAACGATGCTTGCTCCTGCTTCGTCTAGAAAACGAATTCTTTCTTTTAACTTTTCAAGTCCACCATCTCCGCCCATTACGTACGGAATAAATGCTTTTTTACCATTTTCAAATACTGCTTTAATTTTTTCTACTCCCATTTTTTACACCTCTTCCATATAACGTTTTATACTCTCTACATCCTTATCACCGCGGCCAGATAAACAAATGACAAGCCCTTCGTCCTTCTTCATTTGCGGCGCTAATTTTAATGCATATGCGACAGCATGCGAGCTTTCTAAAGCCGGAATAATCCCTTCTTTTTTCGTTAATAATTGAAATGCTTCTAACGCTTCATCATCAGTAATGGAATGATAAGAAACGCGGTCAATATCTTTTAGCAAGCTATGTTCTGGCCCAACACCTGGGTAATCAAGTCCTGCTGAAATAGAGTGTGCTTCTTGAATTTGTCCTTCTTCATTTTGCAGAAGGTACATCATCGATCCGTGTAAAACACCAACGCTTCCTTTCGTTAAAGTCGCTGCGTGCTGTTCTGTATGAACGCCTTTCCCTGCTGCTTCTACGCCGTAAAGAGCGACTTCTTCATCGTGTACGAACGGATAAAACATGCCCATCGCATTACTACCACCGCCAATACAAGCAACGACTGCTTCTGGTAACTTTCCTTCTAACGCCTCATATTGTTTTTTCGTTTCTTTCCCAATTACACTTTGGAAATCACGGACAATTTGTGGGAATGGATGTGGCCCGAGAACAGATCCCATAATGTAGTGCGTATCATGCACATGTGAAACCCAGTAACGAAGCGCCTCGTTTACCGCATCTTTTAATGTTCCGCTACCTGCCGCTACACTTTCTACTTTCGCTCCGAGTAATTCCATTCGAAACACATTTAATTTTTGACGTCTCACATCTTCTTCCCCCATAAAGATGACGCATTCTAATCCAAGTAGGGCACATACAGTAGCGGTTGCCACTCCGTGTTGTCCAGCCCCTGTTTCAGCGACAACTTTTTTCTTGCCCATTCGTACTGCAAGAAGTGCCTGACCAATTGTATTGTTAATTTTATGAGCTCCTGTATGGTTCAAATCTTCACGTTTTAAATAAATCTTTGCACCGCCGCAATACTTCGTCATATTTTCAGCGAAATAAAGCGGTGTTTCTCTTCCGACGTACGTTGTTAAATAATGATTTAATTCCTTTTGAAACGCTTCATCTTGCATCGATTCTTTATATGCTTCTTCTAGTTCTAATACAGATTGCATTAACGTTTCTGGAACGTATCGTCCTCCGTATATACCGTAGTGGCCTTTTTCATCTGGATATGCGTAGTTCATTTGGAACACTCCTTCGCTTTTTTAATAAATTGTTTTATTTTCTTTAAATCTTTCTTTCCTTCTGTCTCCACTCCGCTACTTACATCGACCATATACGGCTGAATAGTTCGAATCGCTTCTTCTATATTAAGAGCGTTTAATCCACCAGCTAATATCGTTTTCTCTCGCAACTCTTTTGGCATATGCTCAAGTAGTGCCCATGAAAATTTCTTTCCATTTCCTCCGCGAAACTTTTCTTTCGGGCTATCAAACAATATATAATCCGTTTCATATGTTTGAGCGTTTTTCATATCAGCCTCTGAAGTTACTCCTAGCGCTTTTATAGACGGAATATTCAATCTTTTAATTTGATGATTATCTTCATCCCCATGTAGTTGCACATGCGTTAACCCGCATTCATCTGCAATTTTCTGGATCTCTTCTACTGATTCATTTACGAAAACACCGATTTTTAATACGTTTGCTGGAATCTCCTGAATGATTTCTTTCGCTAGCCTTGGAGTGATTTTCCGCTTACTTTCTGCAAAAACAAATCCGAGTGCATCAACTCCGTATTCACAAGCACGGTTTGCCGTTTCAACATCAGTGATGCCGCAAATTTTCACTTTCATATGTTCACCTTACAATCTTCAAAAAAGGTACGAATAGAAGATGATGTCATGAGTGCTTCTCCAACTAATACACCTTTCGCTCCAGCTCGTTTGACACGAATAATATCTTCTTTTGAATGAATCCCGCTTTCACTAATCCAAAGTAATTTCTCCTCGTTTAATCGTTTTCCAAGTTTTTCTGTTTGGCTTAAATCGACTTCGAATGTTTTTAAATTACGGTTGTTAATACCGATAACGTGCGGATTTAATTGGATTGCAATTTCTAATTCCTGTTCATCATGAACTTCAACGATCGCTTCTAATCCTTTTTCTAGTACGTAGCTATAAAGCTCTTTTAACTTTTCTTTCGTTAACGCCGCTACGATTAATAAAATAAGATCTGCACCAGCTTCATACGCCCTATCAATTTGGATTTTATCGATTATAAAATCTTTGCATAAAAGCGGAATGTTACTTTCTGCTCTTGCAGTTTGTAAATCGTGAAACGATCCTTTAAAAAATTGACCGTCTGTTAAAACCGAAACTGCTCCTGCACCGCATTCTTCATAAGTTTTCACTTGTTTTCGTACATCAACGTGTACATTAATATCTCCTTTTGATGGTGATGCTCGCTTTACTTCTGCAATGACAGTAAATTGCTCTAAAGCTTTTACGAGTGAGTATGTTTTTCTTTTTTCATTCCCTGGTGTATATGTTTCATATAACTCCGCAACTTCTTTTTTCTTCTGCTCTACAATTTTGTCTAAAATCGTCCCCACCTTAATTCACCCTTTCTAATTTTTCGTTGCTTGCTGTAATTAATAAGTTTAGTTTGGCTAATGCTTTTCCAGAGTCAATGCTATGTGTCGCTAGTTTAATTCCCTCTTCAATCGTTTCCGCTTTTCCGTTTGCGAAAAGAGCGAGCCCTGCATTTAATAAAACGGTATCGCGGTAAACACTCTTTTCTCCATTTAATACGCCGAGCGTAATCTTTGCATTTTCTATTGAATTCCCGCCTCTAATTTCTTCATTTTTCACTTTTGAGAAACCATACTTTTCCGGATCGATACTCATTTCTACTATTTCATTATCTTTTAAAAGGGCTACGTGATTTTCTCCCTGTAATGATGCTTCATCTAAAAAACCACTTCCATTTACGACAAGCGCTTGTGTCCGCCCTAACTTCTGTAATACTTGCGCAACTGGTAATAACATATCTCGTTTATAAATACCGACAAATTGTGTTTCTAAGTTAACAGGATTCGTTAAAGGCCCAATTAAGTTAAAGATTGTCGGCACATTTAATTCTTTTCTTATTTTCATAATGCGCCTTAATGCTGGGTGCATCGCTGGTGCGAATAAGAAAGCGATACCGACATGCTCTAGTAAATAATCAATTTCGCTTGGCGTACTGCTAATATTTACACCGAGTTCTTCTAATAAATCCGCACTTCCTGTTTTACTAGAAACAGCACGATTACCATGCTTTGCCACCTTTACACCTGCTCCTGCTAGTACGAATGCCGATGTTGTACTTACATTGAACGTTTGGGCACCGTCACCACCTGTTCCGCAATTGTCCATCGTGCCTTCTATATGGTTTGAAAACGGCAATGCTTTTTCACGAAGAGCACGAACGAGGCCATATATTTCTTCTGCTGTTTCACCTTTCGCTTTCAGTAATACTAAGAAAGCTGCTACTTCACTTTCCAATATGTTGTCACTTAATAAAAGAAGTCCCGCTTCATACATTTCTTCTTCTGTTAAATGTTGTCCCTCCACTAATTTACGAAGATAGGTATTCATACTCTCTCCTCCTCTTTTACTTCTCCTAAAAAAGCACGTATTAACTTTCCGCCTTCTTCTGTTGCGATTGATTCTGGATGAAACTGTAACCCGAAAAGCGGATAATAATTATGACGAACCGCCATTATTTCTCCATCATCCATAGCATTTGCTAACACATCAAAACATTGTGGTAAACTCGCTTGCTCTGCAACAAGTG
The DNA here is from genome assembly GCF_000496285.1 of Bacillus toyonensis BCT-7112. Taxonomy (GTDB): domain Bacteria; phylum Bacillota; class Bacilli; order Bacillales; family Bacillaceae_G; genus Bacillus_A; species Bacillus_A toyonensis. Next base: position 3,802,166 of record NC_022781.1, on the reverse strand, counting down.
AATGGTAGCGCATCGCTGTTAGTGGCTGCGTCACGTACGAAAAGATTGACGTTCCGTTATGTTTCACACGCGATGTTTTTCCGTGTTTAATGTGCTCCGCTCTTACAATTTCTCCTCCAAATGCCGATATAATTGCCTGATGGCCGAGACAAATCCCTAATATAGGAACGTTCTTATAGAAATGACGAATAACTTCGATACAAATACCAGCATCTTCTGGTTTTCCTGGTCCTGGTGAAAGCACAATTCCTTTTGGATTCATCTCTTCTAACTGTTCTATCGTTATTTGATCATTTCTTACGACTACAATTTCTTCTTCGTATTCGCCTAACAGTTGGTACAAGTTATATGTGAACGAATCGTAATTATCGATGAGTACAATCATTTCATTACCTCCAAAAGCGCCCTCGCTTTATTTAACGTTTCTTCATATTCAGCTACCGGATCTGAATCGTAGACGATACCTGCTCCTGCCTGAACATATGCTTTTTCATCTTTTACAACCATCGTTCGAATGGCGAGCGCCATATCAAGATTTCCTGAGAATGAAATATATCCAACAGCTCCGGCATATACATTTCTTTTTTCATGCTCTAACGTATTGATAATTTCCATCGCTCTAATTTTCGGAGCTCCCGAAACCGTCCCCGCTGGTAAACAATACGCTAATGCGTCAAATCCGCTCATTCGTTTTCGCAATGTTCCGTAAACTTCAGATACAATGTGCATGACGTGAGAATATTTTTCTACTTTCATATATTTATCTATCGTCACAGATCCAATTTCACTCACTCTGCCAATATCGTTTCGTCCAAGATCCACAAGCATCATATGCTCTGCTCGTTCTTTCTCGTTTTCTAACAGTTCTTTTTCAATTTCCGCATCTTCCTGCTTTGTTTTCCCTCTCGGTCTCGTACCCGCAATTGGATTTGTCATCACTTTATCGTCTCTAACTGATAACAAGCTTTCTGGTGAAGAACCGAGTACAACATAATCTTGAAAATCGATATAAAACATATATGGTGATGGATTCGCAATGCGAAGCTTGCGGTATAAAGCGAAAGGATCACCTTTACACTCGCTTTGCAAACGCTGAGATAGTACGACTTGGAATATGTCCCCTGCTCGTATATGCTCTTTCGCCGTTTCTACCATCATGCAAAACTCTTTTTCCGTTATAGAAGAAGTGAATGCTAATGTTGATTGTATTTCCTTTACTTCCGCTTCTTCTCCTTTTAGCACTTCTTCTTTGTATACTTGCAACCTTTCGTATACTTCTTCATAATCTGCTGAATCATCTTGCCCGCATACATATACAAACGACAACTTTTGGCGTAAATGATCGTAAACGATAAACTCACGATATAGTAAAAGGTGTACTTCTGGAATATTTAATGGATCGTGTAAATCTGCTCCAATGTTTTCATACTGCCGAATGACGTCATACCCTATATAACCAACTGCTCCTCCGCAAAATGGGAATGGGCTCTCTACTTGCGATGATGCAATTACCCCTTCTAACACTTGCAGTACGTTACCTTGCAACTTTTCTGTTTGCCCATGTGTCGTTCGTTCGACTTCCATACCAATGCTTTTCACTTCTCCATACGGATTACAACCTAAGTAAGAATAGCGCCCTTTATCTTGATGAAGCTGTGAGCTCTCTAATAAAAACTTCTTCTTCCCTGTCATACGTCTATATAAAGAAATTGGCGTAATGCTATCTCCTTCTTCTTCAGCGATTACTAAAAATGTTTTTCCTTGTTCTTTTTGCTTCATAAATTCCTCTTTTGTCATCATGCCTTTCACCTCACTCTGAAAAATAAAAAAGTCCCCTACATATCGAAATATGTAGAGGACGATAAATTTACCGTGGTACCACCTCATGTTGGACGCAAAAGCATCCCGCTTTATTCAGGTACAAAATATATACCTTATCCTTGTAACGGCGGAACCCGGGTTGCCTACTGAATAAAATTGTTCAGCATACCTCTCGTAAGCCCATTCCGTATATGGCACCGTACCGGGCTCCCACCAGTCCCCGACTCTCTAAAACGTCTCCAATATACGTACTCTTCTTACTTAAACGATTTAACATATTTAATTTTTTGTACACAAAAAGGGAGTACTCATCCTATAGAAAGGACGGGTACTCCCGTGGTGCCACCTTAATTCGTTACGAATGTAACGCACTTTACCGTATCAAAAACAATACGTGTCTCTTGTATCGATGAGATCATGTCGCCAAAGCCTACTTCTTTCGTTTCGGTTTGGAAGCTCCGAAGCCCATTCCACATCAATCCCATACTGATTCGCACCAACCATCAGCTCTCTGACATGTTCATCATGTGTACTCTTCTTCATCAACGCTTGCATTTTTTTAAGTTGCACTCATTATAGACTTAACTTTTTTCACAAGTCAATACTTTTTTCGAAAAAAAATATTTTTCCCTTCTTTCAATATTATATTGACAAAACAACGTGTTTTTATGTAAATATAATAAATACTCTATTAAAATTAAGGTTTTTTGCTAGAAAGTCATATATCCCAAAAGTAAAGAACTGTCAAAAAACGCTTAAATTTCAGAAAATTCGTATTTGCGCATGGATTTTTCTGAATAATCATGATAGATTATAAAGTGAAACTTTAATCAGTGGGGGTTTTGTTCATCCCCGATTGATTATTAGCCTTCACCAATCGGGCATTTACGGGCAGTTGATCTCCCACCTAACTTCCTTGCCCAGTCAATTTTAACTTGTGGGAGTTTTACCGCCCGTTAATGCGGGATAAATATGCAAAATGCATCAAAAGACATGACAAAAGGAAGGGGAACTACATGAGTACGCAGATGTTAACTTTAACTTCTATCTCTATTTACATGCTCGGGATGTTAGTAATCGGCTATTTCGCCTACAAACGAACATCCAACTTAACAGATTATATGCTTGGCGGTCGTACACTAGGCCCCGCAGTAACAGCATTAAGTGCTGGAGCATCCGATATGAGTGGTTGGCTTTTAATGGGCTTACCCGGTGCAATGTTTAGCGTTGGATTAAGTAGTAGTTGGATTGCAATTGGCCTAACACTAGGCGCATACGCAAACTGGCTATATGTCGCTCCTCGCTTACGTACCTACTCTGAAATTGCAAACAACTCTATTACTATCCCAGAATTTTTGGAACACCGTTTCCACGACAAATCTCACATGCTACGCTTAGTATCTGGACTTGTTATTATGATTTTCTTTACTTTCTATGTAGCTTCAGGGTTAGTTTCAGGCGCTGTATTATTTGAAAATTCATTTGGTATGAACTATCATATTGGATTATTCATTGTAGCAAGCGTCGTTGTAGCTTACACATTATTTGGTGGTTTCTTAGCAGTAAGTTGGACAGACTTCGTGCAAGGAATCATTATGGTAGTTGCTCTTATTCTTGTTCCTATCGTAACAATTATGAATGCAAACGGACTTGGACCTGCATTTGATACAATTCGCTCTGTAGATCCAACACGTTTAGATATTTTTAAAGGTGCCTCCACTTTAGGAATGATTTCTTTATTCGCATGGGGCCTTGGTTATGTTGGACAACCTCATATTATCGTACGCTTTATGGCAATTTCTTCTGTAAAAGAACTGAAAAGCGCACGAAGAATTGGTATGAGCTGGATGATTTTCTCTGTTGTCGGAGCTATGTTTACTGGTCTTATCGGTATTGCCTACTATTCACAACAAGAGTTGACATTATCTAACCCAGAGACAATTTTCCTTGAGCTTGGAAAAATTTTATTCCATCCACTTATTACTGGATTTTTATTAGCTGCGATTTTAGCTGCAATTATGAGTACAATTTCATCTCAACTTCTCGTTACTTCAAGTGCTGTAACAGAAGACTTATATCGTACCTTCTTTAAACGCTCTGCTTCTGATAAAGAGCTTGTATTTGTCGGTCGTATGGCTGTTCTTGGTATCGCATTAGTTGGGTGCGCATTAGCGTTTAAACAAAATGATACGATTTTAGCTCTTGTTGGATACGCTTGGGCTGGATTTGGTTCTTCATTTGGACCAGCTATTTTATTAAGTCTATATTGGAAACGCATGACGAAATGGGGCGCACTTGCTGGTATGATTTCTGGTGCCGCTACTGTTATAATATGGACTCAATTTAAATTCTTAACAAACTTCTTATATGAAATGATTCCTGGTTTCACAATTAGTTTACTAGCAATCGTAATCGTTAGTTTACTAACACAACCTTCAAAAGAAGTTGAAGAGCAATTTGAGAATTTCGAAAAACAACATAGTGATAGTCTATAAAAAGAAATCTCTGCTGTTATCGTAACAGCAGAGATTTTTTTACAGTTCGACAATCTTCTTCTCAAATTTAACAAATTCTTTATGTTTCGTTAAATTTAACATAACACTACTCCTTTATAGTATTAGTATTAGCACTTATACAGAAAGGGGACTCCAACATGTTAGCAGCTTTCCAGCAACAACATATAAGAAAATTTTCACCTATTACAAATACTTCTGCTTCTCGTTTAAACATTCAACCTAATCCACCCAAAATTTCAATTGCTCCTTCTGTTATTTCCGTTATCGGTATTCATATGCAAAAAAATAAGTTGAAAATAAAAACTGGACAAAGTGCGGATTTATCAGCTTCCGTTTTGCCAATGCAAGCAGCAAATAAAGAACTTATTTGGACAAATATGAATTCTGACATCATTACCATATATCCAAAAGGAGATACGGTAACGATTACTGGACAAAGTGCAGGAAGAGCAGTCGTAATTGTTACAACTGCTGAAGGAAAATTTCGTGACCTATGCGTCATTCATGTACAACCTTATATGACAAACCCAAAGTAAAAGAGTGGCTACGAAGCCACTCTTTTACTTTATTTCAATGTGGGGATTTTTACTTTTTACGAGATTGATGAATTGTTCTTTATCTTTAGGAGAAATAATCTCTGTTTTATGTACGCCGTAAACAATTTCAAGTCGATCGCATGATAATGCGTGAGCTGCTATTGGGTTTTTCGTATTTGAAATTTGTTTTATATCTCGTATAAATATACATTTTTTTACGGGACCTGATCTAATAGTAATTGTTTCTTCCCCGACAATATATTTTGTTGAAAACCAACTCCAAATAAATACTATTGCCAATGGAATTGTAAAAAACAAAAGAAAATATTCTCTCCCTGCAAATATTGGAGTAAAACAGGCGCCTAAAATAATGAAAAAGATTGAATATAACCATGCGTCTTTTTTTGATGGAAATTCCACTACACTCCCCCCTTCTTCACCTAAATTTCTACAAAACAAAAAGAGAAGTATCTTAACTTCTCTTTTCTCCGCTAACATTATAAATCCTGTGTATACACTGGCTCGTTCACCACATTTTTTGCTGTTCTTTTTTGTTGCTGCAGTAAGAAAACAGATACACCAAACAATACGAGCGTGCTGCCGATAATTTGCATTGCGTTTAATTTTTCTCCCAGTAAGAAAAATGCTAGTATAGACGCCCCAACTGGTTCTCCTAAAATACTCATCGAAATTGTTGTTGCATTTACGTAGTTTAATAACCAATTATTAATGACATGTGACACTGTCGGTACAATCGCAAGTAAAAGAAAAACGGTCCAGTCCCACTTCGTATAACCTGTAAAAGGCACTTGCAGCACGATATTATAAATCCCCATAAAAATACCTGCGAATGCAAAAACTGTAAAGCTATAAATCCAGTGTGAGACTTTCTTTACTGTCGTTTGCCCGATAAATAAATAACCGACAACCGCTATTACACTTAAAAAGGATAATATATCTCCATAAATTGCTTGTTTACTTAAACCTAAATCTCCCCAACCAATACACATTACACCTAATATAGCGATACCCATCGTTGCAATGGCTGAGTAGGTTGTTCTTTCTTTAAATAGAAAAAAACCTCCAACTAAAGACACGATCGGTTGAAGTGCTAAAATAATTGTCGAGCTAGCAACTGTTGTATGCTTTAAAGACTCAAACCATAAAAGAAAATGTAGCGCTAAAAAGAATCCAGATCCAATTAAAAATCCCCAATCTTTTATTTGAATCTTCTGGAACTCTTCCCGCTTCTTCCAAACGATAGGCAGCATAATAAGTACAATAATCCATAAACGATACATACTTAAGATGGAAGATGGTGCTGAGGACATCTTTACAAAAACTGCTGCGAATGAAATAGCTATAATGGAAATGGCTAACGGTAGTGCAATTGATCTTTCCTGTTTCAAATTCTGTCTCCCCTCTCACCTGTCAAAAATCCCACTTCATTATATCCGTTTTCTTTCCTAACTTAAATACTAATTTTTTAGATTCTTCGTACCATTATGGTAAAATAGAAATTAAGGCACCTATTAGTGAATCGTTCTTTCATTTTCACTATAAGCGTCGCCCTTACAATCATTACAGTAAATTTTTATTTAGGGGGATCTACATGAATCAAACAATAGGGAGAATTGAGGAAATTTCATTTTATAGCGCATCACTTCAAGAAGATGTTACGCTTTTAGTTTACTTACCAGTAAATTACACGCCACTGCACAAACATACAGTTGTAATTGCACAAGATGGTAGAGATTATTTTCAGCTCGGTAAAGCACACCGTGTAATTGAAAGCCTTCGTGAAACTGAAGAAATTGACCGCACAATTATTGTCGGTATTCCATATAAAAACGTACACGATCGTAAGGAAAAATATTTCCCAAGCGATGTAAAGAATGCTGCTTACATTCGTTTCCTTGCTCACGAGCTTGCTCCATATATCGATGAAAATTATCCAACGTATCAAATGGGTAAAGGTCGCGTTTTAATTGGAGATTCTCTTGGCGGTACAGTTTCCTTTATGACTGCACTTATGTATCCGCATACATTCGGTAAAGTTGTTATGCAATCACCATTTGTTGACGAAACAGTAATGAACTTAGCAAAAGAATTCAAAGATCCACAGGCTTTAGAACTTTATCACGTCATTGGTACAGAAGAAACAGCTGTAAAGCGCACTGATGGACAAGTATCTGATTTCGTAGAACCGAACCGTGAGCTTAATACTCTTCTTACAGATAGAAATTTCATCACGCATTACGAAGAGTTTGAAGGTAATCATACTTGGAAGTATTGGCAGGCTGACTTACCGAAAGCCTTCTCTCATATTCTATCAATGAAATAATAGAGAGCAGTGTTCAGAATAATTTGATATAATAGATAAAGAGATTTATTTTTCTCAAAATCTAACTAGACTTACAAAGGGAGGAATTGGAACATGAAATTAGGCATTGTAATTTTTCCATCTAAAATGATTCAAGATAAAGCGAACGGATTGCGTAAGCGTTATGATCCGCACTACGCATTAGTTCCGCCACATATTACATTGAAAACACCCTTTGAGACGCAAGATGAACAATTAGAATCGATTGTAAACGAGCTACATACAATCGCAAATAAAACGAACCCTTTCACCCTTCATGTCGGAAAAGTTGGTTCATTCGCACCTGTTAATAATGTTCTTTATTTTAAAGTAGAAAAAACACCTGAACTTACTTTCTTAAATGAAGAAATGCATAGCGGATTATTCACGCAAGAACGCGAATACGCTTTTGTACCTCATTTAACAATCGGACAAGGTTTATCAGATGCAGAGCATGCTGATGTATTAGGTCGATTACGTATGAAAGATTTCTATTATGAACAACCAATTGATCGCTTCCATCTTCTATATCAATTAGAAAACGGAACATGGACTGTACACGAAACATTCCACCTTGGAAAGGGGAACAACTAATTTGCACGCACAGATCGTACAAACAGACGAACAACTAAGAGATGCATTCTCTGTACGTAAGCAAGTATTCGTGAATGAACAACGCGTTTCTGCTGAAGAAGAGTATGATGAGTTTGAAGAAACATCAACACACGTTGTTATTTATGATAATGATGTTCCAGTTGGTGCTGGTCGTTTTCGCACCATTGATGGAATAGGAAAAATGGAACGCATTTGCGTACTAGCTTCCCATCGTAAAAAAGGCATTGGAAAAATTGTAATGGATGCACTTGAAGCATATGCAAAAAAAAACTCGCTACCAAAATTGAAACTTCATGCCCAAACACATGCTGAAGATTTCTATAAAAAACTTGGATACGTAACGAGTTCTGATGTATTTATGGAAGCAAATATTCCTCACATCGTTATGATAAAAGAATTGTAATTTGAAAACAGGAGGTAGCCCCTCCTGTTTTTTACATTGCTATTTTCTTTTTCTTCCGCTAAAGTTAAATGTTGATGCTATAGTTTTGAAGGTGAATATATGACACAAGAAAAATTTTCACAAAAATCGTTAACACACGCTGATATTCCGCGTGCGACATATCATATTCCGAAAACATCTACCCATTTAATTATGGAAGAAGATGCAGATGCGGCGTATTTCCGCGCTCTCGAACAGCAAAATGTTTTTCTAAACGAAAAACAATTAGAAGCTGTGCGAACGACAGAAGGTCCTGTTCTTACATTGGCTGGTGCCGGAAGCGGAAAAACATCTGTTTTAACAACCCGCGTTGGTTATTTAGTAAATGTAAAACAAGTTCATCCACGGAATATTTTATTGCTTACATTTACACAAAAAGCGGCTGAAGAAATCCGAAGTCGTGTAGCAAATTTACCAGGTATGAATCGTGCCACAAGTAGCTATGTTGTTGCTGGTACATTCCACTCTGTCTTTTTAAAATTGCTTCGTAGCCAAGGATATAATCAGCAAATTTTAGCAAATGAAAAACATAAACAAATTATGATAAAGAAAATTTTAAAAGAATTACGTTTAAAAGACGGTTATGATGCGGAAACGATGCTCGCTATGATTTCCCTTGAAAAAAACAACTTAAATCGTCCGAAAGATGTAAAAGCGAAAACACCAGTTGAACAAGAATTTAAAGAAGTATACGAACGTTTTGAAGAGGTAAAACAACGATATAATTATATCGATTTCGACGACATCTTATTAGAAACATATTATATGTTAGAAAATAACGCTCCCTTACTTACTCAATTACAACAACGTTTCCACTATATTGAAGTAGATGAGTTCCAAGATACATCGTATGCACAATATGAAATTGTAAAATTGTTAGCCACGCCAAGAAATAATTTATTTATCGCAGGTGATGATGATCAAGCGATCTATGGCTGGCGAGGAGCAAGTCATCAAATTATTTTATCTTTCCCAAAGGAATTTGATAATACAACGATTATCGCGCTTAATACGAATTATCGATCCAATCCATTTATCGTTGGACTTGGAAATGAAGTTATCAAACTAAATCAAGAGCGTTTTGATAAAGAGCTATATTCTGTTCGTGAAGAAGGTGTACAACCATTTTACGCACGACCAGCTACAACTCTTGATGAAGCAAATCAAATTTTACAGCTCATTCAAGAGAAAGTAGATAGTGGCGAACGAAACTATAAAGATTTTTGTTTACTGTATCGCACACATTCTGTAAGCCGTTCGTTACTTGATCAGCTTACAATTCATAAAATCCCGTTTATTAAACACGGTGCGAGTCAATCCTTTTACGAGCACTCTTTAATTAGACCTGTATTAGATCATTTACGACTCGTGATTGAACCGTTTCGCCTAGAATCTCTTTCTAACATATTACCAACTATGTATATCGGCCGAGATGAGTGCATTTCCTTTATTGAACGTGAGCAATGGAAATATGGTGAAGGTCGTTTCCCTTCTCTTCTTCATTTCTTATTATTAAATCCGAGCTTGAAACCTTTTCAAGTAAAAAAGGTAAATGAGCGCATTGATTTTATTAAATTTATAAAAGAACTAGAACCGAAAAAAGCATTAAAAGAAATTATTCATGGTAAAGGAAAATATTTAGAGTACTTACAAAGTAACGATCGTTCTTCCTTTACGATGCATAAAGACATCCAAGAAGAAATGTTAGAAGAATTAATGGAGTCTGCAACTCGTTTCACCGATATTCCAGCTTACTTACAATTTATCGACGAGGCGATTCAAGGTCAAAAAGAAATGGAAGCATTAAAAACTATGCCGCAAAAAGATGCCGTTTCGCTTATGTCCATTCATAACGCAAAAGGCCTTGAGTTTCCATGCGTCTTTTTACTTGGAGCGAGCGATGGTATTTTGCCGCATACTTCTTCTTTAAAAGACGCAAATGACCGTGTAACGGAAACTTCTGAAGCACTAGAGGAAGAACGACGATTACTCTATGTCGCAATTACACGTGCGAAAGAAGAACTTTACATTTCTTCTCCGCAATTTTTCAGAGGAAAGAAATTAGACATATCTCGTTTTTTATATACTACAAGAAAAGACTTACCTGAAAAGACATCCACTAAATAAGGATGTCTTTTCTCGTACTCCCCCCTCCTATTCAAATTACCTGCTTTTATCATAAGAATTAACGTAATATCAACCATATCCCGTTCATATTGTAATAGTGTATGTCAGAACTCACGATAAGGAGTGAACATAATGAGCTGCAATTGCAACGAAGATAATCATCACCATGATTTTGATTTCAACTGTGTATCTAATGTCGTTCGTTTTATACATGAATTACAAGAATGCGCAACCACTACATGTGGATCTGGTTGCGAAGTTCCATTTTTAGGAGCACATAACACTGCATCAGTAGCGAATACACGTCCTTTTATTTTATACACAAAGGCTGGAGAACCTTTTGAAGCATTTGCACCATCAGGAAGCCTTGTTAGCTGTAGAACTCCAATTTTCCGCGTTGAAAGCATCGATGATGATGATTGTGCTGTGTTACGTGCATTAGCTGTAGTATTAGGTGATGGCTCCTCTGTACCACCTGGTGACGATCCAATTTGTACGTTTTTAAATGTACCAAATGCAAGGTTAGTATCAACCCCTGCTTGTCTTACGGTTGATTTAAGTTGCTTCTGTGCTATTCAATGCTTACGTGATGTTACGATTTAAAACTAAATAACGATTTAAGCATGGATTGGGTGGCAGAGAATTCTGCCACCCAATCCATGCTTAAAAGGTATTATTATGTATTTTTTATAAAATTGGGAACTTGTCTAGAACATAGAACCTGTCCTTTTCATTAACTGAAAGTAGAAACAGATAAAGGAGTGAAAAACATGTTCTCTTCTGATTGCGAATTTACTAAGATTGATTGCGAAGCGAAACCAGCTAGTACACTACCTGCCTTCGGTTTTGCTTTCAACGCTTCTGCACCTCAGTTCGCTTCACTATTTACACCATTACTATTACCTAGCGTAAGTCCAAACCCAAATATTACTGTTCCTGTAATAAATGATACAGTAAGTGTCGGAGATGGTATTCGAATTCTACGAGCTGGTATTTATCAAATTAGTTATACATTAACAATTAGTCTTGATAACGTTCCTACGGCACCAGAAGCTGGTCGTTTCTTCTTATCATTAGGTACGCCGGCTAACATTATTCCTGGATCAGGTACAGCGGTTCGTTCTAACGTTATTGGTACTGGTGAAGTAGACGTATCCAGTGGTGTTATTCTTATTAACTTAAACCCTGGTGACTTAATTCAAATCGTACCAGTTGAATTGATTGGAACTGTAGACGTCCGTGCGGCAGCATTAACAGTTGCACAAATTAGCTAGTAAAAAGCGGTATTTCTAAAACAGGAATACCGCTTTTTTATATTTATAATAAAAAACACTCACAGTAACATGAGTGTTTCATTCTTCATATTGTTTTATTTTGTTCTTCTTTTTCCCGCAATTACATCCCTTTTTCTTCACAAATCCTTGTTGTTGCAATTGTTCTTGATATGCCTGTTGTTGTGCTTGGTGTTGTTGCTGTATGTGATACCACTGCTGCAGGTCATATGAATTTTGCCTTTGATTACTGCTCACAGCAAACATCTCCTCTACTGTCAATTCTGTCTATTCACTATATGAACAACTTCTTATATCCGTTCCCTCATTCTTTTAAACTCCGCTTTTTCTCACATTTTGAAACTATATTATTCTCCTATAAAATATCCTGTAATTGTTTCAATAATTGCAGCTGCACCTGCGATAGCTAATAATGCAAGTAATGGCTCCGCAACGATCGGGATCCAATTATATAAAACTAATAAAAAAGCACTGACCCATACACCTGTACACCAATAACAACTTAATAATTCGCCAATCCATTTTCTTAATCCTTTACCTTTTACTTTTGTAAAAGTTGATAAGCTTCCATCCGGTTCCGTAATCTCTAATTCATCAATAAACGGTCTTCGCAAAAAAGCTGTAATTTTATCATAAACAATTAAACGAGTGAGCCTAAAAGCAGCTAACGCGAATATAAAAAATAAAAGCCAGCTTGTAAATAGCATGAATCCACCTTCCCTTATCTTCTTTCGCCTATTTAAAAAAAAAGGTCTTGAGATTGTGACCAAATCTCTCCGACTCCAATATCTTATTAATGTAAATACAAACAAGAAGATAAGGAGTGACATTAATGAGTTGTAACGAAAATAAACACCATAGCTCTTCTCATTGTGTAGTTGACGTTGTAAAATTCATCAATGAATTACAAGATTGCTCTACTACTACGTGTGGATCTGGTTGTGAAATCCCATTTTTAGGAGCACACAATACTGCATCAGTAGCAAATACACGCCCTTTTATTTTATACACAAAAACTGGTGAACCTTTTGAAGCATTTGCACCATCTTCAAGCCTTACTAGCTGCCGTTCTCCAATTTTCCGTGTGGAAAGCGTAGATGATGATAGCTGTGCTGTACTGCGTGTGTTAACTGTAGTATTAGGTGACGGTTCTCCTGTACCGCCTGGTGACGATCCAATTTGTACGTTTTTAGCTGTACCAAATGCAAGATTAATCTCGACATCTACTTGCATTACTGTTGATTTAAGCTGCTTCTGTGCGATTCAATGCCTACGCGACGTTACTATCTAATAAGTTAAGTAAACTAAAAAACTATTGGGGTGGTAGAAGCTTTCTACCACCTTTACATATTTAAAAGCCGGCCATATCAATCGATTTGATGTCTTCTATAGATAACCGAACATCTCTCATACTATTTGGTGGCATAATGGATACAATGCCATTACGATACGATATAATCGATCCTATATATGAGACGGTAGTCGTTCTTATCCTACATCTTACTTTCGGAATGTAATGAGGACGATTTAATAAAAAATGAATTTTTTCTTCATTATTCATATCTTTAAATGATTTATTGTACGGGACGGCTCTCACTTGCTGTTGTTCTTCTTGCTCTTCTTGTTCCTCTTCTTCTATTTTTTCTTCTATTTGCTGCTCTTCTTGTTCTATCACCTCTTCCACAGCACTACTTACAACATTTTCGTTTCTATTACTTTTCTCTTCTCGGTCCTCATCTTCAAAATTCGTTAATATAATTCGTTTTATTTTCGGTGCAGCAAGTTCTAAATTTACTTGCGCAATATATAACAACGGTTTTCCAACTGTTGAACTTTTATTTTTATTCTTCACACTCGTCCCTCCCACTTCCATACGTCGCTGAATAAATCGTGTACTATTATAGTTATATTCATAACGTGGCAAGAACTTTCGTTAAAAATCGTTCTTTCTGAGAACAATAAAAAAGGACAGCCTCAACTTTTAGAGACTGTCCTTTAAAAACTATAATCAATATTTATCCTAAAATATGATATCCTGAATCAACGTGAATATTTTCTCCTGTTACACCGCGTGCTAAATCACTGAATAGGAATACTGCTGTATCTCCAACCTCTTCTGGCGTTGTAGTACGACGAAGTGGTGCACGCTCCTCGATTTCTCTTAAGATTGAGTTAAAATCGCCTACACCTTTCGCAGATAACGTACGAATTGGTCCTGCAGAAATAGCGTTCACACGAATGCCATGTTGGCCTAAATCGTTTGCTAAATATTTTACGCTCGCTTCTAATGAAGCTTTCGCAACACCCATAACGTTATAATTCTTCACAACGCGCTCACCACCAAGGTATGTTAACGTTAAAATATTTCCGCCTTCTGTCATTACTTTCTTCGCTTCTCTTGCTACAGCTGTTAAAGAGAATGCACTAATATTTTGTGCAAGTAAAAATCCATCGCGAGAAGTATCTACAAATTCACCTTTTAAATCATCACGATTTGCAAAAGCAATACAATGTGCTACACCGTGAATTGTACCAACTTCTTGCTTAATCGTTTCAAAGCAAGCTGTAAGTTCTTCATCATTCGTTACATCACAAGGTAATACAAGTGATTCTTGTCCTTCTAATGTGTCCGCTAATTCACGAACATTTCTTTCTAAACGTTCTCCTGCATATGTGAATATTAATTTTGCACCTGCATTATGCAAAGAGCGAGCAATTCCCCATGCAATACTTCTTTGGTTCGCAACGCCCATAACAACAAATGTTTTCCCTTGTAATAGTTCCATGATATATCCTCCCAGAAATACTTATACTTGTTATTAGTACCTGATACTATAATTATAGTACCATAAAACCGCTTAAAGGCAAACAAAAAAGTCATTAACATAAATTTGTTAATGACTTTTTGTTTCTATAAAAAAACGTTCTAATCCTTCTTCCCAAGAAGGCATTTGTAAAAAACCATTTAATCGTAGCATATTATGTTGAAAAATAGAATATTTCGGCCTCGCAGCCTCCGATCCGAATTCTTCCGTTGAAACAGGTAATACATTCACATTCATATTTGCATAAGAAAATATTTTTTGTGCAAATTCAAACCAAGAACATGATCCTCTATTGGATACGTGATATGTACCGTATAAAGAAGTGTGAATGAGCTTATTAACCATCATATTTAAATCTGCCACGTACGTAGGAGAGCCAATTTGATCCGCTACAACGGTTATTTCATCTTTTTCTTTACCTAATCGCATCATCGTTTTCACAAAATTACTTCCATATTTACCATACAGCCACGATGTACGAACGATAAAATATTTATTATGTAACTCTTTGACGAACTGCTCCCCCGCATACTTAGAGGCCCCGTATATATTTATCGGCGCTGGATTATGAAATTCCCCATACCCATCCGGTCTTGCGCCCTGAAATACATAATCGGTACTAATGTAAACTAACTTAGCCCCTACTAATTGTGAAGCAACCGCTACATTTCGAGCTCCTATTGCATTTATTAAATAAGCAAGATCTTGTTCTTTCTCAGCACGG
Source organism: Bacillus toyonensis BCT-7112 (assembly GCF_000496285.1). Taxonomy (GTDB): domain Bacteria; phylum Bacillota; class Bacilli; order Bacillales; family Bacillaceae_G; genus Bacillus_A; species Bacillus_A toyonensis. The sequence continues at coordinate 3,786,906 of NC_022781.1, read as the reverse complement.
TCCACCTTCGTATAAGCTGCACAATGAATGATTATATGTGGTCTTATCTCTTGTACCACTTGTTGAACTCGGGATATGTTTGTTACATCTAGTAACTTTTTATCAAAAGGATATATGTCATATTCTTCAGGACTTAACTCTTCTTGCAGTTGCTTTCCTAACTGACCATTTGCTCCTGTTATAATAACCCGCTCTTTCATTTTCATGCCCCTTACTTTTCTTTTAGTGGTTTCCACCATTCTATATGATTTTCATACCATTCCACTGTTTCTTTTAGCCCTTGTTCAAACGTATACTGCGGTTCCCAATCAAACTCATTCTTCATTTTGTGTGCATCAATTGCATAACGACGATCATGACCTAAACGATCTGTAACAAATTCAATATCTTTTTCTGTTTTACCTAAGAGAGTAATAATTTGCTCCACAACATCTACATTTGTTTTTTCATTATTTCCGCCTATATTATATACTTCTCCTAAACGCCCCTTATGCAAAACGATGTCAATTGCACTGCAATGATCCTTTACATGTAACCAATCTCTTACATTTAATCCATCACCATATAACGGTAGTTTTTTTCCTTCCAGCGCATTCGTAACCATTAATGGAATTAATTTTTCGGGATATTGATACGGCCCATAGTTATTGGAACAACGCGTCACTATAACTGGTAATTTATATGTTTTATAATAAGATAAAGCTATCATGTCCGCGCTCGCCTTACTTGAAGAATACGGACTATTTGGAGCTAATGGGGTTTCCTCAGTAAACTTTCCTGTTTTCCCTAAAGAACCATATACTTCATCTGTTGATACTTGTACGAGCTTAATATGCGGATACTTTTTCACTAATTCTAATAAAGTGACTGTCCCGATTACGTTTGTATCATAAAAAGGGATCGGATCTTCAATGCTACGATCTACATGTGATTCAGCTGCGAAATTTACAACTACTTGCACGTCACGTTCCTTAATAACATGTTCCAGCAGCTCTCCATTTTGAATTTCCCCTTTTACAAAAAAGTAATTCGGATGATCTTGAAGAGACTTTACGTTATTTAAATTCCCGCTATATGTTAATGCATCGAAATTTATTATTTTATATGTTTCATAGCTTTGTAACATGTAATGGACAAAGTTACTTCCAATAAATCCGGCCCCACCTGTTACTAATATATTCATAAACAACTCTCCTACTCAAAAGCTATCTTCACATTCCTGAAGTAACGGTAATATTCGATCTTTATCAGACAAAATAGGACTTGTTACTGGCCATGGAATCGCTAATTCTTTATCGTTCCAAAGCACACCAGAGTCATGATCAGCACTATAATATTCATCTACTTTATACATAACAATAGTATGCGGGACAAGTGTACAAAAACCATGTGCAAATCCTTTTGGCACTAATAATTGCCTGTGGTTATCTGCGCTTAAAATATATCCTCTCCACTGTTTAAAGGTTGGTGAATCTCTTCGCAAATCAACGATAACATCATAGATTGCTCCTTGCATAACTTGAATAAGTTTCGTTTGTGCTTTCGGATTTTTTTGAAAGTGTAATCCGCGAATTGTTCCCGCTTCTGCTGAATAAGAAACATTATCCTGTACAAATGAATACGTAACCCCTAATGTTTCTAGCACCTTCTTATTATAACTTTCAGTAAAAAAGCCACGCTCATCTCCAAATAACCTCGGTTCTAACAATTTTGCATCGGTAAAGTTTGTTTCTACAACTTTCATATTCTCACCTATTCTCCGTTAAACTGTTTCCCAAAGTTCATATCCCGTGCTAACGTATTCGCCCTTTGAAGAGAAGCATGAGTTCCCGCATCCGTCCACCAACCGCTCATTTCATTATAAGTAAGTACTCCTCGTTTTAAATACCAATTATTTATATCTGTAATTTCAAGTTCTCCCCTTGCGGAAGGTTTTAATTCTTTTATATAAGAAAAGACTTTCGAATCATACAAATAAATTCCCGTAACAGCATAAGAGCTTTTCGGCTCTTTCGGCTTTTCTTCAATTTCAATTATTTTTCGGTTTTGAATATGCGCTACACCAAACCTTTCAGGATCTTCTACAGATTGCAATAGCACTTTCGCACCTTCTTTTTGCTTTGTAAACTCTTCAACATACGGATGAATATCATCTGAAAAAATATTATCTCCTAATATAACTACCATACGATCATTTCCGACGAAATCTTCACAAAGACCTAAAGCTTGTGCAATCCCGCCCGCTTTATCTTGCACCCGATACGTAAAAGACACGCCAAATTCGTGGCCACTTCCTAAAAAGCTAACAACATCTCCCATATGCTCTTTACCTGTAATTATCATAACATCTGTAATCCCGCATTGTTTTAGCTTATATACTGCATGATAAATCATTGGATACCGTCCAACAGGAAGCAAATGTTTATTCGTGACTTTCGTAATTGGATATAGTCTCGATCCAGTTCCGCCCGCTAAAATAATCCCTTTCATCCTACATCTCTCCCTTATGATGGAGATAGTATATCTTTATACTGTTCTACAAACACTTTCCGATACTTCTCGTATGTATCGGCATCAAACTCATCTCCGTTATAATGAATACACCATAAATTTGCTTGATTAGGGATGCCAATTAGATAGCCAGCCTTTTGAAACTCTAAAGACTGTGAAACGTCATAAAAGTGGAATCCTTGAAATAAATCTTCTCGCCACGGAATATCATACTGTGTTGCCATGAGTAAACCATCGATTGCCTGCACTGACATAAAAGATTGATTTCCATAAAACCCTTGATCTAAATTTAATAATTGATAATTCCGTCTTCTATACTCAATCACTTTCCCCACTAAATTTTTCCCTTCCCACCATATCCCGTTACTCGGTAAAAACTGAGCACCAGCGACTCCAATTAAACCAAGTTTTTCATTTTCTTTAAAAAGAGAAATAAGATTATAAAACATATCACGATTAATAAGGTACGTGTCTTGATGTATATATACTTTATACTTTGCTGGAAATGAAAGAGCACGGTTATATGCACTTGCCATACTTTTTGCATCTCGTATCGGGAAAATTTGCACAGCATAGCCAGGGGGAACAAAAATGTTTCTTATTTGCCTCTCGCATTGCTCGAAAAGCTTTTCATTATTTACACAAACAACGACTAATATTGTGTGATCTTTCATTTTGTAGCCCCTCTATTCTTCCTTATTCACATCTGACATATAGTTTTCTACAAATACTTTTCTATATTTTTCATAGTTTGTCATATTCACATCGAAATGATAATGAATACACCAAGCATCGCGCTGTACAGGTACACCGACTGTATATCCTGCTTTTTTAAATTCAAATGATTGAGATACATCATAAAAGTCAAATCCGTCAAATAAGTCTTCTCGCCACGGGATATCATATTGTGTTGCCATTAACAAACCGTCAATACATTCAACAGGAATAAACGTCTTTGATTCATGAAATGGTTGCTCTAAACTTGCCATATAAAACAAATCGTTCATATAACCAATGACTTTCCCGACAATCCCACGCCCTTCGTTCCATACACCAGTTGGAGGAACATATTGCGATCCAACCATCCCAATCATTCCAAGATGTTCATGTTCCTCAAATAATTGAATTAATCCGTATAAAAAGGCTGCGTTTATAATAAATACATCTTGGTGTAAATACACTTTATACTTTGCTGGATGTGAAATGGCTTGATTGTATCCGCTCGTCATGCTTTTTGCATTTCGAATCGGCATGAATTGTATAGTATATCCAGGAGGTACTGCCAATTTCAATATATGTCGCGCACATTGTGCATACAATTTCCGATCATTTATACATGTAACAAATAATATTGTTTTGTCTGCCGCACTCATAATTGTGATTTTTCTGCTTCAATAATATATTGAAATACAACCGTCTCAGCCATGAAGCCACTTCCAAGACGATACTTTTTACAAATTCCATATAACTCTTCAATAAGTGGCTCATATATTTTATGATCAACATATACACGATCTACTTTACTAATTGAATATCCAGCTTTTAAAAACAGTCTTAACATTTCATTAAAAGTAAAGAAACGAATATGCGTTTTATCTAACAGACCATACTCTGTATACGTCCAGTTTCCAGCGAGTAAGGGGGCTAACACCGAGATGTGAGCAACGTTCGGTATACTAGCTAAAATCACACCATTTTGTTTGATATATGGTTTCACTTTTTCTACCACAGCCCATGGATCAAACAAATGCTCTAATACGTCACCAAATATGACGCAATCAAATTGGCCCTCCTCATACGGCATATCCATTGTCTCTATATCACCTAAAACAACATGATCTAGCTTTTCTTTTGCTTTTTCCGCTGCTTCTGAAAATGCCTCAATTCCTGATACACGTGTACCATTTTCTTTTATAGCCGCTCCTAATGCACCGCTCGAGCAACCAATATCAAGAACTTCTTTCCATTCCTTTTTTATATGCTTCAATAAATTTGGATTCGCTGCATTATAATAAAAATCAGATTTTTCTTCATATAAAGAACTTTTTTCCCGATTCATTTCACACACTCCTTATGTAAATTGAATTTGAAATATACATCTCATATGAACAAAATACACTTTATAACCAATACCATCCCTGCCGATACTCTAATATATAGCCAATCTATCATTATTAGAATCGTGACAAGTTATTTCCTAAAAATAGCATGCATTACACCTTATATTGTTTATCAAAAACACCTCGAAAATATTTACGGTTATACTCGATTGCAGCATTATTCGGAACATAAGAAGCTGCTAATTCATTGTAATAATAAGCTTTGTCTTGCTCCCCTAACTTGCTGTAGCAAATACACATTTGTAAATAAGGAAGCCATGTGTAGCTAGCTGGACTGTGAAACGGACTATCCTTTGCCAGCGGCACTTCCGTTGCTAATTTAAACCAAAATATCGCTTCATTATACTTTTGTTGATCCATATATATATATCCTATTCTTGTACAATTCTCTCCTCTAGGAACATCGTACCGAAACGATTTTGCACAAGCCTCAACTGCTTTCTCCCACAGTCCGAGCTTCGCATAACAATCCCCTAACTTACCACATGCATAGATTTTCTCTTCATACCATCCTTCATCTTGATTCAGAAATGTTTCATATAAAAGAACCGCATCATTGTATTTTTGATTATCCATAGATTCATTTGCATAATAAAACAAATCTCTCGGACTCAATTCTTCTCCAGCTGCTACAGCATTTTGAAAAATTTTCAAATTACGATCCGTTACTTCTTTTTCCTTTTTATGTGTAATAGCAATGTTGCTATTAAAAATTTCACCGGAAACCGCTAAATACTCATGTACTTTACCAAACCATTGAAACTGTTTTTCGCGCTTTACAAGTCGATACCTTCTTGTGCAATATAAAGGCTTCCCGTTAGAGTCCATTACGAGGTGATAAGGCATCGAAACAGCATCCACATTAGAATCTAATTGGCCCTTTAATTGTTTCAATGCTTCTTGAGCATCTTCTAATAATACGTCATCTGCATCTAGCCATAATATATACTGTTGCGTCGCTTTTGAAAAAGCAAAATTTCTAGCCGCCGAAAAATCATCAATCCACTGGAAATCATATATATTAGGAGTGTATTTCTCTACAATTTCTTTCGTTCGATCAACAGAACCTGTATCAACTACTACAATTTCATCAACAATTTCTTCAATCCCATCCAAACATCGAGCTATTGTCTTTTCCTCATCTCGGACTATCATACATAAACTAATTGTAATGCCTTGCTTGTTCAATATAATCACCTTCTTCCAACTCAATCATATGTTATACAAACGCGAAACTTTCCACATTTTTATATTGTTCAAGTTATTTTAGATTTCTTTTCAATAATTCAAATGTCCGTGTCATTTTCTTGCGATTTTGCATCTACTATATAATGAAAGCTTTATGGAGGTGAATTTATGTCAAATAATAATTATTCAGATGGCTTAAATCCTGATGAATCATTATCAGCTAGTGCATTTGATCCTAATCTTGTAGGTCCAACTTTACCACCAATACCACCGTTTACACTTCCAACCGGGCCAACTGGGCCGACTGGACCTACTGGACCTACTGGACCTACTGGGCCGACTGGACCTACTGGGCCAACTGGACCTACTGGGCCGACTGGAGGCACTGGTACAACTGGCGCGACTGGACCTACTGGGCCGACTGGGCCGACTGGAGGTACTGGTGCAACTGGACCTACTGGGCCGACTGGAGGTACTGGCGTAACTGGACCTACTGGGCCATCTGGATCCACTGGTGCGACTGGACCTACTGGGCCGACTGGGCCAACTGGACCTACTGGGCCTACTGGGCCATCTGGATTAGGACTTCCAGCAGGATTGTATGCATTTAACTCTGCTACAGTTTCTTTAGCTCTTGGAATTAATGATCCTGTACCGTTTAACACGGTTGGATCTCAGTTTGGTACTGCAATTTCTCAATTGGACGCTGATACTTTCATCATAAGTGAAACTGGATTCTACAAGATTACTGTTATCGCATATACTGCATTAGTAAGTGTATTAGGTAGCCTTGCAATTCAAGTTAATGGCGTTAATGTACCAGGTGCAGGCACAAGCTTAATCTCAGTTGGAGCGCCTCTCGTTATCCAGGCAATTACACAAATTACAATAACTCCATCAATGGTTGAAGCTGTTGTTACAGGACTTGGGTTATCTCTAGCTCTTGGTACAAGTGCATCTATTATTATTGAGAAAATCGCTTAATCTTTTACTTAGCAGTAAAACTGATATTGGTTTTACTGCTTTTTCTATTTCGAATTCAATCATGAAATCTTTACTATCTACATAATCATATTGTTGTATGACATTTTGCAGGAGGCATAAATATGGAAAATAAATCTGCTGTTCAGCTTTATCTCGAATTGCTAAAGAAAACAATTTTATTTGAAATATGGTTAGAATATGAGGAGTACTTACCTGCATCTCTACATATATCAAAAGAACTTCAATTCGAGCCAGTTACCGTACCACTCCCTTTATTCATTAAGCAATATGCCGAAAATCATAACTTAAAAATTGTAAAGCCAGATGTTTCAAAAAGTGAACGTCATGATGGACTGGATTGGCCAAGAGCAGCACATAGTATGATTGGCCGAGAACGTATGAATCAGTTACATGAGGCAATGGAAACCGTTGTTCGTGAAAATATAGAAGGAGATTTTATCGAAACAGGTGTATGGCGCGGAGGTTCTTGCATTTTTATGAATGGCTTTTTACAAGCCAATAACATTACGGATCGCAATATTTGGGTTGCAGATTCATTTGAAGGTTTGCCAGCACCGAATTTAGAACAATATCCGAAAGACTACGGTGATTATTTACACACATTCGATTATTTACGTGTTTCTTTAGAACAAGTACAAGGAAACTTTAGAAAATATGATTTATTAAATGATCAAGTAAAATTTTTAAAAGGCTGGTTTAAAGATACTTTACCAACAGCACCAATAGAAAAGATTGCAATTGCACGACTTGATGGGGATATGTATGAATCTACGATGGATGGTCTCGTGAACTTATACGATAAAGTTTCAACAGGTGGCTATATTATTATTGATGACTATGGACTACCAGCTTGTGCAGAAGCTGTGACGGACTTTAGAAATCAAAGAAACTTAAAAGCTCCTATTACTAAAATTGATATCTTTGGTGTATATTGGCGAAAAGAATAAGAGAAATTTTGATTATAAGGAGGTTCCATTCCTATTAATCTAATACTTGAATACATGAACCGTTTTAGGAATCTCCTTGTATGTAATAAGCGGTCACATCTTATCCTCTTTCGCTATCAAATAAAACTTTAATTTCCCCATACTCTTCGTTTTGAGGTGAGATTCGTCTGTAAATATCGAGATAATATGGATACCGTATTGGTTTGCCTTTTTACTACAAGGAAGGAGTGTATTTATGAGCGAACTTGAAAAAGAAATAAAATTACTCCCCCCTCCTGAACTCGTCCAATATGTAGGTGGCGATTTTGAAAAGGTCGGTAAAGAATTCCTAAAGCATTTCATTCAAATTGGGGCTTTAAAGTCAAACGAAAAAGTATTAGATGTAGGCTGCGGCGTCGGCCGAATGGCTGTTCCATTAATGAATTACTTAACTGATGATGGAGCGTATTATGGATTTGATTTGTTTAAAGAAGGTATCACTTGGTGTAAAAATAATATTACAACTACCCGTAATAATTTTCATTTTGAACACGTTGACATATACAATCAATTTTACAATCCAGAAGGAAAAGAAGATGCCTCTCACTATAAGTTTCCATATGAAGACGCGACATTCGATTTCATCTTTTTAACTTCTGTATTTACGCACCTTCTCCCAACAGAATTAGAACATTACGTATCTGAGATTGCACGTGTATTAAAAAAAGACGGGAGATGTTTTATTACGTTCTTTTTAATAAACCCTGAGTCATCCTATTATTTAAATGCAGGACTAAGTACGTTAGGATTTTATCATCAAATTGAAAATTGTTATGTCGTAAATAAAGATATTCCTAATTTCGCAGTTGCTTATCCTGAAACAGATATTTGCGCTTTATTGAATAAATATGGCTTAGAGGTAATGAATAAACCACACTATGGTTTATGGTGCGGCCGACATGAATATACGAGTTATCAAGATATTGTTCTTACAAAAAAAAGCTTCTGAAAGGAAGTTACGTATGACAAATGAAAAAAATCTACCTCTTGTTTCCATCCTTATTCCCACCTATAATAGACCACATTATTTCAAAATCGCTTTAGAAAGTGCTTTGGCACAAACTTATCCAAACATTGAAGTTATTGTAGGAGACGATAGTACGAATGATGAAACTGAAAAATTAATGAATGAAAAATACTTACCAAACCATTCCCATATAACATATATCCGGAATAGTACTACTTTAGGACAATTCCATAATGACCTCATGCTCTTAGAACAGTCTAGTGGCGAATACATAAACTTCTTAATGGACGATGACTTATTCCATAGTAATAAAATTGAGAAAATGATGTTCTATTTCCAACAAGACTTAAATCAAAAACTCGCACTTATTACATCATATCGCACTTGGATTGATGAAAATGGAGATATAATTGAAAACCATCCCGCTGTAAATAGATTGTATAGCGAAGATACCCTGCTAAGTGGGATAGATTTTGGAAACCATATGCTTTTATCTGGACAGAATATTATTGGTGAACCTACGACTGTACTCTTTCGAAGGCGACTATTAACAGAACCTTTTGGTACTCTAAATGAAAGGAACTATTGTTGTAGTGTTGATATGGCCTCTTGGATGGGTTTACTTTCAAAAGGTGATGCATTTTATATCACTGAACCTTTAAGTTCCTTTCGCTTTCATGATGGACAGCAAGTACACCATAAATTACTTGAAGGATCTGAAGATTTTTCACATCTCGTTTTAACCTCAAAAAAGTATGGTTTCTTACAAGATTTCAATGATTATAGAACTAGTCTGCTCAAAGCCTATGAGTGGTGTATGGGTGCATTCGAGTTTTATAAACAATACCCCAATCTCATTCCAGATGCACATATACGTCTTTCTCGTTGTTTAAATATAATTATAAAAGAGCTAAATCCACGATAGCTTTGCATAAGGGAGGAGCTATTCCTCCCTATTATGTATGACTTTACATAAATAGTGGAATAAATGTATGGACAGTCTGCTTATATTACTTTTAGAATGACGTCATCAACATATTTACTAGGCGATAGAAAGGATTACATACAGTGAAAGATACGAATTCTCAATATCAAATAGACTACGTATTACTATTCATTTTATTTGCCATTGGGACTGTTAGTTGCTTTGCTATTGCAAGTGCGCAAACCTCTTTACCACCATTTTTACAAAATGTAAATTTTGCACTCAAGCAAATACAATGGTACTTCATTGGATTTGTCGCTATTAGTGTTATTATGATTATCGATTTCGATCGGTATCAAAAAATTGCTTGGTATTTATATAGCTTTGCAATGATATTACTTATCGGGCTAGAACTTCAGGTTCCAGGTGCCGTTACAATTAAAGGGGCTACCGCTTGGTACAGGCTCCCAGGCATCGGAAATTTTCAACCTTCAGAAATTATGAAATTATTTTTAATTATCGTCATTGGACGAATTATAGCTAATCATAACGAAAAATATTTTTTTCGAACACCTCGTGAAGATTTTATCTTACTCGGAAAAATATTCGCAACGAGTTTGCCACCGCTACTACTTATTGCAAAAGAACCTGATTTAGGAAACACAATGGTAATTTCAGCGATGCTGGCAGCAATGATACTAGTTTCCGGTATACGTTGGCGCTTTATTTTCGGATTAGTCTCCGTTATTTTCACAGCAGGTGTTACCTTAACGTATATTTATATTGCTCATACAGAATTCTTTAAGGAGTATATCTTAAAAGAATACCAATTAAACCGCTTCTATGGTTGGCTGGCCCCTTACGAATATGACGCGCAAGGCTATCAATTAAGACAAGCTTTTTTAGCTACTGGATCAGGAGAAATGCAAGGAAAAGGTTGGGAAAATGGACAAGTATACTTTCCAGAACCACATACAGATTTTATTTTCACTAATGTCGCTGAGCAATTCGGATTTTTAGGCGCAAGTGTCATTATTGCACTTTTTTTCCTACTTATTTTCCGCATGATTCATATCGCTTTAGAAAGTAATGACCCTTTCGGTAGTTACATCTGCGCTGGTACAATCGGAATGTTTACTTTTCAAGTATTTCAAAATATCGGGATGACAATCGGATTACTACCTATTACAGGAATCACATTACCCCTTATGAGCTACGGAGGAAGTTCGTTGCTTACATACATGATTGCAATTGGATTTATTTTAAACGTTCGCTCACGAACGAAAGTTTTTATGTTTAAATAAATCGTGCAAAAAACGATATTTTTATCTCTATCCTTTTTTAGTTATACTAATGAAAAATAGGATGGAGGTTTACATATGAAATATGACATTATAGGTGACATTCATGGCTGCTTCCAAGAGTTTCAAAACTTAACGACGAAACTAGGATATAAATGGAATAGTGGAATGCCAGTTCATCCCGACGAGCGAAAGCTGGCATTCGTTGGTGATATTACAGACCGTGGCCCTCATTCATTACATATGATTGAACTTGTATGGGAACTTGTCATACATAAAAAAGAGGCTTATTACGCTCCTGGAAATCACTGTAATAAGCTGTACCGATTTTTCCTCGGACGTAATGTGACAATCGCTCACGGACTTGAAACAACTGCTGCTGAATACGAAGCACTATCTTTTCAAAAACAGCAAATCATAAAAGAAAAGTTCATCACCCTTTATGAAAATTCCCCTTTATATCACGTGCTCGATGAGAAAAGGTTAATTGTATGTCACGCTGGCATTCGGAAAGATTACATCGGAAGGCAAGATAAAAAAGTACAAACGTTTGTATTATATGGCGATATTACAGGTGAAAAACATGATGATGGCTCTCCTGTCCGTCGCGACTGGGCGAAAGAATATAAGGGCGACGCTTGGATTATATATGGACATACACCAGTAAAAGAACCTCGTTTTGTAAATCATACAGTCAATATCGATACTGGCGCTGTATTTGGAGGTAAACTAACTGGATTACGTTACCCTGAAATGGAGACCGTTTCTGTCCCTTCTTCCCTTCCTTTTGTCCCTGAGAAATTCCGCCCAATTTCATAATCCTCTCTACTTCGTACAATTCACGAATAACGAGAGATTATCATATTTTCTAGATGTATCCTATATAAATCTAGGTAAAGCAATTAAAAAAAGATGCAATAAAGTGCATCTTTTTTTAATTGCACGACATATAATGTCGCAGGAGGTGACAGAATGAAGAAAAAATCTTCTAAACAAAAAGAAAATTCCACCCTTTATATCAGCCCATGTATGGAATTAACAACTGGTGCGGCATTCGAGCTGCAGCTATAGAAGAACTAGAAGAACAAGAGTCATCAAAAAAGAGCAAAGCTAAAACAAAATATGTCTCTTTAGAAAATGCTGTAATGAGTCGCATAATCAATCGTAGAAAAGTAAAGATGCAACAAAAAAATAAACATCTCTCTCATCACGATGAACAAATACTGCATTCTGAAGAAAAACAGGAAAATACGGAAGAGAACATTCCTGTAGCAATAAATAAAAAAATACAACCAGAAATTCCAACCGATATTATAAACCAAGTAAAAAAAATAAAAGAAGCATTAACTCCATCAAATAATATACAAACAGAAAAAACGATCATAATTCAGACTCCTGCACCTGAAAATACGAAAGTAAAAAAAGAAGGCCGATATTCACATGCAGAGGGGCTTCACTCTCATGCAGAGGGTACAGTTTCACATGCAGAAGGACTTCTTACACACGCAAAAGCAACTTGCTCCCATGCAGAAGGATCGAAAACAAAAGCAACTGGACATAGTTCGCATAGTGAAGGAAGTGAAACGACAGCAGGCGGCTCTTATTCTCACGCGGAAGGTAAACATACGATTGCTTTAGGCGAAGCAGCACACGCAGAAGGAACCGCAACTATCGCTAATGGATTCTCTTCTCATGCGGAAGGTAATCATACATCAACAGCTCATTTTGCAGGAAGCCATATTATGGGACGATTCGGCACGGCCGAAGAAGCCTATTCTTGGTTTATTGCAAATGGAACAAACGATACCGATCATAATATCGGTGCTAAATGGCTTGCTCATAATGGAGAAATGTACATTGAGGGTGCTTCTTACAATGCAGGCGGAACGGATTTTGCACAAATGTTTGAAACCGCGGACCATAAAGCTATTGATGTCGGTTATTTCGTTACATTTAGTAGCGAAGAAAAAATTCGGATAGCTACTTCAAACGATTCTTTCATTTTAGGAATATCTAGTGCAACCCCCGCTATTATAGGAAATAGTGGTGCTTTAAGTTGGCAAAAGCGCTATAAAACAGATAACTTTGGAAAGCGTCAATATGTACGTACAGAAACACAAGAAATACAACCACTTTTAAATACAGAATGGGATCCAGCTTGCAAATATATAGCAAGAAAAGACCGTTCTGGTTGGCTTCCTGTCGGATTAATTGGACAAATGTTAGTACGTGATGATGGCACTTGCGAACCGCATGGATATTGTCGTCCAAATGATGACGGCATTGCTACAAAAGCTGAAAGTGGATTTTTCGTTATTAAGCGTACGGATGATAATCAAATTTTAATATTATTCCGCTAAGAAAAAAGGGACCAAAATTCTTCATTACATAAGAATTTTGGTCCCTTTTTAAGCGTGCATTAATAACTGCTGCATATCGCTTGGAATCGTCGTAGCAAAAGACATTTCCTTTTCTAAAATAGGATGATAAAACGCCAAAGATGTACTGTGAAGTGCTTGTCGTTTCATTTCATCCCTTCTTCCTCCATATAAGTCATCACCAAGTAACGGATGTCCCATATGAGCCATATGCACGCGGATTTGATGCGTTCTTCCTGTCTCAAGTTCAAGAGATACATGCGTCTTTTGCGAGGAGCTATGAATCACTCTAAAATGAGTAACTGCCCTCTGTCCATCCTCACAAACTGTTCGTTCAATGATGCTATCTGATTTTCTACCAATCGGTGCATCAATCGTTCCTTCACGTTTTATCATCTCTCCATGAACAATTGCTTCATACGTTCGTTTCACAGCTTTTTGTTGATGTTGTTTCGATAAAAGATGATGTACGAAACGATTTTTTGCAATAAGCATGAGTCCTGACGTATCACGATCCAACCTTGTTACAATGTGCACCGTACTGGCAAGATGCTGCTTATCATAATAAGACAAAAGCGCGTTAGCAACACTTCCCTCTGGATGTTCTCTAGACGGAATCGTTGACATGTTCGCTTCTTTATTGATGACAAGAACTGCATCATCTTCATATACAATGCATAGTGGGATATCTTCCGCAATCATCCCTTCACTTCTTTCTTCCACTGGAAAAAAAACACGTAACTGTTCGCCCGCTTGTAGTTGATGACGAACGCTTGCATATTGACCATCTACTTCAATGGCTCCGCCATGAAATTTTATATCCGTTAAAGCAGCTTTAGAAATCCCTTTTGTTTTCAAAAATTCTCTAACTAAAGTTCCCTCTTCAGCTGACTCTATATCCCATTTCAATGTAAATCTGTTCAATATATAAACCCCTTCTATTTATCTGCAACAAACGAGTCACGGACACGTTTCCAGAATGGGAACGGGCGGAAACGAACAAATCGCACTTTCTCGTTTGCAACGCGATACTGGATTGATTTCACATCTTGATGAACCATCGTTAAATGGTCCACCGTAATTTGTAAGTTCATCCCTGGAGCCGGCTTCAACACACATGTATGATGCTTCGGCAATACAAGCGGCGAGCCTACAGTACGAAACACACGGTTGTTAATGGATGCCATTTCTGCAATTTGAATTGCTTCAATAGAAGGGTGAATAATTGCACCGCCAAGTGCTTTATTATAGGCAGTACTTCCTGAAGGAGTTGAGATACATAGACCATCCCCGCGGAATGTTTCAAAGTACTCTCCCCGTATTTCCACTTCTGTTACTAATGTGCCCTCTGCACTTTTTACAGTCGCTTCATTCATCGCTAAATACTGTGACTCTTTACTTCCATTCACATAGCGAATAATCACTTCTAAAAGCGGATATTCCACCACTTGGAATGGCGTTTTAGCAATCGCAATTACTAATTTCTCTACTTCTGTCGGTAACCAATCTGCATAGAAACCTAAATGCCCTGTATGTACACCAACAAATGCTGTTTCATCCAATCGATTATAATAACGATGAAACGCATATAAAAGCGTTCCATCTCCCCCAACAGAAATTACAATATCGGGTTCCTTTTCATCCATAATGAATCCAAAATCTAGCAAGTACTCTTTCATCGTGCTTGCTAGTGTATCTGATGATTGATCTCCCTTTGACATAATTGTAAATTTCATCGCCAACACCCTTTAGTTTATGATTCGGAATCTTTCGTTTCTTGCTTTCTTGAAAAAGCCTTTTGTGCTTCTTGAATTTCAAGACGAATAGAAGACATTTCTTCATCCAATAAAAACGCCGCTTCCGCTGCACGTTGCAAGCGTATTTTAATATCTTCAGGAAAACGCCCACTATATTTATAATTCAAAGAATGCTCAATCGTTGCCCAAAAGTTCATTGCTAGCGTGCGTATTTGGATTTCTACCAATACTTTTTGTTCCCCTTGAATCGTTTGAACAGGATAACTAATAACAACGTGATAAGAGCGATAACCGCTATCTTTCTTTTGCGTAACATAATCACGCTCTTCCACGATTTCAAAGTCATTTCGTTTTCGGAGATATTCTACAACAGGCTTAATCTCATCAACAAATTGACACATCATTCGAAGGCCCGCGATATCCTGCATATCTTCTCTGAGCCGGTCTAGCGGTACATTTCTCTTCTCCGCTTTATCAATGATACTTGCAACCGACTTTACCCTTCCTGTTACAAACTCAATTGGAGAATGCTCTGTTAACATTGCAAATTGAGTACGCATTCCTTTTAGTTTCACTTTCAGCTCTGCCACCGCTTGATGGTAAGGTGCTAAAAATTCTTCCCAATTTCGATTCATTTCAACCACCACCAAAATCAATCCATTTGCTTATAGAAATACTTTTTCTACAGCAGTTACTAGTTCTTCTCCGTAATTTGCATTACCTTCAATATTTTCAACTAAATATTCTACTTCTTCTTTTAAACCTTCTAATTCCATTTCAACATCATTCACTTGAATAAACATCGCTGTATCTTTATTCATTGCTTCACGCATCGCTTCCCAGCATGTATGCGGAATACTTACATATATGAAAGATGATTCGTTTTCTAAGATATATAAAAATGATAAATTGTCTGAGTCTACAAGTACATGATTACGCGCACTTAACTCCTTTACCTCTATTTCAGTATTTTCCGCACAAAAAATAAGCGCATTCTCTCTCATTTCTACGCTCTTTACTTGAATTTTATTTTGCATGCTCGAACTCCTCCATCTCAACTTCCTGTCTTACTTAACAGTATTATTGTATCATAACATGGACGCAAACAAATAAAACATTGAACCAAATTTGTGAAAAAGCGATAATGTGTAAAGAATTATTTTTCAAAAGGAGCGCATACAATGACACAAGAAATTGAAATTGAATTTAAAAATATCGTTACAGAAGAAGAATTCCAATCATTATGCAAATCTTTTTCTATTGAAGCTTTCACGAAACAAGTGAATCACTACTTTGAAACGCCCGACTTTTCATTAAAAGAAGCTGGTTCTGCACTTCGTATTCGTCATAAAGGGGAAACTTATACATTAACGTTAAAACAACCTGCAGAAATCGGCTTGTTAGAAACGCATCAAGTTGTAACCGAGGCCGAAGCAAAAATGATGATGGAAACAAACACAATCATTCAAGGTGCTGTAGTAGACCAACTACACAAATTACAAATTCCTGTTTCCGCTTTAACTTATATGGGCAGTTTAACAACTGAAAGAGCTGAAACATTATTTGAAGGCGGAACGCTTGTCTTTGATCATAGTTTCTATTACAATCACGATGATTATGAAATTGAATATGAAGTGCAAGACGAAGAAACAGGAAAAGCTGCATTTATTCATTTGTTAACACAGCATAACGTACCAGTTCGCCATACAAATAACAAAGTAAAACGCTTTTTCCTTGCCAAACAAAACAAAGCACGCTAAAGTGAAAATTCCACTAGTGAATCCGTTCTACTAGTGGATACATCTCACTTCTTAAAAAGTAAAAGGTTCATTTACACCTGTAGAAGAAGCAAAGAATGTTAGGAAGGCTGTTTATTTGCCCTCTCGAACATTCCATTGCTACAATAGATATACATTTCATGGAAAAAGGAGTTTATAAAGGATGAGCAAGCAACCGATGACACCATTTGAAGCAATTGGCGGTGAACAATGCATTGCAATATTAGTAGACACATTTTATTCCTATGTCAGTAAACACCCTGACTTATCTCCCATCTTCCCGGATGATTTAACAGAAACAGCTAGGAAGCAAAAACAATTTTTAACACAATATTTAGGTGGTCCTAATTTGTACACTGAAGAACATGGTCATCCTATGTTAAGAGCACGCCATCTTCCGTTTGAGATTACGCCAAAACGAGCAGAGGCTTGGCTATCATGTATGGAGCAAGCAATGGATGACACAGGAGTACACGGTCATATAAGAGAGTTCGTTTTTGAACGTTTAGCATTAACTGCTCAGCATATGGTTAATACTCCAAACGAAACAGGTGAAATATAATGGATAAACAGGAAGCAAAGCATATCAATATGCCATCTCCTTCCGCATGTGAGCATAAGTCTGTAGAAGCATATTTATTTATTGATCCACTTTGTAAAGATTGCTGGGAAATTGAACCCTTTATTATTAAACTATGGCTTGAATACGGGAAATACTTCTCTATTCGTCATATTGTAACTGGAAAAGTGGACGGAACGAACGCTTCCTCACACAAATGGAATAAACCTGCTAATATTCGATTTGTGTGGGAAAAGACGACAAGTTTACAAGGTTTTTCATGTGATGGAAAAGTACATATGCAAGAGGCATCATCAACACCATATTTAGTTTCGATGGCAATTAAAGCAGCGGAGTTACAAGGCCGAAAAGCAGGTTCGAAGTTTTTGCGAAAACTCCAAGAATACATTTTCCTTGAAAATGTATCAAACCCTGACTGCGAATTATTGCTTGCATGTGCAAAAGATAGCAATATTGATGTAGAAGAATTTAAAAAAGATCTACATTCCGCCAGCGCAAAAAAAGCTTTCCAATGTGACTTAAAATTCACAAATGAAATGCATATTACAGAAATACCTTCCCTCGTCTTTTTTCATGCGAACTCAGATGAAGAAGGCATTAAAATCGCTGGAACTTATTCCTATGATGTATACGTACAATTATTAAAAGAGCTCGTAAAATGTGAAATCGAGCCAGAACCATTACCGCCTTTAGAAATGTTACTAGAAGCAACGCAATTTATATCTTCAAAAGAAGTAGCATTTATATATGACTGCTCGCAACAAGAGATCGAGCGCGAACTAAAAAAATTACAACTGAAACGCAAAGTACAAATGATTGACGTAAAATGTGAGCGTTATTGGAAATGGATAGCAATAGAAAAAGACCTGGTGTAAACACCAGGTCTTTTTCTTTACGGCTTATAAAAATATTAAAGGGGATGGGAGAAATTTTCACGTTCAAACAAAGGGGTATATGTTTGTATGTGAATTCGTTCACGCTTATTATATTACAAGATTCGACGTCAGATGACAACCCCTTTTGTCGAATTTCACACTTTTGTCACATTCTAAACGTTTTCATTTTTGAATAAGCTATATAAAAGCCCTTTAGGAGGTGTTTTTCATAAAGAAATCCTATATTTTACTAATTTTTTCATGTGTCCTTGTTTCTTTTTTCTTGTACATTCTCTCTCTATTACAAGCTTTTCCTAAAATTATCGCCTTTCCTCTTTTATTCGGAGTCATCGTCATCGCTCTCTCTTATTTCAACCATAGAAAACGATTTAAAGGATTTTGAATTCAAAAATTAACTATAAAACTGTCTTCAAATTTAGAAATAGTAAGGAAAACCGATTTTCATTTCGACAAATATCGACAAATTGTATTTTTAAACAAAAAAGACGAGGATAAAATCCCTCGTCTTTTCTCATTACTTTTCTTCAAATAATAACGCTTCTAATTCATTTAATTTCTCTTCAAATACTTGTAGTGCCTCTTTCACTGGTTCAGGAGATGCCATATCAACTCCTGCTTTTTTCAGCACTTCAATTGGATAATCAGAGCTTCCTGCTTTTAAGAATTCATTAATGTAACGTTCTACCGCTGGTTGCCCTTCTTCTAAAATCTGTTTAGATAGAGCCGTTGCTGCACTAAATCCTGTTGCGTATTGATATACGTAATAGTTGTAGTAGAAGTGCGGAATGCGAGACCATTCTAATCCAATTTCTTCGTCGATTACTAAAGCGTCACCGAAATATTTCTTATTTAAATCGTAGTAGATCTCCGTTAACATATCTGGCGTAACAGCATGTCCTTCTTGTACTTTCTTATGAATAATATGCTCAAACTCTGCGAACATCGTTTGACGGAATACAGTACCACGGAATCCTTCTAAATAATGATTTAATAAATATAGGCGCTCTTTTTTATCTTCTGTCGTTTTTAATAAATAATCATTTAGAAGCGCTTCATTACAAGTTGACGCTACCTCTGCAACGAAGATTGAATAATCACCGTATACGTGCGGCTGTGTCTTTCTTGTGTAATAACTATGCACAGAATGACCAAACTCATGAGCAAGTGTAAATAAATTATTTACATTATCATGCCAGTTCATTAAAATATAAGGATTTGTTCCGTATGCACCAGATGAATATGCTCCGCTTCGTTTTCCTTTATTCTCATACACATCTACCCAGCGATTTTCATATGCTTCTTTCAAAATTTCAACATACTCATCACCAAGTACGTTTAAAGATTTTAATAACATGTCTTGTGCTTCTTCATATTTCACATTCATTTTCACTTCTTGTACAAGTGGTGTATATAAATCGTACATATGAAGTTCATCAAGTCCTAGCGCACGCTTTCGAATATCGATGTAACGGTGCAATAAATGTAAGTGATCATTTACCGTTTCAACGAGTTGATCGTAAACTGCTTCAGGAATATTATTATTGCTCAATGCAGCTTGGCGAGCAGAGTCATATTTACGAATACGTGCATTGAAATTATTACGTTTCACCGCTCCGCTTAACGTACTTGCAAATGTGTTCTTAAATTTCCCATACGTTTCAAATACAGCTTTGAATGCATCTTCGCGAACACGACGATCATCACTTTCTAAAAACTGAATGTAACGACCATGCGTAATTTCTATTTCTTCTCCGTCCTCGCCTTTAATAGACGGGAATTTCAAATCCGCATTATTCAACATACCAAATGTATTACTTGATGAACTCATTACTTCAGATGCTTCCGCTAATAAAGCTTCCTCAGCCTCAGATAATACGTGTGGACGTTGACGTGTAATTTCTTCTAATGCATGTTCATATACACTTAAGTCTCTATTTTCTTTTAAAAATGCTTGTAGTGTATCTTCTGAAATAGATAAAATTTCAGGTACGATATACGCTGTGCTACTAGATACTTGTGAATATAAATTCGTCGCACGATCATTTAAAGCTTGATACACAGAGTTTGTTGTATCTTGATCGTAACGCATATGAGCATATGTATATAGCTTACCTAGTCGCATTGAAATTTCATCTTCATATTGCAGTGCCTCAAGTAAGTTGTTCGCAGAGTCACCAAGCTTCCCTTTAAATTCAGTTAACTGCGGTAGTAACTCTTTAATCGCTTGAAATTCTTTTTCCCATTCTGCATCTGTTTGGAAAATATCTTCTAATCGCCACGTACTTGCTTCTTCAATCTCATTGCGATCTGGTAATGTTTTTGCTTTATTTTGTTCAGACATTCTGTAAGCCCTCCTTTAAATATCTCTACTTAAGTACAATTCTGTTTTTCTTATGTAATTCCTTCACGTTCATTCTTTATTATATCCCCTTTTTCTTCTCCCATGTTGAACTTTGTCTCAAATAGAGATAGCGCATAAGTTAGGCAAATCTCATCATATTTCCTAACTTCCTCCTCCGTCTGTAACATAACTATATTCCTCATTTTTCGGTACGTATAAGTTCCTACTTTACGCAACACGCCTACAAAACATAAAAAAGTCATATATTCAGTAACCGCTACTTTCCATATATGTTGTGAAAAGTACGGAAGTAAGCGCCTTTTCGTATATTTTTTTACATAACTACACACATATTGAAGGGAAATACAATTCCCTACCGCAAGCTTTTCTATACACTTCATGTATAGAAATGCTTGCCATGTAAATGGATTTGTTTGAAAAGCAAATGAAGACGGGAGTGGCACACCAATTTCAGAAGGAAAGCTCGCTGGAGTACATTTAAATTGATATAAGAGGCGTAATAGTGACTTATGATTATAATTCCAAATAGACAGGGCATTTTGCCGAAAGTAGTCCTTTCGCTTCTTCCATTCCTGTCCTAATATTTCTTTCCGGAAAGGAACAGGGGAAAAGAGTAATTCAAAAGTAGTTGTATCGTTTGGTAAATACATAATATGTGAGAAAGAGACGTTTGTAGAAAACGGAGTGATAAAGGCACATTTCATAAATGATTTTTGTTTCGGACAGAAGAAAATGAGAAATGGCTGAGGATAAGATTGTAAGGAGAAAGCCAGAAGTGAGGAAAATTTCATCCAATATGCAGCTTGCTTTTTTAATTGATTTCCACCAATGATCCAGATGACCTGAATGCCCGCTTGCCAATACGAGTATGTTCGTTTAGAAAGTTGTTCTATGGAGAGATTGGCGCATTGATATTCAATCGCAATTTCCCTACCTGCTCTCTCTACGAAAATATCTGGTCTTTGCTGGATTTTTGGAAGGTAACGCTCTATATCCACATGGAAATTTTGACGTTTCAACCATCTATATAGCAATTCTTTACCGTGCATATGATATATAGATTCTGCTTCATAAAAAGCAAGGCATGACTCCACTTTCTTATGAGCAAAATGCCAACTTTTTTGTTTCCCTAATTTCATTTGCACTTCCTTTCCACAAGCTATACAAAAGAAACGCTCCCTTTTACGCATACGTTGTAAAAGCTCTTCATTTCGATTATAGAGTAGATGAATTTTCTCTCCGTTTTCTCTTTTAGCGATAAACATTATAATCACACCCTTTCAGCTCCTTATATTCTACAATTTATTACAAATCCCTTTTAAAAAAGAGATGTCCCAATTTCGGACATCTCTTTTTATAATAAAGGTGATAATAATCGATATGTCGATTCAACAATTCGTCTATGAAGACGTCTTTTATGAAAACGATCGACATGAATTTCACTTGATTCTTCTAAATCATCTTTAAAGTCTTGAACGAGTTTTCGAATGCTATCTGTATCATATAAAAAGGCATTCACTTCAAAGTTCAAATGAAAACTTCTCATATCCATATTTGCTGTCCCAATTGAAGCTAAATCAGAATCAACGATGACAACTTTACTATGAAGAAAACCTTTTTCGTATTCATATATCTTTACTCCTGCATCTAAAAGCTCAGGGAAATATGATCTTGATGCATAAAAGACAGTGCGCTTATCAGGCTTACTCGGCATTAATAAACGAACATCAATACCAGCAAGTGCCGCTACCTTTAATGCAGATAAAATATCATCATCCGGAATGAAATACGGTGTTGCAATCCAAATAGATTTCCGAGCAGAAGAGATCATTGCAAAATATAAATGTTTAATCGTTTCCCATTTATTATCTGGTCCACCTGCAATTAGCTGAACTCCGCCCCAATGATCACCTTCAACTGCTTTTGCCTGTAAATATTCTGGAGCCAGCACTGCCTCACCAGTCATATAAAACCAATCTTGAAGGAAAATAAGCTGTAAACTTTGAACAGCCTCACCACGCAAATATAAATGTGTGTCTCGCCAAAAACCGAAATATTTATCCTTCCCTAAATATTCATCTCCAATATTTAACCCACCTACAAACCCTTCATTTCCATCAATAACAACGATTTTCCGGTGGTTTCGATAATTAATCTTATCGTTTAAAATTGGAAAGCGCACAGGAAAGAACGGAATCATTTCGACACCTGCGTCATTTAATTCTTCAATATACGAATTCGATAACCTAAAACTTCCAACCGCATCATATAAAAACCGAACGACTACGCCTTCTTTTGATTTTTGTATTAAAATATCTTTAATTTCTGTTCCAAGCTTATCATCACGCACAATGTAATATTCCATATGAATGTGGTGTTTCGCTCGTTTTAATCCATCTAAAATGGCCTGAAACGTTTCATCCCCATTTGTTAATGTTCTCGTTTCCGTTTGAAATGAAATATTTAAAGCACCTAAGCGGTCCGCTAAACGAAATAACAGCTCTTGATGCTTATGATTACGTAACATCCGTTCTTCATAATCTTCATGCCCCTTATATTGTAAAAACGCCTGTTCATCCAGTAACGCCTTCTTTTGGAACATTCTCTTTCTCCGAAAGTTTTGTCCAAATAATAAATAAGCGAAGAATCCAAATACCGGAAAAATACCTAACACAATGAGCCATGTAAGTGTTTTAGACGGGTGACGGTTTTCTAAGAAAATAACGCAGCCAATTAAAAATGCAGATACCGTAAATAAAATACTAATAATACCTAAAATCGAAACATCTTTTATCCCAATTACATCCGAATAAAATGCTACATCAATAAACATACGTAACGAAACAAATAATGCGAACAATAGTAGAACAAAGAAAATCAACTTTAACGTATTTTTCATCTCTTACCTCCTTACTAAGAAAGCTTTCCTATTCTTCATATAAAAAGCCGATTTCATACTACAGAAATCGGCCTACGTTTTAGCAGGAAAATTATTGCGAATTGTTTCAAGCGCACGCTCTTTCACAATTTGTTTCCCATACTCACTCACACGATGAATTGTTAAAGTTGATTCTTCTCCATATTCTAAAATAATACTTAAAATACGATCAATTTCTTCTTCATCATGTAGCACTTCATCGAATTCCACATATACATAATAGCGGTCATCAAATGAATACAGCTCATCTTTTATATCTTCAAAGATAAGACGATGACTTAATGAAATAACATCTTCAAAATCATTAAACTTAATTAAAAAGCCAAACGTACCATCTTCATTAAAGTTTGTTCCTGTTTGTTCTTCTACCTCTTCCACTAATTCTTGCTGGAATAATGACTCGATACCCTCATCTAAAGGAATGTCTATAATTTTGTCTACACCTATCGGTAGCTCTAGCTTTTGTCCATCCTTTGAGAGCTCGGCTTTCGTGACAAGTACTTCAATCCCTTTATCGACTGCTTGCACTTGAATCCATAACGGTCCATCAATAAAGAAGTCATCATGATCACGAGCTTCGTCCATCATCTCCCAAAAGAGCTCTTCACTACGTTCGCGGTCATACCAAATTTCTTCACGATTAAACCCTCTGTCCTCTATATCAATGTACGTAATAAAAAACTTCATCGTATGATCGTTAATTCTTTCAATTTCCAAAATACAACTCTCCCTTCCTGTTTAGAATTGTTATGAAGGGATCCCCCACTCATATGACAAATCAATAGATTCTTGTACTCTCATTTTATGATAAGATTCTCCAGAAGGGAAATAAAATCGATTTATTTTACAAAAATAGTTATATGCCTATCTTTATTCGATTGTCTACATAAATATATCATTATGACAATTCTTTACACACGAAAAATTTGGACATACATTTCTATATTCTCCCGTACACTGTAATAAAGTGAAACTTCTATTAGAGGAGATTATTTAGTTCCCACTTTCTTCATCACATACATATATTTCGCTTATTAAAACATCATAAATGGAGGCAGACGAATGGACTTAGAGTTTTTAACATCTGTACTAATGATTGTCGGTATTGATGTTGTATTAGGTGGTGACAATGCAATTGTCATTGCATTAGCTAGCCGGAATTTACCTGAAGCAAAACGAAATAAAGCCATTTTGATCGGTACTCTTTTAGCAATTGTGCTACGAATTCTTCTTACAATAATAGCTGTCTACTTACTCGACATTCCATTTTTACAGCTTATCGGCGGCGTTTTACTTACATTCATTGCAGTAAATTTATTAACTGATAATAGCAACGATCTTTCTTCTATTCAAGGGAAAACAACTTTATTCCAAGCTGTGCGTACAATTGTATTCGTGGATCTCGTTATGGGGTTTGACAATGTCATCGCTATTGCAGGTGCGGCTCACGGAAGATTATTACTCGTCATAATCGGGTTACTCATTTCTATTCCGATTATTATTTGGGGCAGCAAACTTATTTTAATCCTTATGGAACGCTTTCCACTTCTCATTTATTGCGGAGCAGCGATACTCGCCTATACAGCTGGAAAGATGATTACACACGAAGACAGACTTGCAACCTTTTTTCATAACAACCCAAGTTTCACTACAAGCATTCCTTTCTTGTTCATTTTCACTGTTCTATGCATCGGTATTATCGTTCAACAAGTTCGCATACGAAATGTGAAACAATAAAAAAAACCTTCTACTATATAATAGGTAGAAGGTTTTCATATTATTATAATTAATTTACAAGACGTTGTGCTTCACGTAATTGGAACGTTCTTACTGTACGTGGTAAGAAACGACGGATTTCATCTTCATTGTAACCTACTTGAAGACGCTTCTCGTCAATCATAATTGGACGACGTAAAATCCCTGGATAGTCACGAATCATCTTATATAAATCTTGAAGTGGTAAAGACTCTAAGTTTACATTTAATTCTTGGAAAACTTTCGAACGAGTAGAAATAATCTCATCTGTTCCGCTTTCTGTCATACGTAAAATCTCTTTAATTTCCTCAATCGTTAATGGATCTGAGAAAATATTACGTTCTGTATAAGGAATATGATTTTCCTCTAGCCATAATTTCGCCTTTCTACAAGACGTACAGCTTGGAGAACTATATAATGTTACCATACAAAGCTCACTCTCCTTAAAGAGTACAAATTCTGTACTAATTACAGTTTAAAATTCTAACTTCAGTAATTTTTCGCGATAACTTGTCTTATAACAAAGTACAAAAATCGCATTTCATGTAAGCAACAACTTATAATAAACAACAATTACTTTTAATAAGTAACTTCTATAATCATTATACAATAGATTTTGCAAGAAATATACAGTAAATTTCCTACTAGTTGAGAAAACTCTTCCGCGTATTCCACTGCTATGTAACATGATTACGCTCACTTTAGCTGTACTTTAACAATGACCTTCAAACCTTTTAATACTCACTTCCCATTGATTTTTCATATAATATATAGTTATTTATCTATAATTTCACCTAAAAAAAGAGAACGTTTTCTTACTTTTTCTTGATAAATCAATTAAGAAATGTAAGACTATATAAATGAGAATCAAAAGGAACATTTGTTCTTATTTTAACAAACATTCTCCCTCCTGTCTACACGATTTCTAAAGTAAACCAAATATTTTTCTGACATTTCTTTCTTTTTTATCTTTTATCTCATACAATAAAAATACAGACAGGCAAAGGGGGAATTTGCAAATGATTGCTTTTTTTATTGATTTTGTTACTGTTGCTGCCCTCATCATCGGAATCACAGCATTGATTGGTGTCATTTCAAATAGCATCGGTGAAAAACTCTTTGGCGGAAAAGAAAAAATGAAGTTTGTTAACAAAAGTTTGGATGTACAATCCGGATGGAACCAAGTTGGTGGGAAAGGTATTTATAAGAAACGTACGTATTAAAAAAAAGCAGGTAATCACCTGCTTTTTTCTTATTTCTCTACTGACGCCCATTTAAAGCTTAAATCGCCACCATATTTATGGTTGTACATATTTTTAATTGAATCTCTTTGTAAGTATGCTCTACCACGTTGATATACCGGAACAATCGCAGCATCATCAAGTAACATTTTCTCTGCTTCTAGTAAGTTTTTCCAACGAGCATTTACATCGCTTCCATCTTTCTTCGCTTTCATGATAATCTCATCATATTTCGGGTTAGAATATTTCATTTTATTTTGTGATCCGTCCGTTACAAACATATCAAGGTATGTAACTGGATCTGGGAAGTCTGCACTCCATCCAGAGAATGACATGACGTAATCGCCCGCATCTTCTAATTTTAGTTTTTGTGCAAATGGTTGTTGTTTAATTTTCACTGTTAAACCTGGTAAATTCTTTTCTAACTCACCTTTTAAATATTCACCAGTTTTCTTCGATAATTCAACGTCTTCATTTAATAGCTCTAATTCGATTTCATTTTTACCAAGCTCTTTTTTACCAGCTTCCCAATACTTCTTCGCTTCTTTCACGTTTGGTTTTACAATATCTCCATTTACAGCACGGAAGTCCTTTTTATCCGGTCCTTTAATGAAGTTATCAGGAATTAATCCTGTCGCTGGCTTAGAACCGTTATTTAATAGCGTGTCAACAAACGGCTTACGTTCAAAAGCAAGAGAAATTGCTTTACGAATATTTTTATTTGCTAACGCTGGATCTTTTTGATTTAAACGAAGGAAGAATACAGATGTATCTTCTACTGTTTGGAAATCTGGTTTTCCTTTATATTTATCGATGAACTCTGCTAATAACGTCGCTCGATCGACTGCGTTTGTTTCATATAAATTGATTGGCGTAGACGTATCTTTTACAATATTAAAGTTTACTTCCTCAATCTTCACTTCTTTATTTTCCCAATAAGATGGGCTCTTTGTCATTTTAAAGCTACGTTCATGTTGCCAATCACTTAGTGTAAACGGTCCATTATATAGTGTTGTATTTGCTTCTAAACCAAACTTCGTCCCCTGCTCTTTTACAAACTTTTCATTCACAGGATAGAAGATTGGATATACCATTAAATCTACAAGATATGGAATTGAATTGTCTAATTCCACTTCTAATGTATAGTCATCAATTGCTTTTACGCCTAATTGGTCTGGACTCATCTCTTTTTTATTAATTTTCTCTGCATTTTTTATATCATACATAATGTACGCTGATTTCGCAGCTGTGTCTGGGTTAATCGCTCTTTGCCATGCATACACGAAATCTTTCGCCGTCACAGGCTCACCATTTGACCATTTTGCGTCTTCACGTAATTTAAATGTATATTTTTTACCGTCTTCTGACTTTTTGAATTCCTTCGCTACACCTGGAACTAGCTTATCATCTTTTCCTAAACTGTATAAGCCTTCCATCGTATTAGTCATTACTCTTGAAGAAACTGCATCAGCTGATAATGCTGGATCCATCGTTGGAATTTCTTGCGTTTCAATTAAGTTAATAACTTGCTTCGCACCGCTCTTCCCGCTATCCCCTTTTGCGTTCGCTTGCGATTGTTCATCTTTTTGATAACTACATGCCCCTAAAATCATGCTCATTGCTACCGTTGATAATACAAAAACCGGCATCTTTTTTTTCATATTTCCACCCTCCATAAAAATGTTAGCCCTTTCATTTTCAAACAAAAAGAAATATATATATGTTCTAATAATTCATATTATACACACAAATATATTTTTTGTATATTTATATTTCTATCTTATTAAAATTTCCTGTGAAAAAATAAATCTTTGAAAACGTTTCATATTACCAGTTTACCCGACTGAAGTGTCGGAAATAACAAATTTTAAACTTTTCTAAATTATCAGAGAAAAACAAATTTTATATTTTATAATATTTTTTGTATAATTATCCTTCTCTTTTTAGCATAAAATGAAGGTCTCTTCATATTAAAAATATGTAGGTTAAAATGAGTGCAAAGGATAAGAAAGTATGTTACGATACACTTTGCTAAAAATAGATATCGGTAAAGAGGGGACGGACATGACAGCAATTCACTCAAAAAACGGGCCGACAGAAAAATTAAGTTTATTCTTATTAACATGGCCTATTTTTCTAGAAGTTTTTCTTTTTATGTTGATGGGGATCGCTGATACTTTCATGTTAAGTGCATTATCAGACGATGCTGTATCTGGGGTTGGTGCAGCGAATCAATATCTTCATATCGCTATTTTGGTACTAGAAGTAATCGGGAATGGCGCTGCGATCGTCGTATCTCAATACCTCGGTTCCAAACGTTTTATGGAAGCATCTAAAATATCAGCATTAGCCGTCACATTAAATTTAGTGGTCGGACTCGTTATAAGTGCTGGTTTTCTTTTATTTTCAAAACATATGATGATGGCAATGAATTTACAAGGCGATGTACTAACGTATGCACAAAGCTATTTATCCATCGTCGGAGGGGCCATTTTCCTTCAAGCTATTATTAACTCGTTAGCCGCAATTATTCGCGTTCACGGCTTTACAAAGCAAGCAATGTTTGTTTCGCTTGGAATGAATATTATTCATATCGCCGGAAACTACGTACTTATTTTCGGGAAGTTCGGTTTCCCTGAACTTGGTGTACAAGGGGCCGCGATTTCTTCCGCTGTCAGTCGACTACTGACACTGATTGTGTTCTTCTGGTTACTATACCGCGTTATGGAATACCGTGTAAAATTACAATATTACTTCACCTTATCAAAAGAATACGTGGGGAAAATTTTAAAAATTGGCATTCCATCTGCTTTTGAACAAGTCATGTATCAAGCTTGCCAAATTGTCTTCCTGTACTACGCAACTTACTTAGGAACAGAATCGTTAGCTGCTAGACAATATGCTACTAACATTTCCATGTTTACTTATTTATTCGCAATTGCAATCGGTATGGGAACAGCTATTATCGTGGGACGCCTAGTTGGCGGAAATGAAAAAGATGAAGCATACACACGTGTATGGAAAAGTGTACAATGGGCAATTGGTGTGACTTTATTTATGGTCGCTCTCGTTATTACATTCCGCACACAATTAATGGGGGTATTTACTGATAATCCTCATATTATCGCTCTAGGGGCAAGCGTTCTTTTACTAAGTGTACTACTCGAAACAGGACGTACGATGAACATCGTCATCATTAATTCCCTTCGTGCAGCCGGTGATGCAAAATATCCAGTTTTAATTGGTGCGTTCTCTATGGTGTTAATGAGTTTGCCACTCGGTTACTTTTTCGCCTTCCATTTAGATATGGGACTCGTTGGTATTTGGCTAGCGATTGCTATCGATGAATGGACGCGGGCAATTATTATGTTCTTCCGCTGGAGAAGTAGAGCATGGGAAAGTTACACACTTGTTAAACCGAATGAGCAAGAAGAGAATGTTTCTGTTCAGGCGCAGTAGCACTTCTTTGATTAAGGTGCATTTATTGATAAATACACTTTATATCGGTGATTCTTTAAATATATCGACTTATCGACAAATATAGTAAAAAAGGTCATTCTTCCGTAACGGAAGAATGACCTTTTTTTTATTGATAAATCTCTTTATATTTCTTGTACTCTGCTTCAGAACATAATACGAAATGTCCTGGGCGAATTTCACGCATTGTTGGTGCTTCATTACCATAATCATGCTGCGATGGATCGTATACGATACGTTTACGATTGCGCTCATAATCTGGATCTGGAAGCGGAATCGCTGATAATAGTGATTTTGTATATGGATGAATTGGATTCGCATATAACTCATCACTTGTTGTTAGCTCAACGATTTGACCACGATACATTACGCCGATGCGGTCACTAATGTATTTTACCATTGATAAATCATGGGCAATGAATAAGTATGTTAAACCTTTTTCTTTTTGTAACTGTTTCAGTAAGTTTACAACTTGCGCCTGGATCGATACGTCAAGTGCTGAGATTGGCTCATCGGCAATGATAAATTCAGGTTCTACAGCAAGCGCACGAGCGATACCGATACGTTGACGTTGTCCACCCGAGAATTCGTGCGGGAAACGGTTTGCGTGTTCTTTATTTAAACCAACTGTGTTTAACAGTTCATGAACACGGTCCATACGTTCTTTTTTACTTTTTGCTAATCCGTGAATATCAATACCTTCTGCAATAATATCCCCTACTGTCATACGAGGGTTTAATGATGCATATGGATCTTGGAAAATCATTTGCATTTTACGGTTGAACTTCTTCAGTTCTGCGCGTGATTTCTTACCATGTACGTTTTCACCATCGAACAACACTTCACCAGCAGTTGCATCATATAAACGAATAATCGTTCTTCCAGTTGTTGATTTACCACAACCAGATTCTCCTACAAGCCCGAATGTTTCTCCGCGGAAAATATCAAATGAAATATCATTAACCGCTTTGACAACACCACCACTCACGTCGAAGTGTTGTTTTACATTTTTTACTTCAATTAATTTCTCACGTTGTTTAGTCATGTTGTTCACCTGCTTTCATTTGAAGAATACGTTTTTCAACAACTGCCGGCGGTTTTACTTCTGGTGCTTGCTCGTGAAGTAACCAAGTTGCCGCATAGTGTGTATCACTTACTTTAAATAAAGGCGGTTCCATTTCAAAATCAATTTTCAGCGCCTGTGGGTTACGTGGTGCAAAAGCATCACCCTTTGGCGGTTTTAATAAGTCAGGAGGCGTTCCTGGAATCGCATATAGCTCTTCCTCTGATCCATCTAAACTTGGCATAGATGCGATTAAGCCCCATGTGTACGGATGTTTTGGGTTGTAGAAAATTTCATCTACAGTTCCAATTTCAACAACTTTACCAGCATACATAACCGCAACTCGGTCAGCAACGTTTGCTACTACACCTAAGTCATGCGTAATGAAAATGATTGCTGCTTCTGTCTTTTGCTGAATGTCTTTCATAAGCTCTAAAATTTGCGCCTGAATCGTAACGTCTAGCGCTGTTGTCGGCTCATCGGCAATTAATAATTTCGGGTTACAAGCTAACGCCATCGCAATAACTACACGCTGTCTCATACCACCTGAGAATTGGTGAGGATATTGTTTTAAACGTGCTTCTGGATTTGGAATACCTACAAGGTCGATTAATTCTAACGCAACTTTACGTGCGTCTCCTCTACTCATCCCTTGGTGTTTAATAAGACCTTCCATAATTTGATTCCCAATTGTCATCGTTGGATTTAATGATGTCATTGGATCTTGGAAAATCATTGCGATATCTTTACCACGAACTTGCTGCATTTCTTTTTCCGTTAATTTCGTTAAATCACGACCGTCAAATATAATCTCTCCATTTTTAATACGGCCTGGAGGATTTGGGATTAACCCCATTAGCGCTTTAGAAGTAACTGATTTCCCAGAACCAGACTCTCCTACAATCGCTAATGTTTCCCCTTTTTTCAAATCAAAAGTAACTCCGCGCACTGCTTGTACTTCACCTGCATGTGTATCAAAGGAGACTTGTAAATCTTTTACCTCTAACAATGTTTTCATTTTTACTTCTCCCTCCTCGTTTACTTACGCATTTTTGGATCTAACGCATCGCGTAATCCATCTGCCATTAAGTTGAATGCTAGAATTAACATACTGATGACAACCGCAGGGATGAACATCATGTGTGGATACGTTTGAATAGATTTATAACCATCATTTACAAGAGAACCAAGTGACGCGAATGGTGGCTGAA
Source organism: Bacillus toyonensis BCT-7112 (assembly GCF_000496285.1). Taxonomy (GTDB): domain Bacteria; phylum Bacillota; class Bacilli; order Bacillales; family Bacillaceae_G; genus Bacillus_A; species Bacillus_A toyonensis. Next base: position 3,754,467 of record NC_022781.1, on the reverse strand, counting down.
TTCCTAAACCAATGAAACTTAAGAACGCTTCACCAAACACCGCTGATGGAATTGTAAACATTGTCATTACGATAATAGGTCCCATTACGTTTGGAATTAAGTGTTTTACAATTAATTGCGTGTTCGTTGCACCTAATGTACGAGATGCTAATACATATTCTTGGTTTTTTAACTTTAAGATTTGTCCACGAACAATCCGCGACATCCCTATCCAACCTGTAATCGCCATCGCGAGTGTAATCGACCAAATACCAGATCCCATAATGATTACCATTAAAATAACGATGATTAAGTATGGAATACCGTTAATAATCTCCATAATACGTTGCATAATATTATCTACTCTACCGCCGTAGAATGCTGAAATACCTCCGTATGCAACCCCAATTACTAAGTCAATTGCTGCTGCTAAAAGAGCGATATATAATGATACGCGTGTACCTTCCCATGTTCTTGTCCATAAGTCACGGCCAAGATCATCTGTACCAAACCAGAAGTACTCTTTAATATCACGTTTTTCATATTGGTCAACACCATATTGATCTGTACCGTCAAATGGTAACCAATGAACATTTTCAATAACTGGAATTTTTGGTGGTAATTTCGCACGACCTAAATCTTGCTCTTTATACGAGTGTTTACTTACCATCGGTCCAAAAATCGCCAATAGCGCAATGATTACTAATAATACAAGGCCAAGCATCGCACCTTTATGTTGGAACAAACGTCTTCTTACATCTTGCCAAAACGTTAAGCTTGGACGGGCAATGACTTCATTATCAACATTATTTTGATTGGCTTGTTGAAATAAATCTGGAGATAATTTTTGTACATCTTTCATCATTTTTTCCCTCCCGCTAAACGAATACGAGGATCAATAATTCCGTATAAAATATCGACAATGAAAATAACTAAAATGAAGATTGCACTATAGAAAATCGTAGTTCCCATAATAACTGTATAGTCATTTAAAGTAATCGATTTAACGAATTGTTCCCCAAGTCCTGGTACAGCATAAATTTGCTCGATAACAAGTGTTCCTGTAATTAATGCCGCAACCATTGGTCCTAAAATTGTTACAACTGGAATTAACGCGTTACGAAGTGCGTGTTTTACAATGATAACGCCTTGACTAATTCCTTTTGCTTTCGCTGTTAAAATATAGTCTGACTGCATAACTTCAATTAATTCTGCACGAGAGAAACGTGCGATTGTTGCGATAACTCCCATCGATAATGCAATTGTAGGCATTACAGTAAACTCTGGTCCTTTCCAGAATGCTACCGGGAACCAACCAAGTTTTACCCCTACGAAATATTGTAGTAATGCGGCGAATACGAATGATGGTACCGACATTCCGAGTACCGAAATAACTGTTGCACTATAATCCACCCACGTATTATTACGAAGTGCGGCAACAATACCTAAAATTAAACCGATAAATGTCCCTAATATAATCGCTTGTAAACCTAATTGGGCTGATGGTCCAATACGATCCACAATCATGTCTGTTACTGGGCGGTTATCATATTGGAATGATACCCCTAAATCACCTTTTGCTAAGTTACCTAAGTAACGTGCGTATTGAACTGGTACCGGATCATTTAATCCGTATTTTTCAAGAATGATTTCTTTTTGTGCCGGTGATAGCTTCTCCTGGTTTTTAAGCGGAGAACCCGGAAGTAATTTCATCAAAAAGAAAGTCAGTGTAGTAATTAAAAATAATGTCAAAGCCATGTACACGAAACGTTTTAATACATAACGTCCCATAGTCAAGCACCTCCCCGTTTTTCTCAAAAGCAATAAGATAGTTTAAAATATTCTTACTTTTATTTTTTTAAAATAAGAGCATATGCCCATCATAGGCATATACCCTTGTAAACGATGGAAAAAAAAGATTATTTTTGTTCAACAGATGCCCATTTGTAAGTTAATTTACCACCATAGTTAATTGGGATAATATCTTTTACGGCACCTTTTACTACATACGCTGAACCTTTTTGGAAGATTGGAGTGATAACTGCATCCTCTTTAATTAACATCTTCTCTACTTCTAGAAGGTTGTTCCAGCGAGCTTGTAAATCTTTTGTATCTGTTTTAGCTTTTAGGATTAACTCATCATACTTCTGATTAGAATACCCTGTTTTATTTTGAGAACCATTCGTAACAAACATATCTAAATATGAGATTGGATCTGGAAAATCTGGTCCCCAAATACCAAACGCAATATCATATTGCTGAGAATCTTCTAATTTATTTTTTTGTGCGAATGGTTGCTGTTTAATTTTAATTGATAAACCTGGTAAGTTCTTTTCTATCTCACCTTTTAAGAATTCACCAACTTTTTTAGCATCTTCATTATCAAAGTTTAAGAATTCTAGTTCGATTTTATCAGTTCCAAGCTCTTTCTTCGCTGTTTCCCAAAGCTTTTTCGCTTCTTTTGGATTTGTTTCAACTAGCTTTCCATTTTCAGCTCGGAAATCTTTTTTATTCGGACCTTCAGCGAAATCTTTTCCAACAAATCCGTAAGCTCCAATTGCACCGTTATTTAAAATAACTTTCGCAATGTTATCACGGTCAAAGGACATTGAAATTGCTTTTCTTAAGTTTTTATTACTTAAGTACTGATTACTTTGATTAAATCTTAAGTAAGCAACCCCTGCTTCTTTTCTTGTTTGGAACTCTGGGCTTTGTCTAAACTTATCAACAAATTCAGACGTTAAAGCCGCACGATCAATCGCTTTTGTCTCATATAAATTTACATCAGTTGCTGTATTTTTTACAATATTAAAGTTGATTTCTTCGATTTTAACCGTTTTATTATCCCAATATGAAGGATTCTTCTTGAATTGGAAACTTTGTTCATGTTTCCAATCACTCATAACGAATGGACCGTTATATAATGTTGTATTTGCCTCTAAACCAAACTTATCACCTTGTGCTTTTACAAAGTTTTCATTTAGCGGGTAAAATACTGGATAAACTGTTAAATCGATAAAGTAAGGAACGGGATTGTCTAATTCCACTTCTAATGTATAATCATCAATCGCTTTTACACCTAATTGGTCAGCAGGTAATTCTTTTTTATGAATTTTCTCTGCATTTTTAATATCGAACATAATGTACGAATACGTTGCTTTTGTATCTGGATTTACGGCTCTTTTCCATGAATACACAAAGTCTTTAGCTGTTACAGGTTCCCCATTTGACCATTTCGCATCTTTTCTTAATTTAAATATGTATTTCTTCCCATCATCTAGCTTTTCGACATCTTCTGCAACGCCAGGCATTCTCTTTTGATCTTTGCCAATACGATATAAACCTTCCATCGTATTATTTAATGCTGTAGAAGATGAAGAGTCAGATGCTAATGATGCATCCATTGACGGAATTTCAGATAACTCTGTTAAATTAAGAATCTGTTTTCCGTTACTACTACTCGTAGCGTTCTCTTTCCCTTTTGCTTTTGCGTCATCTTTTTGGTAGCTACACGCGCCAAGCAACATACTTGCAGTTAAAGTTGATGCAAGTAATAACGGTATCTTTTTCTTCATGTTGTGTTGCCTCCCCTAATTGCACTTCCTGTACCCTCACTTGTTAAAAAGTAGAATTGAAAGAATAATCTCCAAGTTTCTACAATTTTCATTATACATATAATACGACGATTGTGAATATAGTTTTTTGTTTTTTTGTTAAAATTTTTAATAAAATGTTTATATTTTTAATTTTTCGTAAAGAGATACGTTAACATTGCTACCATCATCTTAAAATCAGACCTTTAATTGCGTATAATTTTCAAAAAATTATTTCTAGTACTTATTATAGCTTTTATAGTATAATAATTCTAGTAATATTTTGACGGAGGGGAATATTTTGAATAAAGTTTTTTTTCATACTTGTATACTAATTTTTATAGCGATGATTGCTTCTAGTATTGGTGCATTCCTCATTTCATCTCAATTTTTGTTGAACTTTGTCAACATCTCGTTTTATATCGCGCTATTTTTTATTCTGATAGGTGGTTTTTTATTCATATTTCAAAATGGATTTTTCAATGTAACTCTTTACGCTTTCCAGAGAGTATTTGGCACGAACAAAAAAATAGACTCGTTAATTGAAGAATCCGAGGAACCGGTGAATAAGAAAGAACGTATTTATAAAACATATTCATTCAAATGGACATATCCTATTTGTATTACAGGTATCATACTCGGAGCGTTCTCGACTCTCATTAGCTTTACTATTTTGATGTAGTTTGCAAACACTATCCCATATGATATAATTATCAGCAAAACATTTTGTTATAAAACTTTAGTTCTTTCATATTAAAAGAGCTCAGTTAACAATAAATAAATTTATATGTATGCGATGATAAAGAAGAGTACATATTGAAACAATTTCAGAGAGCTTGTGGCTGGTGTGAACAAGTAATTGTACAATGTGGAATGGGCTTTTGAGCACCAAACCGAACCGAAAGTAGTAGGCCTTGGCGTTATATCCAGACGTTACTATGGATTAGAGAGATTTCACAGTAGTGAAATAATTAGGGTGGTACCGCGGTCCATTCGTCCCTATAGTTTTTTGGGATGAATGGGCTTTTTTGTTTGCCTTCTCTTCCCTATCACGCATTCAAATTTAGGAGGAAATAATTATGTCAGTTATCTTTTCTGGTATTCAGCCAAGCGGAACGATTACACTTGGAAACTATTTAGGGGCTATGAAGCAATTTACAGAGCTTCAAAACGAACACGATTGCTATTTCTGTATTGTAAACCAACATGCCATTACAGTACCTCAAGATCCTATACAACTTCGCAAAAACATTCGTAGTCTTGCTGCACTTTATGTAGCATGCGGCATCGATCCTGAAAAAGCTACTTTATTTGTACAATCAGAAGTACCTGCACACGCTCAACTAGGATGGATCATGCAATCTGTTGCTTACGTTGGAGAATTAGAGCGTATGACACAATATAAAGATAAAGCTTCAGGTAGAGATTCAGTTCCAGCTGGATTACTTACGTATCCACCATTAATGGCTGCTGATATTTTACTTTATAACACAGAAATCGTACCTGTTGGTGATGACCAAAAACAACATATGGAATTAACACGTGATCTAGCAGAGCGTTTCAACAAACGCTTCCGTGAAGTGTTCATAGTTCCTGAAATTCGTATTCCAAAAGTAGGAGCTCGCGTTATGTCATTAACAGAACCTACGAAAAAAATGAGTAAATCTGATCCGAATCCAAAATCAATGATCAGTATGCTTGATGAACCAAAAACAATTGAAAAGAAAATTAAAAGTGCTGTAACAGATTCAGAAGGTATCGTGAAATTCGATAAAGAAAATAAACCTGGAATCTCTAACCTATTAACAATTTACTCTTCATTCTCAGGAAAAACAGTTGAAGAAATAGAAGCAATGTACGAAGGAAAAGGATACGGCGACTTCAAAGGCGACCTAGCACAAGTAGTCGTAGAAGCAATTCGCCCAATCCAAGACAAATATAACGAACTAATCAGCTCCCCAGAACTAGACGAAATTCTAGACAAAGGTGCCGAAAAAGCAAACCGCGTTGCATTCAAACAACTACGCAAAGTAGAAAACGCAATGGGACTAAGCAGAAAACGTAGGTAACTTATAAAGTGGAAGCGGCTCGTTTAGAATGTGAGGGGGATGGAGCTCCTGACGTAGAGGCGCTTTTTGCCTCGCAGGAAGGCACATTCTTGCCGCTGAAGCTAGATTTCACCAAATTAAAAAACCGCCAATTGGCGGTTTTTTAATTTACCTTTTGCTCATTTTCCATTTCCCATAACTTTTCAAAAAACGGCTGTCCTTTTACAAGGCGCTCGCATAATTGTTCGTGCTTCTCAGACCAGCCTGATTTCGCTTCATCATATAGTCTTGCCCAAATATCTTCAAATTCCATATGTTGGACCGTTCCATATGCTGACGGATCCCATTCTGTGTACCAATAGCGAATTTCCGCTGTGTTTTTCGTTGTATGTAATTGATCTAACGCCATAAATAATAATTGTTTTAGCTGTCTCTCTTTACGAGTTAAGCCATTCATAATGAAAGGCGATGGTGATAAAATATGATGTTCCTTTTCTGTTTCCTCTACTTGGAACTCATACTTTTCTGCTTGTACGTTTTCCACCATCTCATATACCATCTGCTCTTGGCGAGGTATAAGTCTACTTTTTCTAATTGGTACATTGTAACCAATTGTATCAATCGCAATAATTCCTTTTCCATCTGTAACAACAAAGCAATACTCTTGCTGCAAACGTTCATGATTTTTACGAATATAAGCCTTATGATGTACGTCTTCCAACAACTTTTGCGGAAGCTCTAACAATTCGTTCTCGATGTAATGATATAATGTGGCATCTACTTTTAATAATGGCACTTGATCTAATAGTTCAATCGTATCATCTTTCCGCCATTCGTAAAAATGACAAACGTTATACCCATTTTCTTCACCTTCAAACCAATTTACCCATACATCATGTAGATATAACATTCTCTATCCCTCACTTCACTACTGTTTGTACCAATCATTATGTTCATTTTCGCTTAACTTTATTCCACTTAAGGAAATATATTCTAATTATTATTTTTCCTTCTATAATATCTAAAAAAACAGGAGATAGACCTCCTGTTTTTCATGGAATACGAAATGTATTTGCTTTACTCAATATTTCTTTCGCATCTATAGGTAATAAAGACAGTGTATCTTCCCCTTCAAACGCTACACAATCTTTTACAATGTGAAATCCAAGCGCATAACCAAGCATTTTCGGATAAGAATGAAGTCCGTTTAATAATACGTCATGCTCCCTCGTTCCTCGTTTTATACTTATTCTTTCTTGAACAACGTTTTGCCAATAATAAATCGCCTCTTCTTTTGAAAGATATTTCGTCCACGGTGCATTATTTTTTTCTGTATATCTTTCCGTTACTGCTTGCTCAGCTAACCCTTCCATAATCATCGTATCAAGTAACGTATACTCTGTTTCTTTCGTCTCAATTTGATGTAACCTGCATATGTGGTGATATTCATGTGCCAATAACACTTTTAATTCTTCCACCGAATTCCGTCCACATACGAATAAGAAAATAACGTGACGCATAGATAATCCAGCTTTTCCGTTATACTCTTCTTGTACAGTTCGATTATACGAATCTGATAATAAAATAAAGATAGGGACATCCGGACCTTTTAACCAATTTTTCAATTTATCATACTCCATACGTAACTCTTTCCAAATTTCTTTTTTCTCTAATTCTTTAATTTCACGTTCTCCTCGCATTACTGGGCGATACATACCTTTAGAAATTAAAAAACGATACAACCTTTCTTTTGGTAGTGGAATATACTTCGTAAATTTCTCACAAAGCTTTTCTGGCCGTCCATAATATAGATGTAACCACTCGGCTGTTTCAACAACCCCCATCTTTATCCCCCCTTTTTCTTATGTATATGCAAAAGAAGAAAAAGGCGTAAAAATAAATAAGGTGTTTTTTCGTAGTTTATTACGAAAAAACACCTTATTTCATCTATTATTTATACGATTTAAATACTAATACTGCGTTATGACCACCGAACCCTAGTGAGTTACTTAATACAGCTTTTACTTCTTGCTGTCTCGCTTTATTCGGTACGTAATCTAAGTCACATTCTGGATCTGGTGTTTCATAGTTAATTGTTGGAGGAATTACTCCGTCCGTAATTGATTTAATAGAGAAGATCGCTTCAACAGCACCAGCTGCACCTAGTAAGTGACCTGTCATAGATTTCGTTGAGCTAATGGCTACTTTATATGCATGCTCACCGAAAGTTTCTTTAATTGCCATCGTTTCGTATTTTTCATTTGCATCTGTACTTGTACCATGTGCATTAATGTAATCGATATCTTCTGGCTCTAGACCTGCATCCGCTAAAGCTTGACGCATTGCACGCACTCCGCCTTCACCGCCAGGAGCAGGCATTGTAATATGGAATGCATCTCCAGTTGCGCCATAACCAGCGATTTCCGCATAAATGTGAGCACCACGTGCTAATGCATGCTCTAATTCTTCAAGAATTAGAATCCCTGAACCTTCACCCATTACAAAACCGCTACGATTTTTATCAAATGGGCGGCAAGCAGTTGCTGGATCTTCATTAAATGTTAATGCTTTCGCTGAACTAAATCCTGCGAATGCCATACTTGTTAACGGTGCTTCTGCTCCACCTGTAATCATTGCATCCGCATCACCGCGCTGAATTGCTTTAAATGCATCACCAATTGAGTTTGCACCAGATGCACAAGCCGTTACAGAACAAGTGTTAATTCCTTTCGCTCCAGTCGCAATAGATACTTGACCTGCTGCCATGTCTGGAATCATCATCGGTACGAAGAATGGACTCACGCGGCGTGGACCTTTCTCAGTAAAAATCTTAAATTGTTCTTCGTATGTTTCCATACCACCAATACCAGAACCAATCCATACACCAATTCGAGGTCCGTTTTCTTCTGTAATTTCAAGCTTTGCATCCGCAACTGCCATTTTCGCTGCTGCTACTGCATATTGTGTAAAGCGATCCATACGGCGCGCTTCTTTTTTATCAATATATTTCTCGACTTCAAAGTCGTTAATTTCTGCTGCTACTTTTGCTGGAAATAGTTCCGGATCAATTCTTGTAAGTCGCCCGATTCCAGATACACCCTTTTTTATGTTTTCCCAAGCTGTTTCAACATCTGTTCCGATCGGTGTAACAGCTCCTAGTCCTGTAATTACGACCCTCTTTTTTTCCATACAAAATACACTCCTTTTTTCTCTCAATCCTTATTTACCCCAACGAAGAGCTACTGCTCCCCATGTTAATCCACCGCCGAAACCAACAAGTATAATTAAATCACCGTCTTGAATACGTCCATTTTGCAATTCCTCTACCATTGCAATTGGAATGGAAGAAGCTGATGTATTACCGAACTTTTCAATTGTCATACTCATTTTTTCTTGTGGTAAATTTAATCTCTCTCTCGCAGATTCCATAATACGAATATTCGCTTGATGTGGTACTAAGAAATCCACATCCTCTTTCGTAAGACCAGCTTTATCTAACACACGAAGACAAGAATCTCCAAGTTGACGAACAGCAAATTTAAAGACTTCTCTGCCATTCATCATAACATACTCGTCTTGATAAAGATGCTTGCCGCCACTTCCGTCTGCTCCTAATTCGAAAGATAAAACGCCTCTTCCTTCTGAAACAGCTCCCATTACGATAGCGCCAGCTCCGTCTCCAAATAGTACTGCTGTGTTTCGATCATTCCAGTCTACAATTTTAGATAGTTTATCACTACCAACTACTAATACATTTTTATAAGTTCCAGTTTGAATAAATTGCTGTGCTGTAATCATTCCGTACATAAAACCAGCACACGCTGCACTTAAATCCATTGCCGCTGCGTGTTTCGCTCCAATTGCCTCTTGAATCACACAAGCTACTGCTGGAAAAGCACGATCTGGCGTTACTGTTGCCACTAAAATAAGATCGATATCCTCTCCGCTAATCCCTGCATCTTCAAGTGCTTTTTTAGAAGCCTCTACGGCCATATATGAAGTATCTATTGTCTCATCGGCAATGCGTCTTTCTGCAATTCCCGTTCTCGTACGAATCCATTCATCGGATGTATCCATTACTTTCTCTAAATCGTGATTTGTGACTACTTTTTCTGGCACATATCTTCCGATCCCTAAAATGCCCACGTTCACATCGCAGCCCTCCGTTTTATATCAATTATTATGACTTGGTACTAATTTTAAAACATAAATTTACTTTTGTCTAGAATATATTTCAGCTAAAACAGAAAGCTAGCGTTTTATTCTCTTTATTTTTCAGTAAAAACAACGAAAACATACCCTCCCCTTACTTCGCTCGAAATATAAAAAGACCCGAACCGCTTCTACTCACGGTTCGAGCCTCTCTCCCCTCAAAAAGAAGGGTTTTATTCTTTGTCTGCTTTCCCAAGCTCATATGCTTCATTCATAACTTTCATTAATAACTCTAACACTGGTTGTGCCTTCTCCATATCAAGCTCAATTCCATTCGAATCTAAAATTGCCTTTGCCTCTGGTAAATGCTTCATTGCGATTTGTAAAAATTGCATGCTTTTTTCGTTCATATTATACTCTTCCTCTCCATTAAAACTTTCAATTCATAATCCATACAATAGTGTAACACGTGCACTATCCTTCGTATAACTCTTTATATTTTTTCATATGTGCCAATTGTTTATTTAAACCGTATTCTAACGGGGTATTTCTTTTTATCGGAATATCCTCGGCCGCTTCATCTCTTTCTTCCTTATTATTTTTATTCACTTTATCATCTGCACGTAAAAGATTCATCCCTTTTTCCCATAACGACCGTTTACCACTAAGTAAATTGTATATACCGAGATGCTCTCCGTTCGTTCCATTTCCCCATAAGTATTCGCATACATCTTCAATGTAAAGTAAATCGCTTCCTTTTTCCTCACTCGTACAACGGCACTCTTTCTCATCCAGTTCTGATAAAATGAGCTGATGATACATCATAAAGGATGGTTGCCACGGACCATATAATGTAGGAACTCGAAATACACTATATTGTAATTCCCCTTTTTTTAACCCTTCTTCTACTTTCGAAAATAGGCGTTTATTTTCGGATTCCCCTGTGCATCCTACCTCAATAGAAGAAATTAGATTTAGCTTTACTTTATTTTCTTCACACATTTTTATAATCCGCTTTAAATATTGTAATATGACTCTTTCATTCCGAAAGCCACTTTGCTGGTTTGGTTCACACAAACAAAAGTAAACTGCATCGAAATTCTCTTCCTCTACTGATCTCCATCCATCTTCATCTCTTATTGGATAGTACGTAAATAAAGCGTTTCGCCCAATTAACAATAACTTCTCTTCATTAATTTTTGTCATACTATCATATTCATCAAAATCAAGACCATACACTTCTACTTCTTCTGCAATCATTTTATTCACAAGGTGATAACCTACAAACGTAAGTGCACCTATAATCAGCACGCGTTCCATACCACCAACCCTTTCCCCTTGAAACAAATAGCTCCTCATTTATGTATATGGGAGCCTCACAATTCTTCTTCATATTTTTTAAAGAAATCCGTTGTTTGTCTAACCATTTTATATTTCACATCTTGGAGATGGAATAAGACAGAAGTATCACATTGATTGAATTGCCTCATTTTCTCGTATTTACGTAACAACTGTTTTCTTCCTCTTTTTTCTTGTGTTGATACGAAAATTTTAACAGGTACACAAGACGGAAGAAGCGTAAATGATTTCTTATTTATTTTTGATTCTAATTCTTCTTCTTTGGAATCGTACGCCAAACTTAATTCCTTCACTAATCTTTTGTAAAAAAACTTATGCTCTTTTTCGAACTCCACATATTCTGGCAAATCTAAACACGGATTTAACATAATGACAGAACGTATACTTTCAGGGTATTTGTTCATCATTTCAAGCGCTACAAGCGCACCCATACCATCTGCCATAATGTGCATTTTCGTATTTAATGTCTCTTTTCTCAAAACAACATCATATAAACGTTTCGCTAGACGAACAGATTGGTCATTCCCCCAGTGTCTTCCATATAAATTAGAAGAAAAGACCGTGTAGCCTTCCTCAATAAGGCCATGTAAAAAATAAGATCTTCCCGCATGCTGTGTCCATAAACTTGTACCATTCTCAATAAAGTAGTTGTAATCACCGAGGAGCATAACTGAAAACCCATTTGGCTTCTCCGGTAAATAAATGACACATGGTTCTTTTTCTAAGTAAAAAAAACGTTCCGTAATACTCATTTTTCCCCCGCCTTATTTTCTAAACGTATAAAACCACTCTTTTATAATGTATGAACGTAATGCAAATTTGCGTTGAAAAATCTACAAATATTTTTCTATATTCTTTTTTCAATTGTGTTACAATAAGGACAGATTGAACGAATAGAGGTGTAAAATATGCGTTTCATTTGGGCATTAATTTGGTCGTTCGCGCTTGTACATATGATGAGCTACGTAATCGGCTCTATGACTGGCGGTACATACGATTTTAACCAAGCGTCTATTTTCTCAGTTGTTCTTGCGGTATTAGTATTAGCGATTTCAGCTGCAATTCCAAACGAGCCAGTAGAACAACACTAAAAAGAGTCCGGATTTTATCCGAACTCTTTTTTATTTTCATTTCACATGAACAACTAATTCGTTATTTTCTACATCAACAACTACGTGACTATTATCCGTAATTGTGCCTGCAATTAATTCTCTCGCTAATTTCGTTTCCACTTGACGCTGTACGTATCGTTTTAATGGACGAGCTCCGTACATCGGATCAAAGCCAGCTTCTACAACAAATTCTTTTGCAGAATCCGTTAATTCTACCGTAATATGACGGTCAGCTAAACGACCTTGTAATTCTTTTACAATTTTATCAACAATACCTTTAATTTCATTCGTTGTAAGAGGCTTGAATAAAATAATTTCATCGACACGATTTAAAAACTCTGGTCGGAAATGTCCTCTTAATTGTCCCATGACAAGTTCTCTTGATTCCTCTTTAATGGAACCATCTGCTTCTAATCCATCTAATAAATGAGCAGATCCAATATTTGAAGTCATAATAATAACCGTGTTTTTAAAGTCTACTGTACGTCCTTGCGAATCTGTAATGCGTCCATCATCTAACATTTGTAATAAAATGTTGAATACTTCTGGATGCGCTTTTTCGATTTCGTCTAACAAAATAACGGAATACGGTTTACGTCTTACTGCTTCCGTTAATTGACCGCCCTCTTCATATCCAACATATCCAGGAGGTGCACCAATTAAGCGTGACACAGCATGTTTCTCCATGTACTCAGACATGTCGATGCGAATCATTTGCTCTTCACTATCGAATAAAGACTGCGCTAACGTTTTTGCAAGTTCTGTTTTACCAACACCTGTCGGTCCTAAGAAAATGAAGGAACCAATTGGACGGTTCGGGTCTTTAATACCAGCGCGTGCACGAAGAACTGCGTCTGATACTAAACTTACCGCTTCCTCTTGTCCGATGACACGCTCTGATAAAATTTGCTCTAAGCGTAGTAATTTCTCACGTTCACCCTCAACGAGTTTTGCGACAGGAATACCAGTCCAGCGTGAAACGATATCAGCAATTTCTTCTTCACTGACTTCCTCGCGTAATAAACGATTTTCTTGTTTATTATGTGCGCTCATTTCTTCCGCTTCTTTTAATTCTTTTTCAATTGCAGGAATTTTTCCGTGACGAAGTTCAGCTGCTTTATTTAAATCGTAATTACCTTCTGCTTCTTCTAATTCACGGCGCAGACGCTCTAAATGTTCACGTAAGTCACGAACTTTGTGAATATCTTCTTTTTCTTTCTCCCATTTCGCTCTCATGCTACTTGCAACTTCTTTTAAATCCGATAATTCACGTTGCAATGTTTTCAGACGTTCTTGGCTACCAAAGTCCTTCTCTTTTCCAAGAGCGGCTTCTTCAATTTCCAGCTGCATAATACGGCGCGTTACTTCATCTAATTCTGTTGGCATAGAATCAATTTCTGTACGAATTGTTGCGCACGCTTCGTCAACAAGGTCAATTGCTTTATCCGGTAAGAAGCGATCTGAAATATATCGATCTGATAAAACAGATGCTGCTACAATCGCGCGGTCATGAATATTTACACCGTGATAAATTTCAAAACGCTCTTTTAAACCACGTAAAATGGAGATTGTATCTTCAACAGTCGGTTCCTCTGCTAATACTTGTTGGAAACGTCTTTCTAACGCTGGGTCTTTCTCAATATATTTACGATATTCATCTAATGTCGTTGCCCCGATACAATGCAGTTCACCACGAGCAAGCATCGGTTTTAACATATTCCCTGCGTCCATCGCACCTTCTGTTTTACCAGCACCGACGATTGTATGAAGTTCATCAATGAATAATAAAATACGGCCTTCACTCTTTTTAATTTCATTTAATACAGCTTGCAGGCGCTCTTCAAATTCACCACGGAATTTTGCTCCGGCTACAAGTGCACTCATATCTAATGCAAAGATTATTCTATCTTTTAACCCTTCTGGTACATCTTTTTTCACGATACGCTGTGCTAATCCTTCAACAATTGCTGTTTTACCAACACCTGGCTCACCAATTAAAACAGGGTTGTTTTTCGTTTTACGTGAAAGAATGCGAATAACGCGGCGAATTTCACTATCTCGTCCGATAACAGGATCAATTTTCCCTGCTCTCACTTCCGCCACTAAATCACGGCCATATTTTTCTAACGCTTCATAAGTTGCTTCTGGATTTTGACTAGTCACTCTTTGATTCCCCCGAACTGTCATTAAAGACTGTAATAAGTTATCTTTCGTAATATGCAATCTTGTAAATAAATGATTGATATCGCCTTTTTCTTCAGAAAAAGCAAGCAATACATGTTCTACTGAAATGTAATCATCCTGCAGTTTTTCTGCTTCTTTCCCTGCTCTTACAAGCAGTTGCTGCAGATTGCTTGTTATATACAATTTCCCAACTTCTGCTCCGCTTCCCGTTACAGAAGGTTTCTTTTTAATTACATTTTCTACATCTTGCTTCAATGCTTCTATATCAACATTCATTTTTTGAAATATACGTACTGCTAATCCATCTTGCTCCTCTAATAATGCAAGTAATAGATGAACAGTATCCACCTCTTGGTGATGATGAGATACCGCTAAAGATTGGGCACTCATAATCGCCTCTTGTGTTTTCGTTGTCATTTGATTTAAGTCCATCTTTACAGCCCTCCAAAAGTTTGACTTTCTTTGACCTTTGATTTGATTATACGCCAACTTACTTTTTTATACAATAAATTTGCCTATGTATTTTCAAACTTATTATTGGAAAAAGAAAAAGGGAGCATTCATTATGCTACTTAAAAAAGTACAGTAAATGAAATTATATTATGTAACAAAAAAAAGCCGCAATAAAGATTGCGGCTTCTGTTACGGTTTTCTTTTATATGTCCACTGACGGTTATGATTCGTGTTATCTGGAAACTTTTCACCGGCATTTAATTGTACCATTTGCGGATTTTTTACCATACTTCCCGTTTCACCAATTTCTACGTAAACGCCATCATTTGGCGCTTTTTGTCCAGAACGAAACCTGCGATTTTGTCCCATCTTCATTCTCCTTCCATGACGTCTTGCCTCATTAGTATATCCATTTTAAAAGAAAGCTTTTCTGTCATGTTTAGGAAACAAGTACTACAGTTCACCGATTTACAATATATATAATTACACAAGCTTAAGCAGGGATTACTTCCTTACTTGTAGAAAAAAAAGAAACCAACCTACCTGTAGGCTAGCTTCAAAGGAGAGTCAAACATATACGAGAAGATTACATGTTTATTATAAGCCTCCTCATACGGGCAATGTAACCCTTTTCACAATTTGTACATAATGAAAGAAACATTGTTTGAACTTTCTAAAAAAATATTGACTTTTCTTGATTTCCAACGAGAAATAGTAGACACCACCGTACTTTGCGACGTAAGATGGATATATAGTGAACTTTCCATCTATGGTGGTCTCACCCAGTCTAACCTCTTATTTCTGCATATTAAAAACGGAAATACAGATAGATACAAAAAAATTATTATAAGAGGTGAAATTATGAGTAAACAACATTTAATCGCATTAGACTTAGACGGCACTTTATTAACAGACAACAAAATAATTTCCACTCGAACGAAACAGACAATTACAAAAGCAAAGGAACAAGGGCATATCGTCGTCATTTCAACAGGACGTCCATTCCGTGCTAGTTTTGATTATTATAAAGAACTTAATCTTAATACACCGATTGTAAACTTTAATGGTGCTTACGTGCATCACCCTCTTGATTCAAATTGGGGCACACATCACTCTCCACTTGAGCTAGCAACAGCCCAAGAAATTGTCCGAGCTTGCTTTGATTTCGGCGTAAAAAATATATACGCTGAAGTGATGGATGATGTGTACGTTCGTGAAATTGATGAAGATAAAAAACACATTTTCGAATTTGGTTCTCCAAAGATTTTCACAGGAGATTTATTAAATATTTTAAACGACCATCCGACTTGTTTATTAATTGACGCACACGATGATCATTCCGTTGCAATTCGTCAACATTTAACTGATATGCACGCTGAAGTGATCGATCATAGAAAATGGGGCGCACCTTGGCCAATTATTGAAATTGTAAAAAGTGGATTAAATAAAGCGGTCGGATTGCAAAAAATTTCTAGTCATTACAACATTCCAAAAGAGCGCATTATCGCTTTCGGTGATGAAGATAATGATTTTGAAATGATTGAATTTGCTGGTCACGGTATCGCAATGGGTAATGCAATACCTAAATTAAAATCACTCGCCAATCATACGACATTAACAAATGAAGAAGATGGCATCGCTCTATATTTAGAAGAGGTTCTTGGATTGTAATCTAAAAATTCCCTGCTTATAGTTTCTCGCCAAACGCTCATACTATAATTAGACGCCGAGTTAACGCGTCAATTGTTTTCAGCTAAATAAAGGGGGTTTTTCGAATGGGTAAAAAGAACAAATCAAAACGTTTTATCCAACAAGGAGCCGATGCTGTTATGAAGCATGATGCAAGATTCCCGTACAGAGGTACATTAGCTGAGGCAGAAAAAGCGAGAAGTAACTCTTCTTTTGGAGGGGTTTAAATGGGGAACTTACTATTCCAACAAGCTAGAGATGCTGTTGCAAATGCCGTATCTTGTTCAAGCGGCGCTGAACAACAAGATCTCGTATATACAGCAAAAAACGCTTTGCAATCCGCTTACGCAAACTCTTCAACTGCTGAGAAAGTTCAGCTACGCGAGATGCAGGAGCAGTTGCAAAACATTACGAATTTGCATTAAAAAAGAGGACCAGCTTTGGTCCTCTTTAATCTTTTCGAAACAATCCGAATACCCCGACCGTTTGCAGTATATTTGTGAACGCACCTGGGTCTACTTGTTTAATAACCCTTTCTAATTCGTACAACTCGTAACGAGTAATAACCATCATTAACATTTCCTTATTTTCATTTGTGTAAGCACCTGTTGCAGGTATAGTTGTAATCCCTCTCACTAATCGTGAGTGAATCGCCTTTCGTACGTCTGCACCATTTTTCGTAACGATTAACGCTGTTATTTTCACATGGCGAGTATGGATGGCATCAATAATTCTCGTTGATACATATAAAGTTACTAACGTATATAACGCTTTCTCCCACCCATATACATAACCCGCAGCGATAATAATAATTGCATTAAAAAAGAAAAAGTATGTACCGACAGGTTTATCTTTTATCTTAGATAAAATCATCGCAATGATATCTAAACCACCTGTAGAAGCACCCCATTTTAATGCAACCCCTACCCCAATCGCTGAAATAATGCCGCCAAAAATTGCATTTAGTATAATATCGTTCGAAACCGCTCGAACTGGGATAATTTCTAAAAACAAGGTCATAAATATAACGCATAGAAAACTAAAAAACGTAAAAGCCTTCCCAACCTTTTTCCACGCTAAAATAACGACAGGAATATTAAATAAACTAAACAACACCCCTGTAGATATATGAATAGATAAAAAATCACCTAATATTTGTGATAGTAATTGAGACAATCCAGCAAAGCCACTCGCGTACACTTTCGCTGGTGTTAAAAACAAATTCATTCCAATCGCATTTAATAAACCTGCGATAATTACAACGATTAATTTCTTAATAAGTTCGGTATAATTCAACTTCAAATCCATCTCTAATCCACCTTTACCCTTCATAAATGCACCGCTATACATAGTCTTTACGAAAAAGGAAATGATAAACGTACAACGTTTAGAAATGGAGTTGATACATATGCCACATACGAGTGATAACGACAAAAAAGCTCGCGATAATAATGCAAAACGCACGCAAAAAAATGAGCAAGAGCAAAAAAATATTCAGCAGGGCAAGCGCGCATATTCCAAGAAGACTGATCACCTTTGATCCCATCGTACATCAACATAATTGTTGATGTACTTTTTTTACATTTCACAGGAAAAAACATTAAAAATTCACTTCATGTTCACTTCTATATTCTACAATAGCGATAACATATTCGGATGAGGTGTTAGCATGAGAGGGAAACATATTTTCATTATTACTGCACTAATAAGTATATTAATGCTTTCTGCTTGCGGACAAAAGAATGGATCAGCTACAGTCGCTACAGCAACAGACTCAACCATTACGAAGAGCGACTTCGAAAAACAATTGAAAGATCGTTACGGAAAAGACATGCTATACGAAATGATGGCATACGACGTTATTACAAAAAAATATAAAGTATCTGACGATGATGTAGATAACGAGGTCCAAAAAGTAAAAAATCAATTTGGAGACCAATTCAAAGGATTTTTAGAAAACAATCGTTTAAAAGATGAGGCTGATTTCAAAAATCAAATGAAGTTCAAACTCGCTCTGCATGAAGCCGTTAAGAAAAGCGTTACAGAAAAAGACGTGAAAGACCACTATAAACCAGAAATTAAAGCGAGTCACATTTTAGTAAGCGATGAAAATGCAGCGAAAGAAATAAAGAAAAAACTAGACGCTGGTGCTTCATTTGAAGAATTAGCAAAACAAGAATCACAAGATCTACTATCAAAAGAAAAAGGCGGAGACCTCGGATACTTTAATTCAGGTACAATGGCGCCTGAATTTGAAACAGCTGCCTACAAACTAAAAGTTGGCGAAATTAGCAATCCCGTCAAATCAACGAACGGCTATCACATTATTAAATTAACTGATAAAAAGGATTTAAAGCCTTACGATGAAGTGAAAGACTCCATTCGTAAAAACTTAGAAGAAGAACGTATCGCTGACCCTACATTCAGTCAAAAACTATTACAAGACGAATTAAAAAAGGCAAATATTAAAATAAATGATAGTGAATTAAACGATACATTTTCTCTTATATTTGAGCGGGGAAACTAAAAAAAGCACGGTCTTATTTAAAAAGATAAGACTGTGCTTTTTTTATTTCATGTTTTATTGCTTGTATTCTAGCCTATGATACATTCTTCTGCAAAGCAAACAAATACTTGCTTTTCCGAACGTAAAGATACTATATAATACTCATCTTCAAAATGCCCTACTATATAACCCATTCCCCCCGCCAGTTCAATTGTTTCTTTATTGAAATATACTCTTGTCCGATCAAATTTTATATGTTTTATAATACTCTCTAATTCATTTTCGTTTACTTCCTTTTCAGAGAAAAGGAACATGAGGCTTCCCTCCATACATACAGGAGAAATCACATCGAAAATATCAGTTGCAGGATCATTCTGTTTTATTAAAATTGCGCTCTTTACGGTCGACTTTTTCCAGTTTAACTCTTTTAATTCTTTTTCCTAAATATAATTTTGCACCTTTGTTAATTCTTCTTGAACCCCTTCACAATCCACTAAAAGATATAAATGAAATTTCGACATCATTGTTTCCATAAATTGTTCCATGCTTGTATCAACATCAACTATATATCTATTAATCGTTGATAACCAATTCAAAATTATCATGTTCATCTAACACTAGAAAATATTCGTTATTTTCTGTTGCAGGTTTGTGTATTTCAATATATTTATCCATATTTTCTCCTTATATCCGAATGGATTGGCCGCTGCGATTCCTTTCGCTTCGCTCTTTAGGACGTTACCCCATGCATCATATTCATAGCTTGCGACTATTTGTCCGTCCTTGTCGGTCATTACTATTACGTCACCGCGCGGGTTGTAGTGGTAGTATACCGATTGATCTTGGATTTTCATTGCTAGGCGGACACCGTCTTTGTTGTAAACGTATTGACGGAGGACTTTTCCGTTCCCGCCTGTTTCGTATAGCGGGTTAATGCTGTCACCGTCGTAGAAGTAACGGGTTACTTGTCCGTTTACGTTCTTTTCAATACGACGGTTTTCGTTGTCGTATTTATATGTTGCGAACGGTTTGCCTTCCCCTTTTTTCGTTACAGCAACAAGTTGGTCTGCTTCGTTCCATGTGTATGTGTATTTCCCATCAGATGTACGGTTACCATTTGCGTCATACGTTAACGATTCGTTTCCGAATTTTAGAAGTTGATTTCCTTCGTTAAATGTTGCGATTACTGATTTCGTTTCTTTTCCATTTTCTGTTATTTTCACGCTCGTACGATTGCCAAATCCATCATACGTGTAGTCTCTAACTGTTCCATTTGGTGTAGATTCTTTTAATAATTGATTAATTGGATCGTATACGTAATTTGTTTCCGTTATTTTCCCATCAGAACTTTCATGTTTAATCTTCGTACGGTTTCCTGTTTTGTCATACTCATATTTCTCTAATAGTAGCATTTGCTGTGGTGTTGCAATAGCTAAATCCGATAGTTTCCCTGTTTGATCATAATTATATGTTACACCAGCATCATTCGGTGCGATATACGTACGTACGTGGCCATTCTCATCTGTTTTCATTCTTACAATTAACAATTTAAAGAATTTTCTGGTGATCTTCAATATAAAAACGACAATATTGTGTCTTTTTTCTAAAAATGTATATTTTCCTACAATTTACCATTTTATATTCTTTTTTCCTTATAAATACAGTAAAATATTTGTAGATTAAACGTTTTATTACACCTTATTTACTTTTTATCTACTTTATAATAAAAAAAGAACTATTTTTTCTCTTAAAAATTTAGAGAAAAAATAGTTCTTTTTCATTCACTTTATTTCTTAAAGTAAGTCCAACCTTCTTCTTGGTAAATCTTTTCTTCTTTCATCATTTTACCAAGCGCACGCTTAAACGCAGCTTTACTCATATTGAAACGTTCTTTAATGTCTTCTGGGTGGCTCTTATCCCAAAACGGCATTGCTCCGCCTCTTTCTTCCATATATTCATAAATTACTGCAGCATCATCTTCCATTCCTTCTTCTTTACGAGGAAGAAGTGAAATGTTGATTGTACCGTCATCTTTCACGTCAATAATACGACCTGTTACACGCTCACCGATGCGGACTTGTTCTTTTCTTTCTGTATGGTGTAAGAAAGCACGGAAATGCTCATCAGTTAGTATGAATGAACCAACTTGAAGTGAACGATACACACGTCCATTGACGTTTTTATTACGCATAGATGGCGTCGCATCTACGATAATTTCTTGCATATCACTGTCTCTTGCTGGAAGAGCGATTAAACGATCACGATTCGTTAATTTTAACGTACAATATAATTCGTCGCCTACTTCTGGCCATACTGGCATATAAATCGGGAACTCATCAAGTGGAATTAGTATATCTTTTGATACACCAATATCAACAAACACACCTAAACTAGGAATAACTTCTACAACCTTTACCCAATTCCAATCATGTGTTGTAATAATTGGCTCCTTCATTGTTGCTGAAATACGATTTTGGTGATCAAGGTATAAGAATACATCAATTGTATCGCCTTCTTCAATTTCTCCAGCTACTTCGTTTTTATGTAGGAAAATTTCTTCCTCTTCATTCCCAACCATATATCCGATTTCCGTTTCGCGTAAAACAGTTACCTGTTCAATCGATCCTAATTGCAAATACATATTTTTTAATTCCCTTCTATATATATAAAGTTATCTTTTTTATCATTCCAAACAAAAGTTAATTATAACACGATTTTTCCTTTATTTGTCCAACTGCCCAAAATTCACTATAATAAAGTGAGGTTACATGAATATCAGTATGAAAACACTTAAGTCTAAGCTCGTTTTCAGCTATACTTTAGTATGTACAGTACATAAAAAGATTAGAAATTTATTTGGAGGTGCTAACTATGGCAAAAGATAGTTCTTTTGACATCGTTTCGAAAGTAGAATTACCTGAAGTAACAAACGCAATTAACATCGCATTAAAGGAAATCCAAAACCGATATGACTTTAAAGGAAGTAAAAGTGATATTAAACTAGAAAAAGAAGTACTTGTTTTAACTTCTGACGACGAGTTCAAATTAGACCAAGTAAAAGACGTTTTAATTTCTAAACTTGTAAAACGTAACGTTCCAATTAAAAACTTGGACTATGGAAAAGTGGAAGCTGCGACTGGTAACACTGTTCGCCAACGCGCAACGTTACAACAAGGTATCGATAAAGATAACGCGAAAAAAATTAACAACATCATTAAAGAAATGAAATTAAAAGTGAAAACACAAGTACAAGATGATCAAGTACGTGTTACAGCGAAAAGCCGTGATGACTTACAAGCAGTAATCGCAGCCGTTCGCAGTGCTGACTTACCGATTGACGTACAATTCATTAACTATCGCTAAAAAGAAAACTCCTCTTAATTAGAGGAGTTTTTGTATTTATTAAGAGCAGCACCATATCGCTTTATCAAATGATTTTTTCGGAATATATACTTTATCATTTTCGATTTTGTATTGAATATTATTTTTCTTAAGAGCTGCTGTGTCAACAGAATGAATACTATCACCCCACCGAACAAATTCCCTATCGTCACCGATGTCCCCAAAATACAAACTTACAAATACGATAAGAAAACATGAACATAGAGCGAGCAACTTCTTTTTCTGCAAATATCTCACCTCATCTACGTTTCCTTTTAACCGCAATTAAAAACGCAATAAATAATACGTTCACACCGACGATTAAGGAGATAAATAACCAATTCACACCTGTTTCTTTACTAACAGTATACACATTCGATTCTTCACGCTTTAAAACGAGATAGAACTTCCCGTTTTCTTCTCTTATAATTTCGTCTTCTAACAATCCTCTTAACTGTTGTTTTTCACCAATTGCACTTGCAGGTAAGGAAACTTTTTGTGTTTCTTTCGTATTATTAATTGCTACTAATGTTACTTCATCTTTGTACTTTCGTTTTAATATACTCATTCCATCTTTATCATATAAAAGTTCAAACGTACCACGTCGTAAAGATGGTCTCATTTGTCTAAGTTCGCCAAGCTTTGTTATGTGCTGCATAAACTTTTCATCTGATTTAAAATCCATTAATCGGCGATTATCCGGTACGCTTCCTCCATCTAATGCGATTTCAGTTCCGTAATAAAAATTCGGAATCCCTGGTGATGTTAATAAATAGGTAAGAGCTAGTTTCAAACGTGATGGCGGATAATACATATTTTCTTTTGCGATACGTGCAAACCTTTTTGTTTCTTGATTATCTAAAAACGTAACAAACTCCTCTTCTTTTTTACTCACATCATATAACGATTTCACCGATACATCCGCTTCGGAAAACGATTCTACTATTTTTTCATTGTATTCACTATCTTCTTTTGTCATAATACGAAAATCTTTCTTTATCACTTGCATATCCTTTTGAACGTCACCCCAGAAAGAACGCGGCTTTTTTTCACTATGTATTACATAACTTCCATCTAAATCGACTTCTTTTACCCACCATTTCATCGAGTCGATTACTTGTTGTTCGTTTTCTCCAAATGGAAATTGAAATACAACTTTCATTCCTTTTTCGTGAGCTTCTTTTACAAGCTCTTTCACATCATTTTCTGTTCCGAAATGTTCATTTACTTTTTGAAAATTTCGCACGTCTAATCCATCATACTGTCCACTTTCAAAAAGCGGCGAAAGCATAACAGTCGTAAAACCCATTTCTTTTATATAATCCAGCCTTTTTATAATCCCTCTTATATCTCCGCCCTGATAACCTTCTAAATTAACAACGTCTAACTGCTTGTCATTTTTCGGTTCTCCATTATTGAAGCGATCAATCATAATCGAATATATGACTTCATCTCGCCACTCTCTTTTTTCATCTGCAAAAGTATGTATTGGTACAAACAAAACGACAGCTAAACAAAAACAAATGAATAGGTTCCTAGTCCATATTTTTTCCACACGCATCCCCCAAGTTTTTTAATTGTAAGAATATTATACCAATTATCCAAGCAAATCGCATACGCTGATTTCATTCCTTCAAAAATACATAATGTTAGATTTTCTTACATGATTAATAAATTTTTCTAAAAATTCAGTTGATTTTCACCTCAATTTCGAATATGATATGAAACATAACAAATAATGTAATATTTTCTAACATTATAGGAGGGGATTGAATGAATACGGGAGATACAGTTTTTATGTTTATAACGACAGTAATGGTCATGTTAATGACACCAGGATTAGCACTTTTTTACGGAGGCATGGTTCGTAGTAAAAATGTATTGAGCACAACGATGCACAGCTACAGCGCAATGGCTATCGTCTCAATTCAGTGGATTGTAATCGGTTATTCTTTATCTTTCGGACCAGATTGGCACGGACTTATAGGCAATCTCGATTGGTTCGGCTTAAACGGAGTTACCTACGCACCAAATCCAGACTACTCATCTACTATTCCTCACAATTTATTTATGATGTTCCAACTCATGTTCGCTATTTTAACTCCAGCTTTAATTTCAGGTGCATTCGCTGAAAGAATGCGTTTTTCTGCCTTTCTTATTTTTATTCTTCTATGGACAACACTCGTTTACAATCCCGTCGCTCATTGGGTATGGGGCGTTGGCGGATGGCTAAGAGAACTTGGCGCGTTAGACTTCGCTGGTGGTAATGTCGTTCATATCACTTCTGGTGTTGCTGGTCTTGTATTAGCGATTTTCCTCGGAAAACGAAAAAACATAAACGGTACCTCTCCTCACCATTTACCATTTACGATGTTAGGTGCAGGTTTACTATGGTTCGGGTGGTTCGGTTTTAACGTCGGGAGTGCATTATCATTAAACGACGTCGCTTTAACTGCATTTATTAATACAAATATAGCCGCCGCTGCCTCTGCTCTAACTTGGATGCTATCTGAATGGTTCTTCCAATCGAAACCGACTGCGATGGGAGCTGCTTGCGGGGTTGTTTCCGGTTTAGTCGCAATTACGCCAGCTTGCGGATTTGTTACACCTTTCTCCGCCCTTCTTATCGGAGCAATCGGGGGCGTATTATGTTTCGGTGCTGTCTTCTTCTTGAAAACGAAATTTGGGTACGACGATACACTTGATGCATTCGGATGTCACGGCATCGGAGGAACTTGGGGCGGTATTGCAACTGGACTTTTCGCAACTACTACTGTAAACGGTGATGGCGCTAACGGTCTGTTTTACGGAAACGCAGCTTTACTATTTAAACAACTTGTCGCAATCGGAGCAACATATGCATTCACAATTATAATGACATACGCCATTATTAAAGCGATCAACTACTTCCTCCCTGTTCGGGTAGATGAGCACGAAGAACATATGGGACTTGATATTTCGATGCACGGTGAGAAGGCTTATGAGTATACTGAGCGAGTGAATTAAAAAAGAGATGCAATCTACTACTAGTAGATTGCATCTCTTTTTATTATACTGTCGGTGGTATACCCTAGTTGGTATATTCATGAATATATCAGCGATTATTCGGATATATCGACGATTTTTTAAATATATCAGCGATTCTTTCATTATATCGACGTTTCGACACAAAATATCGATTTACCAACAAATTCCGACATGATGAAAACGAAAAATACCCCGTGTAAAGCTTATTTTACACATAAAAAGACGACCGAAAACCGGTCGTCTTTTTCTATTTATTTCGGAGCATTCCCTACATATTGCGTAATATCAACATTTAACGCTTGAGCTAAACGCATACCGTACTCTTGATCTGCACGGAAGAAGTTACAAACAGCTAATAATTTCGTGCGCTCATTTACGTCTTTTAAGTCGTTTGTTAAGTTTGCAATTAAGTTATCTTGCTCTTCTTTAGAAAATGAACGGTAACGCTCCCCTGCTTGTTTGAAGTCATTTGGTTTCTCAATTTTTTCACGAGATACGTAGCCTTCTACTTTCATAGTTGAATCGCGGTAAGTTGGATCTTCAACCGGATTTTCCGTATGACGGCTCGGTTCGTAGTTTACCGTAGATGGGTTTTGATTTACTTGCATTGCACCATCACGTTGTTGGTTATGAACAGCTGCATATGGGCAGTTTACAGGAATTTGTAAGTAGTTTGCACCAAGGCGATAACGCTGTGTATCTGGGTAAGAGAATAAACGTCCTTGTAATAATTTATCTTCAGATGGTTCAATACCATTTACAGTTGCACTCGGAGAGAACGCCACTTGTTCTACTTCCGCGAAGAAGTTTTTCGGATTACGATTTAACGTCATTGTTCCTACTTCCATTAATGGGAAACGATCTTCGGGCCATACTTTCGTTGGATCTAGTGGATCAAAGTCTAAAGAATCCGTTTCATCTAGTTGCATCACTTGTACGTGTAAATCCCACTTCGGATAATTTCCTTTTTCGATTGCATCGAACAAGTCACGAGTTGCATGGTTGAAGTCTTTCCCTTGCACTTCTTGCACTTCTTTTGCATTTAAGTTACGTACACCTTGCTGTGGTTTCCAGTGATATTTAATATAGACGATTTTACCTTCTGCATTAATCCATTTAAATGAATGGACACCGAAACCTTCCATTTCACGATAACTCGCTGGTGTACCGTAATCAGAAAATACCCACGTCATCATATGTGTAGATTCCGGACTTAACGTCATGAAATCCCAGTAACGATCTGGCGTTTGAATGTTTGTATCAGGTGCTGGTTTTAAAGAATGCACCATATCAGGGAATTTAATTGCATCACGAATGAAGAAGACTGGTAAGTGGTTACCTACGATATCGTAATTTCCTTCTTCTGTATAAAATTTAACAGCGAACCCACGTGGATCACGAGCTGTTTCCGGAGAACCTTGACCATGAATAACCGTTGAGAAACGAACAAATACAGGCGTTTCAGTTCCTTCATTTTGTAAAAATGCGGCTTTCGTATATTGCTTCATGCTGTTTTTCGTTACGAATACACCGTGAGCACCTGCACCACGCGCATGCACAACACGCTCTGGAATACGTTCACGATCAAAATGTGCAAGTTTTTCTACTAAATGATAGTCTTCTAACAATACCGGTCCACGGCGACCAGCTGTACGAGAGTTTTGATTATCTCCAACTGGAGCACCTTGGTTTGTTGTTAAGCGATTATTTGGATTCATCTGGGGATCCTCCTCTTTCTTCCGTAGTAATTATTATTTATTTAAAATTATTATAAACTAATTATTATTCAAAACTAAATCTTTGTCAACTATTCCCTTCATTTTTTTGGAAACAATTTCAGCTAAACAATCAATAAATACAGGTTGTGCATTTGGCATATTCGGTCTAAAATATTGGGCGTTTAATTCATCCGTTACAACCTTACATTCATAGTCGTTGTCATATAAAACTTCTAAATGCTCTGCCACAAATCCAACTGGGCAATATACGAAAGATTCATATCCATGCTCTTCAAATAAATCTCTCGTTAAATCTTGCACATCTGGTCCAATCCATGGGTCTGGTGTATTTCCTGCACTTTGCCAACCAATTGTATAGTGCTTTACACCTGCTTCTGTAGCAATTAAATCTGCTGTTTGCCGTAATTGCTCTACGTATGAGTCACCTGCTGCAATAATCTTCTCTGGTAAACTATGCGCCGAAAAAATTACGACTGCTTTTTCTTTATCTTTAACTTTTGTAAACGTTTCTTTTATTTGATCTGCCCAATAGGAAATAAACTTCGATTCGTCGTACCATTGTTCAATTGGTTCAATAACAGGGCCACCAATTTTTTCCGAAAGACGAATCGCGCGTTCATTATACGCTTTAATGCTGAATGTAGAGTAATGCGGTGCTAATACGATACTAATCGCATGCTCAATCCCATCTTTCTTCATCTCTTCTACTGCGTCTTCTATAAATGGTGCAATATGTTTTAATCCTAAGTAACAAGTAAATTCATACTCTGTAAATATATTATTCATTGAATCCGTTAATTTATGCGCTTGCTCTTTCGTAATTTTCGCAAGCGGTGATATTCCACCAATTGCTTTATAACGCCCGATTAAATCTTGGAGCGCTTCTTCTGTTGGCTTACGCCCATGACGGATATGTGTATAATACGCTTCTACATCATCCAATGACTCCGGCGTTCCATACGCCATTACGAGTAAACCTATTTTTTTCTTTGCCATCTATTTCACACCTCAATTTTTGAAAATGAGAATCTTTTTCAAGAACGTTTGTTTCCAATTATAACAAGCAATAATAAGTACGTCAAAATAATAATTCTAAATAAATATTATTTATAAGGTGGTTTTTAATTTTATATGACAATTTATTTAATAAAAAAAGCGGCTCACGTACATGTAAGCCGCTTTTTTGCTATTCTTTAATATTTACCCCATACTCTTTAAACCAAACGTGAATTTGTGCTAAATGAGCTAGAAGTTGCGGCCCAGTCATTAATTGACCGAACCAAGGTGTTTGGAATGCACTTCCGCCTGAGTGGATTAATCCATTCAATTGCTCTTTATCAAACAATTCATGCAAAATTGAGCCTTTATCCGTTAATAAATCCTGTAGCCATACTGTTACCGCTTTTGTATAATGCGGGTTATGCGTTTTCGGATAAGGACTCTTCTTTCTATATAAAATGTCATGTGGAAGTATCCCTTCTAAAGCTTTACGCAATAGACCTTTTTCGCGGTTTTCATACATTTTCATTTCCCAAGGAATATTCCACGCATATTCGACAAGTCGGTGGTCCGCAAATGGAACGCGCACTTCTAAGCTTGCTCCCATACTCATGCGGTCTTTTCTGTCTAATAATGTTGTCATAAACCATACCATGTTTAAATAAAATAATTGTCGTCTCTTCGCTTCTAGTGGGCTTTCTCCCTCTAAAATAGGAACTTCTTGAATGGATTCTTCATAGCGCCTTTGTACATATTGTTGTAAATTTAATTTACTTCTCCATTCTTTCTTCAGAAGTTGTTCACGTGCTTCTGTAGAGCGCATCCATGGGAATGCACTTGATTGTAAATCATCTTCTCTATAAAACCACGGATACCCACCGAAGATTTCATCTGCACATTCTCCAGATAAACCGACGACAAAGTCTTGTTTAATTTCGCGGCAAAACCATAATAATGAGGAATCGATATCTGCCATACCAGGCAAATCACGAACGAGCACCGCTTCTGTTAAACACTCTGCTAGCAGTTCATTTGAAATGACGCAACGATGGTGAGTCGTTTGAAACGTTTCAGTCATTAAGTTAATAAACGGCGCATCTGAATTGGGTTGGAATGCATTTGCTTTAAAATATTTTTCATTATCTTCATAGTCAATAGAATACGTGTGTAATGGCCCTTTCCCTGATCTTTCATATTCTTTTGCGGCAATTGCTGTTATAGCACTTGAATCTACACCACCTGATAAAAAAGTGCATAACGGTACATCAGAAACGAGTTGCCTTGTAATAGCATCTTGTAATAAAAAGCGTGTTTTCTCTACTGTTTCTTCAAAGGAATCTTCATGTTTTTTACTTTCTACATTCCAATATCTCCATATACATAAACCATTTTTTGAAAATGTCATTGCGTGGCCCGGTCGTAATTCTTTTATACCAGCATAAATACCGTGACCAGGCGTTCTAGATGGTCCGAGGCCGAATATTTCTGATAACCCTTCTAACGTTACTTCAGCCTTCACATCAGGATGCGCTAGTATCGCTTTTAACTCTGAGCCAAATAGTAATCGTCCACTATCATATTTATAAAATAGCGGTTTTACACCTAATCGATCTCTTGCAATAAATACTTGTTCTTTCCGTTCGTCCCATACAGCAAACGCATATATACCGTTTAAATGATCGACACATTCTTCTTTCCATTCAATATACGATGCTAATAATACTTCCGTATCAGAATGACCTTTGAACGTATATCCTCTTCTTAAAAGTTCCTTTCGAATGTCTTCCGTGTTATAAAGTTCGCCGTTATAGCAAATTGCATAATTCACTTCATCCTTTAAACAAGTCATCGGCTGTTTACCACCCTCAGGGTCAACAACGATTAACCGTTTATGCCCAAACGCGACATTACCCTTAATCCAAACTTTATTATCATCTGGGCCACGCTTCGCTAACGTCTCAGCCATCTTCATAACGACGGCCCTTTCTCCTTCTAATGAGCGTTTATAATCCACCCATCCTGTAATCCCGCACATATAAATCATCCTTCCATCTTATTACTTTTCCTGAACGTGCAGTAATCCCCACTCTAAAAGTGCGGATACAAAAAAATGACAAACTTGACGATAACCTACCATCCGTATACGGAATAGTAATTTCACTCAGTAAAACGTGTTTTATTGTATGCCCACCTATGTCCGGATGTGTCTAGTTATAAAGAACGCGCGAACTGTCTATAACAAGAATAACTACTTTTCATAAAGGAGAAATCGTGTATGATACAACGTAAACATATTTTATATAACCAGCCTCGTGCTCATTCAGTCGGTAATGTAGAATATATAAACAATGAATGGGTATTCTTTGATGATGAAAATGACGAAGCATTTTTATTAGAAGATATTGCCGAAGATGGCTTTGAGGTTTTATATAACAACAACTGGCTACCAGCTCGTTTTTATGAACAAAACATATTGCAAATCGCAAATGAACAACATCCCCTCCAAAACGGGGAAATGATACGCATTCGTAAAAAATTACTCCTTAGCTATCATGAATGGCTTGAGGAATTACCCGATTCTGTTTTTGCGTTATTAACAGAATCATTGCAATCACTTCATTACTCTCTATATGATTGCATGTATTGCCATAATTATTTATCCTTCTTACCGAAAGAGGAAGCATGCGAGGGAGTAAATATTCTTTTATTTGATAATGAAGAGATGATCTGTACACTGCAGCACCATTTCGTTCGTCACTCTTCTTCAAATAAAAATATTTTCCGTTTTACGAAAGTAAATGGAGAAGAGTTGCATATCGATGCGACATAAAAATAAAAACCACCGTATCCCCCAAACATTTGAGAGATACGGTGGTTTTATTTTTTATTAGAATACTTGCCAACCAATCGGTAATTTCAGTCCAAGGTAAAATACCGCTACTAGTGCGACAATAAATAATCCCCAAACTGCCCCTGTTGCCTTATTCTTGCTCATTTTCACAAGAACCATTTCCATTCCACCGATAACTAAAATACCAGCTATCATTTTTAAACCGTACCACATGTGCATGTTACTTGTTGCAGTCTTCATAATACCCATGTACAACATGAAACCTGTCACAATAATGATAATGTACATAAGACGAAGCCCCATATGTACACCTTTCCCTTTTCTTCCTGCTGAATAAAGTGAATACGCAACGAAGAATAAAATTAAACCTAACGCCCATGCTGTAATATGCATATGTACCATCGTATCCCCTACCTCCTCTTTTCACACTTTTTCACTCTATATGATAACATGTTCATTTATTTTCAGGAAATGTTTCGCTTTTTTACATTTAAATGATATAATATTTAGAGTATTTACAAACTTCTTGTAATAACAAAAGGGGGAACAATCATGATTCAAACTAAGGATATTATCGAACTTACAGACACATACGGAGCAAATAACTATCACCCACTTCCAATCGTTATTTCTAAAGCAGAAGGCGTTTGGGTAGAAGATCCTGAAGGAAATCGCTATATGGACTTATTAAGTGCATATTCTGCAGTTAACCAAGGTCATCGTCACCCAAAAATTATTAACGCTTTAATTGACCAAGCTAATCGTGTTACGTTAACTTCTCGTGCTTTCCATAGTGATCAATTAGGCCCTTGGTACGAAAAAGTTGCGAAACTAACTAATAAAGAAATGGTACTTCCAATGAATACAGGTGCAGAAGCTGTTGAAACTGCAATTAAAACAGCTCGCCGCTGGGCTTATGATGTGAAAAAAGTAGAAGCAAACCGCGCTGAAATCATCGTTTGTGAAGATAACTTCCACGGACGTACGATGGGTGCTGTTTCTATGTCATCAAACGAAGAGTACAAGCGTGGCTTCGGTCCAATGCTTCCTGGCATTATTGTAATTCCTTACGGTGATTTAGAAGCGTTAAAAGCTGCAATTACACCAAATACAGCAGCATTCATTTTAGAGCCAATTCAAGGTGAAGCAGGAATTAACATTCCACCAGCTGGTTTCTTAAAAGAAGCTCTTGAAGTATGTAAAAAAGAAAACGTTTTATTTGTAGCAGATGAAATCCAAACAGGCTTAGGCCGTACTGGTAAAGTATTTGCTTGCGACTGGGACGATGTAACTCCTGACATGTACATACTTGGTAAAGCACTTGGTGGCGGCGTATTCCCAATCTCTTGCGTTGCAGCAAACCGCGATATTTTAGGTGTATTCGAGCCAGGTTCTCACGGTTCTACATTCGGTGGTAACCCACTTGCATGTGCTGTTTCTATCGCAGCTCTTGAAGTGTTAGAAGAAGAAAAATTAACAGAGCGTTCTCTTCAATTAGGAGAAAAATTAGTTGGGCAATTAAAAGAAATTGATAACCCAATGATTACTGACGTTCGCGGTAAAGGTTTATTCATCGGTATCGAATTAAACGAGCCAGCTCGTCCTTACTGTGAACAACTAAAAGCAGCTGGGCTGTTATGTAAAGAAACACACGAAAATGTAATTCGTATCGCACCACCTCTAGTAATCTCTGAAGAAGATTTAGAGTGGGCATTCCAAAAAATTAAAGCTGTTTTATCGTAATGATAGAGAGGTTGTCCTACACGTTAGGACAACCTCTTTCCTTTTATAGTGATTTATATTAAAATTCAATTGTAATTTTCTGTATTTTCATTCACAGAAGGAGGTGCGACATGCTATTAAGATATGGTAAACATATTAACTATTTAGCTACAGCTTTTATTTTAGTTACATTCTTTGGTTTCATCCTTTCCACAACATGGCTTCATTACTCAACTCCTACTACACTCACACTACTGAAAGCATCATTTTGGACTGCTGTTATTCTTACTATTATTGGATTTGGACGAGAAAAAAGCGCACTTGCGGTTATATTATTTGGCATTTGTACACTTGCATTAATTGGTCTTTACACTTTTGCCGTTATCGATTACCTCTATAACCCGAGACCATAGAAAACAGCTATCTTTATACAAGATAGCTGTTTTCTTCATTTCACTACATTTCGCAAAGTACCAATTCCCTCTACTGTAATGACCACTTCATCACCAGCGTGTAAAAACTTCGGTGGTGTAAAGCCCTTTCCGACACCAGACGGCGTTCCTGTTGCGATAATATCGCCTGGTTCTAATGTCATCCCTTTACTTATCGTTGAAATAATTTCTTCAATTGAAAAAATCATTTTATTTGTGTTTGAAGTTTGTCTTACTTCTCCATTTACTACTGTTTCGATGTGTAATGCGTTCGGCGTTTCAACCATTGATTTATGCATTAAATACGGTCCCATCGGACAAAACGTATCGAAGCTTTTCCCAAGGAAAAACTGTTTATGTTTCCTTTGAATGTCACGAGCGGTTACATCATTTATAACTGTATATCCGAAAACATGGTCAAGCGCTTTTTCTTTTTTATTTGCTTCCCTCGCTTACCAATAACAATAGCTAGTTCCCCTTCATAATCTAGTTCATTCGTTGCGTGGGAATGCCCATTGATTTTCTCATCAATTCCAATAACTGTTGTTGGTGCTTTCGTAAAAATCATTATATTTTCCGGAATAGACTCTACTCCGCCCATCTCGATTGCATGTTCACGATAGTTTTTCCCAACACAAAGTATATTCTTTCTTGGCCTTGGAATTGGTGCTAATATTTTCACCTCTGTTAACGGATAATACGCTACCCCTTCATTTTCCTTTGCCCAATTTACAATTTCACATATTTTCTCAAGACATTCAGTCCCTCTTTCAATACACTCTAACATTGTAATCGGAATCGTAACCTTTTCCCCTTTTTGTCTTTGCGCTTCTCTTAAGTGCAGTACTTTTTCTTCCTCTTCGTCTACAATACCTACAAATACCTTTTCCTCTTTCTTCGCCGTTACAAAACGCAATATTTCCACTCTCCATCCTAAAACTCATACCATTTAATTGTATTCGCATCTATAAGAAAAAAACCTTCTCATGCACGCTAATTTTTACAATATTCTTCTCGCACCTTATTCGTTACCATTCGTTATTTGACATAAAATGTAGAAATTTTACTTTTTTTAGCGAAGTTGTTTCTTTTTTATGGGATTTTTGTATAATATGTACTACATATATACTAAAAATTTCATTTAGAGATGGAGCCGATTTCAATGTTTGAGCAAGCTATTGAAAAAAAACGTGAAAAAATGATCTATTTTGCTGAACGCTACGGAATGACTTCTCAAAAAACAGTGGATTGTAGCCAAGAACTGGACAGGCTCTTAAATGTAATTTGGCATGTACATACGGATTTTCAACCTAATCAAACATTCGAAACACACACGTAATAACGTGTGTGTTTCTTTTATTTCAAAAAAACACACATTTTATTGAAAACGCCCATACAATAGTAGAAAAGAAAATTTTAAAAACGAAAGGTGTTTTATATGCCAGCTATGGTCGGACATATTCGTATCGTCAATATTGGGTCAAGTGGTATTTTTCACATTGGAGATGTATTTGCGATTAGGCCTATTAGTTATTCACGTGCTTTCGCTGGGGCCGGCTCTTTTAACGTTGGAGATAATGTTTCTGTCTACAATTATCAAAGCGCAACGACTGTCAATGATTCAGATGTAATCGATCAAGCGATAATTGGTTCAACTTAAAGGAGGCAATTGCATTGAATTTTTACGTGAACCAAAGTATTATCATTAACAGTATTAGAATCGATAGCATTACGACTTCTTCTGTATTCCAAATTGGTACGGCCGGAAGTATTAAAGCTCTATCTAAATTTTCAAATACGGGTGGATTTACAGAGCCTCTTCGCCCATTACAGGCGAAAGGACAAATTATTTCTATCAAACCATCAAACAGTTCTTCTTAAGGCATCCTTGTCATAAATATATAGCAGGAATATATTTACCCTCCCTATTGAAAAGGAGGTTTCACAAAATGAATCAAGATATATATACTTACTTACACCAACTTCAGCAAGCTCTCCAAATACAACAAGCAACCATCCTTAGCCTAGAAGATCAAGTCCGCCAATTACAAGAAGAGCTTAATGAATTAAAAAGTCGCCCCTCCTCTTCTATAGGAAAAGTGGAATACAAATTCGATCAATTAAAAGTAGAAAATTTAAATGGTACTTTAAATATTGGTTTAAATCCATTTTCAACAAAAGGACAACAAATTGAAGATTTTCAAGTTGATACAGAAACATTGAAGGTCAATCCTGAAACTGACACCAACCCTGACTTTTATCAAGGTATCCTTCAAGAAATGCATCGCTACTTAGATGAAGAAGCATATAATCGAATTCTCCACTTTGAACAAGAAGAGAGAACACCGCTTGATGAAATGTATCGACAAATGATGGTTGATGACATAAAAAAACAGATGGAGCATAGACTTCCTTATTATTTATCACAAGCTCAATCATATGAAGGTATTTCAACAGATCCAGATTATTTACGAAACCTCATTATTCAAGCAATGAAACAAGATATCGACAAAGCCTTTCTATCCTTTATTCAGCACATACCGGGAAATTTCCGAAAGGAGTAAGTATGTATGAATCTTAACGTTGTAAATCGTGAGTTAAAAGTCGGACAGATTAAAATGAACGGTGTATCTTCGTCCGCTCTCTTTTTAATTGGGGATGCAAATTTCCTCATTTTATCTTCTATTCTTGATACACCGTTTGAAACTGTTACAGAGGGTCCATTTGTACCATTAGTAACAGATGTCCCTCCTACTCCAGGTTAAGGAGACTGAGAAATTATGTTACATCATGTGTCTATTGTCCAAAATGTTTCTATTATTTCTTTAGGGATTGCTGCTGTATTTCAAGTTGGAGATGCAAATCAAATGGAATTAAAAAGTAGAGCTCTTGCCGTCCACAGGGAAATCCCTTGTTATATAAAAGGTGAAGGGCGCTTAGATGCATTTGAAATCTTTACAGATGAACACATTACAATCCCAAAGCGAACGACAGATGTCAAATTAAATATTATAAATGAATGCCCTTTTATTGAAGTAAATAACGTTGAATTGCGAACACTTTTAAATTCTGGTTGCTTTCAAATTGGAAATGTTGATTATGTTTTTAATAACTCTCGTATTATGCAAATCCGCCAATATATTACGGATGAACCTTCCGCTCAATAATTCATATAGTAATTAAAAAGCTTAGTAAAGTAGGTGGATGGTATGCCTTCTGTTGTTGGAAATCTAGTCGTTCAAAACAGTAACGGTTCTTTCAATTTAGGAGATTTTTATAACGTGTCTCCGAAAGAAAACACGAAAGCTTATAACGGGTCCGGAGCTTCTAATGTCGGATTTGTCGTCAACACTTTTAACGGCGTTAGTGCAACAAATACGTTTGATTCTGATGTGGCAGATCAAGATCAGATTGGAACAGCGTAAAAAAGAGGTGTCTCCTATAGGTGACACCTCTTTTTTATATGAAATAGTAACGGATCTTTTCTTTGAAAATTATTCATCACATCACCATTTATTTAAATGATAACCCGCTCTCCTCCAAAGCTTTCCTAAGCTTCGGCAAAGACGCAGGTCCCATACCATGCAGTTTTAAAATTTCTTTTTCACTATATTTTGAGAGCTCTTCTACAGTGTGAATACCATGGTGCTCTAATGCCCTTCTTGCTGGTGCTGAAAGAAGAGAGAGAAAACCTTCTTTTGGCTTTCTCTCTTTCTCACAGGTTGGGCAAGTTGGACAATCGCTACTTTTATAGTATTCATGTCCTTTTTCACACGTTCTTAACGTTTTTTCCGTCGCCATTTTCAAGCCCCTCTATTCCTCAATATTCACAACATAATTCCCATCAAAGAAGTATAAACATTTCTCTTTCACAGGATGTTGTAAGCTTTTCTCGAGTGCTTTTGCATATAACGAAAGCTGCACTTTATAGCGATCTTCTAAAATTGGTTTTGCTTGTTCAAATCCGCCTGGGAATTTACCTTCAATCGTATCTGTTTTGAAATCGATTAGCGTAATACCATCTTCTTCTTCAATCATGCAGTCGATAACCCCTTGGACAAGAATCGATTCCCCG
Source organism: Bacillus toyonensis BCT-7112 (assembly GCF_000496285.1). Classification (GTDB taxonomy): domain Bacteria; phylum Bacillota; class Bacilli; order Bacillales; family Bacillaceae_G; genus Bacillus_A; species Bacillus_A toyonensis. The sequence continues at coordinate 3,717,167 of NC_022781.1, read as the reverse complement.
CTATTCCCTTGCCAATCTTGATATGCTTCTTCTGCTGATAGCATCATCGTAAATGGAACTTCACGCTCAACACTTTTCGCCGCTAATACCCTTTTACCTAGGTCACTGTCAAAGAATGAAATTACTTTTTCAATCGCTATTTCTTCCGCCTGCTCGAATGTTAACAATTCCTTATTTACCATTCCAGCAATTTGTTCTTGAAGAACTTCAACCGTAATCGGCTTCTTCAAATCTACATGTTGCATAACGGTATGGACTGCTGTCCCACGCTCTGCGTACGTTAATCCTTTTTTCTCCATAAAGCGCGGACGTGTTTTAATTGGTGCACGTAGTTTTCTAATAAAGGCGTTATCGCTGCCTTCTTCAGACTGATAATTTCTCTTTATTTCTGTAACGGATTGCTTCGCACGATGAGAGGTTGCTTCCTCATACCCGTACTTCCACATTAACCTATCGTACACTTCTTCTTTTCGTTCACTTTGTAATGGCACAGCCTTTTTCTCACGAAGTGCTTCTAACAACTCTTGTTTCTCTTCTTGAACTGGCTCTGGTGCAAGTAGCGTGTTACCGTCCACAACTTCTACTTTCCAGCTAGTGTCATACCCGTAAATTTCATCTGGAATACTTCCTTGTCCTAATTCAAGAAGTATTTCACTATCACGATGTCTATATAATGAAGGTGCAATCCAGTCTAAATAGCAAGACGCTCCAGCACGTATGTGATCTGGTAATAACCATTCACTATGTTCCCTCGCATCGAGCCATTTTTCCATTTCCTTATTTGCATCCTTAACTGTTCCGATTAAAATTAACTTCTCTTTTGCACGCGTTAAAGCTACGTATAATACGCGCATTTCTTCCGCAATTAATTCCATTTTCATTTTACGTTTAATTGCAAGTTGCGATAATGTCGTATATTTAATTCGTTTACGCGGATCAATGAACTGTGAACCGAAACCGAAGTCTTTATGCAGTAAGAAACGTTTCATTAAATCTTGTGTATTAAAACGACGACCGAGTCCAGCTACAAATACGACCGGGAACTCAAGTCCCTTACTTTTATGAATCGTCATAATGCGAACAACATCTTCTTGTTCACCAAGAGCTCTCGCCGTCCCCATATCGTCACCGCGTTCTAAAATACGTTCAATAAAACGTAAGAAGCGGAATAATCCTCTAAATGATGTTGCTTCATATTGCCTTGCGCGGTCATATAATACACGCAAGTTTGCCTGCCTTTGCTTTCCAGCTGGTAAACCGCCGACAAAGTCATAATACCCTGTCTCACCGTACACTTTCCAAATTAAATCAGAAAGTGATTGTTGGCGCGCGAATTCACGCCATCCTTGTAGTAAGTTATAAAACCATTCTAGTTTTTCATGAAGTTCTTGTTCTTCTTCAAGCGGTGCACCTTTTAAGAATGAGCTCATTACTTCATAAAATGACCCTTTCTTTCCGTGAGCACGAAGCGTCGCAAGTTCTTCATCATTTAATCCAACGATCGGTGAACGAAGTACTGCTGCAAGTGGAATATCTTGCATCGGATTATCAATAACGCGGAATACGTTCATCATAATATTTACTTCTGTCGCTTCAAAGTAACCAGTCGCAAGGTCTGCATATACTGGAATTCCTTGTAGTTTTAACTCTTCCATAATTTGCGGTGCCCACGGCATAGAGCGAAGTAAAATAACGAAATCACGATATTGCACTGGTCGCATACTATCCGTTTTTCGGTCATACACTTCATAACCTGAATCGACCATCGCTTTAATGCGCTGCGCCATAAGACGAGCTTCCAGTTGCGCCTTTTCGACTTCCGTACCTTCTTCACCCTCTAGTACTTCTTCTTCCGTTTGCTGAATGCATAATAATTCAGCCGCTACATCTTCACCTATTAGATAGCTAGCACCTAGCTTTAATTCAGCGTCAGCATCGTAATCGATTTCCCCAACTTCTTCGCCCATAATTTGTTTGAAAATAAAGTTCGTACCTGCTAGTACTTCATGACGACTACGGAAGTTTTTCGCTAAATCAATCTTCATTCCGCCGCCCGATCCTTCTTGCGTGAAGCGTTTATACTTTCCTAAGAATAAGCCTGGTTCTGCTAGTCGGAAACGGTAGATTGACTGTTTTACGTCACCAACCATGAACAAGTTCCCTTCACTCTCAGAATCTTTCGTTACGAATTTAATAATGGATTCCTGTACGAAGTTCGTATCTTGATATTCATCGACTAGTACTTCTGCAAATTTATTACGATATTGAAGCGCTACTGCTGATGGCTTCACTTCATCATTTTCACTTTGTTCACTTAAAATTTGCAAACAGAAATGCTCTAAATCTGTGAAATCAACCATTCCTTTATCTCGCTTCATCGCTTGGAAACGCTCTGTAAAGACTTTTACGAGCTTCACAAGTTTTTCTAATACAGGATGCATATCTTGAAAATCTCGTAAGAAACTTTCAGGTTTGCGGCTAAATAACTCTTCTTGTAATTTCTTCACTTCATCTTTCGCTTTATTACGAAGAGAGTCTACTTGTTTTACAACATCCTCGTTGTAATCACTTTTCTTAATACGCTTTAACGTTTGCCACGATACGTTTTGCATCGCTTCATACACGCTTGTCCACGATTCACGAGCTGCTGATGATAACATTCCAAGTAAAGCTGCATCCGCTTGCAGGGTTTCAACGCGAGGCGCCGGGCCGTCAGGAAGCATTGCGAGTTCGGTTGCTTTACGAATATGTTGTTCCGCTGTTTCAAGCTGGAATCTCACATCTTCTAATAGGTAAGAAGCATACACTAAATCTTCAATTGTCTTTCCTTCCACGTCGTATGCTTCTACTAATTTATCGAGCCATTTTTCCGGATTTGGATGCGCTCTTGATTCTGTATGAAGCGCTAAAATCATTCTTTGTAAGTCATCATCACTACGGTCACTCGTATAGCGATCAACTAATTCAAAGAAAATACTATTATCTTCGATTCCATACTCTTCTTCTAATATGTCATCTAGCACTTCTTCTTTTAACAACTCATTTTCTGTTTGATTTGCAATACGAAAACGAGGATCAACATCCAGCATGTAGTAATACCCTCTAATTACTTGTAAACAAAATGAATGGATCGTTGAAATAGATGCTTTATTTAATAGGCTCAGCTGTTTTCTTACATGTTGAGATCCTGGCTCATCAATTAGTACTTTTTCTAACGCTTCTCCAATTCGATTTTTCATCTCTTGCGCCGCTGCATTCGTAAATGTTACAACGAGCAGGCGATCGACATCGACTGGATTTTCCTCATTAATAATCTTTTTAATCATACGTTCAACTAATACTGCTGTTTTTCCCGATCCAGCTGCTGCTGCGACTAAAATGTCACGTCCATTCGCTACAACGGCTTTCCACTGGTCATCTGTCCATTGACTACCTTCTGGTTTTTTAGGCCAATTCTCTATCATTCTCCGTCAACCTCCTCTCTAATTTTCTCCATCGCTTCACTATCTTTCATATCTTTTAACGTACGGAATTGATTATCTTCAAGTGATTCATCAAACTGACAGACAGATTTGAAGTTACAGAACGTACATGCCGCTTTATTCCCCTTTTTGTAAGGAGCAATATCAATAACACCTTCTGTAATGTCTTTTCCGATATGTTCAAACGTATGGTGTACATATTTTTGCAGTACGTTAAACTCTTGCTCACTTGCAATGCTAGAACGCGCACTAAAACTACCGTCTTTTTTCAGACCAGCAGAAATAATATCTGAACTTCCTGTTGAAAGTTTGTTATCCATTAAACGAACAACGTCAGCATCTCCTAGTACGAGGCCTTTCATTTTAAATTTCTTTAAAATTTCTTTTTCAATTTCAGCTTCAGATGCGTCACCTTTCATTTCAACAATCGGGTTATGAATATGAAAGTACAGTACACCAGCAGGTGATGCTGCGTGGCCTTTTTTCATCCACGTTTGTGCATTTGTAGTAACGACATCTAAATACGTTAACATTTGAAGTGCCAATCCGTAATACACTTCCGTTAAGTCTAACGCTTTTGAACTTGATTTATAATCAATAATACGAAGGAATGTTCCGTTTTCATCTTCAGCCTTATCCACACGGTCAATACGGCCGATAACTTCCATCTTCACACCATTTGGTAATGAGAATTCCATCGGCGGAAGCGATCCCGTACCGCCCATACCGAATGGCACCTCTAAATCAACTGGTACGAAACCGCTCGACTTCGCGTGTTCACGAAGAATGATTGACGTACGGAAAATGATTTGTTGTAGTTTTTGTTTTAAATAGAAATGACGATTTGAGCTTAATAAAATTTGTCTTTGTAATAACGGTGCGATTTCTTCTATTACTAAAACAGAAAGATGCTCACACTCTTTTATTGATAAATCCGCCCAAGTGCGGTTTTCGCGTAATAGCCTGTCTGCAATTCTCTTCAGTGCTGCATGGAATAGTTCACCGATATCTGGTGCATCTAGTTTAAAAATATCACGCTCTCTTAACGATAAACCGTGCTGCGCGAAATGAGCGTACGCACAACGGTTGAAGAGTTCCATACGAGAAACGCTTCCTTTTATTTTATCTCCGTATAAATCTCTACTTACTACCGTACTTAGTTTCTGCGCACGATTTCGATAGAATAAACTCGATAACACGCGACTACTTTTTTGTTTCCATTCATCCGAAGTGACGTAGAAGTTATAGACGTCCCACCAAAAATCTAGATTCCCTTCAAATCCGTATCGCTTCCACGTTTGTAGTTGCTGCATGACATAAGATAACGTCACTTCTGGCGTTGCTACGTATGAAATTTGTTCCGAACGCGATAAGTCGTTTACGTCATTCGTAATAAACGAGTCTTTCACATTAGGGAACATTCTTTTTATTTTCTTAATAAAGCTAGATGCAAGTAATGTCTTTCCTTCTTCATCTGCAAGTGGGCATGAAATATATAATTTCTCAGACGCTCTCGTTACCATCTGATACATAACGAACTGCTCTTCTAATAAAGTTTGTCTCGTCGTTGGCGCGAGTTCAATTCCTGCCGCACCAAGAACTTCTCTTTCCTCATCAGAAAGCATCCCTTCATCCATCGGTGCTGCTGGAATAACTCCTTCATTTACGCCGATAATAAACGTTGCTTTCACATCTGATAACCTGGAGTGATCAATATTGGCAACTAATACTTGATCTAATGATGGCGGAATGTTAGCGAATTGAAGTGCCTCAAGTCCTGTCGACATAACGTCCGTGAACATTGATAGTGACATCTTCTCCTCACCAAGCATTTCTACAAACGTATCAAGAAGGCTCATTACTTCTTCCCATACTTGTTCATGGTCTGTTGCAAATAAGAAATCTCCGCTCTCTTCTGCACGTATACGTAATTCTTCTAACTTCTTTGGAACGTCAAGTTCTTCTAAAAATAAGTAAACCGCTTCGCACATTTGCATCACTGTTCCCGCACGCTTTAACCTTTTTTGCATGCGAATAACTGGCGTTCTTACAACATCACGCAGCCTGTTTATTTTCTCTTCCATTTCACGTTCAATATCTGTTATCATTCCGTTTGTATCGTCAAGTGAACGGTAACGGCGATACATCCACGGATCCTCAGAAGTCCATCTCTTCCCTTGTACACCGTACGCTAAACAGTAGTTTTCGAACTCATCCATCTCTTCACGCATCATTTCTTTCCTTACGTTTAATGGATATAAAAGCTCTGTTTTCACGCAGCGAAACACCGCGTCATAACGCCAATTTCCGCTAATAATTTCTAAGGCAGAACGAATACATTCTACTAATGGATGATGTGACATCGGGCGTTTTTCATCGATGAAGTGTGGAATATTATAATCTGTAAATAACGTTCGCATCACATCGTAATAACTTTCCCCGTTACGAAGAAGTACTGCAATATCTCGATAACGATACGTTTCATCCGCGACAAGTCTACGAATTTCACGAGCAACCCCTTCTACTTCAGCTCGTAAATTCGCCGCTGTACTAATTGTTACACTTGCTTCATCATAATACTTTTCATTCGGACGCGCTTCATAATGCGTTTCTAAATGAGCTAATGCCGGAGAATGAAAACGCGGTTGTTCCATAAGTGGAATTGTTTTTTCAATTTCTATTTTCTCTTCACGCGCTACTTGTTTTATTTTTTCATATGTTAACGTCGTTTCATAAAATAAATCCAGTTCATTCACTGGCTGCGCTAATGTTTTTTCATCTATCGTTAACGTAATTGTGACTCTCGCTCCACAAATCATGAGCTGTCTTACAATTTCAAGTTCTTGCGGAGAAAATGAATGAAACCCATCTATATAAATTTCAGCACCATTTACATACTCAGACTGCGGAAGCTTTTCCACTAGCAATTGTAAATAGTCTTCTGAATCTAAATATTTCCCGATTAAAGCACGTTCAAAATCATCATATAATAGCTGTAAATCATATACTTTATTCGCTAATAACTTTTGCTCAGCACTGCTACTATGCGCATCTAATTGTTGCCACATTTCATATACGTTAGATGGCGTCACATTGTAACGTTTAAACTCCGCAATCATACTGCCAAGATGCTCAAAGAAACCGTTTTGCTCCGCTGCTTTTTGGAACACCGATAATCCATCTTTACGAGATTCTACAATTTTACGAAGTAACATATGCACACCCGCTTCATCAATATGAAGACGACTCGCTCCGCCAACTTCTTGCAACACCTTCCAAGCTAATCGTGAAAAACTAAAAACTTGTGCCCGAATAGAACCTCTTACATCCTCACTTTCAATTAACGCCTGCTGCGTCTGGAATGTCATCTGTTCTGGCACAAGATATAATATTGTTTTGCCTCTCGGGCGCTGTTTTAACTCTTCTTGCACTTCTCGTAAACAAAGTGTACTCTTTCCACTTCCCGCTCTACCAATCACCAATCGAAGTGACATGTAACCCCACCTTTCACTTACACAACGAACGTTAGTTTGCTACTATAATTGTATTATAGTACACGAAAAAAGACAAACGGAGTTGTTTGTCTTTTCTATACTTCTACTTCATTATATCAACCTTTTGAAAAATTCGTTTGCACCTCTTGAATTGGCCAATATCTTAAATCGACTTTACCGACAACTGTATCAGCCTTCACAAAGCCAAAGTGTCTACTATCCCAGCTCCCAAGGCGGTTATCGCCTATTACAAAAATATGACCAGCTGGCACCACCTTTTCTTTTGTTAACTCTTCTAATGTAAAATCACCTGTTAGTTGCCTTCCATTTATCTCTTTCTTGTACTTCTCTAAATAAGGCTCATCAATAAATTGACCGTTTATATACAACTTATCATGCTTATATTCAATATGGTCTCCAGGTAAACCGATAATTCGCTTTACATAGTCTTCTTTTTTATTCGCATGAAAAACGACGACATCGAACCTGTTCAAGTCCCCCACTTGATAACTCACCTTATTTACAACGAGCATATTGCCATCCTGCAATGTCGGCATCATTGACTTCCCCTCTACAACGTACGTTGAAAAGAAAAACGTTCGAAAAAATACAGCTAATAGTACACCAATTAAAATTGTTCGTATCCACTCTAGGCCTTCTTTTTTCAAAGTTTTCTTCATCCGCTTCTCCCCTTACCCTTTAATAATGAAGCTTGCATTTATAAAGTGAAACTTAATCGGTGGGGATTTTGTTCATCCCGCACCGATCGGGCAGTTTGATCCCCACCTAACTTCTCTGCTTCAGCCGAATTTTTTGGAGGGAGTTTCACTGCCCTCAAATAGTGGGACAAAGAAGACTATTCTTAATGTAGTTCTAACTTTACTTCAATTCTTTTACCGACATACCATAAAATAAAAATAACAATCGCTACAATAACTGATTTCACTGGCTTATGAATAAACGACATTAAATCATGACCGATGTACGTTAAAATAAAAATCATCACAAGCTTCCCGAATGCGAGCGCAAGTCCGAACTGTTTTACGCTAATGCGAGATAAACCAGCTACAACGTTTATAAGCGCAGACGGTGTAAACGGAAAACAAAATATAACAAACACTGGCGCGAATCCTTTCCTTTCAATCCACCCCATTGCCTTGCGCACTTTCTCATGCTTATTTACAAAAGAAAAGAAACGGCTTCGTCCAAAATGGCGGATAATGAAAAAAACAAGCATAGCACCGATTACTGATCCAAGCCATGAATAAAGGAAACCCAGCCAAAATCCAAATGCAACAGCATTCGCTAGTACAAACACAATAAGTGGTAATGCTGGAATAAGCGCCTCTATCATCGGCAAACCGATGCCAAGAAGCGGTCCGAACGCCTTATAACTTTCAACAATATGATCCATATTTTCTGGTGAAAAATACTCTTTGATTGACTGAAAATCCATTCTACACTTTACCCCTTTACTCTAATTACTACCTCTACTGTATCATTGCTTTTCTGAAAGAGGAAATGGTAGATACGACATATGGAGATGTAATTATTAAGTTTCCATGTCCTTCATTAGAATTCCTTCATTATTTAGCTATGATAATCTTTCAATATTCGACAGGATATGAAGATAATTTAGACACTATACACAAATTGTAACTTAACGGTTACGTTTGATGAAAAAGCAGAAACTACAGAAAGGAATAATTCGTCTTTTTCAAAAAAATACCCTTACTGCACGTAAGGGTATTTCTACCTATATAGAAAGAAGTATCATGTATGCCACAAATATAAAATGATATATATTCACACTACATTAAATATATATAAGGAAATTACCATTATATTGTTCCATTAAAGAACAATATATTTGTACATCTCACTCGGTTTATTTATGAATCTTACAGCGTAAACTGTATATATAATGAAATAAAAAAAGGATGAGTCTCCTCATCCTTTTCCTCTCACACATCTTCTTCCCTAACAAAATACACTTTCTCATAAGCTGGTCTTAATGTTGATTCATCTCTTTTATCAATTTCTTTAAAACAAGGATTTCCTTGTTTCTTCTTTCGATCTTCATATTCTGTACGCAGTTTCGCTGTACGATTTTGTTGATTTTCAAAACTACTTTTTGATATTTCTAATTTCACAGCAAGGCCATTTATAAATCGAATCATAAGATTTCCATCTTTTAATTCTCGATTACTTTCGATATAAAAATGCGACAGCCACGCGCACTCTTTTCTAGAATAAGAATAAGTAGGGAAAAAATAAAGTTGATCTGTCGGACTGATTGCAATCGGTGCTTTATGTGTAATGTGCGTTAACTCTTTCGTTCCTTCTTTTCTGCCCAAAAAACTAGATCCATGCTTACGACAACTTCTCTCTATAATATCTAGAGGCTTTTGAAATACGAAAAAAGAATCTTCCATTTCAACAACTCGCGTAACAATTTTCTTTTCACTTAGAATAACAGGAAGTAAGGCCATTGTATTTTTAGTTACAACATAATTTTCGACATAGCGTTCTACTTTACTTTCCATATCCTATTATCTCCTTTTTTCATTTTCTATTTATATTAGCAGCTGCATATATAATTTTAGCACCTATGAAAAGGAAATAGGTAACAGGTTCCGCTTTTTTACAATTTTTTATCATTTATCAAACATTTGTCAAACAATAAAATCACGATATATAAATTAAATAGTTTTATAACCATAAAAACAGCATTTATACTACCTATAAATATTTATTATCCCTTCCTCTTTTTACATCATTACAACAATTAACTTTGCTATAATTAAAATATAAATCCAATATATGGAGGGCCCTTATGGAAGAAAAAGAGATCCAACCATCGATTCAAATGAAAAATAGTAGCGTCATTATCGTGAAAAACTCAGCTAGTATTATATTCGGTTTATTTTTCATTCTGCTATTCTTCGCTAAACCATTTCGTAAATCGAAATGTCCTGAATGTAAAAAACGCGAGAAGAAAAAAGCAGGAAAAGAAGAGTAAAAGGCCTTCCTTTTTGGAAAGCCTTTTACTCTTCTTCATTACCTCTATAAACGTCGAGTACAACTTCATTTACATATATCTCAACAACAAAAAAAGGATGGCATGAGCCATCCTTTTTTCCATCATCAACTATAAAATTATAGTTTGATTACGTTTTTAGCTTGAGGTCCACGGTTGCCTTCTTCGATTTCGAAGCTAACTTTTTGACCTTCTTCTAAAGATTTGAAACCTTCAGTTTCGATTGCAGAGAAATGTACGAATACATCGTTTTCGCCTGGAACTTCGATGAAACCGAAGCCTTTTTCGTTGTTAAACCATTTTACTTGTCCTGTTACTGCCATGATTATTTCCTCCTAAGAAAATACAAATTATTTTAGTCTTCCTGTATAAAAAAAGAATCCACACATTATCAAACACGAAACATAAACTAGTTCTCACATACTTTTTCTCGTTCGTTTTCGGCACTTGATAATATATGGATTGCTTAATTTAACTATTCAACTGACATCATCATAGCATACTTAAAATAAAATGTACAATCTTTTTTGAAAATAGAATTTCTAATTTTTAGTATTTCTTATAAAATAAAATTATCTCTATTCTATATAAGGAGGAATTCATGACAACCAAAATTCCTAAAAAAACATTAAAGAGAATTGAAGAGGATATTGAAAATAATAATCTCGGAAAGGCAAGAGAAAGATTACACGGTCTCATCTTTACATACCCAAATGAATTACATCTTCGAAAACAAATCGGAGACATTTATTATAAATTACAATATCCAGAAATGGCTGGACGTTATTGGTATCTAGAGGAGCATAAAACAGATATTATGCATGAATCATGTTTATTATTTGAAAAATCAATGGGAAATGATCCTTATCATATTGCGCGTGCTTTAAAATTCAAAGGCGATTCTAGCAAGATAAAGAAATTGTATAAAGAGCAGCCTTTATCTCCAGTACAAAAAAAAGTAGCAGAGGAATTAGTATATGAATATAAAGAAACATGGGAAGATAAGTTACTCTCTCTTGGGTGTCTAGTATTCCTTGCTTTCCTTCTTTTCTCTGCTATTGTCGGTATATTCACTATTTGGAATTGGATTTTTTAATTATAGGGGGAATTTTCACATGTCAAACTACGAACAAGAAGAAAAGCTAACAGGGGGAAACGTCTCAAACGTATATCGTTCTGAAAATACTGTTCGGCGGGAATTAAAGCCAGACAGTACAAAAATTCATAAGCTATTACGTCATCTAGAAAACAAAGGATTTCATTATGCCCCAAAGTTTTTGGGCATAGATGAAAAAGATAGAGAGATTTTATCATTTATAGAAGGCGACGCAGGCAATTATCCTTTAAAAGAATTCATGTGGTCTAATGATGTGCTGAAAGAAATCGCAAAGATGCTCCGTCTGTACCATGATGCTGTAAGTGACTTTCCGTTATTAGCTGATTGGAAACCGATGGATCATACCCCACATAACATTGAGGTTTTATGCCACAATGATTTTGCTATATATAACATTATTTTCAATAATGAAAAGCCAGTCGGTATTATTGATTTTGACGTCGCTGCTCCTGGTCCAAGAATGTGGGATATCGCTTATACGCTTTATACTTGTGTACCTTTAAGTCGAGTGTATTATACGGAATCAGGTGAGGCAATTCATTACGACTCATCGCAACATGCAGGTCGTATTAAAGAAAGAGTAAAGTTGTTTGCTCAGTCCTACGATAAAGATATGGACGAAAATTACTTCGAAATGGTGTTACTACGTTTAGAAGGGTTATGTACATATGTGAAAAGAAAAGCACAAGAAGGAGACGGAAATTTCCAAAGAATGATTGATGAAGGACATCTAGATCATTATGAAAAAGATATGACGTTTATTCGTAAGCATGGGAAAGAATGGATCTAATATTATTTCTATTTTTGTTAGTAAATATATTTTAAGTTATGTTACATATATCCGAATAATCGTTCATATCGTTTCTTTTCCTACCGGAACTATCAAGCTAAAATCTCGAGATACCCCCTAACGAAATTTTAGCTTTCTATAGTTATGTAAGAGAATTCAGCCCATTTTTTCGTTTCACAAAAATTTTATAATAATTAAAATCACATTATAAAAATATTATATTATAATACAACTAGTTAAAGGGAAACTTTAATCAGTGGGGTTTTGTGCATCTCCCACGTAACTTCTTTGCTCCAGCCAACTTTTGAGGCGGGAGTCTTACTGCCGCAAATAGCGGGATAAAATTACAAGGCCGTTTGCCATGGGGGATTTACATACATGAAAAAGATTTTATTTTTGTTATTGGCTACTATTATTACGTTAACATACCTTCTAGTTTTTAATAAGACTATTGATTCTGAAATTAAAGGATTCCCTATACCTTATGAAGCTAAATTAATTCATACTACTGAGGAGATAGGTGAGTATGTATATAAAGGCGATTGTTTTGAATCAGGTTTATCTATATGGTATCAAATACATATAAAATTAAAGGGATGGGATAAGACTTTTGCAGAGGGTGGAATGAAAGTTTATGAGAAGGATAATAAAAAAGTAACCGTAATATATTTAACGGGAGAAGATGTTATCAGTTTATATAAAGAGTAATAAAAAAGGTGATCACTTAATTGTGATCACCTTCCTTTTATTTCGTAAACTGAGCTTCTTCTGTAGAACCTTTTAACGCTGTCGTTGATGAAGTACCGCCTGTAATGACTTGTGCTACTTCATCAAAATAACCTGTTCCTACTTCGCGTTGATGACGAGTTGCAGAGTAACCGTGTTTCTCTGCTGCGAATTCCGCTTGTTGTAATTCAGAATATGCTGCCATGCCACGCTCTTTATAGCCACGCGCTAATTCAAACATGCCGTAGTTTAATGAGTGGAATCCAGCAAGTGTTACGAACTGGAACTTGTAACCGTAAGATGCGATTTCTTTTTGGAAGCTCGCAATCGTTTTTTCATCTAATTTTTGTTTCCAGTTAAATGACGGTGAACAGTTATAAGCGAGTAATTTCCCTGGATATTTTTTATGGATTGCGTCTGCAAATCGTTTTGCATCTTCTAAATTTGGTTCAGACGTTTCACACCAAACGAGGTCTGCATACGGTGCATACGCTAAACCACGTGCAATTGCTTGATCCAGTCCTGCTTTCGTACGATAAAATCCTTCTGGTGTTCTTTCTCCTGTAATAAACGCTTTATCAACCGGATCGATATCACTCGTAATTAAATCGGCTGCATCTGCATCTGTTCTTGCAACGATAATTGTCGGTACTCCCATTACGTCCGCAGCAAGGCGTGCGGAAATTAAATTACGTACCGCTGTTTGTGTCGGCAGTAATACTTTTCCACCTAAATGTCCGCATTTTTTCTCTGAAGATAATTGATCTTCAAAGTGTACACCTGATGCACCCGCTTCAATCATACCTTTCATAAGCTCGAATACGTTTAATTGTCCGCCAAATCCAGCCTCTGCATCTGCTACAATCGGTACGAAATAATCTGTATCATCGCTTCCTTCCATATGCTGAATTTGATCCGCACGTTGAAGTGTTTGATTAATTCGTTTTACTACAGCTGGTACGCTGTTCGCTGGATATAAGCTTTGGTCTGGATACATATGTCCAGAAAGGTTTGCATCAGCCGCTACTTGCCAACCACTTAAGTAAATTGCTTTTAATCCCGCTTTCACTTGTTGCATCGCTTGGTTTCCTGTTAATGCACCAAGTGCGTTAATATAATCTTCCGTATGAAGCGATGTCCAAAGCTTCTCAGCCCCGCGGCGTGCTATTGTATGTTCAATATCAATCGAACCACGCAAACGAATTACATCTTCAGCTGAATACGGACGTGTTATTCCTTTCCATCTCGTATCTAATTCCCAGTTCTCTTGTAATTTATCGATTCTTTCGTTTTTCATTTATTCCATCCCCTTTTCACTTTATAAAATTTCATAACCCGGTAATGTTAAAAACGGTACGAACTCATCATTCCGAATGAGGTTTGTAAACAATGTTGTCGCCTCTTGGAATCTCCCTTTCTTAAAGGCTTCTTTACCAATCTCTCTTTCTATCTTTACTAATTCTTCTTCTTTCCATTCTTCCATTAATTCGAGCGTAATATTGCGGCCATCATTTAGCTTTCCGCCTTCATGACGAATCCATTGCCATATTTGTGCTCTGGAGATTTCCGCAGTTGCTGCATCTTCCATTAAGTTATAAATTGGCGCTGCTCCCCGTCCACTTAACCAAGATGCAATATATTGAATACCTACACTAATATTCGTGCGAAGACCTTCTTCTGTAATCGTTCCCACTGGTACTTCTAATAAATCTTTTTCTGTAACACGTATTTCTTCACGTTTCCTAAAAATTTGATTCGGCGTTTTCATAATGTGATTAAATACTTCCATCGCAACCGGTACAAGTCCCGGGTGGGCAACCCAAGTCCCATCATGACCGTCTAAAGCTTCACGCTCCTTATCAGCACGCACCTTTTCGAAAGCCGCTTCATTCGCTTCTGGATTATTTTTAATCGGAATTTGTGCTGCCATTCCTCCGATTGCTGGTGCATTACGGCGATGACATGTTTGAATTACTTTTAAAGAATACGCGCGCATAAACGGCGCCGTCATCGTGACTTGCGCTCTATCTGGCAGTAAAAATTCATTATGATTACGGAAACCCTTTAAGAAGCTGAAAATGTAATCCCATCTTCCGCAGTTTAAGCCAGCAGAATGATCTTTTAGCTCATACAAAATTTCATCCATTTCAAACGAAGCGTGAATCGTCTCCAATAGCACAGTCGCTTTAATTGTTCCGTTTGGAATACCGATGTATTTTTGAGCAAATACGAATACATCGTTCCATAATCTCGCTTCTAAATAACTTTCCATTTTCGGTAAGTAAAAGTACGGGCCACTTCCTTTTTCTAAAAGCGCCTTCGCATTATGGAAAAAATACAGACCAAAATCCACTAAGCTGCCGGACATATTTTTCCCATCAACTTGCATATGCTTTTCCTCTAAATGCCATCCTCTTGGACGCACAATGAGTACAGCTGTTTTATCATTTAATC
Organism: Bacillus toyonensis BCT-7112; assembly: GCF_000496285.1. Classification (GTDB taxonomy): domain Bacteria; phylum Bacillota; class Bacilli; order Bacillales; family Bacillaceae_G; genus Bacillus_A; species Bacillus_A toyonensis. Next base: position 3,702,064 of record NC_022781.1, on the reverse strand, counting down.
TATATTCTTTTCCTTTATCATTTTTGTGTGAGATCGTTCCCTTTACTGCATCTCGTAAGTTAATTTGGCCTTCAATCGCATTTTCCCAAGTTGGTGAATTCGAATCTTCAAAATCCGCCATAAAAAGATGAGCTCCTGAATTTAAAGCGTTAATGACCATCTTTCTATCTACCGGTCCAGTAATCTCTACGCGGCGATCCTCTAAATCTTTCGGAAGATTGGCGATTGTCCAATCCGCTTCACGTATGTGCTTTGTTTCTTCTAAAAACTTCGGAAACTCCCCTGCATCAATTCTTTTTTGTTTCTCTACACGTTTTTGTAATAGTTCTGTGCGGCGCTCATTGAAATTTTCATGTAGTTCCTTTAAAAAACTAAGCACCTCAGGTGTCAATATTTCGTTGTACGCTGGTAACATTTCTCCGGGCAATGTAACCCGTGAAGTTCGCGTCGACATATTAGCATCCCCTTCTTAAACTGTTTTATAACAGATTTGATTTTATGTTTTATATTATATAACAAATCTTCAGAAAAGGAAGTTTTTTTTGAAAATTCATTTCATTTTTTTTGAAAACGCCGTTCTTTCGTGCTCTATTCCATACAAAAAAGGCCACTGTTATACAACAACGGCCTTTTCGTAACATCTTCCAAAATTAAAAATGAAATTATATCAAATACAACTTTACATTTCAGAGGTAGCACTTCCCTTCACCGATAGCTCCTTTTCTCTTCCTTTACGAAAAGTGAGTGCCATTCCTACAAAAATAAGGACAATCCCTACAACTTGCATACTAGTCGGTCTAAATCCGGTAAAGACCGTATCTAACAAAATTGCTACAGCAGGATCTAAAAACACTAATACAGAAATAAGTCTCGTCGATAAATCTCTTAAACTGTCAAAAAACAAGTAATATACAAACCCAGTATGTATAAGTCCTGTTGCCGTTATCATCATCCAGTTCGTCTCTGTTAAACCTTGAAACTGTCCGAAATCCACAAATGGTAACAATAAAAATATACCTAAAAACGTTTGTACAAATGTCATCGCATATGCACTCGTATGCTTGATTCCTTTTCCTAATAAAGTCGTAAAAGCATAAAATAACGCTGCAAGTAGTGCCCATACCATTCCAGATGACATGAGTTTCTCGAGCGACACACTTCCATCTACTCCAGCTACTAAAACCGTGCCGAGGAAACAAATGACAATGGACATAACGGCAAACGCTGTTAGCCTCTCTTTAAATACGATACTCCCAATCATTAATACGATAATTGGAGCGAGATGATAGACAGAAATTGCAATTGTAATTGACATAACTTCAAACGCTTTAAATAGAAATACCCAGTTAAAAACGAGAAATACGCCGCACGCTAATATTTGCACAATCTCTTTTTTATTCCACTTTTCATTTTTATATTGTCCTGTCACTAACCAACATAACGCTAAAAATATAGTTGCACAAATACAACGAACAAATACTAATTCAAAAGACGGTAAACCTGTTTGGACAGAAAAAAATCCAATTGATCCGAAAATAGACATCGAAAGGATCATTTTTATAGCCGGCATTGATTTTTTATTGTACACCCTTTCTCTCCTCCTACAATCACTCTCTTATAAAACTAAAAATTCTAAAAACATTACTTATTATTATATATTACAATCAAAAAATTGTAAAAAACTAGAATATAACGATTGACATCCACACAAAATTTTCATAATAAAAATCATCCTTTTGTATTCCACAGGATGATTTTTTATATGTATTGAGAGGTCTATATATTTATGAAGACTTACATATACTCTACTATTTTTGAAGAGTAAATTGGGAAACTATCTGTTTTAGTCCTCCTGCTACGTTGTGCAGATGTTCAATTGAAGTCGAAATCTCTTGAACAGATTTTTCTTGCTGTTGAATAGACTCTTTTACCCTATCAGTTCGATCAGATGATCTTTGAGAAATTTGCGCCATATCTTCTGTAGAAGCAGAAATCTCCTCACTACTCGCTGCAATTTCATCTGTAGACATAGATACCGTTTGAATTTGCTCAGATACTTGCTGCACTTTTTCTGTAATAGTTCCAAATACTTTTTCTGTATGCATTACTACTTGTGTACCTGCCTGTACCTCATTATCTACTTTCCCCATCATATGTACCGTATGATTCGTTGTTCCCATAACTTGAGTAATAAGCTTCTCAATTTGTTTAGCAGAGTCACTAGATTGTTCTGCTAATTTTCGTACTTCATCTGCCACAATTGCAAATCCTCTACCACTTTCTCCAGCACGTGCAGCCTCAATTGCGGCGTTTAATGCTAATAAGTTAATCTGAGAGGTAATACCTTGCATAACATCAATGATTTTAACAATTTCTTCTGATTGTTCTTTCATAGTCTCTACTTGTTTCACACCGCTATGTACTGAATTTTGGATTGTATCCATCTGTTGAATCATTTGTTTCATTAATTTGTTACCACTCTCTGCATCTAGTGCTGATTGAGCAGACAATTCATTTACAGAGGATGATGTATTCACTATACTCTGCATTCCTTGTGTCAACTCTTCCATCGCACCCGCAGTTTGTTCCATTGCCTGCATTTGGCTCTCTGCGCCATTGGCAACTTCTTCAATATCCATAGTAATTTTCTTTGCTGCACCGCTAGATACTTCTGATGCAGATACTACTCCGTCTGCATATTGGAATAAAAGCTGAATATTATTCTCTACTTCTTGCATATTTGTTCTTAGCCCTGCAATCATCTCGTTAAAATCACTTACTAATATACCTAATTCATCTTTAGCATTATAATCACCATGTACAGTTAAATCTCCCTCTTTTGCTCTTTCCATCATACGACTAACCGTTTGTAAAGGTGCCACTATAAGCTTGCTAATAATATAACTTACTATACATATAATGATTGTAGTAACTACTGCAAGAATGATAAAGGTAATAACAGAGCGATCTATCATTTTTTGAGAATCTTTAAATACTTGGTCAGCTAAGTTTGAAACATAAGTTTCTAAATCTACAGCATAACCAGCTAACTCTACTCCCTTCGGTTTTAAGTCCTTTTGAAATTCGTTTACCATTTGAGATTCATTTGTTCCCTTCGCTTTGTCAAACAACTTCTTATATGTCTCCATATAACTTGGCAAAGATTTCTTCATCTTCTGAAACAGCTCATCCTCTTGCTTACTTAAATTAACGCCATCATCATATTCTTTTAATAAAGAATCATATTTTTTAAGATCCTTTTCAACACTACTAATAATCCCCTCTTTATTTGTCCCCTCATTTTGTGACGTTGTAATTAATTCTAGTAAGTTATATTCTAGTGAATTTTGTGTACGAAGCATTCCTTCTAATAAAACTGCAGAATTTTGATAATCATCTACTACAATTTCTGTATCGTGCTTAATCTTGTTAATAGAATTAATTGCTACACAGCTCATAATTGCCATGCCCAAAACTGCTAATGAGATAAGTAAGAATAATTTATGTTTCACTTTTAAATTTTGTAAAAAATACATATTTCCACCTTTATTCCTTTATATATAGATTTTTAGAATTTTATAGCTTATTATTTACAAAATCACAATAAAAAGCAATGATAAATATTCCCAATACCAAACTTATATTTCTATAAAAAAGAAGTAGCATAATCGCTACTTCTTGTTTTTTTGTTTCTCATATTGCTCAAACGTATGAATTCTTTCGAAAATTGGTGGATGTGTGTATAAGAAAAATTTTACTAACGCTGGTGGATTCACTTGACTTAAACTTGTTTTTGATAAATATTGAAAAGTTTTCACACCTGATTTCCCATCTTTCGTCATATTTAAAGCGTATTGATCCGCCGCGCGTTCTTCTATTCGTGAAACGTAGTTTGTTGCTGGTTGTGATGCAAAGGATAGTACAGAAGAAATTAAGAAAAATAAAGGTAAAATCGAGAAACATGCCATTTTTGAAATTTGCAGCGTATCTCCCCATTTTCGAATACACATATTTAAAATACGACTAATTAAATACATACCTATAAACGATATGAAAATATAACTCGCAACGCCCCAATATATATGTTTCATTACGTAATGTCCCATTTCATGGGCCATAATAAATAAAATCTCTTTATCTTTTAATTGCTTAAGCGTTGTATCCCACATTACAATACGCGAGTTAAGGCCAATTCCTGTTACATATGCATTTAACGAATTCGTTTTTTCCGACATATTTACTTCATATACGTGTTTAGCAGGAATGTCAGCTTTGTCTGCCATCGCTAAAATTTTCGTTTCTAACTCTTTATTTTTCAACGTCGAGAAGTCATTGTAAAGTGGATCAATAATAACAGGCTGTACGAACGTTAAAAAGATTGTAAATGGTACAGAGAGTGCCCATCCTGCTAGCCACCATCTCTTCGGGAATTTACGGATAAGCCATAAAAGAACTGTAACAATGAGTAACATCGTCGCATAATTAACCCAAAAATCGATAACGTGATCTTTTATCCAGCTTTGTGTACTTTGCGTGGAAATACCGTAATCAACCGACACTTTACGCCCAATCCATTGCATCGGTAATGCCAGTACCGTTGTGAGTAATGATAAATAAAAGAAATAAATCGCAACTTGTAAGACACTTATTTTAGTCGTTTCCGTTGACCATTTCTCAAACTTTTTTGAAATACCGAGCACGAGTACAAATAATAAAATAATCCATTCAAGAGGCGTCGCTAAAAAGAACAGTAAATTTTTCACGCGCGAATAATCTTGGCTTAGCGTAAGCTCTTTCGCATTCATAAAGGTTTCTGGATCTGCACTCGTTCCTTTATACATGTCCGGAATGAGTTCATGATTCCATCCAAATAAATACCAATATATAAATAACGCAAATCCAACGTACAAAAAAAGCGACCACCCAATAACTTTCCTCACGTTATTCCCTCCTCTATGCTGCCTGTCTATTATTATTGTAAGTTCGTACATGCTAAATTAGAACAAGCTAATTACGAGAATTGCTCGAGAGCCTTCTATTTACATAAAGTGAAACTTTAATCAGTGGGGGTTTTCTTCATCCCCCACTGATTATTAGCCTTCACCAATCGGGCTTTTACGGGCAGTTGATCCCTCGCCTAACTTCTTTGCTGTCACTGAATTTTGAGGTGGGGGTCTTACTGCCCGTTAATGCGGGATAAAAAAAACTCTTCTACATAAGAAGAGTTTCACCTATTTTTAGACACTTTCCTCGGTTCATAATTCGGAATAAGAAAAGCACTTACAAACCAGCACATTAAACCAGCGCCTTTTACATATTTTACATATTTTACATATTCATAGTCTTGAAAAAATAGCGTCGTTATAATAATCGTAAAAAAACCTACTAAAACAAATATATACCCTATTTGTTTCTTCGATAACATAAGTACTTATCCCCCTTAAGGCAGTACATCTATTAACAAACTGAAATCTTGTACAGAAAAAGAACTATATTTCATAATACCTTGTACAGCTAAAAGTAAAACAAGACCGATCACACACATATAGTTAACACTTTCGCCACCCTTTTTTTCAGTAACCATGCCACCACTTATACATAAGACCCCTAATAAATGGAGCGCTAAATACATGAAAAAGTAGGCTTCCTCCCAGCGGAGAATAACATTTACTGTCGTTATTAGCACTATGCTAAGTAAAATCAAATAAAAAAACTTATTTGATGATATTGTTTCATTCATATAATTTTATACATTCCTTTCAAATTTAGAATTAATGATGTCTCAAAGCTATAAAGTAAATGATTGTTTTCATACCATAAAACAAAAGGAAAGCTCCCATTACTTTCGCGAATACTTTATGAACCCGCACATACTTCTCTTCATTTTTTCTGAAGATACGCTTCATCATTACTTCTAACATTAGACCGAATATTATTAAAATCCCTAATACAATAAGAAGAGAAATAATATTTTCTTTTAAATGAGTACTAGAAAATAAGTAATACTCCGGAAACACAATTGTATCTACTACAAGTTAAAAAGCCAATGACAAAAGCCTTTATCACACATATCTGTAATAGACGTAGCATCTATAATGTCTTTCAATATTTTTTCAATCGTTTTCTTCGTCTCATTTATCTCCCACTACATCTGCAAAACTCTCTACCTGCTCTGCGTATATAACTGGCACTTCTTTACTCCAGTATTTGCGGTTAACAAATAAAAAGATGAGTACTAAATTTAATCCTGTTATAAAAATAATCAGTCCTGGAAAGAACGTCGTATAGTTTGAGAAATCTGCAAAACTCATGATCTTTTCTCTACTTACTAGGAACGATGCACAAAGTACAAATGTATTATTTAACATATGTATCGCAATTGGCATGAGTAAGCTTTTCGTACGAATATATACGATTGATAATACGATACTAAATACGGCGGCACCGAGAAAATCGACATGTAATATCGCAAATAAAAGTGCCACTGCAATCATCGCTATACTCGTTCCCCATTTCGCAGCAAAGCGCTGAAGTAAAAATCCACGAAAAACAAATTCTCCAATAATAGGTGCGATAAATACAACCATAATAAATTGATATATATATCCCCCGGCACTATCTACAATCGGTTTGTGTAAAGCATTCATAATAAAATCTGGTGTAATCCATGCAAAGCTGTACATGTATAAAATCAGATACCCGTAACTGAACATGCACAACATAATCGTAATGTATATAACTTGCACCAAGTTAAATGTTTCATTTTTATTAAGAAATAATGAAAATGAAACACGGTGCTTTCTATACTCATAAAAAATCCATGCAATCGGAAGGATATAAAATATAAGTATATTTATAAAAGATGAATTTTGTATATGAAATGTACTTTCTAGCAATTTTTCACTACTTCTCGCTACTAAAATTAATAGTGCAAATACAATTAAAAAATATCTAGCTCGCATCATTTGAAACGGATTCACACTCATCTCCTCCCCTATGTTACTTTTATCATATCATTTGATTCTTAATTTTTTATAAAAGAAAACCTTAAATTTTCCTTAAAAATTCCATATGTTACAAAAAGATGATATGATATTCGAGGAAATTAAGGGGGATTCTTATGTATCAAGCAAATATATTACTCGTCGATGATGAAACAGCAATTTTACAACTACTAACTACCATTCTTGAAAAAGAAGGTTTTTCTCATATTACAACTGCAACATCAGCTGAATTAGCTTTATCTCTCATCGAACAAAACAATTACGATTTAATTATTTTAGATGTCATGCTTCCTGGACAATCTGGTTTTGATATTTGTCCAATTATTCGCCAACAAACAGATTGTCCGATTTTCTTCCTATCAGCGAAGGCATCTGATCTAGATAAAATATCTGGATTTTCATACGGTGCAGATGATTATATTACGAAGCCATTTAATCCATTAGAAGTCGTAGCTCGTATGAAAGCACAACTTCGAAGACATATGAAACAAACCGTACCACACGAACAAAAAGCACACTCCATTTCATTTGGGAGATTTGAAATTGATCAACATTCCGCAGAACTTACAGTAAATGGACACGTTGTCGAATGTTCCGCTCAACTGTTTCAACTACTACTCTTCTTTTGTGAGAATCCGAACTACGTATTTTCGAAAGAAGAAATATACGAAAAAGTTTGGGGAGCACCCGCCTATAATGGCGATGACAATACTGTTATGGTCCACATTCGAAAGCTACGCGAAAAAATTGAACAAGACCCAAGTAAACCAGAATACATAAAAACTGTTCGCGGACTTGGCTATAAGTTCGTTACAAAGTAGGGTGACGATATGAATCTTAATAAACGGCTTATCATCCAATTTATACTGCAACACGTTTTTGTTTTAGTTACATTACTTATTGCTGTAGTCGCTGCTTTCACTTATTTAATTTTTCTTGTTACTAGTATTTCATACGAACCTAACATTCCGGATTCTGATAGTTTTACAATTTCAAGATATATCTCTTCAGAAGATGGCGATATTACGTTAAAAACGGAAGTAAAAGATTTAATTAAAGAGAAAAATGATTGGATTCAGATTGTAGAGGAAAACGGGAAAGTCCTCTATCAATTTAATACACCAAGTGATGTCCCAACTTCTTATACGAAAACATCTTTACTCGCACATATACAGAATCATATAGAAAGCCCTTATACATTTACATATTGGGAAATTGAAGTAGAAGAAAAAAACGTACTTGTTATTTACGGCGGTATGTTAAAAAGTAATGCATTACTAAAAACAATTCAGAAAGAACACTCTTCTGTACCTACAGATTCGTTCACATTAACAGAACAAGAAAAACAGTTACTCTCTAAAGAAAAAGCAACGCTGCAAATATTTAATCATAGTGGCGAAGAGGTTTTTTCCTATCCAACTGGAAAGAAAAAAACACTTTCTACAATACAGACTGCTCTTAACGAAAAAGAACCGTGGAATCATAAAGAAAACACGTCTAGCTTTTACGATGCAAATAGTGGTCAGCTTCTCGTCGTTACAGCAAAAAATCAACGATACTACCCAGATGACGAAATTGAGGATGTATTTACTAAGAAGTTTCTAATCGGATGCGGATTAATCCTTCTTATCGTCTTTGTTTATTTAGTCATTCTATCTATTTGGTACGGAAATAAGTTTGGGAAACCGTTACTACACGCAATGCGTTGGCTTAAAAATATCGCTGGTGGAAAATATGAAGAGCCTGTTAGTAAAAAAGGAAAACCAGTTCGATTCAGGCGATCTGGTAAAGAAAAATGGTCATTTCGCTTATTTAGAGATGTTACTAGCTCACTAGAGCACCTTTCAATTACACTCAAAAAAAATGATGCGATGAGGCAAGTACTGCAGCAAACACGTGAAGAATGGATTACCGGTCTAACGCACGATTTAAAAACACCACTTAGCTCTATATATGGCTACGCATTATTACTAGAATCAAAGCAGTATAACTGGACTGATCGTGACATTCAGCAATTCGGCAGCGTTATGAAAGAGAAATCTCAATATATGACTACACTAATTGACGATTTAAGCTTAACGTATCAATTAAAAAATAACAGCCTTCCTGCCCAGCACGTAAACATTGAAATGAATCAATTCGTCCAAAAAGTATTATTACAATTTATTAATAATCCGACACTGCAAAATCAAAATATTGAATTCGTACCGAGCTCAAATAAAATTCAATATTTCATTGAAGAAAAATGGTTCCAGCGTATTATCGAAAACTTACTAGCAAACGCTGTGAAACATAATAATGAAACGACAAATGTAATCGTAAAGCTTTCGCAGGATGTAAATTCATTTACACTATCTATTTCAGATAACGGAAAAGGAATGGACGATAAAACGAAAGAACTTTTATTCGAGCGATATTACAGAGGGACTAATACAGAAGAAAGCAACATCGGAACTGGACTTGGTCTCGCCATTACGAAACAGCTCGTTCATGCCCAAAACGGGACAATTTCTATTGATAGTGAACTCGGGAAAGGAACGACGATTGTTCTTGTATTTCCGTTTCGTTCATAAAAAAGGTGCTTTACAAAAGCACCTTTTCTTTAATACTCTTCTATGATAACAATTAATAACTTCCGGATTTGTTCATATATGCTTAGTTGGCGATTCAATTCCACATATTGTTCCATATACCTATAAATAAATATTCTGGATACGCTTGTAAAAAGCTTTTATACAACAACTCTCTTTGTAATTCCAGAATTTTTTTAGAAAAAAGAACATAACTCAAATTCCCATCTATTAATGACGTATAACTGTAAAAATCCTCCACAAAAGAATCTGTCTTATATTCCTCTTCAATTCTTTCTATATCTTCCGATGGGTATGGTATTTCTAACTCTTCTTTTAAATATTCAAACTTTTGACGAAGTCCATGTTAATTTTTACTATGTCTTCTCTCCTATTTCCCTACTAACACAAACACATTCTCATCAGGCGCTTCCATTACCGCAACATGTCCTGATTCTGTTGGAAATGGTTCACGAATCCATTTTACATCTTTATTATCTTTTAAACTTTCATACGTTTGTTGTACATCTTCTACTAATACTTCGACTTCCATAAAATTAATATCCGGATGATTACTTATTACTAACTCCGAACTTTTTTCATCTAGAAACTTCAATCCTATTAACGTCCAAATAACCCCTTCTTCTAGTTCTCTTTCTATAATCCAGTTTTGCTTCATTCCCATTTCTTTATAAAAAGAAACCGACTTCTCTATATCCTTCGTATGTATAGATACACATTCTAGTTTTTTGAACATCTTCCCATTTCCCCTTTATTAAAAAGCGAACCATCTCCCAATGATTCGCTTTTACCCTATTATTATTTTTTCTTCACCGGTATCCAAAGCTCTACTTGAGCGAACTCACTCTTATCTTCGTGGCAACGCTCATCATATAGTTCAAACTCTGTAACGCCGCAATGTTCATATCCTGAATGCGGGAACCATTCTGAAAATACTGCATTCCACGTTTGATGAATGGACGACACCATTTCTGCATGAGGAACTTTCGGTGTTGTAAATACGGCATATGTTGCTGCCGGGAAAGTACGCTTTGCAACCTCATTTGGTACATTTTCAAAGTCTGTAACTTCCATTCCGATAATATAAGTGAAGTCCCCTGTTTCTAAATTAAAATCTGTACATAATCCAAGTTCTACCCATTGGCTCGTATCTTTACGATTCGGAATCGTTGTTCCAAGATCTTTTTGTAAATATTCTTGCCAAAATGCTGGAATGTCTTGGTGGTTTTTCCCTTCTTTACTTGTCGTCTTCAGTTCATAACCTGCCATTAAAAATTCTGGTTTATTTACAATACGATATTCCATTTGTATGCCCCCTAAATACGGATTTAATTTTCTTTGTTTTACATTCACACTGTAATACATCGGTGTTTCAATTTCTTGTTTTCGATATTCACTCGGTGTCATTTGAAATAATTTTTTAAAGGCTCTCGTGAACGTTTCATGAGATTGAAAGCCATGCTCAAACGCGATATCAATAACTTTTTCATCCGTATGAGAAAGTTGATAAGCTGCCCGGGCTAACCTCCTCTTTCGAACATACTCCATTACTGTATCACCTACTAACGCCTGAAATACACGATGAAAATGCGACTCAGAAAAACCTGCAATGCGAGCTAAATTACGCAGCGTCTGTTTTTCCATTACATCCTCCTCAATATAATCAATGGACCTTTGAATTTGTGTTTCATAGCTTTCCATCTCTGTTCACCCGCCTTATATGTATTATGATAAAAGAGAATCCTATCCAATTCTTGACGTTTTTTACTATAATTTTAAAAACAAATGTAACTTTTTTATATGTATTTCGTTGTTATGTATGAAGGGAGGGAAATTAGTGAAACGCAAACAATCATTAGAAGACATTTATTCAGATCATATGCATGATTTATTTCGCTATCTTCTCTCCCTAACCGGAGATTCCCACTACGCGGAAGATCTTATGCAAGAAACATTTTACCGAATGCTCGTCCATATTGACTATTATAAAGGAGAAGAAATTAGACCTTGGTTATTTACAATTGCCTACAACGCCTTTATCGATTGGTACCGAAAAGAGAAAAAATATAAAACAACGAAAATTGAAGAATTCCATTTACCACACGTGCCAAGTACAGAGCACTCTTATTTCGTAAAACATGAGATTGCTAGTTGGTTAGAAGGTTTATCTTCTCTTCCGCTCGAAAGACGAAATGTCCTGTTACTACGAGATTACTACGGATTCTCCTATAAGGAAATAGCAGAAATGACTGGTCTCTCATTAGCGAAAGTAAAAATTGAATTACACCGCGGACGAAAAGAAGCAAAAAGCATAAAGGAGTGATACAGATGGGTTGTGCAGAGTTTAAAAAACTATGGGAAAAGTACGAAAACGGAACGCTCACGCATGATGAACAAGAGCAGTTAGAAAGTCATATTGAGACATGTGAAGAGTGTGAAGCTTACTTAGATGAGCTGTTAGTAAAAACAGAGCCACTTAAGAAAAAGTTACCGCCAAAGGATATGAAAATTCCTTTTTGGAGAATTAAATGGAAAAATCGATTACAAATGTTTGGTTTCATCCTATCTATTTGTATCGTCATATATGTGATTGGTGGGATATTATCAGCCTTTTATTTTCAAACTAATAATGATAAAAGACTAGAAGAAATAAGAAGTGTTCCTTCTCTTGCAATTGAAGCAACTCTTCCCAATAGTCATGTTACGGGCGGTGGAACAAGTGTAGAAGCTTTCTTTCGTACAAATAGCCACTTTAATTTAGTGAAAACAGTCGGCAAAAAAGAAATTTCACTGGGTACATTAGAAACAAGTAGCTTCTTATCATCTGTAAATGTCTTAAATAAATCTTGGATGAATACATTCTATCAGCCAAAACTCTTCTTCGTTCACCCAAAAACAGAACCGGGTGATTATTTAAAAGAATCTTCAAAAAAAGTGTGGGATACACTTACAAAAGTACATGAAGGAACCGTTGCAGAAGTAGCAATTTCTTTTGACAAACTTTACACTTTAAAAGAATTAGAACCGCTTCTATATAGCGTATTTGGTGCACAAGAAATGCCGCCAACTCCTTTATGGTACGCTTTAGACACAGGACAAGAAAGAATAAATGAAGAAAATTTCATCCTATCTGGGAGCGACTTTATTGGATTTCCAGAACACATAAGATTCCTTGATGATGAAACAGAAAATCAGAAAACGCAAGAGGGTAAAGTAATTGAAATGATGCGTATTCTTTCGACACATAAAAAAACTGTAAGTAAAGTTGCTATGCTTCCTGAAAGCGAACTAAACTTAGATAAACGTTATAAATATGTAAAATATAACGGCGTAAAAGTATATGGCATTGTCATTACCGGCCCGTCGAAAGAATTATTAAAATTACAAAACTCCCCGCACGTACGTTATGCGACTCTTGGAGATATTGAGATGTGGAATTGGTTTGATAATTAACAGGAAAGAAGTAGAGCATCCAAAAGTGATGCTCTACTTCTTTTTAATTAGAAATCACTTTCACATACATCCCTCTCACCGATTTTTCATAAGCGATATCGCTCATCTCTCTTATTTTTTCTGATACGACAGATGACTGAACGATTTTCCCTTCACGAAGTAATAGCGGATCAATAAGACGGACTTTATTTTTCTGATGTAAATCATACTCACTTCTATCTTCTCTTACTTTTACATTTGGATGGACTTTTCTTAATAAAGCATATACTTCTGAATCGTTACATAGCTGCAATTTTACTATAAGCTCATGATCTTCAAGAAGAAAATCATCTGCATGAATAACTTGTTTATGAAGAGCTAACTTTAACGTCTTAGCTAACATATCATTTCCGTAAATATTAGTTGGTTGCATAAAGAAATCGATTACTTCTTTGTAATACGTTTCTGTAAACCATTCTGCCATTTTGATATTTTGAAGAACCATTTTCCCATCTACTTCGATGACATCCGATAAAAAATTGTGAACTTCTTCTAAAGAAACATATCCGTATGTATACATATCTCGTAATGTGTAATCCACCCGGTCTGCACATAATTCCGGCGCGGATCTTTCCAGTAACGTCCACTTCGAATCATCTAACAAAATATCTTCATAGTTATAACCATACTTTGAAAGAATTGCTGGAATTTCTGAGTTTTTCACAACAGAACTAAATATCTCTTCATGATAACTTTCATTCATATTATCAAAAACGTAATCTATTACATGAGAAAAAGTAGTATGTGATACGTCATGCAGTAAACCAGCAATCTGTTCTTCTACCGAACCACCTAGTTTTTTTATTAACAACATAACACCAACTGAATGATTAAATCGCGTTACATTCCATTTCTCATTCATTAAGTAACTTGCTCCGGTTTGATGAATCCCCTTCAACCTTTGCACTGGTTTACTTAAAATTAATTCTTCTAACACTTGATCTACTTCAAATTCTCCGTATAGTACATCTGATATGATCACTTACAGTCCCCCTTTTCAAGCAGATTCTTTTTATAGTATCTCTTTTTTAAAGAAGAGTAAATATACTATTCTATCATTCCAATATGAACGTTCTGTTTTCAAAAAAGCGGTCCTCTATTCTCATCAAGTTAAATCATAGAAATTAAAATATTTCCACAGTTCTTCTTTTTTGTTTTAATAGATTTATAAATGCATATTCATTTAAAAACAGAAATAATTGAAAATCGATTCACCATTATAGTATGAAAGGTCGGATAACTATGGGTAGTTATTTTCCAAAAGCGGGGAAGCTCATTGGTGGAATCATTATACTTCTTATTTTGCTTTCATCTCTTTGGCTTATATGGATCGGAGAAACAAACATTCGTTACAGTGGGGATCATACGGGCACACTGCCTTTTTGGAACAAGTGGATCCCTGTTATTGTCGGTATACTCCTTGTTCGTTTCTTACCATCTCATCATAAAAACTATAATCCCCTTCAACAATTTGAACTAAGGCGCATCATAATTCAAACTGTTATTTTATTCTCGAGTGGTTTCCTCTTCACGATTTGTCTCCTCACCACGAACTTTGAAGGAATGACATTACAATTGTGGTTTATGATATTTAAAATTATTTTATTATTATTCACTCCATTAATGCTTCTTTTATTTTATAAAAGTAACCCCGAAAAAGAACGACAAAAGCCTGTAAAATCAACGGGAGGTAATAGATGGTATCGGTTTACACCACTTATTGTCATTATAGTCTGGGGTTACTTCAACTTCTTTTCTACATTCTCTACACCATTTGTTTCAGCGAGAATGGAACCCACGATTTTAATCTTAATTTTACTTGTAGGATTTCTTATAAATGGTGTACTGGAAGAGCTTTTTTATAGAGTTTGGTTGCAAACACGTTTGGAACTATTACTAGGTACTTGGCCGGCTATACTTCTTACATCATTGTTATGGGCGAGCTGGCATATTGCATTACACGGCTCTGGTCATTGGGATATTGATACAGCTACGGTTATTGTGAACCATGGTATCGTAGGTCTATTCCTTGGATATTTGTGGGCGCGTTATCGTAAGGTATGGGTAATTATTATTGTTCATGGATTAATTAATGCACATCCACAACAACTAATTGAGATTATATTCAAGTAAAGGTCGCGATTACGAAATAAAAAATAAAAGGGATTATACATATTAATCATGTATAATCCCTTTTATTTAACCTTATTCAAACGTAACTTCTACCTGCACAATCTCCGACCTACTACCAAGTCTAAGCGGCGGTCCCCAAAATCCGAATCCAGAAGAAACAATTGCGTGGAATGCGCCTTTTTGTGCGTATCCCCAGTCTAGCTCGTACATTCTTCTCGTTACAATATGATTTGGTGCCATTTGTCCGCGGTGCGTGTGACCGGATAATAATAAGTCTACACCTGCCGCTGCTGCTTGTTTTAACTCAAATGGCTGGTGATCCATTGCTATAACAGGCATCGATTTATCCACTGTATTCATAAGTTGTTCAAAGCTTTGGCGATCTCGCTCTGTTTTATCTCTTCTTCCAACGAGATAAAAGTCATCTTCAATTGTGATCCCTTCATCTAAAAGAATACGAATATCAATCTTATCCATCTCTTGTAAAAACTCCGGAACCGCTCTGCCGTAGTATTCATGGTTTCCTAAAACGCCATATACGCCTAATGGAGCTTTCATTTGTTTCATAATATGACCCATGTTTTTTTGAATAAATACCCCTGGATGATCATCGATAATATCCCCTGGCAGTAAAATAATATCAGGCTCCATTTCATTTACGTGACGGACAAGTCTTTTTAAATGCGATACACCAGACAGTTTACCGAAATGCATATCAGAAGCCATCGCAATACGTAAACTTTTGCGGCCCTTCACCTTTTTCGGTATGTGCACTTCATATTTTCTTACTACCGGACTATACGCATTAAATACTCCATATGCAAAGATAAAGATAAACGCAGCTAATACAGCCGCCCCTGTCCAAATAATTGCTGTTTCTTTCTCAACCGAAAACTGTAAAAGAAAGACTGTTATATCAGCTAACGGCAATAACATAAGGGCGTATTGTATGACTGCAAACCAAATTGAACCAATCGTTCGAAGGAATGGGAGAAACTTAAACACTTGCACGAGAATATACGCATAAGAAATAAATCCGACTACGAAAGCATAATACCCCCAGGACTCCCAGCCAAATACTGCATGAAGCCAAACCCATCCGTTCCAGCCGATGTAAAACATAAGTAGCGTGTATATAATTAACATAGTAAATATATTGAAATAACGAAGATTCTTCACAGCTAGCCTCCTTATTGATTTCTTCTATTATAACTTGTTATGCACGTTTAACGTAAATATTAAGCACAGCAATCTTCACAATAAAAACATTGATAAGCACAGCGTTTTAAAATTTTTAGGAACTGCTGTAATGGGCATTTTAGAATCTTACGTGTTAGGCCAAATTGATAATGATATTGAATATGTTGCGATGCAGGTTGGGTTGGAAACAACGTAAAAGATGTTGATCAAAAAACATTTAATAAATCATTTACACTAGATTGAAAGAATAAAAAATTAGTAGAGAAAAAATAAAGAAAACCGAATCGCCACTTAGATGACGGTTCGGTTTTTAAAGTTCGTTACCTTACTTTCAACAATTGAGCTAGCTCTTTAAGACTCCCTCTCAAAGAAAGTTCGTTATTTATGTTAAAATATTGCGAGTAAGTTTCTGTCCTTAACGATTTTATCACGTATTAAACAAAATCATTTAAAAACGAAGAAAGGATGGTACTAACATGGAAAACGTATCAGATGTACATAAAGAGGAATCAATAAAATCCTTACAGTCAACAATCCGTAAACTCGAAAGTGCCTTGTCACAAATGACTCAGAAAGGCTCAAATACTACGTTAGTAAAGAAACGCCTCCAGGCAGCTTGTATCGGCTTAGCAATGCTAGATAGTGTTTGGAATCAAAAACCTCATCATTACAACCAGGAAGATTTAGCAGAAGCTCGCAATGTTCTTACCGGTTTGCTACCATCAATTGAAAAAATTTACGTTAAGTCAAAGGTTGGTAGTCCTCAAAGAACTCTTTTAGAAAGAAGGATTAAATCTTTGGAACTTGCTATTCAAGCGATTAATAACACTTCTAATGAGTAACTTTTCCAACTAAAAAGTGGCAGGTGCTTTCATTCATTAAGAACAAAACAACTGTAAAGAGCCTTACTACAAACGTGTAGCAAGGCTTTTATTTCGAGCTTTATTATTTATAAGTACAATTATAAGCAGATTAATTTATCGTCTTAAACCCATTGTACTCATCCTTTTATTGATAACAATTATCAATAAATATCAAAAATAATAAACACCCCATCAAATGATGAATGTTTATTTATTACACAAATATGCTTTACGATCATTTTTAAATAATAAATAGTGCGCTGTATGAACTTTCCTCTCCAAATAATCAATTGAATACGTACCAGATGGATCTACTAAATCACCAATTGCTCCTGAAAGCTGGTCAATTACTTTCTGCAGTGTTTCTAAGTTTTTCTTCTCATTTTCAGCGTTCATTTCATCCATAATGTCACAAATAAGATATTGCACTCGCCGCAAACGTAATTCCTTCTGCTCCATGTATATCTCCTCCCTACTAGTCATATTACGGTTTAAATATATGGTGTCATAGCTTAACCAATGCAAAAAAATAGAGGCAACCAACTTCATAAAGCTGGTTGCCCCCCATTCTTACACTTGCATCGCTTTTTCTCTCAAAGCTCTTCTTAACAACTTACCCGTCGTATTCTTCGGCAATTCTGTTAAAAACTCTATGCTCATTGGCACTTTATATTTTGCTAAATGTAACGTGCAATAATGCATCAGCTCTTCTTCTGTTACGTTCGTTTGTTTCAGAACGACGAAAGCACGCACTGCTTCTCCTAAGTTTTCGTCTGGTACACCAATTACGACAACTTCAGCTACTGATTCGTGCGTATATAGTACCTCCTCTACTTCACGAGGGTAGACGTTATAACCACCAACTAGGACGATATCTTTTTTACGATCAACGATATAGAAGTAACCTTCTTCATCCATTTTCGCTAAGTCTCCTGTATATAGCCAGCCATCTTTTAATGTCGCAGCTGTATCTTCTGGTGCATTATAGTAACCCTTCATAACATTAGGTCCACGAACAATTAATTCACCGACTGCGCCGACTGGTACGTCTTCCCCAAGTTCATTCACAATTTTATTTTCTACATGCCAAATATTTGTGCCGATTGACCCTGGTTTACGCGGGCGATCTAACGGATTGAAACAAGTAACTGGTGATGCTTCTGATAAACCGTATCCTTCTGAAACAATTACGTCAAAACGTTTTTCAAAGTTTTGCAGAAGAGCAACAGGCATTGACGCACCACCTGAAATACAAAGGCGAAGCGTCTTCACATCTTCTGCGCTTGCTTCTTCAAATAAATATAAATAATTGTACATCGTCGGTACGCCAGCAAAAATCGTTGGTTCATACGTACGACAAATACGGAACACTTCTTTCGGACTAAATTTCGGTAACATTAAAATCGTTGCCCCGTTCACAATCGGTGCATTTACCGCAACTGTTAAACAGAATACATGGAACATAGGCAGTGCCGCAACGACGCGATCATCGGCCGTATATTGTAAATACGACGCCACATCGCTTGCGTTACTATATAAATTTTTATTTGTTAACATAGCACCTTTTGGTTTTCCAGTTGTGCCTGAAGTGTAGAGGATAACCGCTACATCTTCTTCATCTAGTTCCGGACCTTCGTAAGTCGCATCTCCAGTTCCTATAAAACTAGTAAACGTTTTCATTTTTTCGGTTTCTATATGATTAAAATCTGATGAGGTTTCGCATATGATGATGTTCTCTAGTGAAGGAAGTCTTGTTGTAAGAGATTGTATAACAGGTAGAAGGACGTCGAGTACGATGATTGTTTTTACATCTCCATTTTGTAAAATATAATGCATTTCGTCTGCTGTATAAATTGGATTAACTGGTATAACAGTTGCCCCAGCTTTCATTGTTCCGTATAAACCGACTAAAAAATGTGGTGAATTCCCAACAACTAATGCGACATTGTCCCCTTTTCCAATGCCCATTTCTGCTAAATTGCTAGAAAACCTTGTGACCATTTTGTTTAATTGGTCATACGAGACCGACTGATCCATAAAAACATAAGCCGGTTTATCCCCCTTCTGTTTTGCCGTTTCAGCCAAAGATTGAACGAGATTCACACAAACCCCACCTTTATAAAATTTAGAATATTTAAAAATTCTAAATTAATTATATTAAAAGAAAATTAAAGTGGCAAGTAATATCCTATTAACTGCATATACACGGCGTACTTCCTATTGAATAACTTTGGAAAAATATAGTGATTTCACTTACCAGCAAATTATTAAACGAGGACAGAAATCATTTTAGGATAATATGCACCTATCTTTTCTCTAAGCTTTTCAAGTTCTTCTTTATTTAAACTTGTATGCTCTCCATACAAGTTTATCGCGTCCGCTCCATTTTCATGAAAGTACACTGTAACATATACTGTCGGTAACCCTGTATCGTTTTCATCTATAGACAAGACAACATCTGGTATTTTACCAACAGTACTAAACATTTCATTTCTTTTCCATTTCTTACTTTGAAACATAGTTTGTATATCATCTATCTTTCGTTTGTTATCCGTATGCGTATAATATATAACATTATCCTTCGCTGGTTTTCCAATAGATAAAGTTGTACGACTTGAGGAGGTTTCATCGTTACACGCTGTCATCCCGATGAGGAAGCTGAGCAATAATACAACGCACATTATTCTTTTCATTTTGATCCACCTCCTTTTATTATGTATATTCCTTTATAAGGGGCAGATGACTCGTGAGTGGTGTTTTGAGGAAGATATTTGTGATAAGTGAAATTATATTAGCCGCAACTCAAAACCAAAAGTGACAATCCACACAAAAAGAAAGAGGCTGCCCTTTATGACAGCCTCCCCCATTTTTAGAAGAATAAATGTAAGAAATCTTCTGTTGTAATATTACCAAAGTAGCGTGCGATATCTACGCCTTCTAAAGCTGCAGTGAATGCATCTTTATCGAACTGTACGCCTGTTAAGCGTTCTTCAATGTCATGAACATCTAGTGATCCGAAGAAGTCACCGTAAATTTTACATTCTGTTACTGTTCCTTTTTTCACTTCAAGACGAACGTCAACTTGTCCAACTGGGAAGCGGTGTGAATGTTGTAAGTTGAACTTCGGAGATTTTCCGTAGTTCCAATCCCAATTTTGGTAGCGCTCTTCAGAAAGTTTATGTATTTCTTTCCAATCCGCTTCTGTTAATTCGTACGTTGGAATTTCTGTTTCACCTTCGAAAATGGTTTCTAGAAGAAGTTGTCTAAACTCTTCTGTCGTCATTTTTTCGTTTAAGAACTCTGTAATATTCGCAACGCGGCTACGGATTGATTTAATTCCTTTTGATTGAATCTTATCCATTTTTACTTTTAATGCCGATACGACGTGATCGATTTCAGAGTCAAATAGTAACGTACCGTGACTGAACATACGACCTTTCGTTGAGAACTGCGCGTTACCTGAAATTTTTCTACCTTCAGCTAAAATGTCGTTACGACCACTTAGTTCTGCATTTACGCCTAATTTACCAAGCGCTTTCGTTACAGGCTCTGTGAATTTTTTGAAGTTGCTGAAACTGTCTCCATCATCTTTCGTAATAAAGCTGAAGTTTAAGTTTCCTAAATCATGATATACCGCGCCCCCGCCTGATAGACGACGAACGACATGAATACCTTTTTCTTTTACGTAATCTGCATTAATTTCTTCTACTGTGTTTTGGTTTTTACCAATGATAATGGAAGGTTCGTTAATGTAGAACAGTAAATATGTTTCGTTAATATCTAAATTCTTCACACAATATTCTTCAATCGCTAAGTTTATTCTAGGATCTGTAATCCCTTTATTATCAATAAATAACATCGTATCACCTCATGAATTCCATACGTAGCCACTATGAGCTAACGTAATATGGCCACTGAAAATTTGTTTTGCTTCTGTTACTAAATCAGATGGGTTTCCTATATGCGGTAAGTGCGTTAATAAAAGTTCTTTTACATTCGCATCTTTCGCAATACTTGCCACTTCTGTACTATTCATATGCCCTGCTTTTGCAGCCTCTTGATGTGCATACATATTACACTCACAAATGAAAAGATCAGCATCTTTTGTGAATGGAATGAATTCAGAAATATAACTGGAATCAGCGCTATATACTACAGCGTTACTACCAGCTTTAATACGCATCGCAAAGCATGTAACAGGATGAACAGTTTTTAAGAATGAAATAGAAAAAGGTCCAACTTGAAGTGTTTCTTCTGGGTTGTACGCGATTCCTTTCGTATGCGGTGCATGCGTTAAAGAATGGAATCCATTCTCGTCAAACGTATGACCGTATATTGGCAATTCCGGTAGTTGTCCCTTTGTCGCACTTGTAATTAATCTCGCATATTGCAATACCCCAATGTCTGCAACATGATCGTGGTGGTAATGCGAAAGTACAACTGCATCTATATGAGATGGTGTTATATATTTTTGAAGCTGTGCTAGTACACCACTACCACAGTCTACAAGTAAACGAAAACCATCGTGTTCAAACAAATACCCCGACGTTGCTTCTCCCGCTTCTGGAAAGCCGCCCCAAAAGCCGACAACAGTCATTTTCATATGTATCCATCCTTTCTAAAACCGAGTAGGAATGCAGTTTTTCTCCGTACTTGAGAAAGTTTTTTACTTACATCCTACATTGTTAACTATAATCCATTTCCTAAACTTTTTCATTAATTTTCAATTTGTTATAAAACAGTTGTTGACTTTTATTTTTTGTACTAATACAATGATAGTAAGAAATGGAAATGGAGGAATTGACATGATCGATCAACCAATGGAGTTTTTCAGAAATTTACCGACGAAAACTTGTGCGCACTGCGGGAAAGAAATTGATGAGCAGCACGAAGCATACCATAACAAATGTGATGACTGCGTTCACGAAGAGTAGTAGTTTGTGAACAGAAAAAAAACCTAGCAGACATAGTCTACTAGGCTAATAACATCGTATCCTTCATCGTTGAACCTTTCACCAAGAGCTCCAGTTCAAACTCATACAATTCTTTTTTACGATAATTTTTCGTATGGATTTTATCCATCATCAGGTCGACAACTTTTCGAGCCATTTCATCAATTGGCTGTTCAATTGTCGTAATACCTGGCTCAGTAATCTGCGATAAAATTTGATTATCAAAACCGATAACAGCGAGATCCTCTGGAATACTCCAGTTATGGCGCTTCGCCTCTGAGATAATTCCAGCTGCAACCTCGTCGCCTCCTGCCAAAATCGCGGTAGGATTTTTTTTGTCCTTTAATACTTCATGGAATATTCGCTTCCCATCATCCCAAGAGAAAGCGTTTTCAAGAAAATCAATCGCTTCTACTTGGCGGCTCTTCTCAGTTATTGCACGTAAAAAGCCCATTTTCCGCTGTTGGCTAACAACTTTGGTTTCGTTACCACGGCAAAAAATAAGATTACGATATCCTTGTTCTAATACATGATTGGCAGCTATATATGCTCCTTGTGCATGATCAAATTTCACTGTTGGAACATTTGCTTCCTCAATATATTCATTACATAACACGATTGGACCGTGCTGTAAGTACGGCTCTACATCTTCCCATGGATTTTCTAGTGAACATAGAATAATCCCATCTACTTGTTTCGTAGATAATAATTGTAAATACTCCATCTCTTTTTCTGGTAAATATCTTGTTTGACAAATAATCAGTTTATATTTATGCTCAGAAGCAGCAATCTCGATTGCTTCAATAAATCTACTAAAAAAAGGATTTGTAATCCTTGGAACAAGCACCGCAATTGTTTCTGTTTTTTGTTTACGAAGCCTTCTCGCCGCAGAATTAGGAACGAAGCCTAAATGCTTCATTGCTAATTGAACCCTTTTTTTCTTCTCATCTGAAACATATGGATGATTATTGATCACCCTAGAAACCGTTGTCCTTGATAACCCCGCTAATTTCGCCACGTCCTCGATAGTCGACACGAAATTCTCCCCCTTTGCATGAAAACGTTTTCTTATCCTGATTATATAGTATATTATTGGAAACTGCAATATAGGTTGTTATGATTTTACTATATTAATATTATACATAGGAAAAAGTCTGTTAATAGTAGGGGAAAATGTATTACTTTTAGAATTTTACAGTGATCATATTTATAAAAATAAAGGATGATATTTCATGAATCGAACGGATCGTTTATTAGCAATATTAATTGAATTACAAAGAAAACAAACTGTTACAGCACAAAGTTTAGCTGGAAAATTTGAGACAAGTATAAGAACTATTTATCGAGATATGGATGCACTTAGTGAATCTGGTGTCCCAATTTTTGCAATGCCCGGCCACGGCTACTCATTAATGGATGGATATTTCTTACCACCCATTCAGCTTACCCCTGAAGAGGCTGTTACCCTTTTATTAGGCGGTGATTATATCGAGAAAACTTTCACTTCTTCTTTTTCTGCACATGCACAATCGGCAAAAGAGAAACTTGAGGTTATCCTCCCTACTGATCAAAAAAAGAAAGTTGAGGGGTTACGAGGTACTTTCCGTTTCCTTTCTCCTATATTTTCAAACCAGCAAGCCGAGCAAGAAAAACTAGAGAACCAACTTTTCTTGCTACAAGAAGCAATTCAAAACGAGCAAGCTATCTCTTTTTCTTATCGTAAGCCAAGAGAAACCACAAAAATAGAGCGGACTGTTCATCCTTACGGTTTAGTCAATATTTCAGGAATTTGGTACATCGTTGCTCATTGCTTACTTCGGAAACAAATACGTAATTTTCGTTTAGACCGTATGGATACATTACAGCAAAAACAAGAATTTTTTACAAAACCGAAAGACTTTTCTTTACAAGACTATCAACCTGAAAACAATCGTATTGTTACGATTCATTTATTGTTTCCATCTCATATTGCACATAAAATTATTGAATCTCGATACTTTTTTATAGATTCATACGAGCATAAAGATAATGGTTTCCATGTCTTTTTGAAATCAAGAAACATAGACGAAGTGTTTCAATGGGTATTGAGCTGGGGAAGCCAAGTGCAAGTACTTGAGCCAAAAATTCTTTCTGAGAAAATCCGTGATGAAGCAAAAAAAATGTTAAAACTTTAATTTTTATATTTCACTACTGACATAATGTTGTCAGCATTACTTCTTTATAGTAGGTAGTAACAAATACATTTTCATAAAAAGGAGTTAGTGATATGAAGAATTTTGAAGAGTTAGCAACGTACTACATAGGGGAATTAGAAAAGTACTCTATAGAACAATTTAGGATGAAGCCTTCTAGTGAGGAATGGTCTCTCGGTCAAATGTATAATCATCTAATTGCTTCCACATACATGCAATTAGATGCAATCACAAAATGTAAAGGCGAAACACCATCAGTAACTAACAAAAAAACGGATATGGGTGAAAAAGTATATAAACTTGGTGCTTTCCCAGACATACAAATCAAAGTACCAAATCATCCTGGATATACGCCAGAAAATCCAATTAACAAAGAAGAAGTACAAGAGCGTTTTCTGAAATTAATTACAGTTGTTAAAGACATTGAACCAACAATTACTTCTATTCGAAGTGCTTGTAAAGTCGAACACCCTGGGCTTGGTTACTTAAATGCGGCAGAATGGTTTCAGCTCATTTCTATGCATTTTGCACATCATCTTCGTCAGAAAGAAAGATTGGAAACAAAAGTTTTATAATTCTACTTCCCACATATCCTTACAGTTTAGATATTTCCTGCATAAATCCAGCCATGCTCGCTAATAAACTAGTGAAAACGAAAAGTGCAAGAATAAGAGGAATAAGTAATAACTAACTGTAAAGATGAAAAAAACACCTTCACAGGTGTTTTTTTCATCATAGAAATATCTTAAAATAGATATCTATTGTCATTTATTCAATTAAAAATCTTTGTTACATCATAACGCCATCATTTTTGAATGAATACCATTTTCCATTAATGAAATGTTTGCCCACTGCCATTGCACCATTGGATTGTAAATAGTACCATTTTCCATCTTTTTGTAACCAATTTGTTTTCATCGTTCCATCTTCATTCAAGTAGTACCATGTGCCATTCACTTGTACCCAACCAGTTGTCATTGGGCCATCATAAAAGTAATACCACTTGCCATTGTAGTTTAACCAACCTTCATGATTCGCTCCACTTTTCTCATCAAAGTAATACCAGTCACCATCCACTATTTTCCATCCAGTCACCATAGATCCATCTGGATTAAAATACCATGAAGTGCCGCCTTCAGCTAGTTTCCCTGTACGCATAGCACCACTGTCATCGAAAAAGTAGCGCTTTCCTCCTTCATCTAACCAACAGTCTTTCCATCCATTTTCTGAACTTTTCATCGTGCCATTTGAGTTCAGATAATACCATTTTCCATTTTCTTTTACCCAGCCTGTTTTCATTGTGCCGTCTGTATTCATGTAGTACCATTTTCCATTATCTTGTACCCAACCTGTTTGCATCTTACCACCTACAAAATAATACCAGCTTCCGTTATAGCTTAGCCAGTCATTATAACTAAGCCCCTTATCGTTAAAATAGTACCACTTATTATCAATTGAAGTCCAACCTATTGCCATTGATCCATCTTCGAGAAAATAATTGCCTGTATGATATTCCCCAATCCAAGCTTTCGTAAACATCTGCCCATTATCTGGATTTAAAAAATAAGTTTTCCCATTATATTCAAGCAATCCGTAATGTAGCTTTCCACCTTGATGTACATAATACCACTTTCCACCATACTGAATCCAACCTTCATTGGCATACATTGTACCGTCTGCTCCCAGTAAGTAACCCTCATATTGATATACAATATGACCTGTTTGCATTTTTCCATTACCATCAAAATAATACCATTTTCCACCATCTTGTAACCAGCCTGTTTTCTTCATACCTTTTTGGTCATAGAAATACCATGTATCCCCTACTTTTACCCAACCACTTTGCTGAATTGTCTGCTCTGCTTTTGCAGTAGTCTGTTTCACATTATCTTGTTTTTCAGCATGTGATACTGCCGGAACTATAACCATAGCAGACATTAAAACTGGTAAAATAACTTTCTTCATTTTCCATATCCCCCAAATAATGAATAATTTTTGTTTTTATTTCCACAAACAGTATTATATTACGCTATTTAGATATAATCAATAGTTTTTGTAATATAATCGTAATATTTTTAAATAAAACGAAACAAAAGTATAGTTAAAGTCATTAAATTCACTTATACGTTACAATATAGGTAATATTACACATCTATCAACTTAAAATATTACTTTTTCTAAAACGAAAAGGATGAGCCGAATTTTCAGTACTAACTGTAAAAACGTGAATTTTTCATTATGGAGTGATCTATTTTCTTAGGTTGATGAGTATTTGGCAAGCCCCCATAAATAAATGTTTTTGTGGGATTACGTCTTCATAAAGAAAAGACACTCTTATAAGAGTGTCTTTTCCATAGCTTTTAGCAAAAGCAAGCAGCTCCAACGATGATTAATAAAATAAACAATATAACTAATAAAGCAAATTCACCGCAACTACCACCAAAGCCCATAATATTTCCTTCTTTAGATAAGAGAGGCAAACTAGGAATTACTCATTACATTTATAACTCCTCCCACTTCGTCCAAACTTCTCTCCCATTTATATGGTACATATTATCCTCTCGATCCATAAACCCATGCACGATAAATTCTCTTCTAATCGTACAAAAATCATCATGATATTGTTTTATGAACACATTTATTTCTTTCTCTGTATATTGATTTTCAACGTTTAACTTGCTAATCAAATGTTCTAATAACACTAACTTTTTCTTTTTTTGACCTGGAATCGATTTTAAACGATTCTCTTTATCGAAAAAGTTACGAATGTTCGTATCCCTAAATTTCATTTCGCTTTCGGTCATTTTGTTATCCTTCATCAGCTTTTAAATAGTGAAACTTTACTGTTTTTCTTTACCGTTTTTCTTTATTCTTTCACTTAAAAAATCAATAAAGTAATATTCACTAATTAAAATGTAATACGTTACAATCATTCCCAGTATATCCTTCATGCTCGTATGTTCTTTTTTGTGAAATAAAATCGGATATAGTGTATAAACCAAGAAGGTGATTAGTGGATATATTATAAAATAGAAGCGAGATTTTTGTTTCATCATATCAACTCCCCTATTCTAGTTTTCTCTGTAAATTGCTGTAAGTCCTTTTCTTTCGTTTAGACTGCAATTAGAAGTTAAAGATTATCCTTGTTCCAAAGAAAATACGGATGAACTGCAACTACAGCAAGATGTACAAGCCATTTAAGAATTGAAAAATCTTCTTAAAAAACCTGAATTAACGGAAGAAAAAAGAGCTCAATATTAATTTTCAATTATCGCTTTAACTCCTTATACACAATTGCATGAAACACTTCCCCTCTTGGACGAATCGGATATGTGGATACAAGAGAGAGCGGCTGAAATTCTAGGTTTCCATAGATACGTGCCAGCTAGCGAAAAACTAAATTGGGTTAAAGAGCACGGACAACATAACGGGAAAATGGCAGCTGAATTAGCATTAAAAAGAATAAAAATGGAATGAAAGAACGAAAAGAAAAATGCTCTAATAACAACAATCTTTATGAACAGATCCAATAAAAAGAGCCTGTATCGATAATCACTGAGTAATTATTGATACAGGCTTTTCATTCCAATGTTTCGTTATTATAAATATTTACCTACAAGGTGCTTTTTTTAAACTTCAATCGATTGATTTTCAACAACATTTCTAAATTGTCGTTTGTGCATCCAAGTTAAGGAAGCGATTGTTCCAAGTGATAATACGACGATAAAGATCATGAGTATTCCTATGTTTTGCCACATGAAGTTAAAGTCTCCGCTTGATACGACTGCTTTCAATCCTGATACAGAGTATGTCATCGGTAACCACGTATTAAATGGTTGTAAAAACTTCGGAATCAATTCTAGTGGGAATGTTCCAGCACTTGTTGTAAGCTGAATAATTAATGTGATGATGGCAATAAATCGCCCTGCATCACCGAATGCTGTTACTAAACATTGAATTAATGCGATAAATGCTAAACTTGTAACGATGCTAAATAATATAAAGTATGGAATACTTTGCACTTCTACACCTAATCCGAACAGTAATATGACATCTGCTACTATCGCTTGAATAATACCGACTGATAGTAAAACGCCGAACTTACTAATAAACCAGCTAAATCCTGATTTTGGAACGCCGACTGTATCGCGTAATGGGTATACGATAGATAATAGTAATGCCCCAACAAATAAACCGAGTGATAAGAAATACGGTGTAAATCCAGTTCCGTAGTTTGGAACTTCCGCTAATTTCTCTGTCTTTACTTTTACAGGGTTTGCAAACATATCAAATGTTTTATTCGTCCCTTTCACTTCACCAGTTTTCTCTGCCCCTTCGCCAAGCTTTTCAGCAAGTTCACCTGAACCGTCGTTTACTTTTACGAGGCCATCTGTTACTTTTCCTGAGCCATCTGCTAGTTTATTTACGCCGTCGATTAACTGTGTTGAGCCAGTTGACATTGTATTTAAACCGCCATTTAGAGTGCCTAATCCTGTTGTTACTTGATTTGAGCCATCTGCTAATTTTGTTACTCCTACAGATAATGTGCCTAAACCGCCTGTTACTTGGCTTGAACCGTCCGCTAATTGCGTTATTCCGCCTGTCATTTGGCCTGCTCCTACAGATAATGTGCCTAAACCACCTGTTACTTGACTTGAGCCATCTGCTAATTGATTTATTCCACCAGTCATTTGGCTTGCCCCTACAGATAATGCACCTAAACCGCCTGTCACTTGGCTTGAACCGTCCGCTAATTGATTTATTCCACCTGCCATTTGGTTTGCTCCTACGGATAATGCGCCTAATCCTTCTGTTACCTTCCCAGATCCATCTACTAATTGATTTGCTCCATCAATCAATTGACCAGATCCGTTCTTCAATTTATCAGCACCTAATTTTGCCTTACCTAAACCTTCACCAAATCCATGAAAATTACTAACAAATTCATTTTGTGCGTTCGTTAGTTTCTTAATACCATCCGTTAAAGTTTTAAACCCTTCTGGATTCGGTAGTTTGTTTTGCATTCCACTTGTTGTTTCATTTATTTCACTTTTTAATTGTTTCACTTCTTCGTTTAACTTGTTTGTTCCACCTGCTACCCCGGCAGCCTTCTGCTGAACTGTCGCCGTACTTTTTGCCACATTTGTTATATATGGTTGTAACTGTTCTTGATATTCTTTCGGTAAACTCTCAATTTGCTTTTGCAAGCTCGCTACATCTTGCGCTGCAGTTTTTGCATCCCCTGCGGTTGATTGCGTCAATTCATTTAACTGACTTACGTCTTCTCCAGCTCCATTTATTTTTTCATTTAATGTAGAAGGAGCTTTTGACTGTATTACCTCTAAGCCTGCAACAGAATTTTGTACGTTACTATTTAACTCCTGCAAACCCTTTTGAATCTCTTGAGCCCTTGTCTCTAATTGGCTTTGCCCTTCAACAAGTTCTCCCATACCATTTGATAAGTCAATTGTTCCTGTTTTTAATTCACCTGTTTTACTTACTAATGTATTCAAACCTGCTGTTACTTTTCCTGAACCGTCTACTAATTTCCCTATACCAGTCTGCATCTCACCCGCTTTACCATTTAACGTATTTAAACCTGCTGTTACTTTTCCTGAACCGTCTACTAATTTCCCTATACCAGTCTGCATCTCACCTGTTTTGTTATTTAATGTATTTAGACCTGCTGTTACTTTTCCTGAACCGTCTACTAATTTCCCTATACCAGTCTGCATTTCACCCGTTTTGCCATTTAACGTATTTAAACCTGCCGTTACTTTTCCGGATCCATCTTGTAATTTGCCTATACCTGTTTTGCTATTTAATGTATTTAAACCATCTGTTACTTTTCCTGACCCATCTACTAATTTATTTGATCCATCTGCTAATTTCTGAACTCCATCCTTCATCTCCCCAGACTTCCCTTGAAGTGTATGAAGGCCATCCGTCACTTTACTTGAACCATCATGCAGCTCACTTGATCCGTCATGTAGTTTATTTGCCCCTTCCGCCCCATCTGCTAATCCTTTTGAGACGTCTTGAATGGAATCAAACATTTTCTCTGCATATGTTTTCGTTAACGTACTTGCTACTTCACCTTTAATTTTTTCAATGGCTGTTCCACCAATTTGTGAAGATAAGAAGTTTAAGCTTTCGTTTGGAATGTATTCTAAGTTTAATGGTTTCGGATCATCTTTTAATAACGTTGTAGCGTTACTTGAGAAGTCATCAGGAATGCGTACTAACATGTAATATTTTCTGCCTTCCATTCCTTTTTTCGCTTCTTTTTCACTTACAAATTCCCATTTAAAACTTGTGTTATCTTTTAAATTATCAACGAGCCCTTTTCCGACCTCAATTGGTTTTCCATCAAATACTGCACCTTTATCTAAATTGACTACCGCAACTGGTAAATCATCTAACTGTTTATACGGATCCCAAAAGGCCCATAAAAACATACCTGCATATAAAATTGGTACGAATAATACCGCGATAATTGGAATTAATATTTTTTTACTTTTTATAATTTCAGTAAACTCTTTACGAAGTAACTGATTCCATTTCATCATTTCTCCCCCTTTATCAAAATGACTAAAATGTTCATTTAGTCATTTTCACCCAAACAAAAAGGCTATACTTATTCATACATATGCCTTATCCCCGAATTTATACTATGCAACTGTTCCTTACTATGAAGTGAATATTTATATTATCCCTCCTAAAATAAATATATGACTACTTTGTTCAATTGGTCATTTTTTATAATAATAAAAGGATTATCTTAGTTTGACAATCCTTTTAATAAATAAAGTTCAAATAATTCTGCAATTTTTTCTTTTTCTAGCGGTTCATGATTTTTTTCCCAATCAAAAATGAGCGATACGTATAGGCGAAGCATAATAAATGCTGTAATTTCTGGGTCACATTTGCTAATTTCACCTTTTTCAATCGCAATCTTTAAATACGATTGAATGACAGAAACGATTTCCACATCTACTTGTTGCATCACTTCTTGTACTTCTTTCGTTCCCATATCGCGCTCTTCTTGAATTAACTTAATCATGAGCTGATGTTCTTTTCTAAATTCTAAGATGCTATATAATGCTTTATGTACATTTTCAAAAAATGAAACATCTGAACGAATTGCGTTTTCTGCAACTTGCTTCATTTCTGTAATTAAATTAGAAATAATTTCGCCAAATAGCTCTTCTTTATTTTTGAAAAAAGTATAAATCGTTCCTTTTCCTACATTCGCTAATTTCGCTACTTGATCCATCGTTGTTGCTTTATAACCGAACGCTGAAAAAGACTTTGTTGCAGCTTCAATAATAGAACGTTTTCGATCTATCGCCACATCGTCACCTCCAAAAATGACCAATTGGATAATATAGTCAATCAGTACATCTTTGATATTACCACACGCTTACATTCTATACAAGTTCTCTTTTTTATTATTTCCAGTATAAAAAAATTCCAGTCCATTCATATAATACTGTCATAGTGTATCAGATGGAAAGAGAAAAAGAAAAGGTGTTCTTAAGATGTATAGATAAACCTTACTTAACAACAATAAAATTCCTCTTTTTCAAATAATCAAATAAAAAAACAAGAAAATCTTTACAATTAATAGTAATATAGAAAATAGACAAGTTTATCAAAATAGTGGAGGCTTTTTCAGTCATGATGCGTGCGCTTCGTTTAAGTATAAAGCAAGCTTTTTGTAATCGTGTTTCTTTAATTATTATGTTTAGTGGATTAGCTCTTATCTCTATCTATCATTATTATTATGTAATTCGTTATATTGGAGACGGAACGGATGCGTTTGTAACAACGGCTTTTAAATGGATTGGATTTCGCGACAATGAAATGGATGTTTATTTATTATTAATGCCAGTTATTGCAAGTCTTCCCTTTAGTACAAGTTACAACTCAGATAAATCAGATGGTTTTAAGACATTTATAAGTAAAGAAATTTCGTTACTTCCTTATTCAGTAACGAAATATATCGTTACATTTTTTTGCGGAGGACTTCTTTATACGTTTCCATTTATCTTATCATTATTATTTTGCAAATTAACCATTCCAAACGGAGCACCCGCAGCGGGTTCAGGTATTATAAATGACAACGGGATGTTCGCAAACTTATATTACGGCTCCCCCATCACTTATATTATTGTATATATCGGAATTAATTTTTTATTTGCAGGGTTAATGGCTCTTTTAGGACTTGCTGCATCTGCATGGTCACAAAAGGACTATATGGCGATTCTGTTTCCATTTGCAGTTACCTCCATTCCTTACGTCCTGCTCAATACAATATTCCCTACAATAGGCGGAGCACCTATTCATTTATATGATCCAAAGCAACCGTTACAGGGCATGTCATCGTATATATTAACGATACAATGTGCCTTCTTCTTCTTCTTCAGCCTATGCATGTATATAAAAGGCGTACAGCGTGATAGAAAAAGGTACAAAAGAAGATTGCAAAGAAGGGATCGGTGTAGAAAAGCGTTTCAAGCATAAAAACCTAATTTCCTCATGTCTTCTTGGAAATTAGGTTTTTTATTCATTTACGGCGTACCAGCCAATCCCCATAAAATAACAATAGCTACAAAATAAATCGATTTAATAGCTACTACTAAACATAATAAAATAATTGCATATTTACTCAATTCTCTTCTTGCACCTATTAAAGTAAAAATCACTGCCAAGCTAAATGTTATATATGACGTTGTTGTATTTATTAAGTTATACGTAATATCTAAATTTTGCGTAAATCCTGTTACCTCAGCTATAAACTGAAGCATGGCAATACTACTAAAAAAGATTGCGATTTGATTCATTAATTTTCCATTTAATTGTACCTGCATCGTTGCCCCCCTTTTATAAACCTGAATATTCAATTAATTTTACCATGAATTTTACAAAAAAGAGTTTCTATATATAATCTTTTGCAATTAGTTACACTCTATTTTCCAAATAAAATGACCACCGCTACGGTTTGCTTAAGAAACCCTAAAATTCCCCACAGAAATCAAGCTCTAAATAGCTAGATGCCCACCTCAAAATTCAGTGAATACAAGGAGTCAGGTGGGAAATCAACTGCTCGTAAAAGCCCGATTGGTGAAGACTAATAATCGGAATAAAAGTGCACCTCCAATTGTTAGACCGTGTCTAACAATTGGAGGTGCACTTCATAATAATAGGTTTTTCTATAAAAAAACGAACAATACTTTACGGTGTCCCTGCCAACATCCATAAAACCACAATAACAACTATATAAATTATTTGTATTCCTATCGCCGAACATAAAGAAATAATTGCATATTTACTTAATTCCTTTTTCATACCCAATATAGTAAAAATCACAGCTAAACCAAATGCTGTATAAGTGATGCTCTGTCTTATTGTACCTAAATAATGAATACCTAGTGATTGCGTAAGACCTGTTACATCAGCTACAAACTGAATCAATATAAAAACACTCAAAAAAATCGCTAGTTGATTCATTAATTTCCCATTTAGTTGGGCTACCATATATCTACACCTCCCTTTCTACAAAACAGAATATTCTATTAATTATATCGTCAGATTACAAAAAAAGGAATCTCCTCTTTGTAATTAAATGACGATGCAAAAACAAAAAAGAACGCTTAGTTACCTAAGCGTTCTCTCACTTTAAGAAGCTTTCTTCAAATCAATTTGAGCAAGTACTGGGTCGTGGTCGCTTACACGTCCATGCTCTTTCATAATGTTTGAGTTTAAGTGTACTGGGTCTACAACTGTGTGCGGTGCGATGTTGTTCGTTACTAAAATATGATCTAACACTTGTGCATTCCCTTCATGAATGTACGTGTAACGATTCTCTTTCGGCACAGTGTTTAGCATATCTTTTAAGATTGTTCCCTCTAATGCTTTTAGTGGTTTCGAGAACTCAAAATCGTTCATATCACCTAATACAACAACAGGTGCATTTGCATTCTTTTTCTGAATACCTTGTACGAAATAATTTACTTCTTGCGCTAATTGAATTCGTTTTTCTTCACTCTTTAATACGAGCGGCTGCACTTTTCCAAATGGCGTTGCATCTCCTAGTTTTGAGTTTAAGTGATTTGCAACGACAACAACGTTTTGTCCTTGGAATGTAAATTCTGCTGCTAACGGTTTTCGTGTACTATCAAATAATGCATTTTCGTCTCCAATACGAACTACATTTTTATCAAGTAACTTCGGTACTGTTGCTAATTTCACACGTGATGGGTTATAGAAGAAACCGACGCGAATGTTAGCTCCAGGCGCTCCCCCGTCTTGATTGTTGCTTGGCGCAATTTCTACATACTCATACTTCGGTCCGCGAATTTCTAGAACTGCATCAATGATACGTTTTGCGCTTAATGAAGCATCTGTTGTCCCATCATTAATTGATCCATTATTATCTTGCATTTCCTCTACACCGATAATATCTGGCATTTTTAAATTGTATTTAATAGAATACGCTAACTCTTTTACTTTTTCGTCCGTCGTTTCTTTTTTATTTGCTGAGAAGTTTTCAATGTTATATGTAGCAACTGTTAATTTATCAAGACGTGGCTGAATATTTGCCCCTACTCGCTTAAACCCACCGTCCACTACAGATGGTAATTCCGTCACTGGCGAAATACGGAACGAACCGTAATCATATCCTACTACCCCTGTTATATCTCCTGTGAAAGTATCTCCTACTTTTGCTACATAATCACGAGGTACTTTTACAGAAAGACGCTCTGGGTTTAATTGATTTTCATCTAAAAGAGGTGTACCATATTTCGTTACTACTTTATCCCCGCTATTTTTTACTGTTACATATAAATTTCCGTTTTTCTGAGGTGCAATAATTTTTGGTGTTGGCATCGTAACGCGCATACCTTCTATACTTTCATAAAAGTCGATTGCATCTTCATTTGGATCAAATAAACCGAATGCATCATTATCGATAATTTGATCAGGAATTTTCACACCGTTTTCTCCGAGTACAATGGGTGCTGGTAAAGGTTGATCTTTTGCGATTACAGCAACGCGACTCGCCTTAATTTCCGTCGTTGTTAAGTCTGTTTCAAACCTTTCTGCATATCCAGGCCCAACATATTCTTCTACTTCTCCATCAACTTGAATAAGGTCTCCAACTGCTACATTTGCATCTTTTTTGTATACGTACATACCTTCTGAAGTAGCTGGATCATTATCCGGCTGATTGTCTTCTATATAAAAACCATTTTTATCAAGCGCTGTTACAACGCCTTCCACATTGTATACGTTCTTCCCTTTGTAAGGAGAAATATGTGATTTCCCTTGAATATCATGAATACGAACTGGTTCATTATTTACAATAATAAATGAAAATGTAGAAATCGCCGAAGAAGTAAGTCCTTCTTTCTCTGCGATTGCTTTCACTACACTATTTTCATTCACTACAATTTGTCCGTTATAGCGAACACTTTTATTTGTAGGATTAGAACCATCTAACGTATAGTAAATTGTTGCTCCTTCTGTATTCGTTGTTAATGTTACCGCTGTTCCTTTCGCAACTTCCCCGCCCCCAGGTGAAGCCACTACATCGCTAACACGGTTTTGTTCTTCCCCTTGAAACTTATGAGCTGTTACTGATTTTAAACCCGGACTACTAAAATATAATTCAAGCGTCCCTGTTAAGCTAACTTTCTTCCCAATATTTTCAGGATGATCTTTCACATTCACTGCCGATCTCACATCGCCTTTTGGCAACTGAACAGGCATGATTTTATCTGGATTTGTTTCGTTTGGTGAATCGGCAATTGCCACATTTGTGTCGTCAAACTTAGCCGGATCCTTCGTGTACTTAGAAGGACTTTGCGTATATCCGACAATATATCCTTCCACTATCCCCTTCGTTTTCCCTTGCTGCTTGAATACTTGAATTGCTTTTTCTACCGACATAGAAGTAGTTTCTTCTGCTTGTGCTAAAGTTCCAGTAAATGATAGTAATAGTAATAATGATAAAAAGACACTTAACAATTTCTTCACAGCTATTTTCCTCTCCCTATTTCATATTTTCTCAGCATATCTATCATAACAAATGATTCGTTATATAGAACTATATTTCGACAAGTTTTACAAAAAATTAATCTCAGCTATACGTTTAAAACAAAAATTACTTATGCTAAAAACAGATGGAATATGTAAGGTACAAACTTCTATTTTCCAATAAAAAACTACCACTTCATTAGGAAGTGGTAGTTTTTTATACATTCAAAGCATCTCGTTCACATTCTACTATTTTTTCAATATGTGATAACACACGTTGCGCTGCCAACTCACCTTGCCCAATACAGTCCGGCAAACCAGAACCAGCGTAAGAACTTCCAGCTAAGTACACACCTGGCAATTCTTTCTCCATAAATGTTGTAAGCTTTTTCATTCGCTCGTTATGACCTACTGTATATTGAGGCATCGCTTCTTTCCAGCGGCTTACGATTGCAAACTCCGGGTCCTCTATAATATCCATCGTCTTTCGTAAGTCTTCTAGTACGAGCTGAACGAGTTCCTCTTCGGTTTGTTCTACAATCGCTTCATCACCAGGGCGTCCAACGTAACAGCGAAGAAGTACCTTACCTTCTGGCGTTGTATGCGGCCATTTTTTATGTGTCCACGTACATGCTGTAATGGAGAAGTCACTATTTCGTGATACGACAAATCCCGTTCCATCAATATCGCGCTGAATGGCTGATTTCGGAAAAGCAAGTGCTACATTCGCAACTGATGTGGACGGAATGTTGCGGAAGAAACGAAATTGTTTATACTGCGCAAACATAGAAGGCAATACTTTATGTGAGCTTGCCACTACGATGGCGTCCGCTTCTATTTCTTTTCCGTTACTAAGAGTAATCGTGTAACCATCCCCCAGTTTTGCAACTTTTTCAATGCGAGTTCCCTTTATTATCGTACCTTCATGCATCTTCACTTCGAGAGATTCTACTATAGATTCTAAACCTGTTTTCACCGTTTGGAAGATTCCTTTTTTCGGTTCAGCTTTCTCTTCTTTCGGAGCGAGCGTACGCATACCGAGTGAAATACTACGATGTTTCTGCTCAATTTGATACATTTGCGGGAAGGTCGACATTAAGCTCATTTCATCAATATCCCCTGCATAAATACCCGATAGTAATGGTTCTATTAAGTTTTCAACCACTTCGTTTCCGAGGCGATGTCTGAAAAACTGCCCGAGTGATTGGTCAGATACTGGTTTTGATCTAGGCATTAACAGATCAAAACCAGCTCTTAATTTACCAATTGGGGAGAACAACCCGGAAAATAGAAACGGCGTAATTTGCGTTGGAATTCCCATCATTGATCCACTCGGCATTTTATGTAACCGATTGTTTACGAGAATAAATGATTGACCGGCCTTATTATTTACAAGTTCATCGCCAAGACCTAATTCTCTCACCAATCTAGACGCACTTTCTTTTCGTGCTAAAAAAGAATCCGGTCCGCGTTCAATTGTAAATCCATCTTTTCGAACGGTTTGAATTTTCCCGCCAAGTTTACCCGACGCTTCTACAAGTAATGTATCTATCGGCAAGTCCTTCTCACGAATGTCTTTTTGTAAGTGATACATAGCTGTTAATCCTGTGATACCACCGCCGATGATCACAACTTTTTTCCTCAAGCAGGCTCCCCCTTTCTTCTTACAATACAGATTCTTTTTTCTTTAATACAACATCCGTTAAGCAATCAATGAATGCATCCGATGCGTTTGGCATTTCTGGACGATAATATTTCGCGCCAATTTCATCAGTCACCACTTTACACTCAAAGTCATTATCATATAAAACTTCTAAATGTTCCGCAACAAATCCAACTGGTGCATAAACAAATGAAGTATAACCGTACTTTTCATTTAATTCTCTCGTTAAATCTTGTACATCCGGACCGATCCAAGGATCTGGCGTGTTTCCTGCACTTTGCCATCCTACTGCATAGTTTGCTACTTCAGCGCCCCTTGCAATATAATCAGCTGTTTCATTTAATTGATCTGGATATGGATCGCCGAGTGCGATAATTTTCTCTGGTAAGCTGTGAGCAGATACGATTAATACTGCTTTTTCACGTTCTGCTTCTGACATACCGTTATATATACCTTTCACTGCATCGACCCAATACTGGATAAACTTCGGTTCTTTATACCAGCTATCAATGCCATGAATTGTTAAGTTTCCAAGTTTCTCAGCTTCTTCCTGCGCTCGTCCAACATATGATTTCACACTAAATGTAGAATAGTGAGGCGCAAGAACAAGTGCGATTGCATCCTCTATTTCATCGTTATGCATAGCTTGTACCGCATCTTCAATAAACGGTTCAATATGTTTTAAACCAAGATACATGTGGTACTCTACTTCATCTTGTATTTCATTTAAACGCATTTCTAACTTTTTAGCTTGCTCTAATGTAATAGTAGCTAAAGGAGAAATACCACCAATTGCACGGTAACGCTCTGTTAAATCTTCTAGCATTTCAGGACTTGGCTTTCTTCCTCTGCGAATATGTGTATAGTAACGTTCAATGTCTTCTTCTTTATATGGCGTTCCGTATGCCATTACAAGCAAACCAATTTTCTTTTTCATACAGCCAATCTCCTTTACTTCGCTAACTGTTCTTTAGAGTACTCATGAATAAATGTAGTTAAACGTTTTAATGTATCTGGATTTACTTCTGGGAATACACCGTGACCTAAGTTAAAGATATAACCCGGCTGCTTCATCCCTTGATCTAAAATACCTTTTACATGTTCTTCAATAACAGACCATGGTGCAAGTAAGAACGAAGGATCCATATTACCTTGTACCGCCTTATAAACGCCGCGTGCACGCGCTTCTTCAATCGGTAAACGCCAGTCTAAACCGACTACATCAAGAGGCAGATCATGCCATTCGTTCACTAAATGTGCAGCTCCTACGCCGTGCATAATCATCGGTACACCCATCGTACGAACTTCTGCAAAAATACGTTCCATTGCTGGTTTAATAAATACGCGATAATCTACTACATTTACTGTTCCAACCCATGAATCGAAAATTTGAACTGCTTTTGCTCCTGCGTTAATTTGCGCTTTTAAATATGTAATAACCATATCAGCAAGCTTATCCATTAAAGCGAACCAAGCTTTCGGCTCTGCATACATAAACGCTTTCGTATTATGGTAGTTACGAGATGGACCGCCTTCAATCATATAGCTCGCTAGCGTAAATGGAGCTCCTGAAAAACCGATTAACGGTACGTCTAACATTTCTGTCGTTAATAAACGAATCGTATCTAATATGTACGGTACGTCATCTTCTGGATTGATTTCCCCTAGTTTTTCTACGTCTTGTAAAGAACGGATTGGATTATCAATTACTGGTCCAATACCAGATTTAATTTCTACATCCACACCAATTGCAGGTAGTGGTGACATAATATCTTTATAAAGAATTGCTGCGTCTACGTTATATTGATCAACTGGTAACTTTGTAACGTAAGCACATAACTCTGGATTGTGTGTAATTTCAAATAAAGAATATTTTTCTTTTATCTTTCTATATTCCGGCTGCGAACGACCTGCTTGACGCATATACCATGCTGGTACATACTCTGTACGTTCCCCCCTACATGCTTTTAAAAATGTCTCATTTATAGTTCTTACCAAGACCCTTGCTCCCTTCCCTACCAATGCTTTTGCTTTAAATACGTTCTATTCCGATATTTATCTTTTTTTACTATACAGCTTGTAAAAACAAATTGCATAACATTATGTACGTTGTTCATGAAATTGACACAAACATTCGTAAAACCGCTTACTATTTTCACAACATTCTTATTATAACACAGAGAAAATCTATGGTTTAGCTACTTTTGACTTTTCTCCTTCACGGTTCGTTTGTGTGTTAAATGGCACAACGTAAAAACTCGGTTTTGAGAATATGTTAATAAACTTTTCCTCATATTCTCCGACACCTGTTACAGTACTCACATGCGTATGAATTCCGTTTTCCACTCTATAAATTCGATACATAATTCTTTCATCTGGAAGTGGTGTCCAGCTTAATTTTGCTTTAAATAAACCGAAAGGACTAAATGATAGTTTCATTTTTACATCTTCAATCTTGCGCAACCGAATTGGGGCACCAATCGTTTCTACACCTTCTGGCTGCATAAACTTTTCTTTCTGTTCTACATTTGCCTTCGTTAAAATTTTCTTAAATAACTTCGTTGCAGCTGCACTTTCGCCTTGCAATTTGTGCTCTTTATCCGTGTGATCATAGCCGACCCAAACTGCTCCCACTAAATTCGGCGTATATCCAACAAACCACATATCCCTTGCTCCATTATCATCATTAGGAATTGAAGTGGTACCCGTTTTTCCAGCCAACGCACCGTTATAGACACCTACTTTGGCTGTCCCTTCCTTTACAACTCCTTCTAACATTTTCGTCATATACCATGCTGTTTGTTTCGAGAAGACTTTCGTCTCTACTTTTGGCGATTCTCCAATGACTGCGCCGTGTCTATTTAACACTTTATCAATAACATGTGGCTCAATAATATTGCCGTTTGCTAAAAATGCACGATACATTTTTACAAGATCAAATGGTGAAACACCGTTTTTCAGCCCACCAAGCGCTGTACTTAACCCAGTATCTGCAATATGAACATTTCCTTTCTCTAAATATTGCTTTCCTTCTTCGACCCCTAACTCATTTAATAAAGAAACTGCCGGTACGTTTGCTGAATCTAAAATCGCATCATACATCGTCATTTCTTTCGTATATTGACGATTGTAATTTCGAGGTTCATAACCTTCAAAAGAAGCTTTGTCATTTGTTAATAACGAATACGGATTATACTTTTTCGTTTCTAATGCTGGTGCATAAACGATAAGTGGTTTCAGAACAGAGCCCGGTTGCCTTTTTGCAAAAATACGATTAAATCCTCTCGGGACATACTTTCTTCCGCCAATCGCAGCTTTAATCCCGCCCGTACGATTATCCATTAATAAAAATGCACCTTGCGCCCCATTTTCTTTACCAGGGAAATTGCGCGCATCTTGAAACTGGTTATACGCCACCTTTTGAATCTTTTCATCCATCGATACGACAAACGTATATCCTCCGCGAAGTACTTCTTGATGAGACAATCCGTATAAACGAGCCGCTTCATCTATGACCATATCAATATACGGCATATATGCGAGTTCATTCTCATCTAAGTTTTTATATAGAGCAATTGTCTTTCCTTGATAGCGAACGCTTTCTTCAGCAGTCAAATAACCTTGTCTATGCATAAGTGACAATACTAGATCACGGCGTTCTTTACTCTTCTCTGGAGAAAAATACGGTGAATATCCGTTTGGCGACTTCGGAAGACCTGCAAGCATTGCCCCTTCTTCTACTGTTAAATCTTCTACATTTTTATTAAAATACAACTTTGCTGCAGCTTGAATACCGTAAGCTCCATGTCCAAAATAAATATGATTCATATACATTTCAAGAATTTGTTGCTTCGTATATTTTTGCTCTAATTGAAGGGAGATTGCGACTTCCTTCAACTTACGCGTAAATGTTTTTTCACGAGTTAAAAAGACGTTTTTAGCAAGTTGCTGCGTAATCGTACTACCGCCTTCGACCTTCTCTCCAGCTAACGTGTCTTTATAAAGAGCACGGAATATTGACGGATAATCAATTCCTTGATGCTCATAAAAACGAGAATCTTCCACCGCAATAAACGACTGCTGCACGTATTTTGGAATTTGCTCGATTGGTACGAGGTCTCTATTTTCTACGTATAATTTCGTAATTTCTTTCCCTTTCTGGTCAACGATACGTGATGAAGAGTGGAAAACGAGCTGCTTTTCATCCATCATATAGCCACCAGCTAACACAATAAGTTTATAGATTACAATCGCTAATACAAGCGTCGCTAACCCACCTAATAAAGTCCACTTTACTTTCTTCATACATCGGCCTTCTTTCCAAATGATGGTACATTTATTATTTGAAAAAGAAGTATCTTTATGTATATAATCTTCGAAGTTTTTTAAGAGAGTTGATATAATAGAAACAAATAAGTAAGGGGGCACTAAAATGAAGGCTATTATTTCATACGAAACACCTCTAGAACAAGCACATTTCACTGCAAAAAATAATGAAAAAGATATGTTTTATAAAGAAAATACAGAAGAATCTGTAGAAGGATCTCTTCAATATGACGTACTAGATGCTGTTGGCGAATTTAAAGGACAACCTGGCTATATCGTTTGTAACAACATTTCTGTCACAGACGAAGGTCGCCCTGTATTTGAAAACCGTTTTAAAAACCGTGCAGGCCTTATTGAAAACGAACCAGGATTTCAAGCGATCCGCGTTCTACGCCCATTAAGTAACGATACATATGTCATCTTAACGATGTGGGAAACAGAGCAAAACTTTAAAGACTGGACAGAATCACGTTCATTCGAAAACGCTCATAAAAAACGTCCTGCACAAGCAGAGGGACAATCACAGGCTCAGGCGCATCCACATGCAGAACAGCAAAAGAGTATTTTCTCTCGTCCTTCTTTTGTGACTACTTTTGATGTGTTAGTTTAATTAAAAAGTAATACAACACTAGGAGTACGTGAAATTATACCAACGATTTTTCGAATATATCTATCACATCTTGAAATATATCAACGATTCGACTAAAGATATCCATTTAATAACAAAAAGGAAACACCACTACACACCGGTGTTTCCTTTTTCTTTGTACCAATTATATATACGAAGTGTGTCCTCTTTTCGCATGTGCTTCACTTTATAACGATGCCCTGCTACCGATACGGCAGCTGTACATAACTCGTCTTTCTTTTGAAAATATGATTGATTGTACCCCACCGCTTGAATATGCCTTCTACGCATGATTCCTGTATATTTCGCAAGACCTCTGTACACCATCGTTAATTGATTTTCTCTCATCATATAACCGCCGCTAGTATAACGAGCGTATGCGAGTATTGTAAATCCGATACATAGCGGGATAAGAGTGAATAACGCGATATATTGTTTGAAATATATACTCGCACTAACGATCGGCACAGCGAGCACAGCAGTTGTAATCCAGCCCATGATGATGTAACGGCGCAATGCCGCTTTCGGTAAATAAACGATTTCCTCTTCCATTTCATACGGCAACTGTAAATATGCGAGTAACTGCTGCACATCTTTTTTCTTCATAAAAGGATGTAGCATCACTTCATTCCCAGCGGATTCTATACTTTGAATGACTTCTACTTCCACAGAACAATAACCGAAAGGCTGACGGAGAATGCCTTCTTTCACAGTAATTGCTTGAATACGGTGCAATTTTAACACAAACTCTTTCTTATCAAATAACCCTTGTACGATGCGAATTTCATTTCCGTTTCGCTCAATTTTAAAGTTTGCATATTTTAACGCATAGCCTGCTGTTGAAATAACCCAAGAAATTGCCATTAAAATTGCTGCCATAACGATTAATTCATATACACCGTTATCCATCACATACGCTTCCACTTTATTAATGAACCATTCTGGTAGAAATTGATTAAACTCTGTGTAAAGGATTACTAACATAGAAAACACTAATCCAAATCTACCAGATGTAATAGATGCGAATAAAATTTCTTTCGCTTTTAACTGATAAACTGTCTTACTACCTTCTTCCGCAGGCACCTCTTCAGCCACAACGCTTCTTTCTTTATGCAATAAAGCAATTAGTGCCTTCGCTTCATCTTCTTTAATACCAGCTAACATCACTTCTGGCTCACTACCGCCGCCTGCAACTTCTATATTTAATTTTGTAAGTCCAAGTATTTGATAAATGATGTTAGAAGATGTACTAACATTTTGCACACGTTCTTTATTTAAGTAGCTTTCTTTCTTTACAAACACACCATGCTTTATATGTAAAATATTATTCTCAATCCAGTACACTTTGAAATACCATTTCACAGCGGAGAAAATAGCCATCACGAATAAAAGAAACAACAAAACAAAATAAAATAAATACCAAGGCTCATTTTCATCAGAGCGAAATATTACAAGAAGGATAAAAGGAAATAAACCCGAAATTCGAATACTCAATAATATCGTGATCGGATGCTGCCTCTTATACATCCTTATCACTCACTTTCGCAAGTTCTCCAATTTGTCTTTTCAGCTGTTCTGCTTCTTCTTTCGTTAAACCTGGAATACTATGAGAAGTTGCTGCTGTTGAAATGTGTAATTCTGCTAAATTATACTTTCTCATAATCGGCCCTTGCTCAATCGTTACGTGCTGCACACGGATCATCGGAATAAGTACACGTTTTACAACGAACATTCCCTTTTGAATCTCAATCTCTTCTTCATTTAATCTGTAACTATAATAGCGTTGACGTAAATTTGGAAATACAAAATAATCAAGCGGGATAAATGTAATAGCTCCTGTTACTAACAATCCGAACAGCCAACCCCACCAGTTAAAGTTAATC
The DNA here is from genome assembly GCF_000496285.1 of Bacillus toyonensis BCT-7112. Taxonomy (GTDB): domain Bacteria; phylum Bacillota; class Bacilli; order Bacillales; family Bacillaceae_G; genus Bacillus_A; species Bacillus_A toyonensis. The sequence goes on along the minus strand of NC_022781.1, from coordinate 3,657,095 downwards.
ATAAAAAAGAAATACGCAATTACGACTGCTAGTATAACTGCCGCCCCAATTAAAGCGTGAATTCGCCACACTTTCAGCATATTAGAATGAATCTCCCTTTCTAACGGCTGCATCTCATCACTCCAATTATATGAATGTATTACTTATATATTAGTTGGTATATACATTTTTGTAAAATTATAGTTTTTTTACATCGTATCAAGCATTTCTTTAAAATTCCCTTCATTAATCGAATACACTTGAAACTGGATGTAATCTATCTCATTCGTATCTGGTTTAGCAAATGGCAAAATGTTAAATCTCGCCGCCGATCTTCCTAGCATATCTACAATCATAAGAGAAACGCCAATATATTTGAAGTCTATACGGAATACTACTGCTTCTTTTGTAAACTCATAATCTTTAATCGCATCATAAGACTTATTCGCACTTATGAGCGTCACTTTTAATAATTGATTTAAATTTTCTGGTTTAAAATTAATCATATATACAGCTCCTTTTTTTAACAAAAAACTACGAAAATAGTGTAATCTTTTCCTTTCACGGCTTCACACATCAATTATATAAAAAATAAAGCTAGTTTTTTATAAATTTTTTGATATAATTACATACGGGAAAAGGGAAGAATTTTGTCTTCCCTTGTGTTTTTTATTTGCATCTAGTACTTTTGCTAGATGCCTTTTTTTATACTAAAAAAGCATCCTCAAAGTATGTGAGGATACCTTTTCAACAATTGTACTTACATAATCCAGCTTCATTTTCTAGTTTATATTATTTCTGAGTATACTCTAAAGTTCGTTTTCATTCATTCTCTATAAGCAATTGCATTTGGCAACTGTAAGAATCCGTACTAAAAAACTCATCTAATAATTCCACTTCAATGCAATTTTTAATTGTTACATTATTTTTCTCTATTTTTAATGTAACTAAATCGGTTAACAAGATTCCGAATTTGAAGTATGCCCACATAAATAAGCAATTAGTAGAATGGCAAGAATTAGTGCCGACATTTACGAACTTTAATCAAGAAACAGGGCTATTTTATAGTTTATGGTTGGAAGAATTAACAGATTATAGATCAGTTGATCGTGAGTACAAAAGGCTTATAAAAAACTATGCAAACACAACAGATATCGCACCAATGGGAGTTGTTCCGCCCAACGTGGTGAATCTTTCATCCATTCCTTGGATGCATTTTGAACATTTTTCATCTCATCAAGGAGCTATCAAAAATAATGTAACACCAATGATTACTAGTGGAAAGTACGAAAAAGTTGGTTCACAGTTGCTAATGCCAGTGAATATTAAAGTTCATCATGCAACAGTAGATGGCTATCATGTATCGTTGTTTTTTGAAATACTACAACGTGAAATGAACCGTTAATTTTTAGAGAATACATGAGTATGCTTTTATTGCTAAAGTTAATCGAAGTATAGTCATAAAAAATCATTTAAAATAAGAGATGAAATTTCAACACGGCGCTTGCTCGCTGCGTACTAACTATGTATAGAACATACCATTTTTTCTAGCTAACTAATTCAATGAAAGAAGGATATAATATGAAAATTGATAGACCAAAAATTTCGCCAGAGTTATCTTTAAAGAATTTTCACGATATTTTTTATGAAGAAGATTCAACATTAGAAATGTGTGAAATCATCGATTCCACTTTTGAAAATGAATCTGTAGATAGAGTGCGTTTATATAATGCAGTGATAAAAAATTGTAAGTTTACCAATACAGACTTTAGCAGTATTGATATTACAGATGTTTGTTTTGAGAACTGCGATTTATCAAATGTTAATTTAAGCAACTCTTCTGTTCACAGAGTCGAATTTAAAAACAGTAAATTAATTGGCGTTAATTTTACAGAATCTAGCTTAGGAAATGTTACATTTGAAAATTCAATTTTGAATTTAGCTTCACTTGGAAATTCTAAACTAGAAAAGATCATATTTAATGCAACTTCATTAAATAATGCAGATTTTTTTGACTGTAAACTAAAAAAAGTTGAATTCAATTCATGTAGCCTTGACGAAGCAAATTTTGATCAAACATCACTGAAGGGAATAGATATTAGTTCTTCTAATTTTGATACACTTACCGTTTCAGTGAACAATCTAAGAGGATGTAAAGTATCATCATATCAAGCTATTCAGTTTGCAACATTACTCGGATTAATAATTAAAGATTAGTCATAAAGAACGATTTAAAATGTAAAAAGGTATCCTCGTACTTGAAGGATACCTTTTTATTATCTCTATTTTTGACAGATTACTGTTTTGTATCATATTCTTTTCATCAATCTAGTGCACTTCAACAATTGTACCATCTTCGAATACTTTGAATACACCAGTAAATCCTGATCCAGCTGCACCTTCTATTTTATATGTCGTACGCACTCTTATTTGATAATATTTCTTTCCATTTTCTACTTGCGTATTCTCTAACGTGTAATCATATTCTTCTTTATATTCATTTTTAATATATTCTTTAGCTTTCTCAAAAGTAAATGCATCTTGATTCTTTCCTGTCTCTACCTCTTGATTCTTCTCTGGATCTGTTTTTTGGTTCTTTTCTGTTGCTACCTTTTGATTCTTTTCTGCCTCTACTTTTTGGTTCTTTTCTGTTGCTACCTTTTGATTCTTTTCAGGCTCCACTTTTTGACTCGTTCCTGCATCTGTTTTTTGTGCCTTCGGTGCTGCTGTTTCACTCTTTGCAGTTTTTTCCTCTTCACCAATTTTAGTAACTAATCCTACAGCTTTTTTATTATATTCTTCAAAGTTCTTGTTACCTTTCGTTTCGGAAACTAGCTTATCTAATATCTCTTTCGCTTCTGCATAATTTTTCTTACTTATGAACTCTTCACTTTTCGTCAGTTGCTCGCTATATTTCTTTTTTTGTTCTAAGATGGCTAGTAATGCTGTTCGTTCTTCCTTCGCTTGTTTTAACAGCGTATTACTTCCATTCTTCACGCTCTCTACTTTTTCAAATGACTTGATTGACTCTTCTACCTTTGTTTCCTCTTTTAACTTCACTGCTTCAATCATTGCTTTCGTTTGTTCTACAAGTACTTTTACATCTGAATCATCTTTTTTCTCATCTAGCGCTCGTTCAAATGACGATAAGGCTGTTTTATATTCTTTATTCGTTAGTGCAGTCTTTCCCTCATCCATTGCTTTTTCAAAGTTCCCATTACTACATCCAGCCAACATTAAAAATGTAAGTCCAATTACCGTTAATAACTTTCTCATTTTCTCTCCCCCTATATACTCCTAAAACAATAACATCATATGTATAAAAGTCTGTGTAGTACTTAGACTAACAGTAAAATATGTACTACATTGTGTGCGGGAAAGGAAGTACATTTCATTTACTATCATTACTTAAAACTCCTAAATAGTTGGTAGTCTTCTTCTTTTAAGACCGAAAAGAATTTTAATAATGCGGATAAAGCTCCCACTCAAAATCTTTACTACACACTCTCATACACATAGAAAAACTATTTTTAGTTTATAGTTTGTTATTTCTTCAACTTTAAATATTCTCAGTTGATTGGAAATACGAACTACAACTCGTAATCTATCGAAAACATAAGAAAACAAAACGTAACAAAAGTTACGTTTTGTAACTTATCTGTAACACAAATGTAACATAACGTTTTTAAACATACAATAGTTTTTTTTTACATTATTTTCCCTACCTACCGTTGGACTATCCCCCTTCAAACATGTAAGGAAAGAAACTTCTTTCCTTACGCGTTAAAATTAATTAAATAGATAGCCCTTTTTTCAACAAAACACTATGAAAACGTGAGGACATTTATCTTCCCTTGTATTTTTATTTGCATCTAGTACTTTTGCTAGATGCTTTTTTTATGCCAAATAAAATAAAAAAGGTATCCTCAAATACTTGAAGGATACCTTTTCACTTTTATTATCTCTGCTGTTTTCTACCTAATACGAGTAATCCAAAACTCATCATTACAAGAAATGCTCCCATATATGGTTCCACAGGCATTTTCTGTCCTGTCTTCGGTAATTCTTTTTCAGGTTTTTCTGGATTTGGTGTTCCAGGCTTCTCTGGATCTGTTGTTTCCGGTTTTTCTGGACCTGGGGGTTCTTCTTCTATTGTTCTACCCCGCTATTTGCCGGCCAGTAAAACTCCCACCTCAAAATTCAGCTAGAACAAAGGGGTTAGGCGGGAGGTCAACTGTCCATAAATGCCCGATTGGTGAGGGCTAATAATCAGTGGGGAATGAACAAAATCCCCACTGATTAAAGTTTCACCTTATACCCACAACAAAGACAAGTGTATTTCATGTTCCCACTCCATTACTAACTTGTTTTTTCTCCCATATATCCCGACCCACAAAGAATGTAACAGCACAAATCATAGTTATCCCCATGAAAAAAATATTGGAATCTTCATATGTATTTGGAATCCCTACCGTTATGAAAACAATACTAAAAGCTAAGAGTAAATATAATAATACAGATATAATATAGCTCAATTTAAATCGTAAAATGATACCTCTAAACAATATCTCACCAAGAAGACATCCACCTAAAATAATAGGTACTCCGAAATACAATGTAAGGACTCCCATTTGCGAAATAGATTGAATTATCTTTCCAAGTATGTTCGGCGAAATCATCTCATTATTTTTTCCCATCCTATCATATAAATCAAGTGCCGTTGCTGAAATAAAGAAACTTAATATAGAAAATGAATACGGAATTAAAAATTTGCTCACTCTCATTCACCTCACTTTTTTCCTTTCATATATATTATTCACTATTTTCTATCATTTTCACATAAAAAAATAACCCTCTATGATAAAACATAGAGGGAAGAATTTCTATATAAAAACCTATACCTTATCCTGAAGTGAATTCCGAAAACAGAACACATATCAAAACACCTAAACCATCTGCTCCCTATATTCGGTTTAGATGTTTTATCCCGCTATTTGCGGGCAGTAAGACCCCCACCTCAAAATTTAGCGAAAGCAAAGAAGTTAGGTGAGGAATCAACTGCCCGTAAACACCCGATTAGTTCAACTAATAATCAGTGGGGATAAAGAACCCCCCACTGATTATTAGTTGAACTTTATTAGAAAGTAGTACCTTCTTTTTTGTAATATTCTTTTGAAATCTCTTCATAAAACGCTGCCGATGTCGAATAGAAGTAAGGTGCTAACCATAAGAAACCGATTCCTATAGTAAGAATACTTAAGATGAACCAGCCAAGGAAACTTAAGCATAGTAAAAAGTAATCCATTTTATGTCCGTTCATCATATGGCGACTTTCGGTAATTGCTTGATTCGCTGTGTATTCTGGATGATCATTCAAAATAAAATACGTCATAGAATAAGAAAATGATTTAATAATACCCGGAATAATAAGAAGTAATGTCCATAGAATTACGTATACATACATTAGTAAATATGTTAAAAATGCCTTCATAAACTTACTTCCATCGCTAAACCATCTAAATACATGACCAATACTAGCATTAGTTCCACGAATTACATTTAAAACTAGGTAATAAGCACCCGTTGTTAACGGACCGATAATAAGCATTGCAATAATAGTTACTGTAAGCGAATCACTTGCTTCTTCCCAACCCCAAAACATTGAGAAAATACCTGTGGTTAGAAATTCCACAGCTCCAATAAGAATTCCAATTAATAAGGTTGCTCCTACCGCTAATCCCCATTTTCCTTTTAATGCATCAAGTGCTTCTCTTTTCAACTGACTTATCATACATAGCCTCCTAATATTATTTCTACATTAGTATACCATTTATATCAAATATTTCACGAATTTCCCTGAAATAGAAGTATACTTTCTTTTCCCTGATACATATTCATTTATGTGCGCTGTAGTACTCATATATGGATTGGACTAAAGAAAACTTAGTTCAATTGTAAACTACTCATTTCTCTATAAAAAAGCCTGCCTATCATACTAGGCAAGCCTTTTTAAACTAATCCTCACTTATTCTCTTCTTATACCAATCCTGCATTCTCTCTGCATCTTCTACTCTCGTATGCTCTAATTTATAATTCGATGATGCACTAGAAAACTTATACGTACATAAGTCTACGCGGCGCTGGAAATATGATTGTGTCTTCTCCATTGATTGGACGTGTCTTCTTCTTACAAGTCCTGTATATTTTCCAATACTACGATACACAAATGTAATTTGTTCTCCGTTTACACCGTAACCATTTGTTTTAAATGTTGCGTATCCAAGTGTAAAGATGAGGATCGCGAGCGGTAATAATGCCCACATGATGTAATACTTTTCAAAGTATATGCTGATTCCTGTCAGCGGAATTGCTAGCATGGCGAAGAAGATGAAACTATCAATGAGATAGCGCCGCAATGCTGCTTTTGGTAATGAAATAATATTTGTATTCAGTTCATATGGTAATTGTAAATGCGTGAGTAACTGTTGCACGCGATCTTTTCGAATGATAGGATGTAGCGTAACTTTTTCTTCTTTTCCTTCACTTTGAATGACTTCTACTTGCACAGCACAATAACCGAATGGTTGGCGTAATATACCTTCTTTTATCGTAATACCTTGAATGCGGTGTAACTTTAATACGAGTTCTTTTTTCTCCAGTAATCCTTGCGAAATACGGACTTCATCATTTTTTCGATTGACTGTGAAATCCCCATGTTTTAACGCATATCCAATTGTAGATATAATCCAAGAAACGACAAGTAAAATAGCTACCATGTAAATCCAGCCATATATATCATGATCCATAACATAAGACTCTACGCTATTTTTGATCCATTTCGGAATATACTCGTCCACTTGGTTATAAACGAAAAATATTAAAGAGAATAATAATCCAAATTGACCAGATGTAACAGACGCTATTAAAATCTCTTTCCACGTTAACTTGTACTCTGTCGTTTGTTTTTCCTCTGTAATAATTTCTTTTTGTACTACTTCTTCTGATGTTTCTTCTACTTTTACTACCGAGGTTGGCTCATTTAACATTGTAATAAGCTTTGTTGCCTCTTCTACCGTAATACCAGCTAAACTAACTTCCGGCTCATTTCCTCCGCCAGCTGTTTCAATTTTAATTTTCTTTAGTCCTAACACTTGGTACAGCATGCCTGAACTTGTATTAATCGTTTGAACACGTTCTTTATTTAAGTAGCTCTCCTTCTTCACAAAGAGCCCTTCTTTAATATGTAATACGTTATTTTCGACCCAATATACTTTGTAGTACCAGCCTACGATAGCTGAAACAATCGTGATTACCGCAAAACCGATAGGAACTAAATACCAAAATGGAAACTTTCCTTTTAAACTAAAAAGAAAAATAATAAATGGTATAAAATCTGTTATTTTTAATTCTAATAACATCGTGATTGGATGCTGCCTCTTATACATCCTCATCACTCACTTTCGCTAATTCTGCGATTTTCGTTTTCAACATTTCTGCCTCATACATCGTTAAACCTGGGATACTATGAGAAGTCGCCGCTGTTGAAATGTGTAATTCTGCTAATCCGTATTTCCTCATAATTGGCCCTTGTTCAATTGTAACGTGCTGCACACGAATCATCGGTACTAATACACGTTTTACGACGAAAAGACCGTGCTGAATTTCAAGTTCTTCTTCATTTAGTTGGTAGCTATAGTAACGTTGACGCAATTTCGGGAATGTAAAGTAATCAAGCGGCGTATATACAATTGTTAATCCGATGAGCACATAAAAAATCCAAGCCCACCAATTAAACTTAATCATAAAGAAAAGATATGCCAAAATGACGATAATACTAATTCCTAACTCAATTAAGGAACGCGTTTTCCACACCTTGACCATGTCAGGGTGAATTTCATTTTTCAATGGATCCATGTAACCACTCCAAATCTAGTAATCTAATATATGAATACTCTCAATCTATATTTTACATAACTTTACAGAAAATTGAAATTTAATTATCTTTCTTCTCTGGAATAAAATATCCGAACCAAAGTAACCAAATGAAACCGATTAACTTCAGCCAACTTCCATCCGCCTGAAAAGCCTCTATCATACCTGGAATTTTATACACTCCAATGAATCCAAGAAAACCGAGCCACCAGTTTTTTTGCATTTTCACTTTTACTCCTCCTTTATGACGTTTTTCACATTTCGAATCCAAATTTCTTTATACTTTAACTGGAATCCCATTAACATGTAGTTGCTCATATTATCGATAACGAGCGCTAACGTATGAGCATTCTCTTCTGTTGCATGTTGTGACACAACGTCAAGTTCTACACCTTGCTTTAATAAATCATGAAAGCCATTTAAAAACTCTTCTTGTATTTCAAATAAACGTTTCTGATACTTTTCATTTCGCGCCGCAGTTACGATAAATTCATTTATGACGCGTAATATACCTTCTTGTCCTTCATACTCAGACAACATATGTAAACCATCTGCAATTAACTTTTTTGCAAAATTTTCTTTCGTATATTGATCTTTATCGAAGTAAGAAGAGAAATGATACCCAGAAAAAATTTCTTCAAATAAAAAATCTACTAACGCTTCTTTAGAAGAAAAATGATAGTAAATGGCCGGTTTTGAAATACCTACCTCTTTCGCAATCATGGAAAGGCTCATTTTCTCAATACCGTGCTCTGCCATAAGTTTAAATGACGCCTCTACAATGTTCTGCGATGTTTGTAAATTCTTTGTCATACTGTACCTCACTTGTTTTTACTTACCGGTCGGTAAGTAAATTATAAAATGAAACGAAATGATTTTCAAGTTAGTTAGCACTTTAGAAGGGGGGTTATTGGTAAATGTAGAAAAACATAAAGTAAAAGCAATATATAACAATAAGGAGGATGTTCATATGGGACTTGGTGGTAAAGGCGGTAGCGGCGGAACTGGCGGCGGTGAAGCTGGACAAGCTGGTAAGAGCGGATTTCCATTCATCATTGTACTCTTTATCGTATTAATTATAGTTGGAGCTAGCTATAGTGGACTTGGCTTCTAAGAAAAGGCGTCCTACATTACACATGTAGGACGCCTTCTTTTTAATCCCTATTCAACAATCGCATACGATAACAATTCATCGTCACTTCTCCAAGTCTTTGCAGTAATTGATAGTTCGCATATGCGCCGACCGGGGCACCGATTATCGGTACGAGCTGAAGCATTTTTGCTAAATCGATATAGTCTCGGTACTCTGTTTGGAACTTTTCCCAGTCCATATGATTTTCTTCTTCTGTATCCCACGTTTCGATGGCTTTCCATATTTCTTTTCGATGATCATCACTTGAAAAGGCGAGTTGGAAAACGTGAAGGATAAAAAGGCGCTCTTCTTTGTTACTCGTATCAAATCCGTACAACGTTGCTGCATCGAATAAAAATTTAATTTTAATGCCGAGTAAAAGCGGAAAGTCAGCAAGGCCAAGGAGAATACCACCAGCTCCAGTCCCAGCCCCTTCCGCCGCTGCTATTTTTTTGTACTCATCCATTTTTTTGCGTACTTCATCGTCACGTCTTTGCAGTGACCATGTCGTCTCTTTTAATTTCGGCTTTATAAAGTTTGATCCGGCGCTGATCGTTTGCACCATCATACGAATCGTCTCTGTTAACACCTTTTGTACTTTCGCCGGAATGAGCTGTTGTACTTTCGTCTGCACTTTTTTGGAGAACCGTGTCATCATAGAAGAATCTTTCATGAATGTAGCTTTCCACTGCTCCAATTCTTTTATAACCTTCTCTTCATATGTAATCATAGGTTCATTCCTTTCAATTTAAACGCTCAATGCGCTTCGCCCCGTATTGGTAAACGAAACCGATACTAAATAATATGCTTACGATAAGTAAAATTCCTGTCATCATGAAATCTTTCGTTGCTAGTGCAAATATAACTGTAAAGATTACGCTCCCGATGATTAGAATCGCGTTTAATAAAGTAAGAAAATCTTTCTTCTTTTCATCTACCTTTACTGGATACAAATCAAGCCAAATTTTCATGCGGTGATGTTTCCATAAAGTTAATAGCTGATAGCCGATTAAGTATAGGAAGATAAAACTCACGATGAATCGTCCATATAAAAATGGAATGAAGTAAAGAATAACTCCTCCAAGAGCGAGCAAACGCACATATAATCCAAAATAGTTACCTGATCTTAAAAATGTTCTCGTATATAAGTATAAATATGTACGCTTTTCGCCGATTATCGAAAGAATGAAATCAAGCCATTTCTTGCGGGATACTCTCTCTTTTAATGCTGGTACATCAACGAACATATTCGCAATGCGGTACAGTAACATCATCTTTTTACCTTCTTCAGAAATTAAATACTCCCAGTTCAGTGGCTTCCCTTTCACCATTTGATGCATGATAGCAAGGTATAACACCATGAATAGAATAATTCCGCCAATAAAAAGAACTGAAGTACGTTCTACAAGGAAATATACAAATAAACCGTTTAAGATAAAACGTATGAACCAATCCGCCTTTTGTACATTTTGATCTGTTAAAAAGGACTTTTCCCACGCTATAAATAAATTCCAAGCTTTCACAATAACAAACGCGATTACAATCCATATGTAAGCCGCTCCTGTTTGCTTCATTTGCTGGAAGTATAACGGGGCAAGCGCAGCTGCTACGATTGCGATTATGTATAACTGAATCATAAACGTAAAGAGAAAGGCCTTTGTGAAGTAAGGCTTTAGCTTCTCTTCAACTGGCAGTAAGTAAACAAGGTCTGCTTCTTTTAATAACGTTTGCATTGATCCAGCTGTTAAAACTAGTCCAATTAACACTGCCATCACGAGCGCAGTTGGAAACGAAGGTGTTAACGTTTGTAACCATTGTTGGTAATAATACGCTCCCGCACCAATGATAAACACGAAAATAAATTTCAAATGATCGTTAAATACGTATTTACTATATGTACGAACTTCTTTTAGAAAGTGACGAAATCGTTCTTTCCATAATGCTGTACTATTCATAATCTTCTTCCTTTGTTAAGGCAATATAAATATCATCTAACGTTGCACCTGGCATATTAAACTGTGATTGCAGTTCAGATAATGTTCCCATCGCTCTTACTTCGCCTTGATGTAAAATAATGAACGAATCACAATAACGTTCTGCCGTCGCTAAAATATGTGTACTCATTAAAATACCTGCGCCGCTCTTTTTCATTTGATCCATCATTTGAAGTAGAGATTGAATTGCTAACGGATCCAGTCCAACGAAAGGTTCGTCTACTATGTAAAGAGATGGCTCCACTAAAAATGCACTCATAATCATTACCTTTTGTTTCATCCCTTTTGAGAAATGAGATGGAAACCATTTTAAACGATTTTTCATACGAAATTCTTGTAATAGTTGTCCTACACGTTCTTCGTACTGTTTTTCATCGACACCGTACGCCATCGCTGTTAATTTCAAATGCTCTTCTAGCGTTAGCTCATCATATAATACCGGTGTTTCTGGAATGAATGAAAAGCTAGAACGGTACGCTGTCATATCATCACGAATTGTTTTCCCATTAATTGTGACAGTTCCTTTTTTCGGTTCCATTAAACCGATAATATGTTTAATCGTCGTACTTTTACCAGCCCCATTTAAACCGATTAAGCCGACAAGTTCGCCTTTATTAACAGAGAACGAAACGTCTTTTAATACAGGTCGTTTCGTATATCCTCCTGTAACATTTTCTACACGCAATAACTCGCTCATACGACACCACTTTCTTCATTAGTATTCATTCTATATTCATCTTACCAAAAATTGCGCTGTACTACATAGTATCGATGTGTTCAAAAAAAATTTAAATTTGTTAGCATATATTTTTACGAAAGCGGACATCATAATTAGTGAAGAAGGAACACATTGAAAAAGCAACCACCAATTGATGAGTATAACAACATAGTGAAGTCATCATGAAATGGGGTGTCCATGTTGGACAATGAAATTTACACATAACCAGATTATTTGTTTCATTTTCGAAACGGGGTGTCTCCGAAAGAGCATATACTGTTTTAAAAAATAAACAATTTCATTTTAAAAAGATTGCAATTCATTTCACTTGAAAATGGGGTGTCTACGGCAGAAACTTTAGCCGATTTACCATGCATTTCTTAAATAAATGGGGTGTCTGCGAAACGTAAATTACGATAATGCTTTTTCAATCCCTCTTCAGAAAACAGGAAGCTGACTCAGCTTCCTGTTTTTCGTGTTTGTTCTCTTATGTAATTATGGTAAAATACGGCTAAGGATATTTGAAAGGATGAGATCAATGAATCATACAGCAGACAATTGTATTTTTTGTAAAATCATTGACGGGCAAATCCCTTGCTCAAAAGTATACGAAGATGAACATCTGCTTGCATTTTTAGATATTAGTCAAGTAACAAAAGGACATACTCTTGTTATTCCGAAAGTTCACAAACAAGACATTTTTGCGTTAACGCCAGAAATCGCATCACACATTTTTTCTGTCGTTCCAAAAATCGCAAATGCGATTAAAGCAGAGTTTAATCCAGTTGGCTTTAACCTACTTAACAATAACGGTGAAAAAGCTGGACAAACTGTGTTCCACTTCCACCTTCATTTAATTCCACGCTACGGTGAAAACGATGGTTTCGGTGCCGTTTGGAAATCACACCAAAATGAATATACAATGGAAAATTTACAAAACATCGCAAACACAATTGCAAATAGTGTGAAATAGTGACACTATAAGAAGACGTAATACATAAAACAAGCCAATTCCCCGAAGTAATTACATATTGCAAGGCTTGTTTCTTCACTCCATATACCGGGGTATACTTTTCTGTGCATAGCGCACTTACAAGAAGGAAAAGTTCTCTTTTCTTTCTCTTGTTTTAAAGATATGCATACTATTTCACATCATGAATACGAACGAAAAATAAGGAGGTCTCTTTTTATGTCAAAAGCTAAATCCTTTATTACAGGTGTCCTTTGCGGCGGAGCAGTTGCTGGATTAGCAGTTCTTTTCTCTACTCCTTCTTCTGGCAAAGCCATGCGCGGCAAGTTAAAAGAAAAAGGAAATGATATTAAAAAGACTTTAGCTGATATTACAGCTGATACAAAGTTATTAAAGCGTCAAATCGTTGAAACTGCTTCAGAAGGTAAAGAAGTGTTTCAAGAATTAAAAGACGACATGCAAGACACGCTTTCTAACTGGAAACAAGATATTTCTCAAAACAAGCGCCATATTGAAAAAGAAATTTTGGACATTCAAAAGTCAATTGAGAAACTACAAGAAGCTGTTCCAGAAAAAGCGTAAACAAATTCCTGCTTAGTTTTTGCATATAACAAATATTTTTTATATAAATTGACCTTAACACGGCATATCACATAGATATGCCGTGTTTTTATGCATTTACAATATATGTTAGCCGTTAACATGTAAGGACAACACATGTACTCACGACTCATAAACCGCTTCCATAGTTATGCATGATTTGTATAGAATGTCATTTTTTTAAAAAATTTTCACAATTCTCACAAAAAGACTTTATTAATTTTTATTTTACTGGCATAATAGATAGTAATGAAAAAGAATGTTAAAGTGGGTGAGTAAATGAAAAGTGGAGAAAAAGATTACTCGGTAAAAGAAGCGATGATTTTCAGCCAACGCATTGCTCAATTATCGAAAGCGTTATGGAAATGTGTAGAGAAAGATTGGCAAATGTGGATTAAACCTTACGATTTAAATATTAATGAGCATCATATTTTAACAATCGCTTATCATTTAAAAGGGGCTTCTATTTCTGAGATTGCTAAGTTTGGAGTTATGCACGTATCAACGGCGTTTAACTTCTCGAAAAAGCTTGAGGAACGCGGCTATCTTGTATTCTCGAAAAAAGAAGATGATAAACGAAATACGTACATTGAAATTACAGATAAAGGGGAAGAATTACTACTTCGCTTAATGGAGGAGTATGACCCTGAAAGTAATTCAGTGTTTAATGGGGCTCTTGCACTTCGTAATTTTTATGGGAAGTTCCCAGAAAATATCGAGCTGATTGCTATCTTGCGCAATATTTACGGACAAGACTTCATCGATATTTTTGAGAAATCATTAGAAGATATTGAGGAGAATTTTACGGAATCCGATCAGAAGTTAGTTAAGAAATAATCTATTTATTTTTTCGCACTCATGCGTAAGAATTCATTCATAAGTGGGTTAAATAAACCTTGTTTTGCTAGCGCTTCCGCAGTTTCGTTTACTTCGAGCTGATGTGGAAGCGCTTTTTCAAATTGATCTAACAGCGCATCGAACAATAAAAGGCCTTCTGCTTTCTCCGCTACATATTGTTCGTTCAATGTTTCACAAAGTTTCAGTATACGTTCAATATCTTTTTTACGGGCTTTTTTCTTTATGATTAAAGAATAAAATGGACACTTTTCTTCATCAATCATTTTAAATAGTAGGTCTACGTAGTATTCAGCTTGTTCTAATCTTCTAACAACGTCCATTTTCTCCCTCACTTTCTAACACAAAGTCTTCTATTTCTGAATTTTATAACACGAACAAAATATCGTATGATACAATATATAAAGTATATGTATTTTAGCCAAAAGGAGGTCTCGCCTCATGACACTTATAACAGTTGTTTTTGTCGCATTCGCACTTCTTGTTATATTTTACACGAATTTCATGACACATACACTGTGTGAACGAAAACAAATAGCTGCGAGCCGCCAGCCCGGTGTCTTTCGGGTTATTAATGTATGTATAACAATTTTATTAATTTCTAGTTATATAGAAATTATATTTCATGGAAAGTGAGGAAGGAAAGCCCCTTCCTCACTTTTTTCCTCTATAAGCAAATTATACCTACTATAACCAATAAAATAAACAGTACAAGTAATAAAATAAGTTGAGAATTCATCCCCATCCCCTCCTCTATTCTGTATATGCGGCATCCGCCCAATATGGCACACTTTCAAAATCTGACACGATATGGTTAATTTTTCTTTATCAATATGAAAACGAGTCGAAATATGATATATTAAACTTTGTACATATTGCTTATACTATAGAACAAATAACATCCATCAAAACTTTATCCTCAGCCTCGGTAAGCCCTGTTAAGCGCGCTTTAACAATATAAAAAGCAAAAGTATCAGTGAGACTTAATCGGGCTCTTATGAACTTAAGTTCATTGGTGTAGGATAAATTAAAAATACATAATAGTAGGAGTGTTTATTGAATGAAGAAAGCTATGCTTGCCTTAGCCGCAACAAGTGTAATCGCATTATCAGCATGTGGAACATCATCATCAGACAAAGTTGTTACTTCTAAAGCTGGTGATATTACGAAAGAAGATTTCTACAATGAAATGAAGCAAAAAGCTGGTAGCCAAGTCTTACAAGGTATGGTTATGGAAAAAGTACTTATCAAAAACTACAAAGTAGACGACAAAGAAGTAGATAAAAAGCTCGATGAAACGAAAAAACAAGTTGGTGATCAATTCGATACACTGTTAAAACAACAAGGTATGAAAGAAGAAACATTTAAAAATATGTTACGTGCTCAATTAGCTCAAGAAAAAGCAATTGAAAAAACAATCACTGATAAAGAACTAAAAGAAAACTACAAACCTGAAATTAAAGCAAGCCACATTCTTGTAAAAGATGAAGCTACTGCGAAGAAAGTTAAAGAAGAACTTGGACAAGGTAAATCTTTCGAAGAGTTAGCGAAACAATACTCTGAAGATACTGGTTCAAAAGAAAAAGGCGGAGACTTAGGATTCTTCGAACATGGTAAAATGGTTAAAGAATTCGAAGATGCTGCTTATAAACTGAAAAAAGATGAAGTAAGCGAACCTGTAAAAACACAATTCGGTTACCACATCATTAAAGTTACAGACATTAAAGAGCCAGAAAAATCATTCGAACAATCTAAAGCTGACATCAAAAAAGAACTAATTGCGAAGAAAATGCAAGATGGCGCATTCATGAACGATCTTATGATGAAAGAAATCAAAAAAGCTGACGTAAAAGTTGACGATAAAGATTTGAAAGATCTTTTCGAAGAGAAAAAAGCTGACGAGAAAAAAGAAGAAAAGAAATAATGAAATAAAAAGCTCGGGCTTAGGCCTGAGCTTTTTTGTATACCCTCTTCTCTCGGGAGTTATATCCAGATTCGGTAAATGAAATTATATAGTTGGTCCTCTGAATGAATTATATCAGCGATTTTTCAAATATATCGACCGCAACTTCAATTATATCAGCGATTTTCGAAATATATCGACTTACCGACAAAAAACGACAACAAGCGTGACTCCCTCTACAAAAACAAAAAAACCTTGATCCACGTAGCATGGAACCAAGGTTTATCTTATTATCATTGATTAAATGAAAAAACTATGTTAAATTAGTACAGAAACACATTTTATAAAACGCAAAGAACGTATTTATCCGTATCTTAATTGTACACCAAAACACATCTTCAGTCAACCTCTATTTTTCACTTTTAAAGGAGTGCTACCGTATGAACAAAAAACTTGATCTAGAGCAAAAAAGATTGGATACCGTAATCGAAACGATTACGCAGCAAATTGATAAACTGGAAAACGAAACTGGCAGACGCCGGGCAGAAGTAATCCATATTCGTAAACATTTCTGGGATGACGTGAAAGTGAATACTGATACTTTTGATGATTATCTTGAAACAGTTATCAACTTAAGGCAACAAGCTCAGTCCCTTGCTGTAACACAAATTACACATAAGCACACTTTCAATCGACTCGCTGCACTGAGACGTATGCATAAAGCCCCTTACTTCGGACGCATTGATTTTACAGAAGAAGGTGAACCTGCCGCAGAGGAAATTTATATCGGCGTCGCTACGCTTACCGATGCTAGCGGAGAAAACTTCCTCATATACGACTGGCGCGCACCTATTTCGAGCGTTTATTACGACTATCCACCAGGACCAGCTGAATACAAAACACCAGGAGGCGTAGTTCGCGGTAATGTGGAGAAAAAATTACAGTACATTATTCAAAATGGCGAGATTGATTCTATGTTCGATACGAGCCTTACAATTGGCGATGAAATTCTGCAACAGGCGCTTGGAAAAGGTACGAATAAACATATGCAAAGTATCGTCGCTACGATTCAGCGCGAGCAAAATGAAATTATTCGTCACGATGAAGGCCGACTCCTTATCGTGCAAGGAGCTGCTGGTAGTGGTAAAACGTCAGCTGCCCTGCAACGTATTGCCTATTTACTATATAAATATCGCGAATGGCTAAAAGCGGACCAAATTATTCTCTTCTCCCCTAACTCTATGTTCAACAGTTACGTATCTAACGTACTGCCAGAACTCGGCGAAGAAAATATGCAGCAAGTCACATTCCAAGAATATTTAAACCATAGACTAAGTAAATCGTTTGATGTTGAAGATCCTTATGAACAACTAGAATATATGCTAACTGAAACGAATAGCCCTGCTTATAAAACGAGAAATGCGAGCATTCGATTTAAAGCATCTACTCAATTTTTCGAGATGATTAGAGCGTACAGACAATCTCTTGAATCTTCAGGCATGCTATTTAGAGGAATGAAATTTAGAGGGAAATTGATTGCCTCTGCTAAAGAAATTACAGAGCAATTTTATAATACGGATTCCTCCCTCCGCTTCCATAATAGAATCGAGAAGTTAACAGATTGGCTAAACAAACAAATAGACGCAATCGAAAAAACAGAACTGAAAAAGCCATGGGTAGAAGAAGAAATTGAATTACTTAGTAAAGATGAATATCAAAAAGCTTATAAATACTTACAGAAAAAAGGCGAGTTTGAAGATAACTCCTTTAATGATTATGAGAAAGAAACGAAAGTACTTGGACGTATGATTGTCCGTAAAAAATTGAAGCCGTTACGTAAAGGCGTTCAAACATTACGTTTCATCAATTTTACAGGCATATATAAACAACTCTTCACAGATGCATCATGGGTTACTGGAGAAAAACCGAAAGAATGGGACGACATTTGCTCATTAACTGTGAACATGCTTGATGAAGGAAAATTATATTACGAGGATGCGACTCCATTTTTACTTTTAAAAGAACTAATTGAAGGCTTCCAAACGAATAGATCGATTAAACACGTACTCGTAGACGAAGCGCAAGACTATTCTCCGTTTCAGTTCGAGTTTTTAAAACGTCTCTTCCCTGCCGCAAAAATGACAGTGCTCGGAGACTTTAACCAAGCGATATTTGCCCATGCGAGTGAAACAGTGAACTTCAATACACTTACTAGCTTATACGGACCCGATGAAACAAATGGCATCAACTTAACTCGTAGCTATCGTTCCACAAAACCGATTATTGAATTTACACGCGCTCTCGTACCGGAAGGAAAAAACATTAACGCATTTGAACGTGACGGTGAGAAGCCTACAGTAACGAAAGTAGCGAATGATATCGAACTGCACGACTGTATTTCTTCCAAAGTTGCTGAACTTCAAAAACAACAGCATAATACAATCGCAATTATATGTAAATCCGCAGTTGAAAGTGCCGCTGCCTACGAAGCACTTAATCATATCGAGAATATTAAACTCGTGAAAAGTAACTCCGCCGAGTATGAGCAAGGTATTGTCGTGATCCCGGCTTACTTAGCGAAGGGTATCGAATTTGACGCTGTTATTATTTATAATGCTTCTAAAGATGTGTACAGTGATGAGAGCGTTCGTAGATTGTTTTACACTGCTTGTACGCGAGCTATGCATGAATTACAACTTTATAGCGTTGGCGAGGTTAGTCCTTTTATACTCGGGGCTGCTTCAGAGAGCTTTGAACTTATTACAACACCTTGATACGAATCAAGGTGTTTCTTTTTTATGCAGGATTTACAACTTTAAAATAGAATATATCATTTTAGAAAAAATAAGGAGTGGAAAAATGAATCATTATTTCATTGCTATTTATGACGGTGAGTTTCCTACCGAAAAATTACATACCATTTTACAATTGAACCCCACTTTTATTGATTTAAACGTCCGCACCATTTCAATTTCATCACCAACACTTTTCACATTAGTAGTTGGAGAAGAAAACGATGCACTCACAACTGGACTTACAGATAAATACCACTTATTAACGAAGGAATTACAAGCACTTGAGCAGCAAGAAAAGTACTACTACGTATACGATTATAAAATTAGAAAGACCATCGAGAATCCTACCGAAAAATGCTTTCCATTAGCAAAAATCAATATAAACGTTACGAATTTCCATCAGATGATTCAAAAAGTAAAAGATTTAAAATACCCTGTATTTGCAGGGTATAAAATCATTTCTCATGATTCGGATATACTGACAATTGATGTACTTCTTTCTTCTCATTTATTAGATCCTAACACTTCTGAAAAAGATGCGGAAGAATACGCCTATTTACAACAACTAGCTGAATCAATCTCTCGTTCTGAATTATGTACTTCTATAAAAGCAAGTGCACTTATTTAAACACGAAAAGAGGGTTATTTATCATAACCCTCTTTTGCTATCTATTTACGTTTGTACTTAATCAAAATAGTGAATTCTTTTTACATATAACAAAAACACCTTGATCATCATCAAGGTGTCCTCTTCATTCTAAATGACATACCCTTACGGCGATATACACTTAGTACGATTCCCATTAAAAGCGCATGAAATACAGTTGGTGTTAATCCATAACTAATAAAAGGTAAGGATATAGCAGTAATCGGTAATAAACCTAAAATCATACCAACGTTATAAAGGAATTGCACTACGAAAAGAGTCATGCCTCCAATGAGAAGCAATTTACCATACCGGTCATTTATTTTATAAGATATGACCACTAACCTTACTACAAAAAGAGAAAGGATCAAGACAAGGATTAACGCAAGCACATATCCATAATAGTAAGTCAAACTTGCAAATACAAAATCAGTATGGGCAGCAGGGATTGGCTTTATATTTTCAGATGCGCCAAACCAACCTGTTGAAGACATTACCTCTTTTAAAAGTATATACATAAATCCTTCGCCACCTGCATCATGCCCAGGATTTAAATACCCTAAAATTCTATCTACTTGATATTCTTTTACTGAGAATAAACCAACGAGAGTAAATAAACAAATTGTTACAACAGTAATAACCAATGCCTTTTTCTTCCCTAATTTACTCCACCAAAGCATAACGAATACCATCGTGATATAGATAAAAATTGGCGAAAGCATCGATATGGTTAAAAATAAATATAAAGAAAATAAATATAAAATTAGAAGATGCCTAATCTTTAACCTACCGTTATTGAAAAAAGAAGCCCAGGCTAATAGAAAGAATGGTACTGCCATTAAGCATCCAGTGGCAACGGGATCAATTTTTATTAACGCTTCTCCATTCATTAAATCATTTGAAAAATACCTTGGCAGTACCAAAGTGAGTACCCCAATTGTATAAAACAACCATCCAAATCTCTCTAACTTCCGATAATCAATCAGCATCATCCCTACAGCTGTTGCAACACCGAGAATAACAAAAATCACCTTATTCATTAGTAAATCATTTGTATGTCCAAAAGCTAAAACAGGCAAGAACCCTAATCCCATCGCAATTACTAATAAACTTATAAGGAACCAGTCAACCTTTGGCTTATGCAGTTTGTTAAGCTCTTGCCCAAGTTTAATCGGACTTCCCATTTGTTCAACAGCCTTATCTTCAGCAACTTCCTCACTTAACCCTTTATCCATCCACATATTCTTCGTCTGTTTCAAGTGAAAGTTTAGTTCAGTTGCAACTAAGTCCTTCGCTTCTTTTGATTTAATATGGTTCGTAACTTCTTTTAAAAAATGCTCCCCTTTTTTATTCAATTTTTTCTCACTCCTGTACTAATCCTTTTAATATAAATCGTGCCTTCGTAGCATTCTTCTCTGCTTTTCGCAGCATCTTGTTTCCTTTATCATTTAATTGATAATATTTAGCTCCTTCGTAATCCCAGCTAGATTGGATAAAGCAATTCTGTTCTAGACGATGTAATAAAGTGTATAGAGATCCTTCATCACCTTCGAATTTTTGAATTCCTCTCCCACGTAGTAACTGCATCAATTCATAACCTGTTTTTTCATTCATAAGAAGTTGCAACACTGCTAAAAGGATATCTTCTTCCTTTTCGGACGATTGATTGATTTTTTCGCGTACCCGCTTTCGATGCTGATCAGAAAAACTCAAATGTTTAAAAGTTGTATTCTCCATTGATTTTCGCAAGCCTTTTAATCGATCTTCCATTTGATTATTCCTCCAATCCTTCCTTCAATAGTTCCTTCGCTTTTTTCAGTCTTGTTTTTATCGTGTTTTCCTTCACTTCTATTACCTTAGCAATCTCTTTAATTGATAATTCTTCATAATAAAATAGATAAATTATTTCTCGATATTTTATCGGTAAATTCATTACTGCAGAAGCAAGCCTACTATCCTCTGCATTTTGAATAACAGTTTGTTCCACACTTTCTTTTTGACTCTCCATATACGTAAAGTCATCCTCTGTAACGATAACTCTTTTGTTATACCAACTTTTTAAATAGTCCTTACAATGATTAATCGCAATTCTCCATAACCATGTTTTCACATTCGAATTTCCTTTATATGTATGAAGAGATTTATAGCATTTCACAAATATATCTTGCGTTAAATCCTCCGCAACCTCTTTATTATTCACATATGAATACACAAGCTGCAGGACTTCTTGTCCATACTTGTTCATTATTTCGTCGATAAGGTCCTCCTTATCTTCTATTTCAAACGCTTCTATCGTTAATTCATCCACATCATTTCCTCCTTCCCATATATTAGACGACGCACTGTATGGAAAAGTTTTATAAATTCATAAAAAAATACGGCTGGCAATGTCCATACCGTTTTTTATGAATTTTTATTTGCTTATTGTCCCCACGCACTAATGCTCTGCTTAAAGACAGGAATTTTCATCCATATATCTTGTTCCCTATTTTAAAACATAATACAATTAAAATGTAACTTAATAAGCTATAACTAGTAGGTGTGGTAATCATCTCTTCCATTTTGAAAAAAGGGGGGAGGTGATAAAATGATCGCGATGTTTGTAATCAAATTAGTGTATGGTATCCTAACCGGAGCTGGCGTTGTCATCGGTAGAAGATACGTCGGTCCGTGGCTAATTTCTGTATACAAAAAAGCGAGAACCACCCTGCTTCGTGGAAAAGGTAAGGGCGGTTCTCGGCTAAAACGTTAATGTAATTGTCTTATAACCGCACCTACTACCACCACAATAGCAAGTTAGGTTACAAAGGCAGAAGTTTCTCAGGCTTCTGTCTTCTTTATTTTATGCAAAATCCATACTATATACTCTATCATCATTGTAACACATTTTATTTATTTTTAGTCAAGAGAAAAAACCACCTAAAGGGCTCCCCTTCAGGTGGTTCTCTATTTTACGCTAACGCAGCTGCCTGTTCTTGTTGATCTACAGGAATTACAGCGTCTGTTAATGCTTTTTCTAGTTCAGCTGTATATTTCATTTGTTCTTCTTTGCTCCAGCCTAGTTTCGCAGCCATGTAGTTGATTACTGCTTCTTTCCACTCGTATACCCAGTGGATGTTGAAGAATACAGCACCTCTGCGGCGTACGAAGAAGTCTACCGGTTTTGCTGTCATTTCGTAATCCATTGCGTATACAAGTGGGATTAGAACGTCAAGCGGCATGTTATATTCTTTCGCTTCGTCTTTATGTTTTTTCGCTAAGTCGAATAGTACGTCAACGTTAGAGCCGTAGAATTTCGCGAACTCTTCTGCTTGCGCTTTCGTTAAACCAGATTTCGTACCTTCGTCTGCTTTTTTCGCAACGAATGCTGGGAATCCGTGTGAACCATCTACATGTCCACCAGAGATTGGCATATGTTTCGTGTCACTCTTCGGATATGCACTATGACCTTCTTTTTGTAGTAAGTTTGTTACGTAGTCTACTACCATTTCAGCCATTTTGCGGTATCCTGTTAATTTACCACCAGCGATTGTAATTAAACCAGATTCAGAAGTCCAAATTTCATCTTTACGAGAAATTTCAGATGCATTTTTACCTTCTTCATAAATTAATGGACGTACACCAGCCCAGCTTGATTCAACATCTTTTTCCGTAATTTTCACGCTTGGGAACATGTAGTTAATCGCATTAATAATGTATGTGCGATCTTCTGTTGTCATGTGTGGTACAGCTGCATCTTTATCATAGAACGTATCTGTTGTACCTACGTATGTTTTTCCGCCACGAGGAATCGCGAACACCATACGTTTATCTGGTGTATCGAAGTAAATTGCTTGACCTAATGGGAAACGTTTTTGATCAATTACTAAGTGAACACCTTTTGATAACTGAAGTACTTTTCCTTTTTTCGAGTTATCTTTTTCACGAAGTGTATCTACCCAAGGACCAGCTGCGTTTACAATTTTCTTACCGTAAACTTCGTACACTTCTCCGTCTAGTAAATCGATTACACGTACACCGCATACTTTTCCATCTTTATATAAGAAACTGTCTACTTTTGCGTAGTTAACAGCTTTCGCACCATGCTCAATTGCTTCTTTCATTACTTCAATTGTAAGACGCGCATCGTCTGTACGATATTCTACGTAGTAACCGCCGCCTTTTAATCCTTCTTTTTTCACAAGAGGCTCTTTGTTTAATGTTTCTTCACGGTTAAACATTTTTCTGCGCTCGCTTCGTTTTACACCTGCTAAGAAGTCGTATACACGAAGACCAATTGATGTACTGAATGATCCGAACGTACCGCCTGTATGGAACGGAAGTAACATCCACTCTGGTGTTGTTACATGGGGACCGTTCTCATATACGATCGCACGCTCTTTCCCCACCTCTGCTACCATTTTCACTTCAAGTTGTTTTAAATAACGTAGACCACCGTGTACAAGTTTCGTAGAACGACTTGATGTACCTGCTGCAAAGTCCTGCATTTCAAACACAATTGTTGATAACCCGCGTGTTGCCCCATCTAATGCAATACCAGAACCAGTAATACCTCCACCAATTACGATCACATCTAACTCTTGTTTATTTACTCCGTTTAATACGTCTTTACGTTGTTTACTTGAAAATTTCATGGTAATTCCTCCCTTTGATAACGAAAAAAGAGACCACGAACTCCGCTATAGATTTCGCCTCTATAGCGTGTTGTGGTCTCTCCAAATCTCCTACCGAATTATTAACTTGTCATCATTATAACACTGTTTATGATTATTTGAAAGCTTTTGTTGCTTCAATTGCTTTTTTCCATCCAGCATATAGCTCTTCGCTTGTTTCCGCTTCCATCGTTGGTTCAAAGCGTTTGTCCATATGCCACTGCGCTTTAATTTCATCTTGGTTTTTCCAATATCCAACCGCAAGACCTGCTAAGTATGCTGCACCTAAAGCTGTCGTTTCATTGATCACTGGACGCTCTACAGGAACTTCTAAAATATCACTTTGGAACTTCATTAAGAAGTTATTCTTAACTGCTCCGCCATCAACGCGTAATGTATTTAGTTCGATACCTGAATCTGCTTCCATTGCACAAAGTACATCTTTCGTTTGGTATGCTAAAGATTCTAGCGTCGCACGAATGAAGTGCTCTTTCGTCGTACCGCGTGTTACGCCAAACATAGCGCCGCGTACTTCACTATCCCAGTAAGGTGTTCCGAGTCCTACGAATGCTGGTACAACGTATACACCATCAGTTGATTCAACGCGTGATGCGTACACTTCACTCTCACTTGCATCTTTAAACATGCGCATTCCGTCACGTAACCACTGAATTGCAGAACCTGCTACGAAAATACTTCCTTCTAATGCGTAGTTTACTTTACCATCTAAACCCCATGCAATTGTTGTTAATAGACCGTGCTCAGAAGCTACTGCTTTTTCACCTGTGTTCATTAACATGAAGCAACCAGTTCCGTAAGTATTTTTCGCCATACCTTCACCGAAACAAGCTTGTCCAAATAATGCTGCTTGCTGGTCACCAGCTACACCTGCAATCGGTATATTTTGACCGAAGAAGTGATAATCAATTGTTTCACCATATATTTCAGATGATGGACGTACTTCAGGAAGCATGCTCTTTGGTACTGTTAACATGTCTAGAAGCTCATCATCCCACTGTAAGTCGTGAATGTTAAACATTAATGTACGTGATGCATTTGAGTAGTCTGTTACGTGCGCTTTACCACCAGATAGTTTCCATACAAGCCACGTATCAATTGTTCCGAATAATAACTCACCGTTTTCTGCTTTTTCTCTTGCACCTTCAACGTTATCTAAAATCCATTTTACTTTCGTACCAGAGAAGTATGCGTCAATTAAAAGACCTGTTTTTTCACGAACCATTTCGCTATAACCTTTTTCTTTTAACTCATCACAAATCTCCATTGTTTGACGAGATTGCCATACGATTGCGTTATAAATTGGTTTACCAGTCGTTTTATCCCATACAACCGCTGTTTCACGTTGGTTCGTAATACCGATACCTGCGATTTGCTCTGGTTTTACATCCGCTTCACTTAAGCAAGTTGCGATAACTGCTAAAATAGATCCCCAAATTTCTTGTGCATTATGTTCTACCCAGCCTGGCTTTGGAAAATGTTGCGTAAATTCTTTTTGAGCTGAATGAACGATTTCCCCTGCTTTATTGAAAAGAATTGCGCGTGAGCTAGTTGTTCCTTGGTCTAATGAAAGAATATATTTTTTCATATCGGTTTCCCCCTATGCTACTTTTCTATTATTTGTAGTGCTTCCACTTTTTTTACTTGTCATATATGAGATTGCTAGTACAACCACAGTTGCAATAATTACATAAATAAGTGCTGAATTTTGTTTTCCTTCAAATACAACTTGATGGAATAAACCTGCAAGTGATCCACCTAAAATCGGACCAACTACTGGAATCCATGCATACTTCCAGTTTGAACCGCCTTTTCCTGCAATCGGAAGGAAGAAGTGCGCAATACGCGGACCTAAATCACGAGCCGGGTTGATTGCGTATCCTGTTGTTCCACCTAATGATAAACCAATACTTACAATTAAGAAACCTACGATAAATGGATTTAATCCATCTGCAAATTTATTTGCTCCAATTGCTAATATACCAAATACTAAAACGAATGTTCCAATCATTTCACTTAAAAGGTTTGCAAATGTGTTCGGAATTGCTGGACCTGTTGCAAATACGCCTAACTTTGTTCCTGGATCTTCTGTTTCTTTCCAATGTGGTAAATAGTGTAAATATACGATAATTGCCCCGATAATTGCCCCAATCATTTGTGCTGCGATATAACCTGGTACGTCACTCCATGGGAACGCTCCCTTAAATGCTAGTCCTATCGTTAAAGCTGGATTCAAATGTGCCCCACTAATTGATCCAACCGCATACGCTGCAACCGCTACCGCTAAGCCCCAGCCCATTGTAATTACAATCCAACCAGAATCTTTCGCAAACGACTTCTTTAAACTTACACCAGCACAAACGCCGCCACCAAGTACGATTAACAACGCTGTCCCTATTAATTCCCCTAAAAATGCTGACATAAAATCCCTCCACAATCAATTTAAATGCTTTCAAATGTGATAGAGGTAAAATGAATGGCCATTCGTTTTTTTCAAAAGAAAAAGATCCACAGCTTACACGCTTCTATATAAAAGTATATAGAAACAATGAAATGTGGATCTCTTCTTTTCTCCGTCACGTTTATTAACTTGTCTATAATGTTAACCGTTAATGAAAGCGGTGTCAACAGAATCTTTTCACATTTTCGTCACTTTTTTTGGTAATGTTTCCATAATTCTTTTTTCGATGTCGTAATCGCTGTCGCACCAGCATGTAAAGCTCTTTCAACATCCTCCACAGTACGAATAAAACCACCCGCTAAAATCGGTACACCTGTACGCTCTTTCACTTCAGCGATCACATCCGTTAGCGCACCAGGAAGCACCTCTATATAATCCGGTTTCGTCTTTTCTAACAAATTACAGCTCTTTTCCATCGCACTAGAATCAATCAAAAAGATGCGTTGAATGGAGACGACACCCTTTTGCTTCGCCTTCATAATTACGCTCGCCTTTGTTGACAATAACCCGTACGGTTTATATTCTTGGCATAAAAACTCCGTCGCATGCCCATCACTTTGTAACCCATGGATCAAATCAACATGTAAAAACACCTTTTTACCGTGTTGCTTCGCGAGTGAAACAACACTCTTCAATTGACCAACATGAATATCTAAAATAACAATATATTCATACGAACTATGTAATAGCTTTTCCAAGTCTTTAATTTGCCTCACTGCTGGCAAAATCTTTTGTTCATGAAATTCCATTCTAAATGTCCCCTTCTTTATATCATCCTATCCTTTATAGTACACAATTTATATGAAAAGAACAGCTAGTGTAGGGAATTTCTTTCAAACCTTTCCTCTATTTATATCTTTTCTTCAACTTATCAGAAACCGTGCCACCTACGATCATTAATATAAGAGGTAGAAAGTTCATCATATACGGTGCGTCTGCTACAATTGTAATGCTCGCTCCTGCAAACTTATTTAACATCCACACAACGATTTTTGTAACAAACAAAAATACGCCCATCATAAATAAACTATCAAAAAACACCTTCCATTTTGGATATGCCAATTGCTTACTATCTTCAATAACTTTCTGTGTCAACTCTTCATCACTCCTCAATAGCTCATCAATCGTAATACCGAACAAATCACTTAAATGAATAATAATTTCAATGCTCGGATAGTTCTTTCCCGTCTCCCATTTCGAAACAGATTGCCTACTTACATGAAGTTTTTCAGCCAAATCATTTTGGGACCAATTCCGTTTTTCTCGTTCTTCTTTTAAACGCTCACTAAAGATCATACTGTGTTTATCACCTCTCTACGCCTAGTATGGTCAAATAAATGATGAAGAGTAAAGCTAGTTATCGTTGCATAACCTACGCAACTTATGCGTTACACCTTAACATAGAGCCATTGCGCACTTTATGTCATGCAAATTTTTTATATTTTTCTTCTATAATAATTTCCCGAACAATAAAAAGAAGAGAAACTAAACTCTTTTCTCTTCTTCAAAAGTTTCTATTAAAGTAATACCGAATCCTTATCACTATCCTGATTACGTTTCTCACGCTCTTCTTCTAAACGTTTCATATATACTTCGCCTTCTTTTTCAATAAACTCATTATCCATCTCTTGCTCTTTTTTTGAAGTATATAAAACCATGTAGCCACTTAGTACAATCCCAACAATTACAAGATAAACCCACCATGGTAAAATTTCCAAATCACTTCATTCCTTTCCTTAGACAAGCCTTATTAGTTTCACTGTATGAGGAAAGAAGTGGATTTATGCTTAAAAACTTTTTATTGTGGATGCTTTGAGAAAAATGCTTGTACATATTCCATAAATTCGATTGGCTCCTGGCGGAACGGAGCATGGTATCCTTTTTCAATAATATGAAATGTACTATTTGTAAATAACTGATGATACAGCTCACCGTTTTTCCAAGAAACGCTCTTATCATGTCGTCCCCATATAATTAAAGTCGGTACTTTAATTTTATCGGCCTCCATCGCAATGCGGCGCTCTCTCATTTTCGTAAGCTGATCGTAATGCTCTTTATCATCACGACTATTTTTCACTTCATTTTTATTATAATCCGTAATCTCTGTTACAGTTTGAAGATCCGTTGATAGCGGCGGCACTTCATAACTTTCTTTTTGCTGGAAAGACTCGATCCCTGTAGAATCCGCCAAAATGAGATGTGTCACTGCGTCCGGATATAAATACGCTAAATTAAGGGACATCTCTCCCCCCATCGAATGACCAAGTACCGCAAACTGATCGTATCCGAGCTTCTTCATTAACTTATAATATAAATTCACTTGCGCAGGAAACGAATACTGAAAATCAACCGGCTTAGAAGAACGCCCAAATCCTAAAATATCAACTGCAATAATCGTATGATCTCTCGCAAGTTCCGGATAAATATCACTAAACCCATCTGAAGAACCACCAAATCCATGAAGCATAAGTAAAGGCGGCTTCCCCTCACCAATTTGCTTAAAGTAAATCGTCTGCCCATCAATCTGTGCCATACTCTCTTTCGTATTCAGCTTCATCATAACAGTATCTTTCACTTCTCTAACCTTCGCAATCGGCTTATCGACGAAGTTACATACTACTAACAAAACAAGCACAATACCGCTAATCATATAAAACTTAAACCGTTTCAAAATTTCCGTCTCCTTTCTCATGTTGCTATTTAAAGTTTTTACATTTTTTGGTTGTTTTATGATTGATTTTTTAATTGTAACTAAATCAGTTACAATTATATTAAAAAAATATAACTCATCTCTATTACTGATGGTTATTTTGTAACTATTATAGTTACATATGAAAAGTAAGTCAATTTTTTTCTCTGCATGGCCAAAAAATAAAGAAGGGACTTCCATATGAAGTCCCTTCTTTATTTTTATTATAGTTGGCTTACTCCGCCGCCGTCGCCTCTATTATCTGCAGGTGCTCCACCTGTATCTCCCTTATTAAAACCAGAATACTCTGGTCCTGCTGGCGCTCCACCTGTATCTCCCTTATTAAGAGCAATAGCATTAAAATCATGGGAACCTAAAACTGAGAAAGTAAATGCAAATCCAATTACTGTTAACACAATTTTTTTCATTACTTTAACGCCCCTTTTGTCATCTGTTTTTGCCTCGCTTCTTTACTCATACGATAATATTTACTAGCCTTTTCATGATTGTTTATATCATAAAATTTATCTGCTAAGCGTTCTGTATATTCCTGAATACAGTCAAATAACTCTTCTCTTTCAAAGTAAGAAATACCTGCTATAACAACCTCTTCTAATGCATCAATATTTGTATTCATTTCATTTAAAACCATGAATCGGTATTGATATTCTTGATTCTTCAACTGATTACAAATATGCAATCCTTTACTTATTATGGCACTCGCTTTTTCAAATTCTTTTATTTTTAAATATTCATCAGCCTCCAAGTACAGCGCCCTAAAATGATTAGGAGCTTTCTTTGTTACTTCGGATAAATGGCGAATGGCTAACTCAGATAAATTCTGATTTGCATATAGCAACCCTAAGTTATTTCTAACCATTAAAATATATTTTTCATGATTAATTTGTTGAAAAACATTTAAGGAATTATTAAATATCTCCTCTGCTAACTCAAATTGATTTAAATCAACATAGCATAACCCTAAAATATTCTCGCATAAGGCAAAATTAACCTCATATCCTGATTGCTTCATAAAATCTTCTTTTGCCTTTTTCAAATAATCAATCGCATTAATTTGTTGATAGGAATGATAATGAAAGTTCCCCATTCGATAATTAAACTCCGCATGCTCTATCGGATCTGCAATATATTTCAATAACTTCTCAGCTTTTTCATACTGTTCTTTCGCTTCGTTATAATTTGAAATTAATGTACAATGAAATCCTTTAAAGAAGTGATAGTAATACGCTAGAAAGCCTTCTGTCGGAATTTCGAAAGATTCTACTTTATCAAAACTATCTTCTCTAACTGCAATCCAATCAACTAATGCATCATATCTAAATTTCAATAACGCATGATAAAGCGATACATCTTGATCAACTTCCAAACCACTAATCTTACTATCAATCTCCTCTTTCATTTCTGTAGCTTTCTCTATATGTTGCTGCAACATTACACGATACCAATCATCTAAAAAATGTTTCATTTGCTCCTTCGTTACTACATCTGCTCCCATACCTCGCGTCCCCCTTGCCCCAATTTATAAATTTGGGATATTTATACAATTATTCAAATTGTATATCATCGCCCATTAGCATGTATTGAAAAATTATTATCAGAATTTTTAATATTTTATTGTTATTATACTAAACATTTCCTATTACAAAACTTGAGAAATAATTATCAGAATTTTTATCGACCAATAAAAAAGCAAGCAATTTCAGCTATTCGCTAAAACTACTTGCTCTCCTACTTATTATCTCTATTTTTACTCTTTAATAAATTCCTTTGTACTTCTCACTGTATCAATTGGACGAACTAATTTTTCAATTTCTTCACGTTTTGGCTCTAGGAATGGAGGTAAAGATAATTTTTCTCCAAGTGTTTCGTATGGCTCATCTCCCATAAAACCAGGACCGTCTGTTGCGAATTCAAATAAAATTTGCGGTGCAACTCTTGCGTATAATGACTCGAAGAAGTGACGATTTACATAACCAGATGAAGGGAGACCAACGCTACCTATTCTTTCAATCCATTCTTCTAATACAGCGCGATCTTCTACACGGAATGCAGCATGGTGAACTGTACCAAAACCTTGTTGTGCTTCAGGAAGAACTGTATTATGTTCTACAATGACAGATGCACCGTTTCCACCTTCATTCACTTCAAATAAATAGAATTCTCCTTCTTGAGCAATCTCTTTAAATAATAGAACTTTTTCTAACACTTCTTTAAAGAAACTAAAGTTTGCGATACGAATAAATACAGGTCCTAAACCAGTAATTGCATATTCTAATGGCACTGGCCCGTTTTGCCACGGTGTACCTGATTCTACCCCTTTATCAACTTCATCCGAGATTAATTGATAGTGTTGATCATCAAAATCAACGAAAGAAAGAGTTTTCTTACCAAATTGCTCTTTAATTCCTGTATGTTCCACTTCAAGACGATCAAAGCGTTTCACCCAATATGATAATGCTGCATCCGTTGGAACACGGAATGAAGTTTTTGAAATTTCATTTGTACCGTGTACTCCTTTTGGAACACCTGGGAAGTCAAAGAATGTCATATCTGTTCCGGCACTACCTTTATCATCTGCAAAGAATAAATGGTACGTTTGAATATCATCTTGGTTTACCGTTTTTTTAACTAAACGCATTCCTAAAACATGAGTGAAAAATTCATAGTTCTTTTCTGCACTACTTGTAATCGCTGTAACGTGATGAATTCCTTTTAATTGGTTCATTTTATATTCCTCCAATGGTTTTCATTTATATATTAAATTTGTATTTTTTCTTCTATTACTTCTCTTCAATCGGAGCTAAATTTGCTTCAATTTCTGCTCGCTGATCTTCTAAGAACGGTGGTAAATCAAGTTTTTCTCCTAAATGCTCCACATCTCCATCAACTGTAAATCCTGGTCCATCTGTCGCAATTTCAAATAGAATTCCGTTTGATTCACGGAAATATAAGCTTTTAAAATAGAAGCGGTCAATGATTCCTGAAGAATGGAAACCTCTTTGTTTCACCTGTTCTTCCCAATAAGCAAGCTCTGCATCGTTTTTCACACGAATCGCTAAATGGTGAATGCTACCGCGGCCCGGCTTTTCAGAAGGACCGTCCAAATATTTCACAACGATTTCCCCAAAGGCCTCTCCTTTAATAGACTGAAAAATTGCTTCTTCGTCATTTCGGCTAACCTCTGTATAACCAAACATCTCTGTAAGTGTACTCGCCATTTTATCAAGTCTACGCACTGTCATTTCCACAGCACCCATTCCTTGAATTTGATACTTTGCAGGAACTTCTGATTTCTCCCACGTCTCCCAATGCTCCACTTTTTCGCCGTTTGAAACGAGTAGTACGAAACGAAGTCCTTCAAAATCCTCAAATTTCAAAGCAGGACGATTTGCATATGTTGTCATTTCACTATGTTCCACACCAAATTCCTCAAATCGTTCTTTCCAGTATTGCAAACTGTCCTCTGACGGAACGAGTAATCCAATTCGAGTAATCGCATTCGTACCACGATATGTTTTTCCTACTAAAGGAATTTCAAAAAATGATAGCTCCGTACCTGGGCTTCCTGTTTTATCTCCATAAAATAAGTGATACATTGACGGATCGTCTTGATTTACCGTCATTTTCACACGACGTAAACCAAGCATGTTTTTATAAAAGTGATTATTTTCATTTGCGTTTTTCGTAACCATTGAAATGTGATGATGCCCTTTAATTTCATACATCGGTCATTCCTCCGTTTCATTTTACTAGTCAAGTGACAACAAAAAAATAATATGCTTCTTAGCTTTTCAATTTATTCTCATTATGTTTTTATAACTTAGTCGTAGTGTTTACTAAATAAGCTGCATTGAATTCATTCATAAATTACTTTGTCTTGTAAACCGAAAGTAACTGAGTATATGTTTTTCAGGTGACTCATTTGCTTTCGTTACTATCACTTTACAACTCAAGTGATTAAAAAGCAAGTAAAAAATCTTGAATTTGAGATATTTTTTTAGTTAAATAACATTTAGGGTGTAAAATCATTAATCTCTATGTGGGATAGCGTCACATCACTATCAAGCTAAAGACTCCAGGCTCCCCATGCCCCAAAACAAAAATTTTATCTCACCACAGTTGGTTGTTTATGAGAATTCAGTGTACTTTTGTCGTTTTGGAGAATAATGAAATTCTTAATCTGATGGCGATGAGGAGTTATATTATTTTTCTTCCTACCACAAATGAGAGATACTAACTCAGAGAAGATCTTCTGGTGCATAGCCTACTCGTTTTAAAATCACTTTCTTTCATATCAAAGTATTCTAATCCTACTACATCACCCGGCAACGTATCCGATGTAAATTGAACACGCTAAAAAGCCCCATCAATACTTTTCGCAAGAGTTTTGGCTAATGTTGTTTTCCCTGTTCCTGGTACGTCTTCTAATAAAACATGTCCATTTGCAACTAATGCAATCATCGCTAAATCAATTACTCCTTCCTTTCCTACAATAACCTTTGAAACGTTTTCTTTAATTTTTTCTAATATGTTCATATTCCTAATCTCCTTTATGTTATTTGATTTTTCTGATATTTTATCACAATAAACATTCCCCATAAACTAGAAAATATAGATTTTGTTAGTGCTATCCCTTATTTTGAAGGGCTGTTCTTTTAAGATCTAATAACCTAACGTTCTTGGACTAAAAACACGCGAGGTTCTTGGTTTGAGGACATTATAAAATTCATAAGTTGATGGATGTAGGATATCGCCAGCATTTTTGAAAAAACACGCTAAGAGTATGCAAGATCTTATACTGTTTTTCAGCTAATTCAGCAACAAACGAGGACTCTAAAGCCGCTCCAGGATAGTAATGTATTAAAAAATGCATAGATCCATAAAACAAAAAAAGGAAGTTCCCTTGTGAGAATAGGGGTTCCTCCTTGTCCTTGCTACCGATAATAAGACGTTATGTTAACCTTACATGAATATCATATACAACCAAAATTATACAACATATCACTTCCTCTAAATGGTACAATTAGGAAAAAGGGGAGGGAAGTATGAAAAATAAAATACCTCTAATAACATTCATTTTAGCTGCTTTATTTGTAGCTGGAGGTTTTGCGTTCTTCTACTGGATCAAAATATTCCCATTCAACTAAAGAGACCTAACTACCGATAACACTGATTATATGAACGAAAAGCCCCTTGAGAAAATCTGAAGGGGCTTTTCTAGGTTTCTAGATAGATTGACTCCTCATAATGAGACGTTATGTTAACCCCATATGTATAGAATATACGGTTAACTAAAAATGAAAAGTTTACATTTTTTATTGTTTCTTATAAGTGGATTATTTGTATTCCTGTTTATATAATTTAAACGAATAAATAGCTCCAATAAAGAATACAAAAGCTTCAAATAATATAAAGATTTGACGGAAATTCTCAATATCTTTACCAACTAAAGAAATAAATATAGCATTCATTAGAATCTGAATAGTAAACATACGAGAAGTAATTTTTAAATAAATAGCATTTGTTCTTTCATATGGTTTACCAATTTTTTTGTAAATAATAATAAGTGCAATTACTGAACCCAAAAATAGAAGTGCTGTAAGTCCTACAACGATATTGAAATTGCCTGTACTTTCTAACATCCATTTATTTAATAGATCAATCATTATTATCTTCCTTTCCTACATAAGAGAATATTTCGTTCTTCTTTTTCACTATAATAAAAAAAGAAAAAGGAAAACATCGAACTTTCTTACAAACATTCGTGTATTCTTACAGTTTTGTCATTTTGTAAATGTATTCAGCGCCTTGCCTTTCACTATTTTCTTTGGAAAACATAGTGAATTACGAGAAAGAACGCTACAAGATCAACTTCCGAGAACGAGAATTATGTAAATAAGCTGCCCATATGGACAGCTTATTGTATTTTTTCTGAAATGCTGGCGGTACTCCGATCTAGTCGAGGAAAGGCACCTTAGGGTGTCTTTTTTATATAGGGATCCCTCCCACCTTTTAACCAAAATATATGCTAAACAAATTTCAACTCTTATTTTTAGGCCTATTGTACAGGCTGAAGCGATTCTAAGTATCTGCCATATTAAAGTTGATATGCTCCCATTCTAGTGGTGAGATATGTTTTAATCGTTCTTCGTTAACCCCATGCGTACTTCTTAACTATTTCATTTAATTTTTAATACAAAAACAGCCTCACTAAGCTTTTAACGCTTAATGAGGCCATTCTATTTACAATCTTAATTATGGAACGTCGGTTTATAGAATGAACGATTATCAAGTGCGAAGACACGCTCTGTGTATTCGCCTGGTTTTGTACGTCCTAATGCGCGGTCCATCATGTTCATTTTTGCATCTAAGTTGTCGATGTAGTGCAGAATTTCTGCTTCTTTTACTAATGGTGGTTTTGGGCTACCCCATTCTGCTTTTCCGTGGTGAGAAAGGACGATGTGCTGCAAGATTAATACTTCTTCTGCATCAATTTGCAATTCGTCTGCTGCTTTCCCAATTTCGTTCACCATGATAGAAATGTGGCCTAGTAAATTTCCTTCTAACGTATACGTTGTAGAAATTGGACCAGATAGCTCAATTACTTTACCAAGATCATGTAAAATAACGCCTGCATATAGTAAGTCTTTATCTAACGATGGGTATAGAGCCGAGATAGCTTTTGCTAAATCTAGCATCGATACAACGTGATAAGCTAGTCCAGATACGAACTCGTGATGATTTTTCGTCGCTGCTGGATATTCTAAAAACTCATTTTGATGCTTATTTAATAAATGTCTTGTTAGACGCTGAATGTTCGGGTTTCTCATTTCAAATATGTATTGCGTAATTTTCTCAACCATATCTTCTTTTTTCACTGGTGCTTTTTCTACGAAGTCCGAAATATCTGTTACTTCATTTTCATTCGCAACTCGAATTTGTTTCACACGTAATTGAATACGTCCTTTATAGTTTAAAATATCTCCAGCTACTTTAACGATTGTTTCTGCTACATATTGTTTCTCAACTTCCGGTGATACATCCCATAGCTTCGCTTCAATATCTCCACTTGGATCTTGTAAAATTACTGTTAAAAACGGCTTTCCATTACTTGCGAGACCTTTTGTCGCTGTTTTAATTAACAAGAAAACATCGACTTGTTCACCAACTTCATATTCTGCAATTTTCTTTTTCATTCGAATTCCTCCACCAAATCAGTTACTTTTAGTATAGCACACTACAACTCATTTTCTTTACGCTTATGCGTTAATTTTATAATCCGTTCTTCTGTGAAATACGTTAACAAATGCGCATGACATGTAAAGAAGATGACTTGTCTATCTTTCGCAATTTCCTTTATTAGTTCAATCGTTCGATTCGTCCTTACCACATCAAAATGCACGAAACTATCGTCAATAATAAATGGATAATCATGCTCAAATGTTTTCGCTAATGCAAATCGTAACGATAAATACAATTGCTCCGCTGTCGCTTGGCTTAGTTCATGACTGTAAAAACGTATACCGTCGTTACGTTCAACAATGAACGGCTCCGCCTCTGACGGTGAAAAGATTTTACTATAGCGCCCGCCCGTTAAATAGACGAAATACTCTTCTGATTTTTGTAAAATACGAGGCAAATGTACCTCATGATAGTATTGCTTCGTTTTCGTTAACACCGTCTTTGCTGCCGCATAAGCAGCCCACCTTTTCACTTGTTCGCGCACTTGCGCTTTTTTCATTTCCCATTCATGCATTAAATCACCGTACGTACTGCCTTCTTCTAAATTCTCAATTTCCATACGATGTTTCGCAATGCGCTCTGTCAGTTCTTTCTCTTTTGCAAGACAGTTTCGCACGACTGTCATTTCTCGCTTTAATTTTTCCTCATAACCTTCAGCTTCATAATGTTCAGCTAATGACAAACTCGTTAAACGCTGCTCTAAAAGCTCAATTTGCGGTAATAAACGCCCCACTTGTTTCTCTGCATCTTCACATTTCTCTGCCAGTTTACCTGCTTCTAAAAACATCTCTTCATCTGTAGCCTCTGCAATATGCCACAAACTATCTCGTTCTACTAGTAGCTGTTTCAATTGCCCTTGCATGAACTCATATTCTTCTTGCCATTCCGTCAACTTCTCTTTTAGTTGCTTACAAGTCTGGCGCTTTTCTTTCTCATTTTGCATACGACTTTGTGCCTCGTGCAGCTTATTATACTCCGCGCTACCGATAACAGTTTCTAGTTTATGTTCAAAGTGCGAAATCATTTCATATAATGAAGATTTCCGCGTGCTTTGTTTCTCTACTTCACGATACAGTTGCTGCATTTTTTCAATCCGCTCAAATGCCGGCAATATGTGTGCATACGTATAAAATTCAGGGAACATATAGCGCGATTTATACGCATCGACTTGTTCTCCTGCGCGGAACGTTTCTCTCTCCCATTCCTCATACGATGAAACGACTTTATCATAAGCTCGTTCCATTTGCTGTAACTTATATGACTCGCGCTCAAATAGCTTACGGATCTCTTCATCTTTTTCTAATTGATAGCGAACGGACATCGCTTCTTCACTTTGTCTTCCGCCAGCACTTTGCTGAAGAGTAAGAAGCTCTTCTTGTAATCCGCTTGATGGATCTTTATATAAAACAAGGGCGAGAACAATCCCTACAAAAACAATGACACTAATAAATAAAAGCTGGCGGTTATCTATAAATAAGCTCGTGAATAAAACACCTGTGTTAATAAGAAGTAACAGAAGACAAACTCTTTGCCACTGCTTTTTCTTTTGCGTAGCCACTCCTACTTTTTCCTCATACTTACGCTTCATTCTCTCCGCACCCATACCGATAAACGCCGCGTCTTGGAACGATTTTTCTTTCTCAGCTAATGTAGCACGCTCTTCATCAGCTAACATTTGTTTCTTGATCTGCCTTATATTTTCTTCTTGTTCTTCTAACTGCTCTTGCGCTACTTTGAAGCGATCATCGAGCTGTGCTTTTTGCGTTTCTAATTCGCGCGCTTTTTGCACTGTTTGTGTAATTAGCTCTTTCGTTGCCAAACTCATATCAAACGAAAGAACTGTTTCTTTTTCAAAAGTAGCACCAATTTGTTGCTCTAATTCTGCCATTTCTTCTTTTATATTCGCAATATTCCCCGTCATATCTCGCATTTCTTGGCGTGCATTTTCATACGACATATGCTGCATGCGAAGTTCTTCTACGTAACTTTCTTTTTGTAAAAATTCTTCATCTATTTGAATCGAATCAATTTCCGATTGCACCGTCTCTATTTTTTTATGGAGCGAATCAACTTGTAATTGAAGCGGCTCCATCTTCGCCTTTATCGCTTCATAGCGCGCCGTTCCGTTTACAGGAAATTGCCTTTTTTCATATTCTAACACTTTCTCATGCGCATGCTTTTCAATAACGAGAGGCTCAAGCGCTGCTAATATTTCATAATCTTGCTTTCGCTTTTCCGCGTTCTCCTTCTCCGCACGAACAGAGGCAAGCTTCTCTTCATCCTCTTTTAACTGCTCGACCTGTTTTTCATACGTGCCAATTTTCCCTTGCCACTCTTTCATCTTCTCTTCAAGCTTCTTCATCTCTTGCAGTGACATATTAATCTCTGGCTTACGACCACTCGGCTTAAAGCGCTGATCCATTTCTTTCTCTAGCTTTTTATCGAGCTGTAATAACGCATCGCTTCCAACTGCGCTTGCCGAAAATAAATAATTTCCGATATCCGCTTCACCAAGCTGATGAATATTTTGCAACCCATGCATATCAAAAGAAAAAACAGATTCAAATAAACTTTCATTCATCCCGCTTAATATATCGTGTAAAATTTCCTCGCCGCCCGTTTTTCCATCTTCAAAATAAATGGTCACCTCTCCAGCTGCCGTCTTTGGTAATCGTTCAATTTTCAAACGGCCGTACTTCTCTGTTTGTACAGTAACTGCACCACCATACTTCCCGCCTTCTTTCGGCTCATAACGGCGCTGTCCTCTCGTCGGAAAACCGAACAGAATACTTTTCATAAATGAGCGAATTGTCGATTTCCCCGCTTCATTTTCACCGTACAACACCGTCAGCATCGACAGATCCATTTCCACATTTTCTAATTTTCCGTATCCATAAATATGGAGTTTTTCCATTCTCATTTCTTATCCCTCTCTTGCTGGAATAATTGTTCTAAAATAATATTTTCCGCTTCCTTTTGAATCTCTTTCTTCTCTTCTTCTGTAAAAGATTCAATACTATTACGCGCTACAGGAGATGTCCAAATGGTGCGCAACACGCCGTCCATATTTGTGAAAGCTTCTAACTCTTTCAGTACACTACCGACAAAATGATTTTCTTCTTTCAAACGCTCTATTTCTGCAAAAGAAACCGTCTCATTTTTCCACTTCATCGCATATACGAAATCTTTTCGCTCTTCTCCAGATGCTAAAATATGAAAAATCTCTTCCACGCGCTTTTCGTCACGCAAATAAGGAGAAAGCGGCCCTTGTCCTGTAAATACGACAGTTAGTAGCGTCCCTCCCTCTTCTCTTCGGCACTCATTCATCGCAGTAGATATGCTCGTCATAATTTCATCAACAGTTTCAAGTCCATCAATATTCACTTCTATTTCATCCCATACAACATCTGCCGTATGGAAAAATGAGCAATGCGTTCCTTGTTTCGTAAGTTCAATAAGGTACGCACCCTTTTCCCCTGTCTCTTTACGATGACGCCCTTGTATGTTACCTGAATAAATAATGTACGGCTCTTCTGATAAAATTTCACGTTTATGTATATGGCCAAGAGCCCAATAGTCAAACTGCTTTTCTTTCAGCTCACGAATTTGAAACGGTGCGTAGCGATTATGCTCTGCATCTCCTTCCACACTTCCGTGAAGCATGCCAATATGAAAAGGCGCATCACTCATTTTCGTAAACTGCGCTGTCATATTATCCGTTACTGCTTGCTGCAAATAACTAAATCCGTAAATAGAAGCTAACAGTTCACCATTGTTATAAAATGATTTCTCTTCTACATAAGGCTCCGTAAACACATGAACATTTTCCGGAAACTCAATCGCTGCCCAGCTTCCTCCTAAATGATCATGGTTACCGTGAATAATAAAAACAGGGATATCGTACTGCGAAAGTCTCTTCATTTGCTCACGCACAAACACTTGCGCCCGCAAACTTCGCGTCTCCGCATCATACAAATCCCCGGCTAGTAATACGAAATCAACGCGCTCTTGAATCGCTTTATCAATAATACGTTCGAACGATTCAAACGTACTTTGCTTCATTCTCTCCCAAATAGACTGCGGTACATTCATTTCCATCCCTTTAAACGGACTATCCAAATGCAAATCAGCCGCATGTATAAACTTCACTTGTTTCACAAATAACGATCCTTTCTATATTTCAAAAGTTTCATTTTATCCCGTACTAACGGGCAATAGGCAAAGAAGGCAATCTGAAAGTTAACTGCCCTTAAATACCCGATTGGTTCCACTAATAATAAGCAGGGGATGAAAAACTCCCCTGCTTATTAAAGTGTCACTTTATTGTAACATGCAATGTCATATATTTCTTTGCATATTCTAGTGATTTATGCCAAAATAGTTATAAGATTCTGATTTTAATTTTTGGAGGGAATTTTCATGGGAGTATACGTTCTAACAGTCTTTGAAAAAGATGGTTCAAA
This sequence comes from Bacillus toyonensis BCT-7112, assembly GCF_000496285.1. Lineage (GTDB taxonomy): Bacteria > Bacillota > Bacilli > Bacillales > Bacillaceae_G > Bacillus_A > Bacillus_A toyonensis. The sequence goes on along the minus strand of NC_022781.1, from coordinate 3,616,025 downwards.
AGCATTGGACGAATCATTTGAGGCGGCAACTGAAAAAGAAGCGAAAGCAAAAGGTGAATCTATTTTACAAGAAAAAGGATTGCACGAAAAAACACATCGCTGCACATCTTCTGCAGGTAAGCTCGTTTTATTCCAGCGCTAAAAAAAGAAGCGTCATCCGCTTCTTTTTCACTCTACTATATCTTCGTCGCACCACGTAAACTCCACATCTAGAATGCGATTACCGATACGTACGCGTTTATTCCATTTACCTGTTTGGATCTGATGTTGCAATTCTGCCTTCATCTTTTCCGTCCAGTTATGAATCGTTTCACTACCGTCGTACGGATATATGCCCGGAAACTCTTCCTGCAGAAGGTGTAAGCTCTCTGCATCAAAATGAAAATGGAAGAAGTAGTTTGCTGTAAGCGATGGTTCTTGTAAACGTAAAAAATGATCATCAATTTGCTTTCTATTTCTATAGAAAGTAAAGATATTCACTTTACCGCTCGTAATTTGGTCAATTTGAATTTCGTGCTTCTCTATAATCACGTCTTGCCCACCTCGTTATATACTACCTTTAGTATATATGTCTTTTGCAACAAAGTTAACCATTTTCGCACGAAATTCATTTCCTTCATTATATTACCTGTACCTCCAAGTACAATCAGAACAAATAAAACAAAGTTGAAGGGGAGCGATCACATGTATTTCGGAAGCAAAGGTTGGTATGTAAAAGAACTTAAAAAATTAGGTATCCGTACTTATGAAGGTAAAAAACTAGAATCTTATCGTACGCATATTTTATCTAGTTTACTTGAGAGAATGAAGAAGGCTTCGGCTTAATAGACAAATAGAAGAAGCTACTTTAAAAGTAGCTTCTTCTATTTGAAAAATCGCTTATCCTTTGTACCAATCATAGCCTAAACGAACAACATTAGCCTCCATATAAGACAATGAATTTTCTCTAAGAAACGTCTCGTAGTTCACAAAATTATTCATCCCAAACCTATCCTTATGTAACCACGTTGCGTCACATTCATCACAAACATATACAACTTTATCAATGTCTTTTATTTCAACTCTACAAACGAGACCATTCCCATCACATCTTGGACAAACAACTTTACCTTTAAATAGCTCCATCTATAATTCCCCCATTACAAACTTTTAAAGCCCTCATTATATAATAGAATTTAAAATTGTTCTTTTTAGGCCATATATTTTATTTTGCGATTATTTTTTGTTTTTTTCTTGAATCTTCTCTACTTCATTTTTTATATCCTCTGATATAGCCACATCAATATTCCCTTTATATTTCTTGTATTCTTGGAATAACATGTTTGCATTTTGATTAAACGTTATCAGAGTTCCACTAGGAGATTCTGTTTGTTCCTTTAAAGATGTAATAATTCCATACATCTTCTTGTATTCATCATAAAGTTCTTTGTACTTATTTGGATTTTCTTTCGCAGCTTCAGATACCGTTTTTAATTGCCCTTCCATATCACTATATATTACAGAAGATTGAGCCACCATTGAATTTAGAGATTTTTTCTTAGCATTTAAAGCTATGTTAAAATTTCGGCGTTCATCAATAGCTTTAGACCAGGACTCTGAATATTGCGGTAAAACAAAATCAGCAACAAATCCCATTAATTCAATATTATTATAAAATTCCGCTGCGGCTTGAACATAGCTAGCTTCACGTTTCTTCTTTTCCTCTGCTTCTTTGGCATTTTTTTGTAATACATTCATACTCACAAGGGCTATCATGATCACAACAATCCCTAAAATTCCCCAGATTATCTTTTTATTCATGCTGACTCCCCCATTTATGTATAATCTTTAAATTATATTGGTAAAAACAAAATAAAAGCACTCGTTCGGGTGCCTTTAACTTTAGTTTTTATTGGGCTAATTTTTCATGTTTACTCCCTCTTTAAAATTTCTATTCCCTTTTATATATGTAACGAAATAAGTAGCCAAGCTAAAAATGCTATAATACATTTGACTACATTAAGGAGGAACCATTATTTTGCGCGGAACATGCATTCAATTTCATAAGTTTGGTAACCCAAAAGATGTATTACAAGTTGAATATAAAAATATAGAACCATTAAAAGATAATGAAGTGCTAGTTCGTATGTTAGTTAGACCGATTAATCCATCTGACTTAATTCCTGTAACTGGAGCGTATGCACATAGAATCCCTTTACCTAACATACCTGGTTATGAAGGTGTTGGTATTGTTGAAGATGTTGGTGCGAGTGTTTCTAGAGACCTTATCGGTAAACGCGCGCTACCTTTACGCGGGGAAGGTACTTGGCAAGAATATGTGAAGACATCAGCTGATTTTGTAATCCTTATTCCCGATTCAATTGATGATTTTACAGCTGCACAAATGTACATCAACCCATTAACAGCTTGGGTTACGTGTACAGAAACGCTAAACTTAAAACGAGATAACGTTTTATTAGTAAACGCTTGTGGATCCGCTATAGGTCATCTTTTTGCACAGTTATCACAAATTTTAAACTTTCGACTCATTGCAGTGACTAGAAATAGTAAACATACAGAGAAATTACTTCAGCTCGGTGCTGAATATGTAATAGATACTTCCACTGTTCCGCTTTATGAAACCGTTATGGAGTTAACGAACGGGATAGGCGCAGATGCTGCGATTGATTCTATTGGAGGATCCGATGGAAATGAATTAGCATTTTGTGTACGTCCAAATGGACACTTTTTAACTATCGGTCTTCTATCAGGCGTACAAGTAAACTGGGCCGAAATTGTTACGAAAGCAAAGGTGCATGCTAACATATTTCATTTACGACATTGGAATACAGACGTGTCACCGTATAAATGGCAAGAAACGTTTCGTCACTTAATTCGTTTAGTTGAGGATAAAAAATTACGTTTTATGACAGTACATTCTACGTATGACTTAGCGGATGTGAAAACTGCGGTTGCTGTTGTGCATTCTGCTGAGAAAGCAAAAGGAAAAGTATTTTTGACGAGTTATTAAATGCGGTTGAAGAATTCATTTTGATTGATTTTTTTCAAAATGGATTTTTTTATGCCTTATAAATCTGATTTTAGTATTCCGCTTCAAACACCTAAAAAATAACATTGTCAACAGAACTTAAATTGGTTATTATAAAAGCGAATATAACAGGAGATGAGCAGATGAATATAAATGAAAAGAAATCTTTTTCAAAAGTTTCTCGACGAAAATTAGTCGATGAAGTGTTGGAACGTCTACAAGAAAAAATCTTTTCTGGCGAGTACGAAGTTGGTGATCGCCTCCCTACAGAGCCCCAATTAATGGAAGAGTTAGGTGTAGGGCGTTCGACGCTGCGAGAAAGCATAAAGATATTAGTACATGCTGGTATCTTAGAAGTTCGACAAGGACAAGGTACTCGTATTGTCTCACTAAATACTACGCAAGATTCATTTGAAAAACGATTGCAGGCAGCAAATATTAATCATGTGTATGAAGCACGAAATATGTTAGATAAAGAAGTAGCTATGTTAGCGGCACAGCGCCGAAGCGAAGAGGATCTTTTATACTTAAAAGGACATTTGGATAAAAGAAGAAATGCCCTTCGAGAAGGAAATTATGTAGCTTACATAGATGCAGACATTCAGTTTCATTTAGCAATTGCAACGGCGAGCAAAAACGAAGTTCTACTTGATTTATATCAATCTTTCGTGCCTGCCCTTCGTCATATTTTAAGCCAATTAATATTAAATACAGCTGACTATGAAGATAACTCTGAAATTCATGAAAAATTATTCCAAGCTATATTAAAACAAAATGCCGAAGAGGCTCGAACATACGTTGTTCAAAATTTGGAGCTGAAATAAGCTCCTTATATATTACACTTAAACATCAGATGATATACTCAATAACATCTGATGTTTAAGAGAGGAGAAAATGAAATTGAAACATCAAGAACGAACTTATTTGTATATACTAGCACTATTTTTTACTTCTATTAATTTACGTATCGGAATTACATCTATTTCACCTTTATTAGAAACAATCCGACAAGACTTAAATATAAGCAATTTTTCCGTTAGTTTTTTAACAGCCATTCCTGTTTTTTGTATGGGGACATTCGCCTTACTAACCGGGAAGGTAATTAAAAAATATGGGGCAGAAAAAGCAATTATGGCTTGTCTTATTTTAATTGGCTTTGCAACATGTATGAGAGCTTTTACTTCTTCCATTCTCACCTTATTCACAAGCGCTTTATTTATCGGCATTGGAATTGCACTTGCAGGGCCGTTACTATCAGGTTTTATTAAGGAAAAATTCCCTACGAAAATCGGCTTAATGATTGGAATATATTCAGTAGGTATGGGAACTGGCGCTTCTTTAAGCGCAGGATTAACGCTTCCTTTACAACATGTATTAAAAGGATCTTGGAATATGGCACTCGCTTTTTGGGGTGTACTTACTATTATCGCTATTATATTTTGGTATCCGGTTATGAAACGAAAAAAGAATACGAGCATACAAAATAAAAAGAATAATAATTTACCTTTAAGAAATAAAAAAGCATGGTTGTTCACAATCTTTTTCGGCCTACAATCAGGAATCTTTTATTCCATTACGACTTGGCTAGCACCAGCAAATCAAAGTATGGGTGTCAGTAGCGGACAGGCTGGTACTCTAATAACTGTATTTACAGTTATTCAAATGATATGCAGCTTTTTAATTCCAACATTAGCCGATATTTATAAAAACAGACCACTTTGGTTATTAGGGAGTATATGCTTTGTACTCGCAGGTTTATCGCTTATGATTTACCCACTAACTACACCATGGATCCCTTCTATTTTATTAGGTATCGGGCTCGGCGGCGTATTTCCACTCGCTCTCATGCTACCGCTATACGAAACAAAAACTTCCGAAGATGCGAGTGCATGGACTGCTATGATGCAGTCAGGAGGATACATTATGGGCGGATTCATTCCTGTCTTAGCAGGAATCGCTCGTGACTATTTTAATAGTTATACGCAAATTTTTATTATAATGGCACTTCTAAGCTTAGTTTTGTTCATTTTAACTTTAGTCATGAACAAAACTAAGATAGAAGCGAAAATAGCTTAAATGAAAAGAATGGGCTTTTTCCTAAAGGATCCAGCTCATTCCTTTACTTCTACAAATTGAAAACAAAAAAATCCCCTCAAAGCATAAGCTTCGAGGGGGAGCCTGTTTTTTTATTTACTTATATACGTACAGCTGTACCACTTACAGCAACCATTAACATTCCATCACGAACTACTTCATAATCTACGTCAATACCAACAATAGCGTTCGCACCTTTTTGTTTTGCAAGTTCTTTCATTTCATCCATTGCGATATCACGAGCTTCTTTTAGCTTGCTTTCATAAGAACCAGCACGACCGCCGACAACATCACGAACAGAAGCGAATAAATCGCGGACAATATTTGCACCCATAATAGCTTCACCATTTACAATATCGATATACTCAATAATTTCTTTACCTTGAATTCCAGACGTTGTTGTTACAATCATGACTGACACTCTCCTAATAAGTTGTAGTTTTAATTAGCTTTCTTATGTCTTTATTATGGCATGGAACAAGCAACTAATCTATTGAATTACCTTACAGGAATGTGACAGTTTTGTAATAATAAAGCGCGCATTATGTTTAATTTTAATAAAGCGCTTTAATATTGGGATACATAAACGATTCTCTATTTTCTTTCCAATCCTTTTCTACTTCTTTAAAAGTTGGTCGCCCTAATTCTTTGTTATTTTCATGTTTACTAAACCATTTTTTCACATACTGGTCTCCATTTTTGTTTTGAACTGTACAAAGGAAACTATTACTGCTATCCTTTAATATTTTTACAATCACGAAAAGGCACCTCTTCCCTTTTAAATAACATGATAGAACTTGATCTTTTACTATAAGCCCTTCCTCTCTTATAGTCATACGACTCCTCGGCCGCGCCAAAGTTGTAAGATCAAAAACGATATTCACTATTTCCACATTTTTCATAATTGATATATGAAGTACATATTATTTAAAGAAATCAGAGTTATAGGCATTATGCTTATCAAATATTTTATAGATTTCTAACTTATCATCTAACTTTGCATCTACTAAAATTAATATATTTCCATCGTAAATATATTCTTCATACTTTTTAGCATGTTCTTCTGGAATTCCTAACCCTATAAATGCTCCTATTAAACTTCCAGCTCCTCCGCCAATACCGGCTCCTCCAATAGCTGCTGCGATCGGTCCTGCTGCTACAATTGGACCCATTCCAGAAACGGCAAGTACACCAAGACCTGTTAATAAACCACCGAGCCCGCCTGCTACCCCTCCAGCTACAAGCCCTGTCGCTGAAAAGATATCTGCTTTATGTGCAGTTTCGCTATTCACTTTTTCACCCGACTTTTCTTCCAGATGTTCAATTTCCTTTTGATCTTTCGCAATAGCTGAAATGTTATCTGCTGAGTATCCTTTATCATTTAATTCATTAATAACGAGTGCCGCATCATCAATTGTTCTAAAAACACCTACTATTTTTCTATCTACATTCATAACTATTAACCTCCTAAATTTTTATATACATATACGCCCTTTTATTTTTATAATGCATCTTTATCCTTCTTCATTTCTGTATACACTAATCTTCTTATTAACATAACCATTTACGAAAAAAGCGAATAGTAACAGTATTACAAGCGAACTACTTAACAAGTAAATTAAATCAAACGTAATATCAATCATCATTTCATTCATGTATACCAGGCTCCTTTTTATTTAAAGTAAAAGTATATTTTGATAGACTAATCTACTAAACATAGACATCTTACAATTCATCTTCAGTCAATCTCTTTGTAGTATATGTATACCCTTCCTAACCTTTTCTAAACGTAAAAAACTATACTTATATTTTTTCTTATTTATATGTTTAACATTTTTTAAAACGGGTATGTTTATATTGTTATGCTTACTATATGGAAAGGAATATTGCAATGAACGCCATTCACTCTACTACTATTTCTTATAATGAAACGCCTACAATAACTCAGATTCATCATTTTTACGCTTTAATGACAACATTTCAAACGAACTTGTTTATAAGTAAACACGGAACACTTACTTCTATTAAAAACTTAAGCACATTAGTATCCTTTTTCCTTACGGTAAAAAAGAGAGAGCTTGTATTATTTATTTTTGAAGGAATAGATGCAAAAAGAGCTTTAAGAACACTCTTTCCTTCTTAGAATGTTTGTTATCCTCTATTCCCTCGTTTACTACCTTTCATATATATTTTTATTTCAAAATGATTTCCTCTATTAAAAAAGAACCCCCTAATACAATAGGAGGATTTCTAGTTTGGCCTTATGAAAACTGATATAATATATATTACGTTTTTCATTCTTTACAATAGGAAACTTTTAATACTCTTGAAGGTAGGAATTTTTAATGAACTCGAAAGCAAAATTTAGTATTCGCTACAAAATTATGGCTGGTTATTTAGTTATCATTTTGTTCTTACTTATCTCTTTCATTATGCTAAACAATGAGATTTCCAGTTTACAAAAATCTCTTAATTTTATTATTGATCACGATTTTAAAGTTCTTAATTTAACGAATCAAGTGGAGAAAGAATTGCTAACAATTGAAAATAAAGCGAAAGGGTTTATCATTTCTAATAACCCAAATTACGTGCAATCCCTTAACTCCGCGGAAAAAGATTACGAAAAACATTATCAAGATCTTTTTGCTCTATTAGAGGATAACCCCTCTCAGCAAGAAAAATTAAAACAGATTAACGAAAACATTACTAGTTGGATTAATAAAGAGATTCACCCACTCATTACAAATAATAATAGTAATAATGTACAAACAATCGACACGACTCAAATTCAGTCATTACAGTCGCAGCTAACTAACTTCCGGAGCACTGAGGAGCAACTAACGAAAAAAAGAGCTGCACAATTAGATATTGAAAATAATAAATTAGAGATTTGGTTATACAGTTTATTGTTCTTACTTTCTTGTATTTCCATTATCGTTTCACTCTATATTTCGAATTCCATTACAAAAACGATTAAAAATGTAATTCAAGCTATTAAATCCATTTCTTCTAAAGAAAAAATTACGGAAAGAATTCATGTAAATACACATGATGAAATAAAAGATCTTGCTCATACAACAAATCACCTACTAGATGAAATATCGAAAAGAGAGTGGTTACAAACTGAGCTTGCAGAATTAATTTTAATGTATCAAGGTGTATCTTCTATTGAGATGTTAGGTAAAAAAATTCTTAGTGGAATTATACAAAAAACGCAAACTTCTTGCGGTGCATTTTATGTACGTGAAGAATATGAAGAAACTGTCTACTATGTGAAAAAAGCTTCTTTCGCCGATCAAGGTGCTGATATTGGAAAACAATCTATTAAAATGGGTGAAGGTTTCATTGGACAGTCTGCCTTAGAAAAGAAAAGTTTTATTCTCAGTGACATACCCGAAGAGTTTCGTTATGTCACTAGCGGAGTATTAGAAATACGTCCTAAAAATCTACTAGTCATCCCTATCTTATTTGAGGATGAAGTAATTGCAGTAATGGAGTTAGTAAGTGTAACTGAGATTTCAGACTTACATCAAGATTTAATTCAACAAACTATTGATAATCTAGGTTTAACAATCCATAGCATTATAGGACGTATGCGAATTCAAACTCTTTTACATGAATCACAAGCAATGACAGAAGAGTTACAAGTTCAATCAGAAGAATTACAAACGCAAGCTGAAGAACTACAAATGCAAGCTGAAGAATTACGAACAACGAATGAACAATTAGAGTCTAGAACTGAAGAAGCTGAACAAAAGACAGCTGACTTACAAATTACCAAATCAGAATTAGAAGAAAAAGCAAGCGAGTTGTTACGCAGCTCAAAATACAAATCTGAGTTCCTAGCAAATATGTCACATGAATTACGCACACCGTTAAATAGTATTTTACTATTATCTGAAATGTTAAGAGAAAATCATGATAATCATTTATCGGATGATGAAATTGAACTAGCAACTGTCATTCATTCATCAGGGAAAGACTTACTTACTTTAATTAATGACATACTAGATTTATCTAAAGTAGAAGCAGGCAAACTAGACATCATTTTTGAAGCAACGAACATAAGTGACATGGCAGCCAATATGCATCAAAACTTTTTACATATCGCTGCACAAAAAAATGTCGAATTTACTATTGAAGACAGTGACACCATTCCTGACCTGTTTTATACAGATGCAAAACGGATTGAACAAATTATTAAAAACTTATTATCCAATGCATTTAAATTCACAGAAAAAGGATCTGTCTCTTTACATTTCGATTCGATAGAAACAAGCAATTTAAGTCATGATATGCAGTCTATAAGTAAAGATTGGATTACAATTTCAGTAAAAGATACTGGTATTGGTATCGCTAAAGAACAGCATCAACTTATTTTCGAAGCCTTTCAACAGGCAGATGGAGCAACAATTAGGAAATATGGTGGTACAGGCTTAGGGTTATCTATTTGTAAAGAGTTTGCTAGATTGTTAGGTGGTTGGATTACATTAGAGAGTAATGTAGGAGAAGGTAGTACTTTCACGGTATATATTCCTAACCTTCCAAATGGCTTAAATGAAATCCAAGTATCCAATTTAGAAGTCGCAGCAACGATAGAAGATGTTATTCCTGCTGAAGTTATTGAGGAAACTATCGTTACTACCGAAACAAATAACGTCTTCCAAGAGAAAACCATTTTAATTGTCGATGATGATCATCGAAATATATTTGCTTTACAAAATGCATTAAAAAAACAAAATGCCAACATTATTACTGCCCAAAACGGCATAGAGTGTTTAAAAATACTAAAAAGCAAAACAAATATTGACCTTATTTTAATGGACATTATGATGCCGAATATGGACGGTTATGAAACGATGGAAAATATCCGAATGAATTTAGGGTTAAATGAAATACCTATTATCGCATTAACTGCTAAAGCAATGCCAAATGATAAGGAAAAATGTTTATCTGCTGGCGCTTCAGATTATATAAGTAAACCATTAAATCTACATCAACTCTATTCGGTAATGAGTGTATGGTTAATAAAATAAGTGAGGTTTAGTTGGAGTGGAAAATAAGTATTATAATTTTGATCCATCAGTAGATACGGATGAGCGCACGAACTTAGAAATTGAATTACTATTAGAAGCGGTATTTAAACTATCAGGATTTGATTTTCGCCAATATGCTCGCACATCTATTTATAGAAGGATTTGTAATCGAATGCAGCTCTCTAATATCCCAACCATTTCAAAATTAATTGAAAAAGTAATTCACGAGGAAGGGGTTTTAGAACAGTTATTAAATGACTTCTCGATTAATGTAACTGAGATGTTCCGTAACCCTGCCTTTTTTAAAGCGCTTAGAGAGCATGTAATTCCTGAATTAAAAAAGAATCCTGAAATTAGAATTTGGCATGCTGGATGCGCAACTGGTGAAGAAGTATTATCAATGTCCATCTTACTTCACGAAGAAGGATTAAGTGAAAAGTCGGTTATTTACGCAACAGATATGAATACAAATGTGTTAGAAAAAGCAAAACAAGCTATCCTCCCGTTAAATAAAATGCAAACTTATACGAAAAACTATTTACAAGCTGGCGGTACACAAGCATTTTCTAACTATTATTCAACAGATAATCGTTTTGCTTATTTTAATCCATCACTTTTACAAAACATTATTTTTGCACAGCATAATTTAGTAACTGATCAATCTTTTAACGAATTTCATATTATACTTTGTCGTAACGTTTTAATTTACTTTACAAGTAAACTTCAAAATCAAGTACAGCAACTATTTTATGAAAGTTTAGGCCACAATGGATTCCTATGTTTGGGGAATAAAGAAACTCTTCGTTTTTCAAATATAATGCCGCATTATACCCAATTTAATCCTAGTGAACAAATTTATCAAAAAATACAATAAAAAGCATCTGTTTGGATATTCATACGCTTTTTATTTCGCATTCGTTTTTATCATAATGAGACACATATCATCTGATTGTGTTTTCTTCTGTTCTTCCTTATAAAACCCTTCTATCTCTTCTTCTAAATCCCCCCATTTTCTTTCTGTAAAAGCACGTAATTTCTCTTCAGACTCAAATTCATCATTTGCAATTGCTTCAAGAACACCATCTGTAAATAATAATATTTGAGCGTTCTTATTAAAAGGTATGACTGTCTTTTCTACCTTTATTTCATCAAAAAACCCTACTGCACAACTCCCGCGATTCAGTTCAACTACATTTGTTTCATCAACTAAAACATATCCAGCAGGATGTCCTGCATTCACATATTCAATCGTTCTATCTTCTGTATTAACAACTAAGTATATGGCCGTAAAATAATATGGAATATTATCATTGTCATTATGTAAAAGGGTCATATATTTATTTAATTCTTTAATGACGAGTTCTGGATCAATTAAACATTTAATTGTTTCGCGTAATACAGAAGAAATAAACATACAAACTAATGAAGCAGATATACCATGTCCCATCACATCTAATAATATAATACCGTAGCGATTTTCATCGATTTTGTACCAATAATACATATCTCCAGCTAGTTTGAATGACGGTAAGTAACTTGCTTCAATTTTTATATGATCTTCTCTTAATGGGCTACTTAATAAGTTTCTTTGTACTTGTGTAGCTAAATCTAGTTCATTCCGAAGATTTTCTTCTTGTTCTTTATGCCAATTTAATTCCGATTTCAAGCGTAATGCTACACGCATACGCGCTAATAGTTCAACTTTATTTATAGGTTTCGTAATATAATCCATTGCCCCCATATCAAGAGCTTCGGCTAATTTATTTGCATCCTCTAAAGCTGTAACAAAAATAATAGGGATATCTTTAAACTTCTCCTCTTTTTGTAATCGCCTACAAACTTCAAGTCCATCAATTTCAGGCATCATAATATCTAATAGTATTAAGTCAATTTCATTATGCCTGGAAGAATCTTTTCCAAACTGTATGTATTCGAAGAGCTCTTGTGCAGAATTGAGCGATACAAGATCATGATATCCGGCTTGTTTTAAAATTTTCTCAATTACAAATATGTTAACCGGATTATCATCAACAATTAAAATGGACACAAGTTATTTCCCCTTTTCTTATTTAAAATGTAAATCTATTATAATTTTCTATTTTTCTAGTATTACATACTCAGTTACAAAATGAAAATTTCGTACTCAAACATATTTATACAACAAAAGAACAAACCCCTAGAAATAGGAATTTGTTCTTTCACTCTATAAAGTGAAACTTTAATCAGTGGGGGTTTTCTTCATCCCCCACTGATTATTAGTTGAACCAATCGGACTTTTATGGGCAGTTAACCCCCCACCTAAATTCTTTGCTTTCGCTGCATTTTGAGGTGGGGGGTCTTACTGCCCATTAAAGTGGGGTAAATTTCCACTTTTAATTTAACACCATTGCTTTATCATTTAAAAGACGATCTAATTCTTCCATATGATTTGTTTCATCTGCAATCATATCTTCTAGTTTTACAACTAACTCTGTCATATTTAATTTCGCTGCCTGTTCTTTTCTCGTTTCATAACGCTTAATTGTTTCATATTCTGATTGTCTAGCGTATTCTAACATTTCTCGAACATCTTCCACTTGTTTCACTGGTAAAGGGATCGTAGTAGGTGTACCACCTAGCGTCTTAATTTTCTCCGCTAAATATAGGGCATGTCCTTGTTCATCACTAATTTCAGATTCAAAGAAAGGTTTTAACACTTGTCTATATATACCAGAAACTGTAGCAGCATTATGGTTATACATAATAATTGCTGAGTATTCTCCTGCTAAATCTTCATTCAATCCTTTGATTAGTTCTTTCACATCGTGTGACATTTTCATATCTCCTCCTATACTTAATAAGTACCCCTTTCCTCATGTTTTAAACATAATTATTTAAAATTTTTATGTATCTAAAAATGCAGCTTGCTTCAATTTACTTATCGCTTGTCTTTTAATACGAGAAACGTGCATTTGCGAAATACCTAACCGTTCCCCTGTATCTTTTTGATTTAAATTTTCTCCAAATATATAATGAATAACACTCTTTTCTGTCTCATTTAATACGTTAAAAATATCCTCTAAAACGAGACGTCTTTCTGTCTGTTCATATCCTTGCTCTACTTCACCTACAGATTCAATTCTCGCTACCGAACTTCCATCAGATGAATTTTCAACTACATCATCTAAGGAAGATACTCGATAATTATTTTTCGCATCCATAATTTCTAGCACTTCCTCTTCGGATAGTCCTAAATGATCCGCAATCTCTATTATCTTCGGTGAACGTTGCAGGTGATCTGTTAACTCCTCTATCGCAAGTTTAATTTTCCCGCCTAAATCTTTAATTCGCCTTGGAACGTGAATGCCCCAAGTTTTATCACGTAAATACTTCTTTATTTCGCCTACTATTGTAGGTATTGCAAACGGCTCAAAAGCATTCCCTATCGAATAATCATACCTTCTTATTGCGCCTAAGAGCCCTAACATCCCTACTTGTATAATATCCTCATGCATCGGCCCGCCTTTTGAATAGCGATATGCAATGGAATGTACGAGATTTTTATAATGATCAACTAACCTTTCCTGTGCTTCATTACATTGGTTTTGTTGGAATTCTGCAATTAGCTTAATAACGTCTTCTTTAGTAAGAGTTGTAGGTTGAGATTGGATTTCCATCATTCTCCACCTGCTCTCTTTGTATATATTTTGTCATTAAAACTGTCATGCCCTCATCATGCATAATTTGTATATCATCCATTAACGTATTAATTAAATATAAACCTAAACCATTTTCCGGCAAATGTTCTACTGGTTTACTAATATCATACGGACCAACTTTCCTTTTTAAGTTATTAAAATCAAAGCTAACCCCATTATCCGCAACCATAATTTCTAATCGATCTTCATATAGGCCGAAGACAATTGTAATTTCTCCAACGTCTTCTTTATATGCATGTTGTACAATATTTGTACATGCTTCACTAATAGCAATTTTCATATCTTCTATATCGTCATAAGCAAAGCCCATTCGGTTCGCAACACCAGCCATTGTTAAACGAATAATGGCCACATATTCTGCCTTTGCAGGAATTTTCATTTCTATCTTTTCAAATTTCTCCATCATCCCTAGTCACCTTCTTTCTACTTTTTCAAAATCGGAATTCAAATTTAATATTTCTGTTAGTCCTGTAATATCAAATAATCTTTTTAGTCTTTTAGATACACCAATAAACTCTAGTTTGCCATCATTTTTCTTAACTGCTTTTAATAGAGCTATAAAAACACCTAAACCGGTACTATCCATATAATCTACGTTATGAAAATCTACTACAATATGAACTTCTTTTTCGCTTGCAATAGGCATCATCTTATTTTTTAAATCTGATGCCGTATATGCATCAATCTCACCATTAAGTTGTACCGTATAACCTACATCATTTTGCAAAATATTTATTGCCAAATTCATCATTTCCGCCCCCTTATCTCAAACCACTACTATGTTAATTACCCATAAAAATTAATTTTAAACATATTTTTTTATTTTCATTATAAATAAATTTTCTACACCTTTCTCGGCTTAACACTTAAAAAATACTACTAAATGTTTAAACCTTATAAATTTGTGTATGTATAATGTATAAACATTATTTTTAGGGGGATCTATCTATGGAAGAGCACAACTTTAAAAAGGGAGATTTCGTTCAATTTTCTTATCGACACGATCATGCTACAAAATTAGTTGGTTCCATTATTAACATACTGACGAATACAATTGTAGTTGATATAGGTAATAGTGAGGACTTATCTCATATAGAACCAAGGCAGGTCGTAAGGATAAATAATTGTGAAAAAGTAACGATGGTTTAATACATAATAAAAAGTGTAATTTCAATGAGCGGGGGCCTTCATCCCCGCTCATTCCTATGCAGATTACATAAAAAAAGCATCCAAATTAGTTTAATTGGATGCTTTTTTATGTATATTTATCAGTTCATTCACTTTATAGTTATATATAATAAACTTAAGATTACTATTCATTATCATACTTACGCTTTCCGTAGCATTCTAGAGAAGAATGTAACGATTAAAATAAAGACGATTGCACCTAATAACGCTGGAAGAACAAAAATGCCTCCCCATTCAGGACCCCAATGACCAAATAACGCACTACCTACCCAAGATCCAATTAAACCAGCAATTACATTACCAACTATACCTAAAGGAAAGTCTTTCCCCGTAATCATTCCAGCTAACGCACCAATAAGTCCACCTACAATACACGTAATAATAAGTCCCACAATTAAACCTCCTATATTGTTTTTATATTTGATTTA
Organism: Bacillus toyonensis BCT-7112; assembly: GCF_000496285.1. Lineage (GTDB taxonomy): Bacteria > Bacillota > Bacilli > Bacillales > Bacillaceae_G > Bacillus_A > Bacillus_A toyonensis. The sequence continues at coordinate 3,600,553 of NC_022781.1, read as the reverse complement.
TCAAGCTTTGGTATGTAACCAAAGCTTGATAAACATGTATTATTCTTTATTATCCAATCCATCACTTATCTTTTGTTTAACTTTTCCGACTTTTTCTTTTATCGTTCCCTTCGTCTTCTCCCACTTCCCTTCATTTTTCAACTCTCTATCTTCTGTAACTTCACCAATCCCTTCTTTTACTTGTCCTTTTTTCTTTTCAACTTTACCCGTAATTTGTTCTTTTAGACCGCTCTCACTCATATTTCCAATCTCCTTTTCATAATAGATTTATAGATGTAAAGGATACAAATTTAAAGAGAATACGTGCATCTTCTTTCTTGTAGCCATTCACCGACTCTTTCTAAATCCTTAACGAATAACAAGATTTTCCCTTCATCCAGCTTTTCTTCATAAAAGTTAGCTTCTTCCTCATTAAGTCCTAACTCTTGCATCTTATTTCTTAACTGATCTCCCGTTTTTTGAAAGACATTAATAATGCTTGTCCCAAGTCCTTCCTCTTTTATTCCAATCGTGTTCACGTCTGCATTATCTGCGATTCTATCTGTCCTCTCTTTCTCATGTGTTAACACGTAAATATCTTTTTGTTCTATTCCTTTCTTCACTAGATCATTTGCCGCATTCATGACCTCTTTCTCCGTAATAAATTCATATACAAAAGGTTTACTATACTTCGTTTCCATCTTTAACTTCCTCCTTTAAAATGAATTATTTGTTATATTATATGTAGTACACCTATTTTCGAAATGTTAAACATAAAATATGAAAAAAGTTATGTGAATTTTAATTTTAATAGAAAATGAACAACATCATTTACCACTTTAAAACATCTTCTCCTTACAATAACTACCTAAATTAACAGAAAATTGTTATAATTAAACATAAGGAGGGATACTATGAAAAAAATCATATCTATATGCGCTCTAACCGCTCTATCTTTCACTTTAATAGGTTGTACAAGCTCCTCGGCTACAGATAAAGCTTCACAAGTTAAGCAAGAACATACACAAAATACATTTCAATTAAATTCCGCTAATATTACAGACATTGAAATACTGAAAACAACAAATAATACTATTTCCAAATCTCAAACAGACAATGAAGAAATGATAAAACCTATCGTTTCGGCAGTTCAAAATGGAACCTCGAAAACAATTACATTAGATCAAAAAAAGAAACAATCGGCACATTCTACTATAACCGTTACATATAAAGATGACGCAAAAGAAGAGTTTCTTGTCTGGATCGATAATAAGGAGCAAATTACAATCGCTAAAGATGAGAAGAAAGGTAAAGTAGAAGCTGTGACATTAAACATGAAACACTCTAAAATGATGAAAGATTTCTTTAAAAATGATAAAACGTAAAAAGGATCTCCTTTAAGGAGATCCTTCTTCTCTTTATACAATTTGCTTTATACAATTTGCTTTATACAATTTGCTTTATACAAGCAAACGAAATACATACTATTGTTATGCTCCTTATCATTCGAAGAAGAAATATTAATTATATATTATGGAGACGGTTATTTACTCTTTAATTATATGACTATCGTTAATATTGATTTGCTAAATCGTGCTGTCCTATGTACCGATGATGACACTAAATTTTTTTATATAGTTGATGTTAAGTAAAGGAAGTAGCTTTACATCCTACTTCCTTTACTTAACCATTTCCATATTTAGACTTTTATAAAATCTATTTAAGGTCTAATTTTGCTAAATCATGTTGTAAAACATTATTTCCTTCTTGTGGATTAAATACGATTGCACTAAGACCAAAAACATTCGTAACAACATCTCTATCATTTGGATGAATTATTCTTACTTCGTAAGCAAAAAGTCCTGGAGGAAGAGCTGCCGAACGAAAAGTAACATATTGATTAGGTGCTAATGTTCGTGTAGAAGGATCTACTAATGGTAACAATACAGGAGAACCAGATGACCAATCAAACATTTCAACAGTTACTCTATGAGTATCATCTGGATCAACATTCATAGCATCAACAGTAAGAAATAAAGTAGCAGAATGTCTACGTAATACACCCGTTGATAACGTTTCATTGTAATTTTTACAACATTTTTTAGAAGAATAACCATAGCCATAACTCATATCAATTTCCCCCTTTCATTTACAATTAAGGACAAGCATTCCTTATAATATATAATGCTATTATTATTTTATTGAAAGGTATAATAGCGGAATTTCATCTATATTTTCTAATATTTAAGTTTACGTTTGTTCACTCGTATTGAAAATAAAGTGAAACTTTAATCAGTGGGGGTTTTGTTCATCCCCCACTGATTATTAGCCTTCACCAATCGGGCGTTTACAGGCAGCCCGACCCCCACCTAACTTCTTTGCTTCCGCTGAATTTTGAGGTGGGGGTCTTACTGCCCGGCAAATAGCGGGATAAATTTTATATCATTCTTTTCCATGAACTAGTTCCTAAAAGGTCCCTTTTCTACAATAAAAAAAAGAGCTGTCCATAAGTCGGTTTCACCAACTTATGAGACAGCTCCTCTTCACTTCACCTTATTTTATCGATGAATCCAAACTGCACCTGCAGACTTGTCTTCTGCTTGGCCTACTACTTCAAACTTTAATCCTAGTTTCGGCAACTTACGTCCTGCATCTGGAATCACGCTGTTGATATACTGCTTAGAATCATCAAATTTCGCAACACCTGGTAATCCTTTATAGTCAAAGATACCGCGAGTTGGCGAATCTACTCTCCATGCTGGTGTTTGATCGAATGAGAATGCAGCATCAGCAATTTGATAACGCGTACTGCTCTTCACAGTCGGTTGTCCATTTAATGTCCCTACGATTGCCTCTGGATGAGAATCTACTACTCCTAAGAATCCTTCACCTGGATGAACCCCTACCCAGTTATCTGTAAAGCTTTGATCCGCATACCATACAACCATTCCTGTATTAAATACTGGACCACGCGCATGTTGTAAAGCCGTGTCAGAACCAGCGTAATTTCTCCACTCTACATAGTAGTTATGTTTCTTCTGTTCAAATCCGTTAGACACCGTAAATCCTTTTAGTGTCATTGCTGGTTGGCCTTCTGCATCATCTGAGAAAACAACTTTTCCATTTACAGTTAATGCAGCATTATCTAATGCAAATCCTTTATAAGCTACTGCAATATCTGTTAAATACTCAAATTGCAGTTTTACTTTTTCCCTTTGAATTGGCTTAAATCGTATGATTTATCAACCCACTTACCATCAGTTGTATCCACGCCGCCTTTTACATCTTTTTCGCCCATTCTATCAATGCGTGTCTTCGTTCCATCTTCTGCAATCGCATATACGTCAAGGAAATCATACTTCGCTTCCAGTTCGTAGAATGCCTTATAATCAAACTTAGCATCCGTTGCATTTGTTAAGTCAAATACTGGTGTCTCAAGTGTTGTATGAATGTCATTTCCTTTTGTGCTGTAGTAAAACTTCTTACCAAATGCCGATTCGATATTTTTAATATCTTTGTCCGGCAAGTTAACACGAACGATTCCTGGTCGTTTTGATTTTGTAACACTTTGATCTAAATATGTTGCAACACCGACTCCCGTGCGAAGTTTATCGTAATCTACCTCAACGATATTCGCCCAATTGCCCTTCATATTCTTTTGGAAAAACTCTTTATTTTGTGGTGAGAAACTTGTTGGCTCTGTTCCTGCAATTTTTCCAGCCCAGCTACCGCCACTCATAATAGACCAAGACTCAACAGGTTCACCTTGTCCTGAGTACTTCGTATCGTACTCATCTGGTAAGCCTAAATCATGACCATACTCATGCGCAAACACACCAACCGCTCCATCTTCAGGCTCGATTGTATAATCGTATGCAGCCATCTTTCCGCCCCAATTTGAAACAGAAGATTTTGTGCCATCAATCGCATATGGTTTTGACCCAAGTTTTGAACGATGAGACCAAATTGCATCATCTTTCAATTTACCGCCACCAGCTTCTTGACCAACACCAGCATGTACAACCATTAAATGATCAATAATGCCATCTGGCTCGTTTTTATTTCCATCACCATCTTGATCGTATTGATCAAATTGGTCATAATCTGCTAAATTGATCCCTTTTGCTACCGCTGCTTTTAATGCTTCTTTCACAAAATCACGTGGCCCTAAAGGACCTTTGTTATCATGACCAGTTCCAGCATCCGCACCATAATCTGAAGCTTTTCCTGGAACAGTAAGCCATTCCGTTACAGTTCCATCAACTGTGTAGCTACCACCAGATTGTTCTTCATAATATTGTTTAAATGTGTTAATCTTCGATCCATCAAATAACGTAAACGGTTCATCACCAAATAACATTTTTTGATAATGTTCACGATTGAAGTCCTTAGAATACATGTATCCTGGCTCTTGATCAATATTGTTATGCTTAAAATCGCTAAATTCTACGAGTAAAACAAGTACTTTATCTTTTCGGACAGCTCCATTGTACTCAGCTTGCTTCGCTGATGTAGTAGGTACTTTTCCATTTAATTTCCCTGGATTTAATCCTGCACCTTGTCCAGCTACTGGTCCTACTTCTGGCTGCTGCGCCTGTTCATTTTCCTTCATTTTTGAATCTTTTACTTTTTTCATAAAATCAGAAGCTTCTTGCGTAAGACTATCTCCTGTCAAGACTTCTTTCCCAGGGTTTTCCCCTTTCTTTTTCTCAACATATTTTTCGACAGCCTTTGACGTCTCCGCTTGTGATGCAGATTGATCAATTACGCCCCGTTGTTTTAGCGCTTCTGCCAAACGCTCCTCCGGTATTAAATGCTCATCTATCGGTAGAGATGATGGCGTATCAGCATACGCTGCATGACTTCCAAAAGCAAAACTACTACTTAGTACTGCCGCTGTTGCTAAAACTGATAATGGTTTTAACTTCTTATCCTTTTTCAATGCATTTCCTCCCCAGTGTCTGCAAATTATCGTTTTTTTGTCGATAACAACATAATATTCGTTATAATACGAATATTCAATCTTTTTCAACGGACAAAATGTTGAGAAATATTTTTTGTGCAGGATGAAATACGTAAGATAGCAAAATACAAAGGTTCTGCTTATTTATGTTTTTTAAGTTTTGCATATAACCATAAAGTGGGATCACTTGTTCTTTCAAATGGATAGCGATGGAGTAAAATGCTTATTTACAATACTAAGGAAATACAACATACAAACAGGCTGTTATTTGTTTTAAGTACAATAGTCATACTTGCTCGATGCACTTATTTTTTGGCAATAAATAAATGATCACCATCTAAGGAATCTTATTTATATTCTAATTACCTTTTAAATTATCAGAAAATTATTGAAAAAGTTTTTTCTTGCTATCTATCACTCTAACACACTTAATTTCTTGCTAGTATATACATATCAATATACAAATAAATATAGTAGAAAGCGAGGAGAATTATGGTAAGTCATCTAAAACCAAAAGATATAATCACACAACTTTTAAATAATTGGTATCAAGAGATACGTGCCCAGCACCTAAAAGAAGCAAAACATTTAAAAACAGAGATTGATACACACATAAAAAGTATTAATGAAGATCCAAATTTACTATTCCATTACTCACTTCTTACTTTTCGCTTTAAAGTTTTGCTCGATCATTTAAGCATCACACCCACAAGCTTCCAGGCAATTGATTCACTGGATATACCAAAAAATGAATCGTTGTCTTATTATTATCACTTTTTCAAAGGGATTCATGCCACACTAATTTCCAACAACAATGAAGCCTGGGAATACTACGAAAAAGCCGAAACACTATTACAACATATTCATGACGATCTTGAAATAGCCGAGTTTAGCTATCGTTTTGCTAACTTCTATCTTCATACCTATCAACCTCTATTAGGAATTCAACATGTGACTAAAGCTAAAGAAATCTTCTCTAAACATAATGGCTATGAAAATAATGTTGCCGCTTGTGAGAACTTATACGGTTTAGCATGTATTAATATAAAACAATTCCCTGTAGCAGAAGAAAAATTTAATTCTGCAATAGATATTTTACGTAAAAATAATGAGGATTCCCTAATATTAAGAGTCCGCAATAATTTAGGTTTTTTATATAGTAGCCAAAACTTATCCGCTTTAGCAATTCGACACTTATCAGAAGTAACAACTAAAACTCCAGAGCATTTTAGGGCCATTTTTCTTAAAGCTAGAGAACATTTAAAGATTGGGGAACTTGAACAGTCGGCCGAGTTAATCAAACGAGGATTAGCAATTTGTGAGAAGCTAGACAATAAAGAATACCTATATCATTTCAAACTTTTAGATTGTATAAATAAAGGTGTTTCGGCTGCTATTCTCGAAGAATTATCTTTGGAAGCTATCTCATTTTTCGACACACAACAACTCTATACTTACACACAAGAATACACTGAAAAATTAGCAATCAAGTTTTACGAAGAAAGCGACACTGTAAAAGCTAGTAAATACTTTTATATTAGTCATCAAGCTAAAGAAAAAACTTTTGAAAAAGGAGCGTTAAAATAATGAAAAAACTTTTTGGAACGATTTTAGGTTTATCACTTTCAGTTGCATTATCTATTGGATTAGCATTCCCTTCACAATCAGATTCTAAGAAACAAGTTGATTCGACTAAATCTAGTACAATTATGTACATGCAATCAAGCCACGGTGACTCCTGGTAATACAAAGAGTTTTTTATCTGTTACCATCATTAATTAGGAAAAGGGCACTCCCTCAATGGAGTGCCCTTTTCCTAATTAATAGACAACATATAGCAGACTACTTGTTAACTTCAGCCCATTTAACCTTGAACTCCGCACCTAAATCATTTGCGCAACACGTTCGAAAATATAAATCTATGATGTTAGAAACAGACTAATCATCTGTTCTTGTTGTTTCAATTTCATACTAAAAAGGAATGTATTGTATCATGTTGAAAACATAATTTATAACTAAATCGATTTACTTTCATTTACTTTTAAATAAAGATTAAAGAGAGCTTTTAAATCCATCTTTATTCTAAAGCTACAAACGAGCATACATTATGCTCGTTTTTCAATTGGTAGTTTAAATGTAAAAGTACTGCCTTCCCCTAATTTACTTTCAACGGTAATTTCTCCTCCATGTAGTTCGACAATCCATTTTACCATCGACAATCCTAAACCCGTGTTTCCCATGTTTGAAGATGTTCGTGCTGCATCAACTCGATAGAAGCGTTCCCATATTTTCGTAATATGTTGCTCGCTGATGCCTATGCCATTATCGGAGACTTTACCTATTATGTTCGTTCCATCACGGCATAGTTGTATATTCACACTACCATTCTCTTTACCATAAGCAATCGCATTCGTTAATAAATTCATTAATAAACGCATCATCAATGTTTGATCTGCTTTAATAAACAGGTCTTCCTCTATATTTGTTGTTATATCAATCGAGGCTTCTTGAACCATTAATGAAAGCTCTTCTACAACGATTTCCGTTAATTCACTCATATTGATACATTCAAATTGAAAAGTATCATGCTTTCCTTGATCAACTCGTGCTAATAATAAAAGTTGCGAGATTAACGAGGACATTTTACGTGATTGCCTTAAAATTACTTCTAAAGATTCTTCCATTTCTTTCGGATTATTCCTCTGCGATAAGGCGTATTCGCATTGCGAAATAATCACAGATGTTGGCGTTCTTAATTCATGAGATGCATCAGATGTAAATTGTTTTTCACTTTCAAATGATTTCTCCAATCGCTCAAACATGTTGTCAAAGGTTTGTGCTAAATGATAAATTTCGTCTTTCGATGAACCTTGTAAATTAATCCTCTTCGAAAGGTCTTTACCATCACCAATTTCACTAGCTGAATCACTCATTTGTTTCACAGGTCGAAACGCTCTTTGCGTAATAAAATATCCTCCCACTGCCGCAATGAGAATAAGTAATGGGAAAGAGATGAGTGTTACCACGATAAGCGTATTCATCGTTGATGATAATTGGTTCATCGTCATTATTCCACGAACCCAGACTTGCTCATCGCCGCCTACGTTATGGAGAAAATCATATACGATCCATTCTTTATTACCATTTTTAATGGTTTGTATTTCATCGGATTTAAGCGATATCTTTTTATTAAAGCTTGTTGGACTATTTCCTGCCAGTAGCTCACCTTGCTTACTATAAATGAGGAGATTTACTCCATCTTCTAAAGTTTCAAACTCATCGTCAATCTTTAACTGCCCATGCTTATATTTGATATCTTCCATGCTTTCTTTTACTGTGCTCTTTAATTGATTTTTCATATTAAAAAGCACAACTTTATCTGAAGAAGCTAAAATAAAAGCTAACACGAGTGCCATAATAATTACAATTAACCCCGTATACCAAAGGGTTACTCTCATTTTTATTGATAGTTTTTTCATGACTCTACTCGCAATACGTAACCAGTGCCTCGTACTGTATGAATTAACTTCGTTTCAAACTGGCTATCAATTTTTTTACGAAGGTATCGGACGTAAACATCAATAATATTTGAGCCACCTTCATAGTCGTAATTCCACACATGTTGCTCAATTTTATCTCGTGTCAACACAACTTCTTTATTACGAATCATATATTCTAAAATAGCAAATTCTTTACTGGAAAGATTAATAACCTGCTCTCCCCTTGTTACTTTATGCATATTGCAATCCACCACTAGATCAGCAATTTCAAACACATTAGAGGTATTCCCTGTTTTTCTTCGCATCAACACTCGAATTCTTGCTAATAGTTCATCAAAAGCAAATGGCTTTACTAAATAATCATCCGCACCTAAGTCGAGTCCTTTTACGCGATCATCAATTGTATCTTTAGCTGTAAGAAGCAAGACAGGAGTTGTATTATTGTCTGCGCGTAATCTTTGTAACACTTGTAACCCATCTATTCGGGGAATCATAATATCAAGCACAATCAAGTCATAAGTAGCCATGCTTATATAATCCAAGGCATCTGCTCCATTCCCACATCCATCGACACTATAATATTCTGCATTTAATCGTTTTACTAATATATTTTGTAAGTCTTGTTCATCTTCGACAATAAGAACTCGCATTAGCATCCTCCTTTTTTCTTATTATATATATCACTATAGTTCCAAAACATTAAAGAAAGATTAGAAACGATTTAATTATATCATTTTATTTTTTGGCACATTAATCTTCCTTTAATGTTTGTTCAGTAATATAAAGGCAAGGATAAGGTGCTCAATTAAAGGGAGGAAAACATAATGAGAAACTGGATGATAATTGGAGCAATGTCTTGTTTATTCTTAACAGCTTGTTCTACTCAATCTGATAACAATACAGAAGTACAACAACTGAAAGCGGAAAATGATAAATTACAAAAAGAAGTTGCTCAACTACAAAAAGAACCAAACAAAACAGAGCCTGCTACGAATGATACGAAGCAAATACAAGATTTCAAAAATGAAGTCTCATCTATTATAGAAAAGGCACATAACACAAAACCAGTTGGAGCAAAAGAAGAGGACTTAAATACGTACTTAGCAGCAAAAAAAGAAATTGACCAATTAGATGACAAAATAGATTTATCTGATAATCAGCTAGAAGCAGATTATCGCGCTGGAACGATAACTGTTGAACAATATCAAACACAAGAAAGAGAACAAGATATACTGGAAGATCAATTAGAGCAAGCAGAAAATGCACTTGAAGCAAGATTTGGAATAGATGATTAATCATTAAGGAGTGAATGAAAATGTTAAAACATAAAAAGAAAATAATGATAAGTGTAATTGCTACTTTAGTAATTGGTATTGCTATTGTTGGTGGATATTTTGGTATGGGTTACAATTATGCAAAAAAGAATGACAACTACACAGAAAAACAAGTTCGTGAAATTGCTTTAGCACAAACAAATGGGGAAATTATTCATGTGAAAAAAGAATTTGAATTAGAAGATGACAACTTAACACAATCTCAATTCGAATATGAAGTGGAAATCAAGACACCTGATAATCTATTGAATGTTTTAAAAGTTAGCGCTAGAACAGGCACAATAGAAATCGATCACGAAGATTAAAAAATATAATTAAGCAACGTGAATTCCATATTTTTAGGAACTCACATGATGGCATTCATGTTAAAAAACAAAAAAACTCTAACTAATTCGTCATGGCGATTTAGTTAGAGTTTTTTGTTTGAAGTATTCACGAGTATCTACCCTTATCTTTTCAGGTAAAACAATATCAAGTTCTTTATCTAACCATGCAAGAGTCTTTTTACGAAGAAACTCACGCATGTGTTCTTCTGCTTCAAGCATTACTAAGTTAATTGTACAAGAAGAATTGCTAGGTTCACAAGAATTGCAAGCCTCGGCCTCGTCTCGATATAGTAGACCATTCTGTACAATATTTTTACATTGAAAAATAGGTTTTGGACCTTCGACAGCTTCTATTACATCCCAAAAAGAAACATCTTCTGGAGACTTAGCTAACCTATACCCGCCCTTTACACCTGGGACAGAATTTACAATGCCAGCTTTAGATAATTTACCGAAAACTTTTGAAAGAAATGTTTCAGAAAGCCCTTGGAACTCTGCCAAATCTTTTATTCCGACACTTTCCTTGGAAGGAGTGTTAATTAAATAAACTAGGCAATGCAAGGCATATTCAACCCCAACACTATACTGCATATACAAATCACCTGCTTTTTATTTTAAGGGTTATCAAATTGTATCTTAGGACCATTTAGAATTTTAGTCAAATAAAAAAAGGCTCTTTTCGAATAGTATGTATTTCGTTTGACAAAAATAATTTCAGAGCTTATATTAAAGACAAAGTTAATCGACGATTAACTTTGTCGACAATTAAAACGTAAAAACTTTTAAAAAGGGGAAATACAAATGAACAAAACACTTATCATAAACGCACATCCAAAAGTGGATGATACATCATCAGTCAGCATTAAAGTTCTTAACCACTTTTTAGTATCTTATAAAGAATTAATTCCTAATAATGAACCGATTGAACAAATTAATTTATACGATGATATAGTACCAATGATAGATAAAACTGTTTTAAGTGCATGGGAAAAGCAAGGAAATGGACAAAAGTTAACTGATGAAGAACAAAAAGTAACAGAGCGTATGTCCGAAATTTTACAACAATTTAAAAGTGCAAATACGTATGTTATCGTATTACCTTTGCACAATTTTAATATTCCATCAAAGTTAAAAGATTACATGGACAATATCATGATTGCACGTGAAACATTTAAATATACTGAAACTGGATCAGTGGGACTACTTAAAGATGGAAGAAGAATGCTTGTTATACAAGCAAGTGGAGGAATCTATACAAATGATGATTGGTATACAGAAGTGGAATACTCTCATAAATATTTAAAAGCAATGTTTAATTTCTTTGGTATTGAAGATTATCAAATCGTTCGTGCACAAGGAACAGCAGTACTAGATCCAAATGAAGTATTACAAAATGCGTATAAAGAAGTTGAAGAAGCAGCTTCTAGATTGGCTAACAAATAAAATTTTTCACTGGAAGAATGATGATTATAAATAAAGATCCCCTCCACCTTAAGGCAGAGGGGATCTTCTAATTCCTATTTCAAACTACCCGCAATCTCCGTAAAGATAACTCCAAGCGCATGTGCACCTGCATCTGGATAGCCTAAACTTCTTTCACCAACTGTACCGGCGCGGCCCATGCGAGCTACGATTTCTTTCGTGTACTCTGCTCCTTTAACGGCTGCTTCTGCACCTTTTTCAAAGGCAGTTTTCATGTCTACTTCGTTTGAAGCGCTAGCTAACCAAGAATCCACACATGGAGCAAGTGCATCAACAAGTGTTTTATCACCAACTACTGCACCTCTACCGAACGATCTTTCACCGATAGATTGTATGCCTTGCAGTGCTGCTTGCAACATTTCAGCAAATTCTTTCACTGTTAACTCACGCTTCTCGCCTGCTGCTTTACTAGCTGCGCGGAATGCACCGCCCCAAATTGGACCAGATGCGCCGCCGCAATGTTCCATAATAATCATGGAACAACCGTCAAGGAATGATCCGATCGTTACATTTTCTTGTTCTACAATAGAATGCCACTCACGTTTTAATTGCTTAAATCCTTTCGCAACACTCATTCCGAAGTCGCCGTCACCTGCATGTGTATCTAACTCACAGAACGGTACTTCATTTTTAATAATAATGTCGCTCATTTTATCAACGAGATAAATCATGTTGTTTAATGTAATGATATTATCTTTAATCACAGCGTGCTCTTCCGCTGTTTCTATTTCAAATGAAACTTCTTTCTCTTCTGCCTCTTCAAGTACATTCACGTACTCTACACTTTCAACTAGTCCATCTACTTTGAACGCTGGTGTATTACATTCTTTCGATAGTAATGTTTTTAGCTCATCATCTAACTTCATCACTGTTAAAGACATACCAGCCATATCAATACTCGTCATATAGTTACCGACGAATACTCTATTAATTTTAATGTTTCTAGCAGCTAATTCTCTCGTAACTGCGTTATTAAATAAGTATAGTTCTTGCAGTGGTGTACCACCAAAACCATTTACTAGAAGCGCAATTTCCTCGCCATCTTTTACTCCTAAATCTTTTATTAAATCATTTGTCATACGGTTAGCTAACTCATCAGCTGACATCGTTTTTTCACGCTTAATTCCTGGTTCGCCGTGAATACCAACGCCGTATTCCATTTCATCTTCCGCAAGTGTGAAAGTAGGTGATCCGCTCGCTGGAACTGTACAAGAAGTTAACGCTAAACCGATTGTACGCACGTTAGCCGCTGCTTTTTCCGCTACAGCTTTCACCGCGCCTAAATCCATACCTGCTTCCGCTGCTGCGCCGGCAATTTTATGAACGAGAATAACGCCCGCAACGCCGCGACGTCCTACTGTGTATAGACTATCTTCTACCGCAATATCATCGTCAACTTTTACGTAATCGACTTCAATTCCATCTTCCTTCGCTAAATGCGCACCGTTTTTGAAATTCATAATATCGCCGCTGTAGTTTTTAATAATTAATAACGTACCTTTTTTACTAGCTGTCTCTTTAATTGCTTGATATACCTGAATTTGCGAAGGTGAAGCAAACACATCTCCGCACACTGCCGCATCTAACATTCCTTTTCCGACTAGTCCTGCATGTGCTGGCTCATGACCACTACCGCCACCACTAATTAACGTTACTTTGTTTTCGTTCATTTCTTTCTTCTTAATTACTTTATATTTTTTCAAAAGCTCAAGCTCTGGGTGAGCCATAACCATCCCGTTACACATTTCCATAACTAATGTTTCTGGTTTGTTTATAATCTTTTTCATTGTGATTCTCCCTCAATTCCTTTAATATATTGTGATATATTTGAAATCTTCTTCTTACTAACCATGTTAAAATGAAAGCGTTTTATAGTAAACGGACAAAATGGACAATCTGTCTAAAGACACCGCTCTCATTTATAGATAGGATTTTTATATTACTACATTCTAGGGATGATTCAGATGACCTCTTCTATAATTTCTAAAAAGATAATCGCGAACTCATTGAAATATTTAATGGAAACAGAGTCGTTTCATAAAATATCAGTAAGCGATATTATGTTACACTGTCAAATGCGTAGGCAAACTTTTTATTATCATTTTAAAGATAAATTTGAACTATTAAGCTGGATTTATAGAGAAGAAACGAAAGAAAACATTATCGACTTTCTCGACTATGAAACGTGGGAAAACATTTTCGATTTATTATTTGATTACTTTTATGAAAATCAAAAATTTTACCGAAATGCTTTTAAAGTCATTGAACAAAACTCGTTTAATCACTATTTATTTGAGCATACGAAAAACTTATATATGAAGATTATTGATGAACTATCCGTGAGCTGTGGATTCAGCCTTTCTGACGAGACAAAAAATACGATTGCCTCCTTTTATAGTCACGGCTTCGTTGGAACGATAAAAGATTGGATTGAAAGCAAATGCGAAGTAGATCCTTCCATTATGTCTTCTCTCATGAAAAATATGATCAACAATCAATTACTACTATTACTGGAGCAATCAGCAAAGTAATTAAAGGGTGGCAAAAGCAATGAAAAAGATTATGAATGATGTACAACATATCGTTCAAGATATGCTGCATGGCTTTTATTTTGAACATAACGACAAAGTAAATTACGACGAAACAAACAACATCATTTATGTAAAAGATATCGACAAACTGAAGCAAGACGTCGCTATTATAAGCGGTGGTGGTAGCGGACATGAACCTGCTGATATTGGTTATGTAGGAAAAGGAATGCTTACAGCGGCAGTAAATGGCAGTATTTTCACTCCGCCTACAGTAGAACAAATTGTCGCAGCTACTCACCTTATACCAAAGGATAAAAGTATTTTATTCATCATTAAAAACTTTAAAGATGATGTTGAGAATTTTCTAGCGGCGAAGCAAATTGCCAAAGAAGAAGGAAGACAAATTGACCACATCATCGTAAATGACGACGTTTCAATTGAAGATGATGCTTCTTTTAATAAAAGAAGACGCGGCGTCGCTGGCACTGTTTTCGTTCAAAAAATACTTGGTGCGGCCGCTGAGAGTGGACATTCTTTAGAAGAACTAACAACAATCGGGCAAGCTGTCATCAAAAACTTACACACATTAGGAGTTGCCCTTTCCCCTGCCAACGATCCAGTAAAAGGAAAAGCTTCATTCACATTAAACGAAGATGAAGTGTTTTACGGCGTCGGCATCCATGGTGAAAAAGGTTACCGTAAAGAAGCACTATCCTCTTCTGAAATATTAGCAATCGAACTAATGAACAAACTAAAAAGCATTTACCGCTGGAGAAAAGGTGACAACTTCGCCATCCTCGTTAATGGACTCGGCACAACTCCGCTAATGGAACAATACATTTTCGCAAATGATATTCGCCGTTTATGTGAGCTGGAGAAATTACAAGTGAAGTTCGTAAAAGTCGGTACACTGCTAACTTCTTTAGATATGAAGGGTGTTTCGCTCAGTTTGCTTAAGATAGAGGATTTGGATTGGGTGAAGTGGCTGAATGCGGATGTTGGAGTGGGTAATTGGTAACTAAAATTATGATGATAAAAGCCTTTAGCTATAGCCAGTTAAAGGCTTTTTTTACAAATTGAAATATCGCACGAGCGTTAAAAATAAATTCGTAATCATCTCATTGGAAGATTACAGGTCTCCAGGATAATAAATTAACATCACACCTACAAGTGAGAAAACCAAATAAAAAACAGCTTCGTATTGTATAACTAGAGAAGTGTTAGTATCAAGCTTTTTCCCCTCTCTTTTATCTATCAGTTTAAATAAAACTCTATATAATACATACCCAATAATCGCCCCGAGAGTATTCGTAAATACATCATCAATATCTGTAATTCTACTATTTAGTAATTGACTTAACTCAATTGCAAGTGAAAAAAAGAATCCCGCATATATAGTATTTTTCATTTTTCTAAACTGCGGCCAAATAGTCGGTAATAAAAAACCTAACGGCATAAACAGTACAATGTTCAAAAGGTATGCAGTACTACCTGCAGTATCAAATAAAGTCAAGTTAATTTGACTTACACGAATCCACGTTTCATTTCTACTTATATCCCATACTGTCGCGATCTGCGTCACCCCATACACTAGCGAAAGGTAAAACAGAAAAACATACACCCATAGAAAATGCCAAATAGATATAGTTCTTTTCGTTTTAAAATAAAATCCAATTTGAAATACAATACAAAAAATAACAGTAAAGAAATAAGTATACAAATAACTCATCAAAACTTCTGTATGCATGCAGAATCCCCTAACTTTACATTTTCATCTATGACTTTGTCGTTTTTAGTCTCCTTCATGATGTAACTCATTTATAGGATAGGAAAAACTTCTAAAATAAAAAGTGGGGGAAACATAAAATTTTTCTTAAATCTTCAGTTGGGTTTTATTATTACTCTTCTTAGGAATCCGCCATTGATAGCTAGGCAACAACATGCTTGAACGTAACAAGATTATCATTTTTGCACGTAATCCTCGTAGTACTTTAATCGATGAAACATATATAAAATCATGTGAATCGTTTGTTCAGTTAAAACATGAAATTAAGAAATATATGACGTACTATAATCACTCTTGCTATCAATAGAATTTAAAGAAGATGACTCCTGTTTGCATACAGAAATCATCTTTTTTAGGTTACCTAACTTTTTTTAGAATGTCCTTTACAAAGAGTACAGATCAAGAAGACCTTATGCCTATTCAAAGGGATCAACTATACCTTCTTCCCTTAAAATCACCAAAACCCATTTACAAATCTATAAAAGTAGATATAATATCCTTATGGAACCTTTATTAATTTATAAAGCATTGTCAAATGAAACAAGATGTCAAATTTTATCATGGTTGAAAAATCCAGAAAACTATTTCGATGAAAAACCTTATCTAGAGCAAGGTCTTAACTTTCAAGTTGGAGTATGTGTAGGAGATATCCAGCTTAAAACTGGTTTAGCCCAATCGGTTATTTCTAGTTATTTATTAACTATGAAAAAGGCAGGACTACTAGACTCTGACCGAATTGGAAAATGGACTTACTATCGTCGAAATGAAAAAACAATACAAGAGTTTTCTGAATACGTCCAAAACGAATTATAAAGTGAAAGCTAATAATCAATTAGCATACCAATTGATTATTAGCCTTCACACATTCTGCTTTTTTATAAAATTGCACTACCTATAAAAGCAAGAAACATGGAAAGGAGAAATTTTTTTAACACATCATATCTAGTTATTTAGATATCTGTTATTGTATTTCAAATTACATAGTCCTAATAATATTGACATCCAATCATGCTTGCAATAATGCTTCTTTGTTAATGAATTTACTTTCAAAATACTAGTACGAATGGAGAGTTTTATAAATGAAAAAAGTAAATCCTTTACTTATTCTGACACTCGCAATAGGTGTGTTCGGAATTATTACTACCGAAATGGGTATTGTCGGTGTATTACCACAAATCACTCAGAAATTCGGCATTTCAACTGCACAAGCAGGAATTTTAGTAAGTATATTCGCACTAGTTGTTGCTATTTCTGGTCCGTTTCTAATTTTGCTCGTCTCTGGGATTAATCGCAAAATAATTTTATTAACAGCAATTTTTACATTTGTTATTTCAAATATAATCTACGCTTATACAACACAATTTGAAATCATGCTTATTTTTCGTATTTTACCGGCCGCACTTCACCCACTCTTCTTTTCAATCGCTCTTGTAACAGCTGCTAAACTTGTCCCTCCTGAGAAAAGTGGTCAAGCCGTTACAAAAGTTTTCATGGGAATTACAGTTGGTTTTGCTCTAGGCGTACCATTAACCTCTTACCTTGCAGACCAATTTTCACTAGAAATTGCTTTCTTATTCGGAGCATTCGTTAACACTCTTGCATTCATTGGAATACTAATCTACCTTCCTTCTATGCCTGTTACAGAAAAAATGTCTTTCGGCAAACAAATTCGTATACTCGGCAAACCAGGATTATGGTTAAATATTTTAACCGTCACATTCCTTTTTGCAGCCATGTTTTCCGTATACAGCTACTTCGCTGAATACCTTGCAAAAGTAACTTCCATGAATGGATCTCTCATCAGTATTATGCTATTCATATTTGGTATAGTTATGATTTTAGGTAATCATTTATTTGGTAGTCTCCTGCAAAAAAGTATAGTAAATACAGTACTATCCTTCCCTATTTTATATTCTATCGTTTACATATTGGTTTATTATTTAGGTTCCTACCTTGTTCCAATGATTTTTATAGTATTCATTTGGGGAATCGTGCATGCTGGCGGATTAATTGTTGGTCAAACATGGTTAATAAGTGAAGCAAAAGAAGCACCTGAATTTGGTAATAGCCTATTCGTTTCATTCTCAAATCTCGGAATTACTTTAGGAACAACTATTGGAGGCTGGTTCATTTCAAACTTAGGTATTCACCAGCTTATTTGGAGTGGATTTCTATTCACACTACTTTCCTTTCTATTAGTTATAATAAAACTAAAATTTTTCAATTCTAATAGTCCAGCTTCATTATCAAGCTAGTACATTACAGTTCCAAATTTGATAAAAATATTATAAATTCTTCTCTATATAACATACAGGTTATTCTTCTTATAAGATTTTCCAAACTAAAAAGTATAATGCTCAAAGCCTTTAGCCATAATTACGACTAAAGGCTTTTTTGTATATAAAGTGAAACTTTAATCAGCCGGGGCTTTGTTCATCCCCTCACTGATTATTAGCCTTTACTAATCAGGTTTTTACGGACAGTTAATGCGGGATAAAAATAAATCTCAAAGGAGCTACTACTTTATGGAGCATAATCAAAATGGAATACTTGCTATAATTGTTTTGGTTTTAGGATTAGTGTTTTTTGTTAGTGGAATGGTTTATCATTTATGGGGTTCTTATTAATAGCATGATTGTAATCACCCATCCCCTCCCTCAAGTATATCGTTCCATACTTGAGGGGTTTTTTAAATATGTTAAAAAACCCTTTCTACGACCGTTGGCTGTATTTGGAGTAGCAGCTATATCTTTCATTTTACTAATCATAACAGGAATGGTATTGACTCTAATTTTTATGCGAAAGATCAACATACTACTTTACTCCCAAAATTAAATACCGTTTATAAAGAAACTGATGATAAATCTAAAGAGATTGATAAAGTGAAACTTTAATCAGTAGGGGTTTTGTTCATCCCCCACTGATTATTAGCCTTCACCAATCGGGCGTTTACGAGCAGCCCGACCCCCACCTAACTTCTTTGCTTCCGCTGAATTTTGAAGTGGGGGTCTTACTGCCCGGCAAATAGCGGGATAAATTAAAAGGGGATATATCACTATTGGAAACGCAAAATAAAACGCTAGATGCTAAAGTGAAAAGATTAAAAGATTAAAAGAAGAATTAGCAAAGAAAGAACAACCTAAAAAAGAAGAATCAAAACGAGAAACGCAACAACCTGCTGTTCAACCGGAAAAGAAAGAAGAAGCTAAACAACAACAATCTACAGGTTCATTTGCAAATCCAGTGAAGGATATCAACAAAACCGAAGCAATAAATAGAGTGAAGGAAAAAGCGAAGCAAGACTTCAAAGATGATTACATGACTCAAAACTTTGTTGCTAGTGAGCAAACGAAAGCGTACGATTTCTTATATGGCATTGAAATAAAATCACAAGAAGAATTGAACATGATGAAAAACACATTAAAAGATTTTCCTAACGATTTTATGACAGCTAAGTTTGTTTATGAAGAACAGATGAAAACAAAAAATCAACAATAAACATTTTTAAAGTTCATATTACCTTTATAAGGGAATTATGAACAAAGTAGTGAAGTAAGTGATAGCACTCAGATGAGTGCTTTTACTATGTAGATCAACAAAAGAGAGGAATAAACAATATGAATAGAAAAGCTTTCATTGGATTTCTAAGTACTATCATTATTCCAATTATCAGCATCTACTATCGGCCTAATTAATTTTTCCTTATGCCCTTTAACATCAACCGTTTCAAATTTCTTTAAACTATTACATATGTTTGTACCACGCTTTGTTGATACGTTCACACTTCACAGTTGTTGAATTTTTAGACTTATCCCTTAGTGTACCCATACTATTAGAACATCCTACCATATTTAGACAGAATGTAGCCAACACACATGATATTATTAATTTCTTCAAATAGACAATTCAAACTCTCTTTCGGTTAACGTTTTTTCATAAAAATAAGTTCCGTACTCATTTTACATTATATTAAAAGCTGAAAAATATTCTTATACTCATAAATTGTTACATTTAAAGGTGAGAAACGGAATTTCATAAGATATTATTATTAAAAACTTACATACAATTTAAATATAGCCTCTTATACAAAAAAATTCCAATAAAATATAGATTTGAAACATATTTCTCAATGAATAAAATAACTTAACATGGTAAAATAATATTGGGATGAGAATCCCAATATTATTAAAATTAAGATGGTTCAAGTCGAAGAAAGGCACCTTAGGGTGTCTTTTCTTTATTTCTCAATGTAAGAACTTTAAGGATATGCTAGCAAATTCCCTTTTGTACAATGAAGGAGTAACACCTAATAGTAAGGCCCATCTATTTCCGTAGGTGGGCTTTATGTAATTTTACACTTATGCATGATGGTTCGATTCGGAAGAAGGAGCCTTTTATAATGAAATTTTATAAAAAGGCCTTAAAAAACAATAATTGCAACTATATTAATTTTACATTACATTAAGGATGGAGAATATTATTATACTAATAAAGCGTTAAATAGTAGGGGGAAAAATGGAATTTTGTGATTTGGGTATTACCATTAAAGAACTTCGAATTAAAAAAAATATATCACAATCCGAATTATGTCATGGCATATGTTCACAAAGTCAAATTAGCAAGATAGAAAAAGGTATGATTTATCCATCTAGCATATTGTTATATCAATTATCAGAAAGACTTGGTGTTGATCCAAATAATATATTTGCACTAACTCAAAACAAAAAATTAAAATACGTAAAAAATGTAAAATATGTAATGAGAGATTGTGTAAAGCAAAAACAATATAAAGAACTTTATGAAATAGTAAAAAAAGAGAAAAACGAAAACAATTTCCAATCAACAGAAGATAAACAATTTCTAATATGGTATGAAGCAATTGCTATATATCGTGTGAATAACTCAACAAAAGCGGCTTTAACTCTTCTTAATAATGCATTAAAACTAACTTTAACCAATGTTGATTGTTTATCAGAAAGAGAAATAGATATTATGCAATCAACTGCTATATTGTATGCAGAAAACAAAGAATACGAAAAAAGTATTAATATGTTAAAAAAATGTTTAACTAATTTTAATAAGTTAGATTTTCCTAGAGATAAAGAAATTAAATTAAAAATTATTTTAAATTTAGCAAAATGTTTAGACTTCACCTATCAACATGAAGAAGCAATAAAACACCTTGATAAGGGCATCAAATTAGCTATTAATCTAAACACTTTATACCTATTAGGTGAACTATTCTATTTAAAAGGTCAGTATTTATTAAAGATTAAACAACATGATGAAGAAGATGTTGTGAATAACATGAAAAAAGCATTATTTATATTTGAACTAACAGAAAAAGAACATTATATACAAATGATTAAAGATGAATTGATTGAAATACAAAATAAAAAACACTCATAATTTCGTAAAAACTACTTACAAAGCCCACAGGAAAAATCTCTATAGTTTTTAAACTTAGAACGATATTATTAAAATGAAAGTAGTTCAAGTTGGAGGAAGGTACCTTAGAGTGTCTTTTTTTATTTTCAAAAGGACCTGCTCAATTATTGCATAAAAAACATAAAGTAAATTGAATCCGTTAAAATACATGAGTGACCTTTTGTTTTCCCCTCTTATTAAAAGGAGGAACTATTATGGGATTTGGTGGTAGTTGTGGCGGCTGTGGATTTTCTGGAGGCTTTGCTTTATTAGTTGTATTATTTATTTTATTAATCATCGTTGGAGCTTCTTGCTTCTGCTAAAAAACTATCGGAAAAGACACTCATATATGGGTGTCTTTTCTTTTTACGTTAAAAGGCCCCTATTTCCGTAGGTGGCCTTTATCTTTATTACACAATATTAAAGTATACTCTCTTTTCCCCGTAAACTTTATGTAATTATACATATTAGTGAAAAAATACACTTAATGAATATTAAATATAGTAAAATATAAATTGTGGACACGTTCTATAAAGCAGATTCTTTTGACAGGCGTAACATATCAATCATTATAGGGGATGTGGCGTTACTCCGATACTGATCTCAAATCTCTTTTATTTTATGAACTAACAATCTGGTGTATATAAACGATTCTGTTTTATAGGTTGTGTTTACATTTATAACAAAGGGGTAATACGGATAGATTCGTATGAAATGAAAATGGTTCAAGTCGGAGAAAGGCACCTTAGGGTGTCTTTTCTTTATAATAAAAAGCTCTCCATACAGGAAAGCTTTTACGTTTATACATGTAAGTCATCCAAATTAGTGATTCACACAACTCTTTATTCCTTCACATCTTTCATGCTGTAATATCCTAAATTAATAATAATTAAGAAATACCCACCCATAATTCCAGCAGCAAATGTCCACATGAAATCATGATGTTCAATTTCATACATAATAATCGCGCCGAGTATTGCGGCTGCAAACCGATTTATCATTCCAAGCATCGGCGCTTTTTCTTTTTTCACAATGCTGTCTCCGAACTTTTCAATACGCCTGCCTAAAATCCAGACGCAATACATACTCACTAAAAGGCCAATGCTTATTCCTACAAACTGGGCTGAAAAAGGTGTCATAAGCCATCCTAATACCATCACCCCTAGCAAACAATACATTTGTATGTTAAATGATCTTAATGCCATACGAATCATGCAATGCTCCTTACCTTTCTCATTAGTCCCATCTTTCGGAGTTCAAGCTTTCCGATATATCTTTTTTAAAATGAGGAAATTTGATTTTGCTCACCATTAAATAAGCGAGTACGCATGTGCCAAACGCCACGGAAACTGGATTATTCAAAAAGCATAAAATGAGGAGACACATTGCCGCGAATGGTATTGGCATTCCGATAAATGTCGGGAGTTTGCTTTGCTGCGTGTTAAATCTCGCAAGCCGAAGCATGCCACAAATACTGTAAGCAAGCGCACATATCATCCCGATAGACTGTAATTCTTTCAATGCGACACTATATGCAAGAATAGACGGTGCCACACCAAAAGTAACTAAATCCGCAAACGAGTCCAACTCTCCGCCAATTTCCGAAACAGCATCAAGTTTCCGAGCGACCATACCATCAAAAAAATCAAATAACATACCTGTAATAATAAAAACTGCTCCTAAATAAATATCGTGAACGAAAACAGCGTAAATAGCCAAAAGCCCACATACAAAATTTGCTATCGTAATCATATTTGGTATGTAACTCATAACATGCTTCTCCTCCTTTCTACTAATTGCTTCATCTAAATTCTTACTCATTACAATCAAGATCCTTCTGTTTTTCTTCTAATATAACTTTATTTATTTTCGTTAACGTATCGGTCATTTGCTCTAAAGCATGTATATCGATTTTCGAAAAGTACTTCTCAATTAATACATCATCTAAATCAGACAACCGCTCTATATACTTACTACCGTTTGGACCAATTGTAAGGAAATACTCCCGTTTATTATTAGGGTTTACTTGTTTCGAAATCATCTTCTGTTTTTCCAATTTCGATAAAACTTGGCTCACAGCACTTTTCGATATATTAAAAGTAGTCGCAATGTGATTCGCTGTCGTATTTTCATTTAAATTAATATGAAATAGCATGCTCTCTTGCTGTCCTGTAAGACCGTACTCATCTTTTAGCTCCTGAAATAGTAAAATGTAAAATTCATTATAAGCCCGGTTCATTTCATTAATTACTTCTTTATACGATCTAGTCATAGCATTCTTCCTCCATGCTGTTATTTCGTTTCGTTATATAGTTAAGTTCACTTAACTTAACTATATAATACCGTTATGTTCGTGTAAAGGGAAATATAGCTCTATCCTTTATTTACAATGAAAAAAGAAGACATCATTTAAGATGTCTCCTTTCCATACTTAAGACTCCAAACTCTCACCATTCGTCTCAATTACTTCTTTATACCAATTGAAACTGTTTTTCTTCGATCTTTTTAATGAACCTTTTCCTTCATTATCTTTATCAACGTATATATATCCATAACGTTTTTTCATTTCTCCAGTAGAAGCACTTACAAGGTCAATTGGGCCCCAGCTTGTATACCCGATAATATCTACTCCATCTTGAATTGCTTCTGACATTTCGATCATATGTTTTTGCAAGTAATCAATACGGTATTCATCATTCACTTCGTCTTCACCATTTAATTGATCGATTGCACCGAGACCATTTTCAACAACAAATAAAGGTTTTTGGTAACGATCGTAAAGTTGGTTCGCTGTAATACGGAAGCCTTTCGGATCAATCGTCCATCCCCACTCTGATTTTTCCAAATATGGATTTTCAACAGAACCGAATACATTCCCGCTCGTTATGCTTTTTAACACTTCTGGATCTGTACTTGTTGCTCGGCTTGAATAGTAGCTAAATCCAATATAATCAACTGTATGCTCTTTTAAAATTTCCTCGTCTTCTTTTTCCATTTCAATTGTTACATTGTTATCTTTAAAGAAGCGTTTTGCGTATCCAGGATATTGTCCTCTTGCTTGTACATCAATGAAGAAGAATGATTCACGGTCTTGTTCCATCGCACGAAAAACATCGTCTGGATTACATGTGTATGGATACGTTGCACCAGCAGCAAGCATACAACCGATTTTTGCGTCTGGAATCATTTCATGACACGCTTTTACAGCTAACGCACTTGCGACAAGTTGGTGATGCGCTGCTTGATACTGAATTTGTTTTTTGTTCTCACCTTCTTTAAATGCTAGCCCTGCACCCATGAAAGGTAAATGTAAAAGCATATTAATTTCGTTAAATGTCATCCAATATTTCACTTTATCTTTATATCTATTAAAAATCGTTTTTGCATACGTCTCAAAGAAAGTGACAAGTTTTCTACTTCTCCAGCTTCCATACTTTTCTACTAAATGAATAGGAACATCAAAATGAGCCATCGTAACGACTGGTTCAATGCCCTGCTTTAACAGTTCATCAAATAAATTATCATAAAACTGTAATCCTGCTTCATTCGGCTTTTCATCTTCACCATTTGGGAAAATACGTGTCCAAGCGATAGATACACGTAGCGCTTTAAATCCCATTTCTGCAAACAGCGCGATATCTTCTTTATAACGATGATAAAAATCAATCGCTTCGTGTGATGGATAAAACTCCCCTTCTGCCGGTGTAAAGGAATGAATATTCCCCTTCATAATATCCCAACGTTTTTCACCAATTGGCAATAGATCAACTACCGTCAATCCTTTTCCATCTTCTAAATATGCTCCTTCAACTTGATTGGCTGCGATTGCTCCACCCCATAAAAATCCTTTAGGAAAAATAACTTTAGACATATAGAAAAACTCCTTTATATAAGAATTAACGAGGAAAGGCATTGTAAGTTTTAAAGAATACCTTTCTTCGTGTGAACCTGTATGAAATGTAACTACTATTTAACTCCTAACTCTAGTAAGGAATCTCCAGCTTGAATCTTTTCTACTTCAGTTTTTTTAATACTATATTTATTATAATTTGTAACAACAACTGGTGTTGTCACAACATAACCCGCCTTTTGAATTTCAGCTATATTAAACTCAATAAGTAATTGCCCTTTTTCTACTCTCGCTCCTTGTTCAATATGAGAGGAGAAAAATTCGCCATTTAATTTCACAGTATCCATTCCAATATGGATTAAAATTTCAGCACCTGAATCCGCCGTAATTCCTACTGCATGATTCGTCGGGAAAAGTGCAGAAATCGTACCTGAAACTGGTGAAAACAACTTTCCTTCTGAAGGCTCAATCGCAACCCCTTCACCTAACGCACCTGATGCAAATGCAGCATCGTCAATATTTTGAAGTGGCATAACGGCGCCATGAAATGGACTCAGAATTGCTTCATCATCGTTTGATGCAGCAATTTTATCAATTGTTTCAGCTGGTTCTGTAGAATCTTTCTTTTTAGTAAAACCAAATAAATAAGTAAGAACAAAACCTACTATTAAAGAGACAACTATCGCAATAATCGCGCCCCAAAATCCAGCTGTAATCCCTTCTTTCGGACTAATGAATGTTGGCAGCGCAAATATACCAAGTCCACCTGTCATATAAGCTTGCGTACCGAATACGCCAAGTATTCCGCCGCCAATTCCTCCCGCAATACAACTCATAATAAACGGTTTTTTAAGAGGAAGTGTAACACCATAAATCGCCGGCTCTGTAACACCGAAAATACCCGAAATAAAAGCTGGAATACTAAGTGTTTTTAATTTCCGATCTTTCGTTTTCATCCAAACTCCAAGAACAGCCCCAATTTGAGCAAATGAAGTAGCGAATATAAGCGCTAATATAGGATCAATACCGTGCACTGCTAAATTGTTATAGCCAATCGGGACAATTCCCCAATGAAGTCCGAAAATAACGAGCACTTGCCAGAAAGCACCAAGTACTATCCCTGCTACTAATGGACTTAAATGATAAACCCAAAGTGTAGCCTGTCCTAAAAATTGACCTGCCCACGTCGCAATCGGACCAATAACAAGAAATGTAACTGGTACAACGATTAGTAACGTTAAGAATGGTAGTACAAATGTTTTCACAACATCTGGAATGACTTTCTTTAAAGACTTTTCTACTTTCGCTCCAAAATAAGTAGCAAGAATAATTGGAATAACAGATGATGCATAGTTCATTAAAATAACTGGAATTCCTAAAAACGTAATATGAATTGGTGATTCAAACATCGTTCCTGCAAATAGCGTATATAATGGCTCACTTGCTTTTAAACCGGATAGAGCCGGATACACTAACGCTCCCCCAATTGCCATACCAATGAATGGTGATCCTCCAAATTTCTTACTTGCTGTATATCCTAAGAAGATTGGGAAGAAATAAAATAATGAATCGCCAACTGCATTTAATATTTGATACGTTCCTGACTGCGTACTTAACCAGCCTAGCGCTACAAATAGTGCATTAAATCCTTTAATCATCCCAGTTGCAGCTAGTACTCCTAAAATGGGAGTGAAAATGCTAGAAAGAATATCTATAAGACTACTCTTTTTCTTCTCACTCGCACTTTCTTCCTCTGTTTCTTGAAACCCTCCAGCAGCAATAACCGCTTTATATACGTCGGATACATGGTTACCAATTACAACTTGATATTGTCCGCCACTTTTCATAACAGTCACAACATCTTCCATACTTTTCAGTACTTCTGTATTTGCTTTCCCCTCATCTTTTAACTGAAATCGTAAGCGAGTTATACAATGTACAACGCTATTTATATTTTCTCTCCCGCCAACATGTTTCAGTATGTCCTTTGCTAATTTTTCATACTTCATAGTTATTTCTCCTCCCTACAATCATTCCATTTATCATTTTTATAAAGTGAAACTGTAATCAGTGGGGGTATTCATCCCCCACTGATTACTAGCCTTCACCAATCGGGCATTTACGGCAGCCCGACTCCCACATAACTTCTTGGCCTCAGCCGAATTTTGAGGTGGGTAAAAGAAAAAACCTAAACTAACCGTAACGACGTGATACATACGAATCACTCCATTACAAGTCAATTTAGGTTTTGCCTGCCAAACAGTAACAATCCTGTTTATTCAATTACATAATTCATTGCGTTTCGTTACACGGTGAATGTGCAACGTTACATACACTTTTTCATCTTTTGAAAGATGACTATTATGTGCTTTTTGTAAGTATGCTTCAATTTTTTCTGTACAACAATATGCCTCTTCATACTTACTTTTCACTTGCTCGTATAAAAAATCATCCTCTGCCGAATGCAATTCCTTCTGCATTAAACGCTGGGCAAAGTATCGTAAATGCGTTACGAACCGACTATAATTAAATGAATTTTCATCTAAGTTCATCTTATAGTGGTACTTTACAACATTTAAAATATCTTGGACGATTTTCGTCATCGCCACCGTTTGCTGCATTGCCGGCTCTCCTTGCTGCGCATTCACGAAATGCAAGGCAATTGACCCTGCTTCATCTTCAGAAAGTCTAAAGCCAGTCTCCTCTTCAATTATGTTCAAAGCTTGTAGACCAATTTCAAACTCTTTCTGATAAAATCTCTTAATCTCCCAAAGCAAAGTATTTTTCAGATCCATTCCTTCTTTATGCCGAGTTAAGGCGAAACTTAAGTGATCCGTTAATGTAAGATAAATATAATCACTTAAAGTCCCCGGCAAAACTGTCTTAGCAAACTGAATAATTCTCTCTGTAATCTCTAAATTTTCTACAGGAATTTCAGTTAGTAACCTAGCGAGTTTCTCTGATAATTCTCTTGTTTCTAGTACAAAGGTCTTTTCTATCTTAGATTCATCAATCGCATCGCCTACTTTTTTCTGAAACCCCAAACCTCTGCCCATAAGTACAACTTCTATCTCATTATCCTTCATCGTACAAACAACATTGTTATTTAAGATTTTATGGATTCTCATATTGTTCCGCCTTCTTCTTCTTAAAGTCACAAAAGGTAATAAAAAAACCTAAACTGATTCCAAAAGCTACACTACACCCGTAGCCTCTAGATCAATTTAGGTTTTGCCTGCCGAACAGTAACAATCCTTTTACTTATTAACTTACTTTTATTATACACAACAAGTAAGCGTTTGCAATAATAAATTATTGAACATTTTTTTACAAGAGAAAACAAAGACTAATCATTTCAAAAAGTATTTTTCCTTTTTCGATATACTAATAGTTTATCAGCTGTTGTTTTAATGTATTTAAAACTTTCTTTCTCTCTTCATAATCTTCTGCATCAGCTTCTTCCCAAAGTTCAAGATCAGCCCCTCTCTCAATTAATACAATCGCATTGTTGCGAACCTCATCCTGAAGACACCCTTTCTCCAATTGTATTGCCGCAAGACCAATATATACTAAAGACATAACCTCTAAATCTTCATCTATATCAAACTCATCTAAATACTCTTCTAAAACGAGCTTAGTTGCTTCTTCTACACTATTATCTTCTTCTAAGTACTCAATAAACTGTTCTTTCACATCACAAGTTGTATCATCATCAAATAACCCAGTTCCCCAAGCGCCCATATTCCACAGCCCCTTCTTTGTACTTTTCTATTATATTTCAATCTTAAATATAATAGAAATTCATTACAAGGCTAGTTATATACATCATTATATTTTACAATTACTATAGGTAATATGTATATTTTACCACATGTATCATTCTGAATAATCAAACAAAATTATCGATAAAATTCCATATAGACCCATTACTGGTTAAAATGTTATAATTAAATCACCCTACATAGTTACTCATAGTCAGACTGAGGAACTAGCGTCTTATTAAGCAATGCGCATAACTTAAATAAAAAAGACACTTTACAGTGTCTTTTTTATTTACATTCTATTCATTATTTTTTCATAGAAGTTATCTCTTTTATACACAAAATATATCAAACTTGAGCTCGACTATCTTTCAAGTTCCCTTATCGACCTATACTTATTTAGAGTTTCCCTTCAATCCAACTACCCGATTGGTCAAAATAGTATTTGTTACCACCAATTGATTGCCAACCCGTTAACATTGCACCTTCACCATTTAAGTAGTACCATTTACCACCTATTGATTGCCAGCCTGTTAACATTGCACCTTCACCGTTTAAGTAGTACCATTTACCACCTATTGATTGCCAACCTGTTAACATTGCACCTTCACCATTTAAGTAGTACCATTTACCACCTATTGATTGCCAGCCTGTTAACATTGCACCTTCACCATTTAAGTAGTACCATTTACCACCTATTGATTGCCAGCCAGTTAACATTACACCTTCACCATTTAAGTAGTACCATTTACCACCTATTGATTGCCAACCCGTTACCATTGCACCTTCACTATGTAAGTAATACCATGCACCACCTATTGATTGCCAACCCGTTACCATTGCACCACTACTATTTAAGTAATACCATGCACCACCTATTGATTGCCAACCTGTTACCATTGCACCACTACTATTTAAGTAATACCATGCACCACCAACATTTTTCCAACCGGTAGCCATTTTGCCATCACTGTTTGTATAATACCAATTGTTATTTTTAAATACCCAACCTTCTTTTGTTGTATTAGGGTCTTTATCTTGAGCATTGTTAGTGAGCTTACTCCAGCTTGGATCGTATTTCACCCACTCACCTTTCTTGATTTCATACCAGCCATCTTTAATAGATAACACTTTGTATTTTTCACCCTTCTTAGCAATGCGGACAACTCCATAATTCACTCCTGCACCACTACGAACATTCACGCTTGTACCAGTGATTTCTAACTCAATATTTGGCTCAGCTGGGTTTGTTTCGTTACCATCTACATCTTCTTTTTCGTCTACTAACGGAGGATTCGTTCCAGTACCCCCATTCAGATATCCATTAGCGCCTTCTACAAATGAATTCCAAGTCCCCCTTGTGATAATAATATCAGGGCACTTCTTTCCACTCCATTGTTCATGGCGTCTTAAATTACTCGCGCTGATTCCTTCTTGTTTCATTAAATGCGCTACTAATTTTTTCGCGTTTTCTACCGCTTTATTGTAGTCGCCATCTTGATTAACCGCTATCTCAATACCGATTGATTCTCTGTTTCCTGTACCTGTACCACCATCACCTGCATGCCAGCCATTTTCATTTGTTGGTAGATGCTGATAAATTTCTTTATCATCTACAGTAAAATGCCAAGAAGCAGTTCTAACAGTACCGCTTGTTGCTTGATTGTATAAATACTTTGCATGACTCTCAGCATTCGCACCCGGTGCCGTATTTGCTGTTTCATGAATCGTAATATACTTTGCTTTCATTGGGTTTGCAGGTCGAATATCTGTGTTACCAGCTGGTATAATCCACTCTACAAACGGAATTCCACTAATTGTTCCACGTTTCTTCGTTGCTGATGGGTCTGCTGCTGAATACCCTATACGGTTAGAACTACGCATTTTGGGTTGCATAGAGCGAGAGCTTCCATCTCCTTTACCATCTACATCTTTAAACGCATTTTCAATATTTTTTAAAGCTTCCGCTTCCGTGACTTTTCCTGTCTTAGCTTCTTTAACGGTCTCTATATCACCATGAACATGTGCGTCTTTTTCTCCGTCTGCAATTGACAATTGATTCGGCTGATTAACACCTTCTTCTGCTAAAGTTGTTAATGGCACAGTTGATAATAAAGTTAGTCCTGTTGTTAAAGTAATTACGTATTTTCCTAGATTTCTTGTCATAGTTATTACGGTATATTTTACTAGATTAGTAGTAATACCTTCCTCCCCTATACATGATTTTTTCACTTCCAGATTTATGAAATAGAACATTCATTTCATGCATCTGATACCACCAAAATTAAAGAACAGATTTTTCGGAAACTTACTACAATGCATTAGTAAAATTAACTTCTCTCTTGTTTTATACATTCTATATTCCAAATATTCAACACACTAGATTTATATTCAAACAATAGGTTCGTTAAATAGTAACCTTTGAGTGTAATCATTCCTATTCGTTCTAGTTCTCCTAAATATACATAAGTGCAGTGGCGTCCCAGACTATATCATATATGATATAGGAGAAAAGTAAAAGGTCATATATTTATATTGTTGTAAACTTTTATAAATAATATTACATACACAAAACCACTCAAGTATATCATTCCGCATTTGAGTAGTTCTCATTTCTGCCCTAAAAGATATGAATCTATTTCTTAATAAAACTACCATAAAATTTTCAATGTAAAGCAATCGAACTGCATGAATAATAACTAAAAAAAGGCCCCATTACTGGAGCGCTCAAAAAATAATATAAGTAAATGAATTAAAAGAAATAACAGACAACTAAAATATATACGAATAAACATTCTTTAATCTATATATATGCAACATTACATAAAATTATTTATTATTACATGCTATACTAAAACTGGAGTCGATAATTGTTATTTTCTTCTTAGTTTTAAAGCAATATGGATATACCTTCTAATCGCATTTGGATTGTACAAGGGAAAGAAGACACCTTAATGGGTGTCTTCTTTTCTTATATTTTTATGAATTCTTTTGAGTTGATGCTCTCCAATCACGAAAAGATGTTGGGCGTCCAGAATAAGCTCTTTGCTTTGTAACAGCTGGTTTTTCTTCAATAATAGTTGATTTCTCTTCAGGAGTATTTGGTTTTTCTTCAAGAATAGTCAAAGCTGTTTGCATTTTCTCCAGCTGTTCTCTTAAAGCTTGCTGTTCAATCTTTAAATCTGTAAGTAAACGTAAAATCATCTCAGAATTAGCCATAAAGATCCTCCTTCTCCCAATACACAGAATAAAATACAATATGTAAACGACGAAATACCGGTGACAAAAATAAGTTTGTCAACTCTTATAAAGTGAAACTTTAATCAGCCCGACTCCCACCTAACTCCTTTGCTCCAGCCAAATTTTGAGGTGGGAGTTTTACTGCACATTAATGCGGGATAAAATCCCAAGTACTTTTATTTTTCAAAAGGACCTGCTCAAGTTTATCCGTAAAAACATAAAGTGAATTAAATCCATTACGGAAGGAGGAGTTAATATGGGTTATGGCGGTAGTTGTGGTGGAGGCTGTGGTTTCGGCGGCGGATTCGCCCTACTTGTTGTACTCTTTATTTTATTAATCATCGTTGGAGCTAGCTGTTGGGGCGGCGGATTCGGCTGCTAAGGAGAGGCACTCTTGAGAGTGTCTTTTTTTATGTTCTACATACATATTACTTCATATAGTAATTTCCCAGCACTAAAGGCTACTTTCACAATGAAGTGCACCCCCATTGTATTTTTTGTTTCATATTTATTGTTATGTTCCCTCTCAAAAATTGCACATTTTAAAATTGACATAGCATTTCATTCACCATATACTGTTAACAACAGTATACTGTCATTAACAGTAACATAATCTATTTTAGGAGGTCTATTTATGAAACATACAGGAAGACACACAGGGGCATTCCTTTTATTATTTCTAGCCGAGGGGGATCACTATGGCGGGCAACTATTGCAAAAGTGCGAAGAAGAACTTCCGGTCAATCCAATCGATAGTGCCATCCTATACCGCACACTAAAGAAATTAGAAAACGAAGGTGCAATTGAATCTTATGTAAGTACAGCTCATCAAGACAAACCGAGAAAGATGTACAAAATTACGCCTGCTGGAAAGGAACAATTGGTAGATTTTCAGATGGATATTGAAGAAAAAATGAAGAACTTATCCTTTTTCCTAGACAAATATAAAGACTTAAAGGAATCCGATCATGATTAACGGTATGATCCTTTACACTTTAGCCATTGTCCTTACGGGAATTTCTTTTATGAAAGATCGTAATAAAACGAAAAATGCTCTATTTAAGTCATGGAAAATGTTTCGAAATCTTCTACCTGCCATGCTTTCCATCATGCTTTTCGTTGGCTTATCACTTTCCATATTAACGCCGTCCTTCATCTCTTCCATCATTGGAGAGCAGTCTGGATTGTTAGGTATTATTTATTCTGCAATCCTCGGTTCTGTGGCACTCATCCCAAGCTTTGTCGTATTCCCTCTTGGAAATACATTAGTTCAACATGGTGCAGGTCTTCCTCAAGTTGCGGCACTTATGTCTACACTCATGTCAGTAGGGCTTACAACTATGCCGATGGAACAAAAGATATTTGGGCGAAGCTTCGCTTACGCACGTAATGCATCTGCTCTGCTCATGTCTCTCCTATTCTCCTATATCATTTGGGTGGTGATGGTATGAACGAATTAAAAAGATATCGCTTCTTTTTCATTTTACTACTGGGGCTCTTTGTATTAACTTTTATAAATCAATCTTTAGGCAAGGCGGCATTACAACTAACAGGGAATAGCATTTTAGATATGCTGTTTCTCCTTCCTCCTGTCCTACTATTTGTAGGATTACTTGATCAATGGGTGAAGAAAGAAACGTTAATGAAATATATGGGCGAAAAATCGGGCATATATGGTATCTTATTCTCTCTATTATTAGGCGGAATTGCAGCTGGCCCCCTCTACGTCGCCTTTCCAATCGCCGCATTACTTTTGAAAAAAGGAGCGAGCATTAAATACATCGTATTTTTCTTAGGCGTTTGGACAACTGCAAAATTACCAATTATCGTATATGAATTTTCTTCATTTGGAGCTACGTTCACACTTATTCACATTTGCTTCGGTTTAGTATTCTTCTATGTAATGGGCCTTATTTTTGAGAAGTTTTATGATCAGGGGCAATTGTTGCGGTATGATGTTACGGAGGAAATGTAAGGTTAACACCCATTGGATAACAGATGCAGAAGATCGAACTGTCATTGTAAAAAAAGAGAAACTAACATTAACAACTTGTTACCCCTTTAACTACATCGGTGATGCCCCAGATCGCTATATTATTGAAGCATCTTTAATTTCTACTAGCTACAAAGAGGTGTCACCTTATAACTATGTGACACCTCTTTTTTTACTTTAGAAACATTACCATAATCTTAATTCGATACAGTATAATAAATGTATAATACAGAAAATTTCATATTTTGTATTATAATATTTTTAGAGGTGATTATCTTGAGTAAAAACGTGAATTTACTTCTTCAAATAGTAATTGGAATTATCATTATGATCGCACCTATTCTCATTACAGGGACTATGTATGATGTCACTAAAACGATGGGTGACTTATTAGTTGCCGAACTTATTATAAGAACACTTTCCCTCATTATTGGACTTTTAGTTATTAGTAAAGCTTTACATCGTTATTCTCAATAGTTCTTCTTACTAAAAAACTGACAATACATACACCACATTTCCCTCGGCTGTTTGAACTATTATTACGAAAGAAATATAAAACTTAATTTTCGTTCTGTAAAACCCCCTTTACTTCTACTCCCTTTTTCTCTTCTTTTAAGAATAACGATACGATAAATGCAACAATAATAAAGATTAACCCAAGTGCAAATGCACCTTGGAACCCTGACGTTAAACCGTTTAACTTCTCTACTGGGTCCATTGGATTTGCGGAGCTTTCCATATACTGAGTTGTTCCTGAAGACATTTTTGAAATAAAGATAGCCGTACCAATTGCGCCCGCTACTTGCTGTAACGTACTAAACAGTGCTGTTCCGTGCGGATATAAATCTGGTGTTAATTGATTTAAACCGTATGTTTGTGCTGTCATGACAAACATGAGTCCAACCATTAATACGCTATGCATCACAATAATTTGTACCATTGATGTATCAGGAGTAATGCCTTTAAATAAGAACATTGCAATCCCCACTAACACAATACCAGGAACGATAATAACTTTCGGACTAAATTTATCAAATAGTTTACCTGCGATTGGTCCCATTATAGCGCTAATAATACTTCCTGGAAGCATAATGATTCCTGATTTAAAGGCTGTAACGAGTAAAACTGTTTGCAGGAACATCGGTAATAAAGTCATCGTTGAAAATAGCGACATCATCACAATGACAATTAATCCAACTGATAATGTAAACATCGGAACTTTAAATGCTCGTAATTCTAAAATTGGATTCTCAATTTTCAATTGTCGAACGACAAAAATACATAATGAGATAAGCCCAACAATTAAAGTGCCATACACTTTCGCATCGGACCATCCTAAATCACCCGATGCACTAAAGCTATACACAAGCCCGCCAAATCCTAATGTCGATAAAAGGATAGATGGATAATCCACTTTTGGCCTTGTTAACTCTGAAACATTTTGAATGTACTTCATTCCAATCATAATTGAAATGATCACGATAGGAATAACAATATAGAATAACCAGCGCCAATTTAATGAATCCACAATTACTCCAGATAATGTAGGACCAATTGCTGGAGCTGACATCATAACGAGTGCGATTAACCCCATTGTCGCACCACGTTTTTCAGGGGGACAAATGAGTAAAATCGTATTCATTAATAACGGTGTAATTAATCCCGTCGCTACAGCTTGGACGATACGGCCAACTAATAAAACGGAAAATGTCGGTGCGAATCCCGCAATTAATGTACCTACTAAAAACGTTACCATAGCAATCAAAAACATTTGTCTCGTTGTGAGCCATTGCTGAAGTAGCGCTGTAATCGGTACTAAAACACCAACCACTAGCATGTATGCTGTAGAAAGCCATTGGATTGTTGAAGCTGTTACGCCAAATTCTTTCATTAATACAGTTAACGCATTACCAAGTAACGTTTCGTTTAATAACGCAACCATTGCCCCTAAAAGTAATGCAATTAAAATCGGGGTATGTTTCATATTAGAAGTATCAACTTTGCCACTTACAGGGCTCTTAGTTGTCATATCCATTTGCAAATTCTCCTCCTCTTTCTTACTTAAAAAGCTTTAAATATACCGGAACACATGTAATATAATATACATATGTAGATTAAAAAGGGAGAATCAATTTTCAGCCATTGTATACTTAATCTACAGAAAAGGAGAATTGTAGATGAACGATAATGAAAAACAGCTTGATTTACGTATTAGACGTACACATAAATTACTGTGGGATTCCTTATTTGAATTAATGACGCAATCAAAACAGAAATATAGTACGATCACGATTAACCAAATATGTGACCGCGCTATGGTACACCGAACAACCTTTTATAAACACTTCGAAGATAAAGATGCTTTATTAGCATTTGGATTTAAACGATACAGCAAGATGATTGCTGAAATACCGGTTTCAGATCGATTAAGTAAACCATTTCAAGTAATGGAACAATTTCTACATCATGAAGAAATCGGTAAAATATTAGAGATACAAATGTCTGATGAACAATTCACTAGCCGCATGCACTATTTAAGCCACGAAACAAGAAAACAAGAAACAGAAGCACTAAATCGCCTTTGCAAAAATCATACGATGCCACACGATTTAATAACGGAATTTTATTCAGGAGTAATCACCGCATTAAGTTCGTGGTGGTTTCAAAATGAAAGAAAAGTTTCTGCAGCAGAAATGGATCAACATTTCCACCAACTCATTAATCGGGATATTTTTCAGTTTGAAAAGGAATAGTATTACAAATTTCCTATTTTGTAATCAAATTGACCACAAAATAGGAATATGATATATTTTCGGTAGAATACTATATAAGTGTGACATCAAATAAAATGGCATATAATAAAAGAAGAGATGCGCTAACATCTCTTCTCTAACTGCTACCGTATAGGGTGGTGGTTATTATACGTTATTTCTTTTTACGAAACCCACCCTTCTGCTTCCTACGGCGCGGAGTGGGTTTTTTGTTGTCCTTATCCAGAAGTTGCTTCCGCAAAAAATGCGCTGAAACTTCGCGCACAGTCGCTTTGACAAACTCTCTTACAAGTTCAAACAAAAACTCCATATTATCACCTCCTTTCCTTCCAAATAGAAAGAAGGGATAACCACCCACCATCACAATATGCAGTTAACTTTATTCTATCAAATGATTGTAAAGATATTATGTAAACAAAACAAATGAAATTTTACATATAAAGAAAGCCCTTCTAAACTGGGCTTTCTTTATACATACTATTACTTCCCAATTATGCGGAAAAGAAAAAACCGTCGATAAATTTATGTTTTAAATATTCAGAATTAATATTAAAATATAAAATGGGGATAGGGGTATGGAATTATAAAATTTATACATAACGAGGGAATAGAAATGAAACTACAATTAAAAGCAGATTTAGGGCTACTACTAGTTACATTCTTTTGGGGTGCATCTATCTTACTTACAAAAGTTGGACTCGAAGGCATAGAAGAATACAATTTAATCGCATTACGATTTATTATTGCCTTTCTTTTATCAGGTTTAATATTTTACAAACATGTATTCAAAATCAATTTTAAAACGGTAAAATATGCATTTATACTCGCTTCTGTCTTATTTATCGTTTACATTTTCGCTACTTTCGGCACAAAGTATACGAGTGTTTCTAATGCTGGTTTCTTACTATGTCTCACAGTCATTTTCATTCCGATATTATCAGCTATATTTTTAAA
Source organism: Bacillus toyonensis BCT-7112 (assembly GCF_000496285.1). Taxonomy (GTDB): domain Bacteria; phylum Bacillota; class Bacilli; order Bacillales; family Bacillaceae_G; genus Bacillus_A; species Bacillus_A toyonensis. The sequence goes on along the minus strand of NC_022781.1, from coordinate 3,562,656 downwards.
ACACATTCCAGAAAAGAAAGTTATAGTAGGAATCATTTTAACGATAATAGGAATCGGCTTATTAACATTAACGAGCGAATTCAAAATCGGTAACGGCGATATATTTTGCATACTGTCAGCCTTATTTTATGCCATTCACGTCATCATTACCGGAAGCGTAACGAAACATGTGAACTCCATTGCACTTGGAGTCATACAACTCGGTTTCGTCGGTCTATTTAGTCTTATATTTTCATTCATTATAGAAACGCCAAAACTGCCTAGCACAACCAACTCATGGTTAATTATCTTAGCCTTAAGCATATTTTGTACCGCAGTCGCATTCATCGTGCAAGTGATCGCCCAGCAATACACGACGCCTACACATACAGGCCTTATCTTTTCATTAGAACCTGTTTTTTCAGCAGGCTTTGCTTTCGTTTTCACAGGTGAAACACTTACCGGAAAAGGATACTTAGGAGCGACGCTTATATTAGTAAGTGTGTTGATTGCTGAGATGGATTTTAAGAGTTTGCTAAAGGTAAATTACAAGAAAAATATGGAATAAATATTTTACCAAAATAAATAACTACACATCCACATTAAGAAGATTCGTTTGTATTATTCTCTTAATCTAAGTGTACTTCTAAGTGAATATCTGTCCCTCAGAAGAATATTCAGGTGACTGAAGCACACTGTGCTATGCCTTTTATTCAGCGACAGGAATTTTATTTCCTGTTGTTGATATTAGTTTAGAATAAAGTTTGATTAAAAATAATGCTCCCCTATTTTTTTAGAAAACAATTCTAATTCATCAAAAACTGATAATTAATAATAATTTATAGTCCAATACATCCCACTTACGTAAACAAAAAAACGTCAGATCTACAGGAGAAATTTTCAAAGATTATCACCCTTAGTTTAACAGTAACTTTTATCAACAAACGGATGCATTAGTAAATAGGATATGTGGATGAAATGCTTTATACAATTGATGGACATGGTATGTGAATATTTTCTTACTATTGGAGGGATTTCCTAATGGTTGATGATATACAACAACTTATTCAAGAACATAGACAATTTTTCAATCATGATCATACAAGAAGTCTTCAATTTCGGCTTAAACAGTTAGAAAAGCTAAAAAATTCTATTCAAAAATATGAAAGTCAAGTGCTGAGCGCATTATATCAAGATTTACACAAAAGCGAGTTTGAAGCATACGCTGCAGAAGTTGGTTTCGCATTTAACAGTATCAATTTTATAATGAAATATCTAAAACAGTGGATGAAACCTCAAAAAGTAAAAACCCCTATTCATTTTGCACCATCCAAAAGCTACATAATAAAAGAGCCATATGGTACCGTGCTAATTATCGGTCCTTTTAATTATCCATTTCAATCATTAATTGAACCTCTCATTGGGGCAATTGCAGCAGGAAATTGTGTAGTTCTCAAGCCTTCAGAAAATGCACCAAATGTTTCAGCTGTAATGAACAAAATAATAAGTGAAACGTTTGATAAGCAATACATTCGTGTAATTGAAGGAGGCAGTGAAATAACTTCTTTATTGATTCATGCACCTTTTGACCACATCTTTTTTACTGGTAGCGTTCAAGTTGGAAAAATTGTCATGGAGGCTGCGGCGAAAAATCTTGTACCAGTAACATTAGAACTTGGTGGAAAAGGCCCCGCTATTGTCGATGAAACCGCTAACCTCGATATAGCAGCCAAGCGCATTATCTGGGGAAAATTCATAAATGCTGGCCAATCCTGTATTGCACCTGATTATGTTATTGCACACAAATCTATCAAAGTAAAACTGATTTCGAAAATGAAAGAAATCATTACAAACTTTTATGGATCAGATGTATTAAAAAGCAATGATTATGGTCGAATTGTTAATGAGAGGCAATTCGATAGACTTCTTTCTATATTAGAGCAAGACAAAAATTATATAGTATTTGGTGGAAATTCATCTAGAAGCCATTTATATATTGAACCAACACTTCTTGAAGTAAAATCATGGGATGATGCAGCTATGCAAGAAGAAATTTTCGGACCAATTTTACCAATTATGGATTACAATGATTTAGATGAAGTCATTCATACGATTAACACCCATCCCAAACCGTTAGCTTTGTATGTGTTTACTGAAAACAAAAATGTTGAAAAGCAGGTATTAGGACGAATTTCTTTTGGAGGAGGATGCGTCAACGATACAATGTCACATATGGCTAATCTCCACCTACCTTTTGGCGGAGTAGGAACTGCAGGATTTGGCTCCTATCATGGGAAACATAGTTTTGATGCTTTTACACATCGTAAAAGCATTTTAAAGAAAAGCTCAAGGATAGATTTAGGGTTTTTATTTCCACCGTATAGGAACAAAATTAATATTTTGCGAAAGATTTTTAAGTAATACGATTTGTTAAACATTCATGTTGATATTAAAGAAGAAATAATAAAGGGAATCCAGTAGAATGGACTCCCTTTACCTTGTAATAACCTAATCTATTTTTAGCGATGGTTCTCCCTGCTTTAAACGGGATAGGGATACGCGTTAACAATGTTCTAGCTTATCATAATTGAAGCCGCTTCTACTCCGTTCTTCAAAACACAAGCTTCTCCCTCCCACTAATTCACCCTCTCCACAAACCGCCCAAACTCCTTCATAAATCTCAATTTAAAACTCCCCACAGGTCCATTCCGATGCTTCGCCACATGAATCTCCGTCATCTCTTTCTGCATCGTTTCCTTATCGTAATAATCTTCACGATACATAAGCATAATAACATCCGCATCTTGCTCAATTTGTCCTGTCTCTCTTAGGTCAGATAAAAGAGGGCGCTTATCTTGACGCGACTCTACAGAACGAGATAATTGCGACAACGCTACTACACAAACATTTAAATCACGCGCTAACAACTTGAGCTTACGTGAAATTTCGCTAATCTCCTGAAATCGATTGCCCTTATGCTTCGGATCTCCCGTAATAAGCTGCAAATAATCTACAATGACTAAAAGCTTCTTATCATCATACTTCCGCTTTAACTTACGAGTTTGCATCCAAATATCTTGCACCGTAACGCCTGCATGATCATAAATCTCAAGTGGTAATTCCCCAATTTCCGCAAACGCCTTACTCACCTTTTCCCAGTCTTCCATCGCAAAACGGTGCTTCGGATTTTTCAGCCTACCACCTGACACTTCACCTACGCAAGAAGCCATTCTTTTTAACAATTGCTTACTACTCATCTCTAACGAAAACAATCCAACCGCCGCTCCAGACTTCGCCGCATGCAGTCCAACATTTAACGCAAACGCAGTCTTTCCCATAGAAGGGCGCGCACCAAGGACAATAAAATCACCTTCCTGCAATCCGCACGTCATTTTATTTAGCGATATATAACCAGTCTCAATACCAGTATTCTCTTTCGTATCTTGATGAAGCTCTTCATACAAACCAACTAACGCATCCTTCAAATCAAACTCACATACGCAGTCCTTTTCCTCTAACTCACAAAGTGCCGTAATCGTCTCACCAATAACTTTCTCATTCTTCTCCGCAATAAGACGCTCTCCCATCTTGTGCCCGAGAACACCCGCCTGATACATTTTCCAGGCACCCCGAACAAGCCCCTCATAATAAGAAAAGTTACTAGTCGCAGGCACACCATCCATTAATCCTATAAAATACTCCATTCCCCCGATCCCCTTCAAAAAATTCGGATCTACTCTAGAAATGAACGTCACAAGATCAATCGGTTGCCCCTCCTCTTCCATTTTTCGCATTAACTGAAATATAGACTTGTGCACAGGCATAGAAAAATAGTACTCCGTCAAACGGCACTCCTTCATAAGCTCTCCATCAAGTAATAGAGAACCTAGCACCGTCTTTTCCGCCTCTACATTTTGAATACTCATGGCCGCCACCCGCGTTCCGCTAAAAAGCGCTGCAACTCTTCCTCTGACGGCGTATTCTTCTCCCACTCCTCACACCTTGCCAAAAAATTCTCCGTCTCTCCGCTACTAACAGACGACTCCTTCTTTCGAAACCTTTCCGTATCCGCCTCAACCTCAGACACTTTCGTAAATCCTTTCCCGTGCCACCCCCGCAAAATCCCCTTCACATAAGCCATCTTCCGGTTTTTATTCTCATACGAAATTTGAAGGGCCTTCAGCACAAGCTCCTCTGACAAATCATTCATCCACGCATTCAATTCCTCTACCGTATACGGAGACAAACTACCAAAATGTTGTTCATAAAACGTGAACACCTTACTTCCCGTTTCTTCCTCTATATCCTCTTCTTTCTCTGCCTCCTCGCAAACTGGATCAACATCATCCATAGTCATATCACTAGGCATACCGAAATGTGCTAAAAGCATCGGAACATTCAGCTCCTCCTCTACGCACTTCTGCAAAAACATATGTACAAACTCCTTATTCTTCACACCCTTCAGCTCACGGAGCACACACTTCTCCACATTTGTATTCGTCACAGGATTATAACGAAGCCAATTTAAAATGAATAACTCCCGCGTGTCCGCATCATAAAGGATCTTTCCATAATCAATGAAGCGCTGCAAGAGCTTATCAACAGTCTCCCGGTTATAACCCGTCTCCATCTCAGCTAACCGCTTCGGAAAAGGAAAAATCCCACATTGCGTCGTCTTCGAACAAGTTAACAAATAAATATAAAAATACCGCTCCTCCGGCGTCAAATCCAAAACAAAATCATCCTGCCAAAAATTCACCTGCACATTACGATACACCGCCATCCTAATTCCTCCTGTCTCCATTCAAAAATGAAAAATCCCTCTTTGTACTATATATAGGAAGGAGGGCCAGGTTTTTGTCGTGTTATTTCAAAAATTTTTTTGACTACTACTACGGTGTTTGTTGGTGTTTTTGTTTTGTTATGTTTTTTCTTAGTGATTTATTACTTGTAAGGGGCTTGTAAGGGGCTTAGGAGGGGCTAGTTATCGGTTACTTCGATTAGGAAGACTCGATTTGAAAAGCCGCCTCGTTCTTTTGCTTTCTTTTTACGAATGTTGTTAATTTCTTCTAGTGTTGTGCCTTCATGTTTGGCTAGGGGGTTTATTAGTTTTAGTAGGTCGGATAGTTCTTATAGTTTATGTTCATTTGTGTTTGCTTCTAGATATCCGGTTAGTTCTTCTTGTGTTTTTTTGCAGAGTTCTTTTATGTATTCGTCTTCGGGTAGGATTCTTGTTGTGGGTGTTTTTCCGTTGGTTTTTATTATTTGTGGGATTTTGTTTCGGATTAGTTTGTTGTAGGGGGGCATGTGTGTTTCCTCCGTTTTGTTTTTCTTCTATTATAATGGAAAAGCAGTTTAACTAATGAACTATACCCCTAATTCTTTGACTGTGTCTAAGAATTAGGGGTATAGTTTTTTTATGAATAAACTTACTTCAAGAGACAAGATAAATGCAGTAATACATTATCAAGATGGAAATAAGATTACAGCTGTCCGATTTTATCAATTTCATATGCCATTAAAGAAGATACATCATCTCTCTTCAAATTCTTAATAAAATAAATTAATTCTTGCCCCTTTAAATCATCAGGAATAAGATGATCTATTTTATTAATTACCGATGAAGGAATACCCATATCAATTAATAATGAAAACCTTTCTTCCACACCTTCATTTTCTAAGTATGAAGCAAAAAAGGAATAATCCCCACTTGTAGCTAATCCTTCGTTCTTACAAAGCACCTTTTGTAGTAAATTAACTACATTTAACCATTTTGGAACTTTATATGAAATCCAATGACGTTTTTCTCGAAAAACATTTTCAATCGCAGTATCAATAACTCTTTTTTCTGTCCATTTTGGATTTTGTTGTTTTAGATATTTTTGCTCTTCCATAATTAAGACGTATAAACTGTTTGAAATGTGCTTTCTAATGGTTACAGGCAACTTATTTATAGTCATTGGCCTTGTTGTCTCAGTTGGCTTTAGAAGATAATTCCAAGACAAAGAAATTAAAAAATTAAGTTGATATTTATTAGGAAATTTATCCCACACAATTAACTCTGGATTACTTTTTAACTTTTGTCTTAGTTGTTTAATGATTTCTTTTTGTCCCGCTACTGAAACTGCATTCTTTTTAATAACTTTTAACAGTTCTTCGTTGTAGTCATGTAATTCATCATATCTTTCTAAATGTGATGTATGGACTTCATCCCTGTCTAAATTAACTAATATTTCATCATTAATATATTTTTGATCATGATAAGGTATATCTAAATTAATATCTTCTCTTTGAGGAACACTATTAAATATGTATACCTTCCCAGTGTAATGTTTTAACATTCTTCCCGCTCTACCCTTAATGTTCGAAAAATCAAAGAAGTCCAGTAGATTAGGTCCTTTTTTATTATCAAAAATAAATACATTTTTGGCAGAAGTATTTACTCCCTCTATAATCGTAGAAGTACAAAATAACACATCCAGCTTTCCTTCATTAAAATATTCAATCATAGAATGTACTAAATGTTTCGGTATAATTCCCGAATGAACACCAATATAATTCTTTATAAGGTTATTAAACCCCCAATCCTCACTTAAGTTTTCTTGAATCCATTCACTTACGGGCAAACATTGCTCTTCTTTCACAAGTCCATTTTCATTTAGATAATCATAATATTTCACGGCTAAATTATATGCTCTTTGCGGTGAAGAAACATATACAATAGATTGCTCATGCCGCTGCGTATACAATAATTCAAACAACTTTTGTTCTTTTTCTTTTGCTTGCCTTCGTACTCCTGTAGTTTGATATTCTAAATCTACTTTAACAATTTCAGTATTAACCAATGAATATTGAGTTTTAAAAAATATTGCATTATACCTTTCTTTAAATCCTTCAGGTATATTATCAATATTAGGACCTATAAAGTAAAAAATAGGATCAGATTTCAAAACTTTTCTTAAGGCAATATTTAATACATCCGATCTTTCATCATCTCTAAAGGAACTCAATTTATAAAATTCGTCTAAAATACAATAATCTATCTCCGGAAGACCTTCATACTCTAAAACCCTCTCCGCAGTTAATATAAAAATATTTTTAGACTCCATTTCCTGAGAAGTGTTTACAATAATATTATAATTATTACTAAACTTTCTTAAGCTTACCCTAGTTTCATTAATTAAAGCTAGCGTAGGCTGTATTATCAGTATATTTTTATACTTATTCAAAGATATGATTTCTTGTATCAATAAACTCTTTCCAAAACTGGTTGGAGCGCTTACTATTAAATTCTTTTCTTCTGCAATTAAATTCGCTAAAATTTTTTGTTCTTTGTGAAAAGTAATATTCTCTAATTTTTTAGAAGAATGGTATGCTGAGCGGATTTCAGATGTAGTATCTAGCTGATTATTGGCTTCAATTATTCTAAGTAGGTATGGATAAAAACCTGCACTTTCTATTAAATCTACCCATAAATCTTTTGTCGAATCGTCAACATTCTCCCATATATCTAATACTTTTATAATAATATTATTAGCGATTTCTTCTGTGACTACATCTTTTTGCGATATATATTTCGCCAAAGAAAAACTTTCCTCAAAATTTAAACTTTCTATATTAGATATATCTACTTGATTCCAATCCACTTAAATCAATCTCCCAACATTTGCAGATTTTTTAATTTACGATGCAATGCAGCAATTAATTTTTTCTTGCTTTCCAAAGGAACTAAAATAACTACAATATTCAAATGGGCATTCCACGGGTGACTCCCTTTTTTTTTCATAAATCGTTTATTTAATTTAGATATTTCTTTTATATATTCACTTTCAAACTCTGTAGGGTCACCATACTTAGAAAAAACTTTAGTTTCATATGCACAAAACATAGGTACTATTATGTTATTTAATTTCTCTGCTAATCTAGTATATTTGTTTAATAGATTAACCCAATGTTCGGGATCTGTTCCTGCATCAACTAAATTTTGCTTTGTATCTTTTATTCTTTTAGATATAATAGTAAATTCGCTTTCAAAATAGTCACTATTAAAATGCTCAAATAAGTCTTCGACTAAAGCATCTATTCCTCGTCCACCATCAGTATATATTTTAGATTCGCCTAGCCATAAAGTATTTTCTGTAGGATCGATATGAACTGAGTCAAATCCATGTACAGCATGTCCATATGAATCTTTAAAATAAATCTTTGCAACGAGAGGTAATGTATTAAAAAAATATTTTAAGATAAAATGAAGTATTAATTCTCCAAATTCACCTCTTTTTAAATATTTATCCTGTAGGTCATCACTCCAACATTCATTATTTAAATATGTTGTTGCCGCCTTTTCATATGCATCAATTTTATAAATCGAATTTGCAGCCTCTATCAATACACGTAATATATTCTCTTGTGCAACCATCACTCCTTGATGATATCCTAAAGCAAAACTAGGTACCTCTTCAGTTAAAAGTGTTACAAATTCTTTAAGCATTTGCTCAAGATTCCCATCATCATTAATGTCAAAATCTATAAAATACGAATGTAAATTAGTATCATTAATTTTACAAGTTAATACACTTCTAACTTCTACGGCTCTACTCAATTTACAACCACCCTAAATAATTTTAATTTTATAATAATTATAACGTATTTTAATTTATTATAATATACATATTATACACCTCATAAAGCATTAACCATAAAAAGGATTGAAGAATATAAAAATATTTAAAAGAACTTACAATACACGTTTTGTGTCATACACATTGTTTACCACTGTTTGAAGCAGGAGCTAGTATTAAAGCTCCTAATCATTTAGGTCACACAGATAGAAAAACTGCGATGGACATCTACACACATTACACAAAAAACAACAGAAGAAGCTATCAAAAAATTTGAAACCTCCCTGCAAATATGACTACACTTTTGAATACTTCTACATGAAATTAATTAAAATTTAATGAAATCTAAAAAAGCCCTAATCCTGAATAATCAAGAAATTCACATAAAAAAACCACCAAACAGTTATGTATGGTGGGGACGTTGGGATTCAAACCCGTCTTCTTTATATTGCTTTAATTACAGTCTTTGTAATGGCTTTTTGCAGCTAAACGACACGGTTGACTACTCTTAATAGAAAATCTACTTCAATTCATCATTCAAATATACTATTTTTTCATCCAGTTCTTTCTGCCAACCCTGCTTAATTGCTTGAGCATACTTAATTGGATTAGCTCCTGAATGTTTAACTCTGTAGCTTTTAAAATCTTTACTATCGATAATATTCCCGATATTTGGAATATCCTTAGCGCCATCAACATACTGTATAGCTGATAGAACGAGTTCTTCTTCTGAAACAGACCATTTTTCTGAAAAATCTTTAATAATTTCATTTCGAGCCTGTATGAAAAATTCATTTTTTAAGATCGGTATATCTTTTTTGGAAATCGATTTTGCATTCTCAATTTCAGTCAAAATTTTACGATAAACATCTATTACAGTCTTAGTTTTATTCTGTCCCTCTAAAGCCTTAATAAGTTCTAAAGATGCAGCTTTATCTCCCACTAAGTGGGCATACAACAAGCTATTAATAGGCGTATCTATTTCATTAGTAATGGCTTCTTGTTCCAAATCACTTTCATTTTTCATATTTGAATCATTTATATCTTTTGATTCCATCTGGCCAAAATTTCGAATTTCTTCTTTTAGCTTCATATTCATTTCTTCTAAAAGCTCTTCTAAAACTGAGTATTTTTTTAACCGCGATAGTTCTAAAGACAAATCTTCAAACTCAAGTAAAATATTATCATCAACTAATTCTTTGTAATTATTAAAAATTTGAATATGCTGCTCTTGATGTTCCAAATAATATTCTTTAATTGATTTTATATCTTTATCTACAATCAGTTTTGTATGATTTGAAAAAACATCTAAAATAACATCAACAATAAGATCCTGACATGAATTCATTACATCTGGAAGCTTCAAATGAAAAAGTCTAAGATTAGGAAAACCTACTGACTCTTCATTACCCTTCATAAATGATGAGAGCTTAATAGATTCATCAGGATAGCCTAATAACATTATTTCTTCAATTTTATTTCCTACTGTCAAAGGAGGGACTAAACCGGAAGAATAATCAATTTGCAAAACACCTAAATTTTCCAGGTGAAGTTCCTCTAGATAAACATTTTTTTCATCAACTATATAGATATTAAGTTCTGTTAAATTTGTTGATTTTTCTAAAACATCTTTCTCAATTACAATATCAGTATTTCCTAATAATGTTAATTTTTCTATATTATTTTGTTTATCTGATTTAATATAGAACCTACTTTTCCTTTTAGATGTAAAAAAACAATTAATAATTTCGAGCCTTTTCAATGACTCACATACAGATACATCCGCACTCTCATTGTTTCCATTCACCAATGTACAGTCTTCCATTTTAATATAAACCAAGTTACTACCATTTTCTAAAATTTTGATGAGAAAATTACTATCTATTTCTGTATTAGAAAAAAAGATCTTTTCTACCCTTTTTAGTAATATTAGAAAATCATCAGAATCACTGAGTTTATTAAATTCAAAATCATCAGAATCACTGAGTTTATTAAATTCAGCTACATCAATTGATTTTTCAAAATAAATTTGAGAGATTCTAGAATTATTTTTATTGTTTACTAAATTTTTTGCAATATGAAGTACCTTCTCTACATTATCAGAACTTATTCTTAATTCGTTAATATTACGAAAACTAAAATGGTCTATTGTTAATGTTAGCTCGGATAATATATCTTCATTTGGAAATTTATTAGGAAAAAAAGAATCTATTTTCTGATATTCTTTATAATTAGATACTATTGATTTATCCAGTTGTAATAGAATTTCTAAAAATGGAACCAATATAATTTTTTCAGCAATAGCAGAACCAAGCTTCCTTAAAATTTCTTCCATCTTTAATATATAATCATCTTCATAATAAAATATAAATACTTTATTGGCTTTTTTAATTAGTTTCGATAAGAATAAAAAGTCACTCCCTTGAAGAGAATGCCCTATAATAAACAAATCATTCTGAACTTCATCACTATTTAGATTAATAGTAGACATTATTTGATTTCTTGTCGTATTTAATATCTCATCTTTCTTAATCCTAAATAACTTATCATTTATTAGAGACTGTGAATAGTGAATCTTACTAATATCCTCACTATCCGTGAAACCACCTCCGAATAAAATATTTTTTTCTTCTAGACTTCCATGTATATGAAAAATTCTGTCTTTCGCTTTCTTCAAACTTAACATAGATTGTGGTATTTCATTAGAATCATAAAGTACACTTCCACACAAATCTTCCAGTGAATTCGTATAATTAAAGTTAACAAAATATGTATTTTCATCTTTGATTAATTTTTCAAAAAAAGGATTTACTTTTTCTGTGAATTTTTTTACCCCAGGAGTTCCAGTTGGAATTGTTCTTTGCTCAACCCATTTAGGATATTCTTCTAAAAGGTACTCGTTAAAATCTTCTTCTAATCTTTTAATGGCATTATTTATAGACGCGATATCTAAAATATCGTGCGGTTCTTCATTTTTTTGAGATCTATTATTTATTTTTCTAATGGTTTCTTCATATAAACTTTCAAAATCTGACCAATTCAAATGAAAATTTTCATATTTTCTTAGAAAAAGCCGATTATAATTATATAAATCATAATCTTTATCGAACTTTTTTTTATGTTTAATATATTCAATAAAGTTTTGATATGAACTTTTCAGTCCCAGGCCCATATCAAAACCATTCCCAATTACTACTATGTTTCTATTATTAGATTCTTTATTCATAATAGATTCTTTATTCATAATAGATTCTTTATTCATAATAGATTCTTTATTCATAATAAATTCTTCATTCATAATAAATTCTTCATTCATAATAAATTCTTCAATTTCATTTAAATTATCCACTTAACGTAACTCCTCACCCAATGGTACAACAAATTCATCAAGTATTTTTCTCCATTGGCGTTTCATTTCTGGTCCGTATTTTAGAGGTTTCGCATCTGGGTGTGCGATTTTATAATGATCAAATCGCTTACTGTCGATGATTCCTCCGATATTAGGAATAGGATCGGCACCTATTATATATTGCATTGCAGATGTATACAGCTCGCCCTCATCTACAAACCAAGTATTTGCAAATCGGGTTATTACATGGTTTCGTGCTGTAGTGAAGCAGCCTCGTTTCACTTCAAAAATATCTTTATCTGGATCAATTTCTTTGTTATCAATAGCACTCAAAATATTACGATATATTTCTTTTACAACTTCTGATTTCTTCAGTTTTTGAAGCATTTTTTCGATCTCGTCACGGATATTCTGATTATTGGCTGAGTACCTTCCTAATAGTCGGTCAATATAGGTTGAGTCAATATCATAGATCTTAATTGCATTTTCTCCATAGAATTCAATGTCTGAGAAATCTGGGCTCGTTCCATCCTGGCCCTCTTCATCTACTAGTGAACCTTTAACCGTGTTGTATACACCAATATATTCTTCTAAGGTATTCACCTGTTCTTGAAGTGCTGTTGATTTCTCCATATCATCATTGTAATCATCATATGTAACTAAAGCTTCATAAGCATTGTTTAACTCTTGGAAAGCTTTCACAAATTCAATCCGGGTTTCAAAAGGTGAGTGCTCGTTAATATCGGTTGGATTTGGAACTAACGCTGTTAACGACTTGTGAGCCTTTTTAAAACGCTTCTTCGATTCATCGTAAGTTGGATAAACAAGATTAGATTCCTCTTTTTCTTCAGAATATACCCTCGTAGCTTCCTTTACGTTTTGTTCCATTATCGAAGGTTTCCGGAATGTCACAATCAATCCTTTTGTTTTTCCTGGATAGGTACGATTGGTACGAGAAAAGGCTTGGATTAAATTGGCATAACTTAAATTTCGATCCACAAATAACGTTTGAATCGTTGGTGCATCGAATCCAGTTAATAAGCGGTCTACAACAATGACTAAGTCAATTTGTTTTCCAAATTCTTTGAACTCCGCTCTCTTACGAGCTAAGCGGTTATTAATATCGCCATTATATCGTTCAATATCTTCTATCGACCAGGCAGTGTGATAATAATCGTTATAGTCCTTAATAATGTCGTTCATTTCATCTTGAAGTTGTTTGGAATTGTCCTCATTTTCTTGTATCGAATAGGTGATAGCAATCCGCGGAAAATTTGGATCTTCAATTGCACGCCCCGTTCGAATCGGATGTCCAGCAAATTCTTTCGTCAACCATTCTGGATCCTTGATCATTTCCTTGATTGCCTGATAGTAACGTTTCGCCATATCAATGGAACTCGTTGTTAAAATTGCAGACTTTTGCGGGCGGCCATTTTGGAAATCAAATTTGGTATAGGCATTATCTGGACGGAAAATCTTACGAATGACTTTTTGAATATGTTCATCCCTTTCGAAAGAAGATGGTTCAAGATATGCTTCCTTTTCCATACCATCCATTTTATCAATAATGTCGTTAATTTCATCATTACTAAAATGAGCGTATTTTTCATCTTGACGCAGTTTATCAAAAATATAATTATTAAATGTTGTTGGTTCAATCGTATCTTCGTGTTCTACTTGAAATCCTAAAACGGCCCCATCATCTAACGCATTCTTAATGGTATATGTATGCAAGACTTCTCCATATTGATCACGCGTGGTTCGAGCTAATCGACCTTTAGCTTGTTTCTTGTTTTCATTAAATATCGGTGTACCTGTAAATCCAAACCATGTAGAATTAGGGAAATTTTTTTTAATCTCTTCCATTCCTTCTGCGCTTAACGCTCGATGGCATTCATCTACGACAAAAACAATATGTTGACCAAGTAGTTTCTTAAAACGTTGGGTTCCTTTTTGTTCCTCTTGTCTTTGTGCATAGCGCAAGGCAGCTTCTAACTTTTGACGAGTGGTAATAATCACTGTATTGGAATTAGCATCAGATAGTAGAGTATCACTTAGCTCTTTTGCACTTCCGGTTCCAACAATCAAGCTATTAGACTTGGCATTACCAGAAGTAATACCAGTATTAAACTCGGAAGCAAATTTGGTAAATTCTATTGTAGTTTGATTATCCAAGTCTTTTCGATCAATAAGCATAATTGTACGATCTACACCTGGTTTACGAGCTAATAATTTCGTAGAAACAAAACTTGTCAACGTTTTTCCTGAACCAGTCGCATGCCAAACATATCCTGATTCATGTTTCATAGCAGAAGTAAACAAGGCTTCAATTGCGTGAATTTGATAAGGGTGTAAGACCATTAAGGCTTTGTTGTCTTGATCCTCACTCACAATCGTATAATTAGCAATCAAGCGATGTGCATCTGGAATATTTAAGACTTGTTTCACGAATTCATAGAGATTTTCTACTTTTCGATTGTCTGTTGTTCGCCAACTAAATACAAATTTCTTATGCATGTCTTTTGGCATCGCATTGGCAAAATAGCGTGTCGTTTGTTCGTTGGAAATGACAAATAACTGAAGAGTAGAAAAGATATTATTTCTAAACATCCCTTCTTCTGCGTATTTCTTGATTTGATTATAAGCTTGGAATACGCCGTCTTTGGCACTGACCTGTTTCAATTCAATTTGAACAATTGGCAACCCATTGATTAAAAGTGTCACGTCAAATCGGCGATCACGACCATCAACGTTTGCCTTTTGTTTCGCAATCTGATGAACGACTTCATAAGTAGAAATTCCGCCACCAATATCTTGATTGGAATACAACATCAATGACATTGAACCCAGTGAAACATCTTCACGTTCAATTGTAATTCGGGAGATTCCATTCTCCCCTTTAAGCCATTTTGCTGCATCAAAGGGTGTCTGTGTTTTTAATAGCAATTCTGTTTTAATATTATCAAATTCTTTATCAGAAATTGGATATTCCCCAATTTCTGATAAGTTATTCTGCGTAATTTTTTGCCGCAAGTTCTTCCATAGGTCTTCTTCAGATTTTAAATCAGGACGATAATCCCACTGATTATGTCCTTCTCCTAACACTTCAATCAAGCGTCGTTCCACTTCAGCTTCATCATTATGTGGTATCTTTGTCATGTTTCTCCCCCCTTTAACTACCTATACAAACATTTTTTGTAGGAATGCTTTTTTCATTTCTTTTAAGGCATCTAATTCACGCTGTCGCAGAGTAATAGTGTCGTCTAATTGTTTGAAAAAGTTACCGATTTGTTTTTGTTCCTCATTAGAAGTTAAATAAACTTTATATAGCCATAAGTCACTTATTGCTATATTAGCTTGATTTGCATTTCCTCTCTCTATGGATCCTATATAGTTCATATATCTTTTTTGCAATAGATTCTGATAAATAAAATAACTATTATATCCATTTAGTGGAGAGATTTTCACTAAATTTTGATTCAATAAACCTTCATTTTCGTTATTAACAATTATAGGTCTTCCAACAGCAGACTCCTTCAATTCAATTTTTGATCCTACTGTAGTAATAATAATGTCCCCTATGTTCAACTTATACTTTGTATAATCATTTTCATATTCTCTATCTAAAAAAATTTTTTCATTGTCAAATTTTATTTCATTAGAAGACAAGTCAGAAACCCTAACTAATCTGACACCCTCACTTTTATAGTCTTCTGATTTAAATGCAAAACCTTTTATATAGCTTATACAATCTCCCAAATTACGCTGTTCCCATTCTCCAGTAAATCCAGGGAACCGAATCTCCGGCACCGACTTTCCTTCCTTTGGAAACATTTTTTGCAAGAATCCCTGTTTTGTTTGTTTGAGGACGTCTAGTTCTTGGTGATGAAGAGTGATAGTCTGGTCGAGATTTTTGAAAAAAATACCTATTTTGTTTTGTTCTTCCAAATTAGTCGGAATATTAATTTTCTTATCTAAAAGTTCGTTTTTAGTAATTCCTTTTATAGAAGTTCCCTGAACATTATGTAACTCTTTTTGCAATTTGTTATATAATGAATAAACTCCAAACCATTCATTTACTTTAAGGTTACTTAATGAGAGAAAATCTTGACTTGTTGCGTATTCAAATTGCATTAATGCAATTTTCCCAACCCCGACTCTTGTCACTATAGCTATTGAATTTTTAGGAATTAATTTAGTAGCCGAATTTTGCAAACCCTTTTCAGCTATTTTTTTCTTTGCAAAAACATCTGAAACTTGATGTTCATGTAAATCAGAACTTTGAATCCATGGTATTTCACCATTCCAATATTCTTTAATTGTGGTCTTTGGAGTTCCCCCCCCAAAAGTCTCTTCTGATAAATCTACAATCTTACACTGCTTCCAATTTTCAGTGCTTTCCTGGAAGCGAATGTCTGGTGTACGTTTATTTTTCACGATTAAACACCTCTAATGCACCCTTGATCCATTCGGCGTTTTCTTCATCAAATTGTAGTGAAGAAATCATATCATATAAGCTAGATTCTAGTTCTTCTTTTTCTTTTCTAATGTCTTTGATTACTGAGCCAACTGATGCCATATCAACAGGCGCTTCTTCTTCAAAGGTAGCTACGTATCGGGGGATGTTCAAATTGAAATCATTTTCTTTGATTTCATCAAAGGTAGCAACATGGGCATATTTGTCCACACCTTCACGATTCTTATACGTTTCGACAATTTTATCAATATTTTCGTTAGAAAGTTTATTCTGGTTTTTCCCCTTCGTAAACTCATTACTTGCATCAATAAATAACACATCTCGAGTAGTACGATTCTTTTTCAAGATTATAACTGTTGTTGGAATTGATGTCCCAAAGAATAAGTTTGCTGGCATACCAATAACAGCATCAATACTGCCATCTTCTAATAGTTTCTTACGAATCACACCTTCTGCCGCTCCACGGAACAGTACCCCATGCGGTAAGACGATTGCCATTGTTCCTGAATCTTTCAAATGATAGAATCCATGTAAAAGAAATGCAAAGTCTGCTTTTGATTTTGGCGCTAACTTCCCGTAACGGTTGAAACGAGAATCATCTAAGAACGTATCATCTGAAGACCATTTTGCAGAGTATGGAGGGTTCATAAGGACAGAATCAAAGGTATAAGGCTCATCCGTTGGCCAATCTTTGTTCAACGTATCCCCATTGCGTAAACGTATATCTTCTTTATCAACACCATGTAAGATCAAGTTCATCTTCGCTAAATTATAGGTCGTTGTATTTAGTTCTTGTCCATGATACTTTACATTATATGGATGGTTAATATAGTTCCGAATATTCAACATTAAGGAACCTGATCCCATAGTTGGGTCAAATACACTAAATAATTTTTTGTCTTCTTGACCAATTGCGGCAATACGAGCCATCATATCAGATACTTCATGAGGTGTATAGAATTCTCCAGCTTTCTTACCAGCTTCTGAGGCAAATTGACCAATCAAGAACTCATAAGCATCCCCAATTACATCACCATTATATCCCATTACATCAACATCATTTAGTTTCTTCAGTACTTCTGTAATGGTAATATTTCGTTGTTGATCTTCTGATCCCAGCTTTTTTGATCTCAAATCCACATCATCAAACAATCCATTAAATTGATCATATTTTGTAGACAGATCGATAAAGGCTTTATTCAATTTGTTTAACTCAAACGTGTTTTGTTTAGCTTGCTTAGTTAATACGTTGAATAAATAATCTGGTTCAATATCATAACCTAATGTATCCACTAGCGTTTCAATCAAATCACTTTTTATATCTTCATCTGCTAGTAAATCTCTATACAATTGAGCTTGTTTTTCTTGTGTATTGTATTCTTCTAGCGACTCATCTGCTATTTCAACTACCTTTTCTAATAACTTATCAGATAGGTACTTGTAAAAGATCAATCCTAATAAGTAATTTTTGTATTCTGATGCATCCATTTTGCTTCGCAAGTTGTCTGCAGCACTAAATAACTTTGAGTTTAATTCAGCCATGTTGCGTTCCTCACTTTTTCTATTATTAGTCTAACTGCTTCAATACTTTTAAATAAAGTCGCTCTTCAAGTTCTATTTGTTTCTTTGCAAAAGCTTGACGCTTTTTTCAATCGCCCGTTGTTTCTCAATACTTGGCAACTCAATTTCAAATTCTTTCAAAATTGATAGAGCTAATTCTGGCATAGTACTTTCTTACGTAGAAATTGTCATTTGCTTTTTCATTGATTATAATTCATTCAATATATAACATAAATAGCTACTATGCGTATAATTATGTTCAATAATAAGTTTCGTAAAGTTTTGGTTTATAATCTTCTCTTTGTTTAACTCACTTACCATCCCGGCTTTGGAGCTAACAAAGCTGAAAATAGCATTTCTAGCACCGCTCAAATAACTGTATTTATGCTTTGAATTTCCACTATAAGAATTAGCTTGTGAATCTAGAGATGATCCATCTAAATCATTCGTTAAATTCTCAAACGAATAAGCAACTAAAGTTAGATTACTTCGCTCATTTCCTCTAGAAAGGTTTCTTCCGATTCTAACTGTTACGATATCTTCAAATTTCATATATCGTCCTCTTTAAAAAAGTAATTCTTTAAAATTATATCATCGCTATGGCGATAAAATGATAGCACCTTGAAAATACTCCGTCAATTTTAATACACTGAAAAAAAATGACCTAATCCATCTACTATTGAACACCTGACTCGTTTAAAAGCCTTTCTCCTTCCCTTAAAGTTTTCATTGTTTTTGAAACATCAATTCCCTCTTTTCCATCTCCCACTCTATAATCCCTCACCACAGCAACAGTCATATATTGCCCATTGCCAAATCTAGGTTTCTCCACATTGAAAGAATAATTATGACTTTGTTCGATTAACGCTTTACTCCACTTATCCCTAAGTTCTTTTCTTCTATCCTTATCAGCAACATGTATTTTAAAACATAAACGTCCTTCTTCTAACTACAAATACTGCTTACAATTATTATCTTCTTGTTCATTCCACCATAAGGCATAGAACCCACCATTCGGATTAGCTACATACCCATATTGACCTTTGATCCCGCGTTGCTTTAACTCCTCATAAAACCCTTCCCAAGCTTCACCGTTCCATTCGCTTAATGGAAGACTCTTATACGAATCATATTTTTTCTCTATTTCTCTTAAATAAAAATAGTAATCTAAAAATATTTGATCTTGAACTCCTCTATCTATATTCTCTTGTAAAAATTCAAGCATATCTCTTCTTGTAAACAACATATATTTTGCGTCAATTACTGCTGAATAATCACTTTGATTACCTATTTTATAGTAGATGGGTAATAGGTCGCTCTCTTTGTATTTTTCTAATTTAACCACTTCTTCATAATAACGCTTCAATTGATTAGAATGTTCTTTTGTATACGTTTTATCTTCAATTAAAATAGCCTGATTACCGTTAATTTCAATAAGTATATCTAAACCTTTAAATTGTTTCGTAATCTTAATTTCTTTAATAGCAGCTGGAAAGTTCTTTTTACGTAAGTCATATATTCTTCTAATAAAATCTATACTAGCTGCATGTAAGCATTCATCGGTTTCTTTATAGTGTGGGTTCGCCCACTCTGTTAACCAACAAATAAAAGCATCTTGTGACAACTCACTTGTTCCATATGAAAATAAATTCGGTCTCTTGCCCATTACCTAATCCCCTTTTTATCTAAGTGCTATTCCCCAACATTTAATACTTCTAAAACTTCCCTAAACAACACCGATCCCCTACCAACAACCAACTCCAAAGCAACTTCCTTAACACGTCCAGCTCTCCCAACCATAACAACCTCATTCTCATAATCAACCCAAATCTGAACATCCTGCACATAATAACTCTTAATAGAAGAAGCCTCATCTAAGTTGTTATGATCCAGCTCAACCTTAACTTGCTTCGTAAAACGACGCAGCGTTTTCCAAAGAATTCGTTCTTCTTTTGAGTTCATGAAGAGTTCTGGGAGTTCTTGTACTTCTTTTAATAATGACATAGTTGTTATTGTGTATGTTTGAATACCATATCCTACCGGGCGAATGAGGTGGTCTAGTTTTTTCCATGGCTCTAGTTCGAAATGTACATACTCATCGTTTTGTTGCATTTGAATATGCTTGATTTTGGCGACGTATTGAATTCCACCTTTTTCTCCGTGCCATTTTTTCGGTGCATATAATGCTATGTACTTTGCTTCTTGCCATCCTGGTTTTAGCTGTTTGATTGGTAATTGATATACGCCATTCTTTCGATACGTTTCATAGTCGTTTTCAGTTTTCACGCTGCCTACTAATACTTTTTCTTCTAATGAAGAGTGCCATTCTTCTTTTGTGCCTCTTGGAAGGATGCCTTCTTTTATAATTTCTTCTGGGCTTTTTTCAATGAGGTGATCTAGAAATTGTTCGACTAGTCTTGTGGCGTTTGGTAAGAACGGGAAACCACCGATATTTACTTTTTCTATACTTTTATAAAATGGATGATTCTCGTATTCTTCCTCTTGGTTCCACGGGAATAGTACGTATGCTCCGTAAGCTGTTCGTTCAAATGGACCTTCTTGTTCTACTACTAGTGCGTCTCTGTAACGATGCATTGTGTTAATATCTTCTTCCATTGGACCAGGGGTGCCATACTTCCTTTTATAATGAGATCTTTCAGCAAAATCAATTCGATATTTTGCATCAAAAATGTATTGATATTGATAGTTCTTTCCCTTTTTCTCAATAGCGAGCATTGTATCTGGTTTTTGTGTAACTGTTGGCAGTCGACCGTTTCGTTTTTGGAAGTATAGCTCGATTACCTCGTCTGTTTCTGGATGTTTGAACGTCCTTTTCGCAGTTTTACTTTCATCTAGCGTTACATATAAACCATCTTGCTTCACTTGAATAACATCTTGATGGAGCGGTATATATTTTTTAGATAGAATTTGTCCAAGTTTTAAATACGTCCAGTATTCGTATAACCTTGCGACATCTTTTACCGACATTTTGAAAATTTGTCCTCGTAATGTTAATCCTCGCGATAGCATTAAGAAAATTTGATACGCATCTCTATAGCCTGCCGCCATCTGGATAACAAGTGAAAAGACTGAGCGATCCAATTTTCCGATTCCTCTCCAAAATGGATCGTTCAATTCATTTTTCATTCGATACTTCATATTTTTTACACGTTCCAGCAAATCTTCATCAGTTTCACCACGTGTATATCTAGACTTTTTCTCTAGTACCTTAATTAAATCATCTATTTTATGTACAACTCTTTGAATCATCCATTTAACAAATCGATTTTCCAGCGTATCATAAGAAACTTCCTTATAAGCTGTAATGCCTTTAGTCGGTATATTGTTTTCTCCTTGTAGCAAGTGTGGTCGCTTTCGCAAATAGTTCATTCCGACAGAATCCAACTTACGAATTTTCTCTCCACGTACTAGTTGATGCCTAGTCATAAGCGTATGATGCGGTTGTCTTTTAATGTGAGAGATCGACTTCATAAACCGCTCAAAGGAATCATTTAAAATACGATAAAACTCACTCTTCGATGGATTTGTAGCGTAAATTGCAGATGCTCCTAAGTAAGTTCTCTTTAGTAAATGAAACGCTAAATTATAAATTTCATCATTTACTTCATCTAATAAAGATCTGTAATCATCCTTATAATTAAGTTTTGCCGGGAAAACTTCAAATGTAACAGTTAATAAAGTATCTTGATTATCTTTAATTTCAAACGTTGTATTTCCTACTTCATTCGGAAATGAAAGGCTCCCCATTAACACGTGAAGCGAGCCCATTTGAATGGAGCTAACTTGCTTTCGAAACCCCGGATGTTCATGATAAAAAGACAGCTGCTTGTTATTTTTCGGAACAACAACAAGCTGATAACTTCTATTTTCAAAAAAGATTGGCGGATGTTCGTTCCATTCATCTAATCTCTGCAGTCTCGCATCAAATACAGAAACGGATTCTGTCTTACCATCTACATGAAAATACATCATTTCATCTGCGTTCATAGCGTGATATTCTTTTAAACTCTCATATTTTTCATGATAAGGATTTCCTTTAATCGTCAATGATAGCTCCTCTGTTTCAATCTTAACTAGCCCTATCTCATTACTAGATCCAGAAAGAGGTGAAACCATCATACTCGAACCTCCTTAACATATGAGACAGCTTATTAGCTGAACGAGGATACTTAGCATAGGAAGCATCATTATTGCCACTATCGTATTCTTCATTTGCACATAATACATACAACTGCTTTAATACCTCTTCCGTTCGTCCATCGCTCCCTGCAAGACGTGGTAAAATCTTTTGATATATTTGATAATCAAGTGCTTCATCGAACGATAATAACTTCCCTTGTTCGTTATATGCCATATAGAAGCAAATTTCATCTCGTATACGATACCCAACTTGAGCTCCAACTGATTCAAGTATTTTATTTATTTTTATTAAAACGTTCGATATATTTCTCACAAGATCTTCGTTTTCTTTAAAGCATTCTTTTAAATGAAGATACTTGGTCGCTAAAGAGCTATCAGAAACAATTTCAGCTTCCTTCTCTTCTACATCCATTAAGAAATTAAAATAATCTAAGTTAACGGTATTAAACTCAATTGTATTCGCACGATCTAACACTTTCTTACTTAAAGGATGTGTCGTTTCATCCATATTTACAGTTCCGATAATATATACATTTGATGGAATCGTAATATGCTTATTCGTAATTGATTCTGGAAGCACTGGTGACGTAACAATTTTCCCATCTCTCCATTTACGACTTTCAATTACACTTAAAAAGTCACTAAAGTAGTATTCCACTCGAGCCAAGTTCATCTCGTCCAACACTACAAAATACGGCCTATTTGGATTTGCATCTGCATTTGCAAGAACTTTAATTAACGGTCTTTCTTGAAACTCTCCTTGAAGATTCACATAACCAAGTAAATCAGAGCTATCACTCCAATCAGGTCGAACCGGAATAAGCGTAAATTGCCCATTCTCTTCCGTAGCCCCTAAACTCTCTGCAAACCACTGCACAATTTTCGTTTTTCCTGTACCTGAAATACCTGATAAAATTACAAATGGCTTTGTTTTTAATGAAAGGAAGAAATTAATAAGATCCTTTTTCTCATAAAAGAAACCTTTACTTTGAATATAAGAAGACACATGATCAATAATTGATTGCTGATCTAAATACACTTCTTTCCTCTCATAGATCATTTCATATTTCGTTCCTTTCTCTTTATAAGCTATGAATCCCTCATAATAGCGAAGCATTTCTTCTAGATCCTCTACTAGCTCTTTTTCACTTGGCATTTTATTAGCATCATACGCAATATAAGCCGCTGTTGAATTCGCATATCCTTTTGCTTTTGGACTTGTACCTAGGAAAATGTCATCGTCTTTTTTTACCCTTTGGGACATGTGTATTTGCTCACGAATCTCTTCTTTAATTTTTTGCATCTCTTCTTTAGTCGTTTCTGTTACACCTTGTCCAATGGTCAAATATAATCGTTGCATATCTTCACTAAATAAATAGACGATATAATACCCTCTCTGTGTCGATGTTGTAATATCTCTATGCATTAGCGCAATCCACGGAACTGTTGCCCAATTCCCTTTTCCAACTGACCCTATCACACTGTACCGCTTCTCATTTATAAATGGTAAACGAATGATCTCTGTTGCTATATCATTTCGGACTGTTAATCCTAATTTATGTCCTGCAAATTTTTCTGTTTTTGCATCCAAATATTCTTTCATTACCTTTAAAAAGCCTTCACGTAAACTACTACTCATATTACCGCCCTTTTCTTCACTCTTTTTTATGTATTGTTCGGCTGGAATCCATTCAGCATTAATTATTTCCAATTTCTCAGACCACATTAAGAGGTTATGGGTGCGCTCTTTTGCTAATGATTCTAGCATTAAATTATCCCCTCTAGAGTTCCGGACAATCGTCATCGCTAAATGTACTAAAGCCGCTTTCTTGTCCCTTCTCTGATATGCTCTTAAAAGATTAAGCACAAACATAACAATGTGAAAGTATTCCTGCTTTAAAACTAGCTTTCGAATAACATCATTCTTACTTTTTGCCTCAATATATTCAATTAATAAAGATGTATTAATATTATGATTATTCTTTAAAAATCCCAGTAACCTTAAATCTTGCCTTCCTTTAGATTTAACTCTATACAAATTACCATTGGTTTGATCACTTAGATTTTTCGGATCGTATGTATTGTTTATTACCTCTTCCAAAAATCCAACAACTTTATGATACTGCTCACATGGCAAATTATCAGTTTGGAATTCTTTAAATGTAATAGCTCCTGATTCCGTTACATACACAAATGGAAGCTGCGAAAAGAAAGCTAACAAGAAAGCATTACATTCACTTGCTTGTCCAAAATCCTCACTCTTTACCGTACGCATAGCGATAAATTTTCCCCAAGCATTCTTAAGAAGTTCAAAGCCCACTTTAAAATAAGTTGGCGCTTCTTTTCCCTTTTCAAATTGCTCACGTGAAAATTTAGTTTCAACTTCTAATCCTTCATCATCCTTGTTTATAACTAAATAAGTTTTTTCACCTTTTATATCTTCAACCTGCTTCATTGTTTTAGCCAATTCAATTATGAGTTGCTCTAACATTTTCATCCCCACCGTTACAATTAATTACAATTACTACTATTTTACCAAACTATGTATAAAAGAAAAATCATACAATATGATGTATGATTTTCTGCTCTATTATTTAAAATACTTCTGATAATCCTTTTCATTTTTAAATTCAATCGGCCTAACATCCATTCGGAATTTTCCATTCTCGTACAATAGTGGTGAAGCTTCTGAATGGTCTTTTGAGTAACTTTCTACATGTGAAATTTTCATCTCATTTGAATTGGTGAAATCAATATGAGCAATATAATCATCTACAATACTTTTTATCAATCTATCCATTGCAATAAAATCTGTATTTCCCTCAGGTTTATGATAAGCAATATAATCATCCACAATACTTTTTATCAACCTATCCATTGCAATAAATACTGTTAAAAAAAGAAATACTAAATAATCGTTAAATTGATTGGGAGTATCTATTCCCATCAAAATTTTAAAATCATTATAGCCTTTTCCAAGCGCTATCATCATTAATAAAAAATAACTAAGGATTCTTCTCATATTTTGTGAGACTAAATCACGATCGGTAAAATAAATAAAAGTTATTAAAGAAACTGGCAATATAATAATTACTATATAATAAATTTGATATGGCATATGTTCAAAATTAATTGCACCAACGAACAAAACATATATTATTGTGATATGAATCATTAAACTAAGTGTTGTTTTCCCAAATAGGATGTCCAATCTATTTATTAAATAATTCTCTTTATTAATCTTTGCTACTATTTTTTTGATAATACTGTTAAAAGTACCTAACTCTTTTTCTACGTCCAACTTAATCCGACTAATTATTACAATAAATATTGGATAAACACATACTACACTTAACATTGACCATTTCATTTTTTCTATATCCGCCCCAATAATAACCTGGAAAGCAAAATAGATTAGTGCCATTGTCACTATGATAACCAACACTTCAAACACCAGCAAAACATGTTTAATTATTCGCTTTGACTTCCTCATTAATCTTTTTGCGCTTATTTCCCCAATTTTCTCTAAACACGGAAGGATCACTTTATTTATAAGAAAGTAAGATATCACCCCTCCTAATACAATTAAAAATAAATAAAACAAAAATAACTTCACATCCTGCATAATCCTACTCTCCTTTTCTTAATATAATCATTAATACATCTCCATATTAACAACATATCCGGTAATTATAACGTCACATAATTACAAAATTTCTTATTAATGGATTTTTTCTTATACAAAAACTCCAATCACCTAAAGTTATCACTAGGTAATTGGAGTTCTATAAAATCTATTAATATTTTTAAAAATTTTTCTTAAACATATTTCAGTTTACTTTTCGTATAACTTTAACAATTTTCTTCCTTCTTTAATCATGTCATCCCTGAAACTATCAGGCTTTATTACTTCTACAGCCGCCCCCATTCCCAAAATCCATTTCTTAATTGACTCTTTCCCGCTCATCGTTGCACGGAAGAGGATACTCCCATCATCATTATGTTCTATCTTTTGATTCTCTCCCCAGATAGACTCTGGCACAGATACAGCAAAAGGTGGATAGATGAGCAACTCTACTTCTAATGGTTCTTTCATAAGTCCGAATTTCGGAAATTCTTCTCGAATATCGAAATTATCGGGTATTTTATATGTATCATACAAAATTCTAATATCTTTCATTCGAGATAGTTTAAACATACGTTTTTCCTTTTTATCATTACACATAGCTAAGCAATAAAAGAATTCGTTGTAGTGTACAAAGCCGTACGGATCAATAATTCGTTCTGATCTTTCACCAAATCGTTTTTCATATTGAATTTTCACCTTACGCCTTGTAAATAACGCTTCTTGTAGTTGTACATATTTTTGATTTTCATTAGAAAACTCATAATTTGGCTTAGATCTTTGAACAAAATAAATATGACGATCTTTATTCGTTTCAACTTTCCGAACTGCATTCAATTTATCTAACGCTACTTGTGCGTCCTTTGAATAAATATCATTACCTTTTGAAACTAGTTTTTGAATAGAGAATGTTAACGCATCCATCTCTTGCTGAGACATATTTTTAATAGGAAATAACGATGTATTTGAAAGAGAATAACCACCGTCCCTTCCTTTAGTTGTATCAATTTTAATACCAGCCATTTCAATATCATCACGATAAATGCGGACCATCCGCTCTTTTACTTCTAATAACTCCGCTAATTCACTAATCTTCATCTTGCCTCTCGCGTGCAGGAGCTCAATCATGTACAGACAATTACTTAATTTACTCATATAATTCCTCGTTTCTATTCATCCATCCTCATTTAAGTATAAAAGAATAGAACTATCTTTTAAATTATTTCTATAATTACTTCTAAAAAATCAATATATTACCCCAAAATGCACACTAGCACACCCCTGACATACACCATCCCTATCAAGTTGTTCTGGCAAAGTCTTTGTATCACAAAACTGACACTGCTGATACCGCCTTTTTCTAAAATCAGCCACGATAATAATACTCTCTTTAATCTCTACCGCTTTCTCACTGTCACTTAATTCCTCTAGATGTTCCCATAATAATATATGATGTGTAACCGTGTCATATCTGGTACGACAGGACTATTCCATACCAATCTATGAAACCCTATTTCTAATCCCATCTCTCCGGCACGAATAAACATGTTCGGATCAAAATCCAGCCCTCGAACTGCGAACTCGACGTTTATTTCTTTCAACTCGCAGACTTTCAATTGTTTTAATATAAATTGTTGTAACTGTGTTTTTGCTAATTTCATTAATGAGCCACCTCCTTTATTACATTAAAAGAATTGCGAAGTACATCCCTCTGCACTTCGCAATTCTTTTTAAATATGAACTTCCTCTTTAGCGATATCTGTTAACATTTGAATAACATTTTGACAGTCCGTATCATTAAATAACTCGTTCATAGCCTGTATAACAATGTCTTCATCCGACCAATTACTTATATTACTTGTATTTGTGTAAATTCTTGTATACGACGCTTCTGGCCTTTTCGCTGCCGCGCTTATTTTTCTCCCTTTACTTTCAATCCTTGTTAATAGCGCTAATCTCTTTTGTGATTCTAGTGGTCCAATTTCTAGCGTCAGTTTTAATCTATTATCCTTCAAACGTTCAAACCACATAATTGCACAGTTATTTAACCACCAATTCCATTTCGGTGTTCCAAATTGTTCTTCTAGTTTGCGAAACTCCGGCATAATAAATGATGGTAATCGGTGATGAATATTATAAAAACCTTCTTGGCACTTTTGTTCATGGGCGAATAATTGAAAAGCATTTGCTAAAGTATCCGCGTCTGTTTGACTACTCTCTACCGCAACAATTTCAGAAGAAGAATCTTCTTCTCCGTATACAAGCCCTTTTATAGTATCGCCTATAGCCGCCACCACTTGATTAAAATCAGCATTGTTATACATATCATTCATCACACGGAGAATTTCATCTTGATCTGCCCAATCACTTATATTTTCATATCCAGCATAAATTCTTGTATACATGGATCCAGCTTCTTTTGATTTTTCTTTAATAGTAATTCCATTTTCCTCTAACTTGTATAATAACCTTAATCTCTGCTTGTATTCCAATGGCCCAACTTCAACAATAAGCTTCATACGCCCATCTACTTTTCTTTCGAACCAAGTTATAAGAGCATTATTTAGCCACCACTCATGATTTGGAACTCCAACAATCTCATCAAGTTGTTTCCATTCTTCGAAAATGAAAGATGGAATGCGAATGTGTTCATGGTAACAATCTTCTGGTATTTGATTTTTCTCTACAAATTGTAAAAATGCTTCTCTCATGACGCTATTTCCAGCTCCATGTATAAAGTGGAGCGTTTCAGCATACTTCTTATAAATTTTGCGAAGATCTTCTTTTTCTTCAGCACTCAATTTCTTTACAGCCCTTAACAACTCTTTATTAACAAACTTTCCAACTACTTTTCCGTTACCATTTAAGCATAGAAAATCAACAGCGGCCTTATGGCTCTTATACACTGTTAACGCTAGTTCAATGTCTTCTTCATCACGAACAAGTTCTCCCTCTAATATATCAATATAGTAGGAAAGGAAATCTTTTATCGTACTAGACGTATACTCACTATAAATCTCCAATTGCCCTTTTAGGATATTTAATATATCCCCATAATCTAAAGTAAGATACGATTTATGACTTGGAGCGCTACCATCTAAACTTAAAAAAATTGGAATGATCGTATACCCTTCATATTTCTCGCTAACAAAATTTATGTAATTTTGTAATTGGCCATCCGATTCCAATGACTTATATTTATTTTCAATCAGAATAGCAACCTTTTGTGCCTCTGATATTGCCAAAATATCAATTCGTTTATTATTTTTCGCTTGTACTTCGCGAAACACTTCTAAATCTTGAAGAGACTGCTTATGTAACTTAATAAAATTATATTGACCAATTAACTCCTCATTCTCCGCTTTTACAAACGTTCTAGAAAGGACCTTATTTACAAACATAGAACCTAAGTGATGATTTTCCATAGGATCAAGTAACCAAGCAATCATATTAGAATGTCTAATCTCAAACTTATCTACCTTCAATATTTTAAAAGGGTTAAAACGATTAAACTTACTATGTAGCTTCTCGAACTCCATTGAATTATCTAAAAGTGATAAAATCTCAAAATTATAATCCATTCCCCACACCCGCCGTTTATAAATTTGTGAATCAATACTCTTTAATAATCATTTTAATAAGTCGTTATAAATTAATCATAACTCATAATGTGGCATTATTTATGTCACATATCCTATTTCTTACAAATAAACATGCATTAATTACTAAACTCAACCATCCCCCCATACCAACCATAACTCTCCTCCAAAAAGATTTTACTCTCCCCACTATCCTTATAATAAGAATTCCAACCCCGCTCCCTCAAAATCCCCTTCCAACTATCACTCTCCACCATCCTCTTAATCACACCATCCCAATAAGCAACCTCTTCCTCTGTCATATCTTTCGGGCCCATAATCCCTTTCCAGTGCTGGAAGATGACGTTGATTCCTTGTTCTTTCCAAGTTGGGATTTCTGGTAGTCGGTCTAGCCGTTTTGGTGCGGATACGACCAATATTTTTATTTTGCCGGCTTTGTATTGTTTTTCGGCTTCGGATAGGGTCATGGTTGCGGCGCCTATTTGTTTGTTCGTTAGGGCGTTTATGATTTTTTCTTTGTTTTCGTAGACGAAGAATTGTAGTTCGGCAGGGTTTATGCCGAATGCTTTGCTTACTTGTACGAAGGATAGGTGATCGTCGTTTCCTAAGCCGGGGGCAACGCCGATTTTGAAGTTTTTCTTGTCTTGTTTTAGTTGTTCCATTAATTCGTTTGCGTTGTCTATGTTTGAGTCTTTTGATACAACAACAACTTCCCAGTCCGATGCGAGTGTTGCGAGCGGGGTGAAGTCTTTATATGTTAGTTTACTGTGGCCTAGTAGGTTGTTCGTTATGAGTAAGCTGGAGTTAATCGCTAGTATATGACCGCCTTTTTGTTTCGTATATTTCCATCCGACATCACCGCTTCCTCCTACTTTGTTTGTGACTGTGATTGGTTTTGTGAAGATTTTTTCTTCTGTCAGCGTTTTTTGCATCGCTCGCGCTGTTAAATCCCATCCTGCTCCTTGAACGTTCGGCGCAACGATTTCTACTTTGTCGATGTTCACTGTATTCGTATGGGATTTTTCCGAGGAACAACCAGCTATTACTCCTGTCATAATCCATATACATAGTAATAATCGTTTTTTCATAGTCCTCGTCCTATTCGATACTTTCGTTCTGGTCTTCCGATAATGCCATATGTGTATTCTACTGTGCATTCATTTGTCGCTACTAAATATTCTAAATATCTTCTTGCGGTTGTTCTGGAAGCTCCCATTTGTTCTCCCATTTCTTCTATTGTAATTCCCTCTTCGAATCCTTTTATAATTCCTTTCACTTTTTGCAGTGTTAACGGATCAACACCAGTCGGTAAGTTTTTCATATCTTGTATTTGCGAAGTGCCGAAGAAGTTATCGATGAGTGCTTGATTTACTTCATTGTTACTATGTAATAATTGCTTCTTTCTTTTATAGTCTTCAATTGTGCGAATGAATTTTTCTAACGTGACCGGTTTTATAAGGTAGTTGCTTACGCCGTTTCGAATTGCCTTTTCTAGCATATAGTTTTCATTCGCCGCCGTTACCATAATGACGTCAACGTTTGGAAAGTCAGCATGAATTTGTGGTAATAAGTCGGTTCCAATTCCATCTGGTAAGTAATTATCTAATAGAAGCAAATCGATTTCTTCCTTTTGTAGTAGTTCTATCGTTTCTTTCGCGTTCAATGCTTTTCCAATCACTTTTACGTCCTTTATTTTTAATAAAAACTCCTCTTGAATTTGCGCGACGCGGAAATCATCTTCTGCAATTGCAACCTTCAACATATGCCCATCCCCCTGTTTGTTATGTACTTTCTCTCAATGTTTTCGGAAGGTAAATTGTAAAAATAGCTCCCCCATTTTTCTCGTTTTGAATTTCAATTGTTCCTTCTAGTAGATCTACCATTTCTTTCACGTTTGCTAGTCCGTAACC
Source organism: Bacillus toyonensis BCT-7112 (assembly GCF_000496285.1). GTDB lineage: Bacteria > Bacillota > Bacilli > Bacillales > Bacillaceae_G > Bacillus_A > Bacillus_A toyonensis. The sequence continues at coordinate 3,531,375 of NC_022781.1, read as the reverse complement.
GCGATCATTTCCTTTCGTTGAAAATCCTTTTTGAAAAATGGTCGTGATTTTTTCTGCTGGTACTCCTATCCCGCTATCTATTACTTCAAACACAATATCGTGCCCAATATCCGTAACAAAGAAGGAAACATTCCTTTCCTCTCGTTCATTCACCGCATCAAATGCATTGTCGATTATGTTTCCAAGTATCGTAATAAGGTGCGAAACTTTTATATGGTCTGGTAACGGATGAAGCGCACTATCTCCTTCAATATGAAAATCAATTTTCTTTTCAGACGCTGTTCCGATTTTTCCTAATAAAATAGCTTGTACTTTCGCATCGTGAATTTGATGAAATAAAATATGATTTTGGCTTTGATGAATAGTAGATTCTTGTTGGATAAATTCAATCGCTTCTTTGTAATGCCCTAACTGCAATAAGCCAGATAAGACGAACAGCTTATTTGTAAATTCATGCGTTTGAGCACGCAAGTCCTCTGAATACTTTCTTACCTCAGATATTGTGTTCACAAGGTTTTGCAGTTCTGTTTTATCTCTAAAACTACATACAACTCCTACCGTACTGTTATTTTCGATTATCGGCGTCATGTTTAAAATAAACACTTTATCTTGAAATGCGATTTCTTGATCGGTTTCTAGCACTCTTTCCATATTAAAATCAGGTAAAACTTTTGAAATGTGCTGCTGCATATAATCATCATTTACCTGAAGCATTTCTTCTGCCGAGGTGTTCATCATCGTAATAAAACCGTTTTGATCAATGGCGATGATTCCTTCTTTTATAGATAGTAGTATCGCACTTCGTTCCCGGTATAACGCTGCGATTTCATTGGGCTCTAAACCGAGTGTATCTTTACGAATGCTACGCGCTAAAAGAATGCCACCAACAATTCCGGCTAATAATACCGCTAAGGAAAAGAGGATAATTTCTTTCGTTCTGCTCAATATGTTAGATTCAATACCTTGTATTAAAAACTCTACTGTCACAACGCCTACAACTTGATCGTAGTCTCCGTTATGAACAATAATAGGTGCCTTCGCCATTAAAGCAGGACCGCTTACACCATTTCCTTCAAGCGTATAGTACCCTCCAAAAGTGAGTGCTTCATAGTTATATGGATTGTTACTCTTTGTCCCAATCAATTCCGAATTAGAATGGGAATACATAAACCCATAACGATCTTCCACAATTACATAATCTGCACCAGCTTGCTCACGAACTTGTTCCGCAATAGATTGAATGGTACTTTTATGGTCGTTATATTGAAAGGCCTCTTTTATAGCTGGCATAAAAGAAAGTGACTTCGCCGTTTGCAGTGCTAGTTGCTCCACTTGGCGCTTCGTATCAACGGACTGAATGTACACAAATATTCCCGCTAATAGGAGAACGACAAATAAAATTAACGTAATAATTAAGCATACTATTTTCGTTTGTAACGACACTTTTTGTGATTTTTTCATACTCCATATCCTTTGATAAAATATTCAAAACTATCAATCTCCTTTTTCTATTATTATGACAAAACTGAAAATGAAGCAACTATTAAAAATATCCATGTTCATAAAGTACAAAAAGAATAAAATTGTCATAATATTGAGATTTCAGTTAAAAAACAGTACAATTCAACTACAATGAACACGCTTTCATAATTATCATTTTATTTATAAGCAAGAGGAGGAATTAGTATGGCTCAAGTAAAATCAAACCGAGTCGCCGGCAATATTTTCAAAGGTTCAGTCGGTAATTTAATTGAATGGTACGACTGGTACGTTTACTCTGCTTTCGCTGTTTATTTTTCAGCAGAGTTCTTTCCTAAAGGAGATCCAACGAGTCAGTTACTGAACACAGCAGCTATTTTCGCAGTTGGATTTTTAATGCGCCCTATCGGAAGTTTATTAATGGGACGATATGCAGATCGGCACGGACGCCGGGCAGCATTAACGCTTTCGATTACGGTTATGGCGGGTGGTTCTTTAATTATCGCCTGTACACCTAGTTACGAAAGCATTGGGATTATGGCACCGATCATCTTAGTTCTTGCCCGTTTACTGCAAGGATTATCACTCGGCGGAGAGTATGGGACTTCCGCAACGTATTTATCTGAAATGGCTAGTAGTGGCCGCCGCGGTTTTTATTCAAGTTTCCAATATGTAACGCTCGTTGCTGGACAGATGGTTGCGTTAGGCGTTCAAATTGTTCTTCAGCAATTACTAAGCGAACCAGATATGAAAGCTTGGGGATGGCGTATTCCATTCATTATTGGAGCGATGGGCGCAGTAGCTGTATTATGGCTTCGCCGCACGATGGATGAATCGGAGCAGTTCTCAAACATAAAATCGCAAAAACGCGAAAGCGCAGGAACCATTAGCGCTCTTATGAAACATCCGAAAGCAGTATTAACAGTAGTCGGTCTAACACTAGGAGGCACTGTTGCATTTTATACGTACACAACATATTTACAAAAGTTCATGGTAAACACAGTCGGCCTTCCGAAAGAAGTTGTAAGCTGGATTAACTTTGTCGCACTACTTATATTCGTCGTACTTCAACCGATTGCAGGACTACTATCCGATAAAATCGGACGCCGTCCACTATTAATGGCATTCGGTATTCTCGGAACATTACTAACAGCACCAATCTTCTTCTTTATGGAAAAAACGACAGAACCAATCGTAGCATTTTTACTCATGATGGTCGGTCTGATTATCGTTACTGGTTACACATCAATTAACGCAATTGTAAAAGCAGAACTCTTCCCAACAGAAATTCGCGCACTAGGCGTAGGTTTACCATATGCACTAACAGTTGCGATATTCGGCGGAACAGCTGAGTTCATCGCATTATGGCTAAAGAGTATCGGAATGGAATCATTATTCTACTTCTACGTAGCTGGATGTATCGCGATCAGCTTTATTACGTATTGGCGTATGGATGAGTCATCGAAGACTTCGCAGATTGAGGCGGAGCTTGGTGGTGGGGATACACTAGCTAATAATAAATCTAGTTAAAAGTATGTATTCTATGTTCTTCGTTTATCTGAACTCGATTTGCTTTATCTAAAAAAGCATAATTCATTAATATATAATTTAAAAACCTTCGGATATTGGTTCTATGAACAAAAGATGTGGCGATGTTGCAAGAAATCCTTAATCATCATACACCACAAATTACACTTAAATACATTGGTATTAATAAAGAAGAAAAGGATAATATCCTTGATACATTTCTCCTTTAATTTCTTTTAAAATATATATATCAACCTATTAAAAAGCAAATAAAAGAAGACTAAAAAGCAAATATTAGTCTTCTTTTTTAATTAAAATATTAAAACAAAAAACTTTAATACAAATTCAAACCCATAAATAAAATTTAATTACTTTTCTTACATTATTCTTTTAACATACTTAAAAACTCACTAAAATTATCTGCAACTTCACTAGTTACCGGATTCAACTCTTCTGATTCTTCATGATACCATACCACAACAGATGGTATTTCTTTTTCTCTAAAATCTAAACAAAGAAAATCACCTGCGAATAAAACAGCAAACGGAATAACATTTATCCCTGTTAAATCTTCATCATCCGTTAAACGAGTATCGATATCAGATAATACAACCTCTATATCATACCAACCATTTTCATCATCATCTTCTGGGTCCTCCAACAAACATAAGAAACGTTCAATTAAAAGTTCGTTTTTTTCATGTGAAAAAACATTAGTAATTGGAATAGAGCCATTATATTTTTTCAAAAAATCTATAAAATCATTTGGTAATTTTATCTCACAATATTCCTCAAATGATTCAATTAATTCATCATTTGGTGATTGAAGTTCACTACCATTTTTAATCTTCATTTTAGTTCCTCCATTTCTTTACCTACCTTTAGATCTATAAGACCAATGCCTTTCACTCCGTCCACCTGGTATTCTATCATCTAACCATTTAAATTGTTGTTTGTCACTTGCCAACCACATTTCCTCTGGTAACTCATCCGATTTAATAATTAAATCAGCTTTCTTAAAATCAGGATATTGTGTACCTAATTTCATAGGAACATCAGGTATTAAACCTTTCTCAATAGCAACCTACTTAATAATAGCTTTTGGGGGAGCTGTTAATTTTTCTCCATTTCCACGGACTATTAGAATTTACTACTGCATCATTATATTCTAATTCAAAATTGAGATATTTTCCTTCTACAACATCATCTAAAATCTTTATATATTCATCCACTTCATATAAATTTTCTATAAAATCAGATACAATAGCAATCTCTTCCTATAAACGAATTCTTAATCTACTAAATGGATCACACCAAAATTCATGTGAACTATCTCTCCACCCATCATTATATCTAAATACCTTTAGATTCTTTTGCAATGACTATTGCTGATAATTATTTAGGAAAAAAGACTTTAAAACCTGAGATAATGGAGAAATATGAAATAATAGATAGAGCTGACTTCTTATAGAAGTCAGCTCTATCTATTATTTCAATTTTTTCCTTTTTTAAATTCTTTTTGTTTATCTTGCCAAATATGAATTAAATCTACTAATTCAATCGTTTCTATCTCACAAAAATCTCCCTTACCATCTTCAGCCAAATTGTCTAGGACAGTAGTTGTATCTTTCCGAATTTCTAAACCACAAATGTTTCCATTTACTACTACGTAATTTTCTTTCCCATTTAAAACACTATGTATTTCTTCTAAAATCCAATCTCCAAACGCAGAAACTTCAACGCCTAAAAAAGTCTCCATAAGTTTAATTTCTTGAGGAAGCCTCATAACTAGTTTTCCATTGGTAAGTACTTCAAAGCTATATGGATATTTCATTACTATTGTACTCCTTTATACTAAAGATAAAATTTATTCCGCTGGGAAAGCAGAGATAATTTTCCCATTCCCATCTATATACATGCTAATCCTTATACCCTCTAAACCTATTCCAGAATATGTGTTACCAAATTCATACGTTCTATTATTATATGCTTCATTTATATTATCTACAATCTTTTGTGGGCTCCAATCTTTAGGGAAAAATGTAGAGAATCCTCTATTTCCAGTTTTAGGGATTCTATTCACTTCTACCCTAGCTTTATAAATGCCTTGATCATTTAATATCTCTTCTGTTCCGCTAATTATTTTTCCAGGTGTATTCTCCAATACTTCAGTATGATAACCCATTGCGTCACCACGCCAATTTATTTCACCCTCTAGGATATGTTTGAGTGTATTTGGTCTAAATTTTTCTGTATGTTGTAAATTAGATATAATTTCCCTATTAGAAAGTGAAGATCTATGATTTTCATTAACAAAATTACTCCCACCAGAATTACTTTCACCTCTAGCAAACTGATAGGTCGACAGCTTTTCTTCAGCTTTTTTAAAATCAGGCGTATCAAATCTAAATCGCAAACTATTTCCACCAGCAAGAGCAAAACGATCTCCCAATTGTAAATTACTTGTAATATGTGAAATAGCTTGCGGAATCTTATTTTTTGCTAGTTTGGTCACTTTACCCGCTTGCCCTAATTTACTTGCTTTACTTAATCCTTTATCACCAATAAGTCCTAATCCAACTTGTGTTAAAGCATAACTTCCCCACTTTGCCCGACTTTCTGCATCTCCATTTATTACATCATTAATAAATGAATCCGACAATGCATTATACATGGTACTAAGGGTATCAATAGGGTGCAAAGCAGCGTTCCCCATGTTTTCCCATGTTTCCCAATCTCCTAAAGCTTTTATTCCGTCTATTGTATCGCTAACTGCTTGTCCCGTACCATCTACAATACCGTCCCAAATTTTTTCACCAGTAGATTTTTCAGGTAGCTTACCACACATTTCACCTTCTTCAATTGAATCGGCAGCTTGTCGTGCCCTCTCTTCTGTAATCGCTTGAATTGAAGTTGTCCATTCCATATTCAACCCTTGTGTACTAAATGTACCACTTGCAGGACTAAAGCCTTTTCCACTTTGAACTTCCGCCAAACCCGTCGCAATACTAGCGGCTAGTTGGAGTACCGTATCATAATTACTACTAGAAGTATAATTAAATTCATATAGATGTTCTAATTTTTCTTGCAGTTTTTGCCTCATGACAGTAAAAAGATTTACCATAGCGTCCATACCTGGGATTGGCATAGTTTGATTGAGTGCTTCTGTACTTGCTATCATTCGGTCAATTTCCCGAATTTGTTCTAATATCTCTTGTTCAATTACATCAGTTGAAGCTACCTGTGACTGAAATTGACTTGGAAAAGCATTGTTTTGTCGGATTAGCTCTTCACATAAGCAAATGATTCCTTGCGCTAAAGGACGAAAGGTTTGTACAAAAAATGATTTTGCACTACTATATGTTTGCCCTTGTAAAACAGTATCAACTGCAAAAGTGTCAATCGACTGAATGGCTTGTTCCATACCTTGAATGGTAGCAGTACATACAGCATTCATGCTTTGAGTTTGGCTTTGTACTTCTCCTAAATACATATTTAAACTCATGCATTGACCTCCCTTGCTAATTGTTGTTGTTGATAGGAAAGGTCGTTTTCTAAATTACTAAGGTCTCGTCTTTCTTTAAGCAACGTTTCTTTTTTGTTTTCCAATTCAAATGTGACTTTTCTTTCAATATGTTGTGCATCTTGATATGTATTCATAAAAAACTGAGACATTTCTCTATCACCATGCCAAGTTCCTAAAATTCGATCAAACAAACGATGGCTTCGACCTCTCCATTCATAAAAATCTGCTTCCGCTTGCTCCTGAATGTGAATCGCGGATTGATTTCGGTCTTGTTCTTCAAATACACTTCGTAACTTTTGATTTACTTGATTAATTTGTTTTTCAATATCTTGACTCATCATATTCCTCCTACCATTTTACCTTTACGTAGGTTGTCACATTAGCGAAAAGTATTGTGAAGTTCGTTATCCATTTTCTCAAACTCTTGGGCTACTGAATGAATATTATCGACCGCTTGTTGAAAGGCAGTGGAAAATTGTTTCGTAAAATCTAACATTTGTTGATTCGCTTCTTGTGCTTTAGAGTTAACAGATAGTGTTGTACGCGTCGCCTTTGTTATAGAACGATTTGTTGCACTCTGGATTATATCCGAAGCTGTTCTCATCTGCGTAGCAATTTGTTGTGCCGTTTGAAAATTACTTTGAAATTGTCCCATCACTCAAATCCTTTCTCTAATTTTCAGAACATGTCAAAGAAATCCCAATAAACATCTGAAATTTCTCTATCAATATCGCTCTTTTTAAACGTGTGTCCAACACAATCAAATGAGCCATACAATATAAGCTGTATGGCTCATTTGAAATACTTGTTATATAGAGTATGACAATTTTTATTTCAAACCGAAATTACGTGATAATTCTTCATCATGAGAAGCAACAGCCTCTGCAGTTTTATTAAGCTGCATATTAATTTCTTGTAATAGCTGTGCGAAGTTTTGTACTTTTGGCTTTAATTGATTGAACTGTTGATCAAAACCTTCGAAAGCACGACCTTCCCATTCTCCTCTTAATTCATTTTGTAAGTTTTGTAGTTGACTTAAAATGTCCTCAATTTGATTTGCACCTTGTCCATATCGAGCTGCTTTCGATTTAAGCTCCTCTGGTGACATACGAATTTGTCCAGCCATTTTCATTTCCCCTTTAATACATAATGAGCAAAATATAGATTGGTTAATTTTACTAAATATATTATAAAGTATTATTCTGAACTTTTAAACGTTTTATCTTTCTATTGAATATTAAAATATTAATATTCTACTTTTTCTTGCTTCACAAGATTTTATGCAAAAAAGACCGCCAAAAGGCAGTCTCAAAACTTAATCCTATTCCCCATCCTTCCTCTATTTAAATGTAATTCTATATTCATGATGTTGCTTCTCTCTTTTCTTTTCCATAGTCTTTACTGACTATAGGAGAACCGCGATTATATACTTAATATTCAATACAAACTCTTTAAAAGGTTTCCTGTGTTCTACCCCAACCTTCAAATAAAGAATATATTTATGATTAAAACTAATTATATTTTTTTACCTTTAAAGGAATAGATATAAAATACAAATCTATAGCATAAATAGTAATCAAAATACCTTTACCTTCATCAGCAAACTTTGATTGATGAAACTGTTCTGAAACTTTTCTTTTTCCCCATTTTTTAGGAAACCATTGAAATCCGGAAAACATATAATTAATCTACCTTTTCATTAAAATTTTGCTAGTTTATTTCTTAACTCTAACTCTTCAACTGTTTCAAAACCTTAAAAAAATAAACTATCGATTTAATTATGATTAAAAAATACATTGTATTCTTTAGATGCTTTTTTCAATCAAAAAACTATTTTTCTTTTTTCCATGATATTCGAAATTTCCCACCATGTTCTTCCGTTTTAATTTTAACCTTATATGTATCATCCTTAGGCACTTTAATATTTTTTTCGCCTTCGCCACTATTAAACTCTAGTATTGTATTATCATTTGAATCCACAACATAAGCAATTATAGTTCCTTGTTTAGTTTTATCATCAAAAGAAAAAATCCAATTCTCACCTTTTTTAACTTTCCTATCTTGAGTTGCAGATCCAGTAAATTTTCTATAATCTCCAGATATACTACCTGATACACTATCTGAAGAACCATGAACTTTACCACCAACAATAGTTCCCTCTCTTGTAAAACAACCACTAAGAATTACTAAACACAAAACAAATAAAATTGTATTTTTAAAAATTTTTACCATCATTACCCCTTCTATTCCCAATAAAATTTTCACCATTAAACTTATAAAAATAACTATAATAAAAAATTATATCCATTAAGATATATATATTTTATTATAGTTATAAATTTCAAATTATTATTTCAAATCTTCACGCAACTTAATTTCATCCCCATTTATGTAACCAGTAAAAATAACTTCTGATATGTATTCATGGTTAAAAAACATATTATATTCAGTTGAAACATTTCCAATAGGATAATAACAAGCCACATAATCCCAAGTTTCCTTAGTTTTTGAATCTTCCTGTTTTCTACCATATATCATCAAAGGTTGCTCCCACGTTTTAAATTACTCCAGTCTTATATTAATCCCGTTTTTTTGTAAATTTATTATAAAATTTCTCTTGCGCCCACCGTCCGAATTTTAAAAAACATATTAAACCTACACCCAAAAGAATGAGAACGATAGTTCCTAACAATTTTTCCCACAAATTGTTGGATGGAGTAATCATTAATCCTATAATAGATACAGATATTACGACATAAACTAAAATATATAATGGTTTATACGATGGAGTTTTCATATCATTTTTTCTCCTCAGGTTTTTCAAATTTTAAACTACTTCCCACAGTAAAACCCTCTAAAGCAGGAACCGTTATACCAGTTTCTTTTCCAACGCTACCTTTCAAACCTATTGCGCCTAATCCCAAATCACCTTTAATTTCCAGGTCTACACCTCCAAAAATTGGAAACTGATCTGAAAAATGTAGCATACTTACTTCTACTTCATACTTAAGTGTAGAAGCTTCCGATCCTGCTTTTAAGGAGTAATCGTCAATACCCGCTATAACTTCTCCTGAAAAATTTTTTTGAGTAACTGTAACCTCTCTATCTTTTAATTGTATAATACCTAAAGGTGTCATTAAAGGAATTGTGGATTTAAATTTATATGAGTTATCTCAAATACCTGCTGCCCCTTTTACGCCAATAACTTTACTAACAAATACATCTTCTTTTAAACTCTTCCAATCATAGGGTATATTCACATCCAATTTCCCAGCTATAGCCTTTGTTGAAAGCTCATCACCATTAGAGAAGCTGCTCTTTTTTTCCATTTAAAAGCCTATACGTATTTTCCCTCCATCTTCTATATGCTTCCGTAAATAATAATACTTATGGAGTTCTATAATCATATAAAACAAAACAAACGAAATCACTGTGCATGCAGACATAAATACAATTGCCCCCATCTGTTGTGTTGCAATGCTAAGAATTATATTAGCAATTAACTGCCCCAATCCCGCTGCAATAGCTGCTACTTTTACACCACCAGATCCTTTCGACGACTTTGATTTTTTTCTTGGTTCCTGAAGTTTTTCAATATGATTTTTATAAAAATAATACAAAGCAAAACCATACAAACCAAATGAAAGAATAAAATAGATGGGAGTTTGTAATTGTAACACTTCATAAGCATATTTTTGAGTTATAACCAATAATCCGACTGAACATATGGCGCCATATACTCCTCGAAATAGAGTGTATTGTAACTGTCGTTTCCGAGGATTGATAGCAATCCATATCGCCCACAAATTTAAAAAAATAACTGGAGGAGTTACTATATATACATAGAGTAATTGAAAAGGATTCGCAAACGCAGGCAAAAGAACAAACACATCTGCCCCCAAAAGGACAAGACCAATTACGTGAACTCTTATTTCATTTACAGGATAAAGAGCCATATAATGTGCAAAAGCTTTCTTATTAAAATCTATACTTTTTTTCATATTAATTAAACCACCCCGCTACTGTTCCAATCGGTAAAAGTTTCATAGCTATTTATTCTACTTTTTCTTAAATTTATCCATAATATTATGAGCAACTATATTCCATAGTAAAGAAAGTACGGTAACAAAAAGTACAGCTAAAGAAAAATAAATCCTATCCTTCCATGTATCATGTACAATCATGCCCAGTATAATCATTATTAACGCACCAACACATATAACTATTTTTGAAAATTTTCGCATTCTATTATCTCGATTCCTTCTCAAATTTAAATGAAACTCCCCCGCCATAACCGTTAGGTGAAGTTGCGGAAACCCTGATTCTTCACCTGCGCGGAATCTATAAACATACCCGCCTATTATAATTTCACCTTTCATACATAATGAGCAAAATATATATTGGTTAATTTCACCAAACGCATTATAATATATTATTCCGAACTTTCAAACACTTTATCTTTCTATTGAATATTCTACTTTTACTTGCTTTACAAGATTTTATGCAAAAAAGACCACCAAAAGGCAGTCTCAAAACTCAATCCTATTCCCCATCCCGCACTCCACCGCTTTCTCATACAAATACTTCGCGACGATAATATCTACTACTGCCAAACCAAATGATTTGAAAATAGTAATCTCTTCATCATTTTCGTGTCCAGCTTTTCCCCGCTTATAATTTGTCCAAGTTCGGCGTGGAGATTGCTAGTTTTATCAGAATTTGAAGGTCACCTGTTTCTAAATCACATTCAATTAAGCAATCCTACAAATGCCTCTTCTTCCTCATCTATAAAACCTACAAATATAATTTCTTCAATATCCTCATGATTAAATACAAATGTATACTCAGGATTAATGTATCCTTCTGGATAAAAACAGCCAATATAGTCATACATCACAGGTTCTTTAACCATAAGTTTTTGTTTTCTTCCATAAATCACAATTTTCTTCGTCCCACCTTTTAATAGAACAATAGAACCATTTGGTAAAAACTTTTCTTTAGAAAATTGCATAATTCCCCATCCTTCCTTTATCTAAATATAATTCTATATTTATGATTTTGCTTCTCCCTTTTCTTTTCCGCAGTCTTTACTGGCTATAGGAGAACCGCGATTATATACTTAATATTCAATACAGACTCTTTAAAAGGTTTCATGTGTTCTACCCCCATCTTCTATATGCTTCCTTAAATAATAGTACCTATGGAGTTCCATAATGAAATGAAACAAAATAAACGAAAGCATGGAGTATACACACATTAATACAATTGCTACCATCTTTTGTGTTGCAAAACCAAGACTGATATTAGCAACGAGTTGACCCAATCCTATAAAAGCCACTACTCCGAAACCCGAGTTTTTTTTCGATGATTTTGATTTTTTGATTGGTTCCTGAAGTTTTTTAATATGATTTTTATAATAATAATTCAAAGCAAAAATATACAAACCAACCGAAAAAATAAAATAGATGGGAGTTTGTAATCCTAACATTCCATATGCAAACTTTTGGGTTATAACTAATAAACCTACTGAACATACGATGCCAAATACCCCACGAAATAGAGTGTATTGTAATTGCCGCTTCCTAGGATTTATAACAATCCATATTGCCCATAAATTTAAAAAAGCAACTGGTGGAACTATTATGTACATATATATCGGTTGAACAGGACTCGCAAAAGCAGGTAAAAGCACAAATATATCTGCTATCCCAATCACAAGAGTAATTATAGTCGATCTTATATCATTTACAGCATAAAGAGCCATATAATATTCAAAAACTTTTTTATTAAAATCTGTATTTTTTTTCATGTTAATTAAACCACCCTGCTACTGTTGACCAAGTTTTTTTCGCACCCGTTTTCACCATATCCTTAATACTATCATCTTCACCATCACCATCTAAATCAACATCCCATTTTACACCTTCTGTTAAGTATGTTAATCCTACTGAAATACCGAATCCTGCTGCTGCAACTGCCAAAACTGGCGTAGCAGCAGGAAGAACTGCAACAGTCAGAACCGCAGCCCCTACAGTTGTTGCTCCTCCCACTACAACATTACCAATAATATCTCCTGCAATTTTATCATTCGAGGCATTATTTTTGATATTTTCACTTGTATCCGTATATGAATCTATAGCTACACTAGCCCATCCAAGCTTATCCTTTAAGGCCATTTTAGCTGCGCTTCCTTTTTTTATCATCGCTTCTATTTCTTTTATCTTAGGAGTAGCTGTTCCATTTTCGATTTTCTTTTCGATATCATTTACATAGTAAATCTTATGATCTCTATGCCGTCCATTAACTTTTTTATTATCTTTAACAGAATCATAATTCTCTCTTATAAGAACTCGTTTGTTTTTTCTATCAAATTCTTTTTTTACCTCATAACCATTCCTTACTTTATAAACTGTATTTCCTACTGCAGCTGCACCTGAAAGCGTTCCGAATATATTCCCCATTCCATCTAATGGTACCATCGGATCAAAGCCAGTCATACCTAAAAATGACTCTTTTTTGTCTACTTCACCAGATTCAGAATCCTTATTTAATCTTTCAACTTCACGAGCTTTATCTTCTGTAATTTTTTGAATAGGCCCCGTCCAATCCATATTCAATCCTTGTGTATTAAATGTACCGCTGACGCCACTAAACCCTTTCCCACTTTGGACTTCCGCAAGACCTGTAGCAATACTCGCTGCTAATTGAATTGCTGTACTATAATTATTACTAGAGGTCTGATTGAATTGATACAAATGATCCAGCTTTTCTTGCAGTTTTTGCCTCATAACAATAAAAAGATTTACCATGGCATCCATACCCGGCATTGGCATAGCTTGATTAACAGCTTCCATACTTGTTTTCATTCGGTCAATTTCTCGAATTTGTTCTAATATCTCGTGTTCAATAACATCTGCCTGAGCTACCTGTGATTGAAATTGACTTGGAAAGGCATTGTTTTGTCGGATTAGCTCTTCACATAAGTAAATTATTCCTTGCGCTAGAGGACGAAAGGTTTGTACAAAAAATGCTTTTGCACTGCTATATGTTTGCCCTTGTAACACAGTATCAGTTGCAAAAGCATCAATCGACTGAATGGCTTGTTCCATACCTTGAATGGTGGCCGTACATACAGCGTTCATACTTTGAGTTTGGTTCTGTACTTCTCCCAAATACATATTTAAACTCATGAATTAGCCTCCTTTACTAATTGTTGTTGCTGATATGAAAGGTCGTTTTCTAAATCACTAAGATCTCGTTTCTCTTTAAACAATGTTTCTTTTTTGTTTTCCAATTCAAATGTGACTTTTCGTTCAATATGTTGTGCATCTTGATACGTATTCATAAAAAACTGAGACATTTCTCTATCACCATGCCAAGTTCCTAAAATTCGATCAAACAAACGACGATTTCGACTTCTACATTCATAAAAATCTGCTTCCGCTTGTTCTTGAGCTTGAATCGCAGATTGATTTCGGTCCTGTTCTTCAAATACACTTCGTAACTTTAGATTTAACTCTTTAATTTGATTTTCAATATCCCGATCCATCTTTTTCCTCCTACTATTTTACTTTACGTAGGTTGTCACATTAGCGAAAAGTGTTGTGAAGTTCGTTATCCATTCTCTCAAATTCATTAGATACCGAATGAATATTATCAACCGCTTGTTGAAAGGCAGCGGAAAATTGTTTCGTCAAGTCTAAAACTTGCTGATTCGCTTCTTGTGCTTTGAAGTTAACAGATAATGTTGTACGCGTCGCCTTTGTTATAGAACGACTGGTTGCACTTTGAATCCTATCAGAGGCTGATCCCATTTTCGTAGCAATTTGCGTTGCTGTTTGTAAATTACTTTGAAATTGTCCCATTCTTTCAAACCCTTTCTATAAGTTCTCCAAATGCATCAAAGAAATCTCATAAAATATATATCCCTATCAATATCACTCGCTGGGCATGCAATCAAATGAGCCATACAATATAAGCTGTATGGCTCATTTGAAATGCTTGTTATATAGAGTATGACAATTTTTATTTCAAACCGAAATTACGTGATAATTCTTCATCATGAGAAGCAACGGCCTCTGCAGTTTTATTCAGCTGCATATTAATTTCTTGCAATAGCTGTGCAAAGTTTTGTACTTTTGGCTTTAATTCATTGAACTGTTGATCAAAACCTTCGAAAGCACGACCTTCCCATTCTCCTCTTAATTCATTTTGTAAGTTTTGTAATTGACTTAAAATATCCTCAATTTGATTTGCACCTTGTCCATATCGAGTCGCTTTTGATTTAAGCTCCTCTGGTGACATACGAATTTGTCCAGCCATTTTCATTTCCCCTTTAATACATAATGAGCAAAATATACATTGGTTAATTTTACTAAATATATTATAAAGTATTATTCTGAACTTTTAAACGTTTTATCTTTCTATTGAATATTAGAATATTAATATTCTACTTTTTCTTGCTTTACAAGATTTTATGCAAAAAAGACCACCAAAAGGCAGTCCCTCATAACGAAATTCTGTGTTAACTTATAACAAAAAAGAGGAGCCATCTCCTCTTCATAAATAAACACTATTTAATTTGTTCCTTATACTCATGGTTAACAAGTACATACCATTTTCCTGTATCAAATTTTTCTTTATTAATCACGTAAACTTTACTTTCTCTCATTACCTCCCCTGGTTTTAATCCCTTAGTAATAGTAGAGGTCTCGGCTTTTTCAACCGCATAACTACTAGCTGCCAACACATCACTTTGGTAAGCATTATCATTTTCATCCACTAAATCCACTGATGGTAAAACGGCTAATTTCATCGGTTCGTTTGTGATATTTTTCCCTTCTGCTTCTACAACAATAAAGACATGTCCATCTTCAGGTTTTTGGAATCCTATACTCTCTTTACCAACCTTATCTCTTTCTACAACTCTTTTTACAGTTACATCAAATTTAGGTGTATGAAAATCCTTGTTTACAGCATACTCTTTTTCTTTTATTTTTGATTTCTCTTTTGTTTGTTCTGTATTTTTCTGCTTTGTATTCTCTTTCGTTTTCGTCTCATCAGTTGTTTGCACTTTCTTTTCTTCTTGTTTAGAATTGGTTTCTTTAGATTCTGAAGAAGTTTTGTCGGATGTATTGCCGCAACCAGATAAATTGAATACTAAAGCGCCACCTAAAATACATGTAGTAAATTTTTTCAACATCTTTTTTTATCCCCCAATAACACGATATGTAAATTTCTTACTTATCATAGCAAAAAACACGATCTTAAATTGTTGCATCTTGTCGAATGATTAAGAATAATCAAGTTACTCCACGTCCTCTTTTATTATAAAGGTAAATATAAGTCTATATTGGGGTAGCATCAACATAGACTTATATGCTCTATAAAACCTGATATAATAGGTTTTTACACCCTTAGTGTACAATTTTTAACTTTCGGTAATGTGCCCCCTATTTGAAGGATAATTGAAATATTAAGACCAACTGATAGAGGTGTTTGCGTGGAATTATTTGAGTATTATAAAAAAAAGGGGAAGTTTAAGTGTTTAATTGGAACTGGGCTTTTTCTTTATGGATTAATTGGTATGTATAATACTTGGGGTAATATTAATTGGGGACCAGTAATCTTAATTATTATAGCTTCTCTTGTATTTTTTAGTATTGGATTTTGGCAATTAAGAAAAGGAAATTTACTAGAAAAAAATATAGTTAAAAATGATTTAACATTTTGGGATATTGATACTTATGTTTTGTTAGAATTACCCGGCAATAATAAACATTTAGGTTTATATACTCCTGATGGAAGATATGTAGCAGGAACAAAGATGATTTCTTCAACATTACCTATTTTAAAAAATAAAGAAGGTTTTGGATTGGAAGCAAGTGATGGAGAAATTCTTGCATATTTTCATAGTGAAGTTGAAAATTATGATTGGGCTATTTATGATTCCAATTATAATTGTGTAGGTATGTTTAAAGAAAATATGATACAAGGATTTGGAATGGTACGTGGTTCTTTGATGAGTGAAAAAGAGATAAAAATTTCTGAGATAGAAGTGGAATTTGATTTTTTCGAAACGTCTTTTCGTACAATGGATGATCGTATATTAATAAACTGCAAGAGGGGATATATGCCTTTAGAATGGAGTGAAAGATTTAGCTTAAATGTACCTATTATTAAATTAGGTAATAATATTTCTAATACTGAAAAAATATTTGGTTTAGGTATTCTTCTTTATATTTTAGAAACAATTAAAGTAAGAAAAAGTAGGATTTTTAATGATTAGAATTAAATATTTATATTATGAAATTTATTGAATCTTTTATTAGAGATTACATCGCCGAAAGTGAAATATTGTATATTTTAGAATTACTTTACGTTCACTTCTTGAAATTGATGAGCATTTGTTATGCCAGAACCAACTGGAAATGGAAACGGCAAGCGAGTATACTCCGCTTGCCGTTTTTTCATAGCTTCGTATGTATTTGAATTCCTTTCGCTTTCTCTTCTTCACCCTTCACACGTACAATTAAATCATATGATCCGGATTTTGGCGCTTCAAAAGAAAGCAGACCTTCTTTTTGAGAAGTGACTTCTTCTTCATAAATGACCTTATCGTCTTTTGTGACTTGCAATAAAATCGTACCTTCTTCAACTGCTGCCTCATAAGGAATTTCCACATTTCCTTTTTCAGCTTTAAGCGTTTGTACATCGTAATACCCCTGCAAAGAACCAATTGTTAAAGTCGTTTCGCCATTTTTTTGAACCTTTGTGACTTTTGTTGCTGTATTACATGCGCTTAACAATACAACAAGAGTGAAAATGAGAAATAAACGAAGCAATTTCATAGAGAGTCCCCCTTCCATTAAATATATTAAAGATAAAATATACAATCTAACATATCATTACAATTATAGTTGAAAAATAAGGAAAATTATATAACAGGAAATGCAACTATAAACAATCACTGACCATTAGTCTACAACCAATCCCACACCCCAGCACAAAAGAAAAAAGCACCAGGTCCCCCCTAGTGCTCTCCCTCTAAAACAAATGACAGGCCACCTGATGCCCTTTCGCAATCTCAACCATTTTCGGTACTTCCTGTGCGCATTTTTCAGTGGCGAATTTGCAGCGCGTTCTGAATTTGCAGCCGGATGGTGAGTTGAGCGGGCTTGGAACTTCACCTTGCAGAATGATTCGTTCTTTTCCTGCGTTTGTTGGGTCTGGTTCTGGCATGGATGAGAGTAGTGCTTGTGTGTATGGATGTGCCGGTTTTGTGTATAGGTCTTCGCTGTCGGCAATTTCTACTATGTTTCCTAAGTACATGACTCCGATTCGGTCTGATATGTGTCTTACCATGGATAGGTCATGTGCGATGAATAAGTATGTGACGCCTGTTTCTTCTTGGATGTCTTGCAGCATGTTTACGACTTGCGCTTGGACTGAGACATCTAGTGCTGAGATTGGTTCGTCGCATAAAATGAAGTCCGGTTTTACAGATAGTGCACGCGCGATGCTGATGCGCTGGCGCTGGCCTCCACTAAATTCGTGCGGGTAGCGATATAAGTGTTCTTCTTTTAATCCTACCTTTTTGAGCAGGTCTAATATGATTTCTTTTTGTTCTTCTTTTTCGTAAGAGCCGTGAATGTTCATTGGCTCGCTAATAATTTGGAATACATTCATTGCCGGGTTTAATGATGCGTATGGATCTTGGAAAATGATTTGCATTCGTTTTCGATATTCTTTTAGTTCACTTTCCTTTAAACTTGCGATATCTTTTCCATCAAATAAAACGTTACCTGAAGTGACATCGTGTAAGCGAATGATACTTCTTCCTGTCGTTGATTTTCCGCATCCAGATTCTCCTACTAACCCGAATGTTTCACCCTTTTTAATAGTGAAGCTTAAGTCATCGACTGCTTTTAATTGCTCTGTTTTTCTGCCGAATAGTCCTTTTTTAATAGGAAAATACTTTTTTAAGTTCCGAACTTCAATTAAGTTTTCTTCATGCATGAAAATCACCTACCGCCCTATCGTTTAGCCAGCACATGGAACGTCTTTCGTTTCCGATTTCAAAATATGGTGGACGTTCTTTTTCACAAATGTCCATCGCATGCGGGCAACGCTCTGCGAACGGGCAACCTTGTGGTGGGTTTAATAAGTTTGGTGTTACACCTTGAATCGGAGCGAGTCTTTCTTTTACGCCGTTCGCTATTTTTGGCAGAGAGTTTAATAGCCCTTTCGTATATGGATGATTCGGCGATTGGAAAATATCAAGTACAGGTCCTTCTTCCATAATAAGTCCGCCATACATAACGATAACGCGTGTACAGTTTTGTGCGACTATTCCTAAGTCATGCGTAATAAGAAGTAACGCCATGTTCGTTTCGTTTTTTAAGTTTTTCATTAAATCTAGTATTTGTGCTTGTATCGTTACATCAAGTGCTGTCGTCGGTTCGTCCGCAATGAGAAGGTCAGGGTTACAAGACATCGCCATTGCGATCATAACTCGCTGCTTCATACCTCCGCTTAGTTCATGCGGATATTGTTTCACCCTTTCTTCTGGTGAAGAAAGACCGACTTGTTTTAACAAGTTGACCGCGATTTGCTCTGCTTCTTTCTTTTTCACTTTTTGATGTCGTATAATTACTTCCGTCATTTGCTTCCCAATTTTCACGACTGGATTTAGCGCCGACATTGGATCTTGAGAGATAAGTGAAATTTGATTTCCTCGAATAGAACGCAATTCTTTTTCAGATTTAGAAAGGATGTTTTCATTATGAAAAAGAATCTCTCCTTCTTTCACTTTCCCTGGCGACGTAACGAGAGACATAACGGACTTTGCCATTACACTCTTTCCGCTTCCAGACTCCCCAACGATACCGACTACTTCTCCTTTATTTAAGCGGAATGTAACGCCGCGAACTGCTTCAACTTCGCCACTTTCTATGAAAAAAGAAGTCTTTAAATTTTTCACTTCTAGTAGTTTTTCAGACACGTTTCTCACTCCTTTCACTTAACACGTTAGTTTTCATGTCCAGCTCCTTTTGGCGCGAAAGCTTTCTTAAGCGCTTCACCAATTACGTTAAAACTAAGTACCGTTAAAAGGATAAGAAATCCTGGGAAGAGTGTTAAATACCAAGCTTCACCAATATATCCTTGCGCATTGTTTAGCATGCTGCCCCAAGAAGAATCTGGTTCTCTAATACCTAATCCTAAGAAGCTAAGTGATGATTCCATTAAAATCGATGTCGCAATAGTTAATGTCGCGGCGATTATAATGGTTGATAAAATGTTAGGAATGATATGTCTTACAATTATCATGAGTGATTTTTGTCCTGATACTTTTGCGTATAAAACGTACTCTCGCTCTTTTACAGATAACGTTTCTGCCCTTACGATACGCGCAGTGTCCATCCACGTTAGTAATCCAATAATAAGAACTAACGTCGTAATTCCTGGTTTTAAATACGCATTTAATAGTAGCATTAAAAAGAATGATGGAATTGACATAAGTACTTCAACAACTCGCATTAAAAAGTTGTCTAACTTTCCGCCAAAATATCCGCTAATTGTTCCAACTGCAGTGCCGATTGTAATAGAAACAACCATCGCAAGGAAACCGACTGCAAGTGAAACGCGTCCGCCATATAACGCCCTCGTTAAGTAATCCCTTCCATAATCATCCGTTCCGAAAGGATGACTTAAACTCGGTTCTTGTAAACGATCTGGAATCGACATTTTACTAGGATCGTATGGCGATACGAATGCAAAAATTGATGCGATCGTTAAAACCGAAAGTATAATAACTCCCATTACTACAAACTTATTTTTCGTAAAACTACTTTTTATCGTTTGAAATCTCCTATTATTCATTCCAAATCACCCCCTCATGCGAATGCGCGGATCTACTACGCCATATAAAATATCAGCAATTAAGTTACCGAGAATTAACATGAATGATGATAGTAATGTAATTGCCATGATAATCGGATAATCAAATCTAAAAATAGCATTTACCCCAAGTGAACCAAGTCCTGGCCATGAGAATACTGTCTCCGTAATAAACGCTCCGCCTACTAAACTTGGAATCGATAATCCGAAAATTGTAATGATCGGTATTAATACATTTCGAAGCACGTGATTAAATAACACTGTTTTCTTTGAAGCACCGTACGCATATTGAATTTGTACATATTCTTCTTCTAATTGCTGAATCGTACTTGAACGAATATATCTCATATAAACAGATACGTTTTGGAACGCTAGCACCATGCAAGGTAAAATGCCGTGTTGCACAATATCCCAGACAGAATCTTTACCTACGGTGCGCATACCCATACTCGGAAATAGGTTCAATTTTAAAGAGAATAAGTAGACTAATAGTAGTGCAAACCAGAAAACCGGCATAGAAATACCAACGTATGAAATAAAGTTTATAATGCGGTCAAAGTATGAATTCTTTTTCACACCTGTAAATAATCCAAGTGGTATTGCGATTACGAATGAGACGAGTAAAGATGATCCCATTAACCCAATTGTTGCAGGTAATCTTTCTGTGATAAGTTCCAAAACAGGACGATGATTTTGAAGTGAGTAACCAAAGTTTCCTGTTAAAATGTTTTTCAACCATAAAAAATACTGCACGTAAATGGGTTGATCTAGTCCTAAACTTTTGCGAATACGCTCCACGTCAATTGGACTCATATTCGGCGTGACAAAGTTTCGAACCGGATCCCCTGGCGCTAATTTTATTAATAGAAAAGAAATAATAGAAATAACAAATAAAAGTGGAATTGCATTTAAAAGCCTCTTTGCAATTACTTTATACACAAACTTCCCCCCTCAGGATAAAGCGAAACTTTAATCAGCCTGCACCAATTAGGCTTTAACGGACAATCCGACGACTCCCGCCTTACTTCCTCGCATTCATCGAGTTTTGAGGCGGGAGCCTTACTGCCCGTTAAGCGGGATAAAGAAGCTGATTTCCACCAGCTTCTTTACTGTTTCTTATTTCACTTCATAAATCTTAGATAGATCTTCAAACATTGTGACAGGAATTGCTTTCGCTTCTTTCAATCCATCAAACTTTTTATCTACTGCAATAACTGCTTTCGGATATGCGATTGGTAGATAAGGTACGTCTTCTCTCGCTGTCTCTTGAATTTTATGGTATAGCTCTGCGCGTTTTGTTTTATCTGTTTCAACTGCAGCTTCTTCCCATAACTTATCGAAATCAGCGTTTTTATATCGTGCATAATTGTATTCCGCATTACTTAAGAATAAGCTCTTATATGAATCTGGCTCAGGTCCCATAATGTAACCACCAAATGTAATGTCATATTCTTTATTCTCTTTATCTAAGCCTTTTTCGCTTGCCGCACTAGCATCTAATGCATTTAGTTCAACTTGTAAGCCAACTTCTTGTAATTTTTGTTGTGTATATAGCGCTAAGCTTTCCATAATTTTATTATTCGTTACATACATAACTCGTACTTTTTCTTTATCTTTCACACCAGCTTTTGCTAATAAATCTTTCGCTTCTTTTTTATCATACTTATAGTCTTTAATATCTTTCGCATAATACATAGCGTCTGGCGTTAAGATTGAATTTGCTGGTTCTGCAAATTCACCTGAAACGAATGCTGAGTTAATCATTTCTTTTTTATCTAACGCATGCGCAATTGCTTGGCGTACTTCTTTTTTCTTCATCAAATCTGTATTCATGTTATAAGATAAGTAGAATAATCTACCTTCAGGGAATGTCACCATTGAGAAGTTCCCAGTGCTATCTAATTTCTTAAAGTCTTGCGGCTCAATCATCTTCATGTTGATTTGACCATTTTGCAGTGAAACATTTGCTGTATTACGGTCTTTTACAACACGATATACGATAGAGTCTAATTTAGCTTTACCACCTACATAATCATCGAATCGATCTAATGCAACGTACTCATCTGATTTATACTCTTTAAACTTAAACGGACCTGATCCAACAGGCTGTAAGTTTTTCGTACTCTTCGCTAAATCTGCTTCCCCTTCAAATACATGTTTCGGAATTGGGAAGAAATCATTCATTACACCTTCGAAAGATGCACTTACTTGCGGTAAAACAAATTGAGTCGTTAACTCATCTACTTTTTTCACCTCAAGCGGTTTTCCTTTAAAAATAAAGTTTTCACGACTTGAGCTATTTTGCTTCTCATCTAAAATAGATTGGAATGTAAATGCTATATCGTCTGATGTAATTTTCTTACCATCATGCCATTTTAAATTATCTTTTAATTTCAACGTCCACGTTAATTGATCTTCTGAAGGCGTAAAGCTCTCAGCAAGAACAAACTTTTTCTTACCGTCTTCCATGTGATATAGCGGCGCATATAAAGCTTGCTGCACAGTTAATGACACACGATCATTCGCATAAAGCGGATTCATCGTATCTGGATTATCGCTAACACCAATCGTTAACGCCCCTCCATCTTTCGGATTCCCTGACTTACTAGTGCCCGCTTGCTTCGAAGAATCTTTTTCCCCAGAACAAGCCGCTAATGCAATAAGTAGTATTAGGACAAATGGTAATGCAAATAACTTCCGTTTCATCTTTCGGCCCCCTCGAACTGTTTATACCCATAAGAAAACTCGATTAATTCTCGAGTTTTCTTATAAGTTTTAAATTACCACTACCAGTATATAAAGTCAAACTTTTTTGTAAATGTTGAAAGTTTTAAATCTATTAATAGAAACGAATACCTCCCACAAAAAAAGACCACCAAAAGGCAGCCTCAAAACTCAATCCTATTCCCTATCCCATGCTCCACCGCTTTCTCATACAAATACTTCGCAACGATAATATCTACTACGGCCAAGCCAACTGATTTGAAAATAGTAATCTCTTCCTCATTCTCTCTACCAGCTTTTTCACCGCTTATAATTTGACCAAGTTCGGCGTGTATGTCGCTAGCTTTAAATAAACCTTCTTTTATTGGCACTTGAAGATCGCCCGTTTCTTCTAATGCTGCTTCTTTTGATTCGACTACTACTTTGTTTGCGTTCGCGATGGCGTGAGATGGTAGTTCTTGCATGCTCGGTCTGAATGAACCGACGGCGTTTATGTGGACACCTTTTTGTAGTTTTTCTGAGAAGACTGGTGTGGATGCATTTGTTGTTGTGACGATGATGTCTGCTTCGCTTATCGCTTCATTTGGATTTCTATAAACGTAAGCAGGTTTGCCGAATGTCGTTTGTATATGTTGCGCGAATGCATACGCTTTTTCTTCCGTTCGATTGTATAAAATGACCTTTTCAATATTTCTAACCGCTAATACTGCTTCTGCAATTCCTTTCGCCTGTTCACCGGTTCCAATAATACATAAAGTTTTTGCGTTATGACGAGCTAAATGTTTTGTTGCTACTCCTGATAAGGCACCTGTTCGGATCATCGTTAAGTACGATCCTTCTAAAAGTGCGAGTGGTTCTCCCGTTTGAAAATCTGATAGCATTACAATCCCGTTTATCGTTTTCTTTCCTATCTTTTTGTTCTGCGGGGCGACTGTTACTACTTTTAAGCCGAGCGCCTCAAGTCCTTCCGCTACTGAAGGCATAATTAATGCCGTATTTTGTTCGCTTGCAAATGGTAATGAAGTACGTATTGGTGTGATTGTTCTTTCTGCGGAAAATTCTTGTAAAGCAAGCGCCGCGTATGCAATGACTTCGTTCATATTTACTAAATTTCTTTGTTCTTCTGCGCTTATAACTAGCATATCTTTCCACCTCCTCCTTCTATCCCGTATTAACGGGCAGTAAGACTCCCATCTGAAAATTCGGTTGGACAAAGAAGTTATATGGGAGATCAACTGCCCGTAAAAACCCGATTGGTGTGGGCTAATAATCAATGGAGGATAAACCCCTCCGCTGATTAAAGTTTCACTTTATCCTAACAAAAATCCCCGATTCAAATCATCTCTCGGATCTAATACAAACTGATGAAATCCTGTAATAAATGCCTGCCCGGTTACTTTCGGAACGATTGCTTCATATTGAGCTACCTCTGTTACAGATAATACTTCTCCCACAAAATGACCATCTGTGATACATTCGTGGATAAAAGTTTCTCCCTTTTGTAAGGCACCTTTTTCAAAAAGAGTTGCGAGTCTCGCAGAAGTTCCTGTGCCGCAAGGAGAACGGTCTACTTGCCCGTCAGCAAAGATTGTCACATTTCGTAAAGTAGCATCTTTTTCTTTCGGTTCATCTGAGAAAATAACACCGTATATTCCTTTTAAACCTTCTTCCAATGGATGTTTTACTTCCATTTGACTTTCAATATCATGTTTAATTTTTCCGCCCCACGTTTGAATAGCAGGTAAGTCTTTGAAATCGACTTTCAAACCAAATTCTTTACTATCCACTACAGCATAAAAGGCTCCACCAAACGCGATATCTACTTGAAATTCATAGTTATCTATTTTGATAGGAACGTCTTTTTTATATACAAACGAAGGAACATTTTCAAATGATACTGACTCTACTTCACTCCCGTTAAACTTTGCGTACGCAATAACTTCCCCGGCAGGGCTATCAATAATGAATTTTTGCTTTTCACCAGTCACTTCAAACATACCTGTTTCAATTCCTACTGTAATAACAGCAATAATGCCGTGGCCGCACATCGTACTCCAGCCTTCATTGTGCATAAATAAAACACCAAAATCAGCGTGAGCACTTGCAGGCGGTGTAACGATACAACCATACATCCCGTGATGCCCTCTCGGTTCATACATAAGAATTTCACGAAGGTGATCCAAATGTTCCATACAGTATGCGCGTCTTTCTAGTTGCGTTTCTCCCTTTATCTCTGGCACGCCGCCCGTAATAATTCGAAGCGGTTCCCCAGCTACGTGCGCATCAATAGTTGTGTATATTTTGCTAACCTTCATTTCTATCTCTCCCCTATATATTAATACTATTTTCATTGCAAGTATCATGCCAACGGATAGAGTATAAAGTGAAACTTTAATCAGTAGGGAGTTTGTCCATCCCCGACTGATTATTAGCCCACACCAATCGGGCTTTTACGTGCAGCCCGATCCCCACCTAATTTCTTTGCTTTCGCTGAATTTTGAGGCGAGGGTCTTACTGCCCGGCGAATAGCGGAATAAATCTGTATACATTTTTCAAAAAAACATACACTACTGTCTACTTTTTTATACAGTAAACAGTTGGTGACTATTAGCCTCCAATTTAGCCCCACACTCACCATACCTCATAACAAAAAAATCCCCCGAAAACCCTGGGGGATCCATCAAACCCTCACCGCCACCACATCCGGCACTTGCTTAGCAATTTCCTCACCAATCTTTATACTTGCCGTTGCAGCTGGAGATGGTGCATTACAAATATGTAGAGAATTGATGCCAGGAATAATGCAAAAGTCATCAACCATATTTCCGTTTGATAAAATAGCTTGTGCCCTTACCCCTGCATGTGTTGGCACGATATCTTTCTCTGTTAGTTCTGGTATGAGGCGCTGTAAGCTTTTTAAAAATGATTGTTTACTAAATGAGCGCACCATCTCTTTTATGCCTTCTTTCATATTTGGCATCGCCATTTTCCAAAAGCCTGTGTATGTCATTGTTTCCATGAAGTCTTTCATATTAAAGTCCGTTTTCGTATAACCTTCGCGCTTGAAGCTTACTACTGCGTTTGGTCCTGCATGTACGTCTCCGTTTATCATTCTTGTAAAATGAACACCTAAAAACGGGAATTCTGGGTTTGGAACTGGATAAATTAAATGTTTTACAAGATGGCGTTTTTCTGGGACAAGTTCGTAATATTCACCACGAAACGGAACAATTTTCATATCAGTTAATATACCTGTCTTTTTCGCAATGCGATCACTATGCAAGCCAGCGCAGTTAATGAGAAATTTCGTTTTAAATGTGCCTTTGTTTGTCTCAATTGTTACAGCATCTTTTTTCTCAGTAATACGCTCTGCGGTTGTTCCTAAGTGTACTTCACCGCCGCTTTCTTGAATTAAGCGAGCAAATGCATAACTGACTCCTTTATAATCAGCAATCCCGCAAGAAGGAACACGGATGGCCCCTAGTCCCTTTACATGAGGTTCAATTTCAGCTAATTCTTCCTTATCTATTTTTGAAATGTGTAAATCGTTTTGTAAGCCTCTCTCATATAAGTTATGTAAAAGAGGAAGTTCTTCTCTTTCTGTAGCGACAATTACTTTTCCGCACATGTCATAAGCGATGTCATTTTCTTTACAAAATTGAACCATAGCTGCATTTCCTTCTTTGGCAAACTTCGCTTTATAACTCCCTGGTTTATAATAAATGCCAGAATGAATTACTCCGCTATTATGTCCAGTTTGATGGTGTGCAAGTTCCTTTTCTTTTTCAATGATCGCGACTTTCGCACGAGGGAATTTTTTCGTTAAAGCCATTCCAGTTGATAGACCAACAATTCCTCCGCCAATAATTATAAAGTCATACACTCTAATTCCCCCTTAATCGTATAAAGTGAAACTTTAATCAGTGGGGTTTCGTCCATCCCCACTGATTATTAGTCTTCACCAATCGGGCGTTTACAGGCAGTTAATCTTCCACCTAACTTCTTTGCTTCAGCCGAATTTTAAGGTGGGAGTTTTACTGCCCGGCAAATAGCGGGATAAAAGGCAGGTCTATTCAAAAGACCTGCCGTACATATTATTTAGAAAAACAACCGCGCTGACGCATGAGTTCTCTATATAAATCTTTATTCTTCTCAAATGCAGCTCTTCCGTGCATCCAAAATAAATTGTTTAAAAGAACTAAGTCACCAACTGGTAATTTTAATGCATGTGTTGCCTGTGAGTTTTCAACTGAATAGGATAAGTCTTTCAAATAGTTTGCTTGTTCCATATTATCTGGATAAGCGAACTGATCAATAAAGCAAATACATGGTGCGTTATTTATATCAAAAAACGTTTCACGATAGACGATTTCTTGCGCATTTTTACTTGGTGGTGCTTTATACGTAATTTTAACAGATGCGAGTGAATGGTTTCTAAATTTTTGAAGATCTTCCCAATCGTCTAAATGTAGTAAACGAGATTCTCCTCCTACTGCATTTTGCTCTTCCATTTTCATCATAAGAAGCCAATCTGTCGGTTCATCAACGAATGTACCGTCCGTATGAAGTGTAAACAATCGGTACGCTTGACGAAGGTAAGAATCACTACTATCCGTATCTTTCACATTAAATCTTGCATAATACGTTCCTGTCATTGCATCGAAGTTTGGTGCCCCAATTAAATGTGTTATTGCTGTTGCAAATTTCACGTAATCTGCTGGATCTGCCGTTTCACCTTGCACCCCAATTGTAAATCCGCCCGTTTCACGGTCATGAATAATGCCGCGAATGTTATCCATAAATGATTGCCCAAAAATCTTTCTCATTCCATCAGCAAGATTAAACCGTGAATACGGAATGTATTGTAATGACTGCTCTGAATGCTCTTTTACCTCTTCAAAAAACTGCTTAAGCAATTGCTGATTTAACATAATATGATATAAACGTTTATGCTCCGGATGAGGAATAATTTCATAACCCTCATATTTTTTTGCAAACTTCATCTTCGTACTTTGTTCTGTAATAATCGACATTTCAATTCCTCCCTAAATGAAATATGAAGAACGTATTGACGCTTTTTACAGACAGTTATCCTTATCTTCTTATGCCGAGATTTGGTCTTACTGCCCTAACAGCAAAAAGCCAGTCATACGCACCACGACAGAAAATCGTAGAAACGTACAACTGGCTTATCATTACGAGTGTCTTTAATCTCTTAAAGTACAATAATAATAGACAGTTCATATGAAAACATGTGTAAACAGGAAAACAAGATCGAATTTAGAGAAGGCTAATTTCTCGAATGGATCTTATTAATTAAATAATAATTCTAAATATTATAACTGTCAATTCGTTTTTTATTATTTCCTCGACATACTTTACACATTTTATAAATCCCCTTTTTTCGCTTCTTGTTTTACAACTTGAATTTCTTTTCACGTATTCATCTTACTTACTCCCAAATAAAATAAGCCAGTCGCATCTCTTTAAAGGAAATACAACTGGCTCTCATTTATCGTTATAAACTAGACATTGATTATAAATTTGTTTCCTCGTACTCTTCCACAGGCTTTTCATCATTTAAATAACTTACATATTGGCGATGCAAATCTTTGACCGCACTGACGATAGCATTTTGCGCTTTTCCTTGATAATGATCTGTAATATCTTGCACAATTTCTTCAATACCATCTCGTAAACTATGTCCTCTTAAAATTTGGGCGACGAAGCCTCTCCCGTGCTCTGTTGCAAGCGTACATGACGCTTCAATAATGACATGATATTTATGATCTGCTTCAATTGTAATTGTTAACGTTTCGTACATACTGCGAACCGCCATCCCTTTCGGAAGTCTCGAATGTCCAGCCATGAAAAAAGTTCCTTTGCGCATATTTCACCCTCCGTTACTATGTTAAAAGCCAGAAAAGCATCGTATACAGCTGCATTGAATTTTATTTACTCCCCTTATCCTTCTAGCTCGTACTCCTGCTAAAGAAGCTCAAGTGGAAAGAAGCTACTCTCTTCATTTTCAAATATAAATCCGGGCTTACAGCGAGGCTACTCACTGCCATCCGATACTAAATTAATCATAATATAAATAAACTGAATATTCAATATTAATTTGATGAGAAAGTTCCAAATCCCCACAACATATACTGTTCAAAAGAAAAAAGGAAGTGGTCTCATGTATTACGGAACAAAAGGCTGGTACGTAGCTGAACTTAAAAAATTAGGTGTCCGCTATCATGAAGGACGAAAACTAGAAAGTTACCGCGGACACGTATTGCGCAATTTATTAATCGTACAACAAGAGAAAACGAAAGAAGAGGAATCTAACATCGATTGATTCTCGAAATATATTAGCGGTTCAACATAGTATATCGACTTATCGACAAATCATCTCCCCATTCCACCAACCAATCACACATTCATACAAACCAAAAAGGCCACCCTAACGGGTGACCTTTTTTCTTATTCACAAACAAGAATTTGTCTAGAAAATGATCCTTTTCTTGTGATACAGCGGTCTGTAATTTCAAATCCCGCTTCATGAATCATGTCGTCCATTGTTTCCATCGTGACAACGACTACTTTTTTTGCGATACGGCGCGCACTTGAAAGAATCGAGAGTTGATCTTCTGGTGTTGCGTGCGTAAATAGGTCGTATGGCATATCGATAATTGCGACGTCGTAGTTCTCAGTAATTTCTTCAATTGGGCCTTTTGTTACTGTTCCTTCAAACCCGAAATGTGCGATGTTTTTTCTCGTTCCAAGAACTACAAGTGGATTTATATCTCTACCAACGATGTTAATCCCCATAGAAAGTGCTTCTACCACTACTGTTCCAATGCCACAGCACGGGTCAATTGCTCGTACTCCATCTGGGTTTGGTACAGCGATATTTGCGACAGCTCTAGCAACACGTGTGCTCAGTGATGTCGAATAGCTATGCGGTTTTTTTATGTGATGATACCAAACTGGATCACTTTCTACATAGTGCCCGAAGTACCAACGTCCTCCAAGAGGAACAATCCCGAATACGCGCTCTGGATTACGAACGTCTGCTTCTCCTTCAATATGCATACCGAGGTCTCGTTCAATAAGGCGTCTTTCCCCATATTCAATTTTATTTTCTTTACCAAGATCATTGATTTTAACGAAGATAACTTTGAATGTCGCTCCCGCTAAATCAATTTGTTCCACTTGTTCTAAAATGCTTTCTAAGTCGTCCCCTTCATACATAACCTCAACGCGCTCTTTAATAAACGGACTTCTACTCGGAGCAATCTTGACTTCACTTTTCAAAATATTAACGTGAGACTCCATCCCAAAGAACGAGCGCATTTCCAAGTAACATAAAGCACGCTCCTCTTCGCGAAACGCATACGTATATATACATGCAGGTGTTTTACTATGATTACTCAATCTATTATCATCCTTTATCGTTTAAAATTGTTATGATCACAATTACTCGAATATTTTTGTATATAAAATTAAATGATATCATATGCCGGAAATAAAGAGAAACCTTTCTAAATCCTTTCGCAAATAAAAGAGACTGCCTATTGGCAATCCCTTTATTTTTATTAACAGAAAGAAGATACATTCTGATCTTGTTCTTCATAGCAATCTAGCATACTACCATAAGTTGCTTCTCCTAATGTATCATTTGAAATTGTCCTTAACATATACATTCCCTTCCTCCAAAGGAAGCTTTTTCTGATCAATCCGTTTCGCTTTTCCCGTTTCAAGATCGGTTTGGAAAGTTGAAAAATACCACATTCCTTCTCCATTATCATAATTCCCAATAAGAAACTTCCCTTTATTTAAAGCTTTAAAACAAGTTCCTGTAATACCAAAATCATCTTCATCAATTTTCACTTCGAGCACTTTCCCTTTATGAATGTAAAAAGCTTTCACTGTTGAAAAATTAGAAGACTCACGTTGCAGTGCTATGAAAAAATCTGGTGTACCTTTACTTACAAATCCATTTTTTCTAGACGTATTAAATACAAACTCTCCAATTTTCGCCTCTTGCAAATATAATGTCGCGCTTGTAGATTGTAAGGCAAGCTGATATTCACCTTTATATATTTGATCCCCTTCTTGTGCACCAACCCAAGGTTCTTTTTGCGTTTCATGTTGTTCATTATTCGAAAAAACATGCAAAGTATACGCTTCTCCCTCAGTAGAATTCATTAAAACAGTGTAGCGACTTTGCACTTGTGGATTTATTTGTGAACCTTGTATTTTTCTACTCTCTTTTTTATTCCCCTGGGTATCCTCTACCTTCGTCACTACTTTTTCATCTGAACCTTCTTGAGCACATCCACTTAACATTAAACTTACAACGATACTCCCCATCAATAATTTTTTCATCTTGCCCCCCTAAATGAAAAGCTGATTAAAAATAATATTTTTAATCAGCCCACTTTATTTTCTATGAAATTAGTCTTCAATTAAATTAGACATTACATACGCATATACTAATGATTCTGTATGTGCAATGGAACTCTCATGCGTACGTTCAAAAGCGTGAGAAGAATCAATACCGGCTCCAATTAATGCATGTTTCACATCAAATCCAGCGCGAATCGCAGCTGATGCGTCAGATCCGTAGTACGGGTAAATATCTACTTTATATTCAATATTGTTCGCTTTCGCAAGTTCAACTAAATGTTTACGTAATGCATAATGGTATGGACCACTAGAATCTTTTGCGCAAATAGATACTGTATATTCATCAGATGTTTGTCCATCACCTAACGCTCCCATATCAACTGCTAAATATTCTACAGTTTCTTCTGGAATGTTAGAGTTTCCACCGTATCCAATCTCTTCATTATTAGAAATTAAGAAATGCGTCGTATATGGTAATGTTACATTTTCATCTTGCAATCTTTTAATTAATTTTAATAGAATTGCTACGCTTACTTTATCATCTAAATGACGTGATTTTATGTATCCACTCTCTGTAATTTGAACGCGTGGATCAAATGAAACGAAGTCTCCTACTTCAATTCCTAATTCGCGTACTTCATTCGCAGAAGAAACACGCTCATCAATACGAACCTCAATATTTTTCTCATCGCGTTTCGCTTCACCTGCATCTTTATATACGTGTACAGATGTTTGATGCATTAAAATCGTTCCTGTATACGCCTTACCGCTTGACGTTTCAATTTCGCAATATTCCCCTTCTACAGAGTTCCAGCGAAATCCGCCAATCATAGATAAACGAAGACGACCGTCAGATTTAATTTCTTTTACCATCGCACCTAACGTATCAACATGAGCAGTTAATAAACGATGTTGATCATCATTTTTCCCTTTTACCGTTAAAATAAGAGCGCCTTTATTATTACGCTTCGTCTCTACGTTCCACTCACTCACATAGTTTTCAATGAAATTAATAATTTTCGCCGTATTTCCAGATGGACTCGGAATAGAGACAAGCTCCTTAATGAGTTCCATCGTTTCTTTCGTATGATGTGCCATTGTCGTTTCCTCCTCATTTTCTCTATTATTCAGTATACAAAATTTGCTATGAAACCTCTACTTATATGGTCTAATTTTCTAAATTATAGTAAAATTCTCTTTAGTATGTAAAAAGGAGCTACAAAATATGAATATATCAAAAAAATATATACACATTGCACTCATTTGGTTTTTAGCATCATTACTTTGTTTACAAGTTTCTTATGCCGTTCATACTACTACTTCTATTACAATCGGCTGGGGATTAACGGCTATCTTCTTCATTATTAGCTTCATTGCAGCAAAAAAGCATAGCGTTAGTGAGTAACGCTATGCTTTTCCTATAAAACTATTCTTCTGAAACATCTAATAAATAAATCCCTCTTTCAAATCCACCGTGCTCTTCTTTTTTTTGCTTACGAAGGCGTTCTACGTCTTCAATTGTTGCTCCTTCTGCACGCGCTAATGACATAATCACTTCCAGTGCATCCGCAAGAGAATCTAACGCATGTTCACGCTCTTTCATAGAAGCAAATTCACGAACTTCTTCCGTTCCAATTTTCGCTAAAGCTTGTATGTATGCTTGGCCTGTTAATTTTTGTGCTGTATATGTTTTTCCAGACATTAATATTTTCTCTGGAACACGGTCTCTTACTAACTTGTTATAAGTTGACATCATTCATCCTCCTATGTTCAATAACACCCGAGCTCTGCTTTATCCCGCATTAACGGGCAGTAAAACTCCCACCTCAAAATTCAGATGGGGCAAAGAAGTTAGGTGGGAGATCAACTGCCCGTAAACGCCCGATTGGTTCAACTAATAATCAGTGGGGGATGAACAAACCCCCCACTGATTAAAGTTTCACTTTATAGAAAAACCACTCTTTTTTCACACACGCACTTAACATATCAATTCCTGATCCGTGCGCCCTTACATGCGGGAAGAAATAGTGCTCTGATTTTTCTTCTTTATTACCATATAAAGTTTGGTACTCATCTGGAATCGCTTCTTTTTTCACATCTTTTTCTTTCGTCACCCCGCCAGAAAACGCAACACTTGGATGCCCTTCAAAAAATAATGCAGTTCGTACAGCCATAGATGGTGTACTGTGCAAAGCATAATATACAAACAAAATTATACCGGTAATACCTATAATTTTTTTCATGTATGACTCCTAAAAAAAAGTGCTAACACAATTATACTAAAATGTGTTAGCACTTTCTCCCTTTTATCCCGAATTAACGGGCTAATAATCAGTAGGAAGTGAGCAAAATCCCTCACTAATTAAAGTTTTACTTTATTCCCCTTTAAATGCTGGTAGACGTTTTTCTAAAAACGCAGCAATGCCTTCTTTATGGTCAGCTGTTTGTCTCATCGCATATTGACCGCGTTTTTCAAGCTGCAGCGTCTGTTCTAAATTAGAGCGATTGACTTCACATAAAATTTGCTTCGTTTGAATCATCGCCTTAACCGGTTTTTGTAACCATTCATTAATTTTTTGTTTCACAGCTGTTTGGAAGTCCTCGCTGATTACTTCATCAATTAAGCCGATATCTAACGCTTCTGTTGCTGATAATTTCTTGCCTTCCCAAATAATTTGCTTCGTCATATTTTCACCGACGCGCTTTTGTAGGAAGAAATGACCGCCACCATCTGGAATTAAAGCGATTCCAATAAAGTTCATCGCAATAACTGACGATATATCTGCCATCACATAATCAGCAGTTAATGCAATACTTAATCCAAGACCAGCAGTTGGTCCATGAATTGCACTAATCACAAGCTTCGGCATCGTATATAAAGTTACAACGACTTCAGAAATGGTATTCATAATACCGTCAAACTTGCTTTCATCATTACTTGAAAGCATCGATTTAATATCCCCACCCGCAGAAAAACCACGGCCGTTCCCGCATAGCACAACAATATGCGCAGAACTCTCCGCTACTTCTTTCAACTTTTGTAATAGCTCTTTTAACGTTGGCTCATCTAATGCATTTAACACTTCTGGGCGATTGACCATCACCGTTGCTACGCTTCCTTCATATTTCACAACCACAGATTCTGTTTTACTCGTTACTTCCATCATATACCCCTCTTTTCTACATAAAGATTATACTTATATAATTATAGAAAACAGGTAAAAAATCCTTCTTTTTTCTTAATTTTCTGTCTAATAATCTCGCAATTTGTATATATCCTGTATAAAACATACCATTTCGTTAAAAAATATAGCAATCAAAGTCGTTTTATCCATACCTTTCATCTATCTATCATTACAATGAAATAATGTCTTCTTGCATGTACTGCTTAAAAACAAATATTGAAATTCATTCGCCTTACTATAAAGTGAAGGCTTTTACGGTCCGCAGGGCTTCCACCTAACTTCTTTGCTCCAGCTGAATTTTGAGGTGGGAGTTTTACTGCGCGGTAAATAGCCGGATAAAAAGGTATTTATCCCCTCACTCGGGTGCTGAAATAAAAGAATGAAGAAATGGAGGAACATATGGTTAATAAGTTGAAACAGACGGATAACTACTTCCCACATTTCCTACTGCTATTCATTGTGTTTCAACCAATTTTAGATTTACTAACATCTTTTTCAATCTATGTATTACACATGAGCGCAACAGTCGGAATCGTAGTCCGTTTCGCCTTTATGCTTCTTGCATCAGGGTATCTACTTCTTCATCACAAACAACAAGGTGCGAAAAAATACATTCTCTACTTATGCTTACTTGGAACTGTACTCACAATCGGCCTTGTTAATAATTTAATGGTCAAATCTCCAGTTTCTTTCGGAGAAGAAGTGAAATTCATTTTAAAAAGTGTATATCCAATGGTACTACTGTTTGGGTATATTATTGCTCTTAAAGAGTTAAAAAATAACGAATATGCGTTTCATAAAATCATTATCTATTTCTTATATGCAACGTTAATTTTGAGTATCTCAATTATTGTGGCAATGTTGACTAGTACAGATTTCCCAAGTTATCCGAACTCAAAGATCGG
Source organism: Bacillus toyonensis BCT-7112 (assembly GCF_000496285.1). Taxonomy (GTDB): domain Bacteria; phylum Bacillota; class Bacilli; order Bacillales; family Bacillaceae_G; genus Bacillus_A; species Bacillus_A toyonensis. Next base: position 3,495,730 of record NC_022781.1, on the reverse strand, counting down.
TTCAAGGGGATGGTTCTTTGCTGGAAATGAGTTAAGTTCCATTTTCGCCATTACGTTCCCCATCGTTGTCTTGTACTCAATTCATAAAACAACTTCTTTCTCGAAAATCTATTACTGGATTCCAACTGTACTTGCGATGTATGCAAGCATTATGATTGGAACGAAAGTAGGCTATGGTGCCATTGTTATTACACTTGGTATCGCTCTTTTTTTCTTATTCATTGAATATATTATTCATCGTAAAAAAGAAGGAAAAGGATTCACATATCTTGTAAATACAATTGTTGTTGCTATCGTATTAGGAGGTATACTCATACTTACACCATATACTCCTATCGCCAAAAACATGAGCATCCATTTACAAATATATAAATATAAAAATCCAGTACAAGAAGGAGAGGTAACGAAAGAAGAACGTGAGCAGGGTGAACTAACAGACTCTGAAATGAAGAGTTTAATTTACAGTGATCGTGACAAGTTTTTAAACGTATACAAACAATACTATAAAGACGCACCACTATCTCAAAAACTATTTGGAATGGGCTACGCTGGTAACTATACAACTACACCTAAATTAGTCGAAATGGATTTCTACGACCTATTCTTTGCGTTCGGCATTGTTGGATTCCTTATGTATTTGCTGCCGCTTCTTTATTTCGGTATTAAAATATTCATTCGCATCATCACTAACTTCAAGAAACTATTAAATGTAAAACATATGCTACTAGCTAACACACTCGTCTTATCGCTCGGCATCGGCTTTATGTCTGGTCACGTATTAACAGCACCAGCCGTAAGTATTTTCTTCGTTGTTATACTTGCTTATATGATTGTTGACTTGGGAATTGAATAACAAAAAGAAGGTACTCTGAAAAGTCCGTTATACTGGATTTTCGAGCACCTTCTTTTTATTTCATTCGTATTTTACATACTCTAAATTTTCTTTTGCGATATTTTTATTATACCGTCTAAACACCTAAAAACTTCAATTTCTCTTTCTGTTCGTCGTTCGCCATTACTACAATTGTTTTTTTAATACTTGGATGTACTTGTTCAAGCGTTACACTCGCTCCAGCTTTATTTGACTGCTCAACAAAATTTAATAATGCCATCGCTCCTGACACATCCATATAGCGCACATCTTTCATACGTAAAACAATCGGTGACTTCACATCTTGTAAAGTAGTAAAAATACGATCTACTGATAAGAAAGAGAGCGGTCCTTGAATCGTATACGTTGCTTCTCTTTCTTTTACAATCGAAGTTTTACGTTCTTTACATTTCACAATGTATAGGATGAAGGAAAGAATAATCCCGAATGCAACAGCGATCATTAAATCAAACTTCACTGTAACGATCATCGTTACGAGCATAACAATAACATCACCTTTTGGCGCTACATGCATTTTCTTCATGCTTTCCCAATCGAACATTCCAATACCCGTTAAAATTAAAATACCTGATAATACAGCAAGTGGAATGTATTGTACGACTGAACCGAGTCCCATAATGAAAATAAACAATATAACACTATGCATACTTGCCGAAAGCGCCGTTTTACCGCCACTTCTTATATTAACGATAGATCGTACAGTCGCCCCTGCACCTGCTAATCCGCCGAACAATCCGCTCATCATATTACCGATACCTTGTCCGACAAGTTCTTTATTACTTTTATGACGTGTACCTGTCACATTATCCATTACGACTGACGTTAATAAAGAGTCAATCGAACCTAATAAAGCAATACTAAGCGCTGGTAAAATAAGTTCTGCTAATCCTGTTCCACTTAAAGATGGAATATGAAGCGTAGGCATCGCTTCTGGAATCGTTCCAATCTTTTCAATTACTTTATTTAGTGAAAGATTTCCGATAATCGGTACCTTCACTGTAAGCCCTTCTAACAATGAAGAAAATAAAGGCAACAACGCAGTCACACCGACTAACGCAACTAAACTAGATGGAATGGCCTTAATCCATTTTCCAGAAACAATCATTACAATGATCGTTAATACTACGAGCAGAAAACTATTTTGCACGTGTTTTATTTCACCTAAAATAATAATCAGTGCAATACCGTTCATAAATCCTGAAACGACAGGATACGGAATATATCGAACGTAAGAGCCTAGCTTACATACCCCGAATAAAATTTGAAAAAGTCCCGCCATCATAAATGCTATAAAACTCGCCTCTAACCCGTGCGTCGCAATAACTCCTGTCGCGATAACCGTAATCGGTCCAGTTGGCCCAGTAACCTGACCAGGTGTACCACCAAATAACGCTGCGAATAAACCTGCAAAAATGGCACCATACAATCCGACCAGTGCTCCTTCAGACGTTCCCGTTGCCGCAATACCAAACGCAATGGCAAGTGGCAACGCAACAATCGCAACCGTAAATCCTGCTAAACATTCCTTTGCAATTTTTTGAAACATAAAATAACCACCTTCATATAAAGTCCACGTTCCATTGTACACCTAAAAAGATTTATTCGTTAGCGTACTTTTTACAGTCTCGTGAAGTAAACGTATTCAATGAAAAGTTTCCCCCTTACCTTTGGAAACAATTGCAACTATGCTATAATGAACAAATTAAATCTTTTACTATATACTTGGAGGCACTATGCTAACTTTTGAAGAAAAATTATCGATCATTGAATCTTTCCCTGAATTAGAAAGAAAGAACGTATCATTAAAACGCGTAAACTTTCACTTTGAAGAAAGTCGTTTAGATAAAAAGAACGTTGTATATCATTTACACCCAAATGGAAACGGATTTGTATATGCAAGCGGTATTAAAGGTTACAAAACGGACGATAAAGGTATGATTAACATCCGTGAATTTTCAGCGGAAGAATTACGTTCAGTAATTGAGCAATCAATTGAACTATTATCACAAGAAGAAGTAGTAATCCCTGCAGAACCTGCGAAAGAAGAAGAATGGCATAACGAAGATGGTCATATTCTTACTCTTATATCAGAGGATGACATGTGGAACGTTTATGCTGGCGTAAACTTAGACGGTACATTCAACTCTTATCCAGAAGCAGCGGAATACCTTGATGAAGAAGGTTTTTCACGTAAATAATAAAAATGCCTTTCCAAATTGGAAAGGCATTTTTATTATTTTTTCGTACCTTTTAACGACTCTCTCAACACAAATTTCTGCAGTTTCCCACTCGCATTACGAGGAAGTTCATCCACAAATAAATAATGACGTGGGCGTTTATAATCTGCTAATTCATCACTTTCTTTACAATACTTTTCTAAATCAGCTTCTGTGATCGCTTCATCTTTCTTTACAATAACGGCTACAACACGTTCTCCCCATAATTCATCAGGTTCACCAAGCACTGCAACATCTAATATACCAGGGTGACTATGGAGGTAATCTTCAATTTCACGAGGATAAATATTTACACCACCGCTAATTACCATATCATCCACGCGATCTGCAACGAATAAATAGCCGTCTTTATCAAAGTAACCTAAGTCACCTGAATGATACCATCCTTTATACAGCGATTTTGTGTTTGCTTCTTCACGATTATGATAGCCAGCCATCATAGTCGGACCGCGCAAAATAATTTCTCCCACTTCATAAGGAGGTAATACATCATCTGGCTCTGCAGGTGCATCTTCGTTCGGCTTTACAATACGAATTTCATGGCTAAAACATGGCGTCCCTGCTGAACCAGCTTTCGTAATTTGATCCTCTTCCACGAGAAACGCAACAACTGGCCCCATTTCTGTCATTCCGTATATTTGGACGAGATCAATATAAAGACGTTCTTTACATTCCTTCACTAAAGCCGGTGCCATTGCTGCTCCGCCATATATACCAATTTTCATCGAAGTTAAATCATATTGGGATAAATCTTTTTGCAGCAACATATTCCACATCGTCGGTGCTGCAAAGAACGTTGTAATCTTCTCTTCTTGAATCGTATGTAATACTGTTTCAGTATCAAAGTGATGCAAAATAACATTCTTTCCGCCAACTTGAATGCGCGGTATAATCCCAGCATTCAACTCACCACAATGATATAAAGGTGCTACTACAAGCCCGACACTATCCCTGTTATATTTTAAGAAATACGTACAAATCATACTATGCTCAGTCATTTCACGATGACGATGCAATACGCCTTTCGGATGCCCTGTCGTACCGCTCGTATAAAGCATAGAGCAATAATCCATTTCATCAATTTCGATATCTACTTTCTCAGAAGATGCTGCATTTACTTTTTCATGGTAGGAGCTTGCATAGGAAGGTTTATCGTCTTCTACATACCAAAAGGATGTATTTGGAAAATCCCTTTCAATCATAGCAACAGTTGACTCAACTGCTTTTTCAAAGACAACTACTTTCGAGGATGCGTCCTGAAGAATATAAGATACTTCTTTCGCTTTTAAGCGGAAATTAATTGGATTAAAGATTGCACCAATTTTTGCACAAGCTAAGTAAACGTTTACAAATTCACGACAGTTATATAAGTAAACAGATACACAATCTCCCTTTCTTACTCCCTCTTCTAATAGAGCGTGCGCCGTTTTATTTATTTGTTCATCCCACTGTTTATACGTCCAGCGAATATTTTTTTCTGGTTCCACTAACGCCTCTTTATTCGGATACTTACCAACAGATAAATCAAAAATTCTCCCTATCGTCATGTACATGCCAACAATTTCCCCCTTTTCTCTTTCATAAATCTATCATTTCGTCTATAAGTAGACATTGTCCTCTATAAAATTGACTAATTTTTCTGATTATTATCGACATAGTTTTACAAATGAAGGTATGTTTTGATTCACTTCTCAGTAAATAAAATTATATCGGCGGTTTTTTGAATATATCGACCGCAACTTGAAATATATCAGCGATTTTTAAAATATATCGACCGCAACTCAATATATATCAGCGATTTTTCGAATATATCGACTTACCGACAAAAACTGACAAAATAAAACGAAACTTTAATCGGGTTTTTACAGGCAGCCTTCCCCCCGCAAATAGCCGGATAAAAAAGAGACTGTTCCAAATCGGAACAGTCCTCTTATGCTTACACAAACAGCTCTTCTAAAATTTTCAGTTTATCTTCTGTATATTTTACAAAGCCATCGTTATATGATTTTGGATCTTTCGGATTCGCGAAATGCGTAATTGCGCCCGTCTTCGGATGAACAAACTTACTTGAAGCACCGCAGCCAAGCCCGATAATCGATTGTACTTCTTCCATTATGACAATGTTGTAAATACTTTCTTGCGTAGGCATTGCATAACCAACGTTCTCTAAGTTACCTAAAATATTCTTTTGACGATATAGGTAATATGGTACGTAATTATGCTTTTGCGTCCACTCTTCTGCTTCGTGCATCATCGCTGTAATTTCTTCACGACCTGCTACTTTATATTTACGTTTGTTTTGTGTCATTTCAGAAGCACGTTTAAATGATAACGTATGAACTGTTAATGATTCTGGCATTAACTTTTCTGTTTCATCTAACGTATGCTTGAAGATATCTAACCCTTCACCAGGAAGACCAATAATTAAGTCCATATTAATATTGTTCATTCCCATTTCACGAGCTAAATGATACTTCTCAATTGTTTCTTCTACAGTATGATGACGGCCAATTGCTTTTAGTGTTTCTTGATGGTATGACTGCGGATTAATACTAATGCGGTCAATATTCCATTTATTTAACACTTCTAGTTTCGCTGGCGTGATTGTATCTGGACGACCTGCCTCAACAGTTACTTCACGCACATTTTTCACATCTGGGAATGCTTCATACATTTCTTCATACAGCATATCCATCTCTTCTGCTGTAATACTTGTTGGTGTACCGCCGCCGTAATAAATTGTCGTAACTGTCACACCTTTTTCTTTTAAAAACTTACCAATTTCACGAACTTCATAATGTAGACCACCTAAGAACGAATCAACAGATCCTTGGCGTCCGTTAATTGCGTAAGCTGGGAATGTACAGTATGCACATTTCGTCGGACAGAATGGAATACCGATATAAATACTTACTTCCTCTTTCAAACGGTATAAATCCGGAACAACTGCTAATTGACAATCAACAATACGCTGAAGAAGTTCAATTTTCTCTTCATGAATTAAATAGCTTTCACGAAGTTCTTGATGTGCTTCTTCTTTTGACATACCACTTTGAAGCATTTTATGAAGAAGTTTCGTCGGACGTACTCCCGTTAAAATACCCCAGCTTTGTTCAAGACCTGTTAACTGCTGAAGAACAGAAAGATATACATAAGAAACAACATGTTTCACTTGCTTCATACGCTCTTTTTCATCTGTAAAAGCAGATAAATCTTTCGCGAATGTTTCTTCATACACATTTCCAGTAGCAACATCTGTTAAGCGAGCTGATGCTTTCACATTCTCTTCAATGTGTATATCAACGATAAGATTTGCTTCCTCTTGTTCAAATCCAATCGTACTATCTTCAAAAAATAAGCCGCCAATATTTTGTAGCGGACGTAAAAAACGATCATCTTGTAACGTTTTAATTGAAATTAACAACATTATCACCTTTTCATTTGCAAACTCTCTTTAGTTTACTTGAAGGGCGTTTGCAGGTCAATACAGAAGGTTTTATCTTATTCCTTCTATTAATAACTTAAAGGCATAAGAGATAACATTTCTCTTATGCCTTTTATACATCTATTAACTATTTTTAGTCATAAATCTTAAACGTATTCCTAATAACACAAGAACAAAACCAACGAATGGGAGATAGTTCATATCATGTCCTGTGGCTGGAAGTTGTTGATTATTAGAAGAACCTTCCCCTTTTTCGGGTAAGTTAGGCTTCTCTGTTCCTTCACCTGGTGTCTCTGTTCCTCCACCTGGTGTTTCTGTTCCTCCACCTGGTGTTTCCGTTCCTTCACCTGGTGTTTCTGTTCCTCCACCTGGTGTTTCCGTTCCTTCACCTGGTGTTTCTGTTCCTCCACCTGGTGTCTCTGTTCCTCCACCTGGTGTTTCTGTTCCTCCACCTGGTGTTTCTGTTCCTCCACCTGGTGTTTCTGTTCCTCCACCTGGCTCTTTTTGATTTGTAATTTGAAGTTTTATAACTTCAATTTTTTGATTAGAAATCGTAAACTTAATTTCCTTATTAGATAAAGTGTATCCTTCTGGAGCCTGTACTTCTTTTAAAATGTAATCTCCTGGTTCAAGTTTCTTGGAAGTTGCTTTACCATTTTTATCTGTTGTTAATTTGTCTATTTTCGTTCCGTCTTTCAAAATTTCAAAAACTGCGCCTGCTAATATTTTATTTGTATCATTCGCATCTACCTTTGTAATTTCTACTTGACCTGTTATTTTTTCTTTCACTTTTTCATTCAATACTTCTTGTTTTACTAATTCATTTGCTACGATGTTTACTTCTACTGTCACTTCCAGCGCCTTATAACCTTCTGGCGCTTTCGTTTCCTCTAACGTGTATTTTCCTGGCACTACGTTTTCGAATTTCACAACACCATCTTTATCTGTTGTTTTCATTTCTCCAACTACTTGACCACTTTCGTTTTTCAGTATAAATTCTGCGCCTGCTAGAACTTTTCCACTCTCTGCATCCTTTTTGATTACTTGTAAGCTTCCTAGTTCTTTCGCATTTTCTACTTGTACTTGTACTACTTTGTTTGCTTCTACAACGACTTCAATTTCTTCTTTTAACAACTTATATCCTTGTGGTGCTTTCGTCTCTTTTAATGTGTACTTCCCTGGTTCTACTTTCTGAGAGATTACTTTACCTGTTTTATCTGTTCGTAATGTCTCTACTTTTTTACCATCTTTATACACTTCGAATTCTGCGTCTGATAATACTTTCGCTTTATCATTCGCATCTACTTTTACGATTTCGAATTGACCAAGGCTCTTACTATTGGTTACTTTTACATCAATAACTTTTTCACCGTCAACTGTTACATGAATTACTTGTTTTGTTAACTCATAACCTTCTGGCGCTTTTGTTTCTTCTAACGTATATTCCCCCGGCACTAGTCCGTCTACTTTTACAGTTCCGGACTCATCTGTTGTAATTCCTTCTTTTACAACATTTCCTTTCGCATCTTTCAATGTAAATTGTGCGCCTGCTAAACGTTTCGTTTGATCTTTATCATCCATTTTAATAATTTGTAGAGAACCTAAGATTTTTTCGTTTTCTGCCTCTATTTTTACTACTTCTTTCTCGTTTTGAATTGTTACTTTCCATTCTTTATTAGAAAGTTTATAGCCCGTTGGTGCTTTCGTCTCTTTCACTGTGTATTCACCTAATGGTAATTTCGGTGACATCACTTTTCCACTCTCATCTGTTTTCAGTTCCGCTACCTTTTCACCATCTTTATACACTTCGAATTCTGCACCTGATAATACTTTCGTTTTATCATTCGCATCTACTTTCACAATTTCGAATTGACCTGTTACTTTTTCATTCGTAACTTCTTGTTTTACTACTTCATTTGCTACGATGTTGACTTCTACTGTCACTTCCAGCGCTTTATAACTTTCTGGCGCTTTCGTTTCTTCTAACGTGTATTTTCCTGGCACTACGTTTTCGAACTTCACTACGCCATCTTTATCTGTTGTTTTCGTTTCTCCAACTACTTGACCACTTTCGTTTTTCAGTATAAATTCTGCGCCTGCTAGAACTTTTCCACTCTCTGCATCCTTTTTGATTATTTGTAAGCTTCCCAGTTCTTTCGCGTTTTCCACTTGTACTTGTACTACTTTATTTGCTTCCACAACGACTTCAATTTCTTCTTTTAACAACTTATATCCTTGTGGTGCTTTCGTTTCTTTTAATGTGTACTTCCCTGGTTCTAATTTCTGAGAAATCACTTTACCTGTTTTATCTGTTCGTAACGTATCTACTTTCTTGCCATCTTTATACACTTCAAATTCTGCGCCTGATAATAGTTTCTCTTTATCATTTGCATCTACTTTCACGATTTCGAATTGACCTGTTACTTTTTCAGGGATTTTTTTATTCAACACATCTACAGTAATTACTTTATTAGCCTCTACATTTACAGGAACTGAACTAGATGATAGTTCATATCCTTTCGGGGCTTCTACCTCTTTTAATGTATATGTTCCAACTGGAAGTTGTTTTGATAAAGCTTCACCTTTACTGTCTGTAATAATTGTTTCGACAACTTTCCCATCTTTATCGATAACATCAAATTTTGCACCTGGTAGAAGTTGACCAGATTCATTATCTTTTTTCAACAATTTAAATTGGCCATTTTCAACTTTTTTCGTATTCTTCATAACAAGTTCAATTACGTTTGTACTATCAATTGTTACTTTTACTGGTGTATCAACTTTTATATATCCTTCTGGTGCACTAATTTCTTTTACAAAATAATCACCAAGTGGTAAATCTTTTACTTCCGCAATACCCTTTTCGTTTGTTGTAACAGTAGCCACAACAGTATTATCTTTGTCTATAACATCAAATTTTGCGTCTTTTAAAACAATGTTTTCATCGTTTTCATCAACTTTTTTAATTTGTAAATTTCCTTTTTCAGCTGCTAGCTTATTCCACTTTGGCCAGTTAAATTTAAAGTTATGAACCTCAAAACCATCTCTTTGGTGTAATCCTCCAACATAGGCTTGTCCATTAATAGAACCACCTTTTGTTTTTACAACTGCGTTAGGTGCAAACACACTACCTACTACACCATAACCTTTAGTTGTTATCTTTGTAGCATTAGGAAATACCCAAATTACCTTACTAGCTAACTCAGTAAAAGATGAATTAGGGTCGTATGCTTGAGATGTATTAATTAAGTCTGTTGCCATCCCAGTATTTCTTGTATCATACAAAATTGCACCGCCACCAAAACTCACTTCTTCTGCATCTGAATAAATAACAATGAAGTCTTTATTCTCTACATTTGGAAGATAAACGTCTTTTACATCAAATGTTTTCTTTCCCGTTTGGCCTGAAGAGACATAAATATTAGGGTTGTTTACATCTTCACCGATTCCAAAGCTCATATTAAGTGTTGGCTTATCAGTGTGTAATTGGCCCGCATCCCCGATTACACCATCAACGTCTTTTCTAAATTCTTTAAACTTAGCATCAATCTCCGCTTGCTCTTTATAAGAGATACGGTCATATGACGTTTTCATTGCGCCATCTGGGTCACCGTCTTTTGTCATCGCCACTGTTCCATCTTGAATAATTACTTGTCCTGCTCCCGCTTTCGTAAATTGACCGCCTAGTAATAATGATGGATATCCTTCATCTACCCAAGTTGCTCCAGCTAAGTTATTTGCTCCAGTTGCAGCCGCTACGACTGTATAACTTGATGCGTTCATATTTTTCTGAACAGCCATCGCACCTTCAATATCCGCACTCGTTGCACTATGATCTCCAAAAATGATGGCGTTGTAATAAGATACATCACCTAAACCTTTTAATTCTGTTGTAGCTGCCTCTGCTTTAAATGGTAAATGGATTAAAAAATTCATACATATTAGTAATACAACTATTAAACTACTACTTAACTTTTTAATTTTTTGATTAAATGATTTCCTCAAGAAATTCATTCCCCCTTTTAAACTTCCTAAAATCATAAAAAGAAACACATTTCATATGTGCCAGATCTTACTCACATTAACTTAAAATAATCCATTTAAATAAAACAAAGAAACGCTACAACTAATTAATAAAATTACTACAATTCATTTTTGAAATAATACGTGAACTACACTATCATGCGGAAATGTTTTACATACGGGAGCCCAATAAAATTTATCTGAAGAATATTTCATGTGGTGTAACTATTTTGGGAACATCATCCACTTTATATTAGTTTTCTAAAGGATTCAAGTGAATTGTATAGATTTCATACACAATTCACAACCTAAAACGCTTTCATTCCTTTTAGTAAGTTCAACAAAAAAACGTAGCCACAAAGCTACGTTTTTCTTTCATCGTTTCGGTGTATTTTTATGGTTTTTCAAAAACGGAAGTGGGAATTGCTTACGGAAATGCTCTTTAATCATATACTCTACACCGTTCTCACTATTTGAACGTGTAATCCAATCTGCCGCTTGCTTTAACTCTACAGGCGAATTCCCCATCGCTACCCCAAGTCCAACGTTTTCAATGACCTCTAAATCTTCCATGCTATCCCCAATCGCAACCATTTCATTTAGCGAAATATTTAAATGCTCTCCAAGCAACTGTAATCCGCGTAACTTTGATACATTTTGCGGCAAAATTTCTATTCGTTTTGCGTCACATTCAACATACTCTATATCTTGGAATGCTTTTCTTAGCGTAGTTAGCCCTCTTTCCTTTTCACCTTTACTATGGAAAACAACATCAATTTTTGGTGCCGCTACCGGATGATCACGAAGCGCATCGCCTAACGAATCTACAAATTGAACTGGATAAAATAACGGATCTGCGCTTGATAATACAGTACGCGCAATTAAGTTTGGTGTATTTCTCTCCCGGTTTCCGATTGAAAACCGCTCATGAGAAATGCGTACATTACAATCAAAGTGCTCTAACACTTGCACAATGTTAAAAGTCTTCTCTTCAGATAATCTTCTTTGAACGTAAGGCTTATCTAACGTTGCTGAAACGAAAGCACCACCATGTGTCACTAATATAGAATCTAATTTTAACGCCTTTGCTACTTTATGAGCGGATTGAAAATTACGACTCGTAAATAATGTAACGTATACATCTTTTCTTTTCACAAATTCAATTGTTTCTCGTAATCCTTTTGCGATTTTTCCGTTATTGTATAGTAGTGTCCCATCTATATTAAGAGCTAGTAAGCGATAAATCATGTCGCACTCCCCCTCTTCGCTGTTGTACTCTATCCATAATTTATGAAATAAATGTAGCAAATAGAACGAGTTAGAATTACTACTGAAAATTTGGTTTACTATATACATATACACTCAGTAAAGGAGATAGTACAATGCAGGCACCACCTTCTTTTTACGAAGGCGACACGTTAGAAGTCGCAAAGAAATTACTCGGCCAAAAACTCGTTCATATTGTAGACGGAATAAAACGAAGCGGCATCATTGTGGAAGTAGAAGCATATAAAGGCCCAGATGATAAGGCCGCACATAGTTATGGCGGCAGACGAACGGATCGTACAGAGGTCATGTTTGGCGCACCGGGGCATGCTTACGTATATTTAATTTACGGTATGTATCATTGTTTTAACGTCATTACAGCGCCAGTTGGCACCCCGCAAGGCGTTCTCATTCGAGCGCTTGAACCTGTAGATGGGATTGAAGAAATAAAACTAGCGCGCTACAACAAAACAGACATTACGAAAGCACAGTACAAAAATTTAACAAACGGTCCTGGCAAACTATGCCGTGCACTCGGAATTACTTTAGAAGAACGCGGCGTATCATTACAAAGTGATACGTTACATATTGAACTCGTTCCAGAAGAAGAACATATGTCATCACAATATAAAATAACAGCAGGACCTCGTATTAATATCGACTATGCAGAAGAAGCTGTGCATTATCCGTGGCGGTTTTATTATGAGGGGCATCGGTTTGTTTCAAAGAAATAAGCGATATCAACGATTTTTCAAATATATCTATCGTAACTTACAATATATCAACGATTTTTCGAATATATCTATCGTAACTTACAATATATCAACGGTTCGACAAGAAATATCGATTTATCGACAAATAATAACATTACGAATAAAAGAAGACTGTTCCAAAATGGAACAGTCTTTCCCTCTTACTCTGCACCTTCCGCAGTCGCAATATCATTTTCTAAGTTTTCTCTTGATAATTCAGCCGCCATAAAGTCAGCTGTTTCTGGAAGTGCTAAATGCATATGAGCTTTTTGACAAATTTGGATCGTACAGTTTTCTATAACATAGTCGAAAACATGTCCGCCCCCGCGAATTTCACCATCAATGTAATGTAAGTGGAACCCAGCTACACCAATGCCTTGCGCGTAATCTGGTGTCCAAAATCCAGCTAGTGTACCTTCTGTATTTTTAAACGAAAAGATTGGTTGTGATTTCGTCACTTCAACGAGCGGTGTATACGGTTTTTCTTGTCTTGGAACAGTTCTCGTCCTTACTTCACGGAACGTACCGTCCATTCGAATAGCGTAGAATAAGTTTTTACTCGGCATTAATTCATGTAATAACGCTTCAACTTCTTCACGATTCATCGGACGCTCTACCGTATAACTCATTTCTTTTTCAAAAAACGTTACAGTCGCAAATGGCGTTGTTTCTTCTGGCTCTACTTTTTCCGCTGAACCGTCTGAACGTAAATGATAAAATTCATTATCAAATGCAATCATTTCACCATCTAATTGATCAAATGTGCCGATGCCAAAATCACCATGTTCTTTTAGTTCCTCAAAGCTAATCACACCATCATATATACCATCTAATAGCGCAAGCATTGTAGATGTTTGATATACTTCATTACTCATTTTTGTTTTTTTTGCATCAATATCAATGAATTGCGCAACAGTCATCTCAACCATGCCTCCATTAGTTTAATTGGTTTGGTAATAGTTTTTCACTTAGTTTAATGTTGTCACGGTAGTCAATTGGAATATCAATAATGACAGGACCTTCTGCTTCTAATGCTTCTCTCAATACACCTTCTAATTCGTCTGGTGTATTGACACGAAGACCTATGGCTCCGAAACTTTCTGCATATTTCACAAGATCAACATCGCCAAACTCTGTAGCTGATGTTCTACCGTATTTCATCATTTGTTGGAACGCAACCATATCATATGTACCGTCTCTCCAAACGAGATGTACAACCGGTGCATTTAAACGTACCGCTGTTTCTAACTCCATCGAAGAGAATAAGAAACCACCATCACCTGACACGGAAACAACTTTTTTTCCCGGTTCAACTAAAGTAGCGGCAATTGCCCAAGGTAGTGCAACACCTAACGTTTGCATACCGTTACTAAATAATAGTCTACGTGGTTCATAAGAACGGAAACATCTCGCCATCCAAATAGAATGGGAACCGATGTCACACGTAACAGTTGTATCGTCACTAATTAAAGAACGAAGTGTGCGAATGACTTGAAGCGGATGCGTAACACCTTCAGAAGCGCGGTTTGGAACTTCTGCTTGCTCTGATAACTTCGCGCGTAATCGTTCTAACACTGCTTCTGATTCCGTGCTTAATACAAGTTTCGGTAATTTTTCTGCAATGCTATTTACAGTTAAAGCGATATCGCCAATTAATTCACGCTCTGGTTGGTAATCATGATCGATATCTGCTTGATGGTCATCAAGATGAATGATCGTTCTGTCCCCAAGTTTATTCCAAAATTTCGGATCGTACTCAATTGGATCATAACCGATAGAAATAACGAGATCCGCTTCTTCTAGTAAAATATCACCTGGTTGATTACGGAATAATCCAACGCGGCCGAAGAAATGATCTTCTAACTCACGTGAAATTGCACCAGCTGCTTGATACGTTTCAACGACAGGAAGTTCTGTATCAGCAATTAATTCACGAACAGCTTTCGTCACTTCATTTGTGCTCGCTCTCATACCGAGTAAAATAACTGGTAATTTCGCTGATTTTATTTTTTCTACCACATATGTAATATCATATGTGGGAGCGATTCCAAGCTGTGGCTTAGAAAGCGCACCGATAGACTCTACAGTCGTTTCCGCAGTCATAACATCTTGCGGAAGACTTACTAAAGTTGCTCCCGGATTTGTGGAGGTAGCACTTCGAAATGCATTTGATAGTGCTTCTGGTACGTTATCCGGATGCTCTACTTCTACGCTATATTTTGTGATTGGTTCGAATAGTGCAGCATTATCCATAGATTGATGGGTACGTTTTAATCGATCCGTACGTGGAACTGCACCAGCTAAAGCAACAACGGGATCACTCTCCGCATTCGCAGTAACAAGACCTGTCGCTAAATTTGATGTCCCTGGTCCTGAAGTCACAAGACACACACCCGGTTTCCCTGTTAATCTACCAATAGCAGCTGCCATAAATGCTGCGTTTTGTTCATGACGACAAACGATTAACTCTGGTCCTCTTTCTTGCAATACATCAAATACAGAGTCAATCTTCGCTCCTGGAATACCGAAAACATGTGTAACACCTTGTTTAATTAAACAATCAACAACAAGATCTGCTCCTTTTGTTTTTGTCTTCACGTCGTTTGCTTTTACACCTGTACTCATCAAACTAATCATCCCTTTATTTCATAATGTGTGTAATAAAGATTTTAATTTCACCTAGTTAATTAATATGGTGAAGTATCATGTATCATTATATTACAAATGCATTATTTTTCCAACAATATGAATTTGACAGTATTTTGACAACCCTTAAAGAATACGCTTACAATTAATTTGTTTTTTAAAATAACATTTACTTTTAAACTTAATTCCCTAAACAAAAAAGACGCCCCATAAAGGAGCGTCTTCCACTATTACGCTTGTTGCGCGCTATATAATTCTTCAAGTGGCTTCATGATAATTTTGTTAACGTCACCGATTACAACGTTTAGGCGTTGCTCAGTTTCCATTAATTTTGTGATTTTAGCATCTTGTTGAATGCGAGCTACAACTTCTTGTGCTTGTTGGTTGTCTTCTTCAGTGATTTCTTGGCCTTGCATCATTTTTTGTTGTAGGCTAAGTTGCATCGTACGGAACTCTTCAAATAAGTTCTTTGAAGCTGCATCTCCTTGTACTGCCGCATAGCTCTCTTTTAAAGTTTTGAAGTCTTCGTTTTCAGCGATTGCTTTTTGTAATTCATATGCTACATCATGAATGTTTTTTGTCATTTTATTTTTCCTCCTTTAGAAGGCTAGCGCTTTTCGCTCACACTGCCTTTTAAGTGCATTTACATACGCACCTCTTCTTACCATATCAAACTATGCAAGAGATGTGAAGAAATTTCACTCTTATTTCTATGTACTTATCTTTACTACCTAAGGAACAACAGTAACAACCCTTGCACGAGTCCAATCATTCCGCCTAATAAGGCACCTAAATACGTAATCATTTTCAGCTCATTTTTTGTAATGGACAGAACTAAATCTTCTAGTCTCTCTGTTGAAAATGTAGACACTTCTTGCTGGACAATTTCCGCAAGATGTAGATTATTTAGTATGGTCTCTACATTTTCTGTCCCCCACTTCAAGCCTTTCGTTACTGCGCTTGGAACCACTTTTTCAATGATTGTTTCTCGAACTGGCGCACACACTTGCTGTACAGATTGGTTTAAAAACTTACTCACTGTTTCCTCAACTTTAACTGCAGACAATATGGAGCTTACAATCATTTCTTTTTCTACAAACGTTTCTAATTCTTTTACATCTCTTCCCTTTAACTTTTCCCACTCTTTTTGCAGTACATTAGTTAAAAGCTTTTCCGTACCATCTTGACCTAAAAATTTAATTACCTCTGGCTGCACACGATCCACTACACTTACATTCCCTAGAAACATCCCGACTAAGTTAAGTAATGTTCCACGAGAAGCAAAGAAATCATCAATCATTTTTGAAAGGCGCGCTTTCCCTTCTTCACTTTCAAAAAATTCAATTCCTCGCTCTAAAATAAAAGCCGAGACATTTGGAATTGCATTCTCTATTTTTTCATGTACAGAATGAGGTAAAGCTTGTTCCCATGTATATGTATAGTACTCCGCTAAAAATTCCTGAACTTTTTTTGTAATCACATGCTCGATTTTCCCGGTCGCCTCTTCTTCTACATGTGCTACATTCCATTTTTCTAACATATGTCGCAGTGATTGTTCATTCGTAATGACTTTATCCACTTCCACTTGCACCCAGTGAATTAAACTTTTTTGAAACTCTTCATTTGTTAGCTTTTTTCCGATTCCTTCTGGCGTTAACAAATGCTCGACTACCATTTTCCCTAATTGAACAGCAAGCTCATCACGTCGCTTCGGAATTAATCCAGGTGTAAATGGCAATTGAAACTTTCCAATATAAATAGGACGATGGGGACGAAATAACATTTTTATCGCTAAGTGGTTCGTATATCCTCCAATAATCGCTCCGAGCCCTGTCGTCGTTAACATATTCAACCATATATTCATTACAATCAACCTTTCGCTTCTCCAAAACTATAGCATATCATCATACGGACAAAAGTATAATGGTATAAAAATGTATTTGCAATATATAGCTTCGCCTATTATGCCAACACTTTGTTAGTAAAGGAGTGATTTCGTTGGTTCTCGGTATTTTAACTTCCCGGCCTCATTATGAGCAAACGTATTACACCGAAATCGCCAAACGCGCTCGGCTTTATCATAATGTCGTTGCCCAGTTTACACCATTTTGTATTGATCCTAAAACAGACCTTGTTTCTGGTCTTATTTATGATACAGATACAGGAAAATGGAAAGAGCAAACATTCCCTATTCCTTCTTATATATACGATCGTTCTTCTTTTAACGAGGATACAGACTTTGAAAAAGCTAAATCAATTATTCATTCATTACACAACCGTCCTTCCACTACCTTTTTAAATAACACACTTATTGACTTAAGCGAACTACATGATTTATTTCTTACTAATAAAAAATTATTTCCTTATATACCAAAATTTGAAATAGCAACGATACACAACATTTTCAAACTTTTATTAAAAACAAAAGATATTATTATACGTCCTACTCATACACATTCCAATGAAAGTCTGTACCGGATCGCTTATAAAAATAAAACGTTTCATATCGATACAATACATGACGCATATCATACTTCTACTCCAATCAAACGGACAGATGAGTTTATATCTTGGTACAAATCTAACATACAATCAACACGTTATATCGCCCATACGATGCTACAACCACCGAACCAACTAACGTATCCACTCCACATTCGAACCATTTTGCAAAAAAATAAAGAACAAAAATGGAACGTTATCGGTCAATTTATACAAAAAAGCTCATTTCCGAATCAATTTTTACTTTCCGTAACGGATGATTCCTCGCTGCATTCATTATCAAAAATTAAATATGTACTATCTAATACCGGTGTGCAACTATTACAAGACGCTTTACACGACATTATAAATGAAGTGTTTCAAACATTAGATCAATCTTATTCTTCTTTATTCGAACTAGAACTTTCCACAATTATGGATCAAAAAGGGGCGATTTGGCTTATGTATGTCAACACGATTCCCCCTTACGAACGTTACATTCATCATAATGATTCGTTAGCTGAAAAGATCTTTCACGGACCACTAAAATTTAGCCGCTTTACACCATAACGAAAGGAGGGAATCCCATTTTGAAAGAGCACATATATACATTAAACATTTCAGATGAGCATCCAAATAGTATTACTTTACCTTACATTTTTTCTATTACACCACCTATTACATCCCTTTCCTTCGGCAGACGCCATGTTGCAAGTGAAGAGGTAAAAATTCATTATTCCTTTACTCGTGAAATTATGATTGGAAAACGAATTGCAGAAAAACTTTTACTCCCTCATTCCACTACCATTCATGCCTTTACACAAAATGAAACAATTATTTTCGGACCATTAGTCGGTATTTTCACAACTGGTTTTAACGATGACTCACCTATTCCTTTAGGAAACCGTTCCACATCTCTCAGTGAGTTGCTAACACCACCATTTACATTACGACCGTTCGTATTCGTTTTTGGCGTTCAACATATAAACTGGGAAGAAGAAACGATTGATGGGTATTTCTTTCAAGAAGGAAAATGGCTAAAGAAAAAAGTTCCTTTGCCAAATGTCATTTACGATCGACTACCAAATCGTAAAGCAGAAAATTATAAACCAATCGTTAGAGCAAAAAGGAAATTAGAACATGACTATAACATTCCATGGTTTAACCCAGGATTTTTTAATAAATGGGACGTTCATCAACTTCTCATGAAGGACGATTCAATTGTGCCTTTATTACCAAACACAGAGACATTTCAGCACTTCGAACAAGTAGAACGGTTTCTTGGCACATATAAATCAATTTACATGAAACCGATACACGGTAGCTTCGGAAGAAATATTCATCAACTATTTTATTCTCAAACAGAGAATTGCTACTACTGTCGTTATCGCGAAAATGAAGAGAATAAACTAAGAAAGTATCAATCATTAGAAACACTTCTGAACCACGTATTAAAAGGACATGATTTAAAGAAGTTTATCGTACAGCAAGGTATTTCTTTACTTCGCTTCGACGGGCAACCTGTTGATTTTCGCATTCATACAAATAAAAACCATTTCGGTAATTGGGTCGTCAGTGCCATCGTCGCCAAAATTGCTGGCAAAGGTAGCTTAACCACACATGTAAATAGCGGTGGTGATACAAAATTACTACAAGAACTTTTTCCAGATTCAACGAAACAAGTTCAAATTGAAAATAAATTAAAACAAACAGCCTTGCAAATAAGTTACGCGCTCGATGGGCAAGTAACTGGGAACATTGGAGAAATCGGTTTTGATATTGGTTTAGACATGCAGGAAAATCCGTGGCTATTTGAAGCAAATTCAAAACCTGGGCGAACTGTATTCCAAGATGAAAAGTTAAAAGAACAAAGTGAACTGACGCGCCAATTATTTTACGAATATGCTATCTACTTAACTGAACATTCTTTGCGCGATGCAAAAGAAAAAATGTCCCAAATGAAATTAGGGACTTCATCAAACACCGAACATATCCCTTCTCCTATGATTCACTCACAAATACGAAAACAAAAACTTCCACCTCATTCATAAGGTGGAAGTTTTCTATTTACACAAGTTTTACTACAACCTCAGTTTCCACGTTACATACTCCGCAATAAAAAATATGATTGCAATATTCTTGTGAATGATTATGTGTTAATCCATCTACCTCACTTAATAATTCCTGATCCATATACGCACTATAATCGTCTATGTAATCTACAGTTTTCCCATAATCTTGGAGTATACCTTGGCAATTTTGACAAGAATAGGTTTGTGATTCGAATGCGTTGCAAAGCGGGCAAATCCCCATCATGATTCCTCCATACATTATCGTTTAACATCATTTAAAGTTCTTTCTTTTTAGGTTGAAGAAAGCATCTAGCCATGAGTAGATACGGTCAGTTCCTTTCTTTCCCTTTCCCTTTCCATGCCCCATCCCTAGTTAAACCAGAAATGAGAAGTTAATGCCTTTTTAGTTTTTATATTACTAAGCTGCAATTGTAATGTATCTCACTTTCATAAACCATCAATAAAAAGCTAATTATTAGCCCTAACATAGTAGGGTTCAAAGAGAACACCATATTTAATATCGCTCTTAGTTTAGCCTTCTTTCTTAAAAATACAACGATTACTCTTATTTCATAATTTACGAAATCACTACGTTTTTTTGACAAAATTTACAAATTATTATTTTGTATATCTTTCTAGGTAACATCCATACTATGAGTACAAACTTAATTACCGATGGATTAGCGCCAAACGGGGCGATAATATCTGGTTCAAATCCAGCTAGTCCAACCAAAAAAATTTTTATAACTCTAAGGAGGATATATTCCTATGGCAAACCAAAGTTCTTACAATCAATTAGTAGTACCAGGAGCAACAGCTGCAATCGATCAAATGAAGTACGAAATCGCTCAAGAATTTGGTGTACAATTAGGAGCAGATTCTACGGCTCGTGCTAACGGTTCTGTTGGTGGAGAAATCACAAAACGTCTAGTTGCAATGGCTGAGCAAAGCCTTGGCGGATTCCAAAAATAAATATATATGGCAAAAAGGTCTCAAGGCATATGCCTTGAGACCTTTCTTAATTATTGAAGCATTTGTAAAAATTTCTTCGTGCGTTCTTCTTTTGGATTTGTAAATACATCTTCTGGTGTACCTTGTTCGACAACGACACCGCCATCCATAAAAATAACGCGATTCGCAATTTGATGAGCAAAACGCATCTCATGCGTTACAATAACCATCGTCATGCCTTCTTTAGCAAGTTCTTTCATTACCTTTAGAACTTCTTGAACGAGTTCAGGATCAAGTGCTGACGTCGGTTCATCAAATAGTAACACTTCCGGCTCCATCGCAAGCGCGCGAGCAATTCCAACGCGCTGTTGTTGTCCGCCTGATAATTGGAACGGATATAAATCCACTTTATCTGCTAAACCAACTTTTTCAAGGAAATAGTTTGCTTTTTTCTTCGCTTCTTCTTTCCCCATCTTTTTCACTGTAACGAGCCCTTCCATTACATTTTGAATGGCTGTTAAATGCGGGAATAAGTTATGATGTTGGAACACCATTCCTGTTTGTGTACGAAGATTTACAATATCTTTCTTCGATACTTTTTGAGCGAAATCAAGCTCTTTATTGCCGATACGAATGCTACCAGCGTTCGGTGTTTCTAGAACGTTTAGGCAACGTAGAAACGTCGTTTTACCAGATCCAGAAGGTCCGATAATAACAACAACTTCACCCTTCTCAACTGATAGATCTATATGCTTTAGTACGGTATTATCTCCGAAACTTTTTTGTAAGTGCTGAATTGAAATCATAAAAACAAAAACTCCTTTTGTAAAAGGATTATTTTAATGTGTAGCGTTCTGAACGCTTTTCTAACATCTGTTGTACGATTGATAATAAGAAACAAATAACCCAATAAATAAGACCTGCTTCAAAATAAACAATTAAAAACTCATAGTTCATTGCCGCAATTTCCTGCGCTTTTCGGAACATTTCTGTTACTAAAATTAACGATGCTAATGAAGTATCCTTCACTAAGCTAATAAATGTATTCGAAAGCGGCGGAATTGATACGCGCGTTGCTTGCGGTAAAATAACACGTTTTAATGCTTGTGGATATGTCATCCCAATTGTATAAGCTGCTTCCCACTGTCCTTTCGGAATTGAAAGGATAGAAGCACGAATAATTTCAGATGCATACGCACCAACATTTAATGAAAATCCAATAACTGCTGCTGTATACGGCTCAACTTCAATATTAAGAGTTGGAAGACCATAGAAAATAATAAATAACTGTACAAGAAGTGGCGTTCCGCGAATGATAGATACATAGATACGAGCAATCCATTGTAAAATACGACTACCTGAAATACGCGCGAGCGCTGTTAACGTCGCCAGTATAATTCCGATAATGAATGTAATAAGCGTTAATGGAATTGTCGTAAAGACAGCTTCCTTCAGCATAGGCATGAAGGAAGACTGCATAATATCTATCCAAGTAGACAATCGATCTGAAACCAATGCACTACTTAGATACATTTTCACCGAACCATTTTTTCGCTATTTTGTCGTACGTACCATCTTTTTTCATATCTTCTAACGCTTTATCAACTTCTTGTACAAGCTTATCGCTACCTTTACGGAATAAGAATCCACTTTGTGAAGCTTCTTTTTCTGTATCTACAATTTTAATTTTTGCATCTTTTTTCGTTTCTAAGTAGTTTAATACTGATAACTTATCATTAATTGTGAAATCAACACGGCCAGTGTTTAACAATTCTGCCGCTTGGCTAAAGCCTTCTACGTTAGTAATTTCCGCACCATTTTTCTTAGCAATATCTGCATAGTTACTTGTTAAAGATTGCGCTGCTTTTAACCCTTTTACATCAGCAAATGTAGCAGGTTTATCTTTATCTTTTGCAATAACTAATACTGCTGAAGATGAAACGTATGGTTTAGAGAAATCATATTTCTTTTGACGATCTTCACGAATACCAACTTCGTTCGCAACCATATCGAAACGCTTCGCATCTAAACCAGCAAGTAAGCTATCCCATTGTGTTTCTTTAAATACAGGTTTTACACCTAAACGTTTTGCAACTTCTTCTGCTAATTCAACGTCAAATCCAGTTAATTTATTGCTTGAATCGTGGAACGTAAATGGTGGGTATGTACCTTCTGTACCAATTACAAGTTCACCGCTTTGTTTAATCTTTTGTAATGCGTCTTGACTAGCTGTATCTTTTTTCTCTTCTTTACCGCAGCCGGCTACAATCCCGATCGCTAATGTAGTTACTGCAAGCACTGAAAATAATTTTTTCATGATGGTAATCCTCCAAGTATTCTGATAGGAATTTAAAAACTATATTGATTGTATGCAATCTTGAACAATTTTTCAATGAAAATGTTCTTATTTAGTTTATCCTTTTTCTTCATAATCAAACAAAATGGAAAAATAACGCTACATACAAAAAATAAGTAACATTTTTTAATATAGCATTAATTGTAGGAAAGGTAAAATAATACTTCTTATTATGTACCTTTATCGCCGACATTTTGCTAACAAAAAAGAACTTGCGACAATCGCAAGTTCTTCCCCGCATTAAGCGCTCTGGTTTCCTTCCATTTGCGTTTTGTACATATCGTAATAACGCCCACGCTTTTTCATCAATTCATCATGAGAGCCTTTTTCTAAGATTGTTCCTCTATCGAGTACAATAATTTGATCCGCACTTTTAATTGTTGAAAGACGGTGAGCAATAATAAACGTCGTTCTCCCTTTTTTCACAACTTCTAGCGCTTGTTGAATCATTGCCTCTGTCTCTGTATCAATACTAGATGTTGCTTCATCTAAAATTAAAATGGCTGGATCAAAAGCGAGTGCCCTAGCAAACGATATAAGCTGGCGTTCTCCGGTTGAAAGTGTACTTCCTTTCTCCGTAATTTCTTCGTTTATATTGTTCGCAAACCTTTCCGCACCCACATCACGTAATGCTTTTACGATGCGATCTTTTGAAATTTTTTCGTTCTCTAAGCTTACATTGGAAGCGACCGTCCCGCTAAATAAAAACGGATCTTGTAATACGATTCCCATATGCTCACGAGTTGCTTGTTTCGGCATTTCTTTTACATCGTGACCGTCTATCGTAAGCTTCCCTTTTTCAAACTCATAAAATTGAAAGAGTACATTCATAATGGAACTTTTTCCTGATCCAGTATGACCGACAAGTGCTACTGTCTCGCCTTGTTTCGCTTCAAAAGAAATATTTTTTAGCACTTCATCTTTTCCATTATAAGAAAACGAAACATTATCAAACTTCACATTTCCTTGTAAGCGAGGCATGCGCTCTTCTTCCACTGCCTCTCCCTTTTCCTCTAGCAATTCGAAGACACGCTCTGATGCAACGCGCGATTGTTCTAAGTTAGCAAGCTGATTTACCATATTTGTAATTGGTGAGAACAATCTCGTTAAATAATCGACGAACGCATACAGTATCCCTAGAGAAATGATGCCTGAAGCACTTAATGAAGCTCCCCCGAAATACCAAATCACACCTGTGAAAGCGATATTTCGTAATACAGACACTAAGTTATGCGAAGTTGCTGCATTTAAATTTAAAATTTTATTTTGATACTTAAAATAATCGCCATTTAATTCTTCAAACTCTTTTTTCGTTTCACGCTCTTGACGGAACGTTTGAATAATTGGCATCCCTTGAATCGATTCATTCACTGTACCGTTAATATCGGATAAACGTGAACGCATTTTATGATTGTATACAGATGCATACTTTCTATATAAAATCGCCCAAACAATTAAAATCGGGATAATTAATAAACAGAACGACGCAAGTTTCACATCGAGTAAAAATAGCGCTGCAAATATCCCGATAATATAAATGAAACTAGAGACGAATGTCGCAAGCACTGTTACGTATAAATCCCGAATCGCCTCTGTATCATTCGTTACACGCGAAACGATTTTCCCTGCTGGTAAATGATCAAAGTATCTAATCGGTAACGTTTGAATATGAGAGAAGACGTCTTCCCTCATAATTTGAATAATTTTGTTTGCTGCCTTCTGTAAGAAAAACTGCTTTCCATATGCAAATAATGACACAATTACTAATAGAGCAAAATAGCCTCCACCAAGTAACAGTAGGGGGTTTATTTCTGGCTTATAAAACGCAAACACTTCTTCCTTCGTTAATGCTTTCGCTTTATACACTTGCACCGCCTTACCATTTTGAATGGTAATCATATCCCCTTTCACAGAACGTGACCCTTCAATATTTACTTTATTTGGTACAAAGTAATATTGAAAACCGACTTGCATCACGCGTACTTCTTTTCCTTTTTTTTCACCTTGTTCAAAGCGATCACTTCGCTTATAATAGGCGCCATTATATGCAACAGCATCTTCACTCTTTTCTGTCTCATACCAAGATTTTTCTATCGCGACGATATGATCGTCAATCATCGTTTTAGCGACGAACGGACCGGCAAGCTCAGCGATAACGAAAATAAATAACATCGCCATCGCTGCAAAAATCGTCCCTTTTACTTTCATCGCATATTGAAACAATCGTTTTGAAACACTCATATTTTCACCCCACTATCCGCACTCTCATTTTCACCTTGTTGTCTTTCAAACTGCTCAGCATACCAGCCTCCGTTTCGAAGTAACTGGTCATGCGTGCCTTCTTCCATAACTTCGCCGTCATCCATAACGAGAATCCAATCTGCATGTTGTACGGCAGATAAACGGTGCGTCGTAATAATCGTCGTCTTTCCGCTTCTTTCCGTTCTTATATTTTCAATGATCGCCGCTTCCGTACGAGCATCGACAGCTGATAACGAATCGTCCAAAATTAATATTTCTGGATTTTGAATAACCGCTCTCGCAATCGAAATCCTTTGCTTTTGCCCTCCTGATAACGAAACACCTTTCTCTCCAACGAGCGTTTCTAATCCTTCTGGTAAAAACTCTAAGTCTTTTGTAAACGCAGCAATTTCAATGGCTTTCTCGAGCTCTTCTTCAGTCGCTTCCCTGTTTCCGAATAAAATATTTTCCCTCGCTGTTTTTGAGAATAAAATGTGCTCCTGAGGTACATATCCAATCCACCCGAGTACATTATCACTCGTCATTTTATCTAATGTCACATCAGAAACTGCAATATCCCCTTCTCCAAGCGGATATTGACGAAGAAGCTGACGTACGAGCGTCGTTTTTCCGCTTCCTGTTTTTCCGACAACCCCTAGCGTTTCTCCTTGTTTTAATGTAAAAGAAACCTTTTTTAAATTTTCTTCAGCTGATGAAGGATAGGAAAAAGAAACTTCATCAAACTGAATATAATCAGGATCTTGTACAAGCTTTGGATTTTTCGGATTCTTTACATCTGGTTCATATGCTAACGTTTCATTCACACGATCTAACGAAGCATTTCCTCTTTGCATAACATTAATTAATTCGCCAATTGCAAACATCGGCCAAATCATCATCCCTAAATACACGTTAAAGGAAACTAGTTCGCCAAGTGTCACCTTTGATTGAAATACAAGGTATGCACCGTACACTAAACCAATTAAATAACTAAGACCGACAAGCATTTTCACAGTTGGTTGGAATAACGCATCGATTCTTGCTACCTTCATATTCTTTTCGTAGACGTCATCTCCTAAATGATGAAATCTTTCCTGATCTGCGTTCTCTTGTACGTATGCACGAATCACGCGCACGCCAGCAATTGATTCAAGTACTTTATCATTCATATCACCGAACGCATCTTGCGCAACTGTAAACCTTTCATGCAATTTCTTTCCATATATATTCATCGCATATGCCATAATTGGCAGCGGTATAAGGGCCGCTAATGTAAGCTCCCAACTTATTGTAAATCCCATCATAAAAACGATTGTAAGCATATATAAACTAGAATCTACAAGCGTTAATATACCAAAACCAGCTGTCATAGCGATTGCTTTTAAATCGTTTGTTGCTCTCGCCATTAAATCGCCAGTACGATTTTTTTGATAAAACGTCGGTGTCATCTTGAGTAAATGCCCCATAAATTTCGAGCGCATCGTCTTCTCAAGTACGAACGCACCTCCAAATAATTGATGCTGCCAAACAAAAGTAAGGCCATATCCAACTATCGTAACTCCTATTAAAATAAGAATAGACTCCATAATTGCTGCATTCGTTAACGTTCCTGTTTTTATATTATCAATCGTAACCCCTAGTACTTTTGGGGGAATGACTTCAACTATATTTACAATTAAAAGCGCACCAATTGCGATACTATATCTCTTCCAATGCTCTTTAAAAAACCATCTTAACTTTAGTAATACTGAAAACAATGTAACCTCTCCCTTCTCGTTTTCGTTCCACTCTCATTTCTTTATCCGCTATCCAAACCAATCACATTTACATTTCGTAACCCATACAATCTCATCACATTTTTCCACCTTCCAAATTTCAGTTTTATAGTAACCATACAAAGTATGGAAACAAGCAAATTGGACAAAAAAAAGCATACCGTCGCTTGACGATATGCACAAAAATGCATAAAAGCGTACGTTACGATATACGCAACGTACGCTTTTTATAAGACAAAAATGCCCTATATATCCGTACGGGTTGCGTAATGATATGAATGTTTTCCGTTATTTAACAGAGCTAAGCCCATTACATTTACGATTACAATCATTACGCACACCCCTTTCATTTATTTTCCATTTATAATCTTATAACTTCTTTGAGTATTCTGTCAATTGTTTTTTTTGCAAATTGAAGAAAATAGATACCAATCACGATAAAATGAAGAGGATTTATGACGAGATAAAGCAGTTTGAAATAAGGGAATCTTCTGTAAGAAAGGGCATACAAAATAAAAAAAGAATAAGAAATCGTTTTCACAAACATTTCATTTGAAAAATATTATCAAACCCCCTACAATCACCTTATACTCACTCTTACAAGTTGCTATTTTAGGAGGACTAATCATGACAACTAGCAATACGTACAAATTTTATTTAAACGGAGAATGGAGAGAAAGCTCTTCAGGACAAACAATCGACATTCCATCTCCATACTTACACGAAGTAATTGGTCAAGTACAAGCAATTACTCGCGGAGAAGTAGATGAAGCAATTGCATCTGCAAAAGAAGCTCAAAAATCATGGGCTGAAGCTTCTCTACAAGATCGCGCAAAATATTTATATAAATGGGCTGATGAGCTCGTAAATATGCAAGATGAAATTGCCGATATTATTATGAAAGAAGTCGGTAAAGGATATAAAGATGCGAAGAAAGAAGTTGTTCGTACAGCTGATTTCATTCGTTACACAATTGAAGAAGCTCTACATATGCACGGAGAAAGCATGATGGGCGATAGCTTCCCTGGCGGAACAAAATCAAAACTTGCGATTATCCAACGTGCACCACTTGGTGTTGTATTAGCAATCGCACCGTTTAACTACCCAGTAAACTTATCTGCTGCAAAACTTGCACCAGCATTAATTATGGGTAACGCTGTTATTTTCAAACCAGCAACTCAAGGTGCAATTAGCGGTATTAAAATGGTTGAAGCACTTCATAAAGCTGGCCTTCCAAAAGGTCTTGTAAACGTAGCTACAGGACGCGGTTCTGTAATTGGTGACTACTTAGTAGAACACGAAGGTATCAATATGGTATCGTTCACAGGTGGTACAAACACAGGTAAACATTTAGCGAAAAAAGCTTCAATGATTCCACTTGTACTAGAACTTGGTGGGAAAGACCCTGGTATCGTTCGTGAAGATGCTGACTTACAAGATGCTGCAAACCATATCGTAAGCGGTGCATTCTCTTACTCTGGTCAACGTTGTACAGCTATTAAACGTGTACTTGTACACGAAAACGTAGCGGACGAGCTTGTTGAATTAGTAAAAGCGCAAGTAGCTAAACTATCAGTTGGATCTCCAGAACAAGACAGCACAATCGTTCCATTAATTGACGATAAATCTGCTGACTTCGTTCAAGGCTTAGTTGACGACGCTGTAGAAAAAGGTGCTACGATCGTTATCGGTAACAAACGTGAGCGTAACTTAATTTACCCAACATTAATCGACCACGTAACTGAAGAAATGAAAGTTGCTTGGGAAGAGCCATTCGGCCCAATCCTTCCAATCATCCGCGTTTCTTCAGATGAGCAAGCAATTGAAATTGCTAACAAATCAGAGTTCGGCTTACAAGCAAGTGTCTTCACAAAAGACATTAACAAAGCATTTGCAATTGCTAACAAAATCGAAACTGGTTCTGTTCAAATTAACGGACGCACAGAGCGCGGCCCTGACCACTTCCCATTCATCGGTGTAAAAGGTTCAGGTATGGGCGCACAAGGTATTCGTAAGAGCCTTGAGTCTATGACACGTGAAAAAGTAACTGTATTGAACTTAGTTTAATCTTATATAGAAGCTGATCTAGTTTTAGATCAGCTTCTTTTTATTTCACGAGTTGTTTTTCCATAGGTAAATTCACACATTCTACAGAAATTTCATATCCTAGCCAAAGCTCAGCAATATGTTCAAATGATAAAACAGAGCCTGTTGTAAAAAATCGATGCTTCGGATTCAAATTGTCAGACAGGATTCCTTTGTGCTGTAAAATTGTGCTTAATTCTATCGCTGTTTCTTCTGCAGAACTAATAATCGTTACATCTTCTCCTAGTTCCTTTTTTATATAGGACTCTAAAAGTGGATAATGCGTACACCCAAGAATTAACGTATCTATATCTTCTTTCGTTAATGGCAGTAAAGCTTGTTTCACTTGCTGCGTTACATATGCTGTATCTTCTAATTGATTTTCTGCAACTGTAGCTAAAGTCGGGCACGCGTGACTATGCACTTCCAAATATGTATCAAGCTCGTGTAATGCTTTTTCGTACATATTAGACTGTATCGTACCTACAGTTCCAATTACTCCGATTTCCCCTTTCTTTGTCACTTTAATTGCCGCTCTTGCTCCCGGATGTATAACGCCAATAACCGGAATAGACAGTGCTTCTTGCAGCGCAGTCAATGCAGCAGCTGCAGCAGTATTACATGCTACCACTAGCGCTTTTAACGGAAACTGTTTGAGGAACTCAACCACTTCAAATACGAAAGATTGTACCTCTTCTACACTTCTTGGCCCATACGGACAACGCTCATTATCACCAATATAATAAATGCTCTCTTTAGGCAATTGTCTTATAATTTCACTCGCAACTGTTAATCCCCCAACTCCCGAATCTAGCACACCTATTACTGAATGTTTATGACATACAGACATATACTTCATCCCCTTCTCAATCTTCTAGCGTCAATAACATTTATTATATTATGAAAATTCAATATTACATAATAATCCCTCTCTCTTTTAATCACAAACTCTTCTCTATAATCTGATTATTACTATATCCATTGACGTATAAAAATACATTTGTTACTCTTAAATACGTTAATTTAATATTTAAATCCTCATTCGTATCTCGGTGAGGTAGAGGTTGCAGTCATTAAGAGTATCATTTCAGGAGATGTAGTGGCATTGATGAAGAAATGAGAAAGGAATGATTGCCGAAGTAAGTCGTGTCCACCATGCACACTTGCTGGGTCTGCATTTAATAAGTGCAGAACTGTCACAAACGTTTCGTTTGTGGAGAGCTATCGAGAGGTATGTCGTGGGTTTCTTATAAGATAGAAAGCATGTAGCGGCAGATTACGTGCTTTTTTTGTTTTGTTTGGGACTTCTCTTCTCTAATCGGAAGACATACATATCTCCTCGCTTGACTTGGTTATACTAACTTTGGAGGTATTTTCTATGCAACAAAAAAAATGGGGCTTTTGGGTACTAACAGCTTTCGTTGTCGGTAATATGGTTGGCGCTGGGATTTTCATGGTGCCAAGTACGTTGGCACAAACAGCAAGCCCACTCGGTGTCACTTTAGCTTGGTTAACAACAGGGTTTGGTGTTTTAATGCTAGCTCTTGTTTTTGGTAATTTAGCAATTCGTCGTCCTGATTTAACGACAGGACCACAAAGTCATGCATATGCTTTATTCTCAACACCAAAAAAGAAAAAAATGGCTGGTTTCAGTATGGTATGGGGATATTGGGTTGCAAACTGGGCAAGTAACGTTGCCATCATTACATCTTTCGCGGGATATTTATCACTTTTCTTCCCAATTATGAAAGATACGCGACTACTATTTTCAATCGGTTCGTTTAACATAGAAGTCGGAAAACTAATTACATTTACGATTTGTTCCATCTTACTTTGGGGAACTCATATTATATTAACTAATGGTGTAAGCGGAGCTGGAAAGCTAAACTTCTTAGCAACAACAACGAAAGTGACTGGATTCCTTTTATTTATCGTCGTTACGTTATTTGCATTCGAAGCTTCTAAGTTTGGACAATGGTACACACCGATGATCGATAAATCAGGTGTATCACACGGTCTTCTTTCACAAGTAAATTTAGCCGCTCTTACAACGCTTTGGGCGTTTATCGGAATTGAATCAGCCGTTCTTTTATCAAACCGGGCTGTTTCTCCAAAAACGGTAAAACGGGCAACAGTTGCGGGATTACTTATTACAGTTGCAATTTACTTAGGAATTACAATTTTAACAATGGGTGTCCTTCACGTTGATACATTACAAGCTTCTGAACGTCCGTTAGCAGATGCACTAAATGCTGCAATGGGTCATGGCGGCGGGAAACTGATGGCATTACTTGCTCTTACTTCCCTATTCGGTTCTATCTTAGGCTGGATTTTATTAAGCTCAGAAGTACCGTATCAAGCAGCAAAAGAAGGTTTCTTCCCTTCCTTCTTCACAAAAACAAATAAAAAAGGAAGTCCAATTTACTCATTACGATTAACAAACATTATGTCGCAAGTATTCTTATTCTCAACATTATCAGGAACTATTGCGGAAGCTTATACATTCGTTATTACCGTATCAACACTGGCCTACCTCATTCCATATCTCGTTTCACCGATCTTCCAGTTAAAATTAGTCGCAACTGGTGAAACATATAAAAATGAAATGCGGGCAAGAATTACAGATGGTATAGTCGCAGTGATCGCACTTTGCTACGCACTATGGGTTATTAAAACCGGTGCATCCGATATAAAAACGTTCCTTCTCGGAATTGGTTTATTCGTAATTGGATTTGCTTTCTATCCATTAATGAATCGTGATCAGAAAAAAAATAACGAAAAGAAAAACGGGCAAGTTGCATAACGCAATTTGCTCGTTTTTTCTTTTGTAAAACATATATAATAGAACAAAGAGGTGAAAAACATGTCAATCGAATCACTATGGAGCAGTCGCTTCCAACAACACATTCAAAATATCATTACATACTTTGCACGTATGATTAACGGTTTATTATATAGCTTTATCTTTATTTCATGCGTTGGCGCATATTATTATGCTCAGTTTCTAAAAGCATCTCCTTCTAAAGGAATATCTCTCATACTCATAACGACCGTTCTTACATTTATTATAATGAGATGTCCCATTCGCACCTTTATTCAAAAACCTGATGCTGTCTATTTGCTTACATTAGAAGAGAAACTAACATCTTATTTTAAAAAATCTCTTCTATATAATTACATCATTCAGATTTTCCCATTATTATTTACGTTCCTTATTCTCGTTCCGCTTGCTATGCAATCATTACAATTAACTGTACCGTTCTTATGTACAATCTTTATCGTTTTAATGATTACGAAAGCTTGGAACATGTACATATATTGGATGTGGCGTGATAGCCATGAAAAAAACATATGGTTCATTATTCGTATTGCTTGTAACGCCCTAATCATTTACATGCTATTTTACTCGGCACATGTTCTCATATTAGGTGGATTGCTCTTACTACTTGCTTTCCTACTTCTATATACGAAAAAACAGCCTACAAAACGAATACCGTGGGATTACATAATTGAACAAGAAGAAAAAATGAACGTTCGTTTCTATCAATTTGCTAGCATCTTCACCGATGTTCCGCAACTTAATAAGCAAGTAAACAAAAGAAAATGGCTTACAAATTGGATTGAACCTTTATTACATAAAAAACGAGCAACTTTCTTCTATTTACATACACTAGCATTTTTACGCGGGAATGATTATTTCGGTATATATATTCGCTTAGGGCTGATTGGTGCCTTCGCCTTATATTTTATACCAAACACATACGTAAAAGGCGCTATCGCATATATCGTCCTATATATGATTTCTATGCAGCTTCGTTCCCTTTGGAAATATTTTTCGGGAAATATTATTGTAGCATTGTATCCGATTGATACTGAAAAACGAATGAATCAATTTCTTCGCTTAATCTTTATATTGCTAAGCATTCAACTCATTGTATTTTCGAGTGTTATACTCATTGCTACAGGTCAATTACTACATACCTTAATTATTATGATAATCGGGGTAATCTGGATCAAATTTATTATTGTACCAAAAACGAAGCAGCGTGTTTCTTCGTTTTAACGAAAAGAATTATCTTAAAAGCCAAGGAGAAAATAAATTATCTCCTTGGCTTTTTTATTTTTCTTCCTCAAACAACCGATATTTTATGATTTTTACATACAAAAACGATAATACATGTTTACGTCCTAATAAAAAGGGTATTTATTAAATTAACAGGGCAAAGGAACTGGAGGGAATGAAAAAACATGAATTAAAGTTTCACTTTATAAAAGGCATTGCTCAAGGATGATTCTGGAACCGATACTATAATATAAGGAGCTGACTGCAATGAGTAAAAAAATTGCTATTTTAATAACGGATTATTTCGAGGATACAGAATACACAGAGCCAGTAGAAGCTTTTAAGCAAAAGGGA
Organism: Bacillus toyonensis BCT-7112; assembly: GCF_000496285.1. Taxonomy (GTDB): domain Bacteria; phylum Bacillota; class Bacilli; order Bacillales; family Bacillaceae_G; genus Bacillus_A; species Bacillus_A toyonensis. Next base: position 3,462,091 of record NC_022781.1, on the reverse strand, counting down.
TATGAATTAACAACTATTGAAATGGAAAAAGGTAAAACGGTACACGGTAAGCAAAGAAAAAGTGAAGTCGTAATTGATAAAAGTATTGATGATGTTTCTCCAGAGAACTTTGACGCCCTCTTCATACCGGGCGGATTTTCCCCAGATATACTTCGTGCAGATGAACGTTTTGTTCACTTTAGCAAAACATTTATGGATGCGGAAAAACCCGTTTTCGCTATTTGTCACGGACCTCAGCTACTCATCACTGCACAAACACTTGAAGGACGCGATGTGACTGGATATAAATCCATTGAGGTCGATTTGAAAAATGCTGGCGGAAACTTTCATGATAAAGAAGTAGTCGTATGCCAAAATCAGCTAGTCACAAGTAGACAACCGGAAGATATCCCCGCTTTTATTGAAGAATCGTTGCGTATATTAGGATAGCTACTTTGGTTAACCTCTTTTATTTGTATGAAAAACAAAATGTAATCAGTGGGGGATTTTTTTCATCCCCCACTGATTATTAGTTCACACTAATCGCGTGTTTATGGGCAACCCGACTCCCACAAATACACCTCTTATCTCACTCTAAAATTCCCAATCACTATTCATAGGCAGTTCTCATATAGTGAAAATGACTATATAATTCCTATCCATAAGTTAAATCATGATTTTACACATATATAAATACAAAAGATGGGAGCCTAACTATGAACAATACTCCACCTTCAACGCCCCCAAATCCAACGGAAACGAATAATAATGAAGTGAGCTTACAAACGTTACGCGTCATTGGGCTTATTGTACTAATTAGTGGCTACATATTAGTAGCACTTTCTGAAGTAGGAACGTTAAAAAATCTTTTACTACAGCCGAATACCACTCCAAATTTAGCTGAAGTTGATCCGTTTTAAAAATGGTATAAAAAGCGCTCCTCATTATAACTGGTTCGCTTTTTATATCGTTTCACTTTATCCGATCTGAGAAACCTTCCCTTCATCTTGATATTTCTCTTTCCCTATCGCCTTCATAAATAATAAAATACTGCTCATACCAACAATAAAGTACAGAGCACTCATGCCCCAAGATGCAATAAATGAACCTAACATAACACCTAATGCCCCGTTCATTTTCGCCATTTGAAAGACCATCCCGTTAATCGCCATATAAGAACCTCTTGCCTCATCCGGCACCATATCTGCCATAATAGATTGACGCACTGGCACATACATCATCTCGCCTACCGTTTGGAAAAGCCCTGCAATTAATAAAATCCATAAACTATTGCTCGTTCCGAGTATTGTAAATCCAATTGTATAAATGAATAAACCTACATATAAGATTTTCAAATCGTTGAAGCTTTTCAGCATTTTAATAAGGAGTGCCGAACATAACACAACTAAAATTGTATTCTCTGCTGAAATCCAGCTCATCATTCGAATACCTGTTAAATCAAACGTCACACCATCCCTAAAGAAAAAGTGCACCGTTTCAAATTCCTGCTGCAAACGTACTCCTAAATAATTATTAACCTGAAACTCTAGAGATAATGTACATATACTTGCTGCACAAAAAATTAAAAACGCTTTATCTTTCATTACGACTTTATAACTATCCGCCATATCTTTTAATACATTTTTCTTCTCCACCGTTTTTCGTGCTACATACACTTCTTCCATATATACAGCCATCACATATAAAGTAATAACTGCAATAACTGTTAATCCAATAAACAATTGTAATCTATAGTTTTCAAACAATAATCCGCCAAATATCGCTCCAATTGCAATGGATAAATTAATCGCCCAGTAGTTAATGCTGTACATCACTTTTCGATTTTCCGGTGTACTCACATCAATTAACATCGCCTCTGTCGCAGGATTCATAAGACCAGACCCTAAACTATTCACTAACATAAAGATAAATGTTAGCCACGGTGAATCTACATAATCTGAGTTTGCAATCCCCATACAAGCGATTGAAATGACTTGTATACTTTGACCGATAATCATTACTTTTTTACGACCAAGTCGATCCCCAACATATCCACCGTATAAACCAATTACTAATGAAGCTATTACATTAATAAGTAGTAACGCACCAGCAATTGCACTACCTAATTTTATTGAAAAATAAATCGCCATAAATGGAAAAATCATCGTGGATACAGTACGTGTTAAAAACGAAGTTATAATTCTAATTTTTATATTTCGATGCATACTCCAAAACCCCATTGTTTCCCCCTCCTTATGCTTACTTATTTTACTTTGAAAAAAAGGAAGAAAAAGGTTAGAATATTCTAAAGAGTTTCCCCTTTTATAATAGAAGGAAGTGTATATATGAAAATTATGGACTATTACATTAGACTAAGACTACATGCACAAGATCAACAACATATACGAAATAGCTTACAAGAATTAGCGGATGTTTTATATTGCAGTACGAAAAACGTAAAGATTTTATTAAAGAAAATGAGCGAGGAGCAATTAATTAACTGGACTCCAGGGCGAGGCCGCGGGAATAAAACGGAAATTCTATTTATACATAATTTCGTAGAAGCGATTGAGTCCTATACAGATGAACTGTTAGCGCAAGAAAAATTAAAAGATATCTTTCTTCTTTTAAAAGAACCCCTACCCCTTGCACTTCAAAAAAAGATAGAAAATAAACTACATCATCATTTTGGATACGAACCTTCAAATGATATGTACGACATATTAAAGATTCCTATATCGAGAAAGATATTTCCATTAGATCCGGCTTTTGTGGCTGTAACTACAGAGAGCCATCTTACGAGTCAAATTTTTGATACGTTAGTCGTTTATAACGATGTTACTGAAAAAATGGAACCACACATTGCGCATACGTGGGAATTAAGTGAAGACGGGCTTACGTGGACTTTTTATTTACGAAAGGATGTATATTTTCATAACGAAACAGTTTTAACTTCTAAAGATGTACGATTTTCATTTGAAAGACTAAAAGAAATTCACTCTCCTTTCGAATGGTTAACAGAAGAAATTGTTCAAATTGAAACACCATCACCATTGCAAATTCGATTCCATTTAGCAAAACCAAATCTATTTTTCTTACACTATGTAAGTTCCATACAACTAGCAATTTTGCCACATGATGCTAGTATTGAAAATCATCATTATATAGGTACTGGACCTTTCAAACTTGCTCATTACTCTGAAGATAATATCGTGTTCGAAGCGTTCACTCATTATTTTAAAGAGCGCGCGTTATTAGACCGTATTGAATTTTGGGGTATTCCTGATCATGTACAAATCGATGCTGATTATGAACTACCAAATGAAGAAGAAAATGAAAGGCATAATATACAAATAGAAGAAATAGGTTGTATTTATGCTGGCTTCAACTTTACAAAACCTGGTCCTCATCATGACATGTACTTTCGAAAGGCTTGGAGAGAACTATATGATGTTGAAACGATAATTCGTAGCATAGAAGGTAGACGAACAATTGCTGCATCAAGTTTTTTCCCTGAAAGAAGCCGTCAAGCTTCTAAAAGATCCTACTCTTTAGAAAAAGCGAAAGAGTATTTAAAAAAGAGCACCTATAATGGAAAAACGATACACATTTATTTCTTCGCATTTAAAGATAGTGCAAATGATGCACATTTCCTAAAAGCACGATGTGAAAGTTTAGGTATACAAGTAGAGCTTCACCCATTTCTCGTTTCAGATTATATGAATCGTTCTATTGATCAACATGCTGATATTATTTTTATGGGAGAAGTATTTGCTGCCGATCATGAACTTGCATTCTTAAATGTATTTAAAAATAAAAGTTGCTTCGTAAACCGGTTCATGGACCCGCACTATGAAAAACAAATTAACTGTTTGCTAGATACATTTTTATTAGAAGGAAATAAGGAGAAGCGCTACGAGCTCATGTATGAAATCGAAGAATTTTTACAAACAGAACACATCATTTTATTTAACTATCACGTTTTAAAAAGAAAAACATACCCTTCTTCTTTAAAAAACGTAACGATTGATTCATTCGGTTGGGCAAATTTTGCAAAGTTATGGATACAGCCATCCATGTCTTAAAATGTGAGTCATTATAAAAGGAGAGGAACTATGAAACGCAACCTAGAAAAAAGACTTTCCTATCTATACACAGGTGAGTTATTTTCAGTCATTACTTTTATCTTCACAAGTTACTTACTTAATTATGCTTATCCTACATTACATTTATATTCCCTATATTCTTTTTGGGTCTCATTTCTTCTTTTAGAGTTTATCTTATTACAAGGAGTAATTTACTGGTACGTAAAGTGGAAACGACTAAAAAAGAGAAAACATCTGTTACGCCCATTAGGATGATTCAATATTTAAAAATACTTAAAAAGATAAATATAGCATTAATTATCACGGGATTTATTACGTTTACTATTGATTTTGTAATTTGGTATCCCCACTTACCTTTAGGTGGGCTATCATTCACCCTATTTATTTATATTTTTGCATTACTTGAGTACATTAACTATTATCATACTCAGCTTTCATACGATAACATCTCTGATATGAAACATTTAATCAAATCAAAAAAACTAAAGCAGTCCTGTATAAGTAAAGGTTTTCAACGTATTTCATAAAAGAGAAGGTACTACATCCTTAGTAGTACCTTCTTCACAATACAAACTATTATTGAATTACTCCATCCAAGTGATTTTTCAAGTTCAATAAATATTGCTCAATATCCGGATTCTTCACCACATCATAACAAGCAAAACTCTTTAACGGACTCATACCGAGAAACTTCTGCACACGGTGTAAATGACTAAGCGTAGATTCTAAACTTTCTCCTTCAAAAAACTTCGTCTTATCTCCAAATGCTTTCTCCGGTGCGTTCCAAGTTGTAGAAAACATATACTCTTTCTCTTTTAATAAACCACCTGTTCCATATTCATCAGCACCTTTAAAGAACAAACCGTATTCATATACTTCATCCATATATGTTTTAAATAGTCCAGGTACACTAAACCAATAAATTGGTGTTTGATAAATCACAACATCCGCCCATAAAAACTTCTCTTGCTCTTCTTTAATACTATAGCCATCTTGAATCGTTGTTGTTTTCACATGATGATTCTCGCTTAATACCGTTACCATATAATCTACTAACGTTCTATTTAATCGTCCTTCTTTCGTACCGTATTTCTCATGTCCATTTATAATAAAAATATTTTTCATCGCTTTTCTCTCCCCTATATGATCTACTCTTCAGCTATTAAGCCCAGTTGCTGCTTCAGCGTAAGATTATCTTCTAAATGCCAGTCTTCCGTGATCTTTCCGTCTTTCACATGTAACATATCAATGGCGAAAAAATTGATTTTCTTATCATTATACGTTCCTGTAAAAGAAAGACGAGCTGTTACTTTATCACCAACGACTAATAAATCTTCAATCTCGCAATGTATATTAGGAACGACTTTACGAAAATTTTGTGCCGCAAATTTTAGTCCTTCAGTGCCTTGTGGTCGCCCTTTCGGCAATGTATTATCGAAAAAATCTTTAGTAACAGTCTGCGGAATAAGTTCCTCCTTACCTGTATCCCAAAATGCATAAAAACGCTGCGCTGCATGAACCATTTCTGTCGCTTCTTTTTTACTTAGTGAGGGATCAATTGTCATTGCTTTTGGCTTTGGCATCTCTTTTAATAACTGAATTTCAGTTTTTTGCTCACCACTACATGCTACAAACACAATACAAATGACAAAAAAATTAAGGAACATAAACAACTTTTTCATACTCATGGAAATCACCTCCTCCTCATACAAACCCTTTGTATTTCGTATTGCTATTGTATATGCACTAACTTCCTTTATGGAAGTAGTGATATTTTTTTCATATAGTTACCAAAAGTATAGTTTTGTGATACTATAAAGCAAATTCATTCAAAAAATTTTTATGGAGGCTAGTTCCATGAACAATATAGATTCAGTTGTATTAACGAAAGGTTTACCTGGCATACCTTGTCCTATCGCTAAAACGCTTGACGTAATCAGTACAAAATGGACGTTTTTAATCATTCGTGACCTTCTTATTGAAGGAACTTTACGTTTTAGTGATTTACAAAAATCAATGGACGGCATTAGCCCAAAAACATTATCGCTTCGCCTAAAAGAATTGGAAGCACAAGGGATTATAACGCGAAAAGTATATCCAGAAGTTCCGCCCCGCGTAGAGTACACTTTAACGGATAAAGGAAAGCAATTAGAGGGGATTTTTATTGAATTAAAGCGGTTTGGATTAAGTTTATAAACGAAAAGCCCCTTACCATACAAATAGTAAGAGGCTTTTCATTATTCACTACATTACTTCGCAAAACTTTCAGCTAGCTGTTTCTCTCTCCACATAAATGTAATGCCGAGACCAACGATTAAAACAACTCCTGAAAATGCATATGGATAATGAATATTCATATCAAATAATATTCCGCCCATAGCAGGTCCTGCGATATTTCCTAAACTCGTATACGTTGAGTTCATACCAGCAACAAATCCTTGCTCTTTTCCAGCTGCTTTTGATAAAAACGTCGTTAAAGCTGGACGAAGTAAATCAAATGCTAAGAAAATGAAGCAAGTAACGAGAAGTACAATCCAATAATTAAAGACTACAGTGGATACAAACGCTAACACTGCTCCCACAATTAAACATATTTGAATTAACACTTTTTCACCAAACATGTCAACTAATTTTCCAAACATAAATACTTGCACAACTACCCCAAAGATTGAACTAATTGTAATAATTGCAGCAATATCTTTCGGCGTGAAACCAAATTTATGATCAGAAAACAGACTAAACACAGTTTCATATGCTGATAATCCAAATGCGAGTACAAATACAATAATAAATGCAATTGCATACATTGGGTTTAATGATTTCTTTAAATCTCCAATAAAGCTTGATTCTTTCGTATTAGAAGAAATTTCTGCAAGCTCTTCTTTCGTTAACGGTTCTTTTAAAATAAAGATCGAAATCACACATGCTACAAAAGCAATCACTGCTGCCACAAAGAACGGCACACGTATTCCGTATTCTGCAATAAACCCGCCGATTCCAGGCCCTATAATAAATCCAGTGCTAATAGCTGCTGAAAGATAACCCATCGCCTTTGGTCGTTCCTGAATCGATGTAATATCCGCAACATATGCTGTAACACCCGGCATAATAAACGCAGCACTAACTCCGCCTAACACCCTCGCTACATAAAGCATCCACACATCTTTTCCTAATCCAAAAAGAAGCTCTGAAACACCAAAAATAAATAATCCAATGATTATCATTTTCTTCCTACCGTAAAGATCGACCCAACGACCTGTAATTGGTGAAGTTATGAGCTGAGCCATTGCAAACACTGCAACGAGATAGCCCATCGTTTTACCTGTTAAATTCATATCATTCATAAAGGACGGCATAACCGGAATGATTAACCCAATCCCTAAAAAAGCGATAAATATATTGCTTAAAAGAATGACCAATACCATCTTTTGTTCTTTTATCGGTTTCTTCACTTTTTAACACCTCTTCCCGTAAGTTCCTCTCAAAAATAATGCCCAAGAAACTTTTTCTTTATCCTGCTATTTGTGGGCTAATAATGAGTGGAGATACCCCCCACTCATTAAAGTTTCACTTTATCCTTCCACACATACACAAATACAGGGTGAATGACTATCATTCAGTTTTTCGTAGAAATGAACCTACCGTCTTAAGATAGGTTCACCTAACTGTTTTGTCCCCATTAATGCGGGCTAATAATCAGCAGGGAATGCCCCTACCAATTAAAGTTTCCCTTTATTTCTTTATATGTAGTGCATGTATTAAAAAATCTAGTACTTCTGCCTTTTGAAGCTCCACTTGCTCATCATCTTTATGATCGTATAAATAAACTTGTTCCGCTGCTGATTCAACAAGAGCGATAAATAACTTGGCTGTTCGCTCTGCGTGAACCGAATCACGAATTTCACCAGCTTCTTTTGCCTCGCTTAAAAATTCGCTTAGCCACATATAAAGAGGCTCATATACAGCTTCCCATTCTTTTATATGTTCAGTAGATGCAAGACCCGCATACATTAATGCTTGTATTTCACGATATTCAGCTATAAAGTTAAATACTGCATCTATTACTTGCTCAACTTTACTTGAAAAAGATGCATCGTTCTGTACTTTTTCTTTCACTGCAAGTATCATCTTCTCAACCATCACTTCTGCTATTGCAGGCATAACAGATAGCTTAGAAGGAAAATATAAATAGAAAGTTCCTTGTGCAATGCCAGCCAATTTCACGATATCAGAAATCTTCGTTTTTTCAACGCCCTTTTCCTGAAACACTTCAATAGCTGCATAGACAATTTTTTCTTTTTTATTCATCATCTAAACCCTTTCACACTCATATTGAATGACTGTCACTCATTTTATAAAATAACTAGCTGTACTGTCAATCATCATGTACTTTCATAATAAAAATCTCCCAACAGATCGTTAGGAGATTTAGCTTTAATATCCTTTTCTTATGAAAGGGCCTTTAATCCCGTAACTCCACATACGATAAGAGCTACGCTAATCAAACGTGCCTTACTTTTTGATTCACCAAACAGAAACATATTTAATAAAACTGCGCCTGCTGTTCCAATACCAATCCAAACCGCATAAGCCACACTTACTTGTAAGAACAAGAAAGAAGTGTATAAGAATGCGAAGGACGTTGCAAATCCACCTATATAAATCGCTCCATTTGCTAACGTCTTATCTTTACTATACATTTTAAGTCCTATCACACCGACTATTTCACTAATTGCGGCACAAAATACGAAAAACCAACCCATTTTTAAGCAGCTCCTTTCACAATTTCTTCCGCGGTTTCTTCTTTATTATCAGCCAGTTTTAAACCGATAACACCCGCTACGACCATCACGATAAAGAATAGTTTCCCTACACTGAAACTGCCGCCGAAAAGGAATACATCCATTAGGAAAGTACCTACCGTACCAGCTCCGGCAAACACAGCATATACAGTCCCTGTTGCAAGATGTTCGCACGCTTTAGAAAGAAAATGAAAATCAACAGCAATAACTCCTACAATAACAACCCAATGCCACCAAGTATGGGCTGTATTAAAACCGAACACCCAAAATATTTCAAAGATACATGTTAATATCACATATAACCAAGCTTTATTTTTCATATCTCTCACCTTCTATTATTATATGACTGACCGTCAGTCATTTATAATTTAAAAAATATAATCTCACGCAAACTACTATTTTAAAAAAACAATATCAGCCTCATTTATCCTTATATTTGTTCAGTTATTAAAAATTACTTATCTACACCCTTTCATAACAAATGACTGAATGTCATTCATAAATTATTTTACACGAATAATTTATAAAATGTCAATACCAACATTCCATAAACAATTTAACTACTTGTAATACTTTACATTTTTAGAAACCGTAAATTGCTTAACTTGATGGCAACAATGTCTCTTCCTCCATCAATCAACTTAATAAAAATCGGTACTCATTATTGTTAAAAATGTTATTCTTTCTTTATTAATAGGGGGCTAGCGTAAAAAAGACACCCTCACAGGTGTCCTTTTCATTATGGAAATCTCTTAAAATACATTTCTATTTAAAAACCTTTTGTTACATCATAATACCGTTATGTTTGAACGTATACCATTTTCCATTAATTAAATGTTTTCCAACTGCCATGTCACCGCTAGACTGTAAATAATACCAATTTTTATTTTCTTGTAACCAACCTGTTTTCATTGGGCCATCTTCAAAGTAATACCATTTCCCTTTATTGCTAAACCAACCTTGTTCACTTGCACCAGATTGATCATTAAAGTAATACCATCCTTCTTCTAGCTGTTTCCATCCTGTTAGCATTGAACCATCTTCATTAAAGTACCAAACCGTACCGCCTTCAGCTAGTTTCCCTTTTCGCATAGCACCAGTGTCATCAAAAACATAACGCTTTCCGTTTTCTTCTAACCAGCCTTCGTTCCAGTTATTTTCTGTGCTTTTCATTGATCCATCTGTATTTAAGTAATACCATACGTTATTATTTTTTAACCAGCCTGTTTGCATGACACCAGATGCATCAAAATAATACCATTTCCCTTTCACTTGTGCCCAACCTGTTGCCATAGCGCCATCTGCATTATAGTAAAACCATTTCCCTGTATAAGGCCCACTTTTAATCTCTTGCCAACCTGTAACCATAGTTCCATCTGCATTAAAAGTGTATGTTTTTCCTCCTATAGTCCTACGGCCATCAGACATGTAACCATCTTTGTCAAAGTGATACCATTTTCCATTGATTTTTTTCCAATCTTTAGCCATAGAGCCATCTTCGTTAAAATAATGCCAAACTCGAACTTTCTTCCATCCTATTTGCATTGAACCATCTTCATTAAAATAATATGTTTTTCCTTGAATATTTTTCATATATGTAGCCATCATGCCTGTTTCATCAAAGTGATACCATTTTCCATTAATATTTTTCCAGCCTATAGCCAAAGAACCATCTTCATTATAGTACAACCAGTATCCCGTCCCTTGAAACCAACCACGTTTTTCTTGAACTTGCTCAATTGTATCCGCTTTCTTTTGAGAAACTACATTTTCTTCTGCATGAGACACTGCTGGTATGATAAACATTGAAGACATTAAAATCGGCAAAATAACTTTCTTCATTTTCCAAATCCCCCAATTAATGAATATTTTTAGTTTTTATTTCCACAAACAGAATTGTATTACGTTAGTTAAATATAGTCAACAGTCTTTGTAATGTAATTGTAATATTTTTTATAAATTAGAAACATATGAGTTTTTAATGTAATTATAATTACATAATCGTTATAATTAATCATCCATTTTTTCAAGTAATTCATTCGTTCCAAATATCAAAAAGATAAAAAGTATGGATTTCATAGTAGTCAAAACTTTGAGCGTATACATGAACTTTTTAATACTGTTATAATTTTAGTTAACACAATAGTCTTTCAAATTTTTAATCTAGTTTAATAAAATCAATATTCCGTCAATAATATTGATAATACGATACTTTCTCCACTCCCCCTTGGAGAGATCCCTTGAATGGAGCAGTTAGCTTTTGCTAGCTGCTCTTTTTATTTGTCCGCACACTATGATGAAATACTCATAGATCAAATCCATTTTTCATCACGTAACAGGAAACAGCGTATTTTTTAATCTATGTATTTTTCAACGAGTCTTTGTATGCAATGATTTTATTTTCAAGCATCTTCTCTGTAACTTCTAAGTTTTCTCTTTGAATCTGAATAGATTTCCTGTGATCTTCTAGGAGCTGTAAACGAGCTTCAGTTGTATGCTCCCCTTCTAAATATAATCTAGCGTATTCTCTTATTTTCGCTATTGGCATTTGCGTTTGTTTTAACTTCATTACAAACTGCAACCACTTTATATGTGATTCTTCATACAGTCGATTTCCATTTGTATCGCGATTTGCAATTAGTATGTTCTCTTTTTCATAATAACGTAATGTATGTGTGCTCACTCCTAATAATGTAGCTACCTCGCTAATTGTGTACATACTCATACTCCCTCCGCATGCCATTTGCCCTCATATATTTTGCGTTCTTATCAAATTTATAAAAAACATTTGACTTAGAGTATACTCTAACAAATACAATCTAACCATAAATGAATTTGAACTTAGGGGGATTTTATATGAAATATACTGTTATTACTGGTGCTAGTTCTGGAATCGGCTATGAATCGGCTTTAGCCTTTGCATCTCGTGGAAAAAATATAATACTTGTAGCTCGAAGAAAAGAAGAATTAGATGGATTAAAATTGAAAATTAACGAAATGTATCCGGAGTTAGATGTTGTCATTCGAAGAACTGATTTATCCGTCACGGAAAATGTTTATAAACTTTATGAAAGTCTCCAAAGTTTCCAGATTGAAACGTGGATTAACAACGCAGGTTTTGGTAATTTTGCCTCAATCGCTGAACAAAATTTAAATAAAATAGAAACGATGTTGCATGTAAATATAGAAGCACTAACAATACTCTCTTCCCTTTTCGTTCGAGATTATTCAATGATTGATGGAACACAGCTTATTAACGTTTCATCAGGCGGTGGATATACGATTGTCGCTAATGCTGTTACGTATTGCGCTACGAAATTCTATGTAAGTGCATTTACAGAAGGATTATCTCACGAACTGAAAGAACAAGGTGCAAAATTACAAGCAAAAGTTTTAGCTCCTGGTGCAACTGAAACAGAGTTCGCGAAACGATCATTTGATATTGATGAATTCCAATACGATAATGTTGTACCAAAATTCCACACTGCAAAACAAATGGCACAATTTATGCTCGACCTTTATGATAGCGATAAAGTTATAGGGCTTGTCGATGGTTCTACTTATAACTATGAGCTTAAAAATCCCATTTTTAATTTTGCAGTAAGAAAAACAAATTCAAATTCTTAACAACATCTCATTTCTGCCTAAAATATAGATACCCACTATTTCTTAAATAATAGTGGGCTTTTTTCTCTCTAAACATTTCACCCAACATACCTAATCATCGCCACTTCATCACAATAATCAACTTTTGGACAATGTCTGCAATCAATCCACACTTTCTCTGGCAACACTTCCTTATTCACAAAATCAAACCCACACTTTTGAAAAAATTCCGTTTCATATGTTAAAGAAATTACCCTGTTCACTTTTATCTTTGCCGCCTCATCCATAACATGATTCACTAACATACGCCCTATCCCTTTCCCTGCATATGTATGCGAAACTACTAAAGATCGCACTTCTGCAAGATCCTCTCCTAATACATGTAAGCCAGCAACTCCAACGACTTCCTCTCCTTCTTTCATAACATATAAACATTGCAAATATTGATAGAGAGACAAAAGAGAACGCGGTAAAACAACCCCCTCTTTTGCATAAACTTCAATGAGACTATAAATTTCTTTCACATCACTCGTAACCGCATTACAGATTTTCATATTATATCCCCTTGCCCCCAATATTAATATTTATAACTTTAAATGAATTTTAATACATAATTTTATATAATAATACATCTCTCTTTTCTCCTCGTCAATCACTTTATACAAACAAAAAACCAAGCAATCTAATCGATGCTCGGTTCCTCATTTCGTATCGGCAATACCGTCGAATATTTAATTTCACGCAGTGCTAAACTTGTCTGTATCCGTGTAATACCAAGCTTGTTCAACTTTCTAATAAACTGCTCCAGTTCTTTACGATCACGATTTGCAACTTTTAATAAATAATCATATTCCCCTGTTAAACAATGACATTCTAACACTTCAGGCATCGATTCTAATTCTCGTTCTAGCACTTCAAGCTTTTCATACTGATGAATATTCGTACTCATAAAAATGAAGCATAGTAAATCAAAACCGAGCTTTTCTTGATTTAAAATTGCTACTTGCTTATCAATAAAACCTTCTCCATCTAACCTTTTTATTCTTGCATGCATCGCAGCTGGAGATAAATTAACACGGCGTGCAAGCTCTGCATTACTTACTTGTGATTCTTTCTGCAATATATCTAAAATTTGTACATCCAAATCATCTAACACTTTAATAACAGATGACTCCATTATAATTCCCCCTTTTTTCTTACCGATGATTATTCGAAAAAACATCCCTTAATTCAAACGAAACTGAATATTATTCTTTAAGATACAAACGAAACGAAATGTTTTATTGATTTTTAACCATTATACAAAAGAATATATTACACAATAAAGAAAAATGCTAAAATTATTTACAATTCGTATTGATTATAACAAAGGGGATTTTAATATGCCTTATTTTTATGTCTTTTTACTATTATTAACGAGCTTATTATGGGGAGGGAATTTTGTCGTTGGGAAATCTCTCGTCGATCATGCCTCGCCGATGACACTGACGAGTTTAAGATGGATCATTGCGATCGTTTGTTTATTACCTATGGTATGGCTTAAAGAAAAGAAAATCCTGCCACCGCGCGCTGCGATACTACCTTTAATACTGATGGGGATTTCAGGAGTCGCTCTCTTTAACATCTTTCAATTTTTAGCATTAGAAAAAACATCCGCAACGAATGTGGGTCTCATCTCTACATTGAATGCAATTTCAATTGCACTATTTTCGGTATTATTTCTAAAAGAAAAAGTAAATACACTTCAAATATTATCCATGACCCTTTCATTCTTCGGGGTTATCCTCGCTCTATTAAAAGGTGATTTCTCACTTTTATTTTCACTACATTTTAATAGCGGAGATTTATGGATGATTGCGGCAGTTTGTATTTGGGGGATATATTCTGTGTGCAGTAAATGGGCAACAAAAACAACTACACCACTAATGGCGACGTTATATTCTGGTATTTTCGGCATTATTTTATTACTGCCATTTAACATCGGTAACTTCACTGTTTCAAATATAAATACATCATTCATTACATCGCTTTTATATACAGGAATCATTTCAACAGTACTTTGTATGGTATTTTGGAACATTGGTGTACAAAAATTAGGAGCTACAACATCGGGAATTTTTCTAAACTTCAATCCGATTTTCACAGCTATTTTAGCATTCCTTTTCCTAGGTGAAGAATTAACATGGATACAAATTTTAGGTACAATTGTCGTCGTGACAGGATGTTATTTATTTTCTCATTTCAAAACAGTTGCTGTTCAGCCAACTAGAGCTTTACTGCGCAAACATTCTTAATCAAAAAAACATCGCCACCAAAGTGGCGATGTTTTTATTTACCTTTCATTTCTTTCACATACTTCTTTTCTTCTTCTGGCGATAAACGTTCTGTTGCCTTTCCAGTATCACCACCTTGAATTTCCCACAAAAAGTTATGCTCCTCAACCGTTTGTGAAAAATCCCCTTTCTCCCAGCGCTCCAAAGTAGCAAGTAACTTTGATTTATTTTTAAAATTTGTACTGCTTTCTACCGCTTCCTTCGCACTACGAATTTCCTTATTTGTCATTTCAATAAATCCCCATTTTTCAGAGGATTTCACTTTTTGATGTACCATCCTATGCATGGTAGAAATAATTTCATCTTCACTAGCTTGTTGCTTCTCTTCCTTTGCTTTCTTCCCTTGTTGCCCCGTTACATTTTGTGCTTTCAGACTCTTCTCCTCTTCTTCTATATAATTAAGAAGTTTCGTAACACCGAATACAGCTCCTATTGCAATTACAATCATTGTAATTGTCCCTATAATCCATTTTTTCATATTATGTATTCCCCATTCCCCTAATAATCACATAAACAAATGGAATCGCCTGCGCACAGCCGATTCCATTTGTTTCCTTATTATATTTTAAACCTTCATCGCTTCTCGCACAATAAAACTATCCACATATTGCTTAAATTTTATAATTTTCCCATTTTCAAGCTGCCATATATGAACAAATTCTGCTTCAAACAATTTTCCCGTTTCTTTATAAACTCCTGAATAAACACCTTCAGCAATAATTACATCTTTTCCGTTTACTTCATGATACATATTTACACTCGCTTTATAATCATCCCATTCTGATCCTAAACGACTAAATACATTTTCCATTATATCCTCTGTACCTATATACGTCCGCCGTACGGGAAACCTTTTGCCTCTGTCCATTCTATTTTTTCAGAGAGGGCTTCTGCTAAATGTTTTGCATTCGAAGAAGCTGATCCTTCATACGTACTTTGAATAATTTCTAAATTTGATTTAAGCATAGTAATTCCTCCCTCGTTTATTTATTCTTTACACAAGTTGTAACTAATGTAGTTACAACTTGTGTAAAAAAATATGCTAATTCATTTCATTCTTAACTTAGTTATTGTAACCATTATAGTTACAATAACTCTTTAAGTCAACAATTTATAAATAAAATTTACTTCGTTTTCATTACTTTCTCTTTTAAGAAACGATCTACATATCCTTCTGCTTTTACAACGAATAAATACGCACCCATTGATAATAATGCAAGATCTAATTCATATCCTGGATTCTTGCCATCTCCTAATAATCCTGCTGCTCCATTTACCTTTACGATAGCTCCAGCTAAAATAAGAGCGAATAACAATCCTACATATCGAACACCTAAACCGATAATTAATAATATACCACCAACTAATTCAACTGTCGCTATGCCATACGCAAGGCCACCTGGTAAACCGATACTTGTAAACCATCCTGCTACGTTATCTATACCTGATTGAAACTTTGCTAAACCGTGTGCAAAGAACGTAACTCCTAACACGATACGAATAATTAAATTCCCAATATATTGATTCATTTTGAACTCCCCTTTTTTGTTTTGTTATGGTGAACATTTATTCACAAGACAAAACAATACGGTATTTCGTTTCATTCGTCAAATGCTTTTTTTAAAGAAAACAAAAAACATTATCCGTTTTACGAATAATGTCTTTTATAAAATAGCGCTAATTCAAGCTTTTACTCAATCGCACAGAAAAAGTTGAAACTTTTTTCCAGCACCAATATAAGGCAATAACAGCACGTCCTCTTCCACAACCATTCCGACAACATTCACCTTCTCATCTGTAGGCAAATCATTTATAACAACTTGCATCTCCCCGGCATATCTACCGTACAATTCATTATCAATTGTGATACTGCCTTTCTTTCTTGCGATTGCATGCATCGGCTGTAAAATCACTTTATTTCCTTCCCTTGATTCTACTGAGCGAATGACATCACGTGCTGGGTCTAATCTATTTGTATGCACTTGCTCTACTACTTTTAATACTTCATTTTCATTTATAAATGACTCATATCGCAGCGGAATAATCCCTCTACTCACGCTCGCAATTTCTTGTACACTTTCTAAACTAGCACTTATATCTCCAATCAACACTTTATCGACATCACAATCTTGAACAAGTTCTAAAAACGCTTCAAGCGGGCGCATATTGCGGTGCTTTTCTAACGTTGGTAACCCTTCATATAACGGGCCACGTTTATCCTCATCTCCCGGAATAAATGCCATCGTTGTTATTCCACACGCATGTAAATATTGATTTTGCTTTTGTAAAAAGGACCTTGCTAGTCCTGTTTCTGGGCGCGGATAAAAATTATGCCACGCTTCTACATTCTCTACCCGTATATTTTCCGCAAGTAACTCTTCCCAGAAAGATTCTGTAATCGTACTCGCATTTAAAGCTACTTTCATCTTATGAGATACACGCGCAATTTCCTTCGGCGCAATGCCATAATCCATTCGTAAACCAGTAATACCAAAGCCCAATAACACTTCCACATTTTCATACGTTATTCCTAAATGATTTAACGACTTTGGAGATATATCCACCATTAATTCCATTTCATTTTCGAGAGCCTGTTTCCCTAATGTTTGAATTAACTCTTTATACGTATCTGGATCGTCTTCCGGAATATGAAGTGATGTAAAAATAGATGAAAATCCGTTTTCCTTCGCTATTTTTAGCCACTCTTTTTGTTTGTCTGCTTGCCCTTTTGAAAGATAAATTGAAACTCCTATCATATGAATCTCCCTTTCTATGAATAGAAAAAGAGAAAGGAATCCCTTTCTCTATATGTTTTCTGCCATTTCTTCTTTAAATCCGAAGAAGTACGTGAAGATAAATCCGAAAGTATATGCAATGACTAAACCTAAGAAATATAGTAAATATTTATTATCAGCAATTAACGGGATTAAAGATAATCCTGATACGCCAATTCCGAGTGAAGCCGTTTTCATAACTGCTTGGAATGCACCACCGACAGCCGCTCCTAAACAAGCAGTGATAAAAGGTTTTCCAAGTGGTAATGTAACCCCGTATAATAACGGCTCACCAATCCCTAAAAACCCAACTGGCAATCCACCTTTAATTACGTTACGAAGTCGTTTATTTTTTGTTTTTACATAAATTGCAATCGCTGCGCCCACTTGACCGGCACCAGCCATTGCGAGTACTGGTAATAAAGGTGTTACGTGCGTTTGATTAATAAATTCCATATGAATCGGTGTTAAACCGTGGTGTAATCCGACCATAACGAGTGGTAAAAACGTTCCGGCTAGCACTGCTCCAGCAAATGCCCCACCAACATTTAAAATTGCGTTAATACCGCTCGTAATACCATCAGATAAAAATCCCGCTGCTGGCTGAATCGCTAACATCGTTACTATACTTACAGCTAATACAGTAATAAGCGGTGTTACAATAATATCTACTGCATTCGGCACTGCTTTTCGTACTCTTCTCTCAACTACTACCATAAGCCACGCTGCAAAAATAACTGCAAACAATCCGCCCCGCCCAGGTACCATTGCCTCACCAAATAATTTCACATTTGCCATCGCCGGATTGAAAATTAAAATACCCGCAATCGCCCCAAGAACTGGTGTCCCGCCAAATTCTTTCGCTGTATTCCAACCGACTAAAATCCCTAAAAATGTAAAGATACCGCCGCCAATGAGTAGTAACATTTGTAGCCATGTAGCATTCGGATCAGCACCAGCGTTTTTCGCAAAGTTAGCAACTCCGTTTATAATTCCTGATGCAACAAGACCAGGTATTAACGGAATAAAAATGTTACCTATTTTTCGTAAAAAGTTCTTCACTGGTGTATTATTTTTCTTCTTCATCTCTGATTTAATCTCTTGACCAATATCTTCAAGATGATGATCTGCAACCTCACCAATTCGTAATCCTGTTAAAACTTCCATTTCAGCTGCTACTTTATTTACAGTTCCTGGACCAACAACAACTTGAAGTGTTTCATCTTCAATGACGCCCATAACGCCTTCAACCTTTTTCAAAAGATCCATATTCACTTTACTTTCATCATGAAGCGTTAACCTCAGTCTCGTCATACAATGAGCAATGCCACGAATATTTTTTATTCCCCCAAGTTGCTCTGAAATTTCTTTGGCCATTCTCTCTTCTTTCTTCATAATAGAATCCCCCTCCCTATTCTTATCGTTTCACTTTATAATGCTTTCTTCACAAAGCCTTTCGCTTCTTTTAGTTTTTCTAGTGCTTCCCCATACTCACACTGTAGTAATACCATAACGATAGCAACTTTCACATTACGATTTGCTTTTTCGTAATACTCTGCTGCTACTTCATAACTAACTCCTGTTGCTTCCACAATAATTCGTTTTGATCGTTCTACTAACTTTTCATTCGTAGATTGAACATCTACCATTAAGTTTTTATATACTTTTCCTACACCAATCATTGACGCTGTTGAAATCATATTGAGCACTAATTTTTGCGCTGTACCAGCCTTCAAACGTGTTGAGCCTGTTAATATTTCTGCACCTGTCTCCACTTCTACATTGAGTTTTGCATACTTACTTATTTCAGCATTTTTATTACAAGAAATACTCGCCGTACTTGCTCCCACACTATGTGCGTATTTCAATCCGCCAATTACGTAAGGGGTTCTACCACTTGCGGCAATACCAATCACTGTATCTTTCTCGTTTAAGCCAATACTTTTCAAATCTTCTTCTGCTAATTCTTCGCGATCTTCGGCACCTTCCACCGCCTTAGTAAACGCTTTCAATCCACCTGCTATAAATCCTTGCACCATTTTATCATCTGTTCCAAATGTTGGTGGGCATTCAACCGCATCTAAAATACCTAAACGTCCACTCGTACCAGCCCCAATATAAATTAATCGGCCCTCTTCTTCAAAAGATTTAATAACAGTCTGTACAGCCTTTTCAATGTGTTCTATTTCTTTTTCAACTGCTAACGCAACAGTTCGATCTTCTTCATTCATACTTTGTAACACTTCTTTTATACTCATCTCATCTAGATTCGTCGTTTTCTCATTACGGTGTTCTGTCGATAAATTTTCTAACATATTGCCACCCTCTTTGAAATTATATTTCACACTTTTATTATAACTTTAAGAAATTAAAAATCAATAACTCTTTCTTATTTTATGAAATAAAATTTCATAAAATGACATATTTTTGTCAAAGATAATAAAGTGAAACTTTAATCAGCCCGACCCCCACCTAACTTTCTTTGCTTCCGCTGAATTTTGAGGGAGGGGTCTTACTGCCCGGCAAATAGCGGGATAAAAAAAGATGAGTCCCCTCATCTTTTCTTCTACTTTAACTTCCGTAACCGCAAAGCTTCTTCTCGCGTCTCCATAAATTGATCCAGCACTTTATTGCCAATTCGATTAAAAGTAATCACATATAAAGCATCAATCATATTCAGTTGCGTCATTCTCGAAGCAATACTCGCAATACGATGATCTTGCTCTACATCCGGCATACAAAGGCGAATGTCCGCTTCTTTATATAAAGGTGATGATTGGTCAAGTTTCGTAATTCCGATAACAGTTGCACCTTGTCTCTTTGCATATTGCGCCATTTCAAGCACATCTTTCGTTCGCCCAGATGTTGAAATCGCCACAAATATATCGCCTTCTTTTAAATTCGTCACAAGCGGCAACATCATATGAAAATCAGATAGCATCATCGCTGTAAATCCGAGCCGTGTAAATTTATACGCCCCATCCATCGCCGGTGTCGCTGACCCACCTACGCCGTAAAATAAGATCTTATCCGCATTTACAATACGATCTGCAGCTTTCTCAAGTTCCTTCTTATCTATCGCCGTAACACTTGCCTCAATTGCGGCTTTATTCACATACGTAACTTTATTAAACAAATCGTACGGTCCATCTTCCTTATTCATTACTGAAAAATCGTTAATATTATAATCAGCAATCGTTAATTCACGAACAAGCGCTATCTTAAATGCTTTAAAGCTTCCAATACCGATTGTTTTACAAAAACGTACAACACTCGCCTCACTCGATCCCGCATTTGTAGACACTTCTTTTGTCGTTAAATTTGGAACAATCTCTGCGTTCTCCATTATGTACATGGCAACCTTCTTTTCAGCTGGTGAAAATTGATCCATATTATTTTCAATTTTAAATAGTAATGTTGAAGCTTTCACTATTTAACCTCCACTTCTTACGGTTGCGTATATTCTCTAATATCATTTGTATCATATAGATAAAAACCATCATTACCAGGTAGATGATGAACAATTACAGTTCAATCCCCTTTTTAATATGACGTTATTTCACCTTCAGATCTCTGTTTTTCCCATCCATGTATCCAAACTGCAAAGTCAGGTACAAAAGCAGTGTACTTATAGTCTTTCGGTTTTCATCTTCTACATAGGAAGAAAAAATAGAAACTGGAAAATATTTTACTTTTGATTCTTTCCATGCGGTAAATGGTATACATAGTGCAATAAGTATGATTACGCCTATAACCTTCCCCTTCGTAATCTTCACACATCCCTCTCCTCGTCCACATCATATACATAGATTTTACCATAATTACAAACCACTCATGCTACATGCCCATTGCTTTTTGAAATAAAAAAAGCTTACCTACGTTAGATAAGCTCTTTCCCTCTATACAAAATACTTCTTTAAAAGTGGCGGTGTAATAATCGTCGTCAATATAACAACAATCACAATCGCTGTGAAATTTTCTTTCGCTAATAAATTCGCCGTAAGTCCGTTTGCTGCGATAATCAGCGCTACTTCTCCGCGTGACACCATCCCTGCACCAATACTAATAGAAGATTGGAGGTTGAATCCTGTCAGTCTTGCTCCTAAACCTGATCCGATTAACTTTGTGAAAATCGCAACGAGCGTCATAATGATAATGAACCAAAGCTGACTCCCGATTCCTTGAAATGTAATTTCCATTCCGATACTTACGAAGAACACTGGTACAAATATCGCATAAGCAATCGGTTCAATTTTATGTTCCACTTCATGCTTATACTCCGTTTGAGAAATGGCAATTCCTGCTGCAAATGCTCCAATAATACCTGCAATTCCCATCATTTCACTGTAATACGAAAAAGAGAAACAAATAATAAGAGCCGCGCTAATTAAAGCTTCTGTTACACGAAGCGGCACAAGCATTTTCATAATCCAAGGAACGACTTTCCATGCGATAAAAACAATACTTACAAAGAAAACAATTTTCTTTACAATGACAAGTGTTATATTCACATCTTGCGTTCCTAAAAAGCTCATAACAAACGCTAATAAAATAACGACAATTACATCATCAAATACGGCAGCACCTAAAATCGTTGTACTTTCTCTCGTATTCATCTTCCCTAAATCTCTTAGCGTTTGCACTGTAATACTAACCGATGTTGCACAAAGTAATAATCCTAAAAAAATGGCATGAGATTGCATTAATCCAAACAACAGCCCTATCACATATCCACCGATGAAAGGAAAAATAATTCCACCAGCCGCTACTGCAAACGACGATTTCAAATTCCGATTTAACTCTTCTAAATCTGTTTCAAGTCCCGCCATAAACATAAGTAGCAAAACACCAATTTCACTAAGCTCATCAATAAGTTCTGAACTATTAATAATACCTAGCACCGCAGGACCGATAATAATACCAACAAGTAATTTACCAAGTACAGAAGGCTGACCGAGTCTAACGCTAATATCACCAGCTAATTTCGTACAAAGTAAAATGACGACAAGTTCAAAATAAAATAACATAGCATCTTCTCCTACTATATAAAATAAATCTATTTGTTAACCCGTATCCATTTCCGCACATAGTTTCCCCTATTCATCCGGATTTTATTTGTTAAAGTTTTATTTGACAAAATATTCTGAATTATAATAAAGTTAATCCAGAAACTTTAAAAAACTACATACCATAACTGTACCTCCATTTACTTACGTACTCTTTTCTAATGGGCTCATACTATATTCGCAGTTATGGAAATGAAAAACGGGGGGAGAGTCCAAAATGAAGTCATTATTACGAAAAAAAGCGCTCAGTACTGAATCACCAAAGCAACTAGATAGAACATTAACTGCACTCGATTTAACGTTTTTAGGAATCGGCGCCGTAATTGGGACAGGAATCTTTGTATTAACGGGGATTGTTGCAGCAAAACATTCTGGTCCTGGTATTATGCTATCATTTCTTATCGCTGCATTTACTTGTGCTTGTGTAGCCTTTTGTTATGCTGAATTTGCTTCTTCTATACCTGTCTCAGGAAGTGTGTATACTTACGCATATATGACAGTCGGAGAAGTCGTCGCCTTCATCGTCGGATGGTGTTTAATGCTCGAATATTTACTTGCCGTTGCAGCTGTAGCTGTTGGGTGGTCTGGTTATTTACAATCTTTACTACAAGGATTTAACATACACCTTCCCGCCATAATCGCCTCGGCCCCCGGTGTTGGAAAAGGTGGTATCATCGATTTACCAGCTGTCTGTATTTTACTTCTTATTACTGGCCTTTTAAGTTTCGGTATACGTGAAAGTGCACGCATTAATAATATTATGGTTCTTATTAAACTAGCTGTTATCATTGCCTTTATCGTTGCAGGCGCAAAATATGTAAAGCCTGAAAATTGGACACCGTTCATTCCATTCGGATACGACGGTATTATTACTGGAGCTGCCACTGTATTCTTCGCCTTTTTAGGGTTTGATGCAATCGCAACCGCTGCAGAAGAAACGAAAAAACCACAGCGTGATTTACCAATCGGCATTATCGGTTCCCTTCTTATTTGTACTGTTTTATACATGATTGTATCTTTCGTTTTAACAGGCATGGTTCCTTATACACAATTAGATGTTTCTGATCCAGTTGCATTTGCATTGCATTTCGTTGGTGAAGATACAATTGCAGGGTTACTCGCTGTTGGTGCGATGACTGGAATGACAACCGTTCTCTTAGTCGTTATGTATGGACAAGTTCGTGTTTCATATGCGATGAGCCGCGACGGTTTACTTCCAAAAGCGTTAGCACGTGTAAATAAAAAAGTGAAAATCCCTTTATTAAATACGTGGATTACTGGCGTTGTTGCCGCTTTATTAGCAGGACTTTTAGACCTACATTTACTCGCGAATTTAGTAAACATCGGTACGTTAACAGCCTTCACATTCGTTTGCTGTGCTGTACTTATTTTACGAAAAACACATCCTGACTTAAAACGCGGATTCCGTACTCCTTTCGTACCTGTACTACCAGTTGTCGCAATCCTTTGCTGTTTATATTTAATGATCAATTTGTCTAAAACGACATGGATTAGCTTTGCAGTTTGGCTTATAGTCGGCTTATGCTTCTATTTCTTCTACTCTAGAAAGCATAGTCATTTAGCTACTGAAAAAACAAATGATGAGACGAAAGAAGCATAATAAAATAGCTCGCCGATGAAACGGCGAGCTATTTTCCTGTTTTATTATGTTTTCTCGTTAACGATTGTAAAATGATGAATATGCCGATGTAAGCTGTAAGCGATGCCCAATTCCCTATTGGTGTAGCGTATTTAAAAACTCCAATACTTACAAGCAATAAGAAAATAATCACCTAATATATAAGCTTCCACTTTTGCATAGCTTCCCTCTTTACTTCGTCTCCTTCTTTTTCTTCCATGCATTTACACTATCAAAGAAGAAATTAATAAATAACGTGCCTAAACCCGCTAATAAGAAAGTCATTAAAAATAGAATCCATATACTTTTATCTTTTAATAAATAATATCCTACAAGGAGCACAACCGCGATCCATACATATTCAAGAATTCTTTTTAGCTTTTTCTGTTCCAAATTATTCGCTCCCTCTTTCTATACTACTTTTAGTATAACAAAAAAGAAGCCTATCATGATAAGCTTCTTTTTCTTCTCTCTTATTTGTTCATGCTTTTTTCAACGAGTGAAATCGCATGCTCTATCGTACGATTCATCGTTTCTACCTGTTCGTCTTTCACTTTCGCATCTTTTAATACAGCTTCTGCAACTGTAATTTTTTGTTGTAATGATTTCACTGAACCGTCCGTTACATTCGCAGCTTGCGCTTTCTGTACTACAACTTTTGCAGATTCAATATTGATTTTTAATTTTTCTTTCGGTGTTTTTGGTTGCTCTTCTGCTACTTTAGATTGTACAAAGGTTACATTAGCTGTTTTTAATTCGTTATACGTTTGAATAATTTGTTCCCCAGTACTTCCGATATTTTCAAACGCTTGCTTTGCAGTGTTATAGCTTTTCTCTAGTTCTTGAAATGCTTCCTTTGAGTATTGACCTGGCTTATCACCAAATTCATATGTACCAGCTAACACTGCTTTTACTTTTCCTAGCTCTTCATATAACGCGTTTACTTGCTCTAACTTCGTACGATTAAAAAACTCATTGTACGCTGCTAATACTTCTGAAGAACTTAATGCTTTACTATATAATTTTGCTAGCGCAATTTGACCATTTAACGAAATGCCACCATTTCCATTGCTATCTGGATCAGCTCCAAATGCAAACGGTACGTTCGGATGATACACTTTTCCTTGAGCTGGTTGGCTATTTATTTTTTTACCATCTACATAAATTGCTATTTCACTTCCGTTATACGTTCCTGTTAAATGATATGTTTTGTTCGCTTCTAACTGAACGCCAACACGTTTATAACTACCACCAATATGAGCCCACAATTCAACATTTCCACTTCCTGTAGACTCAAAACCAATTCCACCACTCTCTGTATTTTGCAAAATACCTTGTCCACGAATTTCATTCATTGAAAATACAGTTTCTAACGTAAATGCATTTGCTACTTTTTCTTTTTGGGCTGCTGAAAACGGCAGATACCCAAATGTATTTGCTTTCCCGTTTAACTTCATAACATTTTTTTTCAAAGCTTTATCATATTCAATAGTCACATTACCCTTCACATCACCTTTTGTAACAAATGGTGAATTGTCTTTAAATGTACCATCTGCAAAGTTCACATCGAAAACATCAGCCTTTGGCACTTTTACATTCGGATCGATATTATCTTTTTTCGTAGTAATTTCTGCCGTTAACGGCTGCACACTTTCATTGCCAAATGAATCAATTGCGACGACTTCAAGTAGGTATGTTTTCCCACCATCTAACCCTGCAAGCGTAAATGTAAGGTCTTTCGGCACTGGGTCACGGTAAAACTCTGAGAATGCTAATAACTTATTTTTAATCTCACCTGTTTGTTTATCCTTCGCTTGTACACGATAAGAATGAACAAGAAGGTTGTCCAATGCTTGCGGGAATGTTACTGTTGCTGCGTTTTCTGTTACATTTGATACAGCAAGCTTTGCATCCTTAGCGAAGTATGGCTTTTCTTTATCACGATTTTCTACATGTGTAAATGTTTCTTTCTTTGCTGGCAATTTAATTTTCCAAGGCTCACCTGTCCAAGCATTCGTATGGAAATCACGACGATTAATCGTTACCTCTTCATCATCTACTTCTACTAATAAACCTTGGCTTAACGTACTAGCTCCTGGCGGGATATTTCCTTGTACTTTACCGCCTTCAACTTCCATATAACTTACAGAAGATGTACCAACGGACGTAAAGTCTTTTTGATGAATAGATCTTGGATCATCTAACGGATAATGAGAATGACCTGAAAACGTAATGACTTGTGGGTATTCTTTTAATACTGCATTAATTTTCGTACTATCTTTCGTTCCCCACTCTTGGCTACCGTATACTGTATCTTTAATATGTTGATGTAAAAATACGAAAATCGGCTTTTCTGGATCATCCTTTTGCGCTTTTGCCATTTCTTCTTTTAACCAGTTAATTTGCTTGTCTGAATAATATCCATGAGTTGTCCCATCTTCCGGAGACATAACAAGGAAGTGATACCCTTTCACCACATTATGATAATAAATCGATTCCATTCCTGTTTTTTCTAAGAAACGCTTCTGCGCTCCATCTACAGATAAGCCGTTCCAATAATCATGATTACCGAGAGAATTCATTCGTACCGCATCTTTATTTGCATTTTCATTATACACTTGCATGAAGCGATCATATTGTTGTACCGATCCTGAATCAGTAAAATCTCCTACAATTACAAATGCATCTTGTTTTGGAGCAAGTGTATTAAACTGTTCAATCGCTCTTTTCCAGCGAAACGTATCATCCGTTCCACTGTTTTTAATATGTACATCACTTACAACTGGAAAAACTAACTTCTTCTCACTCTGCATCTTTTCTTGTTTCTTCTCTTCCGCTTTGACTGATGTACTCCATGGAAATGATACAAACGCCAATACAAAAATCATTAATAATCCAATAAGACCTTTTACTTTTCTTAAAGCAATTCTGTCCACGTGAATCCTCCTCATAATAATTGATTCATTACAAGGGCTATTTTATCTAAAGCATATTAATGTCGTTTAAATCACAAATGAATTTTATTAAATTTTTGTAAATATACAGTTAATTATAAATTAAGTCCCACATTCCTCGTACTATTGTATACAACCACCTTTTGTCTAAAAGATTCTGATCATTCTTTTCCCATGTCTATTCACATATACTCTTTTCTATAACATGAATGATACGTTAAGATGTAAGCCTATTAGACAATCTTAATTTTTAACATTTTCTTCTTTTCTTAACACATCGGCCATGCTTCTACATTTAATAGTAGTAAAAGACAACTTAAAAAGGAGGGGTTGTATTGAAGAATAAAAAAAATATTGGCTGTTTCGCTCCTTTATCTATCATTTGTCCAGACCCTTGTCCACCGCCCCCTCCTCCAAATCCAAGTTGCGAGCTAGTAACAAATGAATTTGCAGGGAATTTCCTCATAACTAATAGCACCATTCCCTCTGCCAAAGATGCATTACAATCAATGATACTATGGCAAAGTGATGGGATACTCCTTATATCAGGTACTGTCTCGGTTTACAATAGTACTAGCAGCACTGAAGCAATTACAATTCAAATCGTTGGAGCAGTAACTAATATTTTCACTGTGTTTCCTGGCAATACAATATCTTACACAGGTAAAGGTTTAATATCCGTTAGTATTATTAATATACAAAGTAATTCTTCACTATATTTAGAAGGCAAGTACTGTTGCCAATTTACATGTTGCTTATAGAATACCAATTTCATTACTTCCTCAATAAAAAAACATACCCTTTACGGTATGCTTTTTTATGAAATCGGATAACGTACTGTAATACAAAACTCTCCTTGACTAACAGTTGTTCCTGTCGTAGTAATTCGAATTGTAGTAAAATATCGTATAGTGAAAGTACCGCTACTTTGCGGTTGAACAGTAATCGTATCAACTACTGTAGCACCTACTAAAAAATCAACAGTAATTGGATTTGCGCCTACATCATATTTCACATAACCCGAACCATACACTTCTTGCGTAATATTATTCGTATATACAATTTGAGTACCAGCACCTGTAATAGACCAGTCTGTACATACTTGATCTTGTACAAGCGTTTTATTAGAACAACAAGACAAACTGGAACTTCTCATTCCCATTTTGATCCTCTCCTATTCTGCTATGAAAGTGGATAACGTGTTGTAATACAAAACTCTCCCTGATACGTTCCAGCAGGTGTTGCCGGTAACACAACTTGTATACTATCAAAGCGGCGATACGTAAAAGCAATACTCGTTCCTGGGTTTAATGTTTGTGTATCAATTGTAGCCCCAGCAGAATCAAGTGCTTCTACAGTGATTGGGCCCGGTCCAACATCATATTTCACAAAGCCAGTACCAATTACATTTTGATTAATATTATTTGTATAGAGAACATTATCAATTGCTGTTGCAACTACAGTAGCAGACCACGGACTACACACTTTATCTTGCACATAATTTTTATCTGGACAGCAAGTTAACGCTGACCCTGAGCACTCACAAGACATAGTTGTTTCCCCTCTCTCTTTTATATTCCCTATATGTGTATGTCCTTTAGAGTCTTTTGCCTGTACTATTCATCTATTTTCAAAAATTAATCAAAACTCAATGCTAATAACTAGATAGATTCCGTTTTGTTTCGTTTTTTCATAAATTTATAGATAAAGATACTAGCCACGATAAGAAGAACGCCTCCTAATATCGGTAGCATATATTGTCCAACAATATCCGCTGCTTTTTCCCAATGCGGACCTAATTTCATTCCTACATATATATACAAAGCCGTTAACGGGAACATCGCTACAAATGTATATATGCTAAATTTCCATATGTTCATTTTCGCCATACCACATGGAACGGAAATAAGTGTTCGAACTCCTGGAACGAAGCGTCCAACAAAGGCTACAACCGGTCCGTATTTCTCAAAGAAATCATCTGCCTTTTGAATTTGTTCTTCCTTAATGAAGAAGTATTTTCCGTATTTTATTAATAGAGGACGACCACCGTAATAACCGAGTGCATATAACGTTAATGGTCCTGTCGTTCCACCAAGCGTTCCAGCTAATACAGCTAGCCAAAAATTCATATCTCCCTCGTACACCCAATATCCAACCATGGGTAAAACTACTTCTGCTGGAATAAATTCAAACGTTAATGCTAACACAACTCCAAAATAAGAAAACTGCTTTAAAAACTCGATTATATCTAAAATAATTTGCTCCATTCTTTTAACTCCTATCCAATATTTACATTATGCTTTTCTTGTAATTGCACTGGTGCCATTTTTACAATTCGATTCAAAATGAATAACACAATTCCAATATCATCTAAAATACCGATAAACGGCAGGAAGTCTGGAATTAAATCAAGCGGCATCGCCACATAACCAACTAAAAAAGCAACAGATAAAATTTTCTTCTTTATTGAAACCTCTTTTGAAGTGAAAAAGTCAAATAGGAATGGAACAAACTTGCGGACATGAAATACAACTCTTAATCTACTAATAAGTTTTTTCATTTTTTATCTCCTCTCTTTGTATACAAAAAGGCCCCTACCAAATATGGTAAGGGTCCTAAAAAAGACAATAAGGGGCCTGTACCATTGCTGGTAAAGGTCTCACTAACAACGAAACGTTGCCAATAAAGCCGAGGGTTTCTCCCTGTAATGACGACTTTACTGTAATAAGTTACTCCCCTTTATATACACAATTTTATACAATCACATTAAAATATTTTAGAGGGCTTGTCAATACATTTTATGACTCGAACTATCTAGCTTACCCTTGACTAAAAATAAAAAACGTATATGAAATTTCTTACTATCTCATAATAAACATACTTATTTTTTTAAATGAAAGGAGAAATTTCATATGCATACCGTATGGAAAGGTGCACTTTCACTTGGGCTATTAAATATAGGAATCAAACTATATAGTGCCGTAGAAGAAAACGATATAAAGTTTTTAAGTCTCCATAAAGAATGCCTAACACCTATTAAATATAAAAAGCTTGCTCCTGATTGTACGGATGAAGAAATCGATGATAAAGATATTGTAAAAGCCTATGAATATGCACCTCATAAATACATCATTATTGATGAAAAAGAATTAGCTGAGCTGCAAAAAGTTCATGAGCCACGGTCCATTCGTATTATATCTTTTGTCCAAAATAGCGAAATTGATTCTGTTCTCTATGACCGTTCTTATTTTATAGGCCCTACGCCGGGACACGAAAAGTCATATTTATTATTAAAAGAAGCTCTTGAACGTACGAATAAACTTGGTCTAATTCATATTTCTATCAGAAAAAAACAACACTTAGCTATTATCCGTAGCTTTGAAGATGGGCTTATGTTACAAACCATTCATTACCCTAATGAAATTCGCAATATAACAACTACACCTAATTTACCAAGTAACGAAGATCATCCTATTCAAAAACAAGAACTCACCGCGGCAATCAATTTAATTCATCATCTTACAAATCCTTTCGAACAAGAGCTATTTACAGACGAGTATAAAGAAGCTCTTACCGAATTAATCGAAAACAAAATTGAACAACAGGAAAAAACTGAAACAATCTCCCCAGCTCCAAACATCATCAATATTATGGAGACATTACAGGCAAGTATTGAGCAAGCAAAAATAAAAAGAGATAATAAAAAAGAACAAGAGGCCAACTGAAATCGACCTCTTGTTCTTTAAAATGGATTACATTTTGGCATCTCAAGTCCAGATGATTGTGCTAACTTTAATAAATAATAACATTCCTCTCTTGCCATATGATCTGCCATTCTCGCTGATAACGCACTTAATATTTCATTCGATAACTCCATCTCTTCAACCTCATGGAGAAAATGCGAAAATAATTTTAACTCAAGTGAAACATCTTTTGTAAACTTCTTTAACGCCGGAAAATGATGAAGCTCTGTCCGTAAATACCCCGTCATCTCAACTGCCTTTAAGTAAAATTGTTCAAAGTGCTTCTCGAATTCTTCGCTTTTCTCTTTCAATCTTTTTTCAACAAGATCTAATCCACCAGAAATAGACCCTGCATGACCAGCTGCATCTGTTAACCAAACGAGATGATAATGTAATTCATGAAAAACAGGCGGAACTTCTCCTTTCTTTAAAAACTCTAACACCGTTATATACTCTTCTACTTCATTTACCATATGATTAATAAAAGTTGGCGTAAAATGAATAGTAATTTTCCCCTCCAACTGTTTCTGTATAATATTTAATTTAAACGTTCGTATCTCCTTAGCAGCTCGCTCTGCCTCTTTTGAGAATGCAATGAGATTGACAGTATGAATTTTATTTAAAAAGCCTGTAAACGTCTCAACAAAATAAGTAGCTTTCTTTATATCTTCCTTCTCCTTTGGAGCTAACGCATCAAGTAAAAATTGCGCATGATCACTAAGTACCTTTAGCCAAAACTTATGCTCAAACAACGCACTTTCTTCGTAATTTCTCTCCATCAAATCGCCTCCCTATGTTCCTTTCTTTCTATCACTTGAACTTTATATCCATCTGGGTCTTGTACTACAATACTCTTCTCACTTTTGTTTTCTGTATATGCAATTTTATAAAACACTAACCTCTTCTTTAAGTTCTCTATGTTAGAAATTGAAAACATTAGAACATCAACCGCATCCGTAACACTCTTCTCACGCCCACCCAAACTACGATTCATTACAAAACTAACTCTCATTGAATCAGCATCATACCAAACCCCTGTTATATCTAATTGAGGTCTCTCTGAACTGGGGCTTATTTCTAAAATCCCTTCGTAAAAATACAGCGTTTCCTTTAAGTTCTTTACTTCTAGCACAATGAAATTCTTTACATTCTCCACATTCATTCCCCCTGTACTTATTACTTTTTTATATGTGTCATAAATGCCTGTTATGTCTGAATACAATACGTAGTGATGAAGAGTTAAGGAGGTTTATTCATGAATAAATATATGAGATCATTCGTGCCATACCATAGCCCTCAAGATCCTTGTCCTCCTATCGGAAAAAAATATTATTCTACTCCTCCTAATTTATTTTTAGGTTTTCAACCGCCAAATTTACCGCAATTCACACCAAAAGAGGCATTACAAAAAGGAACTTTATGGCCTGTTTTTTATGACTATTATGAAAATCCTTATAAAAAAGGGCGGTGACTACTGACGTGACTCAATCGCTACCAGAAGAATATTATCAACTTTTACTGGAGCTTCAAGAACTAGACTTTGTACTAGTTGAACTAACTCTTTATTTAGATACACATCCAGATGACACTGCTGCGATTAATCAATTTAATGACTTCTCCTATAAACGAAGGGTATTAAAACAAAAGATGGAAGAAAAATACGGACCACTTCAGCAGTTTGGAAATAGTTATTCTAACGCTCCATGGGAATGGAGCAAAGGTCCTTGGCCATGGCAAATATGAAGGAGAGAAAATATGTGGATTTATGAGAAGAAATTACAATACCCGGTTAAAGTAAGCACCTGTAATCCAGCCCTTGCCAAATTATTAGTTGAACAGTACGGTGGTGCTGACGGCGAACTAGCTGCTGCCCTTCGTTACTTAAATCAGCGTTATACTATCCCTGACAAAGTCGTTGGCTTGCTAACCGATATCGGCACCGAAGAATTCGCACACCTAGAAATGATCGCTACAATGATTTATAAATTAACAAAAGATGCAACACCGGAACAAATGAAAGCTGCCGGATTAGACGCACAGTACGCTAATCACGATAGCGCTTTATTTTATCATAATGCAGGTGGTGTTCCTTTTACTGCTACTTATATTCAGGCAAAAGGAGACCCTATCGCAGATTTATACGAAGATATTGCAGCTGAAGAAAAAGCGCGCGCAACATATCAATGGCTCATTAACTTATCCGATGATCCAGATATAAATGACAGCTTACGCTTTTTACGTGAACGAGAAATTGTGCATTCACAACGCTTCCGAGAAGCAGTTGAAATTTTAAAAGAAGAACGTGATAAAAAGATTTTCTTTTAACACACATATCGTAACGATATGTGTGTTTTTTTATATGTAAAGTTAAATCCTTCCTAATTAACATATAAATAGTATATTTATTCAATTTAATGCATTATTTTTTAATTTTTATAAAATTCCCTCTTGCTTTCTAGTCATCAGACCTTTAAAATAATAACAGTTACTCGACAAATTATTTGAATTTTCGACAAAAATACTCATTAGGAGGATTTTCTTTATATGCGTACAACTTTAAAACCAGCGCAAATACTTTCGATTAGTTTACTACTATTCGCAGTTTTCTTCGGTGCTGGTAATATGATTTTCCCGCCCCTTCTCGGTCTTTCTTCCGGAGAGAACATGTGGGTTTCCATTACAGGATTTATTATTACAGACGTCGGTTTATCTTTACTAGCTATCGTCGCTGTTGCCCTTGCCGGTGGTAGTTTTAACACTTTAGCAAGCCGTGTTCATCCAAAATTCGCAGCAGTATTCGCTATCATTATTTATCTTTCAATCGGCCCACTATTTGTTATTCCACGAACTGGATCTGTATCTTACGAAATTGGGATTGCACCACTTTTCCCAGATCAATGGTATTCTATGTTGGCTTTTAGCGCTATTTTCTTTACAGTCGTTTACTTCCTATCATTAAATCCATCCAAATTAGTAGATCATATCGGTAAAATATTAACGCCAATTTTACTTGTAATTATTGCAATTATGGCAACAAAAGCAATTCTTTCACCAGGATCATTCACAGAACCTATCGGTGACTATAAAGACATCCCATTTTTCAAAGGATTTCTTGAAGGGTTTTTAACGTTAGATGCAATTGGGGCACTCGTATTATCAACGATTGTTGTAAATGCAATTCGCCAAAACGGTATACAAGATAAAAAATCCATTGCAAAATATACAATTATTTGCGGAAGCATTGCTGCCCTTTTCTTAACAATTGTTTATTTCTTACTCGGTTATATCGGAGCTTCAAACGGAAACTTAGGACAATTCGAAAACGGTGGTCAGCTATTAGCTACGATTATGTATCAATTCTTTGGGACAAGCGGTAACGTTTTATTAAGTATCGCAATTATTTTCGCTTGTTTAACGACTGCAATCGGTGTTGTAAGTGCATTCGCAAACTATTTCGCAACAGTGTTAACGAATGTTTCATACAAGAAACTGGTATTATACGTTTGTATATTTAGCTTCATCATTTCAAACCTAGGCTTAAGCTTATTAATTAAAATTACATTACCTGTATTAATTATTTTATATCCAATTACAATCATTTTAATTTTCGTATCATTTATTGATAAATATACGAAACGTAAACCTTCTGTCTATATCGGAGCAATGATCGCTGCATTCCTTATTAGCTGTATTCATGCACTTGATAATGTGGAAATGATTCCAAACTTTATCGCTAATATCGTACACACAATTCCTTTTTATAACTTAGGAATCGGCTGGATTGTTCCGGCAATTATCGGTGGTATAATCGGATACTTTATTCCGCAAACAGAAGCTGAAGGTGAAGTTTCTACGAAATAAAAAAAGAAGCAAGCATTGATTATGCTTGCTTCTTTTTTTATTTTCACATCGTATGTTTAAAAGTAAATAACTCTTCTTTTGACTGCACAACAGATTGTTCTTCTTCTACAACTGGCTTCTTTATCTCTCCGCCTAACCTTACTTTTAACATCGCCTCTTCTATACTTTTTACAATCATATTTCCAGAAAAAATAGTAAGCCCGAAAAATGTAATTGGGACGAGAGGAATCCATGGATGCACTGTTAACGATCTAAAATAGACTCCTATTAACCCTGACCATTCATGTGTGTAAGAGTCTACTTCTTTTATCCCTATTGGTCCACCAAACTGGACTGTCCCTCCAAAAAACACCTCAAGTAACCCTAAATGAAGTAAAATAGTCAAGGTTTGAGTAAACTGCTGAAGAAATACGAGTATAAACGTCATATTGAGATGCGGAAAAAGGTGCTTTATAACAATATGTCTTCTTGATCCACCTAATATGCGCGCAGCATCAATAAATTCTTCCGTTTGTAATTTACGAACTTCCTTCGCCACATAAAGTGCAATAACTGGCATCACAAGCAGTACAAGTAATACAACTTGGAACGAAGCCCTTTCAAAAAAAGTTGTTGTTTCCTCTCCACTTCCAAATCTATTCACAGCTTGAAGAAAGAAATACGCAATCATAACTGTCGGAATAACTGTGAAACTATCAAAAAAAGCCTCAATCTTTGAAAAACCTCTTTTTATATATGTTCCGAGTATAACACCGAAAAACACACCTATTACCATTCTAAGTGCCGCAATTAAAATAGATATACCAATCGTCCACTTCGCGCCTTCAATGACTAAATGTAAAAGGTCATATCCTTTCAAGTCTGTCCCGAGTAAAAATTGTAGTGAAGGTGAAAACGGTGGCACTTCTGGATTTCCATCCGCATCATATTGCAGTGTAACTTTTTTAATCTGTCCATCATTCCATATCGTATTTCCGATGCTCAAAAGAACTAATAGGAGAAGAAACCCAATGCTTATCCAAAATCTTTTATCGCGTTTTATATACGTCCACATATTATAATCTCTCCTTCATCGCAGCTGGAATGAGATAATGAAACAATTTAAATATAATAAAAATCGGAATATAAATAAGCAGCACACTAACGATGAAAACCTCAACCCTAATACCCTCATACGATTTCAAAAACATAAAAATACCACTCGTATTAAAAATCCATTCTATAATATATAAATTAGATAGCATAAAAAAAACATTCGTTTTCGCAAAGAAAAGTGTACTAAGCAACACATTTCGTAAAATATGACGATTTAAAATATGAAAGCGATTCAGCCCTTTCGCTTTAGCAAATAGTACATAATCTTTTTCTAGCTCATTTTCAAAACGAAGCACTAACATTTTTACAAACATAATCGTTGTCGGTATACTCAAACATAATATTGGCAATCCTCTAATCGACTCGCCTCCAATTGACGCAATTTGAAAAGGTAAAAAACCTGTTTGTTTAAAAAACCATATAACTAAAATTTGTGATACTAAAATAAGAAGAATGTCTGGAATGGATTCTAGGAAGATAAGAAATGATTTAATTCGATGTTGTATACGCGGTGAACTACTCATAATCATATAAACGATACAAAATGCTACAAATAATGAAATGAAAAAAGCGGCCAAAAAAATAACAATCGTTTCTTTATAATGGATAAACAACTGTGGGAATAAAAATTTATCTCTCACATATTGCAAATTGGAGAGATCCATTAAGTTCAAAAATACTTCTTTTAAACTCTTTATGTACTCTGATACATGCAGCTCAAATCCATAAAATAATTTCGGCAGTGCCCCTAAAAAAATAATCCCCAAAATCGAAATAATAAATTGAATCGTCATTTCCATCCCATTCAAAAATACTTTTTTGACCATTTTTCCCCTTCTCTCTCTATGATTTACCCTTTAATTTTATTCTTAATTTTCTGAATTGTAAATATTCAAACGTAAAAAATCACTAGGTTATGATCCTAGTGATTCTTTATGTACATGTTTTTCTCTTTTCGCAAACGGCATATACACAATAAAACATCCAATAAGCGCTGCGAGTTCTAATGAAATAATGTAGTAAGGATGCGGTCCTAACATATCGAGTAATGAGGCAGTTTCTGGCTTATGAGCTAAAAACATATAATTTCCACCCGTTTTGTAATTCACAAACGAAACAATTGGAATCAATATGTTTAAAAATATCATTGTGCGTTTAATAGATTGTACTGTCGGACGATACCCTTCTACCCAGGTCATAAAGAGCGGTGCCCAAATGAGCAATACATGCGCAATGAAATATTCAATGAAACGAAAATGCGGAAAAGCATACTGCAAGTTTGGCGTTAAAATGGCTTGTGATGCACCGATAATTCCTGTGAAAAACACAATCTCATATATGCGATAACTTTTCGTTACAATCATAATTGACGCTAATAATAAACTAATCGTACATAACTCAAATGGTAATGAAGTGCCTAGGTCAAAAATCCCGGCTTTCCATTCCCACATATGAAGCCCAATTTCACTTCCTATAAATAGAAATGCAATCGCATATCTAACCGTTATATTCCACTCAATTTGACGTAATACATCTTGGTATTGATATAAAAAAAAGATCCCCACCAACATAATAAATAATATAATGGCATGTTGCCTTGAGTATGGAATAAATGGTTTTAATGGGTGTACGCTAAAATAAATTTCCATCTTCCTTCCTCCTCTCCTTCCTACAATATTATTGTAGGAAAGAAACAACGAGTCAATTCATTTGCTTAAGCTAGGACAACCTCTACCTTACATTTACATATTCATACCTTACAAAACTGTAAGGTTATTGTAAGCTAAAACGATTTGTCAGATTCTTCACCTCTTTTATACTTAATGTAGATACTAAAACGAACGAAAAGGTGATAAATAGATGAAGAAGAAAAATAAAGTGTTAATTACTAGTGTAGTAGCAATCGGAATTGCAGCTGGATCATATTTTGCATTTGCTGGTGGTGGTTCAGATGTTGCAATGGCATATAGCAGTTATAAAGTAACAGAAAAACAAATCGAAAACGCGCAAAAATTTGGCGGTGAAGTTATTCCAAACGGAATTGAAACTATTTCATTTGATCCAACAAAAGGCACGTATGAATTAGCGGTTAAAAAAGGCGATGAAGTGAAAAAAGGG
Source organism: Bacillus toyonensis BCT-7112 (assembly GCF_000496285.1). Lineage (GTDB taxonomy): Bacteria > Bacillota > Bacilli > Bacillales > Bacillaceae_G > Bacillus_A > Bacillus_A toyonensis. Next base: position 3,424,015 of record NC_022781.1, on the reverse strand, counting down.
CAGCTTCTGTTTAAATATAATGACCCCACTGCTAAACAAGGTGTAACGGAAGCAGAAATGCAAAAGAAAATCGCACAAAAAGAAGTAACATTGTTCCAAAAACAAATCGATGCAGCGAAACAAAAATTACAAAAAGATAAAAATGCAGGTCTTCCTCAGGAAGCATTAAAAGCATCGGAAGTCGAAGTGCAACAATTAGAATCACAACTTGAAATGAAAAAGTTTGAAGTTGAAAAATCTGATGAAATGATTAAAGCAGCAAAAGAGAAAGTAAACACTCTTTCTGTAACAAGTCCTGTTGATGGTGTAATTGATGATATCGTGAAAACTGCTGATGAAAAAACAGGTATGAGTGGCATTACTCTTCGTCATGCTGGTCAATTTAAAGTAAAAGGTCAACTTTCTGAATATGAGCTTGCTAGTATGAAAGTTGGGCAAGAAGTAACTGTTTCATCAAAAACGGTCGCTGGTAAGACTTGGACAGGAAAAGTAACGGAAATTGGTTCTACACCATTAAAGAGTATGGACGAAAATAAAACTGTTTCTAACTATCAATTCACTGTCACATTAGATAATAGTGAAGAATTACAAAACGGCTTCCACGTTTATGTAACAAGTAAATCTGGCGAAGCAACTGGTACAATTGTTCCGAAAAGCAGCATCGTGAAAAAAGGTGACAAAAATGTTGTCTTCGTTGTAAAAGATGGTAAAGCGAAAGAACAAGCGATTACTGTTGAATTCGAGACAGATAGCGAAGCAAAAGTTTCTGGAGTGAAAAAAGGAGAGCAAATTATCTCTAAACCTGAAAAAGACTTAAAAGATGGTATGGAGGTTGTCGCCCAGTGATTAACTTAAAAGGCATCACGAAATCCTTCCAAAATGGTGCAGAGTCCGTTCAAATATTACACGGAATTGACATAACACTAAACCAAGGAGAATTCACTTCTATAATGGGACCTTCTGGTTCTGGTAAATCAACTTTAATGAACATTATCGGTTGCTTAGATAAACCAACGACAGGTGCGTATGAATTAGCGGGACAAAATATTTCAAACATGTCTGAAACCGAACTTGCACGCGTTCGTAATAAAGAGATCGGGTTCGTATTTCAAAACTTCATGTTATTACCGAGACTTACAGCACTTCAAAATGTAGAACTACCTCTTATTTACGCTGGAGTCGATAAAAAAGAAAGACGTGAACGCTCATTAGCCGCTTTAACAAAAGTTGGTTTAGCAGATCGAGCTACTCACTTACCGAACGAATTATCCGGTGGTCAAAAGCAGCGTGTTGCCGTTGCCCGTGCAATTGTAAATAACCCAAAATTCATTTTAGCTGATGAACCAACGGGTGCACTTGATACGAAAACGAGTACACAAATTATGGACCTCTTTTACGAATTAAACAAACAAGGCTCAACAATTATTATGATTACCCATGATCGTGAAATCGGGGAAGCTGCAGCACGTCAAATTGTAATTCGTGACGGAAATATCGTCCAAGATTGGAGAGGTTAATTTTGAACACGAGTGAAAATATACGCATGGCCCTTTCCTCTATCTTTGCTCATAAAATGCGTTCTATATTAACAATGCTAGGTATTATTATTGGTATTAGCGCCATTATTACTATCATTTCAATGGGTGATGGTACAAATGCAAAGTTTAAAAAAGAATTAGGCCAAGGAAAAGATACAGAAGTAACGATTTACTACAACAACCCTGATTACGGAACTGATAGTGCCAAAATTACAGCTGATATGTTAAAACGTCTTCAAACTGTGCCAGGCGTTAAAGATGTTTATCCAGATGTAAGTATGAAAGTAAAAGCATCTTCTGGTTCAAAAGATGTCTCTCTTGATTTAAGAGGTGGAACAGGCGCCTTCATGACAGATGCGAAAATAAAATTAGTTCACGGTCGTGAATTAAATGATAGTGAATTAAAGCAAGCGATTCCTGCTGTTATTTTAAATGAAGAAGCTTTCAATAAATTATTTAACGGCTGGGAATCAAATTTATACACTGACATAAAAGGAAAGCCATATAAAGTAGTCGGTGTGTATGAAACGAAAAATGATTTCGGAATGGCTATGTCAGAAGGTTATACATCACTTGAAAACGCTCCTGTAATCTCAGGAGTAACTGAGTATGACTCTGTAAGATTAATATTAACTTCACCAGCAGAACGTAAAAGTGTAGAAAAACAAGCCGCTTCTGTTTTAAACGATATGAAAGCTCCTAAATTTGAGCATAAATTTGAAGCTCAAGATATGGGTGAATTTACGAAGCAACTAGATGAATCAATCGGTATGATGAAAATGGTATTCGGTGGTATCGCTGCTATTTCATTACTTGTTGGTGGTATCGGTGTAATGAACATCATGCTTGTATCTGTAACAGAACGTACACGTGAGATTGGTATTCGTAAAGCACTTGGTGCAACACGCGGTAAAGTATTAACGCAATTCTTAATCGAATCTTGTATTTTAACAGGACTAGGTGGTTTTATCGGATTCATGCTCGGTATTTTCTTCGCTTGGATCGTCTCAATCTTTGCCGGATGGCCACTTGTTATCTCAAAAGAACTTGGACTTCTTTCAGTAGGTATTTCAATGCTAATCGGTATTGCATTCGGACTACTACCAGCTAACAAAGCTGCAAAACTTGATCCAATTGAATGTTTACGATATGAGTAAATAAAAAACGTAGGAGTGTACACTCCTACGTTTTTTATTTACCTATCAAATTGTGTTTCTTCTATTATATATGTTTCACGTTACAACTATCTTTCTAATACTCTTCATTCTTTATAGATACTCGGGCTATTATCGAATCCTATTATTGCAAAAATAATATGTAATAGACAAAATACAAGGCGTAATTTTTTCCATGCATCGACTTATTTTGTAACAATTCTATCAATATTTCATTAAATTTCACCTCATTTATATATTTCCACAGTCAAAAATATTATTATTTTATAACTAAATTTTCGTTTCGACAGTAAAACACACCGTTTTTGTAATACTTCAGAAAACAATTAGAAACATTACTGTAATATTATTAACGTTATAGAAATTGAGATACCACTCATTTTATGTTTCACACGCTCTAATCCTCCAAAAAACAATAAGGAAGCGCTATCAGGTTATTTATGGAATTATTACAGAATATTAATGCCCCGTTACGAAAGCTTTGTAATTTTATGTTTTTCGCAAATACGAAAATAATGGTTGCTATAATGAGGTCAACGAAAACAAATGCAATGGAGGCTATTATGAAAAAATTTATGGGTATAGCAACAGCAGCGGTTTTTGGTCTTGGGATTTTCACAACATCTGCTAAAGCAGAAACAATCGTAACGACTGACGTACTAAACGTACGAGAAAACCCAACTACTGAATCAAAAGTTGTAGGAAAATTATTAGATGGATATAAAGTAAATGTTTTACATACAGAAAACGGATGGTCAAAAGTTAAATTGAATAGCGGTAAAGAAGCTTTCATAAGCGCTGACTATACGAAAGATACTTACTACGTAACAGCAAACGTATTAAACGTACGTGCTGGAGCAAACACAGACTCAGAAATTCTTGGTAAGTTGAAACAAGATGATGTAATCGAAACAACACACGAAGTGCAAAATGACTGGATTCAATTTGAATATAACGGAAAAACAGCTTATGTTCATGTTCCTTACTTAACAGGTAAAGCACCAGTTAAAGTTCAACCAGCAGTTAAAGTTGAAAAAGCAATTAAAGTTCAAGACACAGCTAAAGTTCGTGAAGCAGTTAAAGCTGGTGAAGTAGCTGAAACTCAAGCAAAAGCTAAAGCAGAGGAAGCAACTAAAGCTCGTGAAGTAGCTGAAGCTCAAGCAGAAGTTAAAGCTCAGGAAGCAGCTAAAGCTCGTGAAGAAGCTAAGGCTCAAGCAGAAGCTAAAGCTCAGGCAGATGCTGAAGCTCAAGCAGAAGCTAAAGCAGAGGAAGCAGCTAAAGCTCGTGAAGAAGCTAAAGCTCAGGCAGCAGCTGAAGTTCAAGCAGCGGCTAAGGCTCAAGAAGCAGCTAAAGCTCGTGAAGCGGCTAAAGCTCAAGCAGATGCTGAAGCTCGTGAAGCAGCTAAGGCTCAGGAAGCAGCTGAAGCTCGTGAAACGGCTAAGGCTCAAGAAGCAGCTAAAGCTCAAAAACCAGCCACACAAAAACCTGTTGCAAAAGAAACTGAAACAAGCACACCATCATCTTCTCGTGAGTTAAGAGTTGTAGCAACAGCTTACACAGCAGATCCACTTGAAAATGGTTATAAAGCAGGCGACCAAGTAAAATCAGCTTTAGGTCACAACTTAACAGCAAATCCAAACATGAAACTAATTGCAGTTGATCCAAGTGTCATTCCATTAGGTTCAAAAGTATGGGTTGAAGGTTACGGAGTAGCAATCGCTGGTGATACTGGTGGAGCTATTAAAGGAAATAAAATCGACGTTTTAATGCCAGATAAAGGCACTTCAAGTAACTGGGGACGTAAAACAGTTACAGTGAAAATTTTAAACTAATTACTATAAAAAAAGAGTCAGTCTCATTGTTGAGGCTGACTCTTTTTTTTACTCTATTAAACTACTGAAAAATGTCACAGTAAATGAAATTATATCAACGATTTTTCAAATATATCTATCGTAACCTACAATATATCAACGATTTTTCGAATATATCTATCGTAACTTATAATATATCAACGATTCGACAAGAAATATCGATTTATCGACAAATTTTTACATTAAAAGCACTTTACTATTAAAAAGGCGTTCCAAAATTTAGAACGCCCCCTATCTTCCCTATTCCACACAAGTAAACTGCGTCCAAGCCCCTACATAATCTAGTAAGAATAACTCCTCTTCCGCAATTGTACCGACAATGTTTTTCCGTTCATCTATCGGCATTTCTTTCAAGATGATTTGCAGTTCACCTTTATACTTTCCGAATGAGTTATTACCAATTACAACTTGCCCTCTTTCCTGTAGCACACTTTCGCGCACCGGGAAGTCATAGTCTTTGTACTTTTTACGCACTTCTGTAGAACGTACCATATATTCTGTTATGTCGCCGCGTCTTACGTGTAATTCTTGCAGCGTCGCTTTCTTCTCTACTTCAGTCACTTCGTCTACAAAGTGCACTTTTAGCTGTAACATATAGCGATTTAAATTTCCTAGTTTTTCTAACTCTTCCTCACTCGCATAAGCATTTCCGATAATGACATCATCGATTAGCCCTGTTGCCCATAGATGCTTCGCTTGTACTTCAATTGGTAAATTACGATGCTCTTCTAATGTACATAAACCGTCGTTAATATCCCATGGACCGATGTTTGCGGCATTTGATGTAATAAAGGCCGCACTGCGAATACCATGCTTTTTAAAACGTTCACTACATCGAATGAAATAATCGTACGGAAGACCAGTAAACTTTTGTGGATAAAAATTATGGCAACCGATTAAAGCTGATTTATTCGCTTGATGCGAAAGAATATTTTCTAAGTACGCAATATCGTTACTTACATTTAACTCAATTTTTAAACCGTACGGATTATTCGTCATTTTCGCTTCCGTTAACCCGTCAAAGCCTACATCTAAACGAATACCATCTGCGCCTAATTCTGCGAAAAATGATAGATTGCTATAACTAATACCAAGCTGATCAAACACAGCTGGAGCTACATCTAAAATAACTTCCATATTGTTATCTTTTGCGTGATTAATAATCTCTTTAAATTCAGCTACAATTTCTTCTTTTGGACGATTCACAGATAACAAACAAGTAAATATTCTTGAAAAACCGTGTCGTGCCGCTGCGGAAATATAAGCCATATCTTTTTCTTTCGTTGAATGCTCTGGATAAAGTGAAATTCCTAATTTACGCTCCATGCTTTTGCATCTCCTTCACACGTTGTATTAATGACATGCTCGTAAATCTATATTTTGCAGATAAACATGTTGCACATAAAATTGTCGGTACAATAATTACGTACGGTGAGTGTAGACCTAACATTACATATGCACCCATTGAACAACCGATAAACAAAACTGATACGAGTAGTAAAACTAATAAAGATTTACTTTGTACCCATTTCGAATAATGAGCAATGCATTGTCCGATCACAAATGTAATTAAGATGATAATTGCTCCGAGCATTCTGTTTTCTCCTCTCCTGCTATTTGTTGTTTCTCATACATTTTGAAGAATGGATAGTAAATAATAAATGAGATTACAAAGTTAATAATTACAAGTACGCCAGCCATAATTGTCCAGTCCGTACTAATCACTGCTGCAATTGGCGCTAACATCGTAAATGGCAACTTCGCCATCATAAGTGGAATCATACCTGAAACAACTGCGAAATATGATACCGTCGTTGTAACTAACGGTGTAATAACGAACGGAATAATTAAGATTGGGTTCATTACAATCGGTGCCCCGAAAATAATTGGCTCGTTAATATTGAATAAACCTGGCACGAATGATAATCTACCTAACTCTTTTAAGAACTTAGATTTAGAGAACATAAACATAATGACTAAAGCTAACGTTGAACCCGACCCACCAATCCATACGAACCATTGAATAAATTGCTCTGTAAATAAGTTTGGTAACTGATGTGCATTTCCTGTAGCCGTGAACACTTCCATATTTTCAAGAATTGCTGAATCCCACATCGGACGAATGATTGGTCCTAAAATCGCTGGGCCATGAATACCGAATGACCAGAAGAACACGATTAAAAATACTGTTAATAGACCGCCGAATAAATTGTTTCCTACTAATACTGACTTTAATGGTGCAATTAAATATGTGATTGTTGTATTTACATCAAATTTTAAACCGTAACGAATACCCCAGAATAAAAGAATAACAACTAAAGTTGGAATTAATGCTGCAAACGAGTTTGCAACTGCTGGTGGTACACTTTCTGGTAATTTAATCGAAATATTATGCTTAATCATAAAATGATAAATTTCTACTGCAATTAATGCAGTAACAATTGCGCCGAATAAAGACGTGGCACTTAATGTTCCTACTGAAATGTATCTACCCGCATCAATAACACCTGGTACAGCTTTCGTAATTTGAATTGGTTCAACTGATGCTAATAAAAAGGCGAGTACAGAGAGTAACCCTGCGCTTAATTGATTGAGCTGATAAAAATTAGCGAGCGAAGCCCCTACCCCAAAAGCTGCGTATAATGCCATTAAGCCTACTGTAAATCGGAATGGAATATCTAAAATATGACGAAACGGTGCAATCCACTCCATATATGCATCAATTGGTAAGTTTAAAAAGATAACGAAAAATGATCCGACGATCGTTAATGGTAATGTAGAAATAACCCCGTTTCGAATTGCTAATAAATGTCGCTGTCCTGCAATCTTTTGCGTTGTTGGCATAATCTTCTGTTCCATAAAACTCATAAACCCATTCATCAATAGCCCTCCCTTTGTTCAATATAACCAAAAGTTATAACATTATAATGTTTATGTTTAAAAAAATATAATTACGCTAAAACTAATTCTTCTGCCTGCTTAAGTACTTTCAAACCGTCACACATGCCATAATCTCGTTGGTTTATAATAGCAACTGGTATATCGTATGACTTTGCAAGAAACGCTACGGCCGGAAATAAATATTTCACTTGCGGACCAATTAAAACGACATCTGCTTCCTTAATTTCAAGCTTCACAAGTTCTGAATCAACTGCCTTAATTTTATAATCCTTCCCTTGTTTCTTCGCCTCTTCTTGCATTTTTCTTACAACCATACTCGTTGACATACCTGCAGCACAACATAATAAAATATACATATTATACTGTCACTTTCTCTTCCACACGTTTATGAAGAGCGATAAATTCTTCAGCAAGTTCTTTCACTGTAATTGCATTCATTAAATGATCTTGTGCATGCACTAACAGTAAACTTATTTCTGCATGATTTCCTCTTGCTTCCTCTTGAATTAAATCCGTCTGAATACGATGAGCTGCTGAAATTTCTTCACTAGCAAGTTCCATCTTTTCACTCGCATTCTCAAAATCTCCTTGTCTTGCAAAAGCGATTGCTTCAAGCGCCGCGCTTCTCGCGTTGCCACCATGTAAAATTAACGCAAATGGAGTTTGCATATCAGTCATTTTAACTTCCCCCAAGCTTTGTTTTTCTATATGTTCATCTTATTATGAAAACGCATACAATTAAACATAAAAAACTTCCGTTATGTAACGGAAGTTTTTATATACTTTTTCAATACGATAATAAAATCTCTTGAAAACCTTCAATTAATTCAGCCTGAGTTAATTTCTCTATCGTATTCTGATTAGACATAATATCATATAAAAAATCATAAAGCCGTTGCAAATCTTCATTATTATTGCGCTTCACACTAAATAAAATAATCAATTGTACTTTTTTATCTCCCCAATCAACAGCCTTATCAAGTGTACAAAACATCAAAAATGTTTCCTCACTTAATAACTGCATCGGATGCGGAATCGCCACTAAATTCCCAACCGCTGTCGGAGATGTATTTTCTCTTTCCATAACAGAAGCATAAAAATTTTCTGGCACATAGTTTTTCTCAGCGGCTTTCTCACATAAAAATTGAATAACTTCTTCTTTCGTAGAAGCACTACGATTTAAAAAGATTAAATCTTCTTTTATATATTGCTGCACACTATTATTCACATGCGTAAACAATTGCTGACCAATCGATTTAATCTCTTTATCATCAAATATTGAATTCACCTTTATAACTGGTACAGGCAAACCACTCGGTATATGAATCGTACTAATAATACAATCTATTTTATCTTTATAAAGGTCTTCTACTTTCAATTGATAATAACCTGTAATACCTACAATCTCTAATTTATCTCGAAATTGTGATAAAATTTTATATTTTAATAGTTGTGCACTCCCTTGACCAGTCGCACAAACTAGTAAACATCTTTTCTTTTGATTCTGCTCCTGCAAACGGCTCATCGCTCCGCCGAAATGAATAGCAATATAACCAATTTCACTTTCCGGAATCGTTTCACCCGTATATTCACCAATTATATCTCCAACGAGAACCGCAATTTCAAAAGCATACGGATAATTCTTTTTCACTTCTGCCAAAAGAGGATTTCTCGTATTTAACTTATACTTCAAACGATTTAATAACGTTTTTAAATGAACACCAAATCCAAATAATAATTCTTCATCATAATAAAAAATAAGATTCCGTTCTTCCGCTACTTTAAAAAGAATATGTTGCATAAATGCATATATATCTTTTCCTAATAGCTCTTCTACATTTTCATAGCGATCTCTCGCTGTAACAGCAGTACTTAACAAATGCACCGTCACATATAATACTTCTTCTTCTGGAAATAAAAGTTTTAACTCTTTCTCTAAATCTCCTAAAATCTGCTTCGCAATTGTATATTCTTTCTTTATTATAAGTTCTGATTGCTCCACATGCAGTCCCGTCATATAATGTTGACTTTGACAACGCTTTAATGCGATTGCAATATGAATAACTAGATTATCAATTTCTATATCAGATAAATATATTGTTCCACCCTCAATATACTTTAATATAATTGAACGAATGAGTGATATATGAGGTAACGATACATATGTATCCGTCTGCTCAAATTGCTCATGAAACGGAGTATGTTCATAACGTGGTAAACCATATTGTGATAAACAAGAACGAATATTAAATTCCTCTCCCACAATACGTATACCATAATACGGTCTCTTTTCAATTTGCAATGTATAGCGACCGCATATATCTGTAACATCTTTCATAATTAAATTTACAGTTGATTTACTCACGTAAATTTCTTCTGCTAACTGCGAAAGCTTCACATATCCTTCTGTCGTTAAAACACGTTGTAAAATATACGCAACTCTTTCTTCATAAGAAGTTGGGATCTTTTCCGTCTGTTTTTGAAATAGACTCACACAAAACTCTTCAAATATCTTCGTTTGTATAATTTCTAGTTCATATCCAGTCCCTCTTTGCGATTCGATTTTCGCTCCGTTTTCTTCCAATATATCATTTAATAATTTTATATCTTTTTGAATCGTCTTCGTTGATACATGTAATCGGTTCGCTAAAAAAGCTCGATTTAACATCGATTTCTCTTCTAAAAACTCCTCTAAAATAGAAATTAATCGCTGATGCACCTTTGTCATAGCTCTTCCTCTCGCTCTTTATATATAAAGGGGGAAAAGCTGCTGAAATCAGTAGTTTTTCCCCTTTATATTCTCTCTATTTCTTTAATGTAAATCCGAATTTATCCCAAGCATGTAAATAATCTAGTAAGAAAATCTCTTCTTCTATAATTCGACCAACTACATTTGTTTTTCCTGTATTCACCATATCTTTTAATGCAATTTGTAATTCACCTTTATACTGGCCATATTGCTCATTATCAATTAAAAGATCGCCACGCTTAATTTCACGCGTATTATGAGGTTTAAACTCTTCTTTTTTATATTTCACACGACTTTGTGTAGAACGAATCATATATTCAGATACATCCCCGCGATAAAAATGAGGTTCTTCTAATACGATAATTCTTTCTAAATTTGTCGTTGTATCGTATAGTTCTATATCAAATGTTTGTTTCTCTTTATTTAACGCACCTAGTGCTTGTAATTCTTCTTCTGATGCATAAGCGTTCGCAATAATAACATCATCAATTAATTCTGTCGCAAATAAATGCTTCGCTTGGGTTGTCATCGGTAATTCACGATGCTCTTCTAACGTACATAAACCTTCTGTTACTGGCCAAGGTCCGTATGTTGCATCAAATGATGAAATAAATGCAGCTGTTCTCATGCCGTAATCTTTAAATTGTTTCGAGCATGTAATGAAATGATCGTATGATAACCCAGAATAGCGGTGCGGATAAAAATTATGACAGCCAATTAAATTTTCACGATTTGGTCTATGACTCATAATGTTATCTACATACTTCGTACCATTGCTCATATTAATCTCAATTTTCAAACCATACGGATTATAAGTCATAATTGATTCTTCTAATCCTGAGAAACCAACATCTAAACGAATACCGTACGCACCTAATTCATGGAAGAATGATAAATCATTATACGAAATACCTAATTGTTCAAAAACAGATGGACTAATATCAACTAATACTTGGAACCCTAATGCATTCGCATGAGAGATCGTTTCTTTAAATTCTTCAATAATTTTCTCTTTTTCTCCATCCACAGATAGTAAACATGTGAACACACGTGTAAATCCGTATTTACTTGCTAATGTTACATATTCCTTATCTTTCTCTACCGTTGAATGTTCTGGATAAATAGAAATACCTAATCGTCTCATATGTACACGCCTCTTTCTTCATTGTTTTGTAAACCTTTTCAAATATATGTAGCGAAAAAGTATATATCCCCTTCTCATTCACTACCTTTTGAATCCGCTTTCTTTAAAGAAAAAACAATTTCTATCATTCATAACAACTACAAGTCTATACATCTATACTTTACATCTTTTTTTCATAGTTGTGTAGCGTTTACACAAATTTGTCAGTTTTTCATTTTAAAAATTGTTATCCGCTTTCAAGACACCTTCCTTGACTGCTACATTGACCAATACATATACTCAAAAGAAAAGAGATAAAGTGAAACTTTAATCAGTGGGGGTTTTGTTCATCCCCCACCGATTATTAGCCTTCACCAATCGGGCGTTTGCTGGCAGCAGGGCTTCCACCTAACTTCTTTGCTCCAGCCAGATTTTGAGGTGGGAATTTTACTGTCCGCAAATAGCGGAAAAAATGTATATAGGGGATGAATATATGGGAGAGGCAATACTCGTAAAACGAGAACCGTTATGGACAAAAGAGTTTGTTGCTTTAATTTTTGCAAACTTATGTATGTTTTTAGGGTTTCAAATGTTAATTCCAACTTTACCTGTTTATGTGAAAGAAATCGGTGGCACAAGTTCAAATATCGGATTGGTCGTCGGTATGTTTACCGTTGCGGCACTTTTTGTTAGACCGCTAACTGGAAACGCCTTACAGAAATTTAATAAAAAAATCATTTTAATGATCGGTACTGCTATTTGTTTACTCGCTATGGGCAGTTACCTTTTCGCCTCTACCATTTTTCTCTTGCTTGCCGTTCGTATTTTACACGGAGCTGGCTTCGGTATTACAACGACTACATATGGAACTGTCGTTTCTGATTTAATTCCAGCAGCTCGCCGCGGAGAAGGCATGGGATATTTCGGACTTTCTGGAACCATTGCAATGGCTCTCGGCCCACTAATCGGACTATGGCTTATGCAAGCATATAATTTCAACGTTCTTTTTTTATGTGCACTTTCATGCACAATCGTTTCATTAATTTTAACGAAACTACTTCAAATCCAAAAAACGAAACAACCACCAAAACAATCATCTGGTACTTTTCTCGATGGATTTATTGAGCGCAAAGCTTTACTTCCTTCATTATTAATATTATGTATTACATTAATGTACGGAGGAATCGGCAGCTTTATCACACTATTTGCTACCGAAGTTGGCATTGCTGATATTAGTCTCTTCTTTTTATGTAACGCGCTAGCAATCGCTGTAACTCGTCCATTTTCCGGAAAGTTATATGATGCGAAAGGCCATACATTCGTCATCATTCCAGGGGTTATTATAACGTTCGCAGGTATTATTTTATTGTCGTATACAACGACAATTCCGAGCTTAATTATTGCGGCAGCCTGTTACGGAAGTGGTTTCGGAGCGATTCAGCCTGCGCTACAAGCATGGATGATCGACCGAGTAGCACCGCACCGACGAGGAGTCGCAACAGCTACATTCTTCTCAGCATTTGACCTTGGAATTGGTGCGGGAGCGATTATTTTCGGATTCATTGCACATTTTACAAACTATGCGACTGTATATCGTTATTCTTCCCTATTACTTATTGCTTTTCTGTTCATTTACATTACAAGTATAAGAAAACAAAAGCACGGAGATAAAAATACAGAAAAAGCTGCTGGATAATTTAGCGGCTTTTTTTCTTGCAAAAAAAGACTACTTAATAAATATTAAACCCCATGTTGGCTTTATAAAACTACATGCATTTCCCTACATATTTTTTTAACTATCATCAAAAAATATACAATGAACTTGTAGAAGATTTCTTTGATATACAATTGAATAATACTATTCTAAAAAGTGTGATTTCTTTACAAAAACACTATTTACAAAAGACGAAAACCATTAAAATACAGCTGTTTCTTTAAAGAATTGTAAACTTTTCACCTCTTTGTAAATTTAGTGTAAATTTTACTAGCAAACCGTTTACAGTGCCTCAAGGTTTAGTTAATAATTACATCGTACATGAAATTTAAGGAGTGGAATGCGTGGAATATAATGTTCAAGAAATGATCTTCCAATTCATTGGTGGATTAGGTATTTTCTTATTCGGGATTAAATACATGGGCGATGGACTGCAACAAGCAGCTGGAGATCGTCTTCGCGATATTTTAGATCGTTTTACAACGAACCCACTTATGGGTGTACTAGCAGGTATGTTAGTTACTGTATTAATTCAATCAAGTTCAGGAACAACCGCTTTAACAGTCGGACTTGTAAGTGCCGGATTTATGACATTAAGACAAGCAATTGGTGTTATTATGGGTGCGAACATCGGTACGACAGTTACTGCATTTATTATCGGGATTAAAATCGGAGAATACGCTCTCCCAGTTATGGCAGTTGGAGCGATTTTACTATTCTTCTTTAAAAATAAAAAAGTACATTCTGTAGGTCAAGTTGTATTCGGTTTTGGTATGTTATTCTTCGGTTTAGAATTAATGAGCGCAGGTATGAAACCTCTTCGTTCATTAGAGGCATTCCAAGATTTAATGATTAGCATGAGTGATAATCCAATTTTAGGAATTATTGTCGGTACAGTCTTCACTTTAATTGTACAAAGCTCAAGCGCAACAATCGGTATTTTACAAGAATTATTCGGTCAAGGTGCAATCGATTTACAAGCTGCCCTTCCTGTATTATTCGGTGATAACATCGGTACGACAATTACAGCAGTATTAGCAGCAATCGGTACTTCAATTGCAGCAAGACGTGCAGCATTAGTTCACGTTATCTTTAATATTATCGGTACCATTATCTTTACGATTATATTGATACCATTTACAAATTTAATTCAATATTTCCAAACGTCATTAAACTTGAATCCAGAAATGACAATTGCATTTGCACATGGAACATTTAACGTAACGAATACAATCATTCAGTTCCCATTCATTGCAGTATTAGCCTGGATTGTAACAAAAATTATTCGTGGTGAAGATGCATCTATTAACTTCAAACCACAACATTTAAATCCAATCTTTATTGAACAATCTCCAGCTATTGCTTTAACAGAAGCTCAAAAAGAGATTATCCGTATGGCGGAGTTTTCATTAGATGGATTAAAAGAAGCAAACCAGTTTTTAAATACACAAGACAAAAAACACGCTAATATGGCTACTCAATTAGAAGGAGCTATTAACAATTTAGATAAAAAAATTACCGAGTATTTAGTTTTACTATCAGAAAAACCACTTTCATCAGCAGATTCTGAGAAGCATTCTGTTTTAGCTGGTGTTGTTGGAGATATTGAACGTGTCGGTGATCATGTAGAAAACCTTGTAGAACTTGTAGATTTCCAAATTTCAAACCGCGTTTCACTATCAGACGACGCACTAACTGAATTAAATGAAATGCTTGAATTAACAATTTCAACATTACAAGATGCAATCAATGCTTTAACAAACTTTGACACTGAACTAGCTCAAACTGTTATTGCAAAAGAACGTAAAATCGACCAAATGGAACGTGTTCTTCGCAAACGTCACGTAATACGTCTAAACGAACGCAGCTGTTCAGGCGATGCAAGCATCATCTTCGTTGACATGGTAAGTAACTTAGAGCGTATCGGTGATCACGCTGTAAATATCGCTGACGGTGTTTTAGGTGAACAAGGAAAAGTCAATTTAAAACAATCATTATAATAGGAAAGAGACGCTCAAGTTAGCGTCTCTTTTTTATTTCATATTTACAACTGTTCTTCCTTTTAACTTTCCTTGCAATATGAGCGAAAACTTCTCATCTAATTTTTCTAATGTACATTCTTCTGTATAAGATAATAGTTCTAAGTTTTTCCACTCTGTCGCTAACAATGCCCACACTTCTCTTCTCATATCTACTGGACATTGTACGGAATCTATTCCTACAAGGCTAATACCTCGCAAAATAAACGGATATACTGTTGTGTGTAATTCATGCCCTGCCACATTACCACATGTCGTTACACAACCGGCATATCGTACCAATTTCAATGCTGTTTCTAACATCTTTCCGCCCACAGTATCGATAACCCCGGCGTATATTCCTTTAAGCATTGGCCTTCCTGATTCATCACTCAACTCTTCACGCTGAATTACCTTCTTTGCTCCTAAACGTAGTAACATCTCTTCTTCTTCCAATTTCCCTGTTGCTCCGACTACGTTATATCCTAACTTACTTAAAATACTAACCACTACACTACCTACACCGCCCGTAGCACCCGTTACTAAAACATCTCCCCTATTAGGCATAATTCCTGCTCCAATGAGCTTATATACCGATAGTGCAGCTGTAAAACCAGCTGTCCCATACATCATACTTTCCTTCAAAGACATTCCTTCTGGTAAAGAAACAATCCAAGATGATGGCACGCGAATATATTCTCCGAATCCACCAGACGTATTCATACCTAAATCATACCCCGTTACAATAACTTGATCCCCTACCTTAAAGGAACCATCTTCACTACTCACAACTTCTCCTGCAGCATCGATTCCTGGCGTATGAGGATATGTTCTCGTTACACCTTTATTACCAGTAGCTGAAAGCGCATCTTTATAATTTAATGAAGAGTAATGAACTCGTATTAGCACATCTCCTTCAGGTAAACGATTGATTTCTCTCTCAACAAGCTTTCTTTCAAATTGATTATTTTCTTTTTCTTTCACGACGATTGCTCGGAATGATGTATGATCCATTATGCTCTCTCCTTCATCCGTAAAATTCTTCTTTATTATATAGAAGAAATAAGTAGTACTACCAATTTCTTATTGGCTATATTTCAACAAATCTTACTTCTCTCTCACTTTCTCACAATATATATTTTCATTTCTACTAAAAAAACATATACTTATCCTACATCTGAAAAATAACATATAGAAAATCTGACTTTTTATAAATAAATTGAATTTTTACGAAATGTAAATGATTTGTAATGTTTTTTTTCGTCAAATTTCATTATAATAAGTGGATGTGAGTGTCGTATTTCAATCCAAATGAAGGAGTACAAGAAATGGAGCAAAACCCATCTTTGCAAGAAAATACACGCAATAAACCGAAAAAAAGTAAGAAAAAAACAAAAATTATTATAAGCGTCATTCTATTCTTTTTAATAGTAGGAGGCGGTTATACGTGGTTTTTAGTAAATAAAGCATCTTCTGCTGTTCGAAATGCCGCACACGATTTAGCACGCGGTGATAAATCTGATTTACGTGATAAAGCTGTAAAACCTATTACGAACAATGTCTCTGTCTTAATAATGGGTGTTGATGAAAGCGATGTCCGAGGAAAAGAATATGGTGAAGCTATAAGAACAGATGCGCTGTTGCTTGCAACTTTTAATAAAGACAGCAAAACTGTTAAACTATTAAGTATTCCACGTGACACATATACTTACATTCCAGTAGAAAAGAAAAAAGATAAAATTACACACGCTCATGCATTCGGTTCTGCTAAAAACGGTAAAAAGGGTGGACCACAAGCAAGTATCGATGCAGTTGAAAAATTAATGAATGTTCCTGTCGATTACTTTGTAAAATTTAACTTTAAATCATTTATAAAAATTGTCGATGATTTAGGCGGCATTGAAGTCGATGTACCTGTTGAATTTTCAGAACAAGATAGTAATGATAATGCCGATGCAATTCACCTGAAAAAAGGTGTCCAAAAGTTAAATGGCGAAGAGGCTCTTGCTCTTGCTAGAACGCGACACATCGATAGTGATGCAATGCGTGGGCAACGTCAACAACTCGTTATTGAAGCTATTTTAAAGAAAATAACAAACGTTGGATCTGTAACAAAAGTTGGCAACATCATTGATGATATTAACGGACAATTCGTTACAAACTTAACATTCGATGATATGCTTTCATTCTATAAATATGGCGCAGATTCTTCAGTTGAAAAATTACAAATTCAAGGTGATGACTGCTATATGGAAAAAGGTGATGACACATGTAGCAAATCTGCTGGTGGCGGTCGAACATATTACTACAATCCAGATAAAAAAGCACTAGCAAATGTTACGAACGAACTTCGTACTCACCTTGGACTACCTGCCTATACAAAAACTGACTTTGATTCGAAAAAAACAGATTCAGAGAAAACGAAAGACACTAACTCTGAGAGAACAAAAGACACTGACTCTGAGAGAACAAAAGACACTAACTCTGAGAGAACAAAAGACACTGACTCTGAGAAAACAAAAGACACTAACTCTGAGAGAACAAAAGACACTAACTCTGAGAGAATAAAAGACACTGACTCTGAAAATACAAACAAACGTGAGTCAAGTAACAACAACCATAATGATAATAACAATGAAGATATAAAAACATCATCTAATAACAATGAATAAAAAGAAACCGTACTCTATGGAGGTAGAGTGCGGCTTCTTTTTTCAAACATAAAAAATCAGAACTTTCCAACTATCTTTTTTAATATTTTTAAATTATAATAAATAATAGTAATCTATTCCAATTACCAGGGGGCTCATACATATGAAAGCTGCAGTAAAACATAACATTTCAGATTTTAAAGACTACTTAAAATCCAACGATATATACATGGAAGAAAATATAGATGAAAATGATGGTTCGGTGCATTTTTCAGTAGGATTAGAAACAGAAGCTGGCGCAAAAATTCAACTTATCGCTGCTTTCGAAAATGAAAATCCGACTGTGGATATATACTGCTTCAATGTTGCTCACGTACCTGACGAAACATCAACAAATGACATTTTACATGTCATCAATGAATTAAACACATCTTACCGATTTGCAAAATTCACACTAAATAAGCAAAATGCAATTGATATTTCAACATCTCTTGCATTCTCAGAACCAAACTTTAATCCGGCACTTGTTTTTGAGCATACGAGAATGCTGTATAAATTAGCGAACGACGAATATAAAAACTTAATGAAAGTTATTTGGGCATAAAGTAAAACTATACTCAGTGACGTTTTACTACCCACAAAACAAAAGGATGGGCTGCAAGCAGCACCATCCTTTTACTTCGATATCATATCAACCCACATTTTAACAGCAGTTCCTACAATTAAAGTGGACAATACATATTGCAGTACTTTTTGATTTAGCCTCTTCCCGACTCGTGCTCCAAGTGGCGCAGCAAATATACTTGCAACCGCAATAATTAGAGCTGGAATGATAACTACTTGCCCAGTAATCACTTTTCCTGTAGTAATTCCTATTGAGGAAATAAACGTAATAGCGATAGATGTTGCGATCGTCATGCGCAGTGGTAATTTTAAAATAACTAGCATAATGGGAACTAAAAGGAACGAACCTCCAGCTCCTATAATGCCTGAAGCTCCCCCTACAACGAACGCTAACAAGCTCGCTAACCATTTATTATACTTCACGTCTCCACTATTATTTTGTTTCGGTACAAACATCATAATAGCTGCAATTGTAGCTAATGCTGCATAAACAACATTCACTGTATGTTCCTCTAATATGTTAGCACCGAAACTCCCTATGAAGCTTCCTATTAATATACTGGCTCCCATATACATAACTAACGTTTTATTCATATCATTACTTTTTCGGTATGCCCACGCACCTGCAAAAGTTGCAAAGAATACTTGTACCGCTGTAATACCGCTCACCTCATGTGCAGTATAACCAGTAAACCCTAGCAATACTGGAATGTATAAGATCATCGGATAATTAATAATCGCGCCGCCAATCCCAACCATTCCTGATATAAACGATCCTATAAAACCAATTATAAAAAGTAATACGACTAAGCTCACCTTACATCCCCCGCCTTCTTAAAAGAAGGTGATTTAAATGAATAAGTTTACATTCCCATCCGAAGCATCTGCTAAATATGCTCCTACCCCAGCAAACTCTACCCCTTCCATAATCTCTTCCTCTTTTAACCCTAATAAATCTACTGTCATTTGACAAGCTACAAGTTTAATTCCTTGTTCTTTCGCCAAATCAATTAAATCCGGCAAAGGCATTGCGTTATGTTTTTTCATAATGCCTTTAATCATCTTCGGCCCCATGCCAGCAAAATTCATTTTGGATAATCCCATCTTATCGGCACCACGCGGCATCATCTTCCCAAATACTTTCTCTATAAAAGTCTTCTTTACTTTCACATGCTCATCTTTTCTAAGAGCATTCAACCCCCAAAAAGTATGAAATATAGTCACTTCTTGATCATAAGTCGCTGCACCATTTGCAATAATATAGGCAGCCATCGCTTTATCATAATCTCCGCTAAATAACACGATTGTCGTTTTCTTCTGTTGTTCCATGTTGTTCCTCCTCTAAATTACCTATAGGGGTATTTAATTGTTTATAAAAAGGCTCAAATCTTTTATCTCTATGCTATAAGACTTTACCTTCCCAAGCTAACATACCTCCTACCATATTGATCGCTTGAAAACCGTAACCTTCTAAAAATTGAACTGCTCTTGCACTTCTTCCTCCCGAGCGACAAACGATAATGTATTCATTATTTTTATCAAGCTCATGCATTCGAAACTCTAGTAAGCCTAACCTAATATGAAGCACGCCTGGAATTTTCCCTTCCCTCACTTCTTCCACTTCACGAACATCAATTACATGTATCTCTTCATTTCGTAACAATCTTTCCTCTACTTCTCTCGCTGTAATTTCTTTCATCTTAATATTCCTTTCCTTACAAAGCGTTCATACCACCTGAAACATTTATAATGCGCTGAAATCCTAATTTCTTTAATACTTTTGCTGCTTGCTTACCTCTCATCCCGCTCTGACAAATAACGATTACTTCCTTATTCTTATTTAATTGATTTGCCTTACTAACTAACTCATTTAGCGGGATATTCTGAAAGCCCTTCATATGGTTCCCTCTATATTCGCCTACTGTACGAACATCGATAAAGTACTTCCCCTGTTTTCCCACTATACTTTTTAATTCTTTTCCATTTATATTTTGAACACCTTTCACCGGTAAGAACCGTGAAATAACAAACCATGCAGCCAATACAACGAAAAGCGTACTTACTATTGTGTTCATATAACTCCCTCTCTACATTTATAAAGTTATTTCTTTACTACGCCTTCTTAATCCAAAACTTTAGTACATCGCTTTCTTCTGCATGCTTTACGATGTCATGACCAGTTTTGTTTGCCCACGCTGGAATATCCTTAATTGACCCTTTATCCGTTACATGTACTTCTAACACTTCGCCCGATTGTAAAGTATCCATCGCTCTTTTCGTTCTTACAATTGGCATTGGACATGCTAAATCTTTCGCATCTAAAACTTGTTTTATATTCATCATCTATTCCTCCAATTTGTTATTAATTATGAACTGCACAGCGGTTTGGACCAATCTCCATTTCACGTTCTTCTTCCACACTCGGATGAATTTTCCCCATATTCGTTTGACGAATTTCTTGATAAGCATTCGGCTGAGGTGGTAGATTCTCCGTTACAATTTTGCGAAATTCATTCTCATCTTTCATATTTAACCCTGCATTCACTTCAAACAATTGTTTTAAATTAGCACTCACAACCCCATTTTCATCCATTTCACTTATTTTTGAATAATGAGCTGGTAAAACAATTAACTCTTGAGATAATTCCTTATAGCGCTTATATAATGTATTTCGTAAATCGCTCACCCAATCTTCAGCCTTACCAGCAAGATCTGGACGCCCGATTGAATCTACAAATAAAATATCGCCCGATAATAAATAGGAATTATCTACAATAAATGATGTACTCCCAATCGTATGCCCCGGTGAGTATAGCGCATCAATTTCGATTTTGGTACCCCCTACCGTAATAACAGATCCTTCTACAAGTGGTTCGTATAAGAAAACGACTTCCTCCGCATCTTTTGGAGGTAACCAATACGTACCACCTACTTTTTCAGCTAACTTACGACCGCCAGAAATATGGTCTGCATGTAAATGTGTATCCATTACATTCGTAATAGTAACTCCATGCTCTTTCGCAAACTCCTCATATGATTCAATCGTTCTTACTGCATCAATAACTGCTGCTTCACCGTTAGAAACGACCATATAAGATAAACAGCCTTTTCCAAGACGATTAAATTGATATATACTCCCTCCGCCCTGTACATCTCCTACTTTGAGCGGCTTTACATATTCACTCCAAGCTTTCATCCCACCAGCTAAATAGGAAACATCGTTGAAGCCAGCATCCAACAATTGCTCCGCGACAAACTGCGAAGAACCTTCTTTTGCACATACGACTAAAATCTCTTTCTCTCTCGGTAATTCATCTACAATATGGTCTACACCATCTAACAAGTCAAAATAAGGTTTATTAATAGAAGATACTTGTTTCCCTTCAATTTTCCAATCTTCATAATCCGTCTCATTACGAACATCTAAAATAAACAACTCTCCGAATAAAACTTTCTCTGCAACATCTTTTGCTTGTAACATCTTAATGTCCATTTAATTACCCCCATAGGTATATTTTCGTTTAAAAAATTTTATTTCTCCACATTTCCTTGCCACCCTAACATACCAGGAATGACATTTTTCACATTTGAAAAACCTTTCTCTTTCAACATTTGGCAAGCTACATCACTGCGGTTACCAGTTCGGCAAACAACATAAATTTGCTTCGTCTGATCTAACGATGTACTGTCTAGTTCACCTAGTGGCACCGAAATAGCAGATGGAATATGACCAAAAGCAAATTCTGCTGCTTCACGAACATCTAATACAATGCACTCTTCTCCGTGAGATAATATATCCTGTAATTCCGCATTCGTAATTGTATGAGGATATTTCACAACTTCGTTCACTTCATGTTCATGCGCTTTCCTCACATAATGCATCAATATAGCACCCTCATGTTTCGTCCCGATATATTGATGCCCTATTTTATTCGCCCAACTTTGTATATCTACCGTAGATCCTTTATCTGTTGCCTCAATTTCAATCACTTGCCCTGATGCCAATCCTTCCATCGCCTTCTTCGTCTTTACAAGAGGCATCGGACAAGCCAAACCTTTACAATCTAAACTCATATCCACTTTTATACTCATTATCGATTCCTCCATATTTAATATACTTATACCTGTAGGGGTATACTAAAACGTTTTTGAAAATCTGTCAACACTTATGTTTGACAGATTATCGGCTTTTTACAAGTAATTGAACGGCTTCTTTAATTAACTCTTCATTTGAACCATTGCCACTTTCAAACTGTTCACGCAAACATTGCTCTAAATTTGTTCCAACAACTAATCCAATTGTACGATCTAATGCAGAACGAGATGCCGTTAACTGTGTAATAACCTCTCGGCAATCTTTTCCTTCTTCCATCATACGAAGCACACCGCGCACTTGGCCTTCAATACGTTTTAATCTATTTTTCATATCTTGATTGTATTCCACTGTAGACCACCTCCGTAATTATAGCTATATTATATATTACTTTATAACCTTGTATAACATCATATACCCTTTAGGGTATATTGTAAAGGGGGATGTTTGTTTCTCAGCCTTCTAGCGGTTAAGTGGTCTACTCTACCTTATTCCTTATAAACTCTTTGTAAAAAGATAATCCATATCGCCACCTAACGCTGCAGCTGTATCACCAGTTTCTCTAAAATCATGTGTATATATTTTTTCAAATGAACCGAAATCTACTTGCTTATAAAATTCAAAACAAGGGAATCCATCATGCTCTCCTTGAATATCAATACTACCATCCTGTTTCACACATACATTTAATACATAATCCACAGGAGGTGCATATACATTTAATGGATTACTTGCACTCGCACTCATTTTGAATTGCACACCTTCAGAATTCCATGTGATATCAGTGCACACAATATTTTCTGTACTTGCTTTCCCTGTTCTTTTACTCACAGAACCATCTGGATTTGTAACCTTCTCTGTCGTAATACCCGTATTTGCATATGAAAACACTTCTTCTTTATAAAAATCCACTACAACCTCTTGCTCAACTCTAGAGCGCATAGTATTTACCGTATGTGGTGTAAATTCACGTGAATCACCTTCGAATTGGATTGCTTTTCCTGTTTCCATATCCTTCTTAGCTTCCGTCCAAGGCATTGGAATAAATACACTCGCTCTAATTTTTACGATATTAGTCATAAGATACACCTCTATAATTTTATTTTAGATACTGCATAATATTGAGTAAAACAGATCACAATATCGCTCCCATAATCAATAGCTTTCTCTTTTACGCTTACTACTTCCTTCTGAAAAATAGCGCTATATTTACAGCTAGATTATCGTTTTAAAGCTATATTCCATCTCTCCAGCTAGTGCTGCTGGGGTATCATCCGTTTTTCTGAAATCATGTGTGTATATCAATTCAAACGAACCAAAATCTACTTGTTTATAAAATTCATAGCAAGGGAAACCATCATGTAAACCTTCAACGTGCACAGCGCCACGTTCATTAACTCGTATAGTCAAAAAATAATCAGCTGCAGGTGCTGCCGCATTTAACGGATTGCTTGCACTTGCTCTCATTTCAAACGAAACTTCATCTTCACTCCATACAATATTTGTACATACAATGTTTTCTGTACTTGTTTCTCCTTTTTGATACTCAATTGAGCCATCTGGATTTGTAATTTTCACAGTGACGATACAAGCATCTGCATATGTGAAAATTTCTCTTTTATAAAAATCAATATTCACTTCTTGTTCTAATCTTGAACGCTTTGTATTCACAGCGTATGGTGTAAACTCACGTGCATCTCCAGCATATTCAAAAACTCTTCCCGTTGCAGGATCCTGAATAGGTTTCAGCGAAACATACGGTGCAAATACACTCCCTCTAATTTTAACGATATTAACCATGTGAAACCTCCATCGATTCTATATTATATAAATCATTATTTGTTCTACCAACATAATATAGTCAATTTGATTGACTGTATTATGTATAGTACAATAAGCATTACATATAGTCAACTTAATTGACTACAAGTGCGGAGGTTATATATATGGATCAAACATTTAACGAGTTAGATCTTACATCGCTTTTATCATTATCATTTAGCACATTAATTACTGAGCTACATGACAAATTAAGTGAATTAGGATTTGAAGATATTAGGCCAGCACATGGTTTTATGTTCAAACGCATCCTCCCTAATGGGGCAACTGGTATAGAACTAGCTGAATATTTAGGGGTTTCCAAACAAGCTGTAAGTAAAATGGTGGATTCTCTTGAGAATAGTGGCTACGTTACACGTAAAACACACCCTACTGATAAAAGGGGTAAAATCATTGTTTTAACCGAACGTGGTTTAGCAGTAATGAAGGCAAAAGAAGAAATAGTAGCTGAAATAGAGCAGCGATGGATTGAAAACATAGGTACAGAACGAATGCAAATGCTAAAAGAAGATTTGACAACATTCGTTACTAAAGAAAATACAGAGAAATTATCATCAAATATACGACCTGTCTGGTAAACAAAAAACGAATCCATTTTGATTCATCTTCTTCAAAATGGATTCGTTTTTCTATAGCTGTATTAAAAATCATGAATTTCTTTAAATTTTATTCTACTGAATATATTTTTTACGCGTTATATAATTCCATAACTCTCTTCACAACCAACTCCGCAGTATTCTCCTCCGGTGGCATCAATAAATTCGTAACCGGTCCATACACAACAGGGCTTAATTCCACTTCATACCCACCATATGAGAATTCTTCCTTCGTTGGTAAATAACCAATATATCCATTCATATATCCACCAAAGAAAGCTAATTCATTTTGAAGAATCTCTTTCATTTCTAGGGCAGTTTCTGAAAAAGGTTCCATCGGTATGCCAGAGAAAATCCCATCATTAACTTGAAACAGTTGCACTTCTAAATCAATACTTAACCGCCGCATACCTTGCTCATATTTCTCTAAAACGATAGCAAGCCATTCATCCGCATTCACACCCCACTGCTTCTCAGCTAGTTGGGCCATTTTTTGTATCTCATCAATTTCAGGAATATCCTTCAACTTCATTTGCATAGTACTTGAAACTGTCCTTACATTTACAATTGGGCTATATGTAACTGTTGGCAACATCGTTAATACATGTCCACTAAGCATGTAAGCCATTTGGTTTAATGCTTCCCTTGAACCGCGATACTTCGCATTCACATTTCCAGCAGCACCTTGAACAATAATAACTGGGCAGTTTACTATTTTCTCAAGAAGCTCTCTCGTCATCCCCGGATAATCTGCTGACAATACATCACTATCACCTTTTAAAACGTTCGGATGGGCAGTACAAAATATTACAACTCCAGATAACTCCTTCGTTTCAACATCTCTTATTGCTAACATCCCAATTCGCTTATCTACAACACCCTCTATATTCGTTCCCATCTTCGCTTTTCCATCAGATGTTCTCTCTCTTCGGTTTACTCCAATATTACCTGTCGTAACACTCCATCCAACTTCACATAGCTTCAAATTGTTATTCGCAGTAACAGCACCGTGTACTACATTATTTACTAAAAGCGTTTTATACGACTGTACTAGCGGATCATCACCGACCGTTTCTGGACCGGAATGCGTATGAGTATAAACAACCGTTATTCGCTCAAATGGCACATGAAGCCTACTTGCTACTTGCTCACGAATAAAATTCGTAGCCTCTACTAACATTCCAATATTATCAATACTTATAAACACAGTTTTCATTTCATCTTTTTCAAATACAAAGATTGTCCCGTAAATACGCTCTTCAATATTATTTATTCCTGTCTCTCTATGATATCCGACAAAATCAATACCTACAGGTGGCGTAATATCCACCTTACATACCCCTACTTTGCTCATTTGAATCGCTCCATTTCTCTATGTAACTCCCTTTCTTCAAGAATAGCATATTTAACTTTGCTCCAAATAAAAAGAACGGACATAGCATGCTATGTCCGTTCTTTCCATCACACATATTTCCGATGCACCATCTTCCCATCATAAGAAAACACAACGCCCTTACTCTCCACAATGGACTCCATATGCACCGTTCTTCCCCACAACTGATGAAGATATGGCAATACTTTTTCTAAGTATTTTAAATCGAGCTCGATTCCTTCGTAACTATGTTTAATGTATAATTCTCCGTTCTTTAAGTAGTCTCCATCTTCTACTACTAAGTACGGGAATCCACCATTTGTCCGCATATTTACGAGCTGATCACGTACATGTTCCCATTCTTTATCAATTACTTTATATTCTTTTCCTTGGCGCTGGAATAAGTACATATCTTCTCTCATTACGAGTTCTTTATTTAAGTAGTTTCTTAGGAATGATACGTCCCATTCAATTTCGCGTACTTCAAACATTTTCTCTCGACCAGAACCAGGCTTCACACCACGCCTTTTCATTTCTTCTGTCGGGTTGTTGTAGCGTTCTTCAATATCTTCAAACATTTTAATACCGAGGTAGTATGGGTTAATGCTTGTTTTTGATGGCTGAACGACACCTGCATTTAATTTTGCGAATTCGATTGCTTCATCAGATGTTAAGTCCATTTCACGCAGTATACGTTGATGCCAGTAGGAAGCCCAGCCCTCGTTCATGATCTTTGTTTCAAGCTGTGGCCAGAAATATAACATTTCCTCACGCATCATCGTTAATATGTCTCGCTGCCAATCTTCAAGCTCACGGCTATATTCTTCAATAAAGAGTAGTAAATCTTTCTCTGGTTGCGGTGGAATCTTCTTCTTTTTGCGTATATTCGATCGTTCCCTCTTTTTATTTCGATCATCTAAATTCCATAAATCATCGTATTGTGATGCTTTTTTCTTTTCCACTTCTTCCTCTTCTAAATCATCAATACTCCATGCAAGTTTCGGACGCATAAGCGACGGATCAATATGCTCTTGAATGGCAAGTACGGCATCTAAAAATGTTTCTACCTCTGCCTTTCCGTACTTATGCTCATACGCTTTCACACGGTCCGCTGTTGCGGCCATACTCTCTACCATATCCCGCTTCGTATTTGAAAAACGAATATTATTTTTGAAGAAGTCACAGTGTGCTAAAACGTGTGCTACAATTAATTTGTTTTGGATTAAAGAGTTCGTATCCAATAAAAATGCGTAACATGGATCAGAGTTAATAACGAGTTCGTATATTTTACTAAGTCCTAAATCGTATTGTAATTTCATTCTGAAAAATTGTTTTCCAAAACTCCAATGTGAAAACCTTGTCGGCATCCCATATGCACCAAATGTATAAATAATTTCCGCTGGACATATTTCATAACGCATCGGATAAAAATCAAGCCCAAATCCAGTCGCAATTTCCGTAATTTCCGCAATCGCATATTGCAGTGCTTTATCGTCACTTGCTCTCATTATTTTCCCTCCTTACACTTTCCCTTAAGAAAGTGTATGATGGGGAACAAGCTTTCATGAGGATTGATTGCATAATAAAAAGACACCCTCGTAAAAACGAGAATGTCTCATCTATTAATCTTCAATAATCTCCATCTTCTCCGTAATCGGTGTACGAGCTTTTCCTTCTGGCGCTTTTTCGAAATAACCAATATGAAGAATTCCAACGATACGTTGGCCTCTTGTTAAACCGATTCCTTCTATAAATAATGGATTATAGTTTAATCCACCTGATTTCCAAACACAGCCTAAGCCGCGTTCCCAAGCAAGCAATTGGAAGTTTTGCATAAATGCGCATGTTGCAGCGTAATCTTCGTCACGCTGAATTTGACGCGGATCTTCATTCATATATACAACGATTTGTGCAGGTGTGCTTAAGAAACGATCAGATAAAATTTTACCGCGTTTCGCTCTTTCTTCTTCTGTGAAAGAGTTTAATACCGCATCTACTAATTTCTTACGGCCGTCCCCAATGTATAATTTACAATTCCATGGCTCACGGTGTTTATGATTTGGTGCCCACGTTGCATCGTTTAATAGTTCAATTAATAATTCTTTGTCTACTGCTTTATCTGTAAATGTACGAACAGATCGTCTTTCTTTAATAACATTTGCGATGGAAGTATATGTAGTCATATTTTTCTCTCCCTTATTTTTCATCTATATGTATAAGTTTGTTATTGATATTGATTTTCAATTTCGATTATAACCTAGTTTTTCACAATTAATCAATGTTTTATGTTGGAAAACATACAAAAAACTTCTTTTTCTACTGTGAATAAAAAAACTTAGCTTGTTCACAAGTTTTTCACATTTTATGGAAATGATATGTGTAAAGTTTTCCACATTATCCATCTAGGAGGAGTTTACATGTACAAAAAAATCGCAGTAAGTATGACTATGGCCGCATTATTATGCGGGGTATCTACCTTCCCTGCTTCTGCTACCACGCCAAAGGAAGTTGCAATGCATCATCATAAACCTATTTCAGAAGAAGAAATGCAGTCGCTCGAAAAACTCGGCTATAATAAACATGAAATTTGGAAAGCTGCCCACATTGCAAGAATCAGCAAAAAAGAAACTAAGGACGTTTTAGCTTACTATAAGCAAAATAAATCCTGGGAGAAAACCGCACAACATTTCGGTGTAGATCCAAGTAAGCTTAAAAAGCATCATATGAATAAAGAAACAAAAAAAGCATTACTGCAACAATTAGCAACTATGCAAAAATCCACACCAGATGGACTAAAACAAAAAATGAAAGAATATAATATCGGCTTACGTCAGCTCACGGTATTAACAATCATCTCTCAAAAAAGTAATACCCCTCTTGATGATGTACTAAAAATGAAAAAAGACGGTATGGATATTAAACAAATCGCGGAAAAATTAAATGTTAAAAGAGAAGATATACGAGCAGAGATGATTAAATTAGTGAAGTCTATTAAAGAGAAGCAAACAAATTAACACGCAAAAAAGGAAGAGGTATTCACTGCTCTTCCTTTTCTTTATGAACTTTCAACTTTGAAGTATAAATTCCCGTCTTTCCCAAAAACTAACATAAACAAATGATGTAGTAAGGGGTGAGAAAGTGTTTCGTTTATCGTCTAAAAAGAAGAAAAAAACAATCTGTTCCATTCCAGAGTTTATCCTCACTATGAAAGAATCTAGTGATTTCGTTTCTTATAACATCGTAGAAGATGGGACACTATGTTTGTTTTATTATAAATCTACAGCTGAATCACTCCTCATTAATCGATTCATTTTAACACCTATAAAAAGAGAATTAGATCGCATTGAAAATATAAGTGACATAGCAAATATCGTTACACTCGAAGGGATCATCACCAGTCCTTCTATTGATGATATTCGTGAAAAATTATTAGTTGGGTATGTACTCATACAGATAACAAACGATTCCCAAGCAGCAGAATATGCACTTATTCGTGCTGAAAGTTCAGTTTTAGGTACACGATTATATAACGATACCGAAAATGAATATAGTGTAATCGGTCCAAAAGTCGGATTTGTTGAAAATATTGATACAAATACACACTTACTTCGCCGAAATATAGTAACAGAGCAATTAGTTTTCAAAGAAGTTATAGTTGGCTCTATATCAAAAACAAAGGTTATAGTTGCTTACATCGAAGGCATTACAAATGAACAACACATCAATACTGCAATGCAGCGCTTACAAGACGTTGACTTTGATGTTCCTTTTGATGCAACTATGATTGAACAGTTTATTAGCGATAATAGTAACTCACCCTTCCCTGTTTTACTACCTACAGAGCGGCTAGACCGCTCGGTGTACGCATTACTGAATGGAGGCGTTGTTATTTTAACAGACGGTTCACCTTACGCATTAGCTGGACCAGCGACGTTACTTGATTTCTTCGTCTCGCCAGAAGATTATTATTTACCATGGATTGCAGGCTCATTTCTTAGATTAGTTCGTTTTTTTGGAGCAGCTTTCTCTCTATTTTCTTCAGCTATTTACACAGCTGTATTAACATATCATTATCAAATGATTCCTGCAGATTTACTTGGCCCTATTATTTATTCTAGAGCCAATGTACCATTTCCACCTGTTTTGGAAGCTCTTTTTTTAGAAATTACAATTGAATTACTGCGTGAAGCTGGAGCACGCTTACCGACTAAAGTCGGCCAAACAATTGGTATTGTTGGAGGAATTGTAATTGGGCAAGCATCTGTTGAAGCTGCTTTAACGAGTACGATTTTATTAATTGCGGTTGCATTATCTGCGCTTGCTTCTTTTACAACACCGACAGTAAAAATGTCTTCTACAATCCGGATATTACGATTTCCTCTTATCATTTTAGCTGGAGCGTTTGGTGGCGTTGGTCTCATCGTCGGATTTGTATTCATATTAGCTCATTTAATTCGCCTTAAATCACTCGGATCACCTTATTTATTACCTTTATATCCATTCCGCGGTTTAGGGACAGCAGAAGGACTCCTTCGTTTGCCGTTTAGTCAAACTGCTGGGCGTGCCTCTTTTCTGAGACCAAAAAAGAAATGGCGCTATGACCCAAACAAAGCGAAAGAAAAACGTGACGGTGAAGAGAAATGAAAAATATTTTATTATGCTTTTCCATTATCATTTTAATTTTTCAATCTGGTTGTACAGAAACAAATATAGTTGATACACAGCGAATGATTCACGTAGGTGGATTCGATATAATGAAAGATAAAAAATTTCGCGGGACAATTTTATATCCCGATTACACAAAAGGAGTACAATCGAAACCAGAAACTCAATCAACTCATGCAGGTACAATTGAAACTATATCGTCCCTTCTAAACGCAAAATCGCCACATACGATCGCTATAGGTCAAATGCGTGTTGTCCTATTTGGGAAAGCATTTGGTGAACGTGGAATTGGAGATGTTATTAACAACTTACAACGTGACCCTAACATTGGCCGCGATGTACAGCTAGCACTGGTAGATGGTTCAGCAGAAGAATTACTTAAACATGTTAAAACAAATGGATCACTTTATCTATCTGATTTACTGGAGCAAAATATAAAAAACGAGACAATCCCGCGGACAGCTTTAAATATTTTTTTATATAACTTTTATTCATCAGGATGCGATCCATTTCTTCCTTATATTAAAGTTGATGAAGACAAGTCCGCTTCCATTAAAGGACTCGCTTTTTTAAAAAAGGATAAAGTGGTTATGTACACCGATAAAAAAGAATCTTTTTTATTAAAATTACTTATTAACCCAACGAAAAATGGTCGCTACGAAGTTCCAATACGTCAAGGTAAGCATAAAGGATTGATCGCTACTCAAAACTTATCTGGAAAAAGTGTTTGTTCTCTTTCGCAAAACGGTGATATTCCGAAAGTTAACATTCACTTAAAATTAAATGGACTCATAAAAAATGCTCCCGACTGGCTTGATTTATCTAAGAACGAAAATGTAACTTACGTAAAAAAACATGTAGAAAAAACGCTTGAGAAACATTTAAACGAATTAATAAAACAATTCCAAGAAAAAAAAATTGATCCAATAGGTATACGAGAAGAAATTCGTAGTCATTCAAGAAAATGGACTATAAAACAAATTCAAGAAATGTACCCTAATGTAGACGTTGCTGTTCATGTGCAAATCAATGTCGTGCAATCTGGTATCGGAGAATAGTGGAGGTGCTATAATGGCTGAACAAGATAAAACACATACTGTTTCCCCTTATTTCACATTCCTTCTATTACACTCCCTTCAAATTGGAGTAGGTGTGTTAGGGTACCAAAGAATTATTGCGCAATATGCCGGTTATGATGCTTGGATTTCTCTTATTATCGCTGGTATTGCAACTCATATCGTTTTATTTTGTATGCTTAAAATGTTAGAAAAAGATAATGATTTAATGAATATTCATACGACATGTTTTGGAAAGTGGATTGGAACATTTTTTTCCGTATGTTTTGCCGCATACCTTCTATTATTTTGTCTTACTGTTCTTCGTACATATATTGAAGTCATTCAAGTTTGGGTCTTTCCTACAATTAAACCGTGGAAATTAACTTTACTATTTTTACTTGTAACTTATTACATAATTAGAGGCGGCTTTCGTTCTGTAACAGGAATATGTTTTTGGGGTGTCATAATACCGATTTTCGTACTACTTTTCTTAGTTTTCCCAATGAAATACGCACATGTCCGTAACATTTTCCCAATTCTCGCTCATTCACCTTTAGACATTTTAACTTCAGCGAAAGCATCTGCATTAGAATTTCTTGGATTTGAAGCAATCCTTATCTTTTATCCATTTATTAAAAAAGGAAAATCGTTAAATAAATGGGCACATAGCGGTATTGCTTTTACAACCATTCTATACGTAATATTAGCGATTGTGTCCCTTATGTACTATAGCCAAGGGCAACTACATCATACAATTTGGCCAACATTAACGATGCTAAAAATAATTAAGGTTCCTTTTATCCAAAGGTTTGAGTACATTATTATTTTCTTATGGTATCTAATTATTTTACCTAACCTTTGTTTAACGATTTGGTCTTCTTGTTGCATTACTAAGAAATCTTTTCGCATACCATTTAACATTACACTGCCATTTTTTATCGCAACTATATTTATTTCATCCTTGTATTTCACAAACCGCGAAAGTATCAATACATTGAATACAGTACTGTCTCAAGCTGGTTTATATATTGTATACGCTTATATCCCAGTCTTATTTCTATTCCATTCATTGCGGTGGCGCTTCAAAAATAAGTCGAAAGAATCTTCACCCGACACACCATGATATTTGATACAATTTGATTAATACATGTGTAAAGGGGACAAGCGTATGAAGAAATATGTATTTTCTTTACTTGCAGTACTGAGTTTAATTCTTGCTGGATGTGGAGCTACTAGTACAAATGAAAAAAAATCATCTGAATCAAAAGAAGAGCATGACCATGCATCGCACACGCAGCAAGCTGACATTCAAGAAAAAACAAAGGGAGTCGACACACTTCCTGCCTTCCTAGACAAGCTTGATCCACAAATGAAAGACATTTACACTGTCGCTGGACAAAATGCAGAGCTATTAGATTGGATTCCATGTTACTGCGGTTGCGGTGAAAGTGTAGGACATAAAAACAATAAAAATTGCTTTATTCGTGAAATTAAGAAGAATGGTGAAGTTGTTTGGGATTCCCATGCAACGACTTGCGTCAATTGCCTAGAAATCGCAGTTGAATCAGCTACGATGAAACAAAAAGGAAAATCAACGCTTGAAATTCGTAACTATATTGACAATAAATACAAAGAAGGCTATGGCAAACCAACACCTACGCCAATGCCAAAAGCTTAAAAAACGAGGAAATACCTCGTTTTTTTTCATTCACTTTTTTTCTTAACAAATTCTTTCAAGTGTATTTCTCCTTACTTATCACACACTATATATAACTCTCGGTAAGGAGGGTACACAGTGCAAACATATAACGACTATGATAAAGCTCTCTATTACACGTATTGCTGTAATTGGGATAAATTACTCGTTCTCATGGTTCAGACGAACGATCAATTATTTTCTAAGCGTATTGAGCATTTTTTACATGCTTATCAATACAGTAAAGAGCTACCAGAAGTTGATAAACAATTGCAGCTCCTATTTCAATATATTGACCACGCATCTCAAAAGTCACATGTAGAAGAAGTAGAGCAAATTCAAATGTAAAATATAGCGCTATTCTCTTTATGAGAATGGCGCTTTTTAAAATGTTGATATCAATAAATGTTTCTCCTTATAAAACTTTTATTGATAAACATATTTTCTCTTTCTTTTCCCTACTACTTCATACTATAATTTAGTATGTAACTATTATAAGTGAGGTATAAAATATGGGACGAGAAAAAAAGCAAGAATATGCTTTACTTACTGCATGGGGAGCTTCATTTATTGCTACATTAGGAAGTCTATACTTTTCCGAAATCATGAAATTTGAGCCTTGTGTCCTTTGTTGGTATCAGCGTATTTTTATGTATCCATTTGTTTTATGGCTTGGTATCGCTGTAGTAAAGAAAGACTATCGCATTGCAAGTTATTCTTTACCAATCGCAAGTATTGGTGCTTGTATTTCTTTATATCACTATGCAATTCAAAAAATCGCAGCATTTTCAGCTGCTGGGGCAGCTTGCGGCCGCGTACCTTGTACGGGAGAATACATAAACTGGTTCGGCTTTGTGACCATCCCGTTTTTAGCACTTATCGGCTTTATCACAATCGCTGTTTGTAGCTTTATCGTAATCAAAAACAAATAAGGAGATGAAAGAATGAAAAAAATGCTTATATTTGGCGGTATTATTATTGCCTTGTTTGTAGCAATTTTCGCTGTCACACAAATGGAAGAAAAAAATGCTTCAACTAGCCAAAAAATTGATAATGCTACTGGTAGTCAAACAGATGGTGCTGACTACTACACAAATAAAATCTCTCTTTCAGATCTCCAAAAGAATTTAAAAGAGAAAAAAGAAGAAACAGTATACTTTTATCAAACATCTTGCGTTCATTGCCAAAAATTATCTCCTGTCGTAGTACCGATGGCTAAAGACTTGAATGTTGATATGAAAGTTATGGATATTGAAAAATTAGATGCTCCTTGGGATGAATATAAAATTCAAGGTACACCAACAATCATTCATTTTAAAGATGGTAAAGAAGTGAGCCGTATTAGCGGCGAACAATCGAAAGACAAATTAAAAGAATGGCTTGAGCAAACGAAGAAATAACGAGAAAAGGAAACTCCTTCTACACATGAAATGGGCGTAAAACCTCACACTAATGTATAAGGAGGGGGTTTTATGCCAGAAGTAAAATGCTCTGTTTCCAATTGCTCATTTTGGGGACAAGGTAACTTTTGTCAAGCAAGTGCTATCATCGTTCAGCCTGATGCAGATGAAGCTGGTCAAACTGAAAATGATTCGTATACAAGCGCGGTTTTAACAAACGAGACGTTAGAAAGCTCTGTAGCAACGAGTGTAGAAACTTGTTGCCATACATTTAAACCAAAATATTAAACATAAAAAGCATACGATGAATCGTATGCTTTTTTACATTCCCCTCCAAAAATCGTGCATGATAAAAAAGTACAAAATAACGAGGACAACCGTCCCACATAGGGTAATGCGCCTATATATACTCTTTTCTCCTTCCCTTGCTTTTACAAAAGCCCAAATAAATCCGAAGAACAATATTAAATCAACATATGGAACATAAAAGGAAAAGACGAGAAACGCATACAAATACACAATGAATAAACAGGTCGTTACTAAGAAAACTTTAAATGCAAATTCGCTTTTCATAATGTAACCGCCCCCTATCTGTATTGTATTATATTCAGCAAAATACAATAGTTGCAGTTAAACTCCAAGTAGAAATAAGCTACCGCCTATAAAACGGTAGCTATTACGGAACATTGTATTTCCGTTTATATATATTACTTAAAGTCGAAGTAGGAATTTGCTCGTAACGAATTTTTTCTCCTGTTTCATCTACAATATACAAATTGTTTCCTATATAATATATTCCATTTTTTCGTTTTGAGTACACCGTATATCTTTCATTCGGCAATACCGTTTTCACTTTTGTTAACTGCCCATTCGGTTCTTGCCAATATATATCCGCGCGATCTACTAACGTAAGTATTCCTATTTGCTCTTCTTCTACTTTACGACCATTCCAACTCACAACACGATAACCAAGTGTATTTGCCTCATATTCCGGACTCATATGAAAACGAGAAATGATTACTTTTGTTTGTAATTGTACTCGGTCATATAACCATTGTATATCCTTGTCATGCATGCGAATACAACCATTTGATTCCCTACTTCCAATCGTCCATTCCCGATTTGTCCCGTGAATCGCATATTCCTTTTTATCTAGTCCAAGCCACCTCGTACCGAGAGGGTTGTTTGGTGCACCACCACGTATCTTTTTTCGATGGTATTCTTTATTTTTATATTTAGTTATAATACAAAAATTACCTTCTGGCGTAGGTGTACGATCTCTTCCAGTCGTTATCGGAAACGTTCTCGTATAGTTTCCTTCTTCAAAGAAAGACAGCTGATTCGTCGTAAGATTAACTAATATTAAATGATCTGTATTAGCAAAAACGCTAGCTGGTAGGCAGAAAAATAGGATTACGATAAACAATACTTTTTTCATCTAAATCCTCCCTAGCACTAACATCATAATAAATGCAATTAGCTTTACTTTGCTCTTATAAATGAAAACTATCCATTTACGATAACGCCTCCGTTTACATGTATCATTTGCCCCGTAACATAAGATGAATCGTCCGATGCTAAGTATACGTATGCTGGTGCTAATTCATATGGCTGACCAGGTCTTTGCATCGGAACATTGCTTCCAAACTGTGACACTTTCTTCTCACCAAAGCTCGATGGAATAAGAGGTGTCCAAATCGGGCCTGGCGCAACACCATTTACACGAATTCCTTTTTGCACTAACGATTGAGAGAGAGATCTTGTAAAAGCAACGATAGCTCCTTTCGTTGCAGAATAATCAATTAAAGTTTCATTTCCTTCATATGCAACGATAGACGCCGTATTTATAATGACATCCCCTTGTTTGAAGTGAGAAAGTGCTGCTTTCGTAACGTGAAAATAAGAAAAAATATTGATACGGAATGTTTTTTCTAGCTGTTCTGCTGTAATATATTCTAGTCCTTGCTGCGGATATTGCTGTGCGACGTTATTCACAACAATATTTAAACCACCTAACTGCGAAACAGTCTCTTCCACAATATCTTTACAATGTTGTTCATTACTTAAATCTCCCGGTAGTAATACACACTTTACACCTTCTTTTTCAACACGTTGTTTCGTCTCATTCGCATCCTCCTCCTCATCTAAATAAGCAATTGCAATATTTGCACCCTCTTTTGCAAAAGCGATGGAAACAGCTCGTCCAATCCCGCTATCTCCCCCTGTAATTAACACATTCTTCCCCTTTAACTTTTCACTTCCCTTATAATTGGGATCTTCAAACTGCGGAAGTGGATTCATTAATGATTCAATACCAGGCTGTTTATTTTGATGTTGGGCTGGCATTGTTAAAAAGCTTTTTTGCTGTGGCATAACTTCCTTCAGCTCCTTTTCCTTATCATGTGCACAATAAAAAACTACAATTCACACATAGTTTTACGATTAATATTCGAATTTAAGACACAAAATATGAATTGTTGTAAACTTTTTATACAAAACTATTGCAAAATAGTTAAAAAACGAATATTATATATAACTGTTGTGAAAATTATTCGTAAACAGAAAGGATGTTTATATGTTTAACCTTTCAAAACATAAAACTTCTATTAAAACTGAAATTATGGCAGGTATTATTACCTTCTTAACAATGGCATATATCATTGTCGTAAACCCTGTCATCCTTGGGGATGCAGGTGTTCCATTTGAACAAGCATTTACAGCAACAATTATCGCTGCTGTTGTCGGAACATTATTTATGGCGATCTTTACAAACTTACCAATCGCAATTGCACCAGGTATGGGATTAAATGCTTACTTCTCTTACTCTGTTGTAAAAGCTCATGAAGGCATGACTTTCGCAATTGCATTCTCTGCTGTATTCGTAGCAGGTATGATTTTAATTTTGTTATCATTCACATCTTTCCGTACAAAATTAATGGAAGCCATTCCTGAAAACTTAAAACACGCAATTACTGCTGGTATCGGACTATTTATCGCCTTTATCGGTTTACGTTTAACAGGTATCGTTACAAAAAACGATGCAAACTTAGTTGGACTTGGTGATCTTCACTCTGCTCCAGTTCTACTAGCATTAGCTGGACTTGGAATTACAATTGTCCTTATGTCTTTAAATGTAAATGGTGCGCTATTTATCGGCATGCTATTAACTGGTCTTATCGCTTTCTTCACAGGACAATTAACGTTCTCAAACGGTGTTACATCAATGCCTGGATTACCAGAAGGAATTATCGTATCAAATCCAATTACTGCTGTATCTGATGTAATTAACTACGGATTATACGGCGTTGTATTCTCATTCTTCCTTGTTACACTATTCGATACAACAGGTACACTACTTGGCGTTGCGCAACAAGGTGGATTTATGAAAGACGGAAAGCTTCCAAAAGCAGGACGAGCTCTTCTATCTGACTCATTCTCAGCAACAATCGGTTCTATGTTCGGAACAACACCATCAACAGCTTACATTGAATCTTCTGCTGGTGTTGCAGCTGGTGGCCGTACTGGTTTAACAACAGTTACAGTAGCTGTTCTATTCGCATTAGCAGCTTTCTTTGGACCATTAGTGAGCGCTGTATCTGGTGTATCAGCTATTACTGCACCATCACTAATTATCGTTGGTAGTCTTATGATGGGTTCAGTTCGCCACATCGATTGGGATTCATTTGATGAAGCATTCCCAGCATTCTTAGTAATCTTAAGCATGCCACTTACATCAAGTATCGCAACAGGTATCGCACTTGGATTTATTTCATACCCACTTATGAAAGTGGCAAAAGGTAAATTCCGTTCTGTTCACCCACTTGTGTATGTATTCGGAATCTTGTTCGCTTATCAATTGATATTCTTACCACATTAAAATCCCTCTTTCTGAGGGATTTTTTATTTTCAAAAAACATTTGACAACTGTACAGAATCATGGAATAATTCAAAATAGTTAAATATTCGATGTCTTATCAAGAGCAGGTGGAGGGATGAGCCCTACGAAGCCCGGCAACCGACCCATTTATGGGCACGGTGCTAATTCTTACAACACGTTGTGTTGAAAGATAAGAGTAATATGATAAGACGTCTTTTCTATATGAAAAGGCGTTTTTTATTTTCACTCCCTCCCCTCTCTTCTTAGTTTAGGAGGGATTTTTTTATGAAAAAATTGTGTTCCATCGTACTTATTTTTCTATTACTTACATTGACGGCTTGTACAAATGAACAAGATGCTATCTCTTCACAAAAGCAACAAACGGTGAAAAAAGTAACTACAACAGTTGAAAATCATTTACAAACAGAAATTCCAAAGCAAATAAAAAAGCCATTAAAAATCGCATTAATTATGCAAATGTCTATCGGAACTTTTTCCTCTCAATATATTGAGGGCGTCAAAAAACAAGTCGAGCTATTTGGCGGTAGTGTACAAGTCTACAATTCTGATAACGATTTAGCAAAAATGGCTGCAAATTTAGATACTGCTATTAATTCAAAAGTGGATGGTATTTTAATTGATCATGGCCGATCTGAAGCATTAAAACCTGGGGTAGAAAAAGCGTTACAGGCGAACATTCCCGTAGTCGCGTTTGATAACGATCTACGCTTACCAGGTGTAACGATTATTGATCAAGATGACTATAGTCTTGCATGGAAATCATTAAAAACGTTAGCAGAAGATTTGAATGGACAAG
Source organism: Bacillus toyonensis BCT-7112 (assembly GCF_000496285.1). Taxonomy (GTDB): domain Bacteria; phylum Bacillota; class Bacilli; order Bacillales; family Bacillaceae_G; genus Bacillus_A; species Bacillus_A toyonensis. The sequence continues at coordinate 3,384,238 of NC_022781.1, read as the reverse complement.
GAAATATCGCAGTCGTATGGGTTGGCGGATTTGCTCCAATGGAACGTCGTAACGTTATCATTGATGCTTTTTATAAACGGTATCCAAATATAAAAGAAGTTGCGCGATTCGGTACTGCTAGTAATAACACACCACTTGATACACAAACACAAGTAGAAGCTTTACTAAAAAAATATCCGAAAGAAGGAGATTTACAAGCCATTTTCGCTTCGTGGGATGAGTTTGCTAAAGGAGCTGTTAAAGCACTTGAACAAGCTGGTCGTACAGATATAAAAGTATACAGCATTGACTTAAGTAATGAAGATTTACAACTTATGCAAAAAGAAAACTCACCTTGGTCTGCTACGGCTGCAACGGATCCAGCTGAAGTAGGGAAAGTTCAAGTACGATTCTTATACAAAAAAATTGCCGGTGAACAAACGCCAGATATTTATTCACTAGAACCTTATTTAGTAAAGAAAAATAGTTTACCAAAAGAAAATATAACAATGGATCAATTATCAAAACATATAAACGGTTGGGGAGACTCGAAAGATGCGTATTCTCCTTGGATGAAAAAATTAGAGAAGGAGAAAAAATGATGACATTCTCTCTTCAAAACATTACACATTCTTATCATGCCGCTACACCTGTTCTAGAAGATGTTTCTATCCATATTCAAAAAGGAAAAGTTCATGCCCTACTAGGAATGAACGGTGCTGGGAAAAGTACTCTACTGAAAATAGCAACTGGTGAAATTCAACCAGTTGCTGGCGATATAAAAATTGATAATCAGTCTGTTTCCTTTCCTTCGCCACGCGATGCAAAAAAGCACGGTATTTCTTTCGTAACACAAGAAGTAGACCACGGACTTATTCCGGGATTATCTGTATTAGAAAATGTACTTATCGATCATTTAGCAATGCAAAATAAAGTACTATTTTCAAAGTCAAAATTAGTCGCACTCGCTAAACAACATTTGCAAACTGTACAGGCTGATTTAAATATTTTTGAAGATGTTTCAAACTGCTCATTACATGAAAAACAATTACTTCTTATCGCAAGAGCTTTATCCAACAATACAAATTATCTTTTATTAGATGAGCCTACTTCTTCTCTTGGACCGAAAGAAATTGAAACCTTCGGGCAACTATTAAAAGATTTAACATCAAAAGGAATTGGCATCATCTTAATTTCTCATCGTTTATCAGAGATTCGAAATTTCGCGGATGATGTAACTGTATTACATAATGGTAAAGTCGCACTTTTTGATGCGATTACAAAGGTTACAGATCAACAAATTGTAGAATCGATGACTGGAAAACAACTTACACTTCCTATTAATGCAGCACCAAAACGAGGGAACGAAGAATTCTTTAAAGTACAAGAACTTCCATTACACAAAAACCATTCTCCCCTTTCTCTCACCGTACGGAAAGGTGAAACTGTTGTGATATACGGATTAATTGGCAGTGGCAAAACAACACTTGCTGAAACGTTATTTGGTGCTCATCATACTTATCACGCAGAAATAAACGGTCAAAATATAACGATTAAAACACCGCGAGATGCGATTAAAGCGAAAATCGCACTTGTACCAGAAGAAAGAAGAAAACAAGGCGTATTTCTTTCGGAAGATATTATAAGCCACACGAATTTACACCAATCAGGTTGGAGACGAAAACAAACCGAATTAAATAATGCTACTGCGGCAATTTCTTCTTTCAGCATTTCACCGAATGACCCAAAAGCCTTTATTCATTCACTTAGCGGTGGAAATCAACAAAAAGTCTCGATTGCAAAGTGGCATGGATTCAAACCGAATCTCTTTCTTTTAGACGAGCCAACTAAAGGTGTAGACATAGCTGCAAAACAAGACATTTTTCAATTCATTCGTAACATTACTGAAAACGGGAGTTCCGTAATTTACTTCACAGGAGAACAAGATGAAGCACTACATATCGCTGATCGCATTCTTATACTGGCAAACGGAGAATTTGTAGGTGAATACTTACCAAACGAACTATCTCCTGAACAGCTTTTACATTTATCTGAAGGGAGTTATTCCATTGAATCTCGTTCATAAAACAAAAACTAAGAAACTATATTTACCTACTCATCTTTTTTATCAATTTAGTACGATTGCTATCATTATAGGTGTTACAATTTTCTTCTCTATCGTCAACGATTCTTTTTTAACGTACAACAATATTAGTGATATTTTACGCTCCATTTCTATCGTAACGTTACTTGCAATTGGTGTTACCTTTACATTAATTGTAGATGGGTTTGATTTATCAGTCGGCTCTACCGCTAGTTTAGCAACCATTGCAGCTGCTTCCTGTCTCGTTTTATATCGACAAGAACTATTAGTCACACTCCTTGTTCCTATTCTTTGTGGACTATTAGTTGGATTATTAAATGCACTACTCGTTATCCGAATTAAACTACCAGATTTACTAGCTACATTAAGTATTATGTATATCGTGAATGGACTACACTTAACATTTTCAAAAGGATCTTCTATTTATGAAGGAATGTCTGGTGCCAAAGGACATTTTATTCCATCCTTTTTATTTATCGGTCAAGGTTCTGTCTTAGGAATTCCAGTCCCTGTCATTATCATGCTTATTGTCGTTTTGATTGCATATGTATTTTTAGAAAAAACAACGTACGGTCGTTTCTTTTATATGACAGGTGGGAATCGAGAAGCTGCTAGACTAGCTGGTATTCCTACTGATCGTTACCGTGTATATGCCTATATGATTAGCGGTTTACTTGCCTCTATTGGCGGAATTATTCTATGTAGCCGCGTTGGCACAGGACAAGTTTCAGCTGGCGCCCCATTATTAATGGATGCAGTTGCCGCTGCCTATATCGGTTATGCAATGTTCGGTGCTAAGAAACCAAATGTCATCGGAACATTTCTTGGTTCCGTATTAATCGGGATCATATTAAACGGCCTTACAATGATGAACGTTCCTTATTATGCACAAGATATCATTAAAGGCAGTATTTTAATTGCTGCTTTAGCCTTTTCATTTATTAAAAAGAACCGTAAATAAAGTGAAGGCTTTTACGGGCAAATAGCGGGATAAAAAGTAGCGCATCGAATTCGATGCGCTACTTTCCTTTTGCAACAATCACACGAACTACTTTCAACGCAAGGAGCAGAAGACCGTTCGCTATTGCTATAACACCTAAGAAAATTGCTATCATCAGCTCTCCCATTCCATTATTAAATACATAAATAATAGAAGAAATGAAAACCTCCTCTACGACCAAACTACTTAAAAGAGGTTAGAAACCTTTAATATTTCTCATTTACCTGTAATTCTTTACTATACTTTTGAATGAACACTGATGAAATAATCATTACCATTCCTATACTAAAACCAATAAGCTGATCTAATAACATTTCATCATGCATGAGTAAACGAAATAAAAATACACCACCAAAAATAAGCAACATAGTAAATCCAGTATGTCTAAGTCCTTTATATACATTTTCCATATGTATCACCTCTCCACATACCTTTATCCATATTATACCATATTCCGAAAATTTGTATAACCAACATTCGGTATTGAAACCACTAATAAAAAAGACTGCAGAGAAATTCTTCTCCGCAGCCTAATATTTATTTTTGCAAAAACGCCTGTAAATCTGCAAATTGTCTCTTTGCATCCTCATAGCCTTGCTCATATAAACTTTGTAATTTTGCTGTATCTTTTTCCATACGATCTACTTGAAGCGGCACTTCTGGGCGAATAACAAATAAATTCCCAGCTTGTTCTTCTTTTTCAATGTAGTGAAGTGTTTCATTATACACTTCATAACGATTCAGCATCGTGTTAACAAGGTTCGGATATTTTTTATAAGCTTTCGCTGCAACCCATCCAAACTTTGATTTTTTCTTTGCGTAACCATGATTTCTCGTTAAAATAACGACTGATTTTTTAAATCCGTCTTCTTGCGCTTTACGAACTGGAATCGGATCAGAAATCCCGCCATCTAACAATTGCTTACCGCGGTAATTTACTACCGGTGCAATGAAAGGCAATGAACTAGACGCTTGTAATAAATTTAGCGCATCATCATTCGTTCCTTCTTTTTCAAAATAAACAGATTGCCCTGTTTCACAATCTGTTGTCCCTACAAGGAAACGCTCTGGACTATTGAAGTATGTTTCAAAATCAAACGGCACATGCTTTTCTGGAATTTCATGAAAAATGAAATCCATATCGAATAGTTGACGTTTTTTCCACAAATTTTTATACGATAAATATTGTGGATGTGATGCATAATCAATATTGACTGTTTTATTTCTATTTCTTTGTCTGGAAAGATACGACGCTGCATGACAAGCACCAGCCGAGACACCAATCACATATGGAAAATATAAATCTTGTTCCATAAAATATTCTAATATCCCGCCCGTATATACACCACGCATACCGCCGCCTTCTAATACTAACCCCGTATTTTCAAGCATGTTACTCTCTCCTCTATATATATTGACTCTTTAATTATTCACTATGTTAAGTATCTTTTTCTATTATATATGAGTTCTTTCAGAAATTATATTCAAAAGGCTTGAGAAAAAAGTATTTTTTCTTCCAATTATATTTCCAAATGATCAGAGACATCCTTTATAAACCTTTGAATAAAATCTTGCTCTTCTTTCGTATATCCATCTAAAAGTAACAGCCACTTTTCTTCCGCTTGTTTATGCAACTTTTCATGAGCTTTATATATTTCATTTCCTCTTTCCGTTAAGCGGAAGAAAATTTCTTTTTGATTATCTAACATTTGCATCTTCTCAACGAACTGCTTTTGAAATAACTTTGTACAAATTTTAGAGATCGCGCCCTTCGTCATTCCCATTTCTGTCGTAATAGCCGTTACATTCATGAGACCATTTTGTCCGATACACTCGATAACATGTAACTCAGATAAAGACATACCACTTACACCTGTTTCACGAAGAAACTTCTCATTATTTTCTTTCAAATGCTCTTCTTTTTTATGAAAAAGTGTACGAATATCCGAAATTATTTCCATTTGTTTCGCTGTACGTTCCAATCCATTCGCCTCCTAAGTTTCCAAAGAAACAATTTAACTATATACCATTTTAAAATCATTTCTCCATCTTTACAAGTGAGAAAATCATGTTAAAATAAATTTAGTTTCCTAGGAAACTAAAAATAAGGAGGTTAGCATTATGGAAAAAACCAAACTGAATTTCATTTTATATGTTGTCTGTATGAGTGCCTTACTCAGTTCCTTCGCTCAAAATATTTACACACCGATCTTACCGATGATTCAAAATTCGTTTCATACTTCTCTTTATCTTGTAAGTTTAACCGTTTCACTTTTCACATTCATTCTTGCGATTATGCAGCTCATATACGGACCTTTAATTGATACAAAAGGAAGAAAATCTGTCCTTATCCCTAGTTTAATTATTAGTACAATCGGCTCAATTGGTTGTGCTTTCTCACCAAACATTTACTTATTTCTATTTTTTAGAGCTGTTCAAGCTATAGGAATAGCGGCTATACCTGTAGTTGCAGCAACGATTATCGGTGATTTATTTGAAGGAAAAGAACGCGGAGAAGCGATGAGCCTTTATCAAATGTTACTTGCTCTCGCACCTGCGATCGGCCCTCTTATAGGTGGTTATCTCGGCAGTATACACGGCCACTTATCTGTATTTCTGTTTTTATCTACAATTGGCATCATATTATTAATTATAAACATTTCACTACTTCCAGAAACAAAACCAAATGTAATTAAACAACCTAAAGTAAAAAAGAATTACTGGCTTATCTTAAAAAATAAAACTGGATTTTCTATTACACTTATTGGCTTTATTCAATTTTGTATGTATTTCTGTTTCCTGGTTTTTTTGCCTAGCATATTAACAAATATATATCATCTACACGCAAGTGAAATTGGTCTTATGTTTGTACCAATGTCCCTTTCTATTATGTTAGGAAGTTATTGCTACAAATTTTTGCAAAAACAGTTCACAACAAAGCAAGCTTTATTCATCACTAGTTTCTTCAATATTATATGTATCACTTTATTCTCTTTAGCATATAGCAACAATATCCCAACCTTCATTATCGTTACCTCTTTATACGGTTTTAGCATGGGACTTTCTATGCCAACTCACACTACTTTATTAACGGAAGAATTCGTACAAGAACGCGCAACAGCTATCGGTATGTACAACTTCATTCGCTATTTTGGCATGGGTACAGGACCTATTGTAGGTGGGTTTCTTTTATTTAATCAAAATTACTTTTGGATTTTCTTTATAGGAGCAGTTACATTTCTACTTATAGTTTTATACGCAATAAAAATGTTACGTTTCTCTACCGCACAAAAGGCAAAATAGAGCCCCCGAAAGGTGGGCTCTATTTAAGCTCTTTGATCCGCAACAATATGAATATCAATATACTTTGTTTGTCTCATAATTTCATTTACAATAGAACCTTTTCGTATTTCTTCCCACCTTGTTCTTGCAGATTGTCCGAGTAAAACTTGTGTTACTTGTAGTCTCTGGGCAACTTCGATAATAACATCAGCTGGTTTTCTTCCTTTTGCTTCTTCTAATACAAAACTCGCATCAAATTGATTGGTTAACGATTTCCACTCTTCAATCGTCTGCTTTTTTCCAGCTGAAATAGAATCTATATTTTCCCTCTCAACGTTTAATACGTACAATTCAGCATTTAACCGATCAGCCATGCGCCATCCCCGTCTTATTAATTTCTCCGCTGTTGAACTGTATTGTACACAAACGAGAATTTTTTCTTTTACGCCAATTGGTTCTATTACTGTTTGGCTAATTTTCTCGTCCATATCATCAGCAACTTCTCGAAGTGATAATTCCCTAAGTGCCCCTAGATTATTAAGCGTAAAGAAATTTTGTAAGCTCTGCTGAATTTTTTCTTCCTTATATATCTTTCCATCTATTAATCTCTTCCTTAATACCTCAGGCGTTGCATCAACGAGCTGAATTTCATTTGCTTTTTGTAAAATAAAATCTGGAATACGTTCCCGTACTTTTACATTCGTAATTTGAGCTACAATGTCATGAACGCTTTCTAAATGTTGAATATTAAACGCAGATAATACAGATATACCGGCATCTAACAATTCTTGCACATCCATGTAACGCTTCTTATTTTTAGACCCAGGAATGTTACTATGTGCAAGTTCATCCACTACAACTACTTGCGGGCCACGCTTTATAATTCCTTCTACATCAAGTTCATAAAATACTTTTCCTTTATACTCTATTTCTTTTAAAGGAACTTTTTCTAAATCAGCAATTGCTTCTTCCGTCTCTTTTCTACCATGTGTTTCAATTAAACCAATTACAATATCAATGCCGTCTTTTTTCATCTCTCGTGCATCAAAAAGCATTTTATAACTTTTCCCTACGCCTGGGGCAGCCCCTACGTATAGCTTTAATTTTCCACGATTTTGTTGACGAATGTATTCTAAATATTCCTCTGGCGTTCGCCTTTGAAACGTCGGTTTATAATCATCCGCATACAAAACACTCACAACCCTTCTTGCGAAACAACACTACCTCAATCCGTTAGATTGAGGTAGTACTGTTACTATTTCATTAATTTCTGTAATTCTAAGTTTAACTTTAAGACGTTTACGCGATCTTCTCCAAATAAACCGAGGGCAGCACCTTCTGTTTGTTCCTTAATCAATTGATTTAACTTTTCTTTCGGAATATTCGTTAATTTAGAGATGCGATCTACCTGCACAGACACTGCCTTTGGACTAATGTCAGGATCAAGCCCTGAACCTGAATTCGTCACTAAGTCTATCGGTACTTCTGTAACTGGAACGGTTGGATTTTGTTTCTTCCAGTCTTCCATACTTTTCTCTACTCGTTTCTCTAAATCTGGATTAGACGGTGCATAGTTATTTGAACCAGATGCTTCTGCTTTATATTCTATACTAGAGACACGTCCATGAAAATAACGTGGATCTGTGAAATTTTGACCGATTAACTTCGAACCAACTATTTCATCCTTATCATTATATATAAGACTTCCATCCGCATTATCCTTCATTACCGCTTGTGCAATACCAGTTACAATAAGCGGGTATACGAGGCCGCACAAAACTAAAAATGTAAAAGTAATACGAATAATTGGTGATAGTATACTTTGTTTCTTCGCCATCTTTTTCCCCTCTTCCTTATATGAACAAGCCGACAATCATATCAATTACCTTAATTCCAATGAACGGAACGATAACCCCGCCAAGCCCGTAAATGAGTAAGTTTCTGCTAAGCAATGCATTAGAGCTCATCGGTTTATATGCGATTCCTTTCATCGCTAATGGAATAAGTAATGGAATAATAACAGCGTTAAATATTAATGCTGATAAAATTGCTGACAGTGGTGACGTTAATTTCATAATGTTCAATGCTTCCATTTGCGGAATCGCAAGTGTGAACATCGCTGGAATAATTGCAAAATATTTTGCTATATCATTCGCAATACTAAACGTTGTTAACGCCCCGCGCGTCATTAACAATTGCTTACCAATTCCTACAACCTCAATAATTTTCGTTGGATTCGAGTCTAGATCAATCATGTTCGCCGCTTCTTTCGCTGCTGTCGTACCACTATTCATCGCTAATCCAACGTCGGCTTGCGCTAACGCCGGCGCATCATTTGTACCATCACCTGTCATCGCTACAAGCTTCCCTTTATCTTGCTCTGCTTTAATAACTGCAATTTTATCTTCTGGTTTACACTCGGCAACGAATTCATCTACACCTGCTTCTTTTGCAATTGTTGCTGCTGTTAATGGGTTATCCCCTGTACACATAACCGTTTTAATCCCCATCTGACGTAATTGTTCAAAACGCTCACGCATACCAGGTTTTACCGTATCCTTTAAATAAATTAAACCGTAAATACGATCATCTACTGCCACTACAAGTGGTGTTCCACCCTCTTTTGAAATGAAATCTGCTTTTTGATTCACATCTTTTGGAATCTTTCCACCTTGTGATCGAACCCATTCAATCACGCTACCTACAGCACCTTTTCTCACTTTCGTTCCGTCCTGTAAATCGACACCACTCATTCTTGTTTCTGCTTTAAACGGAACGAACTCCCCTTGTTCTGCAAGTTCTCGATTATATGATATAGATTTCGTTTGCACATATTCTATAACAGATCGGCCTTCTGGTGTTTCATCTAAAACAGAACTAATAGCAGCCCACTTTCCAACTTGCTCAATCGTTTCATTTCCTACTGGAAGCAGTGTATGTGCCATTCGGTTCCCGAAAGTAATCGTACCTGTTTTATCTAAAATAATTGTATTAATATCGCCCGCAGCTTCTACTGCTTTCCCTGACATCGCTAACACGTTAAATTTTGTCACCCGGTCCATCCCAGCTATACCAATTGCCGATAATAACCCACCAATTGTCGTTGGAATTAAACAAACTAACAATGCTACAAGTACAGCTGTATCAATTTGAAACCCTAAATAATTCGTGAAAATTGGCAACGTCACAACAACGATTAAGAAAATAAGCGTTAAACTCGTTAATACTGTATTTAAAGCAATCTCATTCGGCGTTTTTTGACGAGCAGCCCCTTCTACTAATGAAATCATTTTATCAATAAATGATTCTCCAGGATTACTTGTAATAACAATTGTAATCTCATCACTTACGACCATCGTTCCGCCTGTTACGGAACAAAAATCGCCACCCGCTTCCTTTATAACAGGGGCTGATTCTCCTGTTATTGCAGATTCATCGACAGACGCTAACCCTTTTATTACTTCACCATCATTTGGAATCATTTCCCCTTGTTTTACGATAACAACGTCACCTTTTCTCAGATCAGTTGCTGAAACTTGAACAATGTCTCCATTTTCTTTTACGACATTTGCAAACACATCTTTCTTCGATTGTTTTAAAGAATCGGCTTGCGCTTTACCACGGCCTTCAGCTAACGCTTCTGCAAAGTTAGCAAATAAAACTGTAAATAATAGAATGAGAGAAACTGTTATATTAAACCATCCTGGTACACTACTAGAACTGCTTGGGAGAAAAGATAAAATGAACGTAATGATAAACCCAATTTCCACAATGAACATAATCGGATTCTTTATCATTACTTTCGGATTCAATTTCGCAAAGGATTGTTTCATCGCATGCGTCACGATATCACGATCCAACGTTTTCGCTTGTCTAACTTCATCTTCTACAGCATGTATTTGTGAATCGTTCAATTGTTTTTCTTTTACTACTACCGGTCTCATTATTTACCCTCCATTACTTCAATGTAAGAAATTCTGCAATTGGGCCAAGTACTAACATCGGGAAAAATGTTAATGCACCAACAATTACAATCGTTCCAATAAAGATTCCTCCAAATAAACCATTATCCGTACGGAACGTTCCGACTGTTTCTGGTACTACCGTCTTCTCTTTCAATGAAGCTGCTACAGCTAGCATCGTAATTAAACTGAAATAGCGTCCTAAAAACATAACTAAACCAGTCGTAATATTCCAAAACGGTGTATTATCTGCTAATCCTTCAAATCCAGATCCATTATTCGCAGCTGACGATGTGTATTCATATACAACTTGCGTTAAACCGTGAAAACCGGAATGAGAAATCGCATCCGTTCCTAAACTTGTTGAAAGAGCTAATGCAGAAAATCCTAAGATAAGTAATGGATGAAATAGAATCGTTACTGCAATTAATTTCATTTCCTTACCTTCAATCTTTTTACCTAAAAACTCTGGTGTTCTTCCGACCATTAATCCAGATATAAAGACTGCAATAATTGCATACATAATAATATTAATAAAGCCCGCTCCAACACCGCCGTATACTGTATTCAACATCATATTTACGAGTGGAACTAAACCGCCAATTGGCGTTAACGTATCATGCATCGTATTAACGGCCCCTGTTTCAGCAGCTGTCGTTACTGTTGCGTATAGTGAAGAGAATACTGTTCCAAATCGTACTTCTTTCCCTTCTGTACTTCCTTGTACATGTTCGATACCCATTCCATTTAATGCCGGATTCCCGTTTAGTTCAGATGTCGTAATCGTTATAAATCCTAGTAAAAACACCATGAATAGTGAAACGAAAAGGATACGCCCTTGTTTTTTATTTCCTACCATTCGTCCGTACGTAAATGGAAGTGCTGTTGGTAATAACATCATAAGCATCATTTGCAAAATATTACTCATTTGTCCTGGATTTTCAAAAGGATGTGTAGAGTTTGCCCCGAAAAATCCACCGCCGTTATTCCCAAGTTCCTTAATAGAAACGAATGATGCAACAGGCCCTCGTAAAATACTTTGTTTTGCTCCATCAATCGTTTGTGCTGTAACCGCCCCATCTAACGTTTGTGGTACACCAAGTGCGACAAAGACTAACGCTGCAATAAATGCGATAGGAAGAAACACTCTCGTTAACGCCCTCGTAAAATCAACGAAAAAGTTGCCAAGTTCTTTTCCAGCAAGTCCTCTTATAAAAGCCATAACAATCGCTAACGTCGTTGCTGGTGCCGCAAACATTAAAAATGTAATCCCGATTAATTGTGATAAATAAGATAAACCATTTTCACCGCTGTAATGTTGTAAGTTTGTATCAGCCATAAAACTAATCGCTGTATTAAAAGCGAGCGTAGGCTCCATCCCTTCAATATGCGCTGGATTTAATGGCAATACACCTTGTAATCTAAAAATGAAATATACAACGACAATCATAAATCCGTTGAGTAGAACTAATGATAATGCATACTGTTTCCACGTTTGATTGTATCCTTTTACACCTGTAATTTTAAAAATAAGTTTCTCAAAAGGCCCGAATACTTTATCTAGCATTTTGCTACCTTGAAAGGCTTTCTCTAAATAAATCCCCGTTGGCTTTGCTACTAAAATAAACAAGAGCATTGTAATAATGACTGCAACCCAAATCATAATGAATGATTCCCCCTAATTAAAACTTTTCTGGATTTAATAATGCGTATACTAAGTACACCGTAATCGCTGCAACAATAACCGATAAGGCAATCATCATGATTGCTTCCCTTCTTTCACAACTTTATCTGACCAACTTGCAAGACTTGCCATCGATGCTACTAATACAACAAAAATTCCGATCATCACAACATCTAACATAACAATCCCTCACTTTAAATGTTAAAATTTACCATTAAAATATTAAAAAAGAACACTGAGCTCTACTCAGTATTCAAAAAATGAACAACAAAAAGTAAACCTCCTCTCTAAACGCTTACGAGGTTAGCTGTCGGATTCGGGCCTAAAGAGTAGCCCTACTTTCAAAACTGAAAGATTCACCCCAAGTGACGATGCACAAAATTGGTTCCCCCGCTCCATTTCTGGAACTCAGCGATTTTAGGTTTTTTTTGGAAATTTGATAAATGATTTATGAGAGTAAATATACTCCTCTATATTTCACTTGTAAAGAGGTAAATTACTTAAAATAAGAAAATATTACGCTATTTAAACGCTTACATTACGTATTATTAATATTCTTTCATCTGTTTTCTTGTCTTTTCTTTCTTTTTCATAGAAATGACCTTTTATATATAAAAAAAAGAGCGAATGTATATAAGCACCCCACTTAGGCACACTTAACATTCGCTCTCGTTTTCATTCAGAATTTATTTACCACATAAAAAAGCACGTAAATTTCTCCCACGGATATAAACTTGTGATAATTCTGCATGTAACTGCTCATATTCAATAATATCCGCCTCTAAATACAAAGCATCTTTTGATGGTAATAAAATATATGGCCCTGGAAAAATAGGATCAATCTGTGCCAATTCTTGAACCCTCTCGATCGATACCGCCCAACGATTTGCTATATCTCCAAATAGTAGTACCTTCATCATTTCTTCCCCCGCCCTATTCAAAAAATAAAAACGAAATATTATCACAGTTCGTAAACACGACAAATTTAGCTCCAATTGTTTCATAGAGCCGCGCTGGATATCGTTTATTCCTTGTAACAACAGTAATAGGCGCTTGAAAAGAAAAACGAATGTGTTCTGTGAAGAAACTAACTGTTGGAAGCTCATCCCCTAGTAAAATCACCTTCTTAATTCGTGTGCACATACTAGTAAAATCTTTCTCCTTATTACAGCTATAAGCTGATTCAAACCCATAATCTCTAACTTCAGCCGCTATCTCTTCATTGGCTGTAAAAATAATTAACTCATGCTGAAATGCTACTAGCTCTCTTAAACTCTTTACCTTGTTTTTTTCTCCAACACAAATAAGTGTTAGTTCCATGTACCTCATCCTCCTTAGCATAAAAGAATTCAAACGTAGATTGATATTCCCCTATACTAATCGGATCGATGAAGTGATGTATCCATCATGGCACCGTCCTCTCTCAAAACGCTTACGAAGTTAGCTGTCGGATTCGGGCTTTGAGAGTAGCCCTACTTTCAAAACTGAAAGATTCACCCCAAGTGACGATGCACAAAATTGGTTCCTCCGCTCCATATATTTGGACTCAGCGTATTACAAAAAATGTATTCTGGCTGATATATTACTCTTGTATTTTGAAAAAGTAAACAAAAAAAGCCAGTTGTAAAACTGGCCTTTTCATTCTTCATGCTTATGCTTTATTCAATTTATACGCAAAATGATTCGTTGGTCCATGACCACTACCAATATTCAATGGCTCTTCAATTGCTATACTAATAAATCGTTTTGCCTCTTGAACTGCTTCGTCCATTGAGTATCCTTTCGCAAGTCCAGCTGTAACTGCTGAAGCAAATGTACAGCCACTTCCGTGCGTTTGTTTCGAAGGAATTCGTTCACTTCTAAATTCAATAAACTCTTCTCCATCAAAGAGTAAATCAATTACTTCATTACCTTGATATTCCGCATGTCCGCCCTTCATAAGCACATATTTAGCACCTAATTCGTGCAATACTTTCGCAGCTTTCTTACTATCTTCTATATTATGAATCTCCATCCCAGTTAACACTTCAGCTTCTGGAACATTCGGTGTAATAACTGTTGCTACTGGTAATAAATATTCCTTTAATGCTTGAACTGCTTCTTGCTGTAATAATGATGCTCCGCCCTTTGCAATCATAACAGGATCTAGCACAATATTATTCCAACCAAATTTCTTAATCTGTTCTGCCACAATTTGAATAATTTCACTACTAAATAACATTCCTAGTTTCACTGCATCTGGTGTTAAATCCGTACCAATTGAATTCAGCTGTTCCGTAATACCTTCTAATGGAACAGGATATACCCCTTGAACGCCAAGCGTATTTTGAGCAGTAATTGCCGTAATTGCCGTCATCCCATACACACCAAGCTCTTGGAATGTTTTTAAATCCGCTTGAATACCAGCACCACCGCCGCTATCAGATCCTGCAATTGTTAAAGCTTTATTCACTTCCATCTCACTCATCCTTTTCTATCCAAAATAGCGATGATAAATCGTCTTTGCTTCGCTTATATCTTTCGTTCCATGTACAAGTACACGGCCATCTTTGAAGGCAACTAACCTCTTTTCTTCAACAGAGAAAGATAGTAAATATGGATTTACATTTAAATCATTCACACGGCCTTCTAGTAGCTGTTTATATTGTTCAAAATCCATTTCTTCTTTATGAGGTGGTCTAATTTGAACTGTATTTCTCCCGCATAAAACTGCTGTTTTCGATGTATTCTCTTTATTTAAATACGGATATAATGCATTCTCTCCGCACGAAGGACAATTATGTTTGCGAAGTTTTTGCACATTCATACATGAATACTCATTCTTCCACATATCAAACGATACAAGTCCATCTCGAAGTGATTTATAATCTTCTACTAACAGTTTAAGAGCTTCTGTTACTTGATGAGAAACGACAAGAGATACAGCAGGTGATATAATACCCGCTGTATCACATGTCGCCCCGCCAAGCGGAATCGATTGTAATAAACATGATAAACATGGTGTTTTACTAGGAAGAATTGTGTAAGAAAGACCGTAACTGCCTACACATGCACCATAAATCCATGGAATAGAATATTTTTGTGCTATATCATTCACAATAAAACGTGTTTCAAAATTATCAGTCGCATCAATCATTACATCAACGTTTGTAACAAGTTCTTCTAGCTCCTCAGCTGTTACATCTTGAACGAGGGCCTCTATTGTTACATCACTATTAATCTCTTCTAAACGCTTTTTAGCCGCTATAGCCTTCGGAAGATTATTTTTCACGTCGCTCTCTGCATACAATTGTTGTCTTTGTAAATTACTCCAATCGACATAATCACGGTCAACAATTGTTATCTTCCCAACACCAGCTCTTACAAACATTTCTGCATTTGCACTACCAAGTGCGCCTGCGCCGATAATAAGCACATGCTTTTCTCTTATCTTTTGCTGTCCTTCTTCCCCAATTGGAGAAAATAGTTCTTGGCGAGAATATCGATTATTCAACTACACTCATTCCTTCTAAAGGACTGCTTGCAGTTGCACAACGTTTACGTGCAATACGCCCCGCTTCAAAGCCTATGCGACCTGCCTCAATACCTAACTTCATTGCGTATGCCATCTTAATAGGATCTTTTGCTCCTGATACAGCCGTATTTAATAACACACCATCTGCTCCTAATTCCATCGCAAACGCTGCATCAGCTGGGCTACCAATACCTGCATCAACGATAACCGGTACTGTCGCTTGTTCAATAATGAAGCTTAAATTTAACGGATTTACAATACCAAGCCCTGAACCGATTGGTGATGCTCCTGGCATAATTGCATGCACACCTAGTTCTTGTAATTTACGTGCTAATACAACATCATCAGATGTGTACGGAAGTACGATAAACCCTTCTTCTAGTAACATTTCAGATGCCTTTAACGTTTCTACTGGATCAGGTAACAACGTTCTATCATCACCAATAACTTCAACTTTGATCATGTCACAAAGCCCTGAAGCTTTTGCTAATTTTGCAATACGAACAGCTTCTTCAGCATTTTTTGCTCCAGCTGTATTTGGTAATAACGTATATTTTTTCACATCAAGCTTCTCTAATAAATTAAGTTGCTTTGCATCAAATATATCCATACGACGTACTGCAAACGTTAAAATTTCAGCTTCAGAAGCGTCAATTGCTTTTTGCTGTACGTCAAAATCAGGGAATTTCCCTGTTCCTAATAAAAGTCTAGACTGAAATGACAATGGTCCAATGTTTAACATAATCAACCGCCTCCTACGAAAGTTACAATCTCAATTTGGTCTCCATCAAAAACAGATGTATCTGTATGATCATCTTTTTGTAAAATATCTTTATTACGCTCTACTACAACAATTCTGTTATCTAACTCTAAATGTGTAAGTAACTCAGCTACTGTTTTTACACTCTCTGGTACTTCAATTTGGTTACCATTAATTTTTAAATTCAAACTTCCATCCCCTTTCTAAACCGTTTTAGAAAGCAATGAATCTAGCAAGTGATTCTCCTGCTTTCCTTCTATTAAATCCGCCATATATTGACCAGAAACAGGGCTTAATAAAATGCCGTTTCGATAATGGCCCGTACAAGCATATAAACCTTTTATTTCTTCATGTTCTCCCATATAAGGAGCTTCGTGATTCGATTGTGGTCTTAATCCTGCCCATGCGCTTTCCCACTCTGCTTCTTTTAAAGCTGGCAATATTGTATAAGCACGCTCTAATATAGAAGTAATGCTTTCCGGTTGTACAGTTTTATTAAACGTATGCGGCTTCATCGTTGCTCCAATTACGTAACGTCCGCCGCGCTTTGGAGCAATATAAAATCTTTCTTGGAAAATAGGTGCCTTTAAAAGTGGTTTTCTACTTCTTACCGCTACTACTTCTCCTTTAACTGGATATGTACCCCATTCGCGGTGAAAATGACCTAGTAACTTCGTGCTCCATGAGCCACCGGCAATCACCACTTTTTCGCATGTGATTATACCTTCGCTCGTAACAATACCAGTCACTTTATTATTTTCAATACGAATATCAAACACTTCTGTCTGTTCATATATATCCGCACCGGAAATTGATGCAGAATGCGCGAATGCTTTCGTAAGCTCTGGTGCAATAACGTGACCATCTTTCGGATAATATACCGCTCCTATAATGGATTCGGATAGAAATGGCTCTTTTTCCCGTAAATGGTCTCCCGTTAGAAAATATGAATCTTCACCTGTTTTCTGTTGCCAATCCATAATGTGAAGAATTCTTTCCTTCTCATCTTCGTTTTGTGCAATACGATATATCCCTTTCTCCTCATATCCAATATCAATACCCGTCTTTTCACGTAAAACTGTTGCAAGTTGTGGAAATATAGCTCGGCTTTCTCTAGCAAGTTCAAATAGCGGGTCATACGCATCCCATTCTGCTTGAACACCAAGCAGGCCAGCAGCTACTTTAGAAGCTTCTGATGCAATTTTTTGCTTCTCTATAATTGCTACTTTATGTCCTCTTTCTGCTAGAAAATGTGCAACTGAGCTACCAATTACACCACCGCCAATAATCGCTACATCATACTTCTCACACATGTTTTTCCGCCCACTTTCTTATTGATTCCTTATAAGATTTCGCTTTGCTATATGGGTTACTACTACTTACAATTCCGGACATAACTGCTATACCGCTTACACCGTTAGTAAGAACATCTACTGTGTTTTCTGGGGTAATTCCTCCAATCGCTGTAATCGGTATAGATAAACAGCTTGCAATGTCTGAAATTTCTTCAAGTCCTCTCGCTGGCACACCTTTTTTACAATCTGTCGGAAATACATGACCATAAACGAGTGAATCCGCTCCATTTTTAAATGCTACTATCGCTTCCTCTAACGAGTGTACTGAATAACCGACATGCAAATAAGAAAACTTTTCTTTCACTAACCTTACATCTGCGCTTCGGTATCCTAGTTGAACACGCGGAATGTTTAATAAAATGGCGATATCAATTCGATCATTTATAACAAGCTTAGATGCTGGAAAGCCTTTTTTCAAAAGACTTTCCACCCCTTTATATAATTCCTTCGTACTTTTCTCACGCTCACGAATATGCAAATAATCAATCTCACTCTCAATTTGCATCGCTACATTCACTAACTCTTCGAATGGCATATGGCCATTTGAGATTACATGGAGCTCATTTTTCATATTCATTCGCCTACTTTAAAATGTTTTCGAATAATTCATCGGCAGGAACAATTTCTTTCGTCATTCCTTTGTCTTTCAACCATTTGTTTTGTTTCTCCCATGACTCTTTTGAATCTGATAAAAATGGCTCATCTTTCGTTTCCATCTTCTCTAATAAAATTTTCATGCTTTCTTTTTCAACTTCTGGTACAAGCGGGAAGTTTTCTTTTTCTTGATGATCTAATAAAATATTTAATGCTTCATCAGGGCTTTTCTTCATAAAGTCATACCCTTTTTTTGCCCCACGTAAAAAGGCTTGCAATGCTTCTTTATCTTTTTTCAACGTTTTATCACCTGTTACGAAAACAAGTTCATGATAATTCGGCACACCATATTCTGCTGGATTAAAGTACGCTGGTTCATGGCCTTCATGACGCATAACAGGTACTTCATGGTTAATGTATGCTCCTGTTACAGCATCCACTTTTTTCGTAATTAACGCTGGTACTAAATCAAAGCCAACATCAACTACTTTCACCGTATCAGGATTACCACCAGCTTCTTTTATCATTGTTTTTAAATATGCTTCACTTAAAGGAGTTCCAGAATATCCTACTGTTTTTCCTTCTAAATCTTTCGGTAATTGAATACCTGCTGATTTCAGCGATACGACATGATTTAACGGTGAACGTACGACAGCTCCAATTGATTTCACTGGAATTTGTTCATTTGCTCTGGCCATAACAACATCTGGCTGATAATACAAACCAACTGTCACTTTCCCTGCTGCAGCTAAAGTTAATGGATCAGTTGGATTAGAAGGGAATTTTATATTTACCTTTATTCCTTCTTCTTTAAAGTAGCCTTTTTCAATTGCTGCATAAATAAAGCTATGTACCGCATTTGGGTACCAATCGAGCATAACCGTTATTTCTTTCTCTTTTTTACTTTTATCTGATGCTGAATTACTCGAACATCCTGCAATCATTGCAACTAATAATGTAAACACAAAGATGCGTTTTAAAAATTTCATGAATGCTTCCTCCAACTAATGAATTTCTTTTCTAATATGGAAATAAGTATGACGAAGAAAATAGCTAATAATGATAACAATACAATGGGTGCAAATACACCAGCTCCATCTAACTGTGTCATCATTCTCTTACTGAAATAACCAAGCCCAGCTTGTGCACCGAGCCATTCACCGATTGCTGCCCCAATTACACTAAGCGGAACTGCAATTTTTAAAGCTGAAAAAAAATAAGGAAGAGCAGACGGTAACTTTAACTTAAGAAAAACATCTTTCTTCGTTGCTCCATATGTAACTAAGAGCTCCTCCCATTCTTTTTTCGTACTACGCAGTCCGTCATACGTATTGACCGCAATAGGGAAAAACGTAATTAAAACTGTAACAACAACCTTACTCCAGAGGGTATATCCAAACCATAAAACGAAAAGCGGAGCAAGCGCTGTAATAGGAATCGTTTGTGAGGCAACTAATAATGGATAAAATGCCCTTTCCATCCATGTACTCGCATTCATTAACATCGCTAGCCCTACACCTAATACGATAGAAATAACAACACCTATTAAAACGACGTATAACGTTGCCGGTAAATGAACCGTAAATAATATGTCTTTTAGTTCCCATATCTTCATTACAATTGCTGACGGTGACGGTAAAATGTACATTTCATCTACAATTCTTGCTCCTATTTCCCACATAACGAGTAAAATGCTAGAAAGTGTAATGGCAGGAACTAATTCTTTCAATCGGTTCATCATACGAGTACCTGCCTTTGTAACATACTAAGAAGCTCATCTTTCAGCGCTAACACATCCGGTTTATATAAATCTTTTCGTGTTCTGTTATGATCAAGCGGCACAATCCGTTCAGTCAAAGTAGTTATCGGCTGCTGTTCCACCACTAAAATTCGATTCGAAAGAAACAACGCTTCTTCCACATCATGAGTGATAAATAAAATTGTTTTTTCCCACTCTTTCCATTGTTCAAACAACCATTCTTGCAAAGATGCCTTCGTTAAAGCGTCCAATGCGCTAAACGGTTCATCTAGCAATAATATCTCTCCGCCTGTTAATAATGTTCGGATAAAAGATACGCGCTGCCTCATACCGCCAGATAAATCTTTCGGGTATTTTCCCTCGTATCCTTGTAAACCAAATTTATGTAACAGTTCCTTTGCCTTTACTTGTGCTTCTTTCTTCTGTACACCCTGACATTCTAGTGGCAAAGCAGCATTCTCAATAATTGTTCTCCACGGCAGGAGCATATCTTTTTGAGGCATATACCCTACAGGATGACTTTTTGTTTCTGTCAGCTCTATCCGTCCAGTACTAACTTCTTCTAAGCCTGTAATAAGGCGAAATAGAGTACTTTTCCCGCAGCCACTTGGCCCAATAATGCTTACAAACTCTTTCTCTTGTATAGAAGTATTTAATTCATCGATGATTGGCTTCTCATCATAATGAAAAGAAACATTATGAAACTGTAGTATGTTCTTGCTCCTCAAATCCCCACATCTCCTTACGATAGGACATATCCCAGAATAAATATTCAAATCGACTGGAATATAAGAAAATCTCCTCTAATCTTTCTAGCTCTCGCTCTGACTTTCCAATTGCCATTTCATCTAATAAATCTATTAACCAAATACAAAGGTTACCGTATTCTTCAGAACTATATCCTTGAATCCACTCACCAAAGAACTCATGATCTCTCGCTCCAGGAATATCATTTAAACGCTTTCCAATTTCCCAATAACTCCACATACATGGAAGAAGTGCTGCTATTAATTCCGCAAGTGTGCCATTTTGAGATACAGACATCATGTAATTTGTATAAGCTAAATTTTTAGCAGATGGTTTTGCTGATTCTATCTCCTCTATAGAAATTCCAAGCCTTTTTGCATACTGTTTATGGATCGTCATTTCTCCATTTAATATTCCATCAATTTGTTCAGCAAATTTTCCCATTACTTGTGGATTCGTTGCCTTTACAACACCGATGGCATATAGCTTTGCATAATCTAACAAATATAAATAATCTTGAATAATGTAATACTGAAACTTATCTTTTTCTAACGTGCCATCCCCCATCCCTACTACAAATGGATGATTATGACTCATCTCCCAAACTGGTTGTACAGTTTCTAACAATCTATTACAAAATTTCATTTCTATTTCCCCCTTCAATATATGTATCTAAATAAAAAACCACTTCTATAATCAGAAGTGGTTACAACAAATAAAATTATAGTTTATTCGTTGTTCCACTTCCCTTCGCTAGTATTACCTAGATCAGGTGTTGTAAGGGTTAAGGATTATTCCTCTCTCAGCACGAAAAGCACCCCTAGTGGTTTCAATATAAAATTTTCAAATAAAAAAGCCCCGTTTCTATACGCAAAGAAACGGGGACTCATCATTAGTGTCCGAATTGCTTCCCTACGCTAGCATAATCTAGATCAGGTAATGAAAAGGATCAAAGACTTAAGGTCTTACTCTCAGCTGGCAACACCAGCTCTCCTAGCAAACTATAAAATTATCACTGTCAGTATAACACCCTAATAAGACATCATCAACTGTTTTAATTTTCTCAATTGTCAACGAAATTACAGAGTTATATAATAATTATTATTCTATTTCGTAAAATAAAATACCAATTAATTCCACAAAAAGGAATCATTATCCTGAAAAAATTTATTTTTATATTGATTTCATATTACATTTATGTGAATACACCCACTATATTATATCTTTATACTATAATAAAATTACAACTAACTATACAACTAGAGGAGGTCTCTATTATATGAATATGAAAGCTACAGCTCTAACAGCAACTACTGTCGCAATCGCCTCATTACTTCCTTCTATGGGCGAAACAAATGTACAAAAAGCAAACGCTGAACAATTATCTAATGTCAAAACTGGATATGTCAAAGTCGATCAAGTAGCCTTACATAAAGAAGATAATACAAATAGCACATCCCTTGATACAATTCGCTTTAATACGAAAGTTAACATACTTAAAACAACGAAGGATTGGTATAAAGTATCTGTTAATAATAAAGTAGGCTATGTACAAAAAGATGCTATTCTGCAAAAAAACAAACTTCAATCTACTAATCAATACATCGTCAATGCTAATGCATTGAACGTTCGCTCTGAACCTAATTTAGAATCTTCCATTTTAGATGTATTACCAAATGGTAAGTTCGTGACTATTCAAGGAGAACAAGGCGAATGGTATAAAATTTCACATAACGGTCAAACAGGTTATGTACAAAAAGCATTCGTATCTAATGGTTCGCAGCCCTTAGTAAAAGGAATCACAGTTCAAAATGATACGAAATATACTGTTGCAACACCTAAATTAAATGTACGTAGCAATGCTAGCACAAATGGTACTCTACTTGGTTCTTTACAAAACGGTACACAGATACAAGTAGTAGAAACAGTAGGAACTTGGTATAAAATTCGTTTTGGCACAGGATACGGGTATGTGGCCAAACACTATGTGGTACAAAATCAACAGCAATCACAAGCTCAAACAGCTCAATCTTCAGCTATTCCAGCAGTTTTCAAATTCCCTACTCAAGGAAAAATCAGCTCAACCTTTGATATACGCTGGGAACAAATGCATTATGGAATAGATATTGCAGCACAAGGTAACGTCTCCATTCAAGCTGCCGCTGCAGGTAAAGTTATTAAATCATATTATTCAGCTAGTTATGGCAATGTAGTGTTCATCGCCCATCAAATAAACGGGAAATTATATACAACAGTTTATGCTCATATGAAAGATCGCACTGTACAAGCTGGTGATCAAATACAAACTGGACAATTACTAGGTCATATGGGTAACACAGGTCATTCATACGGACAACACCTCCATTTCGAATTACATAATGGAGAATGGAATTTTGAAAAAACAAATGCAGTAAATCCACTGCCGTATTTAGTTAGGTAAATTGTATGCCACGCAATATACCTCTCTTCATTGAATACTTAGCCTTTTTAGGTTTAATCTGTTGTTTAATAATTTACAATACAAACACTGTATTTTTATCTATTATCATTGCTTTTGTTGCTCTAGAAATTATGATGGAGTCATTTCAAGTGCGACTAAAGCAAAAAGTTGCCCATGTTTATAATGCTATTTTTCTATTAAGTGCCCTTATAACAAATGTTATTAGTAATGGCTTTTATTTATCTACTATAATTCCCGTATTCTTTATGGCTGTTTTATTATTCATAGCTAGATACATTAATGTCCCTAATAATAAAAAACATGAACAAGAAGCTTAGAAAGAGGAGACACTGTGTACCAATCTTTCAAAGATAACACAATGAAATATATATTGAATTTATACGGAAAACTAAATACTTTTTTTGGTATACAAGGAAGTTATACTGCACAACTTCTCCTATATGGAATGCTATTTCTCATCTTAATCACTTTCTCCTTGTTTTACTAACAAAAAAGGATCTCACATAACATTGAGATCCTTTTTAATTTATATTAATTTTTCATATGTAAAATACTGTTTAGCCACAAGCATATTTTTCATAAATAAAACTAAGATTATATTTTTTCTCTAAACCCATTCTTTGTTCATCGTCACACCAATAGAAAAGAATATCATGAATCGTCGCATAACGCTTATTTTTAAGAAATAGTTTAAAGAATGATGGTAAACAATCATGTAATTGTATAAATATATAATTGCGTAGTATTTCCTCTTTATATTCAATGCCCTTACAAATATACAGTAATTCTTCACAATAATATGCATGCTGTGGAACTTGAATCATTTCGAAAAATGGCACGTATGATAATAACTTTCCGATAAAATGGTTATATCGATCCATTATACCTATTGTCATATGTTCCATCATTTCTTTCATCACATATAAATAATCATCTACATGAGTTGTCTTTAGTGGATCTAATCGATCTGAAATTTGAGAAAGTACAGCTCTTTGACAAGCTAAAACTACTTGACTAGGTCCATAATATGATAGAAAATCTGTACACTTACGATACTTTCGCAACAAGTCATGTCTATATAAATCATACACAAAAGTATTACAATACATCGCTAGACTCATCATATCACTATTCAGCTGCTCTTTTGACTGTGCTTTAGCCCTCTTACACATATAGAAGAATGTAAACTCTAATATTTCTTTTTGAGATAATAGATGTTTACAATTTGTTATACATTTCTCATTAAATTTAACTCTATCCCAAATTTCTACATCCCCATCTGTTAATTCCCCGACACGATATTTAATAACTAAATAGTTTAAAGCAACTGCTTGTGTCAAAAGATCCCATGTTTCATATTCCAATGAAGTTTGGACAAATTCAGCTAGCCCTTGTGTTACCATAAAAGTATTTGCCTCTTCATACCAACCAATCTCTTGACATAAACGAAGAATACGTACTAAGGTTGGAATTTCATCTTTATGAAACTGTGGTAAATTCTTTACTCTATTCATTCCATAAACGATAACTGCTGCTAAATTTTCTTCTTTATAAAATTCTTTTTCTTTCCATGCTAATATAGTTCGCTCTTTTCCTTCACCTTTTGGGTGACAAGGTACAAGTAAAGATAATAATTCAGCAAAATTATTTGGTTCTATATATGTATCTGTAACCAAATTCCAATTTGGATCGCCCTGTACAGCCCTCATATAATTCCCCTTCCCTTTTTATCCCGCTATTTGCCGGGCAGTAAGACGCCCACCTCAAAATCCAGTGAATGCGAGGAAGTTAGGTGGGAAATAAAACTGCCCGTAAAAGCCCGATTGGTTCAACGAATAATCGTTGGAGGATGGACAACCCCCCCAATAATTAAAGTTTCACTTTATCTACGTAGGAAATATTAATTGATTATTACAACACTAAAAATAAATATTGTTATATTCAAAACCTATCATAATACTTATATCTATCAGTATATCACTTTTTCTCTTATTTAAAATTAGGAATGAAAAATTTAAATAAACTGTCGAAAACCTTAACTATGTACTTATTATATAATGTCTCAGATACATCACGCTAATATATTAGTTTAATCCACATATACTAGAATAATGTATCTGATTTTTATCCATCATTTATCCCACTATTTGTGGACAATAACACTTTCACTAATTAAAGTTTAACTTTATTCCGTACGTTCCGAGATTTCACTTAAAGCGAACCCAGCTTGATCATCTGCCGCTTCTCTTATAGCTAAATCACCTAATGCTAGCATCCCGACAAGTTGACCGCCCTCAACTACTGGCAATCGTCTAATTTGATACTGTGCCATTAATTCTGTAGCTTTTTCAATAGAATCATCTGGAGAAACCGAAACAATGTTTGTCGTCATTACATTTGTAATTTTATTAGACCCAGGATGTTTTTCAGCAATCCCTCGAACAACTAAATCTCGATCAGTAACAAGCCCAACGACTTGTTCATTTTCAAGAACAGGAATCAATCCAACTGATTCTTCCTTCATTTTTACAGCAGCCTCATATACATTATCTAACGGTGTACAATGTACAATATGAGTACTCATAAAGTCTCTAACTTGCGTCATTTTTTATCTCCTCCTTTTAATACATACCATAGTTTTTCCTAAATCCCTTTATTTATTTGAGGAAAATAAGATGATAAAAAAGAGGATTATACACAATAAAAAAGAGCCAGCATATTGCTGACTCTTTCTTTATGACCCGTACGGGATTCGAACCCGTGTTACCGCCGTGAAAGGGCGGTGTCTTAACCACTTGACCAACGGGCCATGGCTCCGCAGGTAGGACTCGAACCTACGACCGATCGGTTAACAGCCGATAGCTCTACCACTGAGCTACTGCGGAATAAATATATGGTGGGCCTAAATGGACTCGAACCATCGACCTCACGCTTATCAGGCGTGCGCTCTAACCAGCTGAGCTATAGGCCCATATACTTTACAGGGGCAGTAGGAATCGAACCCACACTGGAGGTTTTGGAGACCTCAGTTCTACCTTTAAACTATGCCCCTAAATGATGCCGGCTAGAGGACTTGAACCCCCAACCTACTGATTACAAGTCAGTTGCTCTA
The DNA here is from genome assembly GCF_000496285.1 of Bacillus toyonensis BCT-7112. Taxonomy (GTDB): domain Bacteria; phylum Bacillota; class Bacilli; order Bacillales; family Bacillaceae_G; genus Bacillus_A; species Bacillus_A toyonensis. The sequence continues at coordinate 3,357,925 of NC_022781.1, read as the reverse complement.
CCAATTGAGCTAAGCCGGCATAAAAAAAATGGTGGCTCGGGACGGAATCGAACCGCCGACACGAGGATTTTCAGTCCTCTGCTCTACCGACTGAGCTACCGAGCCAACATAAATGGCGGTCCCGACCGGGGTCGAACCGGCGATCTCCTGCGTGACAGGCAGGCATGTTAACCACTACACCACGGGACCATTTGGTTGCGGGGACAGGATTTGAACCTGCGACCTTCGGGTTATGAGCCCGACGAGCTACCGTACTGCTCCACCCCGCGACAATATAATATTTTAAAAATGGAGGAGGTAGAGGGATTCGAACCCCCGCGCGACTCTCGCCGCCTGTCGGTTTTCAAGACCGATCCCTTCAGCCGAACTTGGGTATACCTCCATGAAGGAAAATAAATATTTTATTATTATATGTAGCTAAACCATTTCAAAAGAAAATGGAGGAGGTAGAGGGATTCGAACCCCCGCGCGATTCTCACCGCCTGTCGGTTTTCAAGACCGATCCCTTCAGCCGAACTTGGGTATACCTCCGAGACATATAATAAATAAAGTGGAGCCTAGCGGGATCGAACCGCTGACCTCCTGCGTGCAAGGCAGGCGCTCTCCCAGCTGAGCTAAGGCCCCATGTTTTTGGGAAAATCGGGAAGACAGGATTTGAACCTGCGACCCCCTGGTCCCAAACCAGGTGCTCTACCAAGCTGAGCCACTTCCCGTTAATAAAAGCGCGCCCGAGAGGAGTCGAACCCCTAACCTCTTGATCCGTAGTCAAACGCTCTATCCAATTGAGCTACGGGCGCATATGGTGCCGAGGGCGGGGGTCGAACCCGCACGGTGGTCACCCACCGCAGGATTTTAAGTCCTGTGCGTCTGCCTGTTCCGCCACCCCGGCATGTCATATTGAAAATTGGAGCGGAAGACGGGATTCGAACCCGCGACCCCAACCTTGGCAAGGTTGTATTCTACCACTGAACTACTTCCGCAAGACATGTTATGAGATATTTTATTAAAAGTGCGGGTGAAGGGAGTCGAACCCCCACGCCAAAGGCGCTAGATCCTAAGTCTAGTGCGTCTGCCAATTCCGCCACACCCGCATATTTTATTGAAAATGGTGAGCCATGAAGGATTCGAACCTTCGACCCTCTGATTAAAAGTCAGATGCTCTACCAACTGAGCTAATGGCTCTTAATGGCTGGGCTAGCTGGATTCGAACCAGCGCATGACGGAGTCAAAGTCCGTTGCCTTACCGCTTGGCTATAGCCCAATAATTAAGAAATGGTGGAGGGGGGCAGATTCGAACTGCCGAACCCGAAGGAGCGGATTTACAGTCCGCCGCGTTTAGCCACTTCGCTACCCCTCCGACATAAATGGTGGAGGATGACGGGATCGAACCGCCGACCCCCTGCTTGTAAGGCAGGTGCTCTCCCAGCTGAGCTAATCCTCCATTTGCCTGGCAACGTCCTACTCTCACAGGGACAAGGTCCCAACTACCATCGGCGCTAGAGAGCTTAACTTCCGTGTTCGGTATGGGAACGGGTGTGACCTCTCTGCCATCATTACCAGACTATATTCATTTAAGACAAGAATCATTTTAACTTATTCAACTTTTAAAGTCAATAAGTTTTTTATATTCTTTCAAAACTAGATAACATTGCTTCATATTATATGGTTAAGTCCTCGATCTATTAGTATTCGTCAGCTCCACATGTCACCATGCTTCCACCTCGAACCTATCAACCTGATCATCTTTCAGGGATCTTACTAGCTTACGCTATGGGAAATCTCATCTTGAGGGGGGCTTCATGCTTAGATGCTTTCAGCACTTATCCCTTCCGCACATAGCTACCCAGCTATGCCCTTGGCAGAACAACTGGTACACCAGCGGTGCGTCCATCCCGGTCCTCTCGTACTAAGGACAGCTCCTCTCAAATTTCCTACGCCCACGACGGATAGGGACCGAACTGTCTCACGACGTTCTGAACCCAGCTCGCGTACCGCTTTAATGGGCGAACAGCCCAACCCTTGGGACCGACTACAGCCCCAGGATGCGATGAGCCGACATCGAGGTGCCAAACCTCCCCGTCGATGTGGACTCTTGGGGGAGATAAGCCTGTTATCCCCGGGGTAGCTTTTATCCGTTGAGCGATGGCCCTTCCATGCGGAACCACCGGATCACTAAGCCCGACTTTCGTCCCTGCTCGACTTGTAGGTCTCGCAGTCAAGCTCCCTTATGCCTTTGCACTCTACGAATGATTTCCAACCATTCTGAGGGAACCTTTGGGCGCCTCCGTTACACTTTAGGAGGCGACCGCCCCAGTCAAACTGCCCACCTGACACTGTCTCCCGGGTCGATAAGACCCGTAGGTTAGAATTTCAATACAGTCAGGGCGGTATCCCACCAGCGCCTCCACCGAAGCTAGCGCTCCGGTTTCAATGGCTCCCGCCTATCCTGTACAAACTGTACCAAAATTCAATATCAGGCTACAGTAAAGCTCCACGGGGTCTTTCCGTCCTGTCGCGGGTAACCTGCATCTTCACAGGTACTATAATTTCACCGAGTCTCTGGTTGAGACAGTGCCCAAATCGTTACACCTTTCGTGCGGGTCGGAACTTACCCGACAAGGAATTTCGCTACCTTAGGACCGTTATAGTTACGGCCGCCGTTTACTGGGGCTTCAGTTCAGAGCTTCGCTTACGCTAACCCCTCTCCTTAACCTTCCAGCACCGGGCAGGTGTCAGCCCCTATACTTCGCCTTACGGCTTCGCAGAGACCTGTGTTTTTGCTAAACAGTCGCTTGGGCCTATTCACTGCGGCTTTCCGTTAAGAAAGCACCCCTTCTCCCGAAGTTACGGGGTCATTTTGCCGAGTTCCTTAACCAGAGTTCTCTCGCACACCTTAGGATTCTCTCCTCGCCTACCTGTGTCGGT